>NZ_JCAUAY010000010.1:0-215508 GCF_059692195.1 Paenibacillus sp. J22P90
CCTCCTGATGTGGGATTTTAAGGGCTGTAGACCCGTTACGTACTCCCATCGTACAGAGGCGCTCTTTTTTATTCAAATTCCAAATTATTCGTTTCACAGGAATTCTAACGGGACACAATAGTTCAACACAAAACGGCAGCCGTCATTGCGCTAATAGGCAGTATTGCGTTGAAACCACATCGATTTAAATTATTCTAATTATGGAAATGTTGAATGGAGCTTAAAGGAGGGTTTGGAATTGATTCTTAAAAGAATAACGGTGCCTGTTCCCAGCTTTCTGTCCAAAGATGCCATAGATAAGTTTCTGTAAGAAAAGCGATTAGTATAATAATAAAAAACTTATATTGACTTAGGATAAGCGCAGTAAAAAGAATAATAATCGGCAGGTAATAAAGATATATACTTGTGAGAATTTCTTCATATTCACCTAGAGAAGTTAAACTAAAAATAAGAACGAGATAAGCAAAGATGAGATATACAACACCAAGTATTGCACCAGCAAGTACACCGAGTATTAACGTTGTTAAATATTCAAGAATCTTCATGTGTAGTCCTCGCTTTCTATAAAGCAAGTATATATAACAACCGAGTTATCTATCAGTACTAACTTTATCTAGTACCTTGCAGTTATGCTGAAATTGCTTAATTAAACGTATTGAAATAATCCGATAATTTGCACTAACGCTACGTTAATTATAGGTGTAATATGCTCGAAAAAAGAACTCATAAGAAGAGAGCAAATTCTGTTCCAACATTAACACGGATGAAGTCATGGGTGGCTATATGGCATAGACCGCATTGTATTATTCGGGGATATATCAGAACCCAGTGCTCTGGATACGGATCAATTGTCTTGGTGGAGGTATCAAATGGAGCCCACTCATGTTTATCCTTCCTTCGCAGGCTTTCCAATTTATGAAAAAGAAGGTTTAACCATAATAAAAGATAAATTGGAGAAAGGTTATTTAAATATTGGAGAGGTCGCAGCGGCATCTACCGCATCGCCAGTTGTTTCAAAAGTAAAGTGGAAAGCAAATCATCCTAATGACGGATATTTTCCACAAATCTATGAGTTGGCTGCAGAATACCGTGTACCGATTCTTTTACATATCGATCCACCGAATGGGTCAGCAATCGTACATCTAGAGGAAGCGCTTAATCAGCACGCGAATACGAATATCATCTTTGGTCATGCCAATGCTTACAACGCTCCAGAAAACATTAAAAAGCTATTGGAAAAGCATTCGAATTTATTTATTGATTTTTTTCCAGGATTTACTTCATATAACCGAGACAGCAGTAACAAATTGGCGGATTTCATACCGCTAATCGAGCAATTTCCTGATCGATTTATGTTATCTACAGACTCGGGATATGGTTTGACAAGGGAACAAGCAGCGAAGGCACTTTACGAAACAATTGATTTACTTTCCCCTGAAACAGCACTTAAAGTTGCTTTTCAGAATTATGAAAGATTAATAGAGCTACAACCACCTACAGATACACAGATTAAAAAGATAACAGAGTTGTCAGCTAAGCTAGGTAAAACAGAAAAATATCGTTTAAATAAACGAATGGCGAACGAATTGATTTTTAAGTTGGAAACTGAGTGAAGGAAAGTAATACTTGTGCTTGTCATGATGCAGACAGAGACCCTATGAAAAGCAACAGACAGTGAAAAATGTCGAGTGAAACTTCTGGACGTTTGATCGGCAGCTTTTGTTAAGTTAACGGACAGTATAAGGTAGTGTTCTTGAGTTGATAATGAAGGATACAACACCACATTAAAGAAATAGAAAATGAACCCAAAGGAAATCACAGGAGCGAGATCATGACAATGAGGAAAATGATTAAGTCCATACTTGTAAAAGTAGTAATCGCTGCTATCTTGACAATCATACTCAGCGCTGTTCTTTATTTTTTAGATCTTGGCCCGAATCCTGTTGGAATTTTTATCGTTCTTATGATTATACTCTTCTTTTGGGATTGGATATTATGGGGAATTATTAATCGATGATTAAATAGATTAAACGAAGGAGTACGATAGCGGAGGAGCTTGCTTGTTGGTGGGCTTCTTTTTTATTTCGAAGGCTAACGAGGAGGTAACAATGAAAAAACCATTTATTCGAGCTCTCGTTGTAGGATTCATATTTGTAGTCGTTTTTTATGCTTTTCAGATTATTCAAGGGATGTATCTTACAATGAACTATGCTCCAAATATTGTTGAGACATATGAGTCAGTTGATTATCTACAGGATGAAGTTACATTTGGAACTATCCCAAGCACCATGTGGAGAACGATAGAGAGCTTGGGAATAATGCTGCTCGGCGTACTTGTTTTTTATACTGGGAGGGTATTAAGAAGGAAAAAATAGTTGAATAGCAGCTATTCAATCCTCTGATCCTCTTCCCCGCCATAAAGTCTAAACGTAGACGGTGATATGCCAGTAATCGACTTAAAATGCCTACTAAAGTAATGAATAGAGGTATAGCCCAGTTTACTTGCAACAACCTCAACTTTTTCTTCTTTTAAAAGCAGCTTCTTAGCCAATTGGATTCGTTTATGAATCATGTATGGCTTCGGTGAAACATCCATGACTTCCTTAAATAACTGAGAAAAATAGATGTGATGATAACCGCAGCTCTCCGCTAGTTCTGTTATACTCCATGCACGCTCGGGGTGTTCCACGATCATTTGCAGGGCATTTTTAATCATGCTTCGTTTCGAGCTATGTGTGGAAGAAACGTCTAATTCACGACGTATAATTTCGGTTAAGATTTGCACCATAAGTCCTCTTAATGCGAACGCGTAGCCATGCTCCTCTTCTTTGTATTCCTGAACAATCTGATGAAGAATCCGTTCCCCTTCCATGAGTCTGAAATGAATAGGGACGGTGATGCTGCCATAACCCTCAACGTCAAGCGTGTAACGCTGCGCTGGTTGATACGGTGGGCTCCCCGTGAAGTATTTTAGCTTAGGGCCCGGATGAATGGGCTCTGGAGATGGACGATGCCAATCAAAGTGGAGGCTGATAAATGTGACTGATTTATCAGGATGAACGGATAGCTTGTGCGGCGTATCTGATCCTAAATAAGCGCATTCACCTGGAAGAATCGCATATTCATCGGAGCCAATAAATAAATCCATGCGCCCAGAGACTACATAAACAAGCTGATAGTCTGGAATGGTTCGAGGTCCGTAAAAAGTACCTGGGGGAACGGTTTGCATATTGGCATAGTTCACAGCAGGAAGTAATAAGCCCATCGGTCCAAGCGGGCGAGAAAGTTCCATTTGACGTTCTCCTTATCCATCTTTTATTCTTAAGTAGTTCGCTGCCTGTAGGTAAACACCTTTGGAAAGTACAACTAATTCTAATCTTTCCTGCAACGACTTGTAAGCAGTACGCTGTTACACTTCATTATGTAAGCAATAACAGTGGCTATTAACAAATCGTGGATGGGGGATTAGTATGCTGACAGTGGAACAGGTGGAAGCGTTTGAGCGTGATGGTTTTGTAAAAGGTGAGGTTGTGCTTAACGACGAAGAGGTTGAGCTTTTACGTCGTGAGTTGGATCTAGTGCTGGAAGGCAAAACGGTGAAAAAACCGGTTTTGAATCGTAATTTATTGGACAAAAGCGAATATGGTATGAGTATGGAAGCGAATGAAACCATCGTTCAGGTGGTAAACATTTGGATGGCCAGTGATCTTTATTTGCAGCATGCAGCGAATCGCACGTTATGTGAAGATGTTGCACAACTTGCAGGTACGGACACATTGCGAATTTGGCATGATCAAATTCAATACAAGCCGCCTGTCACAGGTGGGCCTACGAAATGGCATCAGGATCATCCCTTATGGCCGATCATTAAACCTTCAGAGCTAATCAGCGCCTGGGTGGCGTTGGACGATGCGGTTATTGAGAACGGTTGCATGTGGATGGTGCCTGGAAGTCATACGTGGGGAGATCACCAAAGACACTTGCTTCACGGCCCAGACCATATGCCGCAGCATAAGCGTCCTGAATTACTTCCCGAAGGTGTCGAGATCAAGCCAGTACCGTTCGAAATCAAGAAAGGTCAAGTAGGCTACCATCACTGTATGACCTGGCACGGATCTTTGCCTAACCACTCACAGATGAAACGGCGTGCGATTGCGGTTCATTATATGCCGGGTAACATTCGTTACGAGCCCGTTGGCAATCACCCCATGAGTAAACATATTCATGTTCAACCAGGAGATCTTTTGACTGGAGCAGATTTTCCCGTTGTTTATACCAAATAAAGGAGTGAACGTAGATTGGAAAAAGTAGCTGTGCATGGTTTGCAAGTTGGTAATACGTCCCACGCTTATGAAGTCATTCCGAATTGGGCAAAAGTACCTGAGCATGTGACTTTGGGTTATTCTCACGGTATTGTCGTAGATGAGGCGGATCGGTTCTACTTGTTCCACACGGGGACACCATCGGTCGTCGTATTTGATCGTAATGGGGAGTACCTGAGTGCATGGGGAGAAGAGTTCGCGGGAGGCGCGCACGGCTTTTATCTTCATAAAGAAGCGGGCGGCGAATTCCTATACATAACGGACACAGCCCAAAGAATAACGGTGAAGACCACATTAACAGGTGAACACTTGTTAACGATCGGCACACCAGATTTACCGGATATCTATGACGATGAGCGCAAATTTGTACCAACGGATGTGGCTGTAGCGCCAAATGGCGATATTTATATCGCTGATGGGTATGGACAGAGCTGGGTACATCAATATAATGCACTTGGCGACTATATCCGCTCTTGGGGAGGAAAAGGCAATGAAGAGGGGCAATTCAGTTGTCCGCATGGTATTTCCATTGATGTGCGCCGAGGAGAACCAGAGATTTATGTAGCGGATCGCGGCAACCATCGTATCCAGGTATTTACGCTAGACGGTGAGTTTAAGCGCAGCTTCGACCATGATATGGATATGCCTTGCAGCTTCTATTTCCACAAGGATGAGATGTATTTCCCGGACTTATATAGCCGTGTAACGGTATTTGATAAACATGACCGATTAGTCGCCCACTTGGGTGAGGATCGTCAAGCGAAATCACAGCAAGGATGGCCCAATGTAGATCAAGGCTATCTACGTGCTAACAAATTTAGCTCGCCGCATGGGATTTGTGTAGATTCCCGTGGCGATGTATACGTAGCCGAGTGGATTTCGGTCGGACGATTAACGAAGCTGGAGCGTAAAAACGGATAGACTTTTACAAGTGATTGTTGGGGCCGTAAGCCCTGATAATCACTTTTTTTGTTGCACCGCTACGCCTTGAATGTAAGAAATGTGATCTAAGCGAAAAAGTGTATATTGAATCGGGAGGAATCCCACGATATGATGGCTCCAGAGTTTGTATATTTTGTGCAAAAATCAAGATTCGAGCGAAGTGGAGATGGTTCGGTTGACGCAGGAGTGGCAAGCAAGTTGGTTGACAGATCGTTCTTTTATAAATTTGAAAAAATCCTATCTCTTCCATAAAGAGCTCGAAACGGTTGAAGTCGAACCACATGATCCAGAATTGCAACATCACCATTGGTATGCAAGAACCGTAATTACGTTGGATGAAAAGGTATTGAATGAAGAAGAGATCTGGCTTAACCTGACGGCAGATGATTATTATAAGCTGTACATCAATGGCGAGTTCGTTGCTCAAGGGCCTGCTCAGAGTGATGCGAATCATTACTATTTTAATCGGATAGATGTACGTTCGTATTTAAAAGTCGGGGAAAATGCAATTGCTATTCATGTCTATTATCAAGGGTTGTTAAATCGCGTTTATAACAGCGCTGACTACCGGCAAGGTTTCGTAGCGGAGCTGTGGGCAGGCGAGAATTTACTAGTTAAGTCTGATCGTACTTGGAAAGCGAAACGAGTTCATGATAATCAGCCCGGTGTGAAATTCGGCTATGAGACGCAATTCACAGAGCTTTTGGATGCCAGGCAATCGGAGCGGGGCTGGACAGAAGTTGGCTACGACGATTCAAAATGGGAACATGCGGAATCAGCGGAGCGTACCGATTATACGTTTGTGCAGCAGCCGACTCCGCCGCTTGCTGTCTATAAGAAGCAGCCTTCGCGTGTCGAACTGCTTGCGCCAGGTCATTATCTGATCGACTTCGGGACCGAGCTGACAGGCCAATTCGCCATGAATGCCCATGGAAATGCGGGAGAACAAGTACATATTTTTTCAGGGGAAGAATTGATGCCTGGAGATCAAGCCGTTCGCTACGAAATGCGCTGTAATTGCCTTTATCATGATCAGTGGACATTATCGGGTGAAGTAGATTACTTCGAAACGTATGATTACAAAGCTTTCCGCTATGTGGAAGTGCAGGGACCCGAGGAAGCGCTGCGCCCGGAATCCTTCCACGCCGTAGTCAGACATTATCCAATGGATGAGCAAAGCTGTCTGCTTCACAGCTCAGATGAACTGATGAATCAAATTTTTGACATTTGCAAAAGCGGTGTCCGCTATGGTTCTCAGGAGAATTATGTGGATTGTCCGAGCCGAGAGAAAGGTCAATATTTGGGCGACAATACGGTTATTGGTCACTCCCATATGCTGCTCAGCGGGGATTTACGGCTGTATCGCAAGGCGATTGAACAATTCGGTCGTAGTTCGTTTGTGTGTAAAGGGATCATGGCTGTTGCACCCGGACATTTCATGCAGGAAATCGCTGACTTCTCATTGCAGTGGCCGCTGCAAGTCATGACATATTACCGTTACAGTGGGGATGCGGAATTTCTTCAGGAGATGTACCCGTATGCGGAAGGTTTGCTGCAGCATTTTGAGCAATTTGAGCGTGAAGATGGATTGCTTGAGGGCGTCACGGACAAATGGAATCTGGTTGATTGGCCGCAAAACTTGCGTGACAACTATGATTTTGAACTCTCCAGGCCGGTCGCTCCTGGCTGTCATAACGTCATCAATGCTTTTTATATCGGTTGCCTAAGCAGCGTAAATGAGATGCGGGAATTGCTCGGTGTTGCCTACGAGAATCGGGTGCCGCAATTAAAGAAGAGCTTCATAAAGGCTTTCTATGATGAGAAGAATGGGTTATTTAAAGATTCGGAGCAGAGCACGCATCATGCCTTGCATGCCAATGTACTCCCTCTGCTGTTCCATATCGCTCCGGAGGAAGCTGTCAGTACGATTGTCGGTTTGATCCGGACCAAGCGATTCGCATGCGGGGTTTATTTCTCCTATTTTGTCATGAAAGCTCTAGCGGAGGTCGGAGAGTATGAGTTGATCTATGACTTGCTCTCATCCGACGATGAGCATTCTTGGGGGAATATGCTGAAAGAAGGAGCAACCACGTGCTTTGAGGCATGGGGGAAAGATCAGAAATGGAACACCAGCCTATGCCATCCTTGGGCAAGCGGGCCGGTTCCCGTACTGATTGAAGACATTATCGGAGTAAAGCCTGCGAAGCCGGGTTGGGAAGAGATTGCTTTTCGTCCGAAGCTTCCGGCGACTTGGACGTCGTTTTCGCTGCAGTTGAATGTGCCGACGGGCACGATTCGGCTTCGTTATGAGAATGGGGAGTGGAGCGAGAGCTTCCCGGAGGGTGTTGCTGTTATACGGGGATAAATAAGCCATATCGGACATTAGGAGCTCGCTGGATGCGAGCTCTTCTTGCGCTTTATTTGTCACCTGCTATGCTGGCTGATCTATATGCACTCGGACTGACCTTCATCAACTTCCGAAATACCTCCCGGAAATGAGCAGTATCACGATAGCCTGCGCTTTTAGCGATATGAGCTATTTTGTCATCTGTCTCAAGTAATAAGCGGCAGGCGTATTCAATACGTTTGAGTTGTAAGTATTCCGAGAACCCCATACCTGCAGCTCGCCGAAACACACGGATAAAATGTCTGCGGCTCATGCCCGCTTTAATGGCTAGTTGTTCAACAGTCAATGCTTCCGTCCTATGTGAATCGATGTACGCTAATATCGTGGATAGCTCCGTGTAACCCTTAGGCTCTTTCTGAGAGTAGTCTTCAGAGTTCAATTGGCGGGCTAATCTCACTAGTAGCTGCATCAGGCTGGCAAATAAACTTGTTTCATAGCCGATTTTCTTTTCCACAAATTCACGATACATATGCTCGAACCAATCCCCCAGCTCCATACCTTGATCAAAAAGAGTCGTATGCGTTCCCGGATCGCTGGTAAACACCGTGAATATTTCGGTAACGACGCCGTAGCGTGACAGCCAGTCGCCAAGCTCAGTCAGGAATTCTGGACGGATGCAGAGATTGTAGACGAGGGGTCTGTTTTTGGCGGAAGCACCGCTGGGGCGTATGATATGTGAGGTACCGATAGGCAAAATATATAAATAGCCCTTGCTCGTCCTCTCCACGCGATCACCCACGTAGTGGTATCCCTCGCCTGACATCACGTAAACCATTTCAATATACGCATGATCATGCTCCCTCAGCTCAAACCCTTCCTCCCAACGGTTCAGAAATAAGGGAAAGTCCCCTTGAAAATGCTCTGAAATCGCTGAATGAAAGGCTGGCGCGCGCCGTGCTTTTTCCGAAAGAGCTTTTTCTATTTTGTCACTATTACCCATGCTAGATGTCACTTCTCCCTGCATTATATCCTGTTAGCCTATTATACAATCGACCTTATAAGAAGCGAAAGGGGCTATCTATTCATGGAAAAGCAGAAGAAGCAAGAGGCAACTTGGATCTGGTATCCTGGCGATTTTGAGATTCGATTGCATGAAAAAATGTCGGTCAAACGCAGCGCTCGCGGGGTAGCGTATCCGGCTTTTTGGCGACTAGACCGCCACTATTCTAACATCAAATTTCGATATAGATATGATCTGCCGCAAGAGGAGCAGATTACGATTGCTGCTGAAGGTACATTCTCTCTATATATTGATGGTAAAGATAATTATCGCTCGAATGATGCCGTGATGACATTGCCGGCTGGCCGCCACGAGATCAGCATCAGTGTTTTCAACGATTATGAAGTTCCCGCCCTTCGCATTGAAGGTGAGCATATTGGGACGGATGCAAGCTGGGAAGTCACTTCTTATCAAAATGATTGGGTGAAGGCTGGAAGCTGGACGTTCGATTCACTGGCTGATCGGCCATCGATGTTCAGATTATCTCTTTCACCGCAGGAGCCTGTCTCCAAGGAGATTAGAGATGGTCATCTGTTGCTGGATTTTGGCAGGGAAACATTTGGTTACCTTCGTTTTCACAATCTCTCAGGCTCAGGACAAGTTCGCATTTACTATGGGGAATCTATGGCGGAAGCACTTTCACCAAATGAATGCGTAACGCTCGATAAATTCGATGCTGAAAGCGCGGCGGGTGCTGCTGGGGAGGGGATCTACATCCTGGAGGAGGCTAAAGCATTCCGTTATGTATGGGTTCATGCCGATCCAGGTGTGAGCTGGAACCGAATTTCTATGCTATATGAATATGTGCCAGTGACTTACCGCAGTGCCTTCGAATGTTCGGATCCCACCTTATCTGAAATCTACAACATATCTCTGTATACGCTGCATTTGAACACACGTGAGTTTTTCCTCGACGGAATCAAACGGGATCGCTGGGTTTGGTCAGGGGACGCCTATCAGGCGTTCTTAATGAACTATTACAGTTTCTTCGACCTTGACGTTACCCGCAGAACGCTGGTTGCCCTTCGGGGGAAGGATCCACTTACCATGCACATCAATACAATTTTGGACTATTCGTTCTACTGGTTTATTTCACTTTACGACTATTATCTGTACACGGGTGATTTTGGTTTCATCCAGCAGTATTATGACCGTGCAGTAAGCTTAATGGCGTTTTGTTTGCAACAGCTTAACGAAGAGGGACTCGTCGAAGGAAGAAAGCAGGATTGGGTTTTTGTAGATTGGGCTGATCTTGATAATACCGGGGCAGTTAGTACCGAACAGATTCTGCTCGCACGCGGACTTGAGGCCATGAGTTTGTTCGCTAAGCATATGGGGGAAGAAGCGGCTGCGGCCACCTACGGATCATTATCTGAAAATATAAGAGAGACTACGCTCCGTCTGTTTTGGGACGACACGAGGGGCGGATTGCTGCATCACCGGGTTGAAGGTGAAACGAAGTCCATGCTGACGAAGCATGCGAGTATGTTCGCGATGACCTATGGCTATCTGACCCCAGAGCAACGGTCTAGTGTGATCCGTCATGTTTTGCTAAATCCGGATGTGCCTCGTATTCGGACGCCATACATGCGATTTCATGAGCTGGCCGTGCTCTGTGAAAGCGGGGAGCATGATTATGTGCGCAGAGAGATTCTTTCTTACTGGGGCGGCATGATGGAACGGGGAGCAACGTCCTTCTGGGAGGAGTATGACCCGTCCGCGACAGATGATGAGCATTACGGCATGTATGGGATGCCTTACGGGAAGAGCCTTTGTCATGCTTGGGGGGCCAGCCCGATTTACTTGATCGGAAGGTATTTCCTTGGGGTTAAGCCATTAAGTCCTGGCTATGAAACCTTTGTCGTGGAGCCACATCTCGGCGGACTAGCGTGGTTGAAAGGAACGGTTCCAACGGCCAAAGGGGAAGTAGAGATCGATATGAATGAAGATCGTATTCGCGTACGAGCAACGGAAGGGCAGGGCTTTCTTCGCTATCAACTAAACGGTGAGGAAGTAGAAGTGGTGATTCCAAGTGACGGAAGTTGGCTGGAAGTTCGGCTAGATGGATAACTGTTTTAGCATTCGTCCAAAATCTCAATGTCAACTTGACCACATCTTCACCTCATCTTGACATGCACTCCTTATATTAATACCTGTAGCAGCAAACAAAACTAAGAAAAGAGGTATTGAACATGGTAAAGAACAAAACAAAATTATTCACTACACTTGGTATATCAGCAATTCTATTAGTAGGAGCTGCTAGTGCATATGCAGCGAATGCATCAAATTCAGCAACAGCAACCCCAAAACTTGTAGCTGAGGCAGTACAAGCACAAGTTCAAATGCCAGCCAATACACCAACACCTCAAGAAGTTGAAGCCGTATTAAAAGGTGAACCAACACCTCCCAATATTAAAGTAGAAGGTTTATTTTCAAAAGATGGTAAGCCTGATCATACGGCAGATTTTTTTCTAAACGATGAAAAATTAATCTCGCTATTAAACATGAGCACGCAAGAATTGAAACAAGAATTAGCAACAGGTAAATCTGTCGTTGAGATTGCAGCTTCCAGAAATGTTTCCAAACAGCAATTGCTAGATGTTATTGGAAAAACACAGGTTGATGCACAAATTAAGGCTGAAAATAAAGGCGAAGTTCCGAAAAGCGGCAGCACGATGGAAAAAGATGTTTCAAGAAAAGTGCAGCAAGTCATCGAACATAAAACGGGTACCGAATGGACTAAATAGTCGGTTCAACAAAAAAAGGAACAGTTCTGCCGAGTGGCAGCTGTTCCTTTTTCTTTACGCAATCTTCATCTGGCTATGTTACAAATAAGTAGGTAAGAATAGTATCCATATACAACGTAGGAGCAATCATATGCAAAAGACGATTTTAATTGTAGAAGATGAAGATATTTTACGTGAAATTATTAAAGATTACCTCATAAATGAAGGCTATCACGTATTAGAGGCGGCCGATGGGAAAGAGGCTTTATTATTATTTCAAGCCCATGACGTTCATTTAATTATGTTGGACATTATGCTGCCAGAGCTGGATGGTTGGGCTGTGTGCAGACGAATAAGAAAATCTTCGAATGTCCCGATCATTATGTTGACTGCAAGAGTGGACGAAGATGATACCTTATTAGGATTTGAGCTTGGTGCAGATGATTATGTCACGAAGCCATACAGTCCAGCTGTCTTATTAGCCAGGGCCAAACGACTGATCGATAGCAGGAACAGAGAAGAACGACAATCGGACGCCCCTATCCCTCACGCCAGTAGCGATGCCTTATCTACAAATGGGATTCAGATGAATCTTTCTTCTAGATCCTTGACTGTAGAAGGGGAACAAGTTCATCTCACCTATACAGAATTCCAAATTTTATCCTACCTCATGCAAAATAAAGGCATTGTCATTTCGAGAGATCAACTTATTTCGAAAATTTGGGGCTATGAATACGAGGGAGATGATCGTACAGTGAACACGCATATCCGTAACTTAAGAAGTAAGCTCGGGAATAAAGCGAAGCTGATTACGACGATTGTGAGGACGGGCTATAAATTCGAGGGTAACGCATGAGAGCGAGTATTGTAGTTAAACTATTTTCGCTGACGACGCTGTTATGCCTATTCATCTTAACTACGATTTATCTGGGGCAAACGATATTTTTTAAGCAATATTACGCAAACCGAAAAGTGAACGACATTCAAACGAACATCCAATCGTATAAAGAAAGTTATTTGAAAAGTGGCGGGGATGTACTTGCCATTCAAAAGTTGGAACAGGATTTTTATAGGGAAAATAATGCCTGGATTACGACATTAGATAGCTTTGGGAACCTTAAAAATATGAATGATTTTTATGTGGAAGTTAAAATGGATACAGCTAAAACTAACGCAGAATTCGCTGGTAAAACAATGACAATTCCGCTTTATCATATCATGAACATCAATGAGATTTTATCGAGCACGCCAAGTAAAGCGAAATCCCTTCTAATTGCGAAAGCACGTGTTGCTATTGCGGCGTATAAAAAGGATTTAGCATTAATTCCATACCGCGTACAGTTAGTGGGGAATGGAAACACAATGTGGGAGAACGAGAAAATTTCTAAAAAGATCTATGATATGCAAGTTGATATTAAATTTAATAAGTCGGAGAAACCAGCAATTCCCGAGATTTCACTCAACGGTACGATTACCAAAGTTCTTATCCCAACTGGAAGCGAATCCTCCAGTTTTATTTACACCAACAGTTTGTTTATGGAGAGATTGAAGGATTTTCAAACGAATTTACTCTTCGATGGTGCGAAAATCAGCGATACGTCCATGCAAATACTTGATTTTACGCAAAATGACGTGAAATACAAACTGTTCATCGACCCGATGAAAGATCAAGATGGAACCATTCGATATATTTTCTCCATGGCCTCGTTACAACCCGTTGATGAAGCTGTGCAGATGCTCGAAGATTATTATGTGTACTTGATTGGGCTAGTTATGCTTCTTATTGTTCTTGCTGCTTGGTATTATTCGAGAAAGATCGCAAATCCCTTGCTGCAAATTAATAGGACGACGAAGCGGATGGCAGGTTTAGATTTTTCGGAAAAGATTGCCATTCGATCCAATGATGAAATCGGCGACTTGTCTCAAAGCATTAATTCGTTATCCCAATCCCTGCACTCCTATATTGAACAGCTGCAGAAGGATATTGAGAAAGAAAAGCAGTTGGAAAATACACGAAGAGAATTTATTTCAGGGGTATCCCACGAGCTAAAGACGCCGCTAAGTATTGTGAAAAGCTGTATTTCGATTCTGAAGGATGGCGTTGCTACGCATAAGAAAGATTATTATTTTGATGCTATGGATAAAGAAGTAGATAAGATGAATCTGTTGATTGTGGATATGCTGGAGTTGGCCAAGTTTGAATCAGGCACCTATACCATGAAGATGGAAACGTTCAACATCGACAAGCTTATCGAGGACATTTGTGAAAAACTATCCGTGGAGTTCAGCAGTAAACAACTTCATGTGCATACCGAGCTTGCAACTGTTGCAGTCCTGGCAAATCAACATCGGATCGAGCAAGTGTTTACGAATTTTTTAACTAATGCGATTCGCTATACGCCAGAACAAGAGCATATTTTCATTTCCATGCATGAAGAACCCGATCAGGTTAAGGTGTGTATCGAAAATAAAGGGGCTCACATTCCAGCTGATCAACTGGATAAAATATGGGACCGCTTCTATCGCGGAGATGCAGCACGCCACCGCGCACAAGGCGGAACGGGATTAGGTCTTGCCATATCGAAAAATATTTTGGAGCTACATGGCGTGCCCTACGGCGCGGCGAACACGGAAGACGGGGTTTTGTTTTTCTTCTGTTTAAATAAATAAATAAGGTTCACAAGTAATAACCACAATTCATGTCGTGAATGTTTAACGTCATGAATTGTGGTTATTTTTTTCGTCCAATCTTCATCTTATCTTTATTTTAAATCCGCTGGACCTTCATCCGCCTCTATTAAACTAACTCTATCAAATGAATTTTCGCTAGATAGAGTTTGATTACTGAGAGGAGAATTGTGTCATGAAAAGGAATATACTGCTGGCCTTATCTACGATCCTGGTATTTGTTTCGGCCTTATATGCATTCAATGTACAAGCCAATAGTATTATTAAAAATGAAAGTGTGAATAGCGAAGCTATGCAGAAAGAAAGTCGCATTTTAGATGGGAAAACGATTGTCATTGATGCTGGACATGGTGGTAAAGATGTGGGTGCTACGGGTCAGACAGGCGTTTTGGAGAAAGACATTACGCTCCAAACAGCTCTTCGTATCAAACGAGAGTTAGTAGAGAAAACGGGAGCTAATGTCGTTTTGACACGTGATAAAGATGAATTTCTAGCTTTACCAGAGCGGGTTGAATTTACCGACATTCATTCAGCAGATTTGTTTATTAGTATTCACTTTGATGCGTTTACAAGCCATGATGTAACAGGCATAACAACCTATTACAACAAATCGGAAGATAAGCAGGTAGCCAAGATGATACACGAGCAGCTATTCAAGCAAAAAATAGAAACAAAAGATCGAGGAGTTGCTCAGGGTGACTACCATGTACTTAGGGAAAACAATAGCCCTTCCCTTTTACTTGAGCTAGGTTATTTATCCAATCGTGAGGATGAACAAAGAATTCAAACGCAAGCTTTTCAAGATAAAGCAGCGACAGCAGTTACTGATGGGATTATTGCTTTTTTGCAATAGACTTACCACAGCAACTGATCCCCTTGGTAATCGATCAGAGATAGCTTTTGGTGGGGCCAATCAGGGGCTAGCCGCTGCTCGATGAGGTTGAGAATATGCTGTGCAGACTGCTCGGGGGTCAATTTGCCGGATGAATCCAGCTTGCCCTGCATATAAGATTGGACATGCCCTGGATGCAGGACGACTACTTTGCCGCCTTGCGGCGAAATCTGATTATGAATGAGCTGGGATTGCATGTTAAGTGCAGCCTTGGACATGCAGTAAGCAAACCAGCCAGTTCGCTGGCTGGCTCCGATGCTGCCGGCCTCGGACGAAATGTTAACGATGAGCTTATCTTTGCTTTTTAAAATAAGATCAATCAGCCCATTCGTCATCCGCAAAGCGCCTAGTGTGTTTACGCGGTATACGCGCTCCATGTCTTCAAAATCCAACTGATCCTGAACGGTGGTAGTGATGTTCCCTAGGATGGCACCATTATTAATGAGCAAATCCAATTGTTCAGTCTCCGCCGCGACCGTAAGCAACGCTTCCTGCACACTGTTCTCGTCAGATATGTCCAAACGAATCGGGCGCAGCCGCTTGCCGTAGGAGAGCGCCAGCTCCTTTAGCGCATGACATTCTTGTGCATATTGTCCTGCCCAGACGTAATAGCCTTGCGTCAGCAGTCCTTTGACCAAGGCGAGGCCAAGTCCGCGGTCTGCCCCTGTGACCAGGGCCCATTGATTTATTTTCATAGCAGAAGCTCCTTTGCTAATTTGATTACATTCTAGTTCAAATGTGCAAAGAGAGCTATGATCAAATGGAAGGAATATATGGTACAAAGTCATATTTAAATATCAAGCTTACGGTTACCTAGCCATTTCACCATTTCAGGATCGCGATGCGAATAGAACAGGCTCTGTTTGAGCCCTCTCGTTTGAAACAGTGATTTCAAGCTAAATCTAGAGAAGTCATAAAAACAATAATCGTGTCACGTCCCCCGATAGAGGGATTCTAACTACTGCACTATACTTGAGGGTGAATACCGTTTTTTACTAAAAAGGGAGGTATTGGAGACTATGATTCACCCCTCAATATACGAGCAGTTGGCTGATGGCAGCCCCGGAATCGGCAATTGGCTCTTTCGGAAAGATCGGGAAGCCGTACGTAGTCGAATTATGTCTGAGCCCGAATTCCAGCCGATTCTTGAACGATTGGCTGCGGATGGAGAACGATTTCTCAGTCAGCCTATTACTGAATTGCCATGGACGCTATTCCGCCGTGTTTGGGAGGATGGCTTTCGCAAAACATATGAGCCCGTCTATTTCTCCAGGAGACAACGACTGACGACATTTGGCTTGTTGAGCTGGCTAATGCCTGAACGCTCCGATTACCTAGACGGACTTTTGGACACGGTGTGGGCCATTTGCGGAGAATTTTCCTGGTGCGTGCCGGTCAGTTTTGACAGCCCGCCTGGACTCAGAGCGGAGGGATACTCCGTACATGAGCAATATGTGCCGGATCCGGGAATCGGGATTGAGCTGTTCGTTGCGGAGACTGCTTTCGCACTCGCTGAGGTGATGATGCTGACGGGGCATAGTTGGCCGGAGACCGTACGCGATCGTGTAAAGAGAGAAGTTTACCGCCGCGTGTTTGCACCTTTTCTAGTGAACGATTACTTCTGGGAGCATGTGCGCAATAACTGGGCGGCGGTGTGTGCCGGTTCGATCGGTGCAGCAGCCATCTACTTAATAGAGGATAAGCAGGAATTGGCTCTCGTATTGGACAAAGCGCTGCCGACGGTCAATTTATTCCTAGAAGGCTATGGAGAAGACGGAGCCTGCTTGGAAGGATATATGTATTGGGGATATGGATTCGGTTTCTATACGTATTTCGCAGAGCTTCTCTCCCGGAGAACCAACGGGGCAATAGATTTACTCGCTGATCCTAAGGTGAAGCAGGTAGCCTTATTTCAGCAGAACTGCTTCCTTCACGGTCGCAAGATCGTTAATTTTTCCGATTCGCCCGAGGAATGGGATGTGTACATCGGGCTGACCCATGAAATGGCACGGAGGTTTCCGGAAGTGCAGCTCCCCGAATATACGTTTCAGGATAAGGCGGTTTCCGATCATTGCGGCCGATGGGCACCTGCGTTTCGCAATTTGATTTGGTACGAGCCGAGGACGCAGGGGGAAGGATGGAAGGAGGATTCGATATATCTGGCGGATGCGCAGTGGATGGTGTCGCGGGTCGAGAAGAAGGTTGGGAAGTTCAGCTTTGCCGCCAAAGGTGGTTACAATGATGAGCCCCATAATCATAATGATGTTGGGCATTTCATCGTCCTAGCTGGGCAAGAGACGTTCCTTGCTGATATCGGAGCTGGGTTATATACGAAGCCGTACTTCGCACCACCTACGAGGTATTCCTTCATTTGCAACAGTGCGCTGGGGCATTCTGTCCCTATTATAGATGGCGTTAGCCAACAGGCTGGTGCAGCTTACAGAGCAACCGTACGACAGGCCGAGATTACTGCCGACTATGACCGGTTCGTCGTAGAGCTGCAGGATGCCTATGATATCCCGGGACTGCTAAAGCTGGAGCGAAGCTGGACTTGGCGAAAAAACGACGGACTGCCTAGGTTGGAGCTGGAGGATCAATATGTGTTCTCAGAACGAGCTGGCGCTGCGTTAACCGAGCGTTTCATTTGCCAGGTGAAGCCTGTGGTTGCGGGAGCTGGTCGGGTCGAGCTTGTGGGCGCTGCATTCAAACTTGTATTGAACTATGACGAAGCGTTGATGGAGCCGGTCGTGGAGCCGCTGCCTTCCTTGAATCATTTTGGCCAAGAAAAGCTATTCTATGCGTTGGATATGAGGGTGCGCGTAACGGACGATGTGGAGCGAAGGTTGCAATTCGCGTTTCAATTTGAACAGCTTGATATTTTGGGCAAATAATTCCAATCAGAGTGACTTATCTCACATACACACCATTTTCTTCGACCTATAATGAAATCATAAAGGACGAAGGAGATGGTTGAAATGATGAAATGGGTAAGAGAAAATAATTACGCAGCAATACTTTTGACAATCATTCGTTTGTATGTGGGTTGGGAATGGATGATAGCGGGATGGCATAAAATCACAGGTGACAAAGCGTTCGACGCTACAGGCTATCTAACAGGAGCCATTGCTAAGCCTGTTCTCGAAAGCGGGACGACGGATCCGCTATATGCGAATTATGTAGCCTTTTTAAAAAATATCGCACTTCCGCATGTAGGCTGGTTTAATGTTCTGGTTCCTTGGGGGGAGCTCTTAGTTGGGGTGGGGCTACTGCTCGGGGCATTGACGACGGCGGCTGTGTTCTTCGGCTTACTGATGAATTTCATGTATATGTTTGCAGGCACGGTTAGCACGAATCCATGGCTAGTGCTCTTCGGATTCATGATTTTAGTAGCTGGAGCTAATGCCGGAAAATTTGGTGTGGACCATTTGATTCTTCCTTACCTGCATAGAGGGTTCGATAAGCTCTTAGAGGTATGTCATTTGAAAACAAAACTTAGATGATGAGGTCTAAATCATTGATAAACCTATTCTTTTCTCCGTCGCTGAGAGGAAGAACAGGTTTTTTTTTATTATTGGAGTTCTGGGAGGTGTGACATTTTTCACATACAGTTGAACATTTTTGGACTAAAGTAACATGTACAGAGATAGAAAAAGGAGAAGTGATGGGTATGCTTTCTGGAGTTATTTTGGCTGGTGGAGCAAACCGTCGAATGAACGGAGAACTGAAGGCCAGTCGAGCGTTCTGTTCGGATTATTACGGATTTTTTCATGGGATACGGGTTGCTTGGAGGCATGCATGCCGCATTATCGCTTGCAAAACACGCTTCCGTCTGGATCGTCGGGTGTGACATGCCCTTCATATCCAGCTCAGCGGCTCAATTGTTACTGGATAGAAAGCGGGATGGATTCGAAGCGGTTGTCCCTAGGGTGGATAGCCAGCTGCATCATTTGCACGGTATTTATGATCGAGCCTGCGCGTCCCACATCGGACTTCTCTTACAGCAAGGGCAAAGCTCGGTTTCAGCCCTGATGCAGCGTGTTTTTTGGAGTGAGGTAGGGGATCGGTTTCTGGTTGAAAATGGTATTGATTTGAGGTTCGATTCTCAGATCAAAACTATGGAGGACTATCAGGCCTTGGAGCGCATGAATGTCCAGTAGAAGTGTGTTCTCAAGACGAAGAGGAGGGGCTGTATATGGCAGGAATTGCATCTTTAAACCCAGTGGAGCTTGAATATGCGGCAGATCGGTTAAGGGCAGAGCATGAAGAATTGAGGAGCATCCTCCGGATCATGGAAGCGGGGGCTAAGGAAGTCATTCTTTTGGATAACCCTGTGGAGGGCATGGAGTTGGTTCGAGACCTCAGAAACCAGACTTCGTTATTTGTAAAGGCGCTAAAACGACACTCAGAATGGGAAAAGCATGATTTGTTTCCGTTCCTGTCAGGGTACTTTCATCGTGAATCTGTACCCTCGATCTTGCCCTCATTTTGGGTATTGGAAAAGGATCACGAATTGGGTGTGTCATTTATCCAATCCTTTCTAGAAGTGAGTAAGGTGGTCCCCCTGCTGGCAGGCAAAAAGAAATTAACGGAAGCCGCAGGTCATCTGGTGCAGGCATGCCTAATACTTAATGACCATTTGACCATGGAGGAACAGCTTGTTTTTCCATTAACTGAGAAAGTGCTGACAGATTTAGAATCCTTTTTTTCATAAAACTTGATCGAGTTACCGACTGAACTTACATGCGGCAAATTTCTACGGGGCAATTCTCGCAGTGGCAGATCTCGCGGAGGTACGTCACATTTTTAATGACAATTTGACCATGATCGTACTCAACGGCATCTTCCTTCTTCATATCACTTAACATGCGATTGACGCTTTCCCGCGTTGCCCCGATCATATCCGCCATTTCGGAATTGTTAATTTTATAGTTAATGTGGATATGTTCACCTTTGGGTACACCGTACGAATTACTTAACCGTATTAATAATGAACAGAGCGCCCCGGGCTTGCCGTACATCATTAAATCGCGAAATTTCGTTTCTGTCATGCGGTGCATAAGCCCCATCCATTTCATAAATTCAATGGCGAGGTCTCCGTGCTGCCATAGCAGGACTTCGAGGTCTTTTCGCTGAATCACACCGAATTCACAATCCTCTGTGACTTCGGCGCTGAAGCTCTGCAAAGAGTTTTGAAAAGGATCGATTTGACCGAATAAATCACCTGTTTGATGCAGATACAGTATAAAGTTTTTACCCGTTTCAGATAGCTTGGTAATCCGCACGCCGCCGTGGATGACGTAATACATGCGATCCGCGAGATCGCCTTCCCTGAACAAGAAATCTCCCTTGGCAGCGTGTTTCCGATACATGATGCCTTGCAGTTTTGCGAAATTTTCTTCAGAAAAGAAATTCATCATACCTGTCAACTCCTCGATGGTTCGTTATTATCCTCATCATAACGTTTTTGATGTATTTTCGTTATCGGGGGTTCTACTGATCTTTGAGGGAAATATTCCCCATCTTCTGTGAGGAAAATCACAGGTTGAATCCTGTTTTCCTGATAGGGAAATCAGGGTTTTCCCTGACTTACAAGACGGATAGAAGCATTTACAATAAAAGTAAGGAAACATCCACAATGAAAATAAGGAAATATCAACAATGAAATAAGGAAACATCAACAATGAAAATAAGGAAATATCCACAATAATAAGTAAGGCGATTCTGCATTGTTGTTTCGAAACGGAGGTGGCCTAAATGGCGATAGACGAGGTAACCATGTTAGCAAAGCTAGAACGATTGCGAAGCTTGACGTCATGCGATTTCATGGCACTTGCCCTTCTCGAAGAGCATGCTGGCCGCAATCGTTGGACATATGTAATCGGCAGCAGCAATGATCGATATCAACAAATGGTGATCCAAAAAGGCCAGGGATTAGCTGGCACTGCTCTGCGTTTAGGCCGCTGGGTTAAGCTCGATGATACCCATCCTCAGCGTCATGAAGAAAGGCTTAATTGCCCGCTCATGCTCGCCGAGCAATTGCAGACGGCAGCCGTATTTCCACTCATGCCTGTCGCTAGCTCGCAGATCAAGGGTTTGCTCTTCATCGGCAAACGTGAACAAACCAGATTTGAACACGACGAATTGTTGGCGGTTCAATATAACCTCGACACGTTGGCGGCGTATCTTTTCGGGGTGTAGGGCGCTGAGGTACATGCGTTAGTCGATAAAATCGACTAACAGCTCGCTGAAGCGGCCGTCACGCTCGCGTAAGTCGATAAAATCGACTAACAGCTCGCTGAAGCGGCCGTCGCGCCTGCGTAAGTCGATAAAATCGACTAACAGCCTGCCGAAGCAGCTGTCGCACCCGCGTAAGTCGATAAAATCGACTTACAGCCCGCCGAAGCCACCGCTCCCTTACAGGGATCCATTTATTTTGTTATGATGAGACTATAAGGGGGTAGAGTACGCTGAAAATTCTTGTTGTAGATGATCACGCCGTAGTGAGATCCGGTTTAATGATGCTGCTCCATGGCAAGCATGGTATGGAAGTCATCGGGGAAGCTGCTGACGGTGAAGAGGGGATTCAGGCGGCTCAACTGCTGAAGCCGGATGTGGTCTTGATGGACCTGAACATGCCTGCTGGTATGGATGGGTTGACTGCGACGACGGAGCTGCGGCGGTTAATGCCCGACTTGGCTATTCTCATATTAACGATGCATGATGATGATGAATATTTATTTAGAGCCATTCACGTAGGCGCTTCGGGTTACATTTTAAAAAGTGCACCGCACGAAGAGTTACTGACAGCGATCCGCTCTGTTGCAGCGGGGAATGCCTATCTATATCCGACAGCGACGAAGCGGCTCATGAAGGAATATATCGAACGGTTGAACCAAGGCGAAAATGTCGACACCTTTGAATCACTTTCCGAACGTGAACGGGAGGTTCTTGCTTTAATCGCTAAGGGGTTCTCCAATAAAGAAATCGCGGAACAATTGATCATCAGCGTCAAAACCGTGGAATCCCATAAAAGCAACGTCATGGAGAAGCTAGGCCTGAAGACAAGACCAGAGTTAGTGAAATATGCGGCGAAGAAAGGGCTGTTGAACTTTGAGTAAGGATTTGGACCGGGAATATCCGGAAGTCATCGGCGAAAATGTAACGGACTTGCTAAGTCGTCTTGATGAGCATATCACGGACTCGTTGTTTCAACAGGATTTGAGGCAGTCGCTTAAACAATTAGCCAATATAAAATTTGCCCTCGATGAATCCTCGATCGTAGCGGTTACGGACCATAAAGGGAAAATTCAATATGTGAATGATAAATTTTGCGAAATTTCCAAGTATGCGCGCAGTGAGCTTCTCGGTTTAGACCATCGGATTATTAATTCCGGTTATCATGGAAAAGATTTCATGGCCGACCTCTGGCGAACGATTTCTTCCGGGAAAGTATGGCGTGGCGAAATTAAAAATAAAGCCAAAGACGGCAGCTTTTATTGGGTAGACACAACCATCGTGCCATTTATCGATAACCAGGGCCAAACCCACCAATACCTAGCTATTCGCAATGAAGTCACGCAGCTAAAGCGGGTGGAAGAAGAGCTCCAACTGATGATGTCGCAGGTGTTGCAAATTCAAGAGGAAGAACGGAGAAAGTTTTCCCGTGAGCTGCATGATGGGATCGGTCAAAGTTTGTTTTCCTTGTTGATCCAGATGGATCGCTTGATTGGCGAGGGAGAAACCGATCAGTCGGAGCTGACGCGGCTTCGGCACAATGTGACAGGGATCATCGAAGAGGTGCGAAGCCTCGCTTGGCAAATACGTCCTTCTGTTTTGGACGATCTAGGCGTTATACCTGCGATTCGTACGTATATGGAGAATTTCACGGATCACCATGGCATACGGGTAGAGCTGAATAGTCAGTTACGTAGACGGCTCGGAGCACTGGAGGAAACCACCATCTATCGCGTGATCCAAGAGGCGCTTACGAATATTGCCAAGTACGCCGGCGTATCCGAGGCAAGCGTTGACGTTAAAGAGATGAATGGCGTTGTCGAGGTTCGAATAGCGGACAGTGGGAAAGGCTTTGCCAGAAATAGCAGTGCCAAAGGGGTAGGCCTTTTTAGCATGGAAGAGCGAGCAAAAAGTATTGGCGGCAAACTCACGATCGACTCAGTAATTGGCGCAGGGACGACAGTGACATTGATGGTTCCCGTGAAATAGGTCAACGTTACTTCATCCCCCTCGGCTGACATTCCCTCGCACTCCCAGCTCTCTTGCAAACTGTTTAGAAATCCCCAATTTAGTCGGGAATTGCCGAACTAAATTGGGGATTTCGTTCGGAAAGGCATGTTTAGTCGAATTCTACCGAACTAAATGCCCACTTTTCGCGGGAAGAGGTCGGTAGGGGAGATTTAGGTGGGCTAAATCGAACTAATTGACCATTGTTGCTGCAGAGAGTGGAATTAGTTCGGCTAAATCGGACTAACGCTCTCGTTCTTGAAGGACGGCGTAGCCGTTTATTTACCACATAAGAAAGAATAAGTTTTCGGTTCCCGAAAACCGCTTTCTTATTGGCGATAAAACCTACCTCTAAACGCGGTCGCTCATCCCTGAATGGCCTCGATAGAGGTTTTCTCATACTACCGCAGGCCTGTGACATATGTCACAGAGAACTTTTAAAAAAAGCAGTACAGTATAGATAAACGGTGAGGAGCTGAAGATACATGATTACATGCGAACAGTGTGGAAAGACGAATGGGTCAAGAAAGCTAGGCGACAGTTGGATCTGTGGGGATTGCAAAATAGGTGATGTCAAAACGACCCTCATAAATAAATCGGGCAAAGTTACGATAGTTAGAGAAAAGATAGTGGGCTATGAATTCGATGACAAGTCAGGGACTAGTGGTGCTCAATCATGAATTTGAGTTTAGTCAAAAAAATTGTCATCGGTATCGTTATCGTATCTATCGTCACGTATGGCAGCAGCGCATTTTTTATTTTCTATTTAAAAAATATCATTGCCCCAAGCATGGCCGAATGGTTATATCTCTCCATCATTATGTTGTTGGGCATTTTTTGGACAGGTTTATTGGGATGGTTCGGCGCTACCTGGTTTACAAAACCACTGCTCCGATTGACTGATGCTGCTAACGAAGCCGCTACCGGCAACTTGCAGGTAGAAATTCCAGCTTACCATTCGAATGATGAAATTCGCTTGCTTAGTGTATCTTTTGAGACCATGATTGGCAATTTGCGGCAAATGATTACGGACATATCGGCTAGTGTTTCGTTTACGGACAGCCATGCAGGTATCTTAAGAAGCGGGATGGATCAGGCTGCCAAACAGATTGAACTCACAGCCGGCGTTGTTGAAATGATTTCAAACGGTGTATCGGAGCAAGCTGCATCTACGCAAGGAACGTTAACTGCGGTCGAGCAGATTAAACAAGCTGCGGATGAAATCGGGACGAAAGCCGGAGATTCGCAGACGATTTCTCAGGAAACATTGAGAACCATTAAGGAAAGCGAGGTTATCGTGCGTTCGCTCGTACAGGGTCTGCTGAACCTGGCTAATTCCAATCTGGAATCCATTGGCTTCGTCAGGGAGTTACACGATAATGCGAAGGAAATCGGACATATCACGCGGGTTGTTGGAGATATTGCAGAGCAAACGCATCTCCTTGCCTTAAATGCTTCCATTGAAGCAGCAAGAGCAGGGGAGCACGGTGCAGGTTTCATGATCGTAGCGGGCGAGATTCGGAAGCTGGCGGAACAAAGCGCCAAAGCGGTGAAAGACATTAACCAGTTGACGACACGGATTGAATTGGATGTAGCGGGCGTTGTAGAGAAAATAACCGATCAAGAACAACTCGCAAGCCGTGAAGTTGGCAAGGGTGAGGAAGGCAAGAAAGCTCTGAATCAGATTAACCGAGCTGTATTGGATACCGTACATACGGTTGAAACGATTGCAGCCTGTGTGACAGATCAGATTCAGAAGATTGAAAGTGCCTTAATTCAAACGAACGAAGTGGCCGAGATTGCTACTCAGATTTCCAAGGAAACGAAACAAGTTTCTACGTCTGTTCAGGAACAGATGGCCGTTATGGAAGAGCTCTCTGCCTCCTCGGAAATGCTGCGATGTCAGGCAGATCAACTGAAATCCAAAATTAATATTTTTCAAATATAAAGAAATCCAAGACTGTAATCACACGAGGAAGTGTGCATACAGTCTTTTTTTATGTGCTGCAGTTTAATTCGATAAAAAGCGGATAGGTCATAAATGAACTATAAGAAGTCATGGTGCCTATATACTCATCGGAAACGCCATATTTTATAGTAATAAGGAGATCAGCAAATGAGTCAGAAGGGAAGAATTCATATGTTTCAGGTTAAGGTCCAAGAAGCGGCAAAGGAATATGATGTTATCGTTGTCGGGGGAGGCGTTTCCGGAGCTATAGCCGCAATAGCTGCTGCCAGGTATGGCGGAGATGTGCTGCTTGTTGAACAAAATGGATTCCTTGGGGGCACGTTGACCGCCTCTGGTGTAGGTCCGATGATGACCTTTCATGCTGGTGATGTACAAGCGATCCAAGGGGTTACCGATGAGTTGATCGAACGGTTAAAACGGCAAGGGAAGTCAACCGGCCATATCTTTGACACGACAGGATACACCTATACCGTAACGCCATTTGATGCGGAAGCCATGAAGCATGAATTGGAGTTGATGTTAATCGAGAGCGGTGGGCAAGTCTTGTATCATACAATGCTAGCCAGTGTGGACTGCAACGATGGTAGCATACAACAAATTATTGTCTGCAATAAAGCGGGGTTATCCGCACTTAAAGCTAAATGTTATGTCGACGCTTCCGGCGATGCCGATTTGTCCGTGTGGGCAGGCGTTGCGTATACGAAAGGGCGAGAATCTGACGGTTTATGCCAGCCTATGACGATGAATTTAAAAATGTACAACGTCGATATGGATGAAGTGAAAGGCTACATCAGAGAACATCCAGAGGATTTTCCGAAATTGGCGGGAGACATTGGGATCATTGATCGTTCGTCGAGGTTATCGATTAGCGGATTTTTGAAAATATTCGCCGACGCGCTGCTGGAAGGCGAAATAACATTCCAAAGAGGCAATTTCCTCTTCTTTGAAACGAACAATCCAGGAGAAGTCATCATCAATACTTCTCGTATTCATGGCAAGGATGGTACGGATCCGATGAGCTTGAGTGAAGCGGAAACCGAAGGAAGAAAACAAATTCGCCAGATTGAAAAAGCACTAAAAACCCGGGTTCCCGGCTTTAGTAAGGCGGTAGCCGCCTATTCCGGTCCAAGCGTAGGGGTTCGCGGAACACGCCAGATTGAAGGACTGTACACACTTAATCATCTGGATGTGTTAAGCTGCAGAACCTTTTCGGATGTGATTGCCCATTCAGGCTACCCGATTGATATTCATTCTCCAGATGGCAAAAATGCCGAGGAAAACAATCTTCGTTTGAAATGGGGAGACATGTACAGCATCCCCTACCGTTGCCTTGTCAATGACAAGGTAAGCAACCTGATTACCGTAGGGCGCTGTATCTCCGCCACCTTCGAGGCGCATGCGGCCATCCGAACGACGCCGACTATGGGCGCCATAGGACATGCTGGAGGAATCGCAGCGATGATGTCGGCCAAACGCGGGCTAAAGGCTGCGGAAATCAATGTGCAGGAGCTGCAGCAGGAGCTGATTAAACAAGGCGCTTACCTGGTGCTCTAAACTGACAGCAAGGAGATGTGGAGCATGCAATCCAATACAGTAACTGTAAAAGCAAGAGCAAAGACAGCACAGAAAGCAGAGAAATCCCAAATACGCCGTGGCTACTTGGCAAATTTTCGTTCCTATTGGGATTTATATCTGCTCATGATCCCTGGCATTATTTATTTTATTGTTTTTAAGTATGTACCAATGGCCGGAATTGTTATTGCTTTTCAGGATTTCAGCGTTTTTGCCGGGTTTACTGGAAGCGATTGGGTCGGGCTGGAGCACTTTCGCAACATGTTTACAGACCCGCAGTTCTTTACGATTTTTCGAAATACGTTATTGATCAGCTTCTATAAAATTCTTTGGGGATTCCCGGGACCCATTGTGTTGGCCCTGCTGCTCAATGAAATCAAACATGTATTTTTCAAACGAACCGTACAGACCTTGGCTTATTTGCCTCATTTTCTATCTTGGGTCATTTTGGGAGGTATCCTGATTACCCTCTTATCGCCGACAAGCGGCACGATCAACAAGCTGCTGGTATTCATGGGATTTGAACCGATCTTTTTCCTGGCTGATCCTGATTGGTTTCGTACTGTATTGGTAGCGAGCGATATTTGGAAAGATGTGGGCTGGGGAGCGATTATTTATTTGGCAGCATTAGCCTCGATCGATCCGCAATTGTATGAGGCCGCTGTTGTGGACGGTGCAAACAAGTGGAAGCAACTTTGGCATATTACCCTGCCTTCGCTTACGAGCACGATTATCATATTGTTCTTACTGCGATTAGGTCATGTACTTGACGTAGGATTCGAACAAATCTTTATTCTATACAATTCCCTGGTTTATGAAGTGGCGGACGTATTTGAGACCTATGTGTACCGAACTGGCATTGCACAAGCCGAATTCAGCTATACCACGGCAATAGGACTATTTAAGTCGGTAGTCAGTCTCATATTTGTACTTGTTGCCAACAAACTAGTTAAGAAGTTCGGACAAGACGGCTTGTACTAACAGCGGAAGGAGGTGTTCATAGGATGTTAGGCTCCAGAGGGGAAAAATGGTTTTCAGCGACCAACTATTCGGTCTTAGCTTTGTTTTCATTGCTTGCATTAGCGCCTTTCGTTCATATTGTGGCCCAATCGTTCAGCAGTCAACAAGCAGTCATCACAGGAAGCGTTGGCTTCTGGCCTGTAGGCTGGAATATCGATGCGTATAAAAATGTTTTTAAAGATACGGCTTTTAGTAATGCCTTTCGTATCAGTGTCTACCGGACACTGCTTGGAACGATACTCAGTGTGGGTCTGACAAGTCTGCTAGCCTATCCTTTATCGAGGCCCTACATTTTAGGACGTCAGTGGATTCAATTCATGATTGTGTTCACGATGCTGTTCTCTGGAGGACTCATTCCTACTTATTTGGTTGTGAAAGGCGTAGGCCTCATCAATTCATTTTGGGCCTTGATCATCCCCGGAGCGATTAGCGCTTTTAATGTCATTATTATGCGCAGCTTCTTTCAAAGCGTGCCCATCGAGTTGGAGGAATCCGCTAGAATGGACGGATGCAGCAACACGGGGATCTTTTTCAAAATCATAATTCCCCTATCTATGCCGGTGATTGCGACCATAGCGCTGTTCCACGGGGTGTCGCATTGGAATGCATTCTTCGATGCAGTGCTTTATCTAAATGGACGTGATTTGCATCCATTGCAAATGTACTTGAGAGATTTGATTCTCTCCAATGAAACGAATCTGGAGACGCGAGCGCTGGAGAAGGATTCGGCAGCAATCGAGTCTTTAAAGGCAGCAGCTCTGATCGTTAGTACGTTACCCATTGTACTGGTCTATCCGTTCTTACAACGTTATTTTGTTAAGGGCATTATGATCGGTTCCGTAAAAGGATAATTTCTATGGATGAAAAGGCTTTCACATTTTATACTATTAGAGGAGGCTACAATATGAACAACAAACTATTGAAAAGTGTATCTGTAACCGTCGCATCACTGCTGCTGGTTGGATTGGCATCTGGGTGTGCGCAAGGAGAGAAGTCAGCGGGATCAGACAGTGTCAGCACGGCCGAGGCAAAGAAGCCGCCCGTTAATCTTAATTTTGTCGTTAATAACAATGGGCGTAAGTATTTGGAAGGAACGGATGCCAATAACAACGATTACATCAAATATATTCGTGAAAAGAGCGGGTTTAACCTGAAGCTCAACGAGTTGGCAGCTGATGGCTATCAAGATAAATTGAATGTACTTCTTGCATCCGGCGAGCAATACGACCTCATTCACTCACGGGATGTCAGCTGGGTCTCCAACCTGGCTAAACAAAAAGCGATCTTACCATTAAACGATTTAATCGATAAATTCGCCCCGGATATTAAGAAAAGTATTCCTGCGGAAATATGGGATCGGGTAACTTTTGATGGGAAAATTTATGCGCTCCCAAGTGTGTCTACCAAGCTTGGTGATGAAATCATGTATGTTCGCAAGGATTGGCTGGATAAACTGGGCTTGAAACCGCCGAAAACGTTGGATGAATATTCGAAAGTGATGAAAGCCTTTACCGAGCAGGATCCTGACGGAAACGGCAAGGCCGATACAATTGGCATGTTGATTGGCGAGAAGTTGGTTCGTTCTGGCCCTTATTTTGGAGCTTTTGGCGTACCAATTGCGACTAACGAAGCGATTAAAGTAAATAACTGGGTCGATCGCAATGGCCAGCTGGTAAATGCTCTGGTGCTTCCAGAAACGAAGCAAGCGCTGAAGTATATGGCAGATTTATATCAACAAAAAATCCTTGATCAAGAATGGGCTTTAAATAAGCCGAAAAATATCGGTGAAAAAATTGTATCAGGCAAGGTCGGCATTTTCTCGGCCACTTGGTTTGACACAAAGGAACCTACTGTCATTCTTGGCAGCAAAAAGAGCGATCCGAAGGCAGAATGGATTTCTTTACCGTATCCAGTCGGTCCCGAAGGGAAATTCGGCGTTGGCTCTAAGAATCCAGTTGCCGCCTACATGGTTATTCCAGCCAAGAGCACAAATGCGGAAAGCTCAATTAAGCTATTGAACTTTATTACGAAGAAAGAAAATTGGGAGGCTCTTAAACTCGGCTTACCGGAGCATAACATTTGGAATCGCAAAGACGGCAAACTAACCATTGATATTGCAGCCCACGAGAAGCATATTTATCGCAATGTTTTAGTGGATTTTGGAAGCATTTGGGATGCTGAGCTGGAGGGCGAACGCTTAGATGCAACGGGTCTTGATTTTAAGATGAACGAAAATATTAATATCATTAATAAAAATGTGATTGCGAATAAGTATACAGGCTCGCCAACGCCTGCTCTTGCTAAATATGGGGTCAAATTGAACCAATTGACAGAAGAGACGTTAACCAAAATTATTATGGGCGCACTCCCATTAGATGACTTTGATAAGTTTACGGCGCAATTTTTGAAGGATGGCGGCGAAGAGCTTACCAAAGAAGTGAATGAATGGTACAAATCAAATAAGAAGAAGTAGAGCTCAGGAAGAGCGCGCAGCCAGAACATGCGCCCTCTTCCCTGTTTTCTTTTTTACAGGAAGAGGAGTGCTTGGTGATGACATGGATGTACAGGAGATTCAAACAATCGGTGCAAGTTCGGTTGACGGTTTACTTTTTAATTATTTTGCTGCCCTTGGTTACAGTCAGCTTGCTCTCGAATGTGCAGTCAAAGCGAAATATGGAAGAACAGTTTGCTGAGCGCACGATCAACGGAATGGAATCGTCCTTGGAATACATCGATCTGATCATGCAGGGATTTTATGATATGTCGACATCCATTGCTACAGATCCGTACTTAATTCGAACGTTCGAGGAAGGGGCTGCTGTACCAACAGCTACGGATATTTTGCAATTTCAGAAGGCGTCTTCTCAAATTTCAAGCATGACGTCTGTCAATAAAGCAATTAATCAGGCAGCCGTGCTTCATCAACCGTCTGGATTTCTCATCAGCAATGGGGCTTATCGCAAGATTAATAACATTGGGCAGATACCTTTACTTCGAAGGGTGGTAGAATCGAACGGCAATATTGTCATCGTCCGGCCTGGTGAAGAGCAGGTGGATATTCGGTCAATTTTCGGAAACGATGTCGATCAGAATAACATTCATCTGTTGCGTTTGATGAATTTCAGCGATCCGCAGAGTAAACAAAATATCGTGCTCATGACGGTAAGCAGTGATTATCTTAAAAAGCTAATTGAACATTTGCTTCCCAAAGGCAATGCGCAGGTACATCTCTATGATAGTCAGAAGCGGTACATTGTAGGAACAGGATCCAGCAGCCCACTAAATGCAACCGATCTCGAAGAGGAGAATCCTCAGATTTGGACGAAAAGGCAGATGGAAGGAGAACGGCAGCTTCTTGTCAAAACAACATCCGTCGTCTCTCATTGGTCCTTGGTAATGATTCAACCGGAAGCGGAAATTTTCGCCTGGACCCGGCAGGTACAGCGGAATACGTTGCTAACCATTTTCATCAGCGCAATTGTAGCTGTCTGGATTTCCTGGTTCGTCTATAGCGGTATTTCTTCGCCTCTCACTAAGCTAATCTTGGGAATGAAGCAGTTTCGTCAAGGACAGCTCGATACAGTTATTGATCACAAACGTAAGGATGAATTTGGCTTTTTAATGGATTCGTTTAATTTACTGACAGCCGAACAAAGACATTTGATCCAAGGCATTTATGAGCAGCAACTTCGTGCCAGTCAGGCGGAGCTGCGTCTCATGCAAGCCCAGATTAATCCGCATTTTTTATACAATACATTGGATTCTATCTATTCATCTGCAGTCATCAGCGGTGTGGATGATATTGGAGAAATGGTTTATAATCTCTCGAAATTTATGCGTATCAGTCTAGGAAAAGGGAAAAAGGATCGCTTCACGATCGAAGAGACTTTCGAGCATATGCTCTACTATGTGAAGGTTCAGCAAATCCGGTTTAATGACAATCTGCACGTACATGTCTTTATGCATCCTGCATGTTCACAGTTGAAGCTAGTCAAGCTGCTGCTGCAGCCTCTTGTGGAGAATGCGATTGTCCACGGGGTAGAGTGCAAATCAGGAAAGTCGGATATCCATGTAAAGTGTGATTTGACGGAAGATGGTGACGTACAGATCGAAGTGAGTGATAACGGCGTTGGCATTCCACCCGAGAGGCTGCAGTATATCCAAGAGCAGTTAAATCAGGTGACGGTTCAAAATATGCCGTTAATCATAAATGATGAGCTAAGCTTCGCCGATCTCTTTGGTTTACGCAATGTAAAGGCCCGCTTGAAGTTAACCTACGGGGAGGAGGCAGACATGTGGATAGAGAGCATATGGAGCCAAGGAACGAAGGTTTTCATTCGAGTACCGAAACGATTAATGGTGTAGGAGGCATGGAACATGAACTTGTTGCTGGTAGAGGATGAAGTAGGTATACGCACACGAATCGCAGAATTCATCCCATGGGATCAGCATGGCATCGAAATCGTCGGCATGGCTCAGAATGGCATTGAAGCTCTTCAGATCGTAGAAATCAAGAAGGTCGATATTATGCTGATTGACATCCAGATGCCGGAAATGGACGGACTGACGCTTGCAGCGGAAATAAACAAGAAGCACCCACAGGTGTGTATGATCATTTTGAGCGGTTACGAGCAATTCGAGTATGCGCAAAAAGCAGTTCAACTTGGCGTCATGCATTATCTCCTGAAGCCGGCGCGCAACGAGGAGATTCTAGAAGTTGTGCTGCAAGCCAAACAAAAAATACAGAGGGAACAACAGGAACGTTTTAACAGCAATTCGTTAAAAGATAAGTGGAGTTACCATCTTCCGGCGCTTCAAAGCATCTTTTGGAACAACTGGGTGACAGGTCAATATGCGGAGTGGGAAATTATTCACAAAAGCGGAGAGCTGCAGATTCATCTGCCCGAAGACGGATTATATCAGGTTGGTATTCTGGCGGTGGATCCATTAAGTGATGAAGAATCCCGATTCAGCAGAAGTGATGAGTCGCTGCTCCAGTTCTCCATACAAAGTATAACGAAAGAAGTGCTGGGGAAGGATGCCTGTTACGTATTCCAGGTTTCGACTGGGAACACAGCCGTTATTTTTCGTCAGACGGAATTGGAAAATGAGGAAGGATTTTGCCATCGGGTGAACTACTCCTTAACTAGACTATTGTCGATTGTGAAGGAATGTCTGAAGGTTACGGCAAGCGCTGGCATCGGTCAAACGGCGACCCGATTAGCGGAGGTTTCCCGATCGTATACGCAAGCTAATGCTGCGCTACAGGAAAGAGTGATCTATGGCCACTATGTAGCTATTCATTCAAGAGACGAAAAAGAATCCGCGGATGTGAAGGAACTTCCTGCTGCTGCGATCAAGAAGCTGACGGTAGCACTAGATATGTGCAGCAAAGAGCATGTGCTTGAAGCTGTAGAGGAACTGCTTGTGGAGATGATTCAACCAGAGCAGTCGATCGAGGAAATCCAGCTCCAAGTCCTGCTGCTGAGCAGTATGTTGGTGCAGTGGATGCATGGAAAGGGACTTTTATCCAAGGAAGTGCTGGGTGAGGATCTTCATTATTTTCAGAACAATCAAGAATTAATATCTCGCCACCAAATAAAAGAATGGCTAGTTCGTTCCTTGTTTGCGGTGCTGGCTTATCTTGAACATCAACGAACCAAGGGAGTGAATAAGCTCACCTCGGCTGTAGTGGCGATGATTGAGGGGAATTTACAGGAGAATTTGAGCTTAAATACGATAGCCGAGAAGCTTTTCGTCAACTCTTCTTACCTCAGCAGGCTGTTTAAAATGCAAACAGGGCAACCTTTTAGCCAATATGTCATTACGAAGAAAATGGAGAAAGCCAAGGAACTGCTGCTGAAGGGGGATAAGGTTCAAGATGTGGCAAGTCAAGTGGGTTACATCAATGTCAGCTATTTCTCTCGTACTTTCGCCAAGATTTGGGGTGTGCTGCCAAGTGAAATGAGAGCGTAAGGGAATAGGATCCTCCAAATAGTCATTTTAGGATTATAAGTAGTAATCGCACTATTCTATATAAATCCAAGGGAGGCTCTTATACTTAAAATAGCACAACAAGGAAGCGCTTACACATATCCAATTTGAGAGAGGTGTGAAATGAGGAAAAGTGTTGTATTAGGTTTAATGATTGTAGGTATGTTGATTGGTGGCAGTACCATTTATGCGGATGAATATGATACGCTCCGGGATAAATGGAAGAACGTGTGGACAGGGGGGACAGGGATTTCAACGACCGATCCTGACATTGCTGCCAAAATCGACTTAATTGAATCCAATGTGACGAATGGCTGCGGAGCACCGCCCTGCTCAGCAGGAACCGGCTATTGGGATACGATGGACCTGTCTGTCGGCAGAACGAAGTTATGGTCGGATTTGAGCAGCGCCTCCGTATCAGCCAACTTAACAACAGCATATGATCGGCTAAAAGAAATGGCGTTAGCCTATACGGTTACGGGCTCAAGTCTGAATGGGAATGTCCAGCTTCGCGATGATATTATTAACGGACTCGATTGGATGTATGCTAATCGTTACAACCGCGATGCCTACAATGCGGTGGGGGAGGACAATTGGTGGGATTGGGAAATTGGCGCACCGCTTCGTTTAAATGATACCGTGGTGCTTATGTATGCGGACCTGACCTCCACACAAATTACTAACTACATGAACGCTGTCAATCAATTTGCTCCAACCACCAAAGGAACAGGTGCTAATCTTGTATGGTCCGCAACTGTTGTTGGGGTTAGAGGGGTCATTGTTAAGAATGGTACGAAGATCGGGCTGGGAAGAGATGGCGTCAGCTCAGAGTTGGACTATGTTACCTCAAGCGACGGGTTTTATGCAGACGGCTCTTTCATCCAGCATACCAAACACCCGTATACGGGTGGCTATGGAAAGAACATGTTTAAAGATGTTGCCAATATGATGTATTTGCTTGCGGGGTCCTCTTGGGAAGTGACCGATCCGGATAAAGTAAATATTTATAAATGGGCTTATGATGCCTTTGAGCCCTTGATTTACAAAGGAGCCATGATGGATATGGTGCGGGGACGCAACATTTCCAGAGATTATTCAGAGGATCATACTTCAGGTCATGATGCGATCATTCCATTTATTCGTCTCTCCTTATTCGCTCCTTCGAACGATGCGCTTGCCTTTAAAAAGATGGTTAAATATTGGATTCAAAGTGATTCGTATCGCAGCTTTTATTTAGATGCACCGCTAGAAATCGTGTCGCTCGCCAAAGGGATCATGAATGATTCCAGCATTCCTTCACGTGGCGAATTAGTCAAATACAAGCAATATCCTTTAATGGACCGCGCGGTTCAGTTGAGGCCTGGATTTGGCTTTGGAATCAGCATGTACTCCAACCGAATTTACAACTATGAATCGATTAACGATGAGAATAAAAAAGCCTGGCATACCGGTGATGGCATGACTTATTTGTATAACAATGATTTGAGTCAGTTCTCTGACGGCTTTTGGCCGACTGTGGACCCGTATCGCTTGCCAGGAACTACGGTGAATGCGAATTCGACCGCCGCCAGCAATAAAGTGAGCACGAAGAGCTGGGTTGGAGGTGCTGAACATCAAGGCATTTATGGAGCTACCGGAATGGAGCTGAAGCCGGATGGCAAGACGCTTACTGTGAACAAATCATGGTTTATGTTTGATGATGAGATTGTTGCACTCGGTGCAGGCATCACAGCATCGGATAATGCGGTCGTGGAGTCGATTGTTGAGAATCGCAAGCTGAACAGCTCCGGCAGCAATGCACTTACGGTGAATGGAACCGCTAAAAGCACGGCGCTTACTTGGTCGGAAACGATGAGCGGCGTCAATACGATTCATTTGGCCGGTAGTGTGGCAGGGTCAGATATCGGCTACTACTTCCCGACGGCGTCTACTGTTAAAGGTAAAAGAGAAGCGCGTACCGGTACTTGGAAGAGCATTAATGACCGTCCCAGCACGCCGACAACGCCGATTACGAATAATTATGTGAGCCTCTGGTTAGATCATGGCAACAATCCAACGAACGGAAGCTATTCGTATGTTCTTTTGCCTGGCAAGTCCAACAGCCAGCTGTCAACGTATGCAGGTAATCCGGATGTGACGATCCTAGAAAATTCGGGAGACGTCCAAGCCGTAAAAGAAGAAGGCCTCCAGTTAGTGGCGGCGAATTTTTGGAAAGATGCGTCCAAGACGGTGAACATGGGCGGTTCCGCTTATCTGACAAGTAATAAAAAAGCGTCGGTGTTAGTAAGTGAAACAGACGATGAGTTGGAGCTATCCGTTTCCGATCCGACGTTCAGCAATACGGGAACCATACAAATCGAAGTACACAAGCCACTAGGGAGTACAGTCTCGGTGGATTCTGGGGTCAGCGTGATCCAAAGCTCGCCAACCTTGATTTTAAGTATTAATGTAAGTGGCTCTAAGGGGAAAACCTTCCATGCCGTGATTAGTAAATCGGGTACTGGCGGGGGTACAGGCAGCGAGTGGAATGTGATCGATGACAATATGAGTAATTATACAAGCGGCTGGAGTGTTACTGGCACCACGGGTTCAGTTACACAAAATTTGGATACCGTCACAGTAACGGATACAGGAACAGCCGCATCCGGCAGCTACTATTATTTGACCAAAAGCAGTTTCGTACCACCGACCGGGGCATTCACTTTCGAAACTAGATTGAAATCGAATGCGGCTAACGCCGTGAATGAAATTGCGGTCCGAAGCGCTAATTATCAAATTCCGATTTTCATCACACATGGTACCGCCGGTGTCGTGAAAGACCGCGAAGCGTCTCCGACAAAAACGTACACGTTGGATACAACCGTATATCACACGTATCGTGTGGTGGTTCATGCCAACTACACATATGATCTGTATGTAGATGGTGCTCTGGTTTGGTCTGGTGCAGCCAGTGATACGGTTGGTTCGGCCAATCTCAAACTCGGCGGCAATAATGTGAATACGGCCAATCTCACTGTAGATACGTTTCGTATGGGAACAGGAGAGATAACGCCAACCTCCCAGTGGGATGTGGTCAACGAGTCGATGAACAATACGACTGGGTGGACGACTACGGGAACAACAGGCTCGATTACTCAAAACACGGGCACGGTTACAGTCGTTGATACAGGAACTGGCTCCACCGGCAGCTACTTTTACTTGACCAAATCGGGCTTCACGCCGCCAACGGGAGCATTTACGCTGGAGTTTATAGCTAAATCCAAAGCGGCTAATACGATGAATGATGTAATCGTTCGCAGTGCCAATTATTTAATTCCTGTGTATTTTACACATGGTACCTCCGGCTCTGTGCAAAACGACCGCACGAGTCCAACCAAGATGTATACACTGGATACAACCGTATTCCACACGTACCGTGCGGTTGTTCATTCCAACAATACGTACGATCTTTATGTAGACGGCGTATTGGCTTGGAGCGGTGCAGTGAGTGCAGGAACAGGAGCTAGCGCGCTGATGCTGGGCGGAAGCAATACGCCGACCGCCAATATGGAGGTAGACGAGGTTCGCGTCGGCAATGGAGAAATAACTTACTAATTAGCAAGTGAAATAAACGGACTGAAGGCAAACTGTCGAGAACTCTTCGGCAGTTTGTCTTTTTTTAATGTAAAGATGCAAAAATACATCCCACAACCCCGATGAATTCACCATTTAGATTCGATGCCTTTTGACAGTGGAATAATAACGCGAATAATCTTGTTCATTTATGTTAAAATAAGTGAAAACACTTGGGGGTGCGACGATCTTGCTGCCATTACAAAGAAAACAAGCGTTGTTAAACTATATATCCGAACACGGCGTGGCTACGATGAAAGAGTTGAGCGATCACTTCGGCGTATCGGAGATGACAATTCGTCGAGATCTGAGCGTGCTGGAGAAGGAAAAGCACGTTCTGCGCTCACACGGGGGCGTCATGTTTCGTGATGCGCACAGTGGGGAAGGAGAGCCGGATTTGGCCTCTAAGCAGGCACATAATCAGGATGTCAAAGATCGCTTGGCCGCGTATGCTGCGGAACGATTCGTGCGTGATGGGGACGTGCTTATCTTAGAGAACGGGACGACGGTTTCTCGGATGGCAGAGCTTCTTGGCGGGTACGACCAGTTGACCCTTCTGACGAACGGCATGGAAACGTTGAGCCGTTATCGCTCCCTCATATCAGAGAGAAATACCATTATATGCTGCGGCGGAATATTAAGGGATGTATCTGGAACCTTTGTCGGACCTGTCGCAGAAGAGTTTTTCGAGCGCTATTATGCAGATACGTTGTTTTTATCAGCCTTGGGGTATGTAAGTGAAGATGGATTTACAGATCCTAATTTACTGGATACGCAAGTAAAGAAAGCGATGATTCGTTCTGCTAAGAAGGTCGTCATGCTTCTCGATTCGTCCAAGATTGGAAAACGATTTTTTTCAACCGTGGCGCACCTTGCAGACATTGATGTTTTCATCACAGATCAAGGCATACAAGCTGAGGATAAAAAGCTTATTGAAGAAAGCGGCGTTGAATTGCATATCATTTAGATTAACAATTTAATATGTTCGTTTGTGTTAATTTATGATATATTATGATAAATTGATATGAAGGAGCTGTGGACTGATGAAATCTTCCTACAACAAGGAGCCATCTATCACGATTCAAAACTGGGAGCATGAAGCTTGGTCGGGCTATGAGACTATTAGGAATACGGTAATGGCGGCAATTGCGAAAAAGAGGTTGAAGAAGTCGATCGTCGTTGTGGAATGTTACCCTGGCGTTAGACAGGATGAAATTCTGGAAGGATTGGCAGTTTCCTTAAATCCATCAATGATCGTTAGAGCTGAAGAAGCGGCGATGGCACCGAGCGAGGTTGATCGCAAAGTTGAGCGCTATATGTCGGATGATCGCGTATTCGGTTACATGACACCTTTCACCATAGATGAATTTTATGAGCAGGACAAAGTCGAGGAGCTGCGTAGTCAAATTGCGTCGCTAGAAGATGGCGTTATTGTCGTGATCGGTTTCGGAGCTTCGCATATTACGATGGGGGATGTCCTTATCTATGCGGACTTGGCACGTTGGGAAATTCAACTTCGTTATCGAACTAAGGAGATAGGTAACTGGCGGACAGTTCACAGAGAAGAGGATATACTGCGTCTCTACAAACGCGGCTATTTTTTTGAATGGCGGATGGCGGACCGACTTAAGAGATCTCTGATCGACAAAATAGATTACTATTTGGATTCAAATGTTAGAAACGAACCTAAGCTATTATCCAAAAAAGCTTTGTTTACTGGGCTATCTCAGACGGCAAGCCAACCGTTCCGACTAGTGCCCTATTTTGATCCGGGGGTATGGGGCGGTACGTGGTTAGAGGCTAACATTGATTTGCCACCTAAAAATCATCCTTACGCTTGGGGCTTCGACGGGGTGCCGGAAGAAAACAGTCTCTATTTTCAATACGGAGCGCTGCGCGTGGAGATACCTGCGATTAATCTAGTCTTTTTCGAATCGATTAAGCTATTGGGGGAGAGGGTTTATTCGCGCTTTGGTGCGGAGTTCCCCATCCGGTTCGATTTCCTCGATACGATTGGCGGACAGAATCTGAGCTTGCAGGTGCATCCAACTACAGACTATATTCGTGAGCAGTTCGGCATGACCTATACGCAGGATGAGAGCTATTATATTTTGGAAGCTGCGCCCGGGGCGGAAGTGTATTTAGGACTTAAAAATTGCATTGAACCTACCGCCATGATAGAAGAATTGCGCAAGGCACAGACGGGGGAATGTTCCTTTCCAGCAAAAGAATACGTGAATGTTTATCCTGCAGCTAAGCACGATCATTTTCTTATTCCAGCGGGGACAGTACATTGCTCTGGATCAGGTTGTATGGTTTTGGAGATTAGCGCTACGCCGTATATTTTTACATTTAAACTATGGGACTGGGATAGGGTAGGTCTTGACGGACGGCCTAGACCTGTTCATGTGGAGCATGGCGCCAATGTTATTCAGTGGAATCGGACGACGGAATGGACGACAGAGCAATGTGTAGGACAGATTGAAACTGTAGCCGAAGGCAAAGGTTGGAAAGAGGAGCGAACGGGGCTTCATGAGCTTGAATTCATTGAGACACGTCGGCACTGGTTCTCAGTTCCCGTCATTCACGAGTCCAATGGAAGTGTTCATATGTTGAATCTCATTGAAGGCGATGAGGCGACTGTTGAAAGTACAGATGGTTCGTTTGAGCCGTTCGTTGTTCGTTACGCAGAAACATTCATTATCCCGGCATCCATCTCATCGTATGTCATAAAGCCAAGTGGAAGCAGCGAAGGAAAAACCATAGGTACGATTAAAGCTTATGTCAGAGCTTAGGGGGCTACAATGAATCCTACTATTCTTGTCTTTGATGTCGGAGGAACGCAAATAAAGGCCGCTGCCGTATGCGGTGGGATGATAATAAGTTCAACCATCGCACAGTATGATTCCCGATCTGACTGTCGTGCAGAGGAGATCATCGGTCATTTCGTTTGGATTGTGAAGGATATAATTTCCAAGCTTAGTCAAGATCATTTGACGATTTGCGGACTCGGTATGGCGTTTCCTGGACCTTTCGATTATAAGAACGGGATAAGTCACATTCAGGGCTTAGGCAAATTTGAATCGTTACTCGGGCTCCCCGTCGGAACGTTGCTAGAGGAAGCTCTTCGCGCTGATACTTCTGTGTTAAGCAGGCTTGCTCCAGAGTTCCGAATCACTTTTGAAAATGATGCTGCATTGTTCGGCCTTGGCGAAGCTGTCTATGGGGCAGGTCAAGCGGCAGATCGAGTAGTGTGCCTAACTATCGGAACTGGCCTTGGCTCCTGCTTCCTCGAACAGGGGAGCTTGGTTCAACATAGGGAAGATGTCCCACAAAATGGTTGGTTGTATGAGGTGCCCTATCGCAACGGAGTCGCAGATGACTACATCTCCAAAAGAGGTGTTTTTCAACTGGCTACAGAGTTAGAAATAGATGTGCATGATCGTGATGTACGGGGGTTGGCGAATTCCGCTATCGCTGGTGAGCCGAGGGAAAGAGCACTTTTTGAGCTGTTTGGTCAGCGAATGGCTTTTATTTTATATCCAGCATTAGCTGTGTTTAACCCCGACAGGATTGTGCTTGGTGGTCAAATTTCCAAGAGTGGCGTTTTGTTTGCTCCTGCGTTTCAGAAGGAGTTGGCATCACAAGGTTTAAGGACACAAGTTGTCATCAGTCAAGATACGCTTACGAGTACGTTTAAAGGAATTTATGATTACGTCAGGGGCTAAATGGATTCCTAGCCACTTTTTGCAGGAGTTAGTCGGTCTTATCGAATAATTCCCAAGCTGCAGGACATTTTATACAGGAGTTAGTCGGTTTTATCGACTAACTCCCAGGTACGGACCTATTCTACGAGGGTATTCCTTAAGCCAAATATTTGGCTAGGATGCCCTCTTTTTCATTTGGGATGATGTTCTTGGCATTGTTCGTCGTATGAGAATGGAACCCGAGATTTTAACGTGTTACCATCACATAAACAGTGGACAGAATTTTGATTAAGTGAACATTTTTGCCTAGTTGTTACCCAGTGTCCTATCTCAATAATGCCAATGGAGCTCCCTCGAAGCGGAAGGCAACTGCCTCCTCTGAAGTAGGGGATTTCAATGTGAAATCCAACAGAAATAGATCGACAGTAACGCCGTGGTGATTCACGAAATCGACGCGTTCGCATGCGTAATCCAGCTGAGCAGCGCTAAATCGAATATCAACGTATTGCTGCTCACCTGTGATTCTCACCGTATTTGCTTCCAGCAACTGAGGTTTCTGGAAGGAGACGAATCGTTCTACAACCGGAGCAGCAGGCTGTTGATTGAACTGGTAAGTATCTTCCAGCTCTAGCACAGGCGGATACGCCTTGCTTAAGCGGAAGGTACGGATGAGTGAACGCAAGTTTTCGTTAGGGTACGCTTTGGCGATATCTAGACTAAGTCTATCTACATCGTCGCTAATCGCGTGGGAAATAATTTCCGCTTTGAACGACGGGCCAGCTTGCTGCTCGCAACCTTCGATGATGGGGACGGAATGTCCCATCGACCGATTGGCGATAAAGGAATACCGTTCATCGCCGAAATACTGCTTGGAATACTCTCCTGCCCCTGTATCAGTAAGGAGTGTTTCCCCGTTGATATGGTAGATGAAGTTGCCTACATCATTGTGATTATGCGGTTCTTGATTATGACCGCCTTTGGCCGCAAAGCTGACGGCACCGTCGGGTGTCATTTTACGACTGATCATCCATTGCGCATCCGGAAGATAGCTGGCTTGATCCTGTTGCGGCAAGCTGCTGTAAGCTGGATTAGCCCATACAATGCTGCGGATTGTGCTGGCCCATCGGAAGCAGTGGTCAGAAGCATAAGGAGCGCGATAACGAGTGTCTGGAACGGCTAGCCCGCTGAACTTCGTTTTTAAGAAATGCGTGAGTCCGAGACTGGAAGCAGCCTTATGCGATGAATCGGAAAAGCTGACAATGTTATTTTCATATAAGTAACATTTTTGATGGAACATAGCGATTTGCTCCACTTTTGGATGATCAAATAAATTGATTTGCCCTGCTGTACGCTGTTCCACTAATGCGGCGAAATAAGTGAAGAAGCCGAAACCGTAGCCCCAGTAGCCAAGGCCTTCCGTACAAGCGCCGTCTTCTGCAAATCCGCTGAGGTAGGAACTTACAGCCCCAAGCAGGCGGTGCAGAATAGGCGCTAAGACCAAGCTGTCCTCAATGAGATATATAGCTGCAGCGCCAACAGAGCCGGCACAGACAGCTGACCAGTTGTGGGTGGCTGTCTCGAATTCAAACATGTGGTTCTGATCCGTAAACGATTCTACGACGCGTTCCATAACTTCCTTGCGCGCTCTGTACGCGACCAATTCGGCCATGCGGTCCCCAAGCAGATGGAGGATTTCGGCTAGGGCAAATCCGGTTTCGGCAGCGAACAAGTCGACCATGTGACGATGCTCGCGGTATCGGGACTTGGACTTATCGAGGCAAGCGTTCTCGTGATTCAACCGTTCAATTACCTTCAGCGAATTGCCAAACAGATGGGCTGGCAAACACCAAGTGTAATCGTCACAGAGGGTCCAAATTGTATCCTCTAACGCTTGCATATAGGCCGGATCATCGTCGATCATAGCCATAATGGCGAACGTGTTCAAATGCAGGCGGCGGCGGAAATAGGCTTTCTCGTAAGACGCTCGCGCACCGCTCTCATCAAAAATGCGATATTTTGAAAAAGGCAGTGCTTCCAGCGGTTCGTTCAGAAGCTGCTGCGCTTTTACCCGTACTTCTTCCAGGATCGGCTGATAAAAGGGAGAAGCTTGCATCTCCTCCCAGCGGTCTGGATGCTTTCCTTCCATAAAGAGACCCTGTGCATGGCGACTGCCGTAGTCTAACGCTTTTTTAATAGCTGGCAAGTTCATTGGCTCGACACTCCTTCTTAGCGCTGATTTCTTCTATATTTCGTTCAAATGAGCCTTCTGACCAAGTGAATGTATGGGTAGTGCCATTTAAATGCAAATCGCAGATGGTGCAGGCGTTACGTTCATATACCTCAAAAGAAGAAATGACAGGTGCAATGACGCTTTCCTTAAAAGGGATAAGGAGCGTAGCATAAACGCGGGTACCCTGGCGTAATTCCGTATCATTGAAGCGCACACGGGTTGACTGGCGGCTTACGTCAATAAAATCGGATACCCGGCCGGGCAGCAGTTCTCCTTTTAAAGCAGGTGTTACGCGTAGCCATACGTTCGCTCCTTCATCAACCGTTAGCGCGCTAACGCCGTCCTCCGACAACGCGACATGTTCAGAGTCAATGTGATAATACAATTGAATCGTGGATGTAGCCTCTAGGTTGGTGACATGATCGAGAATGAGTACAAACTGCTGATCGATGATGCCGATAAGTCGTTTGTGAATGATTGGATCGTAATTTTCATGATAGGCTTCAAAAGCAATCATATCGTCGGTTTGGTAACACTGAACCATATTACCAATCTTCTGTTCTGTATATCGCCAGTTGGATACGTAGTCAAAAGGATCGCGGTGATTGACAGTCAGCATGTTATGATAGGAGGCTGATTTAAACTGCTTCCGATCTTCATCTTCGCGATAGCAGTACCGGCCAGGATCGACAACAAGCGGTTTACCGAAAGCTGTCAGGTCAAAGCTCATCGGATCGATATGACCGTGACCGCTGTGGAAGACAGGGGTCAAGCAAGCAAAGAATAAACTGATGGCATCCTTGTCCCAGCCAGTTCTATACATCGCCTGCTTCAATTGACGCTGCCACGAAGCCTCTGGAAGATCAATAGGAGACGCCTGATGTAGTACAGCTAGGTTTTCCGCAAGCTGCTTGCCGTGAGGGATGTTCCATATTAATGGGAGATATCCGCTCATATCCTTGGTCAGCTTTAAAATGACTTGCAAGGGCAGCGTGTTACCGGTAGCCGCATAATAATAGAAGGTTGCATCCAGCGCATTATTAGTCGCATCCGAATCTCCCCAAGGGACAATAGATCCGCTCGGTCTGTATGAATAGACGGAATAAAACGCGGCTTTTTCCAACTGGGATACATATGATTGTGAAAAGCTAAAGTCATGCGCATTCGCTAACATAATGGCTTTGCATAGAAATACGAGGCAATCATTGTGGTAGTGTGGACAACCTTCAATTTGTCCGCCGTCTTCTGTAATTTGCTTCGCCATGCAGCGCTCGATTTCTTGGATGGCGAAGGCCTTCCAAGTGTCAGACTTGTCAAACTCGGGGAATAGGCAAACCGCTTGAAGTAGTCCCAAGCATTCATGCAAGTAATGGTTATGGTCCGCTTCCGGCCAAAGCACAGGACAGATAGAAGATAAAACTTCGCAATGTTGGTAGGTAGAGACGGCAATCTCACCAAGCAACTCGGGTGTCAGCCATTCGGAATCGATGAGATATTTGAGAATGAGCGGCCACGTTTTAAACATCCGGATACCTGCTTCAAGCGTGCGCCATGCGCGAGGTCCGTTATAAAAATCAACTGTTTCCTGTGTGACAGAGGTAAAAGCGAGCGGAGGGCATTGTGCAATCCAGTTGCTCAGCTCGTCAATCACTTTCTTCGCATAGACATCCTTATTGGTCAATAGATAGGCTTGAATTAAATGTTCCCAATGGGACATGCGATTGAGCGACCATGTGTACTCGTTATCGCCAACGGTATTGTCATTCCACTTTGGAGGAAGACCGACAAAGAATGGTTTACCAGAAGTACCGGGTAAAACAAGTTTGCCTTCCATTGCTAAATTAGCCTGGGCAATGATCGCACCTTCCCAAAGAGGATCTGCGTCACGAATGCAATTCATATTTTCTAGAGAGTGCATCTTGTAAGTGGCATTACGTTTCTTTACTCGATCGTATAACTGTTCCTCAGTTAGAGGAGTTTTCAGAATGCTGCTTAGATTCACAGTGTACGCTCCCTTTCAATGAATAAGATGTAATTACTTGTTTGTCATCATGGTAACGCTAGCTTTTATTTCCAACAATGAGACAAATATTCTTCACCTTCGGAACGGTTTAAGAAGCTAGTTAAAGCGTCACAATCGGCGCTGCTACGGGGCAGAAAAAAAGTCTCATAGGATGAAATGGGCACGGAAAATTTATCTCATTGCTGGAAATGGGGCAGTTAGATACGATGAAGCCGTAAACGAACTGAGGGTTGAGGAGGGGATGCAGGGTGAACACGTATTCAGAATTAAAAGTAAACACAGCCGAGAAAGCGGTTACACTTAAGCGGACGAAATGGCAAGCTATTAGGAGCCGAATCATCCGTGATCGCTACTTGTATGCATTGGCCCTACCGGGAGTCATCTTTATGATCTTATTTAAATACGTGCCGATGTGGGGATTAATTATCGCATTTATGGACTACTCGCCATTCATGGGGGTTATGCACAGTGACTGGGTTGGCTTAGCTCATTTCCAACGTTTCTTCTCCGATTCAGAATTTCTCTTATTATTTCGTAATACGCTAGCGATTAATTTGCTGAACCTGGTGTTCTTTTTCCCTTTACCCATTGTGGTATCGTTACTGCTGAATGAAGTTAGAAACGCAGTGTTCAAACGCATCGTACAATCGATCGTATACCTGCCGCACTTTCTATCTTGGGTTATCATTGCAGGACTTTGTTTCCTGCTTCTGGGCTCAGAGGGGATTATCAATAAGCTGCTGATCGCAGTCCATATGCAGCCTATTGACTTTCTAACGAATACGAAGCTGTTTTGGGGTGTGCTTACGGCACAATCCATATGGAAAGAAGCAGGATGGGGAACGATTATTTTCCTCGCAGCAATCGCGGGTGTCGATCCCCAGCTGTATGAAGCTTCTAAAATCGATGGCGCAAGTCGCCTGCGGCAAGCCTGGCATATTACGCTGCCTGCTATCCGTAATGTCATCGTCATTTTATTTATTCTGCGAATGGGCCATATGATGGATGTCGGCTTCGAACAAGTATACTTGATGTCCAATGGAGCTGTAGCCAGTGTTGCTGATGTATTTGATACTTTTGTATACCGACTTGGGATCCAGCAGGCACAGTTCAGCTTCACGACGGCAGTCGGCATGTTTAAATCTGTTGTCGGACTGATTCTGGTTATCCTTGCGAATCGCTTATCCAAACGCTTCGGAGAGGAAGGGGTGTATTAGGATGAAAGAGAGCGTAGGCAGCAAAGTGTTCAATATTGCCAATCTCATTGGGCTGACGATAATGGCCGCAATTACCTTGTTCCCGATCTACTATGTATTCGTTGTTTCATTTGTAACACCAGAGCAATATTTCCGAGGCGGCATCATCCTGTTTCCAGAGAAATGGACATTGGCCTCCTATCAGTACTTGCTTTCCACCAGTGCCTTTGTGAAAGCGTCCGGAGTAAGCGTGTTTCTAACCACGGTCGGGACGATACTCAGCCTAATTGTAACGTCTTCGTTTGCCTATACGCTTTCTCGGAAGCAAATGTTGGGCAGAAAAGCGCTGCTATTAATGGTGCTGCTAACCACATTGTTTAGTCCAGGCATCATCCCGCAGTATTTGCTCGTCCGCGATTTGGGGTTAATTAACAGCTTGTGGTCACTCATTATTCCGTCGCTTACAAGCGGTTGGTATATCTTCCTGATGAAAGGCTTTTTTGACAGCGTGCCAGCCAGCTTGGAAGATGCTGCGAAAATCGATGGCAGCTCCGATATCGGCGTGTGGTTTAAAATCATCCTGCCACTTTCTCTCCCATCCATGGCGGCAATTGGCTTATTTTACGCGGTAGCTTACTGGAACACATTCTTCAATGCTATTCTGTATATCAATGACGCGAATAAGTATCCTCTGCAGGTACTATTGCAGAACATGCTGATTGACTCGTCTACTGCTATGGGGGTAGAAGCGGCGTCTGAGATGGCCTTGCAGAAGCGAATGCCGTCTGAGATGTTGAAGATGGCGGCAGTTATCGTAGCAACGATACCGATTCTACTCATTTATCCATTTCTTCAAAAACACTTTGCCAAAGGTGTTATGGTGGGCTCTGTGAAGGAATAAGAGGTGTTAGTTATGCCTTTTATCAATAGATGTTGTGCTAACGATATAGCTAATCCAAGAGGAGGATTTATATGAAACTTAAGGGGAAAAAATGGTTGTTATCACCACTTGCACTTACGTTGTTAGCTACAGGTTGTGGAGGTGGTGCGGTTAAAAATGCCGCAGGTGATGCGGCACAAGGGAAAGATGATAAGACCGTGACCGAAATTTCTGTGATGTCGCCATACTTTCAAAGTGAACCGTTTACAGATGACAATGTGATTAAGAAAGAAATTGAAAAACGAACAAACATGAAGATGAATATCACATTAATTTCGAATAATAATTACAACGACAAGGCGAATGTTACACTGGCTTCCGGTGATATTCCAGATCTAATGGTCGTCTCCGACCCGTTTGCCTCTAATGTGCAGACGATGATGGGGCAGGGAGCGTTTTGGGATATCTCGCCATATCTCAAGGATTACCCGAATCTAGCGAAATATCCAGCTGATATTTGGAACAATACGAAGGTCAAAGGGAAAAATTATATGATTCCGCGTGTTCGTCCACTAGATGGCGACAGTTTCCCGATTATTCGTCAGGATTGGCTGGATAAACTCGGCTTGAAAGTACCAGAGACGCTGGATGATTTGTACGCCATGATGAAGGCATTTGCAGAGAAAGATCCGGACGGCAATGGGCAAAAGGATACGTTTGGATTCACGGGAAGCGTCGAATCGCAGAAAATGGGTAACTTTATTATTTTCCAAAATTTATTTAATAATGCAAACGGTAAATGGAAGCTGGAGGACGGCAAGCTGCTCGACACTGATCTGCTTCAAGGTACGCGTGACTCGCTCGTTTATTTGAACAAAGCATTCAACGAAGGCATCATTCCGAAAGATTTTGCCCTGTTGAAAACAACGCAGCATGAAGAACAATTGAAAGCGAATAAAGCCGGCAGCTTTAACAACACATTAAACAATATTAATAATATCGGTAAAGACTTGATTAAAGTCGAACCTAAGTCCGTTCTCATGTCACCGCTTTATTTGACAAGCCCTAATGGCAAAAAAATGTCCATCCGCGGTACAGGTCTCTTTGGCGGACTGGTTATTCCGAAGAAATCCGTTAATGAGGCTAAGCTGAAAAAGATTCTTGCTATGCTTGACTACGGCGCGTCTCCAGAAGGCGACATGCTGAAAAATTACGGCTTCGAGAATGTCCACTACAAGAAGACAGCGTGTGGATATGAGAACTTGCCGCAAAAAGATAAAGATAACTTCGGCGATATCGGTCAAATTTTCAGTTCATACAACAAATACGCACGTGTGCCTGGTGCGAGTACGCTAGTCACCTGCGAACAATTTGAAAAGTTTAAAAAGCTGATTGATGATCGTGAACCGATCAGCATCGGTGATCCTGCTGTCGGACTACAAAGCGAAACGTTCAATAAATTAGGCGCTGAGTATATGAAAAAGCTTCAGGATTTGAAAATTCAAGTGATTATGGGTAAACAACCAATCGACGCATGGGATAAATATATCGTGGAATTGAAGGCCGATAAAACGTACCAAGCGATTATCACAGAGATGAATGCGGCATATAAAGAACGATTTGCTAAGTAAGAAAATCGACCCGCTGCTATCCAGCAGCGGGTCGTTTATAACAGCATGATCCTAGAAGGAGGACATCGTATATGAACATGACATTTCTAGGCACAGGGGCTGCAGAAGGCTCACCATCTTATTTTTGCCGTTGCGAATTGTGCCAAAGAATTCGAGCAGCAGGGGGTAAAAATATTCGCAGCCGTACATCATTTCGAATTGATGCCCAGCATCAAATTGATTTTGGTCCAGACATTTTTTACCAAATGGTCACGCTCGGGCTAGATGCTTACGATTTGGAGCATCTGCTGATCACACACACTCACACCGATCACTTTGATATTGGGGAATTGCTCAGCAAGATGTGCCAACTCGAGCATAACGGCAAGGCGATCCATATTTACTTGAGCGAACCGGCAGCCGAATGGTGCGAGAAGATGCTTGCTGTCTACAACGCAAGCGGCGCTACGAACATAGAGAAACTGGGAGCTAAATTCATCATGCATCCCCTTCGTTATTTCGAAAGCTATGATGTCGGTCGATTAAAGATCACGACATTGTGCGGGAATCATAAGGCGTTCGGCCAGAACGAAAAAGCGATCAATTATCTCATCCAATTACCGGATGGTAGAAAGATGCTCTACGCGTCGGATACAGGCTGGTATTCCCAAGAGGTTTGGGATTTCCTAGCAGGTAAGTCAGTAGATCTTCTAATTATGGAATGTACTTTTGGCAATAAGGAGGGGCGTCCTCTGCACGTAGACTCCCATCTTGATATACCTAATTATTTGCTCATGCTGGAACGCATGAAAGAAATTGGCCTCGTTCAGGAACATACGCAAGTTTGGGCGACGCATATTAATACCGCACATCATTTGCTGCACGACGAGATGCAAATGGCGTTTGACCAGTCTGGACATAAAGTAGTGGTGGCTTATGATGGGCTATCCATCGATGGAGCTTAGGTTCAGAAAGAAATTTAGCACACACCGCAAAAGCTTGTATGTCATGACGATTGAAGCGATACCTTCGTATGCTGTTAATTTTTTATTGAGCGGACCGGTACAAACCGCATTTTTACTTTATTTAAGCGCTAGCCCCCTGCAGATTGGCATTGCGCTCTCCATTCCGCATTTGGCCAATTTTATGCAAATCATAGGCGCACTGTACATACAGCGGATTACAAATCGCAAGTATTTTTACATGTTTTTCACGGTCGGACATCGCAGTATATGGGTTGCGTGCGGAGTCATTCCATTGTTGTTTGCGCAGTCCGTACAGGCAAACATGTATATCGCGATCTGCATGCTCTCGTTTATGTCTAAATATGTGGGGGCACCTGCGTGGTCATCGATGGTGGGAGATCTGATCCCGTCCAAAATCCGAGGGAAGTATTTTGGCATCCGCAATATGATTCTCTGGGGTGTCGCGAGTCTGTGCCTATGGATCGGCGGTCGCCTATTGGATGCATACCCAGGATGGGAAGGCTTCCGATTGTTGTTCATCCTCTGTGCAATTTGTACAGTGGCGCACTTGATCAGCCTTTTTGGCTATACCAATCCGCCGTTTGAGAAGTCCCATCATTCCTATAAAAAAGATATGCTGATGGCGCCATTTCGGCATGCTTCCTTTCGGAAATCGATGTGGTTTATTGCGCTATGCATGCTCGTCATGAATGTCTCGATTCCGATGTTCAACTATGTCATGCAGAACATAATGCATGTCCGCTTTGAAATCATTTCGTACATTACGATTGTGCAAAATGTGGCTATGATGGCTGGCTTTTACCTTTGGGGCCGATGGACCTCACGGTATACAACACGTACCTTGTTGTTCTGGACACTGCCACTTCTTTCCTTATGCTGTATGGCTTGGGGGGCGCTGACCATACTGCCTGCGGTGATCGTGCTGTTAATTGTCCATGTGCTGCTTGGTATGGGGATAAGCGGATTTAATTTGTTGGTTTTCAACTTTTCGATTGGCGATACGCCGCAAAGCGAAAGAGCGATGTTTGTGTGTATATTCAACGCAATAATTGGAATATCCGGGTTTCTCGGTGCGTTCTTGGGTGGATATGCTTACAAACAGCTGACCCATGCGTCCCTTTGGGTGCAAACGTACGGCATCTTCATGACCATTGGCGTCTTGCTGCTGCTTATTGCCCTAACGCTCGGTTCCAGGATGCTGCTGAGGAAGGAGTCACACGATGAATCTTGCACTGCAGCGGTTCGGAAAAGGAAGGCTGTTTAAAAGAAAGATTAGTACGCATCGTAAAAATTTGTACATCATCACACTCGAAGGAATTCCTGCGGTTTCCGTCGTTTTCATTTTGGGGGGACCTTTCCAAACGAGCTATTTGCTTTATTTAGGCGCCACACCATTGCAGATTGGCATTGCACTCGCCATTCCCGTTCTGGCGAATGTGACACAGGTATTGGGTGCGCTATTCATTCAAGGGGTGTCAAATCGGCTGCTTGTTCATACCCTGTTCGGTTTTATGCACCGAGCATTCTGGGTGGCTTGTGGGTTTATTCCGTTTTGGTTTTCGGGGTCTCACCAAGCGAATATGTATTTGGTGTTTTGCGCGATTTCGTTTTTGAGCAAATATTTTTCCACTCCTGCGTGGTCATCCCTTGTAGGAGATATTGTACCAGCACCTATCAGAGGAAGATACTTCGGGATACGCAACATGATTCTATGGGGCGTTGGCAGTATATGCGTATGGTTGGGCGGACATGTGCTCGAGAAGTATCCCGGCGGGTATGGGTTTGAAATCCTGTTTATAATTTGCGGTGTATGTACGGTAGCTAACTTGCTATGTCTGTTTGGTTATGCGAATCCACCGTTAGAGAAGTCAGGAGAAGCCCTTAAGCGGGATATGCTGCTTGCCCCGTTCCGGAATCGGATGTTCCGGAGATCGATGTTTTTTATTGCATCATGGTTGTTTGTAATGAACATCGCCATTCCACTTTTTAACTATGTCATGCAGAACATTATGCATATTCGTTACGAAACGATTTCGTACGTCGTGATCGTGCAGAATTTGGTCATGATGGCGAGCTATTACATATGGGGAAAATTGACCTTGCGTTATCCCACCCGAACACTGCTATTCTGGACATTGCCATTTTTATCCCTATGCTGCCTTGTTTGGGGATTGATTACGGTACTTCCTGTGATTCCAGTTCTACTGCTCGTCCATGTGCTGCTTGGAATCGGGCTAGGCGGTTTTAATCTGCTCATCTTTAATTTTACCATTGGAGAAACGCCTAGAAGTGAACGAGCGATGTTCCTGGCTGTGTTTAATGCGATGACGGGGCTTGCCGGATTTCTAGGGCCTATCTTAGGCGGTTATGTGTATAAGCAGTTGAATGGTGCACCACTGTGGATGCAAACCTTCGGCGTTTCATCCATCGTAGGTGTGCTGCTATTGCTCACGTTGGTGATTGGTGCGTTTATGCTACTGGAACGCAAGCCTATCGCTCGTGTGAGGTAAGACAACTGATATGAAGGAAGGGAATGGTGGAATTATGGGCATCACAGTTCTGACTTTCAACCTTAGAACGAGTACAGGCAATGACGGTGATCATGCTTGGGTCTACCGCTGTGATAAGGCGGCACAGATGATTAGAGAGCATAATCCAGACGTATTTGGTACGCAGGAAATGCGTTTTCATATGTTGGAAGATTTGAAGCTGAACGAATACAGCTATGTTGGCGAGGGGCGCCTCGGTGGCCGAGAGGATGAGCATTGTGCCATCTTTTATAAAACGGAGGAGCTTGAGCTCCTGGAGCATGATACATTCTGGTTATCTGAGCAGCCTGAGAAGAAGGGTAGTAAAAGCTGGGACAGTTCGTTGCCCCGCATTTGTACTTGGGCACATTTGAAGTACAAGAACAGCGGAGAAGAGTTGTTGGTATTCAACACCCATCTGGATCATCTTGGGATGCAGGCAAGGGAGAAAGGCGTCGAGCTGATCTGGGAACGGATTCAGCAAATTCGCAAACAAAAGAATGCCCCAGCTGTGTTGATGGGGGACTTCAATGCGAATCCAGAGGAGTCAACCATTCGTATCATGCGCGGGGAAGTAGCGATTCGCGAGGGATTCGTGGACATGTCGGACGCTTACTCCGTCTTGGAAGGGCCGATCGGTTTATCGGCGAATGCCAAATACGCGGGTGAGACCGAGGGCGAGCCTATCGATTATATTTTCGTGACTTCGGGCTTGCAAGTACTCTCTGTAGAGATTGACCGTCGTATGATCGATGGGAAGTATCCGTCGGACCATTATCCTGTTATAGCAAAGCTGCAAATGGTTGCAGATGAAACAGGAAAGGAGCTGAATGAACATGGTTCAAATGGGCATCTCCTTAAACTGTGATGCGGAAGATTTACCAAGAGCACTGGATATGGCAGCGAGAATGGGCGTCGAGGCGGTAGAGCTGAATGCCGAGAGCTTGGATTTGATTTTCAATGGCAGCTTACACTTAGGTCGAACTCGGTGGGTAGTCGACATGTTGAAACAATATCCGTTTCGATATAGCGTCCACCAGTCAAGAGCCATGAATCTGCGTACAAGAAGCATGCCGGAGAAGACACTGGAAGTCATGCTTAGCAGTATGGCCTTTTGCCGACTTATCGGCAGCGACATTCTTGTGGTTCACTTCGAGAAGCAATCCGATGACGAAAACTTGGAGCTGCAGTTCGCCGAAATGCTGTTAATTGCGGCGGAACAGGCGGAGGGTGTCATTTTAGCGGTGGAAAACATCGAAATTGAAAGCTCCTTGAAGGTCGCTGAGCTAGTGGAGCGGTTAAACCATCCAGGCATCCGAATGACGTATGATATCGGACACGATCATTTGGCCGCAAGTTATTACGGCTACGATTATGAGGCTGCGGCAGCGCGCTGCGCCCGATTGGCTGCTCATGTCCATATTAACGATAACTTCGGACAATTCGAGGAAACTCGTTTGACAGATCGTTCGTCGTATAACGCGTTCGGGAATAAAAACTGGACCGCTCTTGGTCGAGGCGACCTGCATTTGCCAATTGGCTGGGGCAGCATTCCCTATGAGACAATTATAAGCCAATTTAAAGGTTATGAAGGCTTAGTGATTGCTGAAGTGCGTGATCGCTTCTATAAGGCCCATACAGAGGAAATTGCAGCAAGCTTACAGAGGATAAAACAGCTATTTGAAGCTGAATAAGCAGATACCCATACAAAGGAGAAATGACGGATGAAATTTTCGATTCAAGAAGCGATTACCCCGGGAAACTCATTTAGAGAAAAGGTGCAAAATGCAGCACGCTACGGATACACAGGTATGGAATTGCATGGAAGCACATTAATTCAGCAAACTAGTGAAGTCAAATCAGCGCTTAAGGAGTATGGGGTTCAAGCTGCTGGGGTATGCGAAGGCTATAACTCGCGACTGTTGTATGCAGAGAAGGCTGTTCGCGAGGAATCCAAGAAGGAAATCAAAAATTTACTTGGCTTGGCCTCTGAAGTAGGCGCTTCAGGGTTAATTCTGGTTCCTGTGTTCGGCGATACGAAGCTGCCGGATTTATCACCATGGAAAACAGCGCTTCAAGCTGAAGATGAGCTATTGATCGAACAGCTGCATGAATTAACGGAGTATGCTGGGAGCGTTGGTTCCAAAGTTATTCTGGAGCCGATCAACCGGTATGAAACGCATTATTTGAAGCGGGTGGATCAAGCTGTGGCGATATGCGAGCAAGTCAACTCACAGCATATGGTTATGCTCGCTGACTTTTTCCATATGAATATGGAGGAGGCCGACATGAATAAGGCGTTGATCGAGTCGCGTAAATGGCTTGGATACGTGCATCTGGCTGATTCGAATCGGGATGTTCCTGGGAAAGGACATATTGATTTCCGAAGCGGATTTGCCGCTCTGCAGCAAATCGGATATGAAGGCTGGCTTTCTCTAGAATGCTTCCAGTATGAGAAAACCGATGAAACGTTTATGCAGTCCATTGCATTTATGAAGTCTCAGTTATAGTATCCCATTCAGTTTCGCCAAGCCACCCGATGTATCCGGCTTGGCGTTTCTCTGGTTTCTGCCTAACAAACTTGGTATACTTAGTAAAATCGTATACGCTTTCAAGCGGAAGTTTGGGGGATAGTCATCATGAAGCTTTGGCTTTGGCGTTTCAGAAACCTAGCAAGGAAGCGAACAGAAAAAGGACGTTTTTTCCGCAAAAGCCTTGCTATTGTACTGTTCATCTCTAGCTTACCGACAGCGCTGATCGCGGTCAGCACTTATGTAATCAGCACCGCACACATCGAGCGCGAGGTAGAGCATACGCACTCATTGCGGCTGAAGCAAGCGGCAGAGCAGCTTAGCGCGCAATTTGAGCGGGTAGAAATCATAACCAACCAATTGGCGCAAAATCAAGTATTCAACGATCAATTACGGATTGATTCTTATGAAGACAATTTTCGGTTGGCACAAAATATGTTTGAGTTGTTGACCACTTATTCTCATGCCGATCGTATGATTCAGCAGGTTCAGCTGTATATGGAACAGAAAAATGTGCTGATTTCACCGGATAAGGGAGTAGTTCCGATCGCCTCAAAGGACGAGATCGCACAGTACAAGGAAAACTTGAAAGCCGACGGCGGTTTTTTCTGGAAATTTGGATTAATTCCAGGCAAGGATACGCAATTGTCGAAGATGACGTTGGTGTATAAGCTGCCAGTCATCAGCAGTCAGCCCTATGGAGCATTCATTGTTGATTTGAATCCAGATGAGATGAACAACTTGCTGCGCGGGCTGAACCCTGATGGCACAGGAGCCGCTTTTATTTTGGATAAAAATATGGCGTGGGTGACAACGGGTGTTAAGGAAAAACAGCTAGTCAGTCCGTTGACTTCGGCATTAAGGGAGCAAATTGTCGGCGGTAACAAGGATGCTTCGTTTAAATTTGTTTATGAAGGTCAGAAATACGCGGTTGCACAACTTGAAATGCCTAAGATTGGCTTGACGTATGTGACGGCGATTCCATTAACGCTTCTTACCAAGCCGGTTGTCATTATGTCGCATTTGATGATCGTTGCGAGTATTCTCGGTTTAGTAATTGCCATTGTGCTGTCTTGGTTTGCTTCAAATAAGCTCTATCAGCCTGTTGGCAGGCTAGTAGGCATCTTTCGTTCTGGGCGAAGCGATGATGGGTTAACCAACAGCAAGGATGAGTTAGCATTCATTGAGAATCGCTGGCTGCATGTAACTCAGGAGAGCGAAGTGTTTAAAACGCGGTTGGAGATGAGCTTGCCGGCGCTGCGTGACGGATTCTTGCTAAAATTTGTGGAAGGGCATTATTATTACATGTCCGAGCATGAAATCAGCACGCGAATGAAGACGTACGGTTGGGATGTGACGAACAAGAAGTTTTCATTTACAGTCATTGAACTGCTTGGGATTTCTCAAGTGGAAGGGAAGTTTGAGAAAGGCGATGAGCAATTAGTAACCTTTGCTGCGGCGAATATCGTCGAGGAACTCGTAAATAGCCGGATGCAAGGGGCAAGCGTCATCAATTTTCAGGATTTATCCATTGGTCTCTTTATGATGTTTCCTGAAGAAGAGGACATCGAACGCATCAAACAACAGCTTATGAACTTAGGCGACGAAATCATACATAACCTTCATACAATGTTGAAAGTAAAGGTAACCATCAGTATCGGGAAAGTATCCCCTCAGTTAAAAGCGATACCCGATTTGATTGTTCAGGCGCGTCAGGCACTTCGTTTCCGTGATTTAGAAGAAGGTAATCAAGTATTGGATATGGGCAGCTGGTCCGAAAATGACTATGAACCATTTACCTATCCTCTCACGGTGGAGAAGGAGTTGCTGCAAGCGGTACGCATGGGAGAAGCCGAGGAAGCCATCGGGCTAACTGAAACGTTCATCACTGAGCTGACCCGCAATTCCGCCAAGGAGTTCTACGTCCTGCAAGGCATGCTGCAGCTGCTCGGAAGCATACATCATCTAATCATTCAGTCTGGGTACAATTTACATGCGATTTATGGCGGTAAACAGCTGCATGTAGAGCTGACACAACTACATGAGCCTAGTGATATGCTGGTTTGGTTCCGTTCAAGTGTAATTGAACCGTATGTGCAATGGATTGGCGATAACCAGGATATGAAGCTGAAGCAACTGGTTGAGCAGGTGGTCGCTAGGATCCACAATGCGTATATGACGGATATTTCGCTAGAATCATGCGCCGAGCAGAACGCTACCTATGCGAAGAAACTCAGTCTAGGCTTTAAGCAGATTACAGGGATGAATTTTATTGATTATTTAACGAAAGTACGTCTGGATAAGGCCAAAGAGCTGTTATACCAAACGGATGATAAAATTAATGATATTGCCGAGCAGATTGGCTATCAACCGCCCTACTTCATTCGTATCTTCAAAAAGTACGAAGGAAAGACACCGGGGCAATACAGGGATGGTTTGCATAACAAATAAAGAGCACAATGATTCAAAATCCAGCACCCCTCGAGGATGCTGGATTTTTGCTTCATTTACGGAGGAAATGAACAAATATCCACCTCTCTGTTAAACAAAACTCTATTTAAAATATAAATCAGATCGCGTACAGTAGGAGTTATGAAAGGGCTTTCACCAGGGAAGGGGGATCCATCCAACAACGCAAGCTAGATCGATAGAGAATTTAAAAAGGAGAGTTGATTAATATGAAACGTCAAATGTCTTTAGCTTCACTCATTTGTGTGCTAGTTTTCATGTCTTGTGCCTACCTGTTTCCTAACTCAGCACATGCGGCTAACATTACCATTACAGCAGATTACAACTCCAGCACGGGGACCTATGACAAGTCCAAATTGTTAAACGGTTCCCAAGGCGGCTATGCAGCAACAAAAAATCTGAATTTCTTACCTGAACAGTATGACAAATATGCGGAGGCCGGTCTGCAGTTGATTCGCTTGGATCATTTGTTTGACCCTGGCTATTACAATATCGTTCAGGGCACAAGCCCGAATTTTACTTACATTTTTGATCAGTTAGATAAAGTCGTATTACCGCTGCTGGCCAAAGGGATGACGCCATTCATGACGCTCAGCTATACGCCGAGCCAGTTAGGCGCTTGGAATGCGATGCCGAGCAGCATGACGGATTGGAATAATATCGTGAAGGCGACGGTTCAGCATTACAAAAATCTCGGGCATACCGGCTGGTACTGGGAAGTGTGGAACGAGCCGATTAATTTCTTCTCAGGCACAACCGTTGACTTCAATACGTTATATGCCAATACGGCGGCAGCCGTGAAAGCTATTGATCCTACGGCTCTTGTTGGCGGAAATGGTGAAGCAAGCCATGTGTCTGTGTATTTAACGTCCTTGCTCGACTATTTGCAAAGCCATCCGACTGTGCCTTTTGATTTTGTATCCTATCACGCTTATGGCGAAACAGATACGGACTGGAATAGTGTCGATGCCATTCAAACGATGTTGAATAGCCGTGGATTGGGCAGCAAGCCGATCTTAGCCAATGAATGGAACTACACGTATAACATGGCAACCGGGCCAGGCTCCTCATTGGATACGAATTTCTTAGGCGCATATGCCGCAAGAAAAATGTACTTAGCTTCCAATAAGGCCAATCTGAGCAAAATCTTTTATTTTTCGCCGACAGAGGCTTGGAGTGTTACGCAGAAGTTTAACGGTGATCTAGGGCTCTTAACCGTGGATAATCATCGCAAAGCTGTATTTAATGTGACTAAAATGTACAACAACATGTACGGGACGAAGTTGACGACGACGGTAACTGGTCATGCCGATAACAATACATTCGGCTTCGCGACCAAAGATACAGCGAGTACGGGGACATCGTTAATCGCGTGGAACAATTCCAATGTAACGAATACGTTTACCATTACGGAAAATAACTTGCCCTATGCTGCTGCTGGGAAAAACATTTCGGTGACGGGTTATTTAGTTGATGCGGTTCATGGGAACTACTATCAGGATTACGCGCGCGGTTTGAGAGGCTACAGCATTGGGCCTAGCGAGAGCATGGATCCGATCGAAAGCTCCATTGTTGCTTCGAGCAATACGTTTACTAGAACGATTACCTTAGCGCCATACAGTGTGGTCCAATATCTGCTTGCACCGACATCAAATGCAGTGAATCCAGGACCGATCATTCCGAATACCTTCATTCCAAATCCGAATTTAGCAGCGGGCAAGCCAGTGTCCTCAAGCTCTAGCGCGGAAGATTTCGGCTGGTTCAAAGCCGCTTTGACCGATGAAGTGACGCATAGTCTGCTTAGTAATATCGGTAATGGCGCGATGGGCTGGACCAGTTGGCCGGCATCCAGCGTCGCAACGCAAACGCAGTCGGTTACCGTTGATTTGGGCACTCCAACGGACATCAATCGCATTGTCGCTTACGGAAGAGATGACCAGGGCTACGAAGGCAACCATTTCCCCGTAGATTTCTCGATCAAAGGCTCCAATGATGGCGTTAACTTTACGACGATTTCAGGAACGAGTCGAACGAACTATAACGGCGGCGCGCCTGTTGTCGGCCCGCAAACGTTTAATTTCTCCACGGTTAACTATCGCTATATCCGATTTGAGGGAACGAAATTAAACGGAACATCCGGCAATTACCTTATGCAGCTAGCTGAGTTGCAAGCCTATAATACGAACGCTAAGGTGAATTTGGCGCTTAATTCTCCAATCGCGGCATCAAGCTCGGTAGAGAATTTCGGCTGGTTTAAAGGTAAACTTGTGGACGGACAGCGGAATACGGTCAGCGGGGCGAATGGCTATTCCAGCCAAGTAAGCATCACGACGAACCATACCGAGTGGATTGAAATCAACATGCCATCGATCAAAACGTTCTCGAGCGTCACGCTCTACCCTAGAAACGATGCCGGCTATGTCGGAGACGGTTTCCCGGTAGATTTTAAGATTCAGGTGTGGAACGGGTCCACGTGGCTGGACAGAGTTGTGAAGACGGGCTACGCGAAGCCAGGAAACGCGGGGCAATCCTTCTCATGGGGCTTTGCGGACAACACAGACAGAATCCGCATTTATGCGACGAATCTCAGACAAGTTGGTACGGACGGTTATATGCTGCAGTTGGCTGAGGTAGAGGTCAACAATTAAAAAGTAAGGGTGCCCCGAAGCCATGTATGTGGCGGGGCACCCTTTTTGCATTTGTAGAATTGCAAAAAAGCAGCATTTTTTATCAGAATGCTACTCTGATTAAAAATGCTTGCGAAAGTGCAACTATTTCTGCCAACGCGACTCATTTGAGCACTAATTCACTCCCAAAGGTTGCACTTTCGCACTAAACTTATCTATTTTGGCTTATTTCTCTCGAAAATAAGTGCCTTTTCGCATCTTTGCCCGGTGGGACTGCCCATTGCCCCGCAGCTCTTAGCCCAGCTGACTCCTATATTCCGTAGGCGTCTGCCCGGTTACAGACTTGAAAATACGGCTAAAATAATGATGGTCCATATAGCCGACCTGTTCAGCGATGTCTTTTAGTTTCATCGAATCATAATGCTTCATCAACTTTTTGGCTTTTTCCAGTCGTTTATTGGTCAGGTACTCGATGAATGTTGTTTTGCCATGCTGACGAAACAGTGACCAAATAGACGTTCTGGATAACTCGAATGTATCGATAATATCGTTCATGGTAAGCGGTTCTGATAGGTGTGTCGTGATATAGGCCGTTACTCTCAGATATAAGGATGAGGAGTCATCCTCAGGCTTCGTAGCCTCATTGTTTTCCTGAAACAGCGGAGAGATCATCTGGCAAAAGGCTTCGCTAACTTCTTCAAAGCTATTGGCGAATACGATGATTTCCTCGATCTGTTTGTTTAACCGATTCAACGTAAACGTTGTCCACTCCGGTTCGTGCTTGGCTACAGCGCGTAGAATTTGTTTGAGGCCTTGCTCAATAACATGGTTATTGCACTGCGCATGCTTCCATTCCTTAAAGAGCTTTTCCATCTCTTTTCGAAAAGAGGGCTCATCTTGGCTCGTGACGAATGCCGTTAATTTATTAACGAGATAGTCAAGTTTATCTTCTTTTTGATTCAAAGAGTGAAGGGAGGCTGTTGGGAGCAAAGGTGTATTGAGCTGCTCACCAATAACTTTGGTCAAGTCCAACTGCTGATATAAACTTTCAATCGTTCGCGCCATGAGATCAATCTTAACTGGCTCTGGTGTGTAGATGAAGGACATGTGCTCAGGCTTCTTGATGAACGTAGCCAGAATGTCATTTGGATCTCCATATCTGGATTCAGACTGCTCCTTCGTGAAGCCGATAAAGACAAGGTAATCCCACTTGTTTGTACAGACATTGATCCATACGTATTCCTGTTCAGAACTACTAGATTGCACAGGATGTATCGCTTCTTGCGTTCGAATCAAACCGATCATAAACTGCTCATATTGCTTCGGAGCGGCATCTCGCCAGATTTCTAAATCCTCCGGCTTGCTCAATTCAACTAACTGTTGTAACCACAGGGAAATCTCCTCTTTGTTCCGCTGATCGTGGTTCGCATATAATTGAGTAAGCAGCTGATGCATGGCTTTTTCATCGATGGGCTTAAGCAAATACTCCATCACCTGAGCGCGGAGGGCTTCGCGTGCATAGTCAAAGGAAGGGTAGCCGCTAACGATAATAACCGGGAGGTCTGGCCATTTTTTCTGAATCGTCTGGGCAAGCTCTAAGCCGTCTATAGACGCCATCCGAATGTCCGAGAACACTACATCAGGACGAGCAGATTCAATGATTTGTAAAGCCTGTTGCCCACTGTAAGCTTCGTGAATGTCCTCAATGGATAACCCATTCTCCAGTCTAAATTTGTTAATAATCCGCTTTAATTCCTCGATAAAAAAAGGCTCATCGTCGACAATTAAAATATGCATGGTTGTCTCACCTTTCCTTGTGATCAAGCTTCCCGGATATGAGGATATACGAACCGTTTTCCTTCCCGTTGCCAATAACAAAGGAAAGATCTTCTTTGTACAGAAGCTTCAGTCGGATATACGTGCTAATTAATCCCATCCCTCCGATCGTTAGCGGATCAAGGGCTTGATGTGTACGTATTTTTTCATTATTTTCACTCATCTGTTGCTGGATGTCGGATAGTTTTTCCGCTTGAAAGCCCGGTCCATTATCTTTAATTAATAGCTCCCAGCGGTCATCGAAAATGTTGACGTGGACATGGATCATCAGGATCGGATTACTAATAAAACCGTGCTGGATACAATTTTCAACGAGTGGCTGTATGGTCAATTTCGGAATTTGAACTCTGTGTACATGCTCTGGCGCATCGATCGTATACGAAAGACGGTGCATATATCTCACTTTAAGCAGTTGGAGATAGTCTTCTACGAATTGAATCTCTTCGCCCATATGGGCAACTGTTTTCTTGGTTGTAATGGGGTATTGCAAGAACTGAGCTAACTTCCCTGAAATGTCCGATATCTGCTCATTCCGTTCTCGATCAGCCAGCGCTTTAATCACACCCAGCATATTAAATAAAAAATGTGGATTGATCTGTGCTTGCAGCACCTCGAATTGAGAACGCAGCTGCATCGTCCGAAATTGGACCGTCTCTTCCAAGGATTGCTGCAGCCTTTCACTCATTCTGCGGAAAGAGCGATTCAGCATTTCAATGGCATCTTCATTGAATTTATTATCAATATCAGGACTGCGATCCTCCAGTGAGATGGAGTCGATGGCTTTTCTAAGCTTGAATAAGGGCGAAGTCAATGTTCGAGATAAAATGTAAAAGACGGCGGTTGACATCAGAATTAAGAGTACGACGGCCAGCAAGGTGACATTCCGAAATAGTTGAAGAGGCGCTAAAAGCTCTTTCTTCGGAATTACATACATGACCGTAAATGGCGTATGATTAGAACGGATCGCGACGATATAAGCGCTTTCACCACGATTATTGGTCAGATAAGAGCTAAAATGGGTAGCGCTACTCATCAAAGAACGTACAGTTTGAACGTTATCTGCGATCATTGCGTGCTCTTTGGGCGTAGGATAAAGGATGGTATCTTCAGAGAATACAACGAAATTGACATTTGAGAGTGGATTCTTTCCTTGATAAGGCGTTTGCATGAGTTCTTTGGCTGTGAATTGAACCTCTAGGAAACCAATTTCCCGATCTGCCACCCGTAATTGCCTTGAAAAAGAAAGAACAGGCTGATTCCCTTCAGCACCAGGAGAAATCCAAGGATCATGCTCATAGAAGCGGACGACAACAGCTCCTTTTGCCTCGCGAACCGGCTGTACATTCATCTCATTTAACAACTGTGAGGACGATTTAGAATAGTCTTTATTTGAATAAAGATCCCCGCTAGCCGTAACAATACTCATGCGATTCAGTTGTTTATGAATTTCAGTAAGAAGCGAGAGGTTGTTATAAATAGTTTTACTTACACTCAGCTTATCAATGTCAACGCCAGATGAGGAGAGTGTATCTAATCGCCGTACGACAGCATTATCGGTATTATCTAAATAAAGCTGGGTCGTAATATTAGCGAATTCTTGAAACCACTGATCTACTTGCGCAGAGGAAGTTTCCACCTTTTGTTCAACATTGCCAGCGATGTTCGACTCAATATTTCCTTTTAAATACAAGTACATAGGAACCCCGATGACCGTGGCGAAAACTAACATAGCAATCAAATAGGTGATAAATAATCGGAACTGGAAGGTCTTATAAGCGAACATACGACGACTCCTTCCTAAATTGTAAGACAAGCTTACTTGAAAAAAAGAGAGGAATCAATACAGTTATCCGGGGGAACTGAAGATTGAATAAAAGTCCACTTCCCCATGAACATATCTCCATTTATCGACAAACGTAATTCCTATACACTAGGTTTGTAAGCATTTACAAGAGGAGGAATACAGATGAGGGGTTTATTAACGGTAAAATCGGCAGGAACAATATCAGCAGTTTTGGCATCTACCATGATCTTAACAACAGCGTGTGGGAGCGGGGGCAGCGCATCACCTTCACCATCGGCAGCGGCAACGGTTGCAGCTAGCGCTACTACAGCAGCAACGGCGACGCCAGCACCAGCGAAAAATGTATCATTAAAAGTATTAATGCATGCTTCCTGGGATCAAGCGGGGATGCAGGCGGTCGTGAAGGATGCTGCGACGAAAGGCTTCGATTTACAGCTTGAAAAAATTGCCGATGGCGACCAAGGGGATAACTTAGTGAAAACCCGGTTTGCCACTCAAGATAAACCAGACATTCTCTTGTATTACTCAGATCAAGCCCATATTACCCAACTTGGTAATCCGGCCGAGAACTTCGTGCTGCAGGATGGGCAAGAATGGATGAAAAATTTTGATTCCAAAGCGTGGACAGGTGCCATGGATGTGGATGGGAAATTCTACGCCGGTCCTTATCAAGGCGCGAATGTGGGGGTCGTTCTTTATAACAAAAAGTTATTCCAAAGCTTAAATTTACAAGTACCTACGACCTATGATGATTTCTTAAAGGTAAGCGATGCCATTCAAAAAGCGGGCAAAACACCCGTGTACTTCTCAGGAAAAGACGCTTGGACGCTGCAGTTAGCTCCGTTTGAGGCGGCAGCGACGCCAGATTATGTGAGTTTGGTCAAAGGGATCAATGAGAATACGATGAAGTTTGGACAAATGGAGAACTTCAAAAAAGGTTTAAAAGTGATGCTAGATCTCAAAACTAAAGGCTATATCAACAAAAGCTTCCTCTCTGATACGTATGATAACGCGCAAAAGGCGCTTGCAACGGGAGAAGCGGGCATGTACTACATGGCGACTTGGGTCATGACGGATATGACGAAGAAGTTCCCTGATCAGTTGAACGATATTGGCGCGTTCATGATGCCTGTGGATGATGGCAAACCGCGGTTGCCTTTGTTTAGCCCGAATGCGATGTATGTTGTAAAAGGCAAAAATCAAGAGGCAGCGCAAAAGTTCATGAACTATTTTGAATCTGTTGAGACACAAAATATTTTCTTCGCCAACGAAGGCGGTATTCCAGCGATCAAAGGTGTGTCGAAAACAAAGCTGACACCTCCGGAGCTAGATGCGAAGAAGTTTGTGGATGAAGGCAAAGGTGTCGTTAACTTTGGCTCTGGCTTCAAATATGGCTATGGAACACCTGAAGTGTACATTCAAGACTTGATGGCTGGCGGCAAAAATCCAGACCAAGTCATGGATGCGATGCAGAAAGAGTTTGAAAAGAATGCAAAAGCGAAAGACGATCCGAAATTTAAGTAACATGGAGCTTGAAAAGGAAGGGAGCCGCTGCGTGCAGCTCTCTTTCTTCATTCAGAGAGAGGTGTTCTATGCAAACGCTGAATAAGAGAAATTACTCCTATAGCATGCTTCTTCCCGGCCTATTGGTGTTTGTCGTCTTTTTCGTTCTTCCTTCTGTTGTTAGTTTTTATTATGCGTTTACGAACTGGAGTGGCATTGGCAAGTTTCATTGGATCGGATGGGATAACTTCAGAAGCCTGCTGGATAACGAGGATGCGACCATTTCCTTTCGCAATACGTTTTTGTTTACGATCCTAACTACGATTATAAAAATAACCCTTGGTTTGGCGTTAGCTCTATACGTAAACCAGAAGCTCAAGTCAGCAGTGTATCTGCGCTCCATGCTTTTCTTCCCGGCGATCTTAAGCAGCGTTGCGGTTGCCTTAGCTTTTACAGCTATTTATCATCCCGAGCAGGGGATATTGAATCAAACGCTAAGATTACTTCATCTGGAGAGTTGGGCAAAAGATTGGATTACTGACCGTCAGATTGTCATGTATGCGGTATCGTTCGTAGAAATTTGGAAGTGGACTGGATTTCACATGGTTTTATTTTTAGCTGGATTACAAAGTATTTCTCGCGATATGTATGAATCTTCAACCATTGATGGTGCCAACAAATGGAAACAGTTTCGATATATAACACTGCCCTTACTGCGCTCGGTGACCAATGCGAATATTATGTTCAGTATCATCGGCGGTCTGAAGGTATTTGACATCGTGTACGGTCTAACGGGTGGAGGGCCAGGCAATGCTTCCAACGTCCTCAATATCGTTATATTCAAAAGCTTTGCTCAGGGGCGGTTCGGCGAAGCGACAGCTGCCAATGTGATCCTCTTCCTTATGATTCTTGCTATCGTACTCGTACTGAACAAATTACTAGGAAACAGAGAAGAAGAGGTGTAAAGCGATGCCCCAGCCGATTAAACGTTATTCTCTTGAATTGATCGCAGTCCTACTCAGTATGTTTGTAGCCATTCCGTCCGTGCTCATCTTACTGAATTCATTTAAGAACCAACAAGAAGCGGCCGATTTGAGCCTTGCTTTACCGAAGGTTTGGCGAATATGGGAGAACTATTCCACAGTATTTCGTGAGGCGCATATTGGAAAAGCGTTCGGTAACACGATTTTAGTCACAGGTGCCAGTGTAATCGGGGTCATCCTGTTGTGTTCACTTTCTGCTTATATTATTCAACGCCGAAATGATGCTTTTTGCCGGTTTCTACGCTCTCTTCTATTGACGGGCATGGTACTCCCCATTTCCATTATTACGACGTATATGTTCCTGAAGGAACTTCATTTGACGGGAAATTACGTGGGGATCATCTTCTTATATATCGCAACGAATTTTGCATTTACGACCTATCTGTACATTGGATTTTTTACAGGTGTTCCCCGTGAAATTGATGAAGCAGCAAGTATTGACGGGGCGGAAGGATTTCAATTGTTCTTGAAGGTCATCTTTCCGCTGCTGAAACCGATTAATGCGACGGCATTTATTTTAACTTTTATGACGATCTGGAACGATTTTAATTTATCACTTTATTTTTTAAATAGTCCAAGTCGATTTACGCTGAGTTTGACGGTCTTTTTCTTTTTTGGTCAGCATGCGTCGGATTGGAACTTGGTGTTTGCGGACATTATGATGATTTCGCTGCCTGTTGTTCTGGCTTATGTACTCATGCAGAAGCATATTGTTGCGGGGATGACAGCAGGAGCGATTAAGGGATAGGAGTGGCTAAAATGCTGGAAATTGCGAGTCTTCTGGTAGAGGACAGAGTGAACCCAATAGGTATTGATGTTACGGAGCCAAGGTTTAGTTGGCGTTTCAGGCCGACGGAGCAGCGGGGTGTTAGGCAGACTGCGTATCAGATCCGAGTGGCTTCGACAGCGGAGAAACTTATGGAGAGTGCGGCTGATCTGTGGGATAGCGGAAAAGTGAGCTCTGGGCAAAATGCTTTAATTACTTACGCAGGTCCTGAGCTGCTGTCTGGAGAGCAATATTTCTGGCAGGTTACGGTTTGGGACTCTGAGAACGTTGTAACCAAAAGTGGTCTCGCTAGTTGGGAAATGGGACTGCTTAAGCAAAGTGATTGGCTGGCGAAGTGGATTGGACTTGGCTCCGAAGATCGTCTTCGTGAGGCATGGCGTCCTGCGCAGGGCTACGCTCGATCTGTTCCGCTGCCATTACTGCGCAAAGAGTTTACAGTGGATCGCCCTGTTCTACGGGCAAGAGCTTACATCTGCGGTTTGGGACAACTCGAGCTAAGGATGAACGGGGAAAAAGTAGGCGACTCTGTCATGGAGCCTGGCTGGACGAACCCGAGGAAGACGTGCCAGTATGTGGTTCACGATGTTACGTCGCTGTTGAGACAAGGTGCCAACGCTGTTGGTGTCATGCTGGGCAATGGCTTTTACAATGTGCACAATGAGCCGGGACGCTATATGAAAGATGGCGTACAGCGAGACTTTGGGGCGAAGGATGTGGAGCAAGGCGATCCGAAGCTGATCATGCAGCTGTCCATTCAGTATACGGACGGGAAAATCGAGTGGATCGTGACGGATGAGCAGTGGTCGATTGCGCCCGGACCGATTGTGTATTCCTGCCTGTACGGTGGGGAGGATTACGATGCTAGACGTGAGCAGACTGGATGGGACATGCCAGCTTTTGTCATGAATGATTCGTGGTCGCAGGCCTCACAGGTGGAAGCTCCGCAGGGGAAATTGGCAGCAGAGCTGAACCAGCCATTGAAGGTGATGAGAGAGTTTAACACCGTCACATGGAGTCAGTTTGATCAAGGCATTTATGTCGCTGACTTAGGCCAAAACTTTTCTGGGTGGTTCACGCTCACCTTATCTGGAGGACAGGCTGGAAGCCGCGTTGTGGTTAGACCCGCTGAGTTGGTGGATGAACACGGCTGTGTGAAGCAGGAGCTGCAGCAGATTGAGGATGAAAGCAATTATTTTTTATATACGAAAAAAGGAAATGAAAGAGAAACGTGGCATCCCCAATTTACCTATACGGGCTACCGGTATATCCAAATCGAAGGCGCTGTTCCGAGAGAGTTTGTCTCCCAGGAGGGGATATCTGGAATGCCCATTCTGGAGGCATTGACTGGGCAATTTATTTATCCGGATATCCCAACCATCGGCTCCTTTGAGTGCTCCAATCCCATGTGGAACAAAATTCATGAGATTATTGGCTGGGCGATGCTCAGCAACATCAAGAGTGTATTCACCGATTGTCCGCATCGCGAAAAGTTAGGCTGGCTGGAAGAAGTACATCTCATGGGTCCATCCATGATGTACAATTATGAGCTGCCTCATTTGTTTCGCAAAGTGGTCCGAGACATGGAGGACGCACAATTGTTAAACGGCTTGATTCCCGACATTGCTCCGGAATATGCGGTGTTTGAAGCGGGCTTCCGCGATTCGCCGGAGTGGGGAAGCGCAGCGATCTTAGTACCATGGTACATGTACCACTGGTACGGGGATGAGCGCATTCTGGAAGAACATTACGATATGATGATTCGTTATGTGGATTATCTTGAGAGCAAAGCGGAGCAGGATGTGTTGACGCATGGTTTGGGAGACTGGGCGGACGTGGGGCCGAATCCGCCTTTTGCACAGAATACACCAGTTCCAATTACGGCGACAACGTTTTATTATTACAACCTCTACGTGCTGAGCCAAATCGCCGAGATACTGGGCATGTCGGTGGAAGCGGCGGATTTAGCGGAACGAGCGGAGCGCGTAAAAGCTGCTTTTCACGACCAATTCTATGACGCAGCGAGAGGTCAATATGGGTCGGGCAGCCAAACCTCCAATGCAGCACCGCTGGCCATGGGACTCGTCGATGACGAGAGGAAAGGAATTGTCCTCAATCATATTTGCCAAGATATCGCTTCGCGGGGTTACCATACGACGAGCGGAGACGTTGGGCACCGCTTCGTCTTGATGGCGTTGGGCGATGGCGGTCGGTCGGACATCATTGCGCAGATGCTGAATCAAACTGATGACCCGAGCTACGGGTATCAGATTCTTCATGGCGCAACAGCGCTGACCGAGCATTGGGACGGTCCCACGATGGGGAAATCGCAGAACCATTTTATGCTGGGGCACGTTGAGGAGTGGTTCTATCGTCATCTCGCGGGCATCGCTAGGGATTATGACGGACGATCAAGCGACCATGGGAAGCTTGTGATTAAGCCCTATTTGGCGGAAGGGATTGCCTGGGTAAAAGCCAGTCATCAGATGCCTCAAGGGGATGTAAAAGTGAACTGGCACCATACAGAGGGGAATTTGCAGCTTGATGTTGAGCTTCCGGCAAATTTGACGGCTCTGGTGTACCTACCTAAGCTACAAGGTTCGCGAGTGATGGAGTCTGGCATTTTGATACATGATGCCGGTAGTGTAGCCATTGTTGGTGAAGAACGAAATTGGACAGTCGTGCAAGTGCAATCTGGGAAGTACAGGTTTGAAGTGACCGTCGCGTAAATGGTCAAAGATGCTAAAAGGCACTTATTTTCGAGGAAAACAACGAAATAGAGGGAAATAATTGCAAAAGAGCAACCTCTAGCACCGAAAAGGTGCCCAGATAAGGCGTAGCGGCGGAAATAGTTGCTCATTTGCACGCATTTTAGATCGAGAGGTCCTGCCACTAGAAAAGGTTGCCTATTTGCACTTTTGACGGATGTATTCACGACAGAAAGAGGGTCCCCCTGCCGCATATTCGGCTTGTGAGGCACCCTCTTTTTTTATTCATAGTTGCAATTATAGTGCAAAAACCTTTACCCCATACGGAGCAATTTCCAGCTCCCCTGGACTAACCGATGCACCTTCCAACAAGTCCTCCAGCTCCTGCAGAAGCTTGGCTTTGACCGGTTTGTCGGTGTAGTTCAAGACAAAGGCAAACCGCCGATCATGCTTCACGCGGATTGCTACCTCAACCTCAGGCGGCAGCTCCGCCCAGCCTGCCGTAGCAGGCTGCAGCCCAAGGCGGCGGATCAAGGCATCCGCTACGTCTCGGCTGAACGCCGCCCCGAAATAATAGGCTTCACCGCTGCCATAAGGGTTGCGGGTAAGCGCCGGTTTGCCGGCATAATAGTCGCTGTCAAACACGGCTAGTGTCTGTACGTTGTCACTCTCTGGCAGCAGAATGTCGTTGAACAGACGCGCAGGTGTACTCGCTTCGGCTCCGCCATCGATCCAGCGGATGTTCGGTGTCGCTGCTTCCTTCACGATGAGCGTAAAGTCTTCGACCGTCACGCCACAAAGCTCCGCGACGACACCAGGGAATGGCGTCATGCGGCAATGTCCGCGTTGATCCTTATATCCGGAGCGTGCTCCGAAAATAAGCTTGCCTCCACCTGCTACATACTGCTTCAGCAGCTCAGCCGTTTCCTCTGACATAATGGCTGGATGCGGGTAGATGAGTACTTTATAACGAGTAAGGTCATCTAGGATAGTCTTGTTCTGTACATATAAATAATCGTAAGGAATATGGCTGAACTGTAGAGCTTTCCCCCAGCTGTATTCACTCTCGCCTGTTAGAGGACCATGATAGAGGTCAAGTTCGCCATCCCATTCATTATCATAATCGTGTAAAATGGCCACTTCCGCTGTGAAACGAGATCCAGCAATAACCTCCCCGATTTTCCCTAATTCTCGGCCAATTGTTGCGGCTTCGGCAACCCTTCGGTTGGAACGGTTATGGTAATCGTTGATGCCATGCCAATAAATCTCCGTGCCAAAAGTTGCCGTTCGCCATCTGAAGAACAGAACCATATCCGCCCCATGAGCAACAGACTGATAAGTCCACAATCGCATTTGGCCTGGTTTAGGTGCAGGTTGTCCCATCCGGTTCACCCAACCGCCAGGGCCTGATTGCTGTTCCATAATGCAGAAAGTGGGGGAGATCGAACGTACCTTGGTGAGCTGGTTGGAATTGCTGCGGTCCATGAGTGGATTCTCCCGATCGGCATCGCTCCAAATGGTTGAGAAGTTCGGATACGAGTCGAAAGAGAAGAAATCCAGCAGTTCATCCGTCATGGCATGGCTATCTAGATGACCAAACATGCCGTTAGTTGTGATCCACTGAGTTGGTGCTAGCTCACGCAAGATGTCTGCCTGCAAACGAGCGAAGGATATGGTGTTATCCGAGATAAATCGCTTTTCGTCCAGTGCTTGATGAGGGTTAGCGGATTTACTAGGCGCAGGGCGAGTTAAGTGCACTTGCTCCCAATCCGAATAGCTCTGATTCCAGAAGACGGCACCCCATGCCTGGTTCAAAGCGTCCAAGGTACCATACTTCTCCTGTACCCACTTCCGAAACGCGGCATGATCTGCCTCCGCATAGAAGACATTTACCTCGCAGTTAAGCTCGTTGTCGATTTGCCAGCCTACGACGCCAGGGTGGTTCGCATAATGAGTTGCCATAGCTTCGGTAATCTTCGCGCAATAGTCGCGATAAACAGAGCTGCTGTAATTGTAGTGACGTCTCACCCCATGCTGAAACTGCACACCTTCATAGGTAGCATTCAGAATTTCTGGGTATTTATAGCTCATCCAAGCGGGAGGAGTTGCCGTCGGAGTGCCGAGAATGACCTTCAGCCCATGTTCGTGAGCAAGGTCAATCGCGCGGTCGAATAGATCAAAGGCATAAACCCCTTCTTCAGGTTCAAAAATATTCCATGCAAACTCACCCATTCGCACGATGGTGAAGCCGATTTCCCGCATTCTCCTATAGTCATCTGCCCATAGTTGCTCCGCCCAATGCTCAGGGTAGTAGCACACGCCTAGATCAAATTTGTCGCCTGGAATGGTCTTTTCCATAAGTAACAACATCCTCATTTCTATTGACATAGTAATTTATTGTTATTTAAAATCCTTTATGTACTCATTATATTTCTTTATAATATTATGTATATATTAACATTTTGCCCCATGTATCAGATTCTTGCGTTTTGGAGGACACATGAAAATTCACTATGTATTACCGGAGCCAATGTACAAACACTACACGGTGTATCCGGATATGATTGGCCAATATGCGAAATTCCCCGAACATCAGGAGCGGCGGTTTAAGGGGCAGTTGCAACAAGCCAATTTGCATATCGTGTTAAGCGGTAAAGGCTATATTAAAGCAAACGGGAAGGAATTTTGTCTAGAAGCAGGACAAGGCTTCTATTACGGGGCGGGTCTTGAGCAGGAGTATCGGGCAGATCCGAACGATCCCTGGCAAGTATTCTGGGTACATCTTGCAGGTGAGGGACTCGACAGGCTGTTGAACGATCAAGGCACTTCAGCTGTGTGGTTGTTTACGTATAGTGATTTAGCTAAGCTCACACAACTGACTGAGGGATTATTGGAGCTGGCATCGCCTCATGATGGGAACGAGGTGCAATTGGCCGTAAAACTCTATGAACTGCTTGCTGAGCTTGCCTTACGTGCGGAGACGCATGGAACAGTGACAATACTGGATAAGCGTGCTCGAATGAGAGAGGTTGCGGAATACATTCGTATGCACTGCACGATGCCACTAACGCTTTTGCAGATGGCCGAGCAGGCAGGCTTCAGTACTTATTATTTTAGCCGGATGTTTCACGAAGTAATGGGGCGGACCCCGATGGTGTGGCTATTTGAATCTCGTCTTGTTGTAGCTAAGCAGCTGCTCATGTCTACCGAATGGACAATTAAACAAGTGGCCGAGCATATTGGTTTTTCCCAGAGCAGCTACTTTATTGCGCGTTTCCGTGAGCATACCGGACTGACGCCACAGGAGTATCGGCGGCTGTATAATGCTTAATTCCTAAGAAGCACTAATAAGCAGAAAAGTAGGGGATAATCAACGTCACTCTACTATGAATGCGCTTTCATCGACTGCCAAAGTCAAATCTGCAATAATTAAAGGCGAATACACGTTTTACATTCGATAAAGATCGGCGTAAGATTCATTACGACAAGTTGATTTTTTGTAAAAAGAAACCACTTAATTCCCAATTGGGAAACGGGGGAACCAACCGAAGCCATTCAAGCAACACATGGTTTCATGGGGTGAATCCTGATGCTCACAAGCATTAGGTAGGACGCTCTCAAGTCCGAATCCGACAGCTAACCTCGTAAGTGCATTGAGAGAGAACCGCACCCTCGCCTTCGTTATGATCAAGAAGTCCGAGAGTAGAGATTCTCTGCTCTTAGGGCTTCTTTTTGCATGCCATCAACCCAAAAAGTTACATAAATGCTACAAGGAGGCTATACTATGCATGCTATTGAAATCAATAATTTGACCAAAACCTATGGGAATGCAAGAGGTATTACGGATGTTAGTTTTACAATCGAAGAAGGGGAGATTTTTGGGTTTATTGGACCGAATGGGGCAGGGAAATCAACCACGATTCGAACGCTGCTGTCTCTGATTTTTCCAACGAGCGGCAGTGCCAAAATTTTCGGAAAAGACTGCATCCAGTTTGCGCCTGAAATTAAGAAGGAAATCGGCTACTTGCCGTCGGAAGTTTTTTACTATGACAACATGAAAGTGATCGACCTGCTCAAGTATTCGGCTAGCTTTTACAAGAAAGATTGCACGAAACGAATCCATGAGTTAGCCGAAATTATGAATTTGGATGTTACGAAAAAAATCGATGATCTATCTTTGGGCAACAAAAAGAAGGTGGGCATTGTCCAAGGGCTGCTGCACGATCCGAAGCTCATCATCCTGGATGAGCCGACAAGCGGACTGGATCCGCTCATGCAGCAAAAGTTTTTCGAATTGCTCGAACAACAGAATAAAAGGGGAGCAACGATTCTTTTTTCCTCTCACATTTTGAGTGAAGTACAGAGATTATGCGATCGTGTCGCGATTATTAAGGAAGGCAGGATTGTGACGGTTGAGAAAATCAGCACGTTAAAAGAAAACAATTTCAAGCGGTTCAAAATTGACACGGCGCAAGCGCTCGACCCTCATTTTTTCAAAATGACCGGGGTCAATAACATTGATGTCCAAGGACAGACAACCAGCTTCTTATTTAAAGGCAACATTAATCAAGTGATGCGAAAAATTGCGGAGATAGAAATCGAAAATCTGTGGATCGAAGAGCCTGATCTAGAGGAGATCTTTATGCACTACTACGAGAAGGAGGCTTAACACGGAATGAATATATTCCTTCATGAATTGCGAGCTTACCGGAAATCTACGATCACGTGGACGTGCTCCTTAATTGCTGTCATCGTCTTATTCTTATCCCTTTTTCCTTCGGTCTCTAAGGATTTTGCTGAATTCTCCAAGATATTAGAGGGGTATCCAGAAGGTGTCAGGAAAGCGCTAGGTATTCAAATTGAAACGTTTGGTACCTTACTTGGGTTCTATATGTATATCTTTATGTACATTACGCTTTGCGGAGCCATTCAAGCCATGGTTTTGGGAACGTCAATACTCTCCAAAGAGGTTCGTGAGAAAACCGCAGACTTTCTTCTTACGAAGCCCGTCACACGGACGAAAATATTGACTTCCAAGCTATTAGCGGCAGTTGTTTCATTAATAATAACCTGTGTGATCTATATCATTGCAGCCTATCTAATGGCGCTTCAAGTCAAAACGGTTGATTTTGATGTGAACGTATTTCTATTGATTTCATTCACATTACTGTTTATCCAGCTGATGTTTCTAGCTATTGGATTCATTGTTTCAGTCGTGTTTTCTAAAATAAAAGCCGTCTTATCCGTCAGTCTTGGTACGGTGTTTGCCTTTTTCGTAATCGGAATGATCGTTGCCGTAGATGGGGAGGGAGCCAAACGATATTTCTCGCCATTTAAATATTTTAGTGGGAAATACATGCTCGCGCATGCCAGTTATGAAGCCTCTTATGTCATTGCGGCCATCGCGATTATCATCGTTTCGATTGCAGCCAGCTACTTCATCTATACGAAAAAGGATGTTCATGCCGTATAACTGCGGGTGAGAGGGGGGAACAGCTAGTGAATATTTTTTGGAGAGAACTGAAAACGTATCGGAAATCGATGATTTTCTGGAGCTTAGGGCTTATTTTTCTAGTGGCCAGTGGTATGAATAAGTATCAAGCAACGGCAGCCAACGGACAGATTAATGATCTAATGGCAGAAATGCCAAAGTCCCTCCAAGTCATCATGGGTGGTGGTGCGTTAGATTTATCAAAAGCTAGCGGCTATTTCGGCATCCTGGTTCTATATTTCTTGTTGATGGCTACGATCCATGCGGCAATGCTTGGGGCCAACATTATCGCGAAGGAAGAGCGGGATAAGACGGCTGAGTTTTTATTCGTGAAGCCATTGTCCAGGAATCAAATCATCAGTTGGAAGCTGCTGAGCGCTTTTGTGAACATCCTTATTTTTAATCTCGTGTCATGGATTTCGAGTATGTTGATTGTTGGGGCTTACAGTAAAGGCGAGGCTGTCAATGGTGACATCTCGATCGTCATGCTGGGTATGTTTATTTTGCAGCTGCTTTTTCTGGTCATTGGTACCGCTATTGCAGCCGTTAATAAAAATTCCAAAAAGGCGGCCTCGCTTGCAACAGGCATCATGCTCATCACGTTCATTTTATCAATTGCCATTGATTTTAATGAGAAGCTGGCATTTTTGAAATATGTAACCCCGTTTAAATATTATGAGGCAAAAAATATCATGTATGGCGGTGGATTTGATGCCGTGTATGTGATTATTTCGGCAGTCGTCATTGCTGTGCTAACGGTTGTTACTTATGTTTCTTTTAAGAAGCGGGATTTGCACGTATAGAGTTAAAAAAGACCTTTCACCCTATCCATAGTTGGATGCGGTAAAGGTCTTTCTTCATTAATGAGATGAATAATGATTATGATAGCTTATTTCTTCAAATCCAAACGCACATCGCGACCATCGTCTTGGACAGATAACTCTTTACCAGCGGCTTTCAGGGAATTAACGTGATTCACCCATGCATCTAGCATGATGGCGCCATCTTTCCAATCCTTTACTTCACCAAAAACCGTAAAACCATCGCCACTGCCAGTAGCCATGAAATCATTGGTTGTCACTTTGAATGTACGGTCTGTATTAAACTTGCCATCGACATAGATCGGAGTGCCATCTACTAAAGTGATTTTGGAATATTTCTCACCAAGTGGCTTTGTGTTATCCCATTCAACTTTCAAACCTGAGAATTGAATAGCTGGGAGACTTGTGTACTTGTCCGTAACTTCGAGTGCTTTTTTAATTTGTGCAGCAGTCATTGTCCCTGTTACGTTGTAATTGCCAAAAGGAAGTACTTCGAACATTTCACCATAGGTTAGCTCGCCTTTGTCGATATCCGTGCGAATACCGCCAATATTCGTGAACGCTATATCGGATTTCTCAGAAGCGCGCATAGCATCCGTGATACTGTTTCCTAACTGTGTTGCGCCATCGCGGTCAGCCCCGCCATTCGTAGCAAAACGGAAAGATTTACGATTTAGCGGCTCAGCAACTACGACTTCTACTTCGCCCGATTTCGCCGAAATCTTGGCTTTATATTCTTCAACGGCTTGCTGAATTTTCGCGTCAGCTGTCGTTAGGTTTGTATATGTTTCTAACAAGCTTGCATTGGAGGAAACGACTTGCTTTGTAGTTTTGTCTACAAACAGTTGAATGTGTCCAACCGCATATAGCCAGCTTTGAGCTTCAACAACAGGAATGCCATTCACAATACCGGCAACACGCATGTGGGAATGACCGCCAACAATGGCATCTAGGGTGCCATTGCCAGTACCTTTTGCCAGATCAGCAAGCTCACTAATGATTTCAGCAGACTTTTGGTTTTGCTCTCCAGGTAGGTGGGAAGTAACCATGATGATATCGACGCCTTTCGCGCGAAGCTCATCTGACAATTCTTTCGCCAAAGGAACTGGATTTACGAAGGAAAGACCTTTAATGTTTGTTGATTTCGTCGTTGTCGTCGTTTGTGGCGTTGCGAAGCCGATGATGCCGATTTTTAGGCCATCTTTTTCAACAATGACATAGGGCTGTGTCCAGTCAACGCGTTTACCTGTTTGATCATCGATAATATTAGCCCCGAGAATAGGGAATTTAGCTTTCTTAATATTGTCGATCAGAACGTCACGGCCGAAGTCAAACTCATGATTTCCGATTGCCGCAGCATCGTATTGCACTTGCGCCATCGTATCCATTACGGATTGGCCATTCGTTGTATTGGAAATCAGCGTACCTTGCCAAGCGTCACCGCCGTCAACAACGACTGTTCCTTTGGGATTGACAGCACGGAAATCGGACACGATACCGCCAAGTGTCTCGATACCGCCTTGACCTTGATTACGTTTTTTGTCGAAGCCGACTTCAATTTTACCGTGAATATCATTGGTTGTTAAAATATCAACCACTTTAAATAAAATAGGCTTAAGCGCCTTAGCTACTTCATCACGCGTTACTTCAGCAGTAGGGTTGAAGTTACCGTCGAGGGTAGGTGTGAAAATTCCGCTAATGACAGCATAGGCAACATATGGGCGGGATTCTTTCGCGATGGACGAAGAGTCTTTGAAGTAGTTCAACACATTCTCATTCACTTGTGGCAGTTGGCCGCCAGTTACGACTTTAACGATTAATTCTGCAAGCTCTTGACGAGTCACGGCAGCATTCGGATCAAACGTACCATCAGCAAAGCCGCTAATGAGTTTCGCTGCAACGGCATTCGCAACCGCTTGTTTTTGCCAAGTCGCAAGGTCCGTGAACGCAACAGAACCAGCATCTGCACTTTGCAGCTTCGCAGCTCGGTTAATCATAGTGACCACTTCAGCGCGAGTAGCAGCATTAGCACCACGATAGTCTGTATCCCCGTAGCCCTCTACAACGCCGTTATCGATGGCAAGACGCATATCTGATTTCATTGAAACGGGAGAAGAAGGTGCGGCTGTTTCGGCAAATGCTAGACTGCTAGCGAAAGAGCTAGTGAGAACGGTTACAAGCGCGAGCGCAGTGAGGCGAGTAGTGAATGTTTTTTTCATGTGTTAACAATTCCTCCTATATATGAATAGAACGTTGGTTAATAAACCCATCTATTAGTATAAAGGGAATGCTAGATTTTGAGAAGTAAAGAAATTATTAATTGTTTTAGTAAATTACAAATGAAGTCCCTTTAACTTCCATCTACTCTATGTGTTTGACAATATTGACATTTTGCTTCAATAATTATTCATTATAGGACCCTCTGCATTTTAAACAAAATTAACGGTATTTTTGATTAACCTTTCCTTCTTCAGGAGAGATAATAGCAGTGTAAAGAAAACGATTGCAAATTGGGGAGGATATACAGATGAAAAAGGTTATGATCACTGTTCTATCAGCTGCACTCTTTCTAACAGCATGCGGAAGCACAGGCACGAAGAGCAGCACGGATAGCAGTGCGAGCCCAGCGGCTAGTGCAGCGCCAACGGCTCAAGCGAAGAAAGATCCGGTTACACTTCGCGTTGCTTGGTGGGGCGGACAAGCTCGCCACGACTATACACTGAAAGTAATTGAGCTTTACCAGCAAAAAAATCCACACGTGAAAATCGAATCCGAATATGCAGCTTTCGATGATTACTGGAAGAAGCTTGCACCACAGGCAGCTGCAAACGGTTTGCCGGACGTATTCCAAATGGATATTTCGTATTTAACACAATATGGTGGCAGAGGTCAGTTGGAAGACTTCGACTCCTACACGAAGAATGGCGTACTTAATGTAAAAGACATCAGTGAGAACAATCTGTCTGGTGGTAAAGTAGACGGCAAGCTTGTAGCGATTAACGCAGGCTCTAATGCCCTTCAATCGACGGTTGACCCGCAAATGCTGAAAGATGCCGGTATTACTGTGAAACAAGATTGGACATTAGCGGATTGGGATGGAATTGGCGCTCAGTTGAAGGCGAAAGGCAAATTGCTTGCATCTGAACTTCGTCATGATGTTTACTTCCCGTTCTTCCTCAGAGGTAAAGGTCAAAAAATGTACAGTGCCGACGGTGCATCCCTAGGCTACACGGATGATAAGCCATTCGTCGAATTCTATACGATGTACAAAAAATGGTACGATTCCGGCTACCTGCTTCCTTTGGATAAAGTGGCTCAGAAGAAAGGAACACCGGAAGACGATGAAATGGTACTTAACAATGCCGTATCGTCCAATGGCTGGTCCAACCAATTCATACTTTTGAATACGGCTGCGAAGCGTTCGCTGGATATCCTTCCTGTTCCAGGTTGGAGCCAGAACAAAGCTTTGTTCCTGAAGCCAAGTATGTACTGGACAGTTGCGAAGTCCTCTAAAGTGAAGGAAGAAGCAGTTCGCTTCGTTGACTTCCTCATTAATGATATCGATGCAAATAAAATCATTAAAGGCGAGCGCGGTGTACCAGTTTCCTCCAAAGTGAAGGAAGCATTGATGCCTGACTTGACGCCTGAACAAAAGAAAGTATTTGAATATGTAGCTTGGGCAGAGAAAAACAGCTCTCAAATGGATCCCCCGAACCCAGTAGGTGCCGTTGAAGTTGATAAATTGCTCAAAGATACAGCAGAACAAATTTTGTATAAGAAGCTAACCGTTGAGGAAGGCGCAGCTAAATTCCGTAAGGAAGCTACAGCTATCTTAGCGAAAAACAAAAAATAATAGAGAAAAGCTCCTACTCGACAATCGTCAAGTAGGAGCTTTTTTAACATGTAATTAAGTGCTGAAAGTCCGATTTTATAACTCGGTTAATTAAACAAAATGAACGGTTTTTTGCCTTCTGGCTGGCCTGGAACAACCCTATAATAAAGATAGAGAAGGGACGCTGGGAGTTGCCTAGCCACACCTTAGATCATACGTATAGGGGTTGAATAACCATGAATAAGCTGCGCTATAACGACAACATGGTCGGTTATGTGTTTGCCTCACCGTTCATACTAGGCTTTCTTATTTTCACATTATTTCCAATCTGCACTTCCTTCTATTATTCATTTACGGATTACAATTTATTCGAAGCTCCTAATTTCATCGGTTTCGATAACTATCAGAAGATGTTTACGGCTGACGATAAATATTGGAAATCAGTTGGCGTCACATTAACCTATGTACTTGCTAGCGTTCCTTTCAGATTGATGTTCGCTCTCGCCGTCGCGATGTTGTTGAACAAAGCCGTTAGAGGTATCAGCGTATACCGTTCTTCCTTTTACCTGCCTTCCCTCATCGGGGGCAGCGTTGCCGTTTCGATCATGTGGACGCAAATTTTTGGCGACAAGGGCTTGGTAAATTCCTTGCTTGCAGTAATTGGCATACATTCAGATACCTCATGGATCGGTAATCCCGGCACGGCGCTTTGGACACTAATTGCACTATCCGTATGGCAGTTTGGATCCTCGATGTTGATCTTTCTTGCCGGACTCAAAAATATTCCGCAATCCTACTACGAAGCAGCTGGCGTGGATGGCGCGAATAAAACTCGCCAGTTTTTCAACATCACGCTGCCGCTGCTTAGCCCGATCATTCTTTTTAACCTCATCATGCAAACGATCTCTGCCTTTATGACATTCACACCTGCCTACATTATTTCCCGTGGAGAAGGCGGGCCGCTCGATAATACACTGCTCTATTCCTTGTACTTATACCGCAGAGCCTTCCAGTTCTACGAAATGGGTTACGCCTCTGCGATGGCATGGGTCATGCTGCTGCTAGTCGGCCTCATCGCGCTATTGCTATTCCAAACCTCCAAGTATTGGGTCCATTACGAATCAAAAGGAGATTGAGAACATGACGACTATCAGCTTAAAAAAGAGCTTAAAGCCGTATGGCTATCATATCGTGGTTGGCGCCTTGGCACTGGTTATGATTTATCCGATTCTTTGGCTGATTGCCAGCTCGCTTAAACCGAACGACGAAATATTTTCAAATGCTTATAGTCTAATTCCGAGCAGTATCGCTTGGAAAAATTACGTGACAGGGTGGAAAGGCTTCGCAGGAAACACCTTTACGACGTTCTTCCTTAACTCTTTTTATATCGTTATATTGTCCACGATCGGAGCTGTCGTAAGCTCTGCGCTGGTAGCCTATGCGTTTGCCCGTATTCCTTTTGTCGGTAAAAATATTTGGTTCACCTGCATGATGATGACCATGATGCTGCCGCATGACGTTACGATCATTCCGCAATACGTGATGTTTGCCAAGCTAGGTTGGCTGTCGTCGTTTAAACCGATTATCGTGCCGCAATTTTTCGCGATTCCGTTTTTTATTTTCCTAATCATGCAATTTATTCGGACGATTCCCGTCGAGCTGGATGAAGCTGCTAAAATGGACGGCTGCAGTAAATACAGTATTTTCTTCCGTATTCTTGTGCCATTGATTGTCCCATCGTTGATCACTGCGACGATTTTCTCCTTCTACTGGAGATGGGAAGATTTCATCAACCCGCTGCTGTACCTGAACAAGCCGTCATTATATCCAGTCTCACTGGCCTTGAAGTTATTCTTGGACGGTGACTCGCTGAATAACTGGGGTGGCATGTTTGCGATGGCTTCGGCGTCACTCGTTCCGATCGTTGTCGTGTTTTTCATTTTTCAACGTTATATCGTTGAGGGGATTAGTACGAGTGGTTTGAAAGGTTAGGTTGGGGATATCGTAAAAATGGCTGTCAGCCAAGTAGTTGCGACTACTTGGTTGGCGGTTTTCTCAACATTTATACTTTCCAATATCTGAGAAGTGCAAAAGTACAACTTTTCTATATCAAATACACCATTTCAGTCAAAATTGATGCAAAAAGGCATCAATTTCTGCATTTTCAGCTCTATTTAGACATTTTCGACCAAAAAAGATGCCTTTTTGCATTTATTTTATACGGTGAAGTGAATTCCCCTAAAAAGAATGCTCTTTTGCATTTTTGCCTCCTATGTACGGAGCACTTCCTATTATGTCAAAAAAGCCAGCAAACGTTGAGTTTGCTGGCTTCTTTCATATTAATTTTCCTTTTGCGCCAAGCTCATTTCAACGCACATAAGAATAAAAGCTCCGGCGCCGTGCAAATCATTCTCGCTGGTAGGGCGGGCGATATAGTGGGCATAGTCGCCGATCCCTGTTCCGATGCAGATCTGTCCGATGATGACGTTGCCGTTCTCATCAAACTTCAGTGTATCAATGACGCCTTGATACCCCTTCCAAGCATAGGACAAATACTTGGCATCGAGATAGCCGAAGCGCACTGCTTTGGCGATGGCGTGCACGTATAAGGCTGTGCAGGAATTTTCCAGCCAGTTGTCGGGCTGGTCCGCTTTGTCGACAACCTGATACCATAGGCCAGTTTCCTCATCTTGAAACTTCGTCAGTGAGATGAGCAAATCTTGGAGGATAGTTACAAGCTTATCTTTATCCTTGTGGTCCTCTGGCAGGTACTCGAACATTTCCAGCAACGCGACAGGGTACCAGCCGATGGCACGCCCCCAGAACTCAGGCGCCATGCCTGTAACAGGGTCAGCCCAAGCTACAGCTTTCGTTTCATCCCACCCGTGGTAGAGAAGGCCCGTCTTAGGATCTTTCGTATGCTTTTCCATCAAGATCGCTTGGTAAGTCAGCATGTCAAAATATTCAGGTGCGTCGAATGTCTTAGCAAACATCGTGGCAATCGGCCCAGCCATATATAACCCGTCCAGCCACATTTGATTCGGATATTTATCCTTATGCCAGAAGCCGCCGGATGGGTTCGTTTTCCATGTTTTTAAAAGAGGAACCAACGTGTGTAAGGCTTTCTTGTATCTTTCGTCGCCTGTTTGCTCGTATAGGTTAAAGAGAAGCACGCCTGGTTGAAGATCATCGAGCTCAAACGAGTTGTACTCCTTGATGCTGCCGTCAGCGAGGATCTGGCTATCCACCCATCTTTTCAGATACGTATAGTATTTATCGTTGTTTGTCTCCTGCCAGCATTTCTCCATACCTGACAGAAAGACGCCTTGATGATAGTGAAAACGGTTCGGCGGAAGTAATTCCGGCTCAAATTTGAACATTAACGCCTCGCAAGCCTTCTCAGCCCATTGAATGGGGGTTAATGCCTCTTGTACTTGTACCTTTGTATTAGATTCTGAAGAATTCATCTGATTAACTCCTCCTTCTTGTTATGAGTCTATTTTAGCAGAGGAAAATGTACATTTTTTGCTAAAATACATTATTTCTTCTTATATCTTGCAGGAAGTTAGGATAGGCGTATAATAAATGGCAAGTCAAAAGAGAGGCGGAGATCACCATGGGGGATTTTCATTTCGATAACGGTGAGGGAACCTTCTCCGTATCCCATCGGAAGGCATTGAGTCACCATATGCCGACGAGTCATTTTCATAGTACATACGAAATTTTCTATTTAATGTCGGGCAAACGGACTTTTTTTATAAAGGATAGAACGATGATCATGAACGAGGGAGATGTCATTATCATCTCTCCGAATATTTTGCATCGGACAACGAATACAGAAATGCCGAAGCATGAGCGGCTCATCGTTAACATTCATGAGAGCTATATGGCCTCGGTTAACGGCTCCTATCGGGACATTTTGCAGCCACTGTTTGAGAACGAGTACATGATCATCAAATGTTCCCTGCATGACAGGCTTTCCATCGAGTCGCTTGGGCAGGGCATCTTGCATGAGCTGCAGGAGAAGAAGCCTGGCTTCGAGATGTACGCGCAGACGCTGGTGCTGCAACTGCTTATTATTTGCTGTCGACATATGAAACAGAACAGCATCGAGTCGCTGGAATCGCCAAGCCCGATGCATGAAAGAATTTACGAGGTTGTTCGCTATATGAACAATCACTATGCACAGGATTTGCCGCTGCAACTGTTGGCGGATACATTTTACGTGAGCCCCTATTACTTAAGCCGTTTTTTTAAAGAAGCAACGGGCTTTACGTTCGTGGAATATTTGAACAGCGTTAGGATCAAGGAAGCGAAAAAGCTTCTGGAGCAAACCAACATGAAAGTTAGCCTGATTGCGAAAAGGGTCGGTTTTGGGAGTGTTACGCATTTTGGCCGCGTATTTAAATTAGTGACGGGACATGCGCCGTTGTTTTACAGGAAGGAGAAGTAGGGGAACACTAATGATGGTTAATTCGTCCATTTTAGGGGAGAATATATGGAAAATACGGTAGCTTGAGGAAATGTAAATGAAGAAGATATTGGTTTTGGTAATCGTAGTTTCTTTGGTTTGGTGCATCAGCCTAACAATCAACGCGGACGATCATGATGAGTGGGAAACTTTGAATGATCATGTTAATGGCTACAGTTTAACCTATCCTGAATCTATGCGAGTAGACGGTACATTGCAGCCCGTTCGAACTGTATTGTCTGACCCTGACACCAAGGTAGAAGTTTATTATGATAATTTTCAAGGGACGATAACAGATTCAGCTATTTACATGAGCTACGCCAATCAAAAAGTGATTGAAGATACCTACAATACGGTGGAAAAAGACGAAACGAGGATGCTCAATGGGATGAATACCCATGTCCTCAAGTGGCATCGCGATAAACTGACGAAAATGTCGGATGACAAAAATCATTATGTATCCATTGAGATTGCCAAAAATAACGTAGAGGTATACACATTATTGATCAAATCTAGATTACCCATTCAAAATGAGTTAGATTGGATCAATGGTTTTAAGATCATCGATAAAACGGAGACTGCTACACTGGAAGCGCATCTTAAAGAGCTGCCATTACAACGAAACAAAGAAACATTGAAGGCGTACAATCACTATTTTAAAAGCAATCTTCTCCGCTGGGGGATTTTTCAGCCTGACGCGCCTGATAAATTCACGAATCTCCAGAAAAAAGAAGATGATTTGCATTACACCTTCGATGTCCTTTTGCGTTATCAATCTATTACCCAGGAAATGCCGAAACAAGCCTTAATTCAGGCATGGAACAATAAACGTTTGGTGGAGTTGACTTTACAAACCATCGGCAGCGATCACAAAGCCAGTTTTACATATGACATCTTGAATGGCAAGTACGATGCCTATTTTGGGCAATACGCAAAAGATTTAAAAGCTTTTGGACATCCAGTCTTGTTCCGACTAAACAATGAGATGAATGGGGACTGGGTGGGCTATTCCGCTTATTTCTCATCGAAAGACACAGATTTATATAAAGCGGTCTGGAAGTACGTGTATAACGTATTTAAGGAAAACGGGGTCGACAATGTAATCTGGGTGTGGAATCCGAATCATGAATCGAAGCCGGCTTTTGCTTGGAATCACGAGCTCATGTATTATCCTGGGGATGAGTATGTGGAAGTGATCGGTTTAACCGCCTATAACACAGGTAATTATTACACAGCGGCGGGCGAAAAGTGGAGCACGTTTCAAGAGCTATATGACCCGCTATACAAACGGTATGTGCACTGGTTTGATAAGCCGCTGATGATCACGGAATTTGCCTCAAGTTCAATCGGAGGCGACAAGGCGGCATGGATTGAAGACATGTTTCGTGTGATGTACAGATATCCGAAAATCAAAGTCGCGATCTGGTGGAATGCCATAGATTGGGATGGCGATCAACCTGCTCGGATTTATGAGATGGATGATGACCAGCCAGTTATAAATTCTTTTCGAAGCGGATTAAAATCATACGCTGAACGATAGTGAAGGAGCTTCCCTACTACTCACCATTGGACACGAAGCACTCATCGGAGTGCCTGCATGTCGATTCCTTTTTCGGTAAGTAGTTTTGACGAAGATCAAGAGGCAGCCAAATGGCTGCCTTTTTCACGTTTACTTGCCGTATAAACCCAGTTTTTTGAAGATTTACCGTGGAGTATCATATTCCCTGGCGATAATCATTTGCTCAGAAAAATGGTAAATATGAGCAAATGATTGTTTCGGAACCGTATTCCGACCTGCTACGCTGATGTGGATCTTCGAAATAATTAAGCCAGCTATGAGGTTTGATGATGCGAGGGGGGATAAAGTAAATTCGTGTATTTGTAAGCGGTTTCGATGGCGTCATAATCAATTATGCGTAGGAGGAATTCAATTGAAAAAAAGTGTTGCAAAGGGATCGAATTACGTTTTATTGTTCACGCTTATCATCTCAATAATCGCAAGCGGATTGGCCGCTAAGGTCGTGCAAGCTTCCGGTGTTGCAATCACAGGCAGTGGAGGCTGGAATGAGACGGCTTTTGTAGAATGGTCACCTGCAAGCAATGCTCAGGGGTATAATGTTTATGTTAAACCTGCAAGTGCAGCAGATTCGCAATATAAACAAATTGATACGCAATTGATCCGACAATACCCTACATATTGGAGAGCTGATGCTGTAGGGCTTGCAGCTGGAAGTTATGTAATGAAAGTTGAAGCCGTACTGTCAGGTGGTACAACAGAAAGTACTGTTTCATCTACGCTAATCGTAAAGGCACATGACAGATCTGGATTTGCTTTTGCAAATCAATCACCATTTGGCACAGGTTCAGGCGCGTATAATGAAGATGGTACACTTAGGAATGGTGCTCAAGTTATTTATGTAACATCTGCGACTGCACAGACAGTAACGCTAGATGTCATCACAAGCAGTTCAGGCACGAAACAAACAGGTGTTGGTTTAGGTGCAATTATGGCACTCAGACAAAAAGGCTACGATAAAACTCCACTTGCAATTCGATTTATTGGAAAAGTTACAGCTGCTGACATGGGTTCCTCCATTAACAGCAGTGGATTTCTTCAAGTAAAAGGTAATTCAGTTTATACGGAAATGAATACTACACTAGAAGGTATCGGAAAAGATGCTACTGTTTATGGATGGGGATTCCTAATTAGAAATGTAGGTAATGTAGAAGTAAGAAACCTTGGTGTTTTGTTATTCCAAGACGATGCCATTTCAATGGATACAGGTAATGTTAATATTTGGGTGCATAATAATGATATTACTTATGGACAAGCGGGATCAGATGCTGACCAAGTAAAAGGTGATGGTTCAACTGACCTTAAAGGTGCATCAACGTATACGACAATCTCTTACAATCACTATTTTGATTCCGGAAAAGCTGCTCTAATTGGTTTGAGTGAATCAACAGAATTCTTTGTAACATTCCACCATAACTGGTTTGACCATTCAGACTCTCGTCATCCACGTATCAGAAAAGGAACTATTCATATCTATAATAACTTCTTTGATGGAGTCTCCAAATATGGTACTGGTATGACAACAGCAGGTTCAGCCTTTGTAGAATCAAATTATTACAGACATTCTAAAAATCCAATGTTGATTTCCTTACAAGGTACTGATATTGCAGGTGGGTCAGCGGGTACATTCTCCGGTGAACCTGGCGGTATGATTAAAGCATACAATAATAGCATTGTAGATATTGTTGGAGGTCTTATTTATGCAAACTCCAATGCAGGAACGGGTCCAGCTCATGCAACAGAATTTGATGCATACTTAGCTTCGACAAGAAACGAAACAGTTTCAAGTTCATACAAAGCAAAATCAGGTGGATCAACTTATAATAACTTTGATACTACGATCGACACTGGAGTACTTGTAGCTGACATTGATGACGTTAGCACTGTTGAACAAGTTGTTACAGCAGAAGCTGGACGTCTAGGTAATGGAGACTTTACATGGGCATTTAATGATGCAGTTGATGACACATCTTCTGACATTAATTCACCACTGATGACGAAAATACAAAATTACACAACGCAACTTGTATCTGTAGGCGGTAATTCAACAGGAACAACGCCTCCAACATCAACACCGACACCAACGCCTCCAACATCAACGCCAACGCCGACACCACCGACCTCAACGCCTACACCAACACCGCCGGCTGGATCAGCGATTGTTCATAACTTTACAACTGATGGCAAAACAAGCAGCTTCTTTGCGATTACAGGCAGCCTCTCAACAACAAAAGGAACTGTGGTTTATAATGGTTTAACACTTACGCAATGTCTAAAAATCGAGAGCTCCACCAATATCGGGTTCACCACAACTGCCGCTAAAACATTAACATTAGTGTTAAATACAGCAAACGGTACAAAAATCAAGGTCGATGGAACGGACTATTCCATGACGAATGGGATTGTCACGGTATCCCTTGCACCTGGGGCACATACGATTACGAAGGCTGATGTTACCAATCTTTATTACATGAAATTGGAATAGTAGCTCTGCAGAAGCTAGCAAACCATTAGGTTTGCTGGCTTTTTTTCATTAGCTTAAATAAACGTGAAACAGGGAATTCGTAAACAAGCGAGAATTATGTGTACATATCAAAAATGAAGAGGCTCTGACGCATAGCGTCTCTTCATTTTGGCATCTGAAAAAAGAACAAAAACTGAAGAGCATCGAGCAAAGACAGCGCAATAAGAAAACGTTTACAATAAGCTTGTAAAACAAATTTATGAGCGGGGGTATTAGATATGAAAAAGAATTTAGTAGTCAGCATGTCTGCACTAATGGCGGTGTCCTTGACGTTGGCGGCTTGCGGAAACAGCACTTCCAGTCCTTCGCCGAGCACAGCTTCTACGGGTGAGAAACAGTCCGCAGCCCCAACGGCTGCGAGCAGTGAGGCTCCAAAGAATGGCAATAACGACGCCTACACCTTGAAAGTATCCAGCTGGTTCTTGGATGATACGCCTCAAAACAGTGCTTTTAAACAAGTGGCAGAAAAGAAGTTTCGTGAAAAATACCCGAATGTGAAGATTCAATGGGATACGCTGCTTGGAGAAAAATATATGGACAAATTGAAGGCAGATCTTACTGCAGGGAGCGCAGCCGATGTCATCTGGAGTCAGAACGTCGCGCAGTTTGGGAAAGCCGGATATTTGGCTGATTTGTCTACTGAACCTTGGGCTGCTAATATTCTGGACGCAACTAGGCCTTTAGAATCCTTTGACGGTAAGCTATACGGCGCAGCAGCGACGGTTTCGGTGAATGGTGTATTTTATAACAAAAAAATGTTTAGCGATGCCGGTGTGCAGCCACCTAAAACATGGGATGATTTCATCGCCATTAACGAGAAGCTGAAAGCTAAGAAAGTTACGCCAATTATCGCCGGATTTAAAGACGCGTGGACGGTTGGATTGACACTTGGCGTTATCGCCGATTCCATGATAGAAGTGGCTAACCCGAACTATTTATTCGATATCTATAATGGCAAGGCTAAGTTAACCGGCCCAGAAATGACAGCTACAACAGATGCGTTCCTGCAATTGGCCAAGGGTGGTTACTTCAATAAGGATGCCCTTTCCTTGGATTGGCCGGGCAGCTTGGCAGCCTTTGAGCAAGGAAAAGCAGCCATGATTATTCAAGGCAACTGGGTACCGGGGATGATGGATGGGGACGTGAAGGACAAAGGAATGCCGAAGCAGGAAGTTGGTTTCTTCGCAATCCCGAATAAAGAGGGGAAATCGGCGCTTTCTGCAGGACCTGACCACAGCATATCGGTCAATGCCAAGACGCAGCATATGCAAGCGGCGAAAGATTTCGTTGCTATGGTTTTAAGTCAGGATGTTCTATCCGTGCACATTAAAGACGTTGCTTTCCCTGGTATTAAGAATATTAAAGGCGAGTTCGGCAATCCAGCCATGACGGACGTGATGAATGCGATGGCCTCTAGTAGCTCCGTAGTCGGCGTGAACAGCAGCAATTTCTTAGCTAGCTCGGCTTGGACGGGGATTCAAAATGGGGTGCTGAAAGTTATCGGCGGTGGCGATTTCGGCGATACACTCGCAGTTGCGCAACAGAATTACGATAAAGACAAAGGTACAATCGTTATTCCTAAGCAATAAGAACGCTAAGTTAAAACTCTAAGGATAGCCAGTTGTGGCCTCGGCTCCAGCTGGCTGTCTAATCAGGGGAGAATCGTATGAATAATGAACGCAAGCTGTTTCGCTTTGGGTTGTTGTTAACGCTGCCAGCGACCGTCATCTTTTTACTTTTTAATTATTATCCGTTTGTTAGCTCTTTGTATTACTCCTTCACGCAATGGGACGGGATTAACAAACCCATTTTCATAGGTCTGAAAAATTATAGAGACTTATTTCATGATCAGGCGATGCTCCACGGTGGGCTTCATACGCTGTACATCGTAATCTTCGGGATCATCATCTCTAATCCGCTTTCTTTGCTTCTGGCTTTGCTGTTAGACAAACCGTTTCGGTCGAAAGCGATCCTGCGAACCGCCTTTTATTTGCCCGTTATTATTAGCTTGGTCGTCGTGTCTATTGTGTGGAACTTCTTATTGAAATACGACGGTGTCATGAACGCGGTGCAAACGGGGCTTGGATTGGGTGCGTACACGCAAGATTGGCTGGGGAGTATTCATTATGCGCTCGCGATGATCATTATGATTTCCGTCTGGCAGGGTACCGGCTTTGGAGCCGTTATTTACTTGGCTGGGCTACAGTCGATTCCCAAGGAGATCTTGGAAGCATCGCAGATCGATGGTGCCAGCGGCTGGCGGAAGGTGATCTATATCATTATCCCGCTGATCATGCCGGTGATTACGATTTGTACGTTTTTCGGTCTTGTTGGCTCCTTGAAAATGTTTGATTTACCGTTTGTTCTCACAAACGGGGGGCCAGGGGATGCGACACTGACGATCGCCCAAGCCATTTATAATTTTGCTTTCGTCAATCAGACCTATGGCTATTCGACGGCAGCAGGTATTGTCTTCATGATCATTTGCCTGATCGTGACAACGGTACAATTAAGAATTACCCGCAAAATGGAGGTGGAATTATGACGCAATCCTCCCTTACAGCCAAACGCAAGCCTGGATTTATTGTGCTAGAAGCGATTCTGCTAGTCATGGCTCTGCTTTATCTTTTTCCGGTCATCTACTTATTCGCAGCGAGTATGAAAAAGAGCGCGGAGTTCTACGAACCGCTTAAACTCCCACATTGGTATTTCGGCAATTACGCTAAGGTGTTCGAGCAGACCCATCTGTTTCAGGCATTGGGCAACACGCTCTATATTTGCTTGGTGACGCTCGCTATTAATATTCTCGTCTCTTCGATGGCTGGTTATATCATTGGTAGAAACCAACATCGTTATTTTCAATTGTTATTCTATGTATTTCTGTCCGGTATGATTATTCCCATTCAGACGAGTATGGTTGCTTTATTCAAATTACAGCAAATTCTTCATATGCAAAGCTCGCTCACCTACTTGTGCCTGCTTTATGTCGCGGGCGGAATCCCTTACGGGACGATGGTTTATACAGGATTTATCAAATCGGTTCCGAGGGAACTGGAAGAGTCGGCTTCGATCGACGGGGCAGGACGATTCCGAACCTTTTGGTCGATTATTTTTCCACTGCTGCTGCCAGCAACTGGCACGATTCTCGTCACGACTGTATTTTGGTATTGGAATGATTTCATTAGTCCATTGTTATACTTGGATATTAACCAAACACCAACTTTAATTACACTGATCTTTAAATTTAGAGTCGAGCGTGGTGTCGATTGGGGCCCAATCTTCTCCATTTGTGTTTTGGCGACGTTACCTTTAATCGTGTTGTTCTTGTTTACCCAAAAGTACTTAATTAAAGGCTTTGTTGCAGGTGCCGTGAAAGGGTAACCTGAATAAGCCTCCTACATTCATATCGGAGAAGGAGAATTTTCATGAAACAAACCGAGGTAGCTGTTTATTATTTTCCCAATTATCACCCCGATCCACTAAACGAGCAATGGCATGGTCAAGGATGGACGGAGTGGGAATTGGTTAAAGCTGCAAGACCCCGATTCCAAGGGCATGATCAACCGAAGATCCCAATGTGGGGGTATGAGGACGAGTCAGATCCGGCGATTATGGCTAAAAAAATCCAAGCAGCTGCCGATCATGGCATCTCTTCGTTTATATTTGACTGGTATTGGTATGAGAATGGACCATTTCTACACGGTGCCTTGGAGCGAGGGTTCCTGAATGCGGTGAATAGCCAGGAGCTGAAATTCTCGCTCATGTGGGCCAACCATGACTGGTATGATATTCAGCCTGCACCGCGCAATTTCCGCAATAATTTGGCGGCGAGCGGGAAAGTAACGGAAGAGCAGTTCATAGCAGCAACAGATTACATGATTGCGCATTATTTTCATCAACCGAATTATTGGCGGGTGGAAGGCGGGTTGTACTTTTCCATCTATGAATTAATGAACTTAATAGAAGGATTAGGCGGTAGTTACGAGGAGACGAAGCGTATTTTAATGGATTTTCGTGATCGCGTACGTAAGGCCGGGCTTGGTGAATTGCATTTGAATGCTATCGTCTGGGGGGTACAGAATCTGCCTGGTGAGAAAGCCATTGAAGATGTGAACCAAGCTCTTGAGGATCTTGGCTTTGATAGCATTACCTCTTATGTATGGATTCATCACAACCCCATTCCACACTTTCCGATGTCAGACTACGCGTTGTATCGGGAATTATCCGTAAAGGATTTCGAACGGTTTACGAATGAATATGATCTTCCCTATTTTCCAAACGTATCGATGGGGTGGGATTCCAGCCCGCGTACAGTTCAGACAGATGTGTTTGATTGTGTCGGATATCCTTATACGCCTATCTTGGTGGGTAATACACCGGAACAATTCGAAAAGGCGCTTTGGGAAGCGAAAACCTTCCTTGATAAAGGCGTTACCAAGCCTAGCATTCTAACGATTAACTCATGGAACGAATGGACAGAAGGAAGCTATTTAGAGCCCGACACCCGTTACGGCATGAAATATTTAGAAGCGATTCGCGATGTGTTTGGTGTTAAACGCAAGCAGGAAACGCAAGCGGAGGTTGGGTAAGTTTATCTTATTCCTCGCTAGGAGGGAGAACCTATGAGTAACATACGGCAAGTTGATTTCCTGAATTTGGCGCCTTATGTCAGGTATGTGCATGAATTTGAGCATAAGGAGCTTTATGCCGCTAAGGTGCCTCCACGCATTATTTATGATTACGAAATGATTTTCATGATTGGAGGCTCGGGGAACTACCGCATTAACGACCGCTCCTTTGTGCTGAATGCGGGGGATCTATGCATCATCCCCCCTTTCGTGCAAAATTCCTTCTTTGTACCGCAAGGACAATACTGCAATTACATCGCTGTGCACTTTGATCTCGTCTATATGGGGCACAATTATGACTTCTCGCCAGAGGATGTCTATGTGAATTTAGACTACCAGAATATGGATAGTATTCCATGGGAAGAAGAACTTACCCATCGGCCGCATGTTGTGCTCAATGAAATTTCCTTTCCTGATCACATGCAGCCCAGCGACCCCATTTTCATAGCAAATACGTTAAAAGATCTGCATGCCGCCTTCGTATCTAAGGAGTATGGTTATCATTTAAGGCTGCGCATCCTGCTGCTGCAATTGCTGGAGGCTGTCGTGAAGGATATTGCGACCAATGATGGGGTCGGTAAACGGCATAAATATCGCGAGACAATAGCAGGGGCTATTCAGATTATGAAAAATCAATACAAGGATCAGCCGGATTATCGGCAAATGGCCAGTGATTTCGGTTTATCGCTGAATTATTTCCGAACACTTTTCAAGGAGGCGACGGGGAAAGCCCCGTTGGAATATTTGATTCAAATCCGCATGGATAAAGCGAAAGAACTGTTAACAACGACCAACTATTCGGTAGGAGAAATCAGTGTCATGGTGGGGTATGACAATATCCATCATTTTAGCAAGTTATTTAAAAAGATCGAGGGCATTTCACCAAAGCATTATTTGGAGTCCTTGACGGGACGAAAAGGTGTGTCAACTACGCGGAATTTAACGAATACGACGTGGAGGTGATAGCAAACATCCCTATTCGGCACAGCAATTTGCCGATTAGGGATGTTTGTCTTTTGGAGCCCGATGCAGCCAAATCTCATACCCGCTCTTGCCGATACTGCTTAGGTGTCATGCCGGTATGTTTACGGAAAATCTTATTAAAAAAGCTGATATCGTTAAAGCCTGTCTCGTGCGCGATATCCAGCACTTTGCGGCCGGTGCCTGCCAAGAGTGCGCAAGCATGGCGGATCATGACGCCTTGCTTGTAATCCAGGGGGCTATGGCCGGTTGCTTCGCGAAATTTAGCTGTAAAAGACGAGACGCTCATACCGCTGCTCCGGCTGAGCTGCTCCAACGTCAGCGGCTGGTTATAGTGCGATTCGATGACATGGAGGATCGAGTCGATCCATTTGCGCTCGCCAATCGGCAGCTTCTCCATCTGCGGCGGATCTTTCAGATAACGGCTAAGCCAAATCAGTGTTTCGATCCAGCGCGTACGGATGAGCAGTTGAAAGCCATCGCGCATAGCTTTGTACTCGTCATGCATGACATGAAGATGCGATTCGATGGTTTGTTTTTCTTCGGTTTTAAGCGATTGATAAGGAACAAACGAGGCATTTCGGCGCAGAAACGGCCTTAGATAAAAAAACTGGACAAAAGCAGGCAACTGCAACAGTGATTCCAACTCGACACGCAACAAACGTGGATCGAACAGAACGTTGTAGACAATTGTATCCTCTTCGGCGGAGCCGGTGTAACTATGGTAAATATCGGGTTCGATGACAAAGACGTCTCCCAGCTTCAATGTATAGTGGTGCCCAGACATCTCATGATCCGCACAGCCGCTGACAACGAAGACAAACTCGACGAAATCATGGGTATGCGAGGGAATATGTTGATTGCGACCAATCACATAACGGTCGATATGAAATGGAAACGTTGGATCGCGGAAAAAATGTTCGCCTGCATAGACAGTCATCATGCCCTCACCTTTCGGCGGATCACCCGTATTTCTTCGTTGATCCTCCAAGAATCTCTCTTTCAAATATCTTACAGTGTAGTTAGGAAACACACAATATGCGAAAGTGAGTGGTTACCATGGTCATTACGGAAGAGAAAATTCGCTATTATCGGGAGAACGGTTTTGTACAAATGGATAACATGTTAAATGAATCAGAGCTGCAGGAACTGCGTGGCTATTTGGCAGAGGCGATGGACACGGAAGGCGGACGCTCGGTGCAAACTGCGCATGAAGGAAATGCCTACTTCAAGGTGCTCAATCAGCGCGTCAACACATGGCGCGACCACGGCGGCATGGCTAGATACGTCATGTCCCACAAGTTCGCGGATGCCGCTCGTCAACTCGCAGGTTTTGACGGTATCCGTCTGTTCCATGACCACGCCTTGTTCAAGATGCCCCAGGATTCGAAACCGACGCCTTGGCATCAGGACTGGCCGTATTGGCCAATGAACGAAACCGGCGCGCTATCCATCTGGATTGCTCTAGATGATGTGGATGAAAATAATGGCTGTATGATGTTCGTACCACAATCGCAAAAGGTCAAAAATCTCAAACATGTCGATCTTGTCGAGCCGGAAGATATTTTTGAACAGGAAGGTGCTAGTGAGTTGGACCGCAATACCGCAGCGATCGTGCGCATGAAGGCGGGCAGCTGCACCTTCCATAACGGCCTTACCTTCCACTACGCGCATGCGAATCAGACCGATCAACCACGCCGAGCACTAGCGATCATATATATGGCGGACGGAACGACATTCAGCGGCGAGCCGCATCTATGTACGAATGGTTTGGGGTTTCAAAAAGGCGATGTGCTTCGTGGCGGAACGTTTCCGAAGTTAGCCTAATTGGAACATATCGGATATCTACGGTGTAAACTCATTAGTACCACATAACATGCAGATCTGTCGGGCACTTAGACAGAGTTGCATGTTTTTGCTGTTATTTTTGATTAAAAAAGTACCTAGAAAAGTTAATCTGTGTACATTCTCAGTTTCTCCGTGCACATCTTAGGAAAATAGGCATGTTACAATGAAAGCGTAAACAAAGAGAGATGAAATCACAATCAAGGAAGGAACTAGAAGATAATGGATGTAAAACAAGCGAAGGAAGCGCACTTGATGCCATCGATTATTCGCGATAAGCCCAAGCAGAAGCCCTATTCCTTATGGAAGGCGATCGTGAAGCATCGCAACTTATATTTACTCTTTATACCCGTATTCATTTACTTTGTCATTTTTAAGTATTGGCCTATGCTATTGGCTGTCGTGGTTGCTTTTAAGGATTTCCAGATAGGATCGGGCGTCTTCCAAAGCGAGTGGGTTGGCTGGAAAAACTTTCATGAGATAGCTAATTCTCCTGATATCCCGATGGTCATTAAAAACACGATTCAAATCAGTTCCATGCGAATTGTCATTGGTTTCTTTCCGCCAATCATACTAGCCATTCTCTTTCATGATTTATCTTCAATTAGGTTGAAAAAGTGGCTTCAAACCCTTGTGTATATTCCGCATTTTTTCTCATGGGTTATCGTTTTTGGTGTCGTATTCGGATTTTTCTCCGTTGGAGCTGGATTTGTTAATAATGTATTAGATATGTTCGGCTTTGCACGTCATGAATTTCTATTAGACAGCAGCTGGTTTCGCCCCATACTTATTGGCTCTGCCTTATGGAAAGAAGTCGGATGGAGCATGATTATTTATTTGGCTGCTCTAGCTACCGTCGATATGCAGTTGTATGAAGCCGCTGTCATCGATGGTGCAGGTCCGATCAAACGGATGCTTCATATCACGATTCCCGCTATTTTACCTGTCGTTACCTTTGTGCTCTGTATTAATCTTGGATTTTTATTAAATGCAGGTGGGGAGCAGATCTTGTTGTTCTACAACGATGCGGTTATGAACACAGCAGATGTGATCGATACCTGGGTGTATCGCCAAGGACTTGCAAGACTACAGTTCAGCTTAGCGGCTGCGATTGGTTTGATTCAATCCGTCATTGGTATGGTTCTTATATTAGGCAGTAATTATCTGGCGAAAAAAATATCCGGCAGAGGAATCTTTTAGAGGGAAGTGAACGAACACATGTATACAACCAAAGCGGATAAATTTTATCAATTTGTGATTCATCTCATTCTCATCGCGATTGTGATTACAGCTGTTTTTCCACTTGTCTATGTCATCGGAATGTCATTAACGGGGAAAATAGAAATGATGCAGCGACATTATTTCGTGATTATTCCGCATAAACCAACGATTGTATCCTACCAGCATATTCTGGTTTCGCCATTAATCTGGTATTCCTTCATCGTTTCGGTATTTCGGAGTATAGTAGGGACACTGCTCATGCTGTTGTTTACCGTCGTGGGTGCTTATGTGCTTTCCTACAGAAGTCTGCCTGGCAGAAATATATTGCTGTTTATGGTTCTCTCGACGATTTTATTTAATGCGGGACTTGTCCCTACCTACTTAGTCGTGAAACAAATGGGTTTGGTTGATTCTCTCGGCGCGCTTATTCTTCTTTATTTGGTCGATAGTTTTGGTCTATTAGTGATCAAAATTTTCATAGAAAACTTGCCTGATGGGTTGATCGAAGCTGCCAAAATCGATGGCGCAGGCGACATTAGCATGCTAGTTCGCGTTGTTATTCCCCTAGCTGCTCCAGCACTGGCGGCAATTGGACTGTTTAATCTGGTTTTTCATTGGAACAGTTGGTTTGATGCGATGATTTATTTGAATAATGCGAAGCTGTTTCCACTTCAACTGGTGTTAAAGAATATGCTAGCTTCCGGTTCAGGCGATATCATGTTGAACATATTCCAAAACGGGAATGGTTCGACACCTGAATCCATGAAAATGGCCACAGTAATTATCGGTATACTGCCGGTGCTTTGTATCTTTCCATTTTTACAAAAGCATTTTGTGAAAGGTGTTTATGTGGGTGCTGTAAAAGGCTAGCCATCAGAAGTTTCAACAGTGTTGTCAGGAAGCACCGCGGGCTTCTTCACATATTAAATCTCAAATATCGAGAGGGGTTCATCCATGGCTAACAAAAAAATGTTTACGGCGTTGACAGTTATTCTAACGACTAGCGTTTTTTTAAGCGCTTGCACTAGCAGTGACAAGGCAACTACGAGTCCGAGTGCTTCAACAGATAGCAAGGCTACCAGCAAAGCAAGTGAGACAGCGAAGGCGAATGTAAAGGAAGTTTCGAAAGAATTAAATTATCCGGATGCATTTCCAAAAGTGCCTAAAGCCGTAGACTACGATGCAAGCTACGCCTATGATGATATGAGCAAACACTACACCATTAGTATTATGAACCAAGGATTTATTAATCAGCCTGCAACACAAGATTTAATTAAAGACTATTTCGAGAAAACCTTTAATGTTACGCTGAACTTCACGCATTTATCTCACGATGATTTGATTAATAAAGTGAATGTACAGTTCGCTTCCGGGGCTGCCCCAGATGTCGTCGCATTCCTTGATCCGAAAGATCGTACCGTTGCACAAGCGTTATTTAAGCAAGGGCTGCTTACTGATGCAACGAAAGTATTGCCTTACATGCCTCAAATGATGACGTATGTGACCAAAGAATATAAGAACTGGGCAACGGATAATGGCAACATGGTCGGCATCCCAAGGCTCCCGCTATTCCCAGATGTATGGTCGCCATTTATTCGTCAGGACTGGCTTAAGAAGCTTGGATTGTCGATGCCAAAAACGGATGAGGACTTGTTCAATTATGCGAAAGCTGTAACGGAGAAAGATCCGGACGGAAACGGAAAAGCAGATACATGGTTTGCTGGCGCAGCGAATGGCGGTCAGGACTTCGGTATGTTGGAATCGCTTCGCTCCATGTTCGGTCACACGACTTGGAACGTACAAGATGGTAAAATTAATAACCCGATGCTAGACGGCACATCCAAAAACTTCCTGATGTTTCTGAAAAAGCTGAATGACAACAAGCTCCTAGCACCAGATTGGTATACCATCCAATGGGAACAATTTAAAGCGTTCTCCTTGCAAAATAAGGTCGGCTTCGTTAATTATCCAGGAGCCAATTTAGTGACAGAGCAATATCTAGCTGCGAATAACGATATTAAATCTTTGGATAGTTGGGCTCCGATTACACCAATGAATTCCGCTAGTGGCAAAGGCGGTAAGTTGGATCCAGGTGGCAATCCAGGCGGCATATATATGATTTCGAAGAAAGCCGGCGAGGACGAAGGTAAATTAAAGCGGATCGCTCACTTTCTAGATGCTGTTCAATATCCAAACAAGTATTACTGGGTTGCCAATCAAGGCGGCGGACCTGAAATATTCCCGGATTACACGAAGGTTGTCAAGAATGCGGATGGCACTTATTATTATGATTCCGTCATGTCGAAGCTGCAGGCAGATATGAAGCCTGAGTTGAAAGGTATGATGGATTGGCAGATGGTCGCGTATACTTTGATTTGGGAAGTACACAAACATACTGCTGAAGAGCCTTACAATGAAGTGGGCGATAAATATACACAAGTGGTTAAAAATTTCCCTCGTCATCAAAACTTTGAGATGCTGCTTAATTTAGATGGACCTACTTCGAAGATTCTGACGGATTTCGTCCGTAAGAATGAAATTGCCTTCGTGCTAGGTAAACGCAGCTTTGATGAGTGGGACAAATATGTGGATGAATGGAAAAAAGCAGGCGGACAAAAACTCATGGAGCAAGGTGCAGACCAATTGAAGGTTTCTGTCAAATAGGCTCGTAGGATTCAAAAGATCGCATGCTTGATGTATACTTAATCAGAGGGGCCTCCACGAAAATGGAGGTCCTATGAGTTTAACTTCATAGTCGAATGGAAGAGGAAAGTAGGATTGCGATGAAGAAAGGGCGAATCAGTTCTCGCAGCAAGCTAATTGTATGGCTAATTATTCCAAGTATTGCCCTGGTCATCGCGATCATAGCCATCGCCTATGATCAAACGACGCTATTTATTCGCCAGACACAGAATACCGTCTTGAATGGAACAGTCCAGCAAGTCGTTCGGTTGATTGAAACCCAAATGAACGATGTCGTCTTGAATATGATTGGCATGGAGGAAGAAATTAAGAGTGGCACTAGGAGCGAGCTTCAGTTGCAGCAATCCATGGACACAGCCGTTCATATCCGCTCCGAGCAGATTCGAGGAATCGTATTTAAAAGCGCGAAAGGCGATTTAATCGGTTACCCGGAATATTTCTGGGGAAGCTTTTCATCTAATGAGGTATCCATCATTAATAAACAGGAACATAACTCATCTACCAATGTCGTCTGGTCAGAGCCCTTTGGTTCGTATTTAAGCAGAAGCGGGGGCATTGTCAATCAAGTGAGTATCGTCACCAAAGGAATTTTGGACGCAGACGGCACTTATTTGGGGGCGCTTTCATTTGTGATTGATGTGAATAATTTCTTACAGCGAAGTGCTGCGTTTGCCGGAGCCACAGACACGCAGAGCTTGCTCTACGATGCGCAGAATAAGCTGATTTATTCGATTACGATCACGACTCAGAACCCATTAGCGCCAATTAATTATACGGATAAGAATACAGAAACCTTGGAGCGAGCTGAGAGTTACTTCAAAAATATTGGAAAGTATATGGTCGTTTCTTCTATGGATCAAGCGCCCTATTGGAAAGTAGCCGTTGCGGGTGATGTGAAAACCTTGGAGAAGAAGTATCGCCCTTTTCTACGAATGGTTTGGACGGTATTTTTAATCGGGATTGCTGGCCTTATTTTTATTTATATTGTGGTTTCATGGTGGTTTACAGGCCCTATTACGGCACTAACCAAAGGGGTAAGGCAAGTGTCCAAAGGCAATTTGGATTATCATTTCAACATAAAACGGCAGGATGAATTTGGCGAGCTTTCCACTGAATTCAATCGGATGATGAATCGAATTAAACAGCTAATCGAATCCTTGAAAATTACGGAGGAGCATAAGCGGCAGGCTGATTTTCAAGTGCTGCTATCGCAGATTAATCCCCACTTTTTATATAACACCTTGAACACGATTGATATTATGGTTGATTTTAGTGATAAAGAGCAGCTGCATCAAGTGATCCAAGTGCTGTCTCGCTTACTGCAATATGGACTTGATAGCTCGACAGACGTTAAACCGCTGCGAGATGAACTTGTGAATTGTAGAGATTACTTATATATTCAATCCGTTCGCTATGCCGATCGATTTAACTTTGCGATTGCTGATGCACCTGAAGTTTTGTCAGAAGTACCGGTGCTCAAGCTCATCCTGCAACCGATTGTCGAGAATGCCGTATTTCATGGACTACATCCGCTGAACGGCCGTAAAGGCACATTGACGGTATCTATTCGTGTAGATGATCAGGATTTGTGCTTGGAAGTCGCTGATAATGGTGTGGGGATGAGTGAAGAGCGATTAGAGCAAATACGTGCCTCATTTTCATCGAACCATGATCTGACGGGCAACCATATTGGCATTCGAAATGTACATAAACGTATCCAGCTTTATTATGGAAATTCCTATGGTTTATCCATTGAAAGTAAATTGAATTCGGGAACCATCGTAATGATAAGATTAAAAATAAATCATGAGTAAAGGGGACTGTATAGCATGAAAGTGCTTATTGTGGATGATGAACCTCTTGCTCTTATGAAAATTCGCAGCTTTCAGCTAGCCGAATATGGATTTGACATTATTGGCGAAGTGGAAAATGGTCAGCAGGCGCTTGATTTCGTGAAGCGTGAGAAACCCGATATTGTCGTGACGGACATTGGTATGCCGGTGATGGATGGCTTACAGCTGGCCAATGAATTGGTTCAACTGCCGGATAGTCCTAAGATTATTATGCTGACGTGTTATGAAGATTTTGCAAAGGTGCAAACAGCGCTTCGATACGGTGTGCAAGATTACGTGACGAAGCTGTTACTCAAAAAAGATGACCTTATTCGTATCCTTGAGAAAGCAGCGAGCAGTTTAAGTAAAGAACGGATCGAAGAAGAACGGAATCTTCGTCTGTACTGGCAAGAGCAGCTTCTGCACCAGTCGGAGAACAACAACCCTGCAAGTGAGCTGAGAGAACTCCGTGTTAAGCATAGTCATTACCGTTTAGCTGTGATAAAGGTAGGCGATGTTGCACAGGAAAAGTTGGTAGCCTTGCAACGTTCCTTGGAATGCACGAATGGGGTGTATCGCTCCCTGATTTGCAGGATGTCGCCACAAGTATGGTGTTGGGTAGGCATGTCATATGACAATCAGGGGATGAATGCTTTTGAACGTTGGTCCTCGGAGCAATCTTGTCATCTACTAAATCAATTACAAGGTGATCAAGAGACGCGCCATTTTGTAGCAGTCTTGGGAAATGTTCGTTCGTATGAGAATGAGATTTCACACGCTTATCGATCTGTTATGGAACAGAGTGAAATGTGTTTCTATGCCAAGAAGGGAGAAATGCTGAAGACGAAGGAGAATAAACTAGATTTTGAAGTCTTTTCACCAGTAAAATTACATGACTTCATGGATCGGATTGTGAAAGCCTTGCAGGGGGCTGATCTTAGAGAAGCCTCTAAGGTAATCAGCGAGTGGATGGAAGCGGTCAGCTTAAGCCCTAGGATGCACCCGAATCAGCTCAAGCAAATGACCAAAACCATTACGGCGCTTTGCACGAATTCCTCGCATGCTGCGATGAATGAATATATAGCTGAGATGTTGCCCAATTTGTCCACAACCATTGATCATGTGCTTCATTTTACGGATATCGTCGATATTATCGCTAAGCTGAAAGAAGCGTTGCAAAAAGCACAAAGTCTATACTCCAGCAGCAGGCGCAAAGAGATTACCGATGCTATCACGTATATTCACGCGCATTATCAAGAGGTTCGACTGGCGGATGCAGCAGACTTTGTAAAATTAAGTCCAAGTTGGTTTACTTCCTTATTTCGCAGTGAGGTAGGTCAAAGCTTTCAGGACTATCTTCAATTATATCGCCTTGAGATGTCCAAGCGATATTTGCTTACAACCGACCTTAAGGTATATGAAATTGCCTTAGAAATTGGCATACCTAATGCACGATACTATTCGCGCTTATTTACGGAGCATTTCGGGATATCGCCGCTCGAATTCCGCAAAAATGGCGGGATGTCGACAACAATATAATCACTTTAACGCGTCCTCCTAGGAGGGCGTTTTTCTTTTTAATTAGAAAAGTTAGTCTGTGTACATTCTCAGTTTCTCCGTGCACATCGGAGGGAAAGTAGCATGATAAAATGAAGACACACAGAATGAGAGGGCTATCATTTTGTGGAGCAATTCCCTATTATGAGGAGGCTGAATGATGTTGAGAGTAACACAAAAAATGGTAGCGATTGTGTGTATGCTATTTGCTCTATTTCTACCTAGTTCAGGTGTATTTGCGTATACGAATCATATGACGCTGCCCAATGAAACGACAACGGAAGGGATAGGAGACCCTTTTGTACTGAAACACAATGGCATGTACTATTTGTACAGCAGCACGGGTCAACCAGGCTTCAAATGCTGGAGTTCAACCGATGCCGTTAATTGGAGCTATGCGGGGTTATGTTCCACGGAATCTATCACTGCGGACGGTTATGCGCCTGAAGTGGTGTATTGGAATGGTACCTTCTACATGTATACGTCTCCGGGCGGTGGCGGTCATTATGTGTTGACGAGCACCAGCCCAACGGGACCATTTACCCTAGCGACTGGTAATTTGGGGCACAGCATTGACGGGCATGTCTTTATTGACGATAGCGGCAGCTGGACCTTTTACAGCGCAGGCGGCGACGGTATTCATGCAGCTCCTATGAGCAGTCCTACTTCGATCGGAAGCGATGTGGTGCTTGGCGGCACCCAAATGAGCGGACAATGGACGGAAGGGCCGACGGTTCTCAAAAGAAATGGCGTATATCATCTAACGGCTACTGGAAATCACGTCGTTAGCAACGGATATAGGGTAAATGCTTACTCGAATACGACAGGCCCTCGACAACCGTTTACCTCGAACAATATGAATCCAATACTATTGAACACGGAAGGTTCCCATGTAGGACTTGGACACAACGGTATCTTTATTGGACCGGATTTGGATACCTATTACACGGTTTATCACAATTTAACAGACTTTACGGGAAGCTCCTTTAAACGTCATCTCAATCTGGATGCAATCGGATGGAATGGCGATAAGATGGCGATGTACGGACCAACCAATTGGTCGATGCCTAATCCAGCTTTACCGAACTTTGAGGACAGATTTCAAAGAGCAAGTGTAGGGGGTGGCTATGGCAATCTGAACGGAGGCACTTGGGGAATTTCGAATAATTTTATGACCCAGAGTGCGAAGGGAAGCACAGCATTTTATATCAATTATGAAAATACCTTCACAACTGCAAGTGACTATACGGCTGAATATAACGTTCAGGAAGTTTCCAAGGGAACCATAGAACCGAAACTTGGAGCCGTGTATGGCTATGTGGATGCCAGCAACTATGGGGTTGCCATTTTAAATGGGAATGCCAATCGACTGGAGACAACTCTGCTAGTCAATGGTTCCTGGGATACGCAAGTCAACACGCCTTTACCTGCTGGCTTTGATATTTCGAAACTGCATACGATTCGTGTTGAGAAGTATGGCACTACGTATAAATATTTTGTGGATAATATGTTATTGGAAACGAAGATCAGCAATAGATTGGGCGCTGGCAAGGTTGGCTATTTGACCTGTGATGACGAAGGTAGATTCGGCTATATAGCAGCGAGCAACAAAGTAAACGGAAGCGGTATTTTTGATGTATACAAACCAATTCCAGGGACGATACAAGCCGTACATTATAATTCCGGTGGTGAAGGTGTAGGTTATCACGATACGACAAGCGGGAACGCAGGCGGCAAATATATTCGAAATGACAATGTCGATATCCGAGATAATCCGGAGGGTGGCGTAAATATTGGCTGGAACGGCACAGGAGATTGGTATAAGTACAATGTTAGCGTAAAGGCTAATGGTTCGTATAATTTGGGTTTACGCTATGCAACGACCTATACCGGCACACAGGTAAGGGTATGGTTAGATGCAACGGATGTGACAGGTGTGGTTACACTCCCGAGTACGGGAGGCTGGGATAATTGGCAGACATATACCATAAAAGGCTTAAACCTAACAGCAGGCAACCATACGATCAAAGTTGAAACTGTCACAGGTGAATTTGATTTCTATACGTTACAGTTTGAAGAAGCGGATAATTCCTCTTTTACGAAAACAGACAACTTCGCTACTTCCTTTAACGGTGATTGGAACTGGAGCGGTGGCAACTGGGCGATAGAAAGCGGTGAAGCAAGCATTGATAATATTGGCAAAAGAACACTGGGAAGCACGGGGTGGTCTGATTACACGGTTGAGACCGATATCAAAGGGATTAGCGGGCTCAACAGCGGGATTATGGTGCGGGTGCAAAATCCTGCGCAAGGTGGCGCCGGTAATGATCCCGGTCTTGGCACCGACTTCTATCAGGGCTATTTTGCTTTTATTTCAACGGGTGGCGTTGCACTGGGCAAACAGAATTACAACTGGACCACATTGGCTTCCGCATCCGTAACGTATAATACCAACACTTGGTATCATATGAAAGTGGTTGTCAGTGGAAGCAACATCAAAGTGTATGTGGGGGATATGACCAATCCGAAAATTAACTATACGGACAACAATAATCCGTTTATCAGTGGAAAGGTTGGACTCAGGGCGCATTATGCGCATACTCACTTTGATAACTTTAGTGTGACTCATTAATTTATTAAGAGTTGTCCCTAATCGGCCGCTTGTGTACTGATTAGGGACATTTTCTGATTGTCACATTTGCCCTATGTAAATGTCGCGAATGCCACCCAATTTATCAATCGAAATGAGCTATGATGAGAATGACCAATCTCTGGGGGATGTGTTCAATGAGCGAGGAAGTAAAGAAAAATGAAATCAGAGACCATCACAAGAAAGCGATTACACATTTAGTGAATCGGATTGGGCAGGATGCCGATTACTTGGCTGTCATTATCGCTGGCTCTGTGGCCAAAGGTGTAGCACGAGAGGATTCAGATATTGATTGCTACTTAGTTGTAAGAGATGAAATTTTTGAAGAGAGAAAACAGCGGGATGCATTGTTTTATTATGCAGAAGAAGGCTGTGAGTACAAGGGTGGTTATTATGATGGGAAAATCATCAACTATGATTTCCTGAAGGCAGCGGCAGCAAGAGGGAGCGAGCCGACACGTGCTTCTTTTGAAGGAGCGATCGTGGCGTTTTCCCGAATTCCTGATTTAAGTGAGCTAGTCCAGCGTATACCCGTTTATCCGGAAGCTAACCGTGAGCGGAACTTCACAGACTTTTATGCGCAAGTGGAGTTGTATGGCGGATATTTTGCCAAGCGAGCGTTGGCGTTGGACAACACGTACTTATTATCGCATGCTGTCAGTCAAGTTGTGTTATTTGCGGGGAGACTCATTCTAGCTTACAACCGCATACTTTTTCCCTGCCATAAATCCATGCTGAGTGCGTTGGAAAGAGCCATTGAAAAACCAGCATCGTATTTGGAATTACAGGATGCGATGCTTACTAAGCCAAGTACGGAAACGATAAGCGCATTCATCGCGTGCATTCGTTCCTTTCATAATTGGGGAATCACACCGAATGAATCGGTCAGCCGTTTTATCGTGAACAACGAATGGAACTGGTTGGATGGGGAGCCTCCCATCAGTGATCGTTAGGGATTAACAAAACAAAGTTAACTACGTCTAGGAGGTATACAAATATGTCCACTTTTGAAAAAAACACGCCATGGAAGGCCAACTGGATCTGGGGAGGTTCCGAGGAAAGTCCGCGCAATGAATGGCGCTGGTTTAGAACCTCATTCGTCTGTCCGCAGGATTTGGGACTATTGGAGAAGGCTATCTTATGGATTACAGCGGATTCCCGCTATGAAGCTTACGTCAATGGGAAAAGAGTGGGAAGAGGTCCTGTTCGTTATTTTCCGACGGATATTTTCTATGACGCGCATGAGGTGGGACACCTACTGCGACGTGGCGAGATTAATACAATTGCCGTGCAAGTGATGCATTTTGGCGCTTCGAACTTTCAATATTTAAGGGAACGAGGCGGGCTGCTTGCGCAATTAGATGTGTTCGCAGGTGGTATTGAGAGGACGCTGGTTCAGACGGGGGCCGACTGGCGGACGTTAGTGCATGCCGGACAAGACCCAGCAGTCTCCCGTATGTCCTGCCAATTAGCCTTCGCAGAGCGCATTGATGGCAGGAAGCTTGCGGAAGACTGGACGTCAATCTCATATTCAGATGCTGAGTGGGAGCAGTCAAAGGTTATCGGACCCGTAGGTGTGGCGCCATGGGTACGGTTAGTGCCGAGGGATATTCCGTACTTGACGGAGGAGCCAGTGCTGCCTACGCGTGTGCTCTCTTTGAATAAGGTGGTCCCCTATCAACTAACTGCTTTTATCGACGCGTACCATCTGATGAAGGCTCCTGGAGAAGAGAATGCCAACCATATTCGTTTCTGTGGCGCTTTTGCGACGATCCTTCGCTTGCGAGAGGAAGCGGAAGTCCGCGTCACGCTTCACGTTGGTGGGCTAGGTGATGTCCGGCTTGGAGAGCGGCTGTATACAAAAGAGGAGCTAGAAGCGGAGCCGCCGCTAAGGCATATTCGTGCTCTATTGCCGGCAGGTGATCATCTCTTGCTGTACACGGTATACGGTCCTGAGCACGGCATTAGTAACCGAATTGGCGTTGATGCGGATCAAGAGATCGCATGGATCTCTCCGCTTGAGGCGGAGTTGCCAGCGGCTGGTGAGCCGATGTCACCGTTCGTTCGCATCGGCCCTTCCTTTACCTACTCCTGTATCGATTATATCGACCAGGATGCTTTATTCGCCTCGTGGGAAGCTGAGAAAGTCAGCTTCGCTGATCGCATCGCTCCGCTGGCGAGCATCGAAGAGCTGCGAGCCACAGGTTACCCGGTCACGGCAGTTCCTCACAGCGTGGCTAATGGGGATGATGCCTTCATGCCGCAGTTCGCTAAGCGCGAATCGGAGGCTTTCTCCGTGCCCGCTAGTCTGCAACGCATCGCTGTCGCATCAACAGACCCAGGCGCTGTACCCGTGTTCGAGGATGGAGACACCGAGTTCATGCTCGACTTCGGCAAGGAGTGGAGCGGGTTCCTCGAATTTGAACTGGAAGCCGAAGCGGGAATTACCGTCGATTGGTATGGCATCGAATATCGGAAGGACGCGTATGTTCAGCATACGTTCGGTTTGGATAATACGCTTCGTTATGTGACGCGCGAAGGCAATCAACGATACGCATCCCCAATTCGCAGAGGGTTCCGATATCTAATTGTCACCGTCCGCGATGCGAAGAAGCCGGTGCTGATCCGTGATGTTCGAGTCGTGCAAAGCAACTATCCGGCTCCCGAGATCGGTGCTTTCCGAAGCTCCGACTATAAGCTGAATCAAATTTGGGATATTTCCAAGCATACGACGAAGCTCTGTATGGAGGATACGTTTGTCGACTGTCCGTCTTATGAGCAGGCCTTCTGGGTAGGGGACAGCCGCAACGAAGCGCTCGTCAATTATTATACGTTTGGCGGGACGGAGATTGTAGAGAGATGCCTGCGTTTAGTCCCGGGATCTGAGTTTCAGACGCCATTATATGGCGACCAGGTTCCTAGCGCATGGACGAGTGTCATTCCGAACTGGACGTTCTTCTGGATTGTGGCTTGTCGGGAGTATGCGGAGCATACGGGTAATCGAGCTTTCGCAGCCGATATGCTACCGAAGATGTTACTGACGTTAGAAGCCTATCTGGAGCGCGTTAACGCTGACGGTTTATTGGACATGAAAGGCTGGAACCTGCTCGATTGGGCGCCGATGGATCAACCGAATGATGGGATTGTGACACATCAAAATGTGATGTTGGTGAAAGCGCTGGAGGAAACGGCGTCCATGGCGGAGTTCGCTGGTTTGTCAGAGCGAGGTGCGTCGTGCAGGGAGGTTGCTGCCCGAATGAAAACAGCGATCAACCGCCATCTCTGGAGTGAGGAGCGTGGTGCCTATCTTGATTGTATCCATCCGGGAGGTCGACGCTCGAACATCTTTAGCATGCAGACGCAAGTGATGGCGCTGCTCGTCGGTGTTGCAGCAGGAGAGCGAGCTGCAAGACTGAGTGAATACTTGACCGCTACGCCGGAGGGGTTCGTACCGATTGGCAGTCCGTTCATGTCCTTCTTCTATTACGAGACATTAATGAAATCTGGCAACGTGCAATGGATGCTCGATGACATGCGTGATAATTTCGGCTTTATGCTCGATAACGATGCGACAACGTGCTGGGAAATGTACGGGCATACGACGATGAATCGTGCAAACGAGAATGATTTGACTCGTAGTCATTGTCATGCCTGGTCCGCAGCTCCGGGATATTTCCTTGGGGCCTATGTGCTAGGCGTGCGCCCAGCTGCACCAGGGTGGGCAAAAGTGATCATCGAACCGATGACCGGCGATTTAAGCTGGGCGAGTGGAACGGTACCGCTGCCGCAGGGCGGATGCATCGATGTTGCTTGGAAAGCGGAGAATGGGCAGATTGCTTCGCTCGTTGTTACAGCGCCTGAACATACCGAGCTTGATATTCGCGTTCCAGCGGATTGCACGATCAGGGTCAGTCGAGTGAGAGAACTTCCGAGTTCGTAGCGTACATGAATGAGCCAGCAAACCTTTGGGTTTGCTGGCTGTTTGTGCAGCAAAACTATTAATTTTATTACAAATAAATTTTTAATAATTTCCTAATAGACTGCAGTTAAAATATAACTAAAGGTAAAGAATTTACCTAAAATCATGTGAATGGAGAAGGATACGATGGAATCAATTCTTCAAGAGAAAATTGAGTCATTACGCTTTGAGATGATTAATCAAGCTTTGCTTAATGGTAGTCTTACACATGATAAAGTCGTATCCGTCAGTCAATTGTTAGATCGTTATATTTTACTGTACCAAAAGCTCATTATTAAAAAAGCGAGGCTGAAACTGATTAGCTAAGTTTAGGATTGGCCGCATTACAACAAAATAGGAATTAGGGGGTGCGCTTAGATTGTGAGCGTGCTTTTTTGCTTTTTTGGGGTATGTGTTCAATGCGAATAGGCTGACCCGAAGTAGAAGAATCTACTAGTGGCCAGCCTATTAGCTACTCTTCGGGCTGTTCCGAAGCAGGTTGTTCTTCAACTTGTTCCTCAGCTGCAGCGACCTCTTCATTCGCTTCCGTGGCGGCTTCCTCATTGACTTCCTCAGAAGCGCTCTCGTTTTCCGCCTCGTTAGCTGGAACGGTACTCTCCCCAGCAAGCTGTTGAAGCGCCTCAAGTCTGCTGCTCAGACTCTTGATTCTTTCATTCGCTTGGTTGCTGTCGCCCGATACTTGTTTCGCATGGCGAAGCAAGTTTTTTACTCTTTCAATTTCGGCTGTATATGCCATTCTTATGTTGCCTCCCCATGTTCTTAATGCGTTGTTTTCAGCACTAAGGAAAACGATTATCCTTAGAAAAGTGTATACTTTTCCACGTATGACTACAAGAGAAATTAGTAGAAACTACCCTTAGCTCAGAGAGGATGATAGAGGTCTTTTTATGGTAAAATAGGGAATATGAATCCATCATTGTGTACATAGAGGAAGGAGTGTAGACGATTGGCAATTACCAAGAAAACATTAAGAATTTGCAACAAAGGACACAAGTACTACAAAAGCAGCGACTGCCCGACCTGTCCGACGTGTGAACAAGAGCTGAAGCCGGAATCCGGGTTTCTATCAACACTCTCGGCGCCAGCCAGACGCGCTTTGGAGCATCACGGCATCGTCACGTTATCACAGCTATCGAACTGCAGCGAAGCTGAGATTTTACAATATCACGGCATGGGACCAGGTTCACTCCCCAAGCTTCGGGCTGCTTTGCAGGAGAACGGGTTGTCATTCAAAATTTAAGTTCGTATTGCTCACGGCCCCCAACATCAGGGGGCTGTGTTTAATTTATAAAGGTTGTCGGATTCCTTATTTTTGTAACAAATTAAATAGAAGATATGAGTGATTTTAATATATAATAAAAAAGACCGTACGGTTCGGTTTTTTATTTTAATGTGGAAGGGTGAAAAGATGAACCTAAGTAAATCAGGTAAAAAGGCTTATTTTCTAATGGTGACAGTGTCAGCATTATTCATTGTGTACGTTTTGTACGCCAACTTTGTTCATGATCCAGATGCATCCAATTTTCTGAGCCATAAAACGGCACTCAAACGAGCGTTAAATACGGCAGTCTGGCTGAAGGTGATGAATGTGCATATCATTTTCGCATGTATCGCTATGATTTCGGGGGCTGTTAATTTCTCATCTTCGATCATAAAGAAACACCGCAAGTTCCACCGTCTGAATGGCTATTTTTACTTGATTTCGGTGCTCATCGTTGACATCACTTCCGGTTATATGGCCCCGTATGCGACCGGCGGGAAGGCTAGCAGCATGGGGTTCAACTTGATGAATATCGTGTGGGTGGTCATGACGATCATCGCGATTGTTAAGATCAGAAAGAAACAAGTGAATCAACATCGCAAGTGGATGACGAGAAGCTATGCTTTTGTTTTTACGAATCTGACGATTCATGCCTTAACTTTGCTGCTCCATAAAGGGGTCGGACTTGTCTACATAACCAGCTATACGATTTCGGTGTACGGATCGATCTTAGTTCTCATGCTGGCTGCAGAGCTTGTTATTCGAACGGTGTTTAGAAAGCCTAGTACGATCATCTAAAGGAGGCATTTTGATGCATATTCAAGTCGTATTATTTGATGGTTTTGATCTTTTGGACGCCATAGCCCCTTATGAAGTATTCGCTGCGGCGTCCATGTATGCGGGTGGGGCCATAACCGTGGAGCTCGTATCCGCGGAGGGGAAACGATCGGTCCCGAGTGGTATGAACGGACCTGCTATTGAAGCGCACGCTGCCCTAGATCCAAGCCGATCAGGTATCATCCTTGTTCCTGGAGGTTCAGGAAAACCAGAGGGAGATTCGGAGGATGCGGTTCCGAACATTTTGAGATTAGCGATGGAGTCGGATTTGACAGCCTTGATGAAACAAGCGCTTGAGAATGAGAATATCACGGTGGCGACGGTATGTGGAGGTTCGTTGGTGCTGGCCATGGGGGGATTGTTGGAGGAACGCTATGTGGTGACGAATCATTTGGGGATGGCTGCGCTAGGCGCCACAGGTGCCATTCCGATTGCAGCAAGAGTCGTTGAAGATGGGCATCGCTTGGTAAGCGGGGGAGGTGTGACATCCGGACTTGATGTGGCGTTGTACCTGGTTGAGCGTGAAGTAGGGCCGCAAATCGCTTCTGCCGTTGAGAAACTATTCGAATATGAACGAAGAGGTACGGTTTGGCGGTCGCAAGGCATTGTGCCAATCAACTTTGGAGCCAGCTCGGAGCAGCCTGCTGAAGAAATGCCGACATCCAGTGTCGCAGCGTCTTCTGAAAATGCTATCGCAGGCACATGGCAAACGGCGATCTCAACCCCGATTGGCAAAATGTCCGTCACGCTAACCATCGTCAAAAAGGATGGACTCATCCAAGGCACAGCTGCCCAAGGTGATGAGGTCGTCGAATTTTTAAATCCCATTTTGGATGGTGGCACTTTATCGTGGACGCAGAAGGTGAAGAAGCCGATGAGATTGAATTTGAAATTCGAGGTAGCTGTGCAGGGTGACGTCATGATCGGAACTGCCAAAGCGGGGATGCTGCCTGCTTCCAAGGTTTCAGGTAGACGCGTTAGCTGATAACGCGTGGAGAAAAACGGCTGCTAATGAGCTTTATAGGTCATGAGCAGCCGTTTAATATTTTCCATGGCATACGCGACATGGCTGTTGTCTCGAGATAATCGACTGGCCATAATGCCGCCTTCGATGGACGAGAAGATAAAGGAGGCGACAGATTCCAGCGCCATCTCCGATTGAAATTCTCCATCGCTCACCCCTTGAGCCAGCAAGGTTTGAATAAAGCCCAACATTTGCGTATAAGCGCCAAGCGCATGTTCACGCAGAACGGGGAAGGAGTGGTCGCTTTCGACCGCTGTATTTAAGAAAGGGCATCCTCCTGAGATAGGAGGGTTATGAACGGTGTCGCGGTACACATCGCACATGGCCAAAATTTTGCCCATCGCAGTGTCCTGAGATTCGATCGCGGCAGAGAAATGCTGCCATAACACTTGTCCAGCGTATTGAAAAGCTTCAATCGCGATCTCATCTTTACTGGCAAAGCTGCGGTAAATCGCACCTTTGGTTAAGCCGGTAGCGTCCATAATATCTTGCATGGTGGTACCTGTGTACCCTTTTTCGTTAAAAAGAACAGCCGATATTTCAATGATGCGAAGTTTCGTTTGTTCACCTTTACGCATGATACTGATTCCTCTCTAGCTAAACTGATCATTTTAACTCAATTATACCACATCGTGACGCGCCTGCTTACTCTCCATGCCCTAGTAGGTAAAGCGCTTAACGGAATTTTCTCACTATTCTAAAAAAACGGTTGCAATACATCAAAAATAGATGTAAGATACAAATATTACCTAGCAAGCGCTTACATATTTCGAGATTAAACCGCTTTAATAAAAACGGTGATCGAAAGTATACATATGCTGAGGGGACCATTCATAGCATATATTAAGCGCTTACAAAAGTTAGTTAAATCGGTTTAACCCCGAAGAAGCAGGGGATTAAGAGTTTTTATGATCTAACTTCAAAGAAGCAGGGGAGTTTAAGGTTTTTATTAAAACGGTTTAACAGCAACGAATCATGGTCATTTAATCGCTTTTATTAAATCGGTTTAACAATATCAGAAGACGTGTTCTACTTTCTCATAAAATCGGTTTAACCCCCAAAGGAATAAGTCATTTAAATTTTATTAAAACGGTTTAACCAAATAGATATCGGCACTTTAATTATGTTTATTAAACCGGTTTAAAGTTAACTAACCATGGAGGTGAACTCGAACAATTTCCACATAAGAACTATGGCCTATTGAAGTACCCGTATCTACTTTAAAACCATGGAGGGGATTGGCTTGCAAAAAAACAGATTGTTTTTAGCAATGATGATGATGATATTTGCAGTTGTTTTTGTGGCATGTGAGAGCGAGAGCGAAAGTCCAAAAGCAAGTTCAGCAGTGAAAGAGACTGCACCAGTTGCGTCAGCACCTGTAAAGATAGAGGGATATAAAGAAGCCCCGGCGTTAGCTAAACTTGTAACAGCTGGAACATTGAAGCCTGTGGCTGAACGGATACCAGCGAAAGACGACATTATGGTTGAAAAGGTAACGGATGAGATCGGAAAGTACGGCGGCGACTGGAAAATGCCTTGGGGCGGTCCGAATGATCGCTGGACGGTAGGTGCACCGACAGAGGAGTCTCTCTTCCGTTTTAATAAAGATGGAAGTACGATTGAGCCTAACGTTGCGAAGGGCTTTGAAGTGAATAAAGACTCCACGGAATTCACGATCTTTTTGAGAAAAGGCATGAAGTGGTCGGATGGTATGCCTTTCACAGCGGATGATGTTCTCTTCTACTGGGAGCACATGCTGACGAAAGAGACTTTCGGTAAAAAAGTTTACGATGCTTATTACTCCGTTGATCCTGTATCTGGAGAAAAAGCTTTAGCGAAAGTAACGAAGGTTGATGATTATACGTTCAAAGTTACTCATAAGTATCCAAGCGTACAATTCTTGGAGCGTGTAGCGATCGATAACAAATGGTTCTTCGCACCAGCCCATTTCCACAAAACGATTTTGCCTGAGTTTGTAGGAGACGCGAAGGCGCTTGAAATCGCGAAGCAATGGGGCTTTGCAGATGTAAAATCTTTCTTGGTAGCAACAGGTTACTACGATTGGATTAATCCTCAGATCCCTACATTAAGACCTTGGGTAGCTAAAAACGACCCGAACAGTGATCAATTTATTATGGAGCGCAATCCGTACTACTGGAAAGTCGATAGCGCAGGAAATCAATTGCCTTATATGGACCGCTTGGTAGCGACCAAAGTACAAGATCCGGCACAAAGAGTACTAGGCGCGCTAGCTGGCGACTATAATCTGCTTGATTTTGACTTCAAAGATTTCACAGTGTTGAAAGAAAATGAGAAGAAAGCAGCGTTCACCGTTATGAATTGGACGACGCCGACTTGGTCAAGTGCAGGTCTTCAATTTAACCAAACGATCGGAGATCCGAATCTGCGCAAGCTGTTCCAAGACATTAAGTTCAGAGAGGCTGTTTCCGTAGCGGTTGACCGCAAAGAGATTTCTGAAATTGTAACGAATGGCTTAGGCGTACCACAGCAAGCTTCCGTTCCAGAAGGTCTGGTAGGCTACCAAAAAGGCTGGGCAGACCAATGGAGTAAATTCGATCAAGCGCGTGCCAATCAATTGTTGGATGAACTTGGTTTAACGAAGCGTGATAAGAATAACTTCCGTATGAACGCTGACGGTTCTGATTTAACGATCACGATCATTGAGCCGAATACGAGCACAGCGTCGTTCTTAGAACTTGTTAAAAAATATTATGAGAAAGTCGGCTTGAAGGTAGATATCAAGGTTGTTGATACCGGTACGCATACCGATCTCAAATATGCCAATAAAATTCCAGTAACAACCGAGAACATTTCACTTGTTAACATCGCGTTCAGACCGGATACACTCGTTCCTCTGCGTGTACTTACACCTTGGCTTGGAAACTACGGCTTGTACACATCTTCCAATGGGAAAGACGGTGTTAAACCGGAAGGCGACATCGCGCTAGTGTTGGATTACTGGAATAAAGTGAAATCCTCCACAACGAAGGAAGATATCACGAAGTGGAGCAATGAAATCATTAAACTGAATCAGAAGAATCAATGGCTGATTGGATATGCCGGCCCAACACCTAGGCTGGTTGTTGCTTCAAATAAAATTGGAAACGTGCCTAAGAGTATAATCTATGCAGATGAATTCCGTAACCTAGGGCATGGACATCCTTCTCAATTCTTTATCAAACAATAGATCTTTCTATAACTCCATACTGGGGAAAATGATTTCCCCAGTATGCGTTTTAAAAGGATCATCGAATTCACCGGAGAGGACAGGATCGAGATGCTCCAATATATTTTAAGAAGAATTGTTTTGGTCATACCCGTTGTTTTTGTGATATCCGTCATCGTCTTCTATATCATTCAATTGCCTCCTGGCGACTATGTTTCATCGTATGCGGCGAAGATGTCCGCGGCAGGTGAGGTCATGACACAAGCTGATATGGCTGAAATGAGAGCAAGCTTGAAGTTGGATCAACACTGGTTCATTCAATATTTGGATTGGATGAAAAACATTTTTACTGATTTTAATTTCGGATACTCATTTAGCTATAACAAACCTGTTTTGAGCGTAATCAACCAATTTATGGCGCTAACGCTGATCGTCTCTCTGGCGACGATGGTGTTTACGTATGCAATCGCGATTCCGATCGGGATTTACTGTGCAGTACGACAATATTCCATTGGTGATTATATTTTCTCGGCCTTTGGTTTTCTTGGTATGGCGACGCCTCACTTTTTGATGGCAATCATTCTTATGTATTTGTCCTATGTGTATTTTGGCGATCCATTGTTAGGTTTATTTTCAAGTGAATACGCAAGTGCTGCATGGTCATGGGGCAAAGTTGTTGACTTGCTGAAGCATATGATTATTCCAATCATCGTTATTGGTTTGGCGAACACGGCAGAGCTCATTCGTGTAATGAGAGGTCAAATGTTGGATGAATTGAATAAGCCGAATGTCGTAACGGCACGTTCCAAAGGCTTATCCGAAACGAAGATACTATTGAAGTACCCGACACGTGCAGCACTTAACCCAATTGTAAGTACGCTGGGGTGGTCGCTAACGTCCATTTTTACAGGTTCGACGATTACAGCGATTGTTCTGAATTTGCCGATTCAAGGTCCAGTTATGTATAACGCATTATTAGCCCAGGATATGTATTTGGCGGGCACGTGGTTATTGTTTATGGCAGTGCTAACGGTTGTAGGTACCTTAATTTCGGATATTTTGTTAGCATGGCTCGATCCAAAAATTCGCACTGCATTCAGAGGTGTGTGACCTATGAAAACAATAGCGACAATTCGCAACCAACTCGTAACCACATTCAAGCGTCCCAAAAATAACGATGTCTATTACAGCTCGCAGTGGCGTCTTATGTACCGCAGGTTGAAAAAACATAAATTAGCTCGTGTCAGTTTAATTATTTTAGCTGCTTTCTACATCTTAGCCCTCTTGGCTCAGTTTATCGCGCCTTATGGCTTGGAGAGCTATGACAGTAAATATGTGAATGCTCCGCCAACAAAGTTAAGCTTTAAGGATGCCGATGGGAATTTTCACATTAGACCGTTCGTCAATGAGTTGAAATCAGGCCGAGATCCTGTGACATTGCGGAAAAAATTTGTGCAGGACGAGAGCGTCCGCCATCCGCTTCGTTTCTTTGTAAAAGGGGAAAGTTACAAATTTCTGGGCTTAATCCCTACGAAAACTCACCTATTTGGTGTTGATGAGCCAGGTCGTATCTTCCTTTTTGGTACAGATGGAATGGGTCGAGACTTGTTGTCGCGTGTAGCGCTCGGCAGCCAAATTTCACTAAGTATTCCTCTCATCGGGGTAGGAATTAGCTTTGTGCTTGGATTATTTATCGGCGGGATTTCCGGATATTTCGGCGGATGGATCGATTCGGTTATCCAGCGGTTCATTGAAATCATTCGTTCCTTTCCGACGCTTCCTCTATGGATGGCTTTGTCGGCTGCGATACCGGCACGGGTTCCTGTCGTCACCATGTATCTCTACATCGTCATCATCTTTGCGTTCATAGGTTGGACGGATTTAGCGAGGGTAGCGCGCGGAAAATTCATCTCCTTAAAAAATGAAGAATACGTGCTGGCAGCTAAAATCGCCGGTGTTAGCGACGCAAAAATTATTATCAAGCATCTGTTGCCAGGGTTTATCAGTTATTTGGTTGTGGCGACGACGCTTGCCATTCCGGGTATGATTCTGGGAGAGACCGCAATGAGCTTTCTAGGGCTAGGTATTCGTTCTCCTGCGACCAGCTGGGGCGTACTTCTTCAAGAAGCACAGCAAATTGAGAATATCGCTTTGTATCCATGGAAGCTAATCCCACTAGGATTTGTCATTGTTACCGTATTAACTTTTAACTTTCTAGGCGACGGATTGCGTGATGCAGCCGATCCATACAAGAAATAAACCAAAGTAAGGCGGGGAATGTCATGACATCAAAAGCTGTTGTTAATTCACAATCCGAATTACCGCTACTGTCTGTTCAAGATCTCAAGATTCGTATTCAAATGGATAATGGGGAAATGAGAGCCGTAGATGGGGTAGATTTTGAGATAAAAAAAGGAAAAACACTGGGACTTGTTGGCGAGTCTGGCTGTGGGAAAAGCTTAACGAGCAGAGCCATTATCTCCATTAATCCAAAAGAGTGCGAAACCTCCGGTAAGATAGTTTATCACTCTAACTCGGAGAAGGCATTAAACCAGTTAGATCTGCTATCGCTAGATACACGCGGAAAACAGATTCGATCCATTCGCGGCCGAAAAATTGCGATGATTTTTCAAGAGCCGATGACGGCATTCTCACCGATGTACACGATTGGCAATCAGATCATGGAATCGATTCTCATTCACCGTACCAAGGATAAGAAAGAGGCCAAAAAAATTGCCCTGGAAATGTTAAGCAAAGTGGGCATTTCGGATGAAGCGAAAAGGTTTGACCAATATCCCCATGAATTCTCAGGCGGGATGCGTCAGCGGGCGATGATCTCTATGGCCCTATCCTGTAATCCGGAGTTGCTGATCGCCGACGAGCCAACGACTGCACTTGATGTGACGATTCAGGCCCAAGTGATGGAGCTTATGAAGGGGCTTCAAAAAGAGTTTGGCATGGCTATTTTGCTGGTTACACATGATCTTGGCATTATCGCTGAGATGTGTGATGAAGTCGCTGTTATGTATTTAGGGAAAATTGTTGAGCAATCGACGGTAGGGGAAATATTCAAAAATCCGAAACACCCCTATACAAAAGGCCTGCTCAATTCCATGCCCAAATTATCTGGCAATCGCAATGCGCGGTTGGAATCGATCGATGGTACGGTTCCAATGCCGATTGATATGCCGCCAATGTGCGGTTTCTATGAACGGTGTAAGGACCGCATTGAAGGCGTATGCAATAAACAAGCCGTGCCGAAAACGCAAATCAACGATGACCATATGGTGAGATGCTTCCTTTACACGAATGAAGGGGAGGTGAATAAGGATGTCTAAACCGATTTTAAAAGTAAACAATCTCATCAAAAATTTTGAAGTCAAAGATAAAAATAAGCTGTTCAGCAAGCCTTCCTCCGTTCGTGTGTTGAATGACGTTTCGTTCGAGCTGATGGAGGGGGAGACGCTAAGTATCGTAGGTGAATCGGGCTGCGGCAAAACGACACTTGGCCGCTGCATCGTTAGGGGAATGAGCGCTTCATCTGGGGAAGTCATTTACCATACGGAAGCCGATGAGAAGCTTGATTTTCTAGGTCTTCGGGGGAAAGAATTTAAAAAATTCAGAAAAGATATTCAAATGATTTTCCAAGATCCTTATTCCTCCTTAAGTCCTAGAATGAGCGTATACGATATTATCGCTGAGCCGCTGCTCGCCAACTTTAAGCTGACGAAGTCGGAATTGGACGAAAAAGTAACCATGATCGCAGAAAAGACAGGGTTGAATGTCAGCTACCTCAAACGGTACCCGCATGCCTTTTCTGGAGGGCAAAGACAGCGGATCGCGATTGCGCGGGCCTTGATTTCTCAGCCTCGACTGATCGTGTGCGATGAAGCGGTGTCCGCCTTGGACGTTTCGATCAAAGCACAAATTATTAATTTGTTAAAAGACCTGCAGAAGCAGCTTCAAATTACGTATATTTTCATCTCTCACGATTTATCGATCGTGCAAAACATTTCCGACCGTGTGGCTGTTATGCACTTGGGGAAAATCGTAGAATTAGCACCTGTGGATGCGCTATTTGATCATCCGAAGCATCCTTACACGGAAGCGCTGCTGTCGGCCGTACCTGAGCCTGATCCCGATTATAAGAAGGAACGGATTATTCTCGAAGGCGAAGTTCCGAACCCGGCCAACCCGCCAAGCGGATGCCACTTCCATCCTAGATGTATGTATAAGACCGACAAGTGTGTTCAGCAAGAACCTGAGCTGCGGGACATCGGTAATAATCATTTTGCGGCATGTCATTATGCTGACGAATTAAACTTAAGAGGTGTTGTTCATGAATAAACGAGTAACGAATGATCATATTGCAGTAGACCCAAATGCGAAGAAACTAATTGTATTTCTAGACTGTGGAGATACCATTATTGATGAATCAACTGAAATTAGAGATGACTATGATGTTGTTATCAAAGCGGATATTATTCCAGGGGCAGACATTATGGTGAAGACGCTTGCTGAACGCGGCTATACCCTAGCTCTTGTAGCGGATGGCCGAGCGCAATCGTTTAAAAACATGCTGACAGACCATGGCTTATATGATTATTTTACAACGATGATTTATTCTGAAACGATTAAAGCGGCTAAACCACATCCTCGCATGTTTAAGGCAGCAATGGGGGCGTTGGAGCTCACGGAGCAGGATATCCCAAGGATCATTATGGTAGGCAACAACCTGAGTCGAGATGTAAAAGGTGCGAATGAAATGGGGATTACGAGCGTATTCTTGAGCTGGACGCCTCGCTATCCGAAGGTGCATGAAGACGAAAGCCAAAGACCAGACTATACCATTAGCAATCCTGTAGATTTGATTGACTTAGTCGAGAAGCTTAATGCACAATTGCAATAAATGGATATTGTTAATGAAGGGATGATTATCGAACCATGGCTAAAATTGATGATGTTGCAAGATTAGCGAAAGTCTCCAAAGGGACGGTCTCTAACGTTTTTAGCCAAAAAAGACCGACGAGCACGGAAGTCCGAGAGCGTGTAATGAGTGTTTCCAGACAATTGAATTATGTCCCTAATCATACAGCGCGCAGCTTGGTTACCAAGAAGACGATGGCGATTGGGTTAACCATCCCGCACGGAAGCTTCTTCTTCAGCGCATTTCATACACAGTTTATCAACGGGGTCATTCTGGAAGCCGCTGCTTACGGATATAGGGTCTTGCTAGATATCATTCCTGTACAAGAGGTGAAAACACCTTTCTTAACAAGCTATCCGATCGATGGGGCTGTCGTGATGAGGCCTACGGCAAATGATGAGCGTATCAACCTTATGCATATGGGACAGATCCCTTTTGTTACAGTAGGTCACGTGATGAATGAAAATATTGAGCACTCGATGAGTGTGGATAACGATAATGCCCAGATGATGCACAACATTTGCAACTATTTAGTGGATAAAGGCCATAAGGATATTATGTTTTTGAATGCGAATGAGCACATGACGGTATCCATCGATCGAAAAGCTAGCTTTATTGATGCCATGAAGAGGCATGGGCTGGACGTCGAGGAACACATGATTCATCATAAGCCGCCTGAAGTGAACTCTAGTGAATACATGGATTATGGCTATGAAGAGACGATCACTAGTATTGGAAAGATGAACAAAAAAGTAACCGCGATTATTGCGGATGATGACCGCACTGCATTTAGTGCACTCAATGCGATCAAGGACCTCAACCTCAGTGTACCAGGGGATGTATCTATATTTGTGGTCTGTGGAGATCACTCGATGATGGTGCAATCGAACCCGTCGCTAACTAGCATGGACTTGCAGCCATCCGAATTAGGGGCTCAGTCTGTCCGCTTGTTAATGCACCAATTAGGCGTGCTGCAAGGCGATTGCCCTGAAAATATAATAGTTGAAGGCAAAATTATCGAAAGAAACTCCGTTTCAACGATTGATCATGAGGAAGAGCACAAATAGGGGAGAGAGCTGAATGACGAAGAAACAATGGAACGTAGGCATTATTGGTCTTGGCGGTATTGGCGATTATCATATGAACAATCTTGCGAAAATTCCCAATACAAGCGTAGTTGCCATTTGTGATGTGAATACGAAAGCTGTTGAACAAGCCGGGGATCGTCTGAATCTGCCTGCAGAGAAAAGATACAGTGATTTTCAAGCCATCATCGCTGATCCTGACATCGATTTTCTCATTTCAGGTGTCTCCAATAAATTCCATTATGACATCTTAAAATGTGCGATTGAGTTCGGTAAGCCGATTTTCTCGGAGAAGCCATTTACGCGTACGATGGAAGAAGCGGATGAATTGCTACGATTATATGAAGCAAATCCGATTCCTTGTATGATTGGCTTCTCGTATCGTTATAGACCTTGCTTTCAATACGTCAAACAGCTCGTTACGGATGGTACATTAGGTCCAATTCGGCATATCGCTGCGCATTACTTACAAGAAGAAAACGCGCCAATGTTCAATAAAGAGTACACGTGGCGATTTAATAAAGAGATGGCTGGATCCGGTATACTAGCGGATATCGGTTCACATATGGTCGATGCGGCACGGTTTTTTGTAGGTGAATTTAAACAGGTGTCTGGTATGATGACCACATTCACGGATCGCCGATTGGATAAGCGGACCGGGGAATATGCCCAAGTCGATGTGGACGATTATACTGGTTTTCAGTGCGTGCTTGAAGGCGGAGTGATGGGGTCGTTTTATACGCATAAAAATGCGATCGGTACGGGCAATCAATTTAATGTGACGTTATTTGGCGATTTGGGCACGGTCCGCATGTCAGTGGAACGGCCGAATGAAGTTCATTTGACGCTTAGATCAGGCGAAAATCTACAACTGACCGAGAGCGTTATCCACTTGGATGACAAAAAACTGAAGCCTATGCTGCAGGATTTCGTGGATTACTTGGAGCAAGAGAAAACGCCGCTCCTTCCAACATTAATGGACGGGTACCGTAACCAACAAGTGCTGCAAGCGATCATTGATTCAGCGCAAGACGGCGTGACGAGAAGCTTATAAATCCATTCGAATAGATGAAGGAGTGCTCTTATGATCAGAGTGACGATTTGGAATGAATTTCTTCAAGAACAACGAAAAGAAGAAGTAGCTCGCATCTATCCAAAAGGGATGCACGGTGCCATTGCCGACGGAATTAGCCAAGATGGCTTTGAGATTAGCTGTGCAACCTTCAATGAGCCTGAGCATGGGTTAACGCAAGAGAAACTGGATCAGACGGATGTTCTTATTTATTGGGGACACGTTGAGCATAAAGGTTTTCAGGATAACGTCGTTGATCGTATTTGTAAACGTGTGCATGAGGGTATGGGACTCGTTGTCCTTCACTCCGGTCATCATTCCAAGCTGTTCCGCAAATTGATGGGAACTTCTTGCGATCTGCTATGGAGAGAAGCGGACGAAAAAGAGCGTCTATGGGTCCTTAATCCATCCCATCCGATTGCAGAGGGAATTGGCCCTTATATCGATTTGGAAGAGGAAGAAATGTACGGCGAGCATTTCGATATTCCGACACCGGAGGAATTGATCTTCGTCAGTTGGTTCCAGGGTGGGGAGGTGTTCCGCAGTGGATGTACGTATCGTCGCGGTCAAGGGAAAATTTTCTATTTCCGCCCAGGACATGAAACGTATCCTACCTATCATAACAAAGATGTCCAACGCGTCATTGCCAATGCAGTGAAGTGGACAGCCCCGGTGAAAAGAGAAAAAACGTTCTACGGGCACCATCAACCTTTAGAAGAAATTAAGAAGTAAACGTCAGAACAAGCTTCTTTCTCAGTGAAAGAAGCTGTTTGGCTTGCGAATGCAATCATATTCAGAGGGTTGGAAGGATTGGATTCGCAAGCATTATCTTTTTATTGAGGTGAAAGTCATGAAGCCATTTCCATTGCTAACCGCACATACAGGGTGTATGGGTACACACGATAACAGTTTACTTTCCATCGAGACAGCGATTCAGCACGGTGCTGATTTTATAGAAGAAGATATTTTAATTACCTCTGACGGGGTACTTGTGCTATCCCACGACGATCTTGTTCATTTGACCGATGGAACCGAAGTTCGGATTTCCGAAACGAGTTATGCAGAGCTATCTACGTTGGATATCCAAGCTCATCATGGGTCACTAGGCGAGACGATTCGTATCATATCCTTGGAATCGGTTCTTCCCATCGTACAGGCGTCGGGGAAAATTATGAATCTAGATATTAAATCAGACGCATGCGTGGAGCCTGTTTCCCAATTAATCGAGCAAAAAGGGTTAATAGCGCAGGTTATTCTTAGTGGATGTCAGACGAAGCGTGCCCATCAAGTGAACAACACGAATCCACAATTACGCAAGCTGCTGAACGTGGATACTTCCTTATTTGAAACGAATACGGAGACGATAGCCGCACAGATCAGCTGTGAGGATGCTAAAAGCGCAAATTGTTTTGGTCTCAACATTAATTATCGCTATGTTAAGCCTGAGCTTCTCCAGCTTGCGGCGCGTTATGAGCTTGCGGTATACATTTGGACGGTAAATGAAGAAGTTGACATGAGACATTTTATGGAGATGGGCGTTCAGTCCATTACTTCTCGCAACATTGCGGCTTTAGTGAAAGTGAAGCAAGAGCGTCTAACAGAAATCTAAACATACATACACACATGGCAAGGAGCAGGATGATGACGACTAAAAGAACAGCACATATCATTTCCCACACACATTGGGATCGGGAATGGTATTTACCTTATGAAAAACATCACGTTCGTCTCGTAAAGCTCGTAGATACGCTGCTGGATAAATTGGACCAAGATCCGAATTATCGCAGCTTCTTTATGGATGGACAGACGATAATTCTAGAGGATTACCTTCAGGTTCGTCCGGAACAAAAGGAGCGATTGACTGCCTATATTCAGGAAGGCCGAATTCTGATTGGTCCTTGGTACATCCTGCAGGATGCGTTTCTTACCAGCGGTGAAGCTAACGTGAGAAATATGCAGATTGGACATCAAGATGCGAAGCGGTTTGGCCCTGTTTCGAAAATCGGGTATTACCCGGATACGTTCGGTCTAGTCGGGCAGACGCCGCAATTGATGCGTCAATTTGGAATTAATAATGCGTTCTTTGGTCGTGGCGTGAAGCCAACGGGCTTTAATAATACGGTATCGGATGGCGGATACGAATCCTCCTTCTCCGAACTGCTCTGGGAAGGGCCTGATGGTTCCCAGGTTCTTGGTATTCTTTTTGCCAATTGGTATAACAATGGTTGGGAAATTCCTGTTGATCGCGAGGAAGCTGTTGCTTATTGGGATAAAAAGCTGGCGGATGCGGAGAAATATGCATCGATGGGCGAGCTGCTCTTTATGAATGGCTGCGATCATCAGCCGATCCAGCCGAATTTGTCAGAAGCGCTGCAAGTTGCGAGTGAGCTATACCCGGATGTCACGTTTATTCATTCCAATTTTGACGATTATTTAGTAGCTGTTGAGCGCTCCTTGAACCATCAGTTATCGGTTGTAAAAGGGGAACTGCGCAGCCAACGTACAGACGGTTGGAATACGCTGGTAAATACCGCTTCAGCGCGCGTGTATTTGAAGCAAATGAATCAGCTCGGGCAAGCCATGCTGGAAAAAGTGGCAGAACCTTTGGCCTCATTGGCTCATATCCTCGGTACCGGGGAGAAATACCCGCATCATCTGTTCACGTATGCGTGGAAAACGCTCATGCAAAATCATCCGCATGACAGCATTTGCGGCTGCTCCGTAGACGAAGTGCACCGTGAAATGGTGACGCGCTTCGAGAAAAGCCGGCATGTGGCAGAAGCCATCGCAGCGGAAAGCAAACGAGCGATCGCCGACATGATCGATACGTCGAGCTTCGCAGGCATGGGCGGAAATGTCTTGCCCCTGGTTGTAATGAATACGACCGGATGGAAACGCAGCGGTGTTGTCAGTATGGAGCTGGACGCCTTGCGTGTGTACTTCCGTGATGGATACACGCCTGAAGAGGCAGGCGAAATGGTGAAGGCTGTGGACCTTTCAGGCAGGGTGTTGGTGAATGAGAACGGCGATGCTATTCCATACACATCTGACGATCTTGGCTTGCAGTTCGGATACGATCTGCCGGAAGACAAATTCCGTCAGCCTTATATGTGCCGCAGAGTGAAGCTTACCTTTGAAGCGGAGAATGTTCCTGCTTTGGGGCTGAAGACGTATGCTTGGGTGAAACGAGAAGCAGAATTGCCTGTTTCTTCATTGCTAGCGGGAGACCGCGTGCTGGAGAATGAGTTTCTGCAGATCGAAGTGGGCGCGAATGGTTCTTTTAGCTTGACGGATAAGAGAAATGGTCGAGTTTATCGCGATTTAGGCATCTATGAGAATACAGGAGATATCGGAAATGAGTATATGTATAAACAGCCTGAAGGTGAGGTACCGCTAACCACCAGTGGTCTGACCGCACAAATTCGCGTGCTGCAGGATACTCCGTTCCAAGCGTCCATCGAAATTGTCCACGAGTGGGAAGTACCTGCTTCTGCGGATGACATGCTGGATGAAGAGCAACGGATGTTGAGCTACTTTGGGACTCGCCAATCCCAGCGTTCAAAGCGTATGGTACCTATGCAGATTCGTACCGTTGTTAGTTTGAGCCGCAAAGGTCAAGGCGTAGAGATTACATCTACGTTCAATAATCAAGCCAAAGACCACAGGTTACGGATGTTGTTCCCTACTGATCTGAACACACCGATTCATCATGTGGACACGATGTTTGAAGTGCCGCAGCGGGACAATGTTCCAGCAGAAGAGTGGATCAATCCAAGCAATACGCAGCATCAGCAAGCGTTTGTGGACGCCAGTGAGACTGCGGCAGGCTTGGTAGTCGCTAATTTAGGACTGAACGAATACGAGGTTTTACGTGACGGTCGCAATACGATTGCGATTACGCTGCTTCGTGCAGTCGGCGAGCTTGGTGACTGGGGCTTGTTCCCTACGCCAGAAGCGCAATGTCTAGGCGTTCAGACTGTCCATATGTCCCTCATTCCACATAACGGTAATGGCATTCAGTCAGGTGCTTATAGCCAAGCCTACCAGTTCCAAACTCCTTGGACATTGTGCCAGACGGAGATTCACCATGGACGGATTGCACCAACGTTTGCGTCATTTCAGTGGAAAGGCAGTGAGCTAGCGTTCTCTTCGATGAAAATAAACGAGGAAACCAATGATTTGTTTCTGCGCTGGTACAACATGAGCTCTGAATCCGCTAGCTTGCAGCTTCGCTCGAATTTGGCATGTAACGATTTTTACAAGAGTAGTATTGCTGAGGACCACGTTGCCCAAATCGCTACAGATACGGAGGGTCAGATGGAGGTGCCTGTGGGCTCCTGCGAGATTATAACAATTGGAATAAAACAATAATGCAATGCTCATCACGGAAGTATCGGAGGAGAGAACAGTGAAACAATTAGAAAAAATTTATGTTGTGTTCAAAACGCACGTAGACTTGGGTTTTACTGACTTGGCGAGCAACGTTGTCACCCAATATAGAGAAAAGATGATGAATGACGTTCTTGCGGTATGTGAAGATACGAAGAAGGATGGACCGGACCATCATTATGTTTGGACGCTCCCTGCATGGATGCTGAAGGAATGTCTGGATACGCCGAATGTAGATAAGAAGGAAAGACTGGAGGCCCTGATTCGCAACGGACAGCTGCGCTGGCATGGGCTTCCGTTTACGACACATACTGAATTTTGCGGTACGGAAGAATACATAAGAGGGCTTTATATTTCTGAGAAGCTTCGTGAGCAATACGAGCACACAGCCATCTCCGCGAAAATGACGGATGTACCCGGTCATACTTGGATGCTGCCAACCTTATTGAAGCAGGCAGGCATTGAGTTTTTGCATTTGGGTGTAAATGCGTGTTCTTCTCCTGTGGATTTACCTCGACTGTTTCACTGGGAAGGCCCCGATGGCAGCAGGGTATTAACGTATTATTCCAAAGGGGCGTACGGGACGGACCTGACGCCTCCTGAGGACTGGCCGTATCCGGTTTGGATCGCGCTGCTGCAAACGCAAGACAACTACGGCCCACAGGATGGCAGTGTGGTGCGCGACTTGTTGGATGAGGTGGCGAGGAAGTTTCCGAATACCGAAGTCAAAATCGGGACGATGGACGATTTTGCGCAAGATTTTATCGCCAGAGACTTTCAGGATATACCTGTCATTCGCAAGGATTTAGCGGACACTTGGATTCACGGGATCGGCACCTATCCGGAAGAAGTATCCCGTGTTCGGAAATTGCGTTCGCAGATTGCTACACAGGAAAGCTTATCAACACTGGAGCAGCTGCAAGGAAATAGTGGTAGTGATTATAGGAACGCCATCGCAGAGGCGTATGAGCACACGCTGCTTTTTGGCGAGCATACGTGGGGAATTGATATTAAATCGAATCTGCTGCCAGGCCGTAATAGCCAGCGTGCGTTCGGGAAAGAAAACATCGCGAAAGACCGCGCGAAGTTCCCAGAATCCTATCTCAAGACAGAAGCCTCTTGGGCTGAGCAAAAGAACTACGTTGATCGAGCAGAGAGAGCGCTGCGGGAGGTTCAACCTTGTACATCCTCAGATTCGAATGTGATTGGTGTCTATAACCCGCTGGGTTGGGAGCGGCAGGATGCGAAGATTACGCTTGATAATCATAAGCGAGGCACACTCACGGATAGAGAAACGAAGGAAGCCTATTCCGTGAATGAATCTGGTGAGGCGTATATTGGACAATTGGGTCCAATGGGGTATCGTACTTTTGAGTATGCGGCGGAAAGTTTGGAAGCTGTGCCTGCGAGCCCCATCGCTGATAAGAGCGCAGAGAACGCCATTTTGGAAAATCAGGCGATACGTATCGTAGTTAACACGTCGACGGGCTGTATAACGAGCTTTTATGACAAGCAGAATGAGAAGGAATGGGCTCAAGATGGCAAGTTTGGCCACTACGAGTACGATGTTTACGGCAAAGAGGAAATTCTGGATTTTGTAAAAGCTTACAGCTATGATCTGACAGATTGGTATATTAACGATTTTGGTAAACCAGGATATCCGAGAATCGGTCATAAGCAGTATGGGTTGCAAGTCCGTGATGTTGCAGTAGCCAACGGTGAAGGATGGGGCAGTGTCGAGATCCGCTTCAAGACACCGAGTGGAAGCTACGAAGAGTTTGGGAATGGCGAGGAGATTCGCATTGCGATTCGCTTGGAAGCGGGTCAACCTTTTGCTGATATCCAAGTTGCCGTTGATCGTAAAGCAGCTTCCGCGTTTGCCGAGAGCGGACATTTCACCTTTGCGCTGAATGCGGAGCAGCCGCAGTATCGTTTTCAAAAATTAGGCAGTGTGGTGAATCCGCTGGAAGATATTGAGGTAGGCGCGAATACACGTCTTCACTGTGCAAGCCAATGGGTGGATGTCCAGGATGGTCGCCTAGGATTGACGATTATTCCATTAGATACACCGTTGTTTTCCATTGGTGAAAAGGGAATTTACCAATATTCGAAAACGTATGTACCGGAACAGCCAATCTTGCATTTTAATTTGTTTAACAATCAGTGGGGAACGAACTTCCCGCAATGGATTGGCGGCAGTTTCCAGTATGCATTCCGGATTGCTCCGCATGCGGGTGACTGGAAGCAAGGGCGTGTGCAACAGCGGGCTGCGGAAGCATTTTTGCCGGCTCAGGTGAATGAAGGTTGGCAATCTGCTGGAGCTGCTAGGTATGGTTTGCTGAAGGAGGGCGTAGAGAACGTCAACATCTTAGCCTTTAAAAAAGCAGAGCATGGCGATGCCTATATCTTGCGATTCCAGAATCTGCTCGATGAGCGTTCCACAGTGAAGCTTTCATTTGCTCCGTCGCTTGAGGATGCTCAGGAATGTGACCTTGTCGAACGAATCAAGGAAACGGAAGTAGACTTCGATCGTGATCAACTCACGGTGACGATGAATCCTTTTGAAATTAAAACGATAAAGCTTCAGTTAGCATAAAATTAAAGCAGGAGCTAGGCGATTTATTTCGCGCTTAGCTCCTTTTTTTGAGGAAAGACCGTTCGGGTCAATTTAGTTCGGCCATCTTTAGTACACTGTTACATTTCCCGAATACATATTACCTGCCGGACTGCGCGTATTATTATGCGCTTTCGCAGTTGCATTACTATCCGTATACACGACGTTCGGAGTAGCATTATCCAGATAAACGGTATTGTCATGGAAGTCCGCGTTTAATCCCCATCCTGCAGAGCGTTGATGAACCTCAAACGCATTCACGATGATACTGTTGTTATTACGATATCCGGTGTTGTAGCGAATAATATCGTTGTTGCCTTTTACATCCATAAAGCTGTCGGCTGAGTTCGCACCACTAATCCCCGTACCGTTGAAGGTATTGTACTCCACAATCGTACCTGTCGAGCCTTCTTTAATATCGATGCTTTCCGCTTTTACATTCGGGCCGATCATATTGTTTTTAATCGTGTTGTAGTTTGTGGCTGCATTATAAGTGCCCCACTTGCCCACATCGGATCCGACATAAACACCTTCGCCATAATCCGGTGTGAGTACGCCGCAATCGTGAATGTTCGAGTTCTGGATCGTGTTATAGGAGCTGCCATCGCGATAATGGACGCCTTCCTCGCCGATATTATACACTTCCACATTATCGATTAAGGTGTTGTTTGCATTGTCTAGCATGATGCCCTTTTTGCCGTTCGTTACTTTCACATCTTTGACAACCCAATAGTCCCCTGTCATGGTCAAGCCATAACCGGTAGAGGTGGAACCCGCATTAACAATGGCCTGGTTGGTGGAGCTGGCGCTTTTGAAGGTGATCGGATTCGTTGCCGTTCCGTTCGCCGCCAAAGTAAACTTACCATTAAAGGTTACGCCAGCTGCTAAAATAATGGTATCTCCAGGCGCTGCATTCGCAACCGCCGTTGTGACGCAAGATACGGTACTGCAGGTTGTCGTTGCTGCGTTGGAGCTTGCCGGTGCGATCCCCATGGATACCAGCACTAAAGGCATTGAAACGAACACGGGAAGCCACTTTTTTGCGAATTCACTTGAGATACCACTATTTTGTAACATAATTAAACCTCCTTTAAAATTGTAGTCGCTGTTCGTAGGTAATGACAGCGCTTTCAAAATTGAGTGTAACAAAGTTAATCTTTAACAACTTGTGTTTTTTCTATTTAGGGTGTGCTTTTTATTAGATTGATAGAAAAAGCGCGCCCCGATGTGTTGACCGGGGCGCGCTGGGAACCTCTAATGAAGCACCGCTGTTGCCAAATACGTGCGCAGCGAGAGAAGAATAGCCTGCTCCCGCGTGGTATTACCGTGCGGATCGAGCTTGTTGCCAGCAACGCCATTCATGATGCCGTAATTCACAACAAAGTTCATTGCATCCTGCGCCCAGCTCGAGATGGAGCTGGAGTCAGTGAAGGAGGTTTTCGTAGTTGTATCCAACACTACGCCTTGCTTTGCTAATCTTACCGTCCGCAGCAGCATGACGCTCATCTCTTGGCGGGTAATGGGATTCTTCGGCCCAAATGTATCGTTCGTTAAGCCATTCACAATTCCCAACCGATAGGCTTGGTTCACATGTACATTGTTCGTATCTTTAAATACAGGATTGTAGTCAGGTGCTACCGTTTTCCCCGACAACTTCTCATAGAGCCGAACCGCGAGTCCGGCGAAATCCTCTCTAGTAATCGCTTCCGTATACTTGCTCAATGTTTCACTGGTCGTCAATCCGAGCCCAAACGCTTGCTTCAACTCAGGCAGTGCCCATGAGCTAGCGCCGGCAAAGATATCCGGCACATTCGTAATAACGCCGTCCACTTTCGAAATGAGATCAGATGAAACCTTGATTTGCGCAATATCATCGAGGATGTTTATTTTCGTTTTGCCTGGTTTCAAAATGGTTTGTATACCTGATCCCTTCAAAAGTGGCGCATCAATTTTGACGACGTCATTAATTCCGCTGAGAGGAGCCGAAGATTCTACAATTGTTACAGCTTCAGAGGGAGTTAGATATTCAGGAATAGTATATTGGTCAATGATGGGCTTGATTTGGTACACGTACCAAGTGTCCTGGGTTTTACTGGTTTGCGTATCTATGTAGGAAACCTGGCCGATCGAATCCGTTTTACCTGTAAGTGTGAACGTCTTTTTGCCATCAGGTCCTGTTCGCGTAATGTCGTAGCGAGATTCCATATTCGAATTATCCAGCCAAGTGAGTGTCACGGATCCATTGGAGTTGACTGAGGCTTTCAGATCGGTTGGACCGCCAGGCTGTTTCACGGCGAAAGCTTCCGATACATAATCGTCATCACTGTTGCTGCCTACGAGGGGATCAAACCAAGCATGTATGCGAAAGCGTACAGAGGTGAGGCTGGCATCAATCGGGAGCGTTAGCGCGCCGCCTTCCCCGCGTGTGAGTGAAATCCAGCTTACCCCATTATCACGCGAATAGAACAAGGCATCGGTTATAGTTGTAGACACAACCGTGTTTGCACTGTACATAATAACGAAGGGAACCTCTGCGGTCACATATCGAAGCCTATGTTCATAGTCACCCCCTATTGGTCGCAGGTGCATGCTATAAATGTCTGCCTCTGCGCTAGCCCTAGATTGCCCTACGGTTACACCTGTCACTAGTAGTGCACTGGCAGTCAGGAGCAGTGTAGCTTTTCTCCAAAATGAATACATACCCAGCCTCCTTTATTTACCGTCAATCAATATTTTGCAGCTAGCATAACAGTCAACTTGTTCGCTGTCCATGAGAAGAATGGGCTAATTTTCCATTTCAGCTTAGGCGAATTATCACTAGTTTTAGCGAATGAACGAATGGCAATTTCTTTGATGTCCATTTGGAAAATAAAGTTGAATGGGATGCTGCCGCCATGTAAGATAGAGCACATACTAGCTAGAAGAAAGGTACATCTATGTGGAGTTATATTGTAAACTTATTTCGTGATTTATCGCCTAGCGTGAAGCGATTTATTGCGACGGAAAGCTTGTTTGGCATCGGAGCAGGCGTGTTTAGCCTTATTCTTAACTTGCATTTATTGGATCTAGGATTCTCCAAAGGGGATATCGGCCGAATAACGTCGCTGGGCGCCTTGACCATTGGTTTGGGCAGTCTGCCAGCGGGCTTCATCGTGAAGCGTGTCGGGCGCAAAACAATGCTCGTAACCGGCATGCTGCTGACTTTTTTGGCGCTCTTCCTTTTCGGGATCGGAACTAGCCTTGGCGCGGTTACAGCTGCGCAGATTATTTATTCGCTGGGCGTTACAGCGATTGTGAATTCGGAAATTCAATTGATTTTCCAATATTGCCGTTCGAAAAAAGAAGAAACAAGCGCATATTCGCTGCTGTTCGCCATATTTACGTTGTTTACTGGCCTCGGCACATGGCTTGGTGGTTATTTGCCGGACTGGATGCCTGGGCATACCACGATGTATCAATATGCCTTCTTCATTGCCGGTGGCTGCTTAGGGCTCTCAGGCATATTACGTTGGATACTGCTGCCTGCTTCTCATACAACGGAGCAAGCCAAGGGCGCAGAGAAGGCTAGCGATGCTCAACGAGCGAAGTCTTCGGAGCCGCCGAAGCGAAGACATGCGATCTACTTTCTGCTGCTGCTTTCTCTGCTTATTTTTAACTCCGGTTTCACGTTCGGATTGCTTAGTCCGTTCTTGAACGTCATTCTGAAATTCCGATTTGGGATGGAAGACGGCAGCATCTCAGGTATACTCGCTTTGTCCGGATTCTTCTTCTTTATCGGATCGATCATTATGCCGTATGTCGTTGATAAATGGGGAGGCCGCAGGACCTTCATCTTCCTCTTTCTTTATAACATCGTCATCGTGGGGCTGATGGCCATCGCGATGCCAGCCGCCGTCTTCGGGATGCTGCTGCTCATTCGCGGGACGGGCTTCACGATGCTGAACAACTTGACGGACAGCCAATGCATGTCAGCCGTAGCGGAAGAAGACCGCAATTTGTTCGCTGGTATGCGGACGGTTTCCCGCAGTGTCGGCAATACGATTGCCTCCTACTGGGCGGGTTATATTTTGGCCGGTAATCACTATGCTTGGCCATTCCTAATGACGGCGATTGCGCTGCTGGTCGGATATGTCGTTTATACATGGCTCGTACAAGGTATGCTGGATCGGAGACTGGAAGGGCAGACATGATAGAGCTGTGAAGGTAGACATAAAGAGCTCAACCATTTATGAATGGTGAGCTCTTTTGTATGTCCGCACAGTCTTACTTTTTAGAGAGAAACGAACAGGAAAACCTGCTATTATGAAGGTAATATCGAGCTTAGAATGAGAGAAGCAAGAGGGGAAGTAAAGCCATGCTGGCAAACAAAATGTTTCAAAAACTAGGCTTACAGATGAGCCCGACAACGAAGCATAACTTGTATAGTGATTTTGGTGCAGCCTGTTTATTTAGTCTCTTTAATGTGGTCTTTAATCAGTTTTACATCGCACTTGCGATTAGGCAAGGGGCTACGAATCTGGAAGTCGGGATTTTGGCAGCCGCTCCGGCGATCGGACTGCTGTTCTCGCCGATTTGGGCAGGGAGAATCGAACAATCGAATCCCAAACCATTTGTCATCATCCCGAATGTAATTGGAAGAGCGCTATTGTTGCTGCCGGCATTTTTTGGTGCTCCCAGCGTCTATGTTGTGACGGCAATCGTTTTTTACTTTTTAATGGGAATTCAAGCACCGGCGTATCCTGCGTTAGTTACACGTATGTATCAGCCTGAATTGCGAGGCCGACTAATGGGCTACGTTCGAGTTGCGATGGGGGCTCTTATGATTCCACTCGCTTACTTAGTAGGCTCGTGGACGGATAAGTCAGGCCCGAGTGGACCGCTAATCACTGCGGCCATCACGGGTGTCATATCGATTCTTTTCTTAGCCCGCGTTAAGGAGATAGCCTTACCAAGGGCGGTATCGACACGCAAATCTTCATTTAAGGAACAGCTCAAGCTAGTGAAGGATCACAAGGAGCTGGTCATATTTTTTGCAGCAACAACCTTGACTGGCTTTGGCAACATACTGGCGAGTCCTCTATATCAAATCATCCAGGTCAGAGAGTTGCAGTTGAACAACATTGAGATTGGCGTTGCGCGTATTTCCTATTATGTGTGTTTATTGGTGTCGTATTTCGTTGTTGGTTGGGTGATTGATAGATTTTCTGCGAAGCAAACGCTAGTCTATGGATTGGCGGCGTTCGCGATTGTTCCTTTGCTTTATGGGATTTTCGGGAATTATCCAGCTGTGATTATTGGTAGCGGAATCCAGGGAATAGGCGATGCAATCTGGGATATTGGCATTCTTGCCTATATTTTTCGCGTTGTACCTGGACGAGAGGCAGTTGTGTTCGGACTGCATTTAATGCTGTTTGGTATTCGAGGCTCGATCGCTCCATTAATCAGCACCGGTTTATCCGATTACATTCCGATTTCAGGGTTGTTAATTGCAGCTGCCATTTGCGGGTGCATAGGAACCGTTATTTTTTTGCTGCAAAAAGGGGAGCGGGAAATGACGAAGGTGGAGGGCTGATAGCTCCAGCGGGAGCTAGGGGGAAAACCTCCTGTTAGTTTGACTTGTACCGCGTGCGTGCTGGGTCTAACGGTAAAACTTCCCTTTAATTTAGAGGTTTTGTGTGATTTAGTTCAGAATTGTCGGAATTAACTGGAGGTTTTCCCGTTATAGGGATCGAAAGGCGATCAAACGGAGCAATTAGCAGGAGGTTTTCCTGCTAGTTAAGAAGGGAGTCTAGTGCGAAAGGAGTCAGTTCATACCGGAGCACTCGCTCTCCATTACCGCGAAGGGATGGAAGCAGTAAACCTTTTGCACACAGCTTTTTCAGCATCATAATGGCGGTCTTGGGATCGATCTCAAAATGCTGCTCCACATCCTTTGGCCGAATCGGCTGAGCCAGTTGGAGCGCGAGTCGGATGATTTCTTTCTCAGCCAACCGTGCGCGTGAGATGGGTGCTTGGCTGGGTTGATACCTGCTGAGCACCATGCGCAGTAAGGTGATGCACAGCTCAGGTCTTTGCTCGACATCGTCGTAAGCGAAGGAAATGACATGATAACCCATCGCGTGAAGGAATGTTTCTCGGTTCATCTCGTTGCAGTATTTGTGCCTGTCCATGTCTCGTACGTGCGTGGCGAAGCCTTTGATCTCGAATAAAAGCTTCACATATCCCGGCAGCCAAGCAAAATCAGCAAAGTAAGATCTCCCTCGCCAATCAAGCACTTCGTATTCCGGGTGGAGATCTTCGAAACTTCCTCTGAGCGGCCACCAGATGTTGCTTACAAACAGAGACTCCGCATGCCTGTGCCCTCTCTCCAGTCTATCTCGGCGCTCCCCGGTTCTGCTTTCGAGATGCTGACGGATAATTGTGGCGTGTGCTTCTTCCAAAGTCACTCTCTCACTCCCCTTTTTTAAAAAAAACGTCCCGTTTCCAATCAGTAGATCGGAAAGGGACGTTCTTCGTCGTTTGTCTCTGATTATAAGGCAACCATGGCGAACAGGCAATCAGCTGGGATGTGAGGGAGCTTCACGGAATCAATTGCAGGTGGATCGTTGTTGCTCGCGGCCCATCCGTTCGAATAACGGCTAGTTGGTACTCTCCGTTGCGATTACCGTACAAGTCGGACGCGATGTCCAACTCACCCTGATAGCCAACCAAGTATGTATGTCCTTCCATGGAGACGTGGATGGATCGATCCGTTGTGGAAATCGATGTTTCGTCTTGGCCATTGGTATGTAGGAGAGGCACTCTGAAATACAACTCCTGATAGGTCGGACTGACGAGTTCTACCGTTAAGGTAACGCCATCCGCACTGAGCAGGTAATGTTCTTTCACTGCTTCTACAGCAGGCAAGCTGCCAGTATAGGTGACTGTAAATTGAATGCGTTCTGCAGTTTCCTCCAAGATCGTGAGTTCGCCCTGAACGCTCCCATCGCAGTATTCGGATAAATACTGCAGCTGTCCATCTTCCCGTTTCCATCCCGGCCCTATGGCTGCACAGGTTCGCCCAATTCCGTCCCGTAATTGGAACACATCGCCCGACGATAACGGAACCGACAAGCCCAGTTCTGTTGGCACACCATAGCGATGGATACGGCCTAAGCCTGTAGCGTCATAATGCGAATCGGCAGAGGTGTCTATTTGTATGGAATAACCAGCAGCATTTGCCATGATTTTGTGAAAAGATGGCGAGGTGGCAACGACGTATCCCCCGACCTCTGCCGGACAAGGAGCTTCTGCGATGGTATCGTCTGCGAATAGAAACGCGATGCTTAGGAAGGCTCCCATCGTAATCATGTATTTGTCATAGTATCCGTAGGATTCAATGCCATAGCGGCTGTCGATCGGATACAGGTTTTTAATGTGACGGGCGGGCGATTGGTCAAGCCATCTTTGAATGGCTGCTATAGCTAGCCGAGCACTTCGCTTAAACACTCTAGCCTGCTCGTGATCTCCCAGCGCCGCGTATCGTAATGCTTCGTACTCGGCATTCGCTGCGATCAAGGCTTCATTGAACAGAAATTGGTTACTTCTGCCGCCGTAAGGGTGTTCATAGGCAGCAGACTGCAGCTGAAGTGTCCAAAGCCCGGACTTTCGCAGGTGCTCATCGAGCGACGAAGCAAACTCCCCTTGATAACCAAGACCCAACAGCAGTTGAATCTGCACCCTTGTCGTCAGATCGTACAGGATCGGGTTGCCAGGATCGCGGTACATACCGTTTTCATCAAATCGGGTCAATTGAACGGGCCAATGCTCTTGGAAATAGGCGTCCGTATTCGTCAGTCCTTCTTTTTCCCTCAGGAATTCTCCCGCCATATTGTAAATATTGATGTTGTGCAAATGCTGCTTGCTTTCTTCATCTCGAATGACGAAGCCGTAATGAGTGTAGGGATTGATCTCACTCAAAAGGGAAAGCCAGTGAGCCGTAGCATCCTTGGTACACCGTGGTTCCATAAAATGCAGTGCTAACATGATTTCTTTAATGGAGAAGTCAGCGACAGGGTCGCGCTTCAACTCTGTGATTTCGTGACAGCTCTCCGTCATCATGTGCTCCCATAATGGCTGTAGCTCTTGCCGACGTCCTCCTGCGATCAAGCATCCAAGCACAGTCAAAATGCGAGAGTAGGTTTGCAAATCCATGCGAGTTGTGCCGTCCTGCCACACTCTTTGTTCAATGTTTTGCCGTGTATAGCAATTGAAAGCAATCTCCAATATATCCAAATAGGTTTCTTTTGCCTGTCCCGTTGTAAAGCTACTAGCCATGTTCTCTTCTCCCTCACCTTACTGTTATTCATTAATTGTAGATGACAAAGTCAGGATTAACCATGGATATTAATGAGGAGACATTAACAAAATTACGATTTTTAACTATAATTAATGAATCACAATGATATAGGATCAGGGGATGTAAGGTAGATGAAAATAACACAGTCGATGCACTACGAATCGGGGCCAGAATGGCATCATGATCAATTCGTACAAGATTATGATCTACTTCTGCTCATCACGAACGGCAGGCTCAAATATCTCGTAAACGGCATCTTGTACGTCTTGGAAAAAGGGGATGTTCTATATTTACCGAACGGAACGGTAAGGATCGGGCTGCAGGACAAGGAGTATTCCCATAGCAAATACGGTATCCGGTTCATTCAAGATGCAGGAGATGACGATTTTAGCATCCTGCAGTCAGGCAAACCGATGAAGCTCTTTTCAAAACGGCTGCCTTTCTTGGAAGAGCGGTTTTCCGCATTACTTCAACAATGGAAAATGAAGGACATGTACTATATGCCGATGTGCAGGGGGATCATGCTGGAAATTTTGTCGCAGGTGAGTCTTGAACTTAACAGAGGCTTACAGGGGCGGCACCCCCATTTTGTGTATCAGGTTCGGGACTATATCTATGAGCATTACCGTTCTGCGCTAACGTCGAAGGAGCTAGCAGATCAAGTTGGCAAGACGCCTTCTTATCTCATCACTTGTTTCACACAAGCATTTGGCTGTCCACCGCTGCAATTCATGCATAAGCTAAGGCTGGTTAAAGCCGAAGAACTGCTGCTGACGACGGATCGCAGCATTGAAGAGATTTCATTAGAGCTTGGTTACTGTGACTCTACCTATTTCTATCGCGTATTCCGCAAGCATCATGGTACAGGACCACTGGCATTTCGGCTGCAGGTGTAAATTAATACGACAAAGGAGGACCTCATATCTTGATAGCCTATTTAAAACAAGTATATGAAGCATGGATTGACTATCCGCGAAGACGGGGCGAGGTCATACGGGATCAATATCAGATTGAGCGTTTCTTGGGGATGGGAAGCTATGGTCTAACCTATTTATGTCAGGATAGGAAGACCAACCAGGAGGTCGTTGCGAAGCAGGCGAAACCGAGTAAAGGGCAGCTGGGGCGAGACCTACTGCGCCGGGAGGCAGCGATTATGAGCGAATTGGCACATCCCGCTATTCCAAAGTGCTACACATCCTTTGAAGAATCGAAACGACTATACTTGATATCCGAATATATCCAAGGCCAGACGGTGGAGGATTTAATATTTGAACAGGGAGCTCGATTTGCGGAAAAGGATGCCCTAAGTCTCATACGTCGTTTACTAGACATCGTACACTTCATTCACGAGCATGGCATTGTTCACTTGGATATTCGCATTCCGAATGTCATTCTAGATGGAGAGCGCATGTGTTTGATTGATTTTGGCTTGGCCGCACGGTTAGGAGAACCTGCTCGGTTAACGGAAGATGCCGATGAGGAGCAGATCCTCAGAAGAACTGTAGCGGTTACTTCAGATCTATACGCTATCGGTCATTTTTTACTATATATGCTGTATTCGACCTACGAATCGAGTGGTGATCAGGAGGAAGCTGTACGGGGATGGGAGGAGGAGTTGTCGATTTCCGCGCAGACGAAGCAGATGATTCGGAAATTGTTGCAAATCGATCCACCTTACGCGAGTACACAGGCCTGTATGGAGGAGCTAGATGCAGTACTTGCCGTATAAAAAGAAAAAAGCCACTTTCGCGGCTTTAGGTTAGCTGGAGCTGCCACCTCTATGTTGATAATAACGCTGTCCATGGTGTCTGTGTCCGTATCCTCCACGGTCACTTGAAGAGTAGCGTCGTGTAACGTGTACGACTCTATGATTAGAGCTGCTATGTCGGTAATGTCGGCCTCTTTTAGAGTGGAGAAGAGATCCAAGCAGTTTGCGCAATAAATATTTGATCACCTTGTATTCCTCCTTTTGTTGTTACTTTACATACGAAAAAGGGGGCAGGTGGTTTCAGCTAGCCATCCACTTGGGCGTGCAACCGTTCAAGGATGCGTCGCTTGCGATACAGCATTTTCGCTGCTTCGCCGACATCTTTCAGCGTGCCGCGATTGATCCACGCGCCGAAGAGGATACCCGCGATCGGGATGAGCTGGAACAGCTTCTTCCATCCCCAATTATCGCGGTACGTGGCGAACACCTCCCGCCAGCCCTGAAGCTGTGAGATCATTTGGACCTTCTCTTTATCCGCAGCGGCGTAGTTGGCCAGCTCTTCGAGAATGGCCTTTTTGCCGACGATGTCGGAGGAGGAGAATTGCAGGACTTTGATCGTGAAGATCCGCTCCTGCTTGTCTTTAGGATCATAGCCATAGCAGATGGCGACTTCCTGAATGGTTTTCAAGGACAGGCCAAGGATCGCTGGAATATCGATTGCGAGGGTCAAAATCCCGCCAATCCCCGTCGTTGCGCCTTGCAGGGTAGCGATTTTAGACCGATTCAGGACAATCTCATCGGCGGTTTGATCCAACACTTGCAGCGGCAATGTGCCCACGGATGCAATCGTAAGCCCCTCATCTCGCACACCTCTATTGCGCTCAGACACTTCCTCAAGGCGCCGCAAGGTCCCCTTTTCCGAAATCAAATACCGTCCTCCCGCTTGCAAATAATTCCCGAGCTCGTCCAAGGCTTCACCTATTTTTTTGTTCAAAAACTTCGGCGTTAAGCGATCCAGCACTTGGAAGGGCAGCCGTCCAAGCTTCTCCCAAAACCACAGGTCTTTCTGTTCAGCTTCCCAGGCTTCTATCTCATGAAGTGCTTTCTGCAGCTCATTTCTTGTTTCCGGATGGTGATTGCGTTCAAGATCATTCATGCTGTGCAACTCCTTTCCATATCGTATACGTATGTATTTGGTTTTGGATGCAAGGGATAGAAGGGGACTCGTAAGAATAGCGCTCCGCAGGTCACGTAACTCGAAAAAATCGAGTTACACGAGAGAGAAGGCACTCCGCGGGTCGCGTAACTCGAAAAAATCGAGTTACGCAAGAGAAAAGGCGCTCCGCAGGTCACGTAACTCGAAAAAATCGAGTTACACGAGAGAGAAGGCACTCCGCGGGTCGCGTAACTCGAAAAAATCGAGTTACGCAAGAGATAAGACACTCCGCGGTCGCGCAACTCGAAAAAATCGAGTTACGCAAGAGAAAAGGAGCTCTGCGGGCCGAGAATAGACCAGCTAAATCCTTACTCTAAGGGTGGCTCCTTCCTTCTTTTTGCATAACCATAACAACATTAACAAATAATACCTATGTTTATCTATTGAGGAGGGTATGGAAGCAATGAATGTACGAGCTAAAAGCAAACGAGGCATCGTCCTGTTCATCACCCTGTCGGCAGCTCTGATTGTGTCAGGATGCTCGCAGAATAAAACGGTTAAAGTCGGCATGGATCCCAGTGATCGTCCTTTTACATATGTGGATGGGGGAGAGAAGAAGGGCTTTGAGGTCGATTTATGGCAAGCGCTTGCCAAAAAATCAAAGCTTACGTATGAGTTGGTCCCAATGGAAATGGGCGAAATGACGAAAGCGCTAAAGGACGGCAAAATCGACGTGGCCATTGCGGGGAAGACCGTTATAAATGCGAAGAGCAACGATCTGGAGTACTCAGATCCTTACTTAAAAACTAATCTAGTCATGGTGACGGCTGCCGAGAACGGGACAATGAAGGGGAAGGATGACTTAGCGCAAAAGGTAGTGGCTACTGAAAACGGATCTATGGGTTTTTACTATGCGAGTGCAATTCCAGGCGTGAAAATCCATAGCTTCTCCAACATTGCCGATGCTTACGCTGAATTAACGAATCATACCGCAGACGCAGTTGTTGTAGATGAACACAGTGCGCAGGATTACATCAAGAACGCCGGTCAAGGCAAGGTGAAAGTTGTAGGAGATCCGTTCAACAAAGATAATCTTGCGATCGTTGCCAAAAAGAAAAACAAGCACCTCGGGAAGCTCAGCGAAGCGCTCCAATCCGTATCCAAGGACGGCACTTATGAACAATTGTATACGAAGTGGTTCGGGGGCAAACCTACCATGATGCCGAACAAAATAAAAAAAGAAATGGAATATGACCAACAGCACGAAGCGTAAGTAAGATATAAAAGGATGACTTCTCCTAAAGGGAGGGGGCATCCTTTTGTTTTTAAGAATTTGTACAATTTATCTATGAATTTTACCATATAAGTAAGCGTATCCATGAAATAATACGAAGTGTACATACTTCGCTTTTCACAAGGAGGATACGGTCAATGAAACGGGATATTCAAGTACTCATAGCTCAAATGACATTAGAGGAAAAAGCCGGGATGTGCTCGGGGTTGGATTTTTGGCGGTTAAAAGGTGTGGAGCGACTCGGCATTCCAAGTATTATGGTTACGGATGGCCCACACGGGCTGCGCAAGCAACAAGGCAGCACTGATCATCTGGGCATCTTCGATAGCGTACCCGCGACATGTTATCCTTCGGCGGCAGGTATGGCTAGCTCGTGGGATCGAGCGTTGATAGGCAAGGTAGGCGTGGCACTTGGCGAAGAGTGTCAGGCCGAAGACGTTGCTGTTCTTCTGGGACCTGGGGCTAACATAAAACGCTCGCCGTTGTGCGGACGCAACTTCGAGTATTTCTCGGAGGATCCCTACCTCTCCTCTGAAATGGCAACTAGCCATATTCAAGGTGTGCAAAGCCAAGGCGTCGGAACGTCGCTGAAGCATTTTGCGGTGAACAACCAGGAGCACCGACGCATGGGTGTGGATGCCATTGTGGATGAACGCACGCTGCGAGAAATTTATTTGGCAAGCTTCGAGGGTCCTGTGCGTAATGGCCAACCATGGACGGTCATGAGCGCGTATAACAAAGTCAACGGAACGTTTGCTTCCGAGAACACATATTTGCTCAGTGATATTTTAAAAGAAGAATGGGGCCACGAAGGCTTTGTCGTAACGGATTGGGGCGCTACCAACAATCGGGTAGACGGTCTGGCGGCTGGACAAGAGCTGGAAATGCCTTCAAGCGGCGGGCTTGGCGACCGTAAAATCGTGGCAGCCGTTCAAAATGGCGACTTATCCGTGGAGGCGCTGGATCGCGCGGTTGAACGGATTTTGCGCATTATTTTTATGAGTGTAGACAATAAAAAACCAAATGCCACGTATGACCGTGACGAGCATCACCAATTGGCCCGTTCGACGGCAAGTGAAACGATGGTGCTGTTAAAAAACGAAGACGGCTTACTCCCTTTGTCTAAAGGGATGAAGTTGGCTGTTATTGGTGAGTTCGCGCAAAAACCGCGCTACCAAGGCGGTGGCAGCTCCCATATTAAACCGACGCAAATGGATGTACCGTTTGATGAAATAAGGAAGCTGGCGGGAGACTCCGCATCGGTGGTGTATGCGCAAGGCTATCATGCGAATAAAGATGACCTCGATGAGGAACTGATCGAAGAAGCGAAGAGGACGGCTCGTGAGGCGGATGTCGTCATCGTGATCGTAGGTCTGCCCGACCGTTACGAGTCCGAGGGGTACGATCGCAAGCATTTGCAAATGCCGGCCAATCAAACTCAGCTCATTGAAGCGGTGGCATGCGTGCAAAGCAATGTGGCTGTCGTTTTGATGAACGGTTCACCGATCGAGATGCCTTGGGTGGGCAAGGTGAGCGCGATTCTCGAAGCGTATTTAGGCGGTCAAGCGGTAGGCGGGGCCATTGCCGATATCCTGTTCGGCGAAGTGAATCCAAGCGGCAAGCTGGCGGAGACATTCCCGATGAAACTGAGCGACAATCCATCGTTCCTCTTTTTCCCAGGAGAAGGCAATCGGGTTGAGTACCGAGAGGGAATTTTTGTCGGATACCGTTATTATGATACGAAACAAGTGAAGCCGCTGTTCCCTTTCGGTTACGGACTTAGCTATACGACGTTTACCTATGAGAATCTTGTCATCGAGCGCAATGAAATCAAGGATATAGATACAGTTAACATTCATGTTACGGTGCAAAATGCAGGAGCTCGCACTGGAAAAGAAATTGTCCAGCTGTACGTCCGCGACGTGGAAAGCACGGTCATTCGTCCACACAAAGAGCTGAAAGGCTTTGCCAAAGTGGAGCTTCAGCCAGGAGAGAAGAAGACGGTAACGTTTACGCTGGATAAACGCTCCTTCGCCTATTACAATGCCGAGCTTAAAGATTGGCACGTGGAAACGGGTGATTTTGACATTATGATCGGGCGCTCTTCGGAGGACATTGCTTTGAGCGCTAAGATTCACGTGGAGTCGACCGTTAGGCTGAAAATCCAATGCGACAGAAACACAATGCTCTTCGATCTATTGAGTGACCCGCAGCGAGCTCCGATCGTGCATGCTTTGATTCGGAATTTTCAGGAGGGTATGGGCGCTTCGATGGCTTCGCTTGAATCTGCGGAGGGTATGGGTGAAATGTTCGCTGAAATGATGAAGTATATGCCGCTGCGCAATTTTGTTGCATTCAGCCAAGGTGCATTTACAGATGAAATGCTCGATGGGCTCGTGTATCAATTAAATCAAGTTTAACTTGCGAGGACACTCTTATAGTTCGCTATAGGGTGTCTTTTTTGTTGGATCAGGGAGCACGGGAGCGGGGCAGATTTAGCCTTTCGTTGGCTGGTTATGGTAAAATTCGATAGTAGACTAGATGCGATGGGAGTGTTATCGGTGAAGAATAATCGAAATTGGGCAGGCAACTATACGTACAGCGCGTCGGAATTTCATGTTCCTGAGAGCGTGGAAGAGATACAAGCTTTGGTCGCTCGCAGCAGCCAGATCAAGGTGCTTGGTACGCGCCATTCCTTTAATGGCATCGCCGATTGTACGGAAAGCTTGATCTCGCTTCAGAAGCTGAATGGCGTAATCGCATTGGATCGTACGAATCATAGAGTCACAGTTGAAGCAGGCATTACCTATGGCGAGCTAGGCCAATATCTTCACGAGAATGGCTATGCGCTGCATAACTTGGCATCGTTACCTCATATTACAGTTGCAGGCGCTTGCGCAACCGCTACACACGGATCCGGTGATCGCAACGGCAATCTGGCGACAGCGATTTATGCGATGGAAATCGTCCAGGCAGATGGACAGATCGTCTCATTCTCCCGCGAGCTTGGAGACGGGGCTATTGCCGGAGCAGCTGTTGCTTTAGGCGGACTAGGCGTAGTCACGAAAATCACCTTGGATGTCGTTCCGACGTTTCAGATGAAACAATACGTTTACGATAACCTGCCTTTGGCCCAGCTGGAGGCGCATTTCGATGATATATATTCAAGCGGCTATAGTGTGAGCTTGTTCACGGACTGGAAGGAATCGACGTTTAACCAACTATGGGTAAAACGAAAAGATGAGGGTGCTGGTTCCGTCACCGAGCAAATGGCTCCAGCGTTCTTTGGAGCAAATCTTGCCGATGTGCATCGTCATCCTGTGCCAGGTCACACATCCGAAAATTGCAGCGAACAGCTAGGGATTCCAGGGCCTTGGCATGAGCGGATGCCGCACTTCCGGATGGATTTTACCCCGAGTGCCGGGGAGGAATTGCAGAGTGAATATTACGTTCCCCGTCAACATGCTTACGAGGCATTATGTGCGCTCGACAGCATCAAGGAGCAGATATCTCCGCTGCTGTATGTTTCTGAGGTACGTACAATCGATGCAGACGATTTGTGGATGAGCCCTTGCTACAAACAGCCGTCTGTTGCGTTCCATTTTACGTGGAAGCCGAATTGGGAGGCTGTTCGGGAGCTGCTGCACGTCATCGAGGAGAAGTTGCAGCCATTTCAAGCCCGCCCGCACTGGGGCAAGCTGTTCACGACGCCGCCGGAACGCGTACAGTCGCTCTACGAGAGGCTGCCAGATTTTCAGCAGCTGCTCCGTCAATGTGACCCCCAAGGAAAGTTCCGCAATGCATTCTTAAAAACATACATTTTAGAGGAATAACGATGAAAAAAATTGGATGCTTCCACGCCCATCACTCGAATATTGAACATATTGAACAAGCGTTAAGCGGCTTGGAAGTGGAATTGATTCACTTTGTCGATCCAGGTCTGGATCGGATCAAGAAGGATGCGGATTTCACGGATGAAACCGCGTCTAAGAAAGTGCTGGAAACCCTCAATTGGATAGCCAATTGTCATGTGGATGCGATCTTGATTACGTGTACGTTTTTTACAGCTATCTACGATGAAGAAGTTCATCGCTTTCCGATCCCGATCATCAAAATCGATGATCCGCTGTTCGAAGACATTTGTCAGCTGAATCAGCCTGCACTTGTGGCTTTTACGAATCCGAGCACCGTTCAAGGCACGATGAATCAATTAGCAGCCTACGCGAAAAAGAAGGGTATTACGCTGGATGTTGAGCCATTCCTTGTGGAGAATACGTTTGACCTTATTATGCAAGGTAAAAAAAGTGCGTACATCCAAGCTGTCTCTCAAGGTTTGATCCATATGCTGGAGCAAAACTCAACGAAGCGCGTGATGGCCGCCCAGCTTTCGATGGTGCCAGCTGCGCAGGCTGCTGGAAAGCAAGCTAATCGTTCCGTTGGGAACCAGCTTGATTCGCTGGCTGTTTATTTGAGGAGCGTATTAGCTATATAAAGGGTATGTGAAAAAGCCTCGATCCATAATGGAATCGAGGCTTTTTGGCGTTTACGCTCCTACGGCATAACCACCGCATTTTTCTCCTGCAGCGTGCTCAAGTCGTTCGCTTTGATCAAACCGTTCGAGACGGTGTACAGCGTATCGCCGATATAGAGAACGCGCTGCACCTGTTTGTCACCGGCGTAGAAATGCTGGCCCGCTTTCTTCAGCTCATCCGAAGTGAGATGTGTGATGCCGCCGCGGAACTGGAAACCTTTTTCTAAGTCGAGGTTGTAGACGTACGCCCCTTGGAAAGCAAAACTTCCGTATGCGGCTGCCGAATTTTTCGGATTGCTCGCTGCCTGATTCGGATCGAGCTTCATGACGTTGACTGGGAAGGAGAGCAGATTTTTCTCCTTGGAAAAGAGCAGCGCACGGTGATTGTGGAGCAGCTCCGAGTCGGTTCCCCGATCACCGATCAACTCTTTGAATTTTTCCTTCGGATTATTCACATCGGAAACATCGAACAGCGCCACCTTCATGCCTTGATAATAGGCGATGGATTGCGAGCCTTTCGTGTCAACCTCGACGGTATCTTTTCCGAAGCCAATGATATGATTCTCATCATACGGATGCAGATAGTTGCTGTAGCCAGGAATTTTTAAGGCTCCTAGTAATTTAGGCGCAGCAGGGTCCTTCAAATCCATAACAAAGAGTGGATCGGTGTTTTTAAAAGTAACCATATAAGCCCGGTCACCCATGAAACGGGTGGAGTAGATGCGCTCACCTGGTGCAATGTCTTCGATTTTGCCTACTTCCTTAAGGTTCCCATCCAGAATATACACGTGGTTCTTCCACAATCCCAGATCGGTTGTCGTAGCAAGACGCAGGTGGCCATTATGCTCATCCATGGAAAATTGATTGAGTAGATGTCCAGGCACTTTTCCTGTATTTTTGTACACGGCTTTTCCTGTGTTCAGTCCGAATTGATAGACGATGGTCTCCTGCTTTGGCGCTTCATAAGGTGGACTAGCCACGGTTGAATCGCCTGCGCGGACAGCTGGTGCAGAGGCATCTATCGGCATAATCATCGGTTGGATACGCATTTGTTCATAGCTTCTAGCTGCCACATATAGGTTCTCTTCAGAAGCATATACATTCTGCCCGGATCCGAGGTACGACGTAACGTCCATCGTCTGTGTCAAATCATCCAGATTAATGCCGCCGATAAGCACATAGTTAGGCTCTAGGGCTTTGGGCAAATAATAGATCCGATCCAACGGAATCGAAGTGAAGGCATCACCAGCTGAGGAATCCCGATAAGATGGGGCTAGTTCTTTTTGAGCTGCAGCCTTATCAGGCATTTCCCTGTATTGATAGTAATTAACATATTTATTGGCGATAAAATAGAGTGATGATCCGATTTTCCGAGAAGACATGTAACTTCCTTCAAGTTCAGCTTCTTTCACAAGCTTTAAGTTGCTCCGATCTGTGAGATCGTAAATCATCACCTTCGTAGTAGCTTGCGAGCGGAAGGGGGCAATCATTTTCTTTTCCGCGATACCGACGCTGCTGCTTGCCTCATTATAAGGGATCGGCTTCAGGTTCTGATAAGAATGGCCCAGCACAATTAGGTGCTTGTCGTCCACGTAGATTTCGCTAGGTTGGAATTGTGTGTCTTGTGTCTTAGGGAAATTGAGGACACTCAGCACTTTCATCTGCTCTGCTGGATAAGCCTCTGTGACGACAATTCGCTGCTTGTTCACGGTGTAGATGTATTTTCCATCTGACTTGACGACATCGGATTCATCCACGCCTTGAACTTGCACGTTCGTGCCAGAGTATTCCGGTGATACGGACTTGGCCGAATCTTGGACTGCGATAGTAGCATTTCCAGCTACAGCAGAATCGGAAGTGACGCTTAGCGATTGTTTGAATTCGTTGCCCATGAAGCCACCGACACGGAATCCGTTGCTTTCATTCTGCGTCAACAAAGTAACCAAGTGGTCATAGGTGCCCACAACCGGCAAGCTGTCTGCTTGCTTCGTAATGTTCACCGAGCTAGTTGCTGAATCCCAGCGTACAACATGATTGACGCTTTCCATGAAGAAACGCAGCGGTACGTAAAGAGAGCCATCCACGATTTGAGTGATGCCGTGCATAGTGGTTACTTTTCCGTTTACATACGCATAGTCTGATTTTACTGGCATTTTCAGCTCGTAGCCGTTGCCAGTGATTAGGGCTGCTCGTTCAGCTTCTTGCCAGGTCACATCCATTTCTAAAGCGTTTGCAAGTTCCCGCACAGATGCCATGAGAGTCCCGTCTATCATGCGAGGCTGCATGGAGAACGAGATCGGTTGGCCTTCAAGCTTGACGACAGTTCCCTGACCAGCATTCGTAGTCACAGGAGTAAAAGCGGATGTTAAGATTATCGCGGTAAGCAGGAGGCCAGCGGCCCAAACCTTTTTCTTCATCGATCTCATCCTTTGTTTAGTTAGTGTTCGTTTCCAATATTTTAATCTGTATCCACTTAACGGATCGCATGGCAAATTTGTTTCACCCATTTTAAAATATTTTTGCGAGGCTGAAAATAGCTACTATTACCCATTTTGATATATGATAGGATTATGAAAAATATGGATAAAATGAGTCGTCGTTCCTTTTTGAAGAAGAGTCTTATAGTTGGCGGTAGTTTAATAGCAGTCCCCCCGTTAAGTTATGGGTATGCCACATGGGTGGAGCCTCGCTGGTTGCAAGTTGAGCGGATTTCGCTGTCTTTTCCTACACTGCCGGAAGCATTCAAAGGACTGCGTGTGGTGCAATTTAGCGACCTTCATTTTGGCTTTCATTTGGATGTGAAGCAGTTGTCACACGTCGTTGAGGTAATTCAGGCAGAAGGACCGGACATTGTGTGTTTTACAGGTGATTTAGTTGATTATGAGGTAGGTAAGTACGGTCAAGAAATACAAAACGTACTGCGTACGTTGAAAACAACATACGGCTGTTATGCCGTGCTCGGCAATCATGACTACTATGGGAATGCGGATGAAGTAGCGGAAGTGCTCGAGGGGGGTGGCTTCCACTGTCTGCGTAATAGGGGCATGCGGATACAAAAAGGCAACCAATCTATCTGGCTTGCGGGCATAGAGGATATGTGGGAGGGGACACCTGATCTTAAAGCAGCCATGAAGTCGGTAAAAAAAGAAGAGTGGGTGCTCCTGCTATCCCACGCCCCAGATTTCGCCGATTTTGCTGCTGTTGAACCTATTCACTTGCAGTTGTCAGGACATTCCCACGGTGGTCAAGTCAGACTCCCGATCCTCGGTGCAATGGCTTCCGTGCCCTATGGTGTCAAATATCCAGCCGGACTGTATCATGTAGGGACGAATAAGTCGCTTACCCTTTATACAAATCGAGGAATCGGTGTGTCCGTGCAACCTATTCGGTTCATGTGCCGACCTGAGATAACGGTGTTTACATTGGGTTGAAGGCAGTTACTGAGCAACAGAAACAGCTGATTTATTGATTTTTTTGCTGACCAGCTTAGCTTTCAAATAGTTTGTAAATTTACTTTCAATGTATTGATACGAGAGATGTGAAATAATTAATGATAAAACGAGAGTTAACAAACCATACAGGAAAAAAGTAAGGAACGAATTGTTTGTATATACATGAATTTTGGGCATTATTCTTTTCAATGGAAACATAATGAACGTGTGCCACATGTACAAGCTATAGCTGATTTTGCCTAAGTATCTGAAGGGTCTAAGCTTTAGGAAATCGGCCAACAATCCATGTCCCATGATGAGTGGTATGAAGACTGGGAAGGCCAACAGCGTTGGGATGATAATGTGGAAATTTTCCATGCCGTAGGATACGTAGATCAAAATAAGGAATAGAGTGCTCGTTACGTATAATAGCGCATTAGGCCTGTAGAGCTGGTAGATTTTCTTTTCGCCTAGATAAATAACGGTACCGACAATGAAAAATAATGTATTAGGATACTTGTAGACTGTGATCAGACAAATGAAAGTAACTAGCGCGTAAAGTGAATATTTCCAGAATTTTGGTAAAGCGTGTTTGTAAATAAAAAACAAGCATCCCGCCAGCAAATAAAAGGCAAATTCATAGCTTAATGACCACGCCACAATTTGTGCGATTGGTAATGGGAAAATCCCTGGTAACAGAAATAAATTCGAGAAGAAATGAATGACATACTGGCCTGCCGAGATATCCTGCATCCATTTATATGAAATGAGGGGACCAACCCCGAAAATAATCAAGTGTATGGTTAAAAATACAGGATAGATACGCAAAATCCGATTAAGAACGAATTCTTTTAGAGTTCTTTTCTTGACCAAGCTCTTGATGATTAAGTAACCGCTAATGACGAAAAATAAATTAACAGATATCGGCCCCGCATAGTTTAAATGGTAGAGCAGCGAGTTCATAGGGCTTTCAACGATATAGCTTTCCAAAACGCCGGAATGGTAGATATGATAAATAAGTACGGATAAAGCTAGAAATCCTCTTAATCCGTTTAAAGCTTCATTTGAAATTTTCATGTTTGTATCCCCTTGCAGCCTTTTCATTTCATTATAGTAACACGTTTCCTTCAGGCTAGAAAGGAGTCCCCATGCAGACTTACAGCTTGCTTGAGTATCTTTTATTTCCACCTACGTTGTTGAATAGACAAAAGCTGGAGAAGCAGCTTGTAGGAAAGACGGTGCTTATCACAGGTGCGAGTTCAGGGATAGGTGAACAGCTTGCTTATCTGCTTTCCGATACAAAGGTCCACCTTATTTTGGTCGCACGACGAGGGGAACGGTTGCTAGCGATGAAAAATGAAATCGAAACGAAAGCAGCAGCCCGAGTGAGTGTGTTTCCTGCTGATCTTCGAGATCAGAATGAGATGGCGGGATTGTTGGCTTTTCTTCATCAGCTTCCAGATGGGTTGGATATGATCATCAGCAATGCGGGCCACTCGATTAAGCGTTCAATTCGGGATTCGACGGAACGTTATCATGATTTTACGCGCACGATGGCGATCAATTATTTTGCCCCAGTTCAACTGCTGCTGTGGGCCCTGCCCCTTCTTGAAAAAAGCCAAGGCCACATCATCAATGTCTCAACGATCAATGTGAAGCTGCTTCCTTTGCCTTATTGGGCGGCGTATCAAGCATCGAAGACGGCTTTTGACACCTGGTTTCGTTCGGCAGCTCCGGAGTTTAACGGAATGGGGATCGCCACGACCTCCATTTATCTGCCACTCGTTCGAACACCTATGATTCTGCCAACTATCGCATATCGTAAAGTGCCTGCCATGCAGCCTCAGCACGTTGCCAAGATGATTGGAAAGGCGATCTATACGCGTAGGCACACGGTAAAGCCGTGGTGGTTGATTTTTGGACAACTCGCTTCCGTCATGTTCAGCAGATATTGGGACAAAGCGATGCCGAGCATGTTGCGGAAAAAGGATAATAGCAATGAGCATATTTAAATTGATCTATGTGCTTTATTTAATTCGACTGCTCTCGCCGTTTGCGATGTTCCGATTAGCTGCAGCTATCTATCGTTCAGGAATCAATCTGATGGCTCTGCTGCATTTTGCAGCTAGAACCTACGGGGACAAAATCGCTGTTGTAGATGAAACAGAAACCCTTACCTACAACGAATTGTTTGCACAATCTGATGCGCTAGCTGCTGTATTGAGAATGAGGTATCAATTAGCGCGCGGCAAGAAGGTGGGCATTTGGGGCAAGAATCACGCTTCTTTGGTCAAAGCGATTTATGCAGTATCTGCAACAGGGGCGGATAGTTATCTCCTGAATGCAGAGATGAGCATGGGGCAATTGCAAGCGATTGTGGAGCGAAAAGATTTGGATCTCTTGATCTATGATCACGAGTTAAGCTCAATGCTTGAGCAAACAACGTACACGAATGCCAAATTACTGAGTTATCATGAAACTTTGCCAGCGATAAATAACTTACTTTTTACAACCCATTTTGAAAAGAAAAAACAACGCCGAGCCTCTTCAGGAAAGCTAGTTCTGCTGACAGGCGGAACCACAGGACAGGCCAAAGAAGCGGCGCATCAACCCTCGCTGTTTAATTATTTGGATCCTTTTGCGGGATTTCTATCACGGTTACAAGTGGTGAAAAAGCATACTGCCTATATTGCAACCCCCATCTATCATGGGTATGGTGTAGCTGTGCTGCTTTTATTCTGCGCGCTGGGAAAAAAAGTTGTGATTCATCGTGGTTTCGATGCACAGCAAGCATGCTCCTTAATTCGAAAGCATCAAGTTGATATTGTAACCGTTGTTCCTTTAATGCTGCATAAAATGTTAAAAACCAAAGCTGACGATTTGAAATCGCTCACTTGTATCGCTTCAGGCGGAGCAGAGCTTCATCCTAGGTTGGTCCAAGAGACGATGAGTCAATTGGGCGAAGTGTTGTACAATCTGTATGGTACGTCAGAAGCGGGTTTGAATATGATCGCGGTGCCGCAGGATTTGATTTACGCATCGCATACGATTGGCCGGAAGATGAAAGGTGTCCATGTTAAAGTCATGAATGAGCAGATGGAAGAAGTTGAGGCTGGTCGCATAGGTCAATTGTGTATGAAAAACAGATGGTCTATGAAAAACAAGGCAAATGTTTGGATCAAAAGTGGAGATTTGGGCTATCGTGATGAGAAGGGCTATTACTTTTTGTGCGGGAGAACGGATAGTATGATTGTCTCTGCCGGGGAGAACGTCTATCCTCTGGAAGTGGAACAAATCGTGCGAACTCATCCTGAAGTTGAGGATGCAGCCGTCATTGGAGTCGCGGACGAACTTTTTGGACAGCGGTTGATGGCTTACGTCCTCCTAGCACCACAAGCGGAATTGACAATAGATGAACTGATGGATTGGCTGCGCACACGATTGGCACGGTTTCAGTTGCCGAGAGAAGTCATTTTTGTGGATCACCTGCCGTATACGAATTTAGGTAAATTGGACAGAAAAGCGTTGAAATGATGAATAGTGTGTAAACTGAGAATTAATTCATGTAAAACCAAAAAGGAGCTATGTCCCATGTACGAACATCTTGTAATATTCAAGTTCAATGCCAATGTCAGTGAAGATAAGCAGCAGGAATTGGTTAATCAATTGCTAGACTTTCGGGATCGTATTCCTGGGATCTGTGATATAAGCGCAGGCCTCAATGTAACGGAAGAGACAGAGAATATCAAGGGTTTCACGCTCGGACTACGCGTTACTTTTGAAGATCTGGATTCGTTGCGTGCCTACGGTCCTCATCCGGTTCATCAGGCGTTTGTGAAATCGTTGGATGGCATTTTGGCGGATGTGATTGTTGTGGATTATCCGAAGGTTTAGTTATGAAGAGGAATTTGTGAGGAGGAATGTAAGTGAAACGGATGCCATTTGAACGTCCAACTGAGCATTATGATGAGCGCCTATTCCCTATTGATGAGAAAATTTGCGAATTGCTAAAACAACGCAAAGATATCTCCAACAATCATCCAGGCTATCCTCCATTCGAATATATTGAGAAATGGGCAGTTTCTTTTGACCTCTACGAAGATTACTTGAAATCTGTTTTCCACGTTCTGAGGAATGAGGAGAATTATAAACCGATTGTTGAACCTGTTGGATTCAGAAAACACGTCCCCATATTGAAATCGATGGAACACGAAGAGTTTTTCTATACAGTGACCGCTATGCGACAATATAGTAACGCTAGCAGAATTATCTTTACTATCGATTGGGATATGGGGAGTGATCCCTTAACAAAGCCGAATAATACAAGACATTTCGAGTTGTATCTGGGAGAAAATTACCAATGCCGGATGGATAGTGGAGGCGGTAGTTCAGGTCATTTTTCCTTTACCTACGTTGTCTCGCCGGCACTACCTGATGATTTATCTGGTACGGATTTTGTCTTTAGGGAGATCGATTCTCCCTTGAAGGATAAACCGAGAGGGAATAGTATCGTATTTCGTGTGGAATGATTTGCTGAATTTGACGGCTGCCTTATTACATTAATAAGGAGCCGTAATTGTAGATGGTGAGAAAAGTTCTTCAATAGGCAGCTTTCGTGAAATAATCCCTTGCTCATATGCGTATTGAACCAGTGTTTCCAGTGTCTTTCGATTTTTGGAGACACCATAAGGCCAGAAGTCATCACCCATTAGTTTTTTGGTGCGCTCTACTTCCGAAGCAAGCCAAGGAAGAGTAACCCGCAGAGATCCAACTTGATTTAATGCTTCATAGGTCTTATCTTTCGCTTTCGTAAAAGCCTGCTGTAAATTCAATGCCACCCATGGATGTTTCTCAAGTACAGCATTCTTAATAACTACTACGTGCATAATCGGGAAAATCCCCGTTTCCTGGTAATACTTTTTTTCCTCTGTGGCGTAGTCCTCGAATAGCCGAACGAGTTTCCCGCTACCCTCAGTAAATCCTAATGGAGCTCGTGGTGAAATAATCGCATCAAGCTCACCATCCAAAAGCATTTGGTTCAAGGATTGGTTTGGCGCAATTGCTTTCAAGCTGATGTTTTCGGGCAATTGAATAGTAACCCTTGCTCCCTGAGTATTGGGGGTATCCACACCTCCCCAATACCATTGAACTTCAGAGGGAAGAACGCCGTATTCATGTTCTAACATCCCCCGAACCCAAACTAATGCTGTAACATGATATTCTGGAACTCCAATCCGTTTGCCCTTTAAATCTTCTGGTTTACGAATTCTAGTAGTAGGACTGACATAAATAGCAGAATGACGAAACGTACGGGAAGGAAAAACAGGAATTGCCGTAAATTCTGGATATCCACGATCCTTGGCAATCAGATAAGAAGCAGCGGAAAGCTCGGATACATCGAACTCCTCGAACCGCATCATTCTGAAGAATATATCCTCGGGGGACAATTTCAAGAAGTTTAAATTAATCCCTTCGGGTTTTACAGTTCCATCGGCCAAAGCCTGCATCCGGTCATAATCGCCGCATGCAAAAGTCAAAGAAAGCTCAGACACTGGCATCTCTCCTTGAAGTTAATTTAGTTCAAGCATAACACAATTTTTGGGCGTATATTGTGTTATAAATAGGAAATATAGTGATGTAACTTATTAGAGAAGGATGGAGTGTAAAGATGAAACATTTTGCCGTATTTCTACCTATGCTCGATGTGCAGAAAAGCCAGGACTTCCGTCAGCAGCACCTCGATTATTTGGCACAACGTCGCAGTGAAGGAAAGATTTTTGCCAACGGACGGTTTGTTGATGGTGCAGGGGGGCTCGTCATCTATATGGCCCAAACTGAGCAGGAAGTGCTCGAAATCGTAAAGCAAGATCCCTACGTAATTCATCAGGCAAGAGGGTATGAAATTCACGAGTGGGACATCGTTACTGATGCGGTTCTTCCTAGCTCTACACCTGAAAAATAATAAAAGCCATGAAATCAACTTAAGGTTGAATTTCATGGCTTTTTAGTATTCATTTATTTTCTAATGTTGAATCCAACAAAAGCTTTTGTATTAAAATCGAACACAGCAGTTAATGGTCCAAGAATTTCATCTTGGTCGGTGTTGTAAGTAACCGTTACGACATTGCCGTTCGCAGCTTTAATGTCTGCTAGCAATTTCTTCTGCTCGTCTGTGGAGCCCATTACGCCTACTTCGCTAGTGGAGACGATTTGAACGGTTGCTTCGTCTTGCTTCGTTGTAATATGGGAGACTTGCTCCTTCACTTGTGCCCATGCCAAGTTGCGGTATTCCTGTGCTGACTCTGGCGACATTTTCGGAGTACCGATTACAGCCGATTGACCCTGAACAACGAGGAGGAACACAGGGCTTTGTGGAGGTAGGCTTTTCGTTTCAAAAGGACCATAGTAAGCTTTTACTTTCGTGCCAGCTTTCAAGTCTTCCCAATTTACGGATTCGCCTTGAGACGTCATGACACGAGTTTCTTTACCGCCGTTAAGTACCAAATTGTCTAACTGAACTTGCCAGCCATCATCTGTATGTTTTACTTCTTTAATTGTATCTTCTTTAACAGAGCGGTCTGCGTGAACGTTAATGTTTACGGCTTGCGCTTGACCTGGATAGCTCATTGCCATAGCTGGTCCGAACCCAGCGTCGATTTGAGTTCCGGCTTTCAGATCGGCTGCAGTTAACGTTTTACCATCTAGGCTCTTAATGACAGTTGATTTGTCCACGTTTAAAATCACCCATGTGCTGCCGAGCAGCTCGATGCGAGTATTCCCGTCATCCTTCGTCTGTACGCTTACGATTACACCAGTTGCACGTATCAGGTCAGCAACTTCTGCTTCGTCCAATTCAATCTCTTTGTTCGCTTCATCGTAATTTACTGTATATCCAAGCTTAGTTGCAGCGTCGCGTACAGGGAGGTACGCTTTGCCATCGATGTAAACAGGCGTAAGCGCACTGTCTTGTCCATTAACAACAATCTTTACATCTTTTTGTAAGTAACCTGTAACCTTTTCTACGAAATCCTCAGCTCCGACTGCGGCAGTTGTGCCGAGTATCCCAGCCAAAGTTAATATAACAGTTAGTTTTTTCTTCATCTCAAAAAACTCCTTCCGATTTTTAAAAGTTTATCGTCAATCATGTTGACAAATTACCAGACGGAGGTTGTCGCGAATAGGTTGCAGTTGTCCAGAAATTAGGAGTATAGTCATGCCTACAGATGCATTGGAATAGGTTTAGTAAAGATGAAAAAAATTTGGGAGGATGAGCGGATGGCGGTATCCTATATGGATTTCACTTCTCCGAACGTACAATATTTCTTCGATCTGAAGAACAATCGTTCGTTCACGAAGGATGGGAACAATTTTATTAACGCACTGGGTATTCAGCAACTGAATACGCTGGGCAATGTATCTCTGCTCGACATCTACTTATCGAAAGGAAATGTTGTCGAGCCTCATGTTCATCAGAACGCTTCTGAGTTGGTCTATTGCATTCAAGGAGCAGCCGTGGTGTCGATCCTGAATCCGTTCACCAAAACCGTACTTAACTTCACTATCACGCCCGGACAGGTGGCAAATATTCCTCAGGGGTGGTTCCACTGGGAGATCGCTACGGAAGACGATACGCATTTGCTCGCTATTTTCGACGCACCAGTACCGGAATTCATCGCGGTATCCGACTTCCTCAGACTGATCCCGAGAAGCATGCTCGCCCATACGTACTGCTTGGATCAAGCAACAGTGACACAGGCGCTAGCGCCGATCAAGAGTACGACAACGATCGGTCCTCCGGTCGATTGCCCGAAGCATCATCAGGCTCGAACTGACAGCTACCCACCACAGGCAGAGCCATATACGCAGGTTTCTTACCCGGTATACGGGGCGCGGCAATCCTCTTTCCCTGGCATTGGAAATGGTTTCAATCGTCAGGGATAGTTTGGTGTCCTGATTCAGACAAATGAATAAGGAGTTAGTGATCCAGCCTATGGCTGGATTTTTTTGTTAAGTGGCCCCACTACAAATAGCATCGAAAAGAAAACAGATTGCAGGTAAAATAGCACTGCTGAACGAATAGTGAGGTGAGATGTATAGGAAGTACCATTATCCATTTATTCAAATCGCGGCGGCTCCTCTTTAGTTCGTTAAAATAACGGGCTGAAGTTTAATTTTTTAGGAGGAATTATGAAGAAAAAATCACTTGTATTTATTGCGTCAACATTTGCTTTTGTATTAACTTCTGCTGTAATGAAGAGCATGGATTCGAAGCCCTATTTTATCGCTGGAATTTTACCGATATTGGGTGCTATTTGGCTGGTCAACTATATCATCAAAGGACGCCTTAAACCTGATGGAAGCAAATTTGGGGCAGTTGGTATGGTTTTTTGGTGGTTCGGTACAGGGCTTTGGTTTTTTATTATCCAGTTCAATTTATTGGAGAATTATGAAATTACTTTCTTAATTGCAGTGCAATTGATATCGTTTATTTGGATTGCACCAACTATCATTTATAGAAAAATTAAAAATAAGAAGGATAAGGAAAGCCCCTGAATCGCTCCAAGATAAAGTTTACTCCATCGGTGAAATTAAGGATGGATGAGGCAGCGGAAACGGAAGTTTGGAGATCAAACCAACTCATCTTTTCAATGCCCATCAGTTCAGCTTTTCGCTTAAGTAAAGAGAAAACTTAAGTGTTACCCAATCTATGAACCCTATTTGTTACCTCGGTAATATCCTCTTCAAGTTTTTCAAACAAACACCCCCTAAAAGAGTTATTTGAATTACAATTTTATATTATCCTATTAGTTCTTCCACACCAATTTTCACCCTCTTCCGCGAAGGAATTAGCTATTAGTGCAACAATAGCAGGGGCTAGTTTTTTTTGTATCATAATGCGATGATAAATAACGAGCGATAAAGCGCATGAAACTGAAGGGGAGACTATCGATGTACCGTGTATTGGTTGCAGAGAATGAGCCGTGGATTCGGGATTGTATTGTGGAAATGGTGGAGAGGGCTGGGGAGGAATTCGAAGTTGTTGGAGAAGCCAATAACGGCGAGGAAGCGCTTGCATTGATATACGAACTGTGGCCGACGATTCTTTTAACGGACATTTGTATGCCCGAAATGGACGGTCTTGAGCTAATTCGCCGTTTGACGGAGGACAAAATACCGATGATTCATGTGGTTATCAGCGGTTATGACAATTTTGAATACGCTAGAGAGGCTATGAGCTATGGGGTAACCGAATATTTACTCAAGCCTGTTCAATTCGAGCATGTATCCACGGCATTGCTGAAGTCGGTGGATAAACTGGCCACGATCAAGGAATTGAACGCGTATTTGATGCGTATTCAAGAACTTATGGAGCAGGCCTATGCGATGGAATCGAAGACACTTCTCCGCAAGCATATGGATCTTCTTGATTCCATCCTCCGAATGAAATATTTGAACCCGAGCGCACATCAGTCGTTATTGTCCGTATATGAAGGGAAGCTGAAGTCGCTTTTAGAAGAAAGGCATCAGCTGCAACTGAAAGTCAAAAGGAACAACGGTGTCGGCTGGGGTGAAGATTCCGAAATCCGTCAATATTTTCAATCTATTCTTGATCAGTGGATCATTCATCGTCCGGCTCAGGTGAGCCAAAATCTGAAATTTGTCGTTCAAAAGGCGTGCGACCATATTCGTACTCATTATCGAGACGATTTCACGTTGTCGGAGTTGGCCGACATGGCCAATCTGAGCATCTCGCACTTCGGCTATTTGTTCAAGCAGCAGACAGGTTGCACGATGATTCAATATATCAATGAAATTCGGATTGCTGAGTCGAAAAAGCTGCTTCTGGAATCCGATCATAAGGCATATCTGATTGCCGAGTTGGTCGGATTTGGGTCGCTGCCCTACTTCACTAGAGTATTCAAGGCGATTGTTGGATTAACGCCATCTGAATATAGAAAGAGCATGGGCCTATGAACTGGTGGCAGTGGCAGTACCGCTTTTCGATCAGAACCAAAATGGTCGCAGCTTTTCTCGGGGTCAGCTTCTTTTCCTTGTTTATCATGGTTGGCTTCGCCAATTACTATTACGCCAAATCTGCGAAACACGATTTCTTTGAAATCGCCCAGCAAGCTGTTTCCCGAATCAATCATCAGACAGACTCGTATTTCACCCAGTTGATTCAGTCCACCCATGCAACGATAGCGGGACCGCTGCCTTCGCGGAATCCGCTCGTCACCCGGAATGACACCAGCGTAATTCAGGACTGGTTGCAGGGGGATCTTTCTGTAACTCGGGACAATTTATTTTGGATTGAGAATTCATTGAATCAAACCATAGCGATGAACTATTCGGAGATCGTCGACATGTTTCTCGTTTCATTGGACAAACGAATTATTTCAACAGAAGACTATCTATCCCCCGACGAAAGCAGGTTCATTAAAGAGCCCTGGTATCAGAGTCCGTTATCGGACACATCGAAAATATTTCCAACCTATATTTCCGAGTACAGGAATTCGGTTGGCTATCCGGTTATGGCCGTGAGCGTCCCGATTTTTAGCACAAAAACGGTTAAATTGATTGGAAATCTGGTGATTGATGTCGCGTTGAACGAAGTAGGGAAAATCCTGGGCCGATCTACACTTGGCGAAACGGGGTATTTTTTTATCGTCTCCTCGGACGGAACCATCGTATATAATCCAAATACCGGATTGGCAGGCTTACCTATGTCAGAGACGGAATTAAGTTGGCTGCGTCTGGACAAGCCGAATGATGTTCAAACATGGGAAGGAAAAGACTACCTAGTCTCCTATAACCATTCTGAATTTACGAACTGGAATGTGGTTGCGTTAGTCCCTCTGAATGAAATGGCCAGCGGTTTAACCATCGTTCGTCAATCCATGATCGTTGTCATGATCCTGGTCTCTATCTTTGTGCTGATTACGGTTCCTTGGCTATCTGGTTGGTTTACCCGCCCGATCTCGAAGCTGAAGGACTTGATGCTGCGCGTTGAGAACGATGACTTATCCGTGCAGGCTGACGTTTACCCCGGGAACGATGAAATTCAGCAATTGAATCGCAGATTCAACCGAATGACATTCCGGCTGAAGGAATTGCGGGAAACGTTATATGGAATGAAACTGAGGGAAGTCAAGCTCCAGTTGAAACAGAAGGAGGCTACCATACAAGCTCTTCAAAATCAAATTAATCCCCATTTGCTCTATAATACATTGGATATTATCAAGAGCATCGCCTATCTGGAAGATAATCCTAGGATTGCTACCATGGCTGGCAATTTGGGCAGTGTTTACCGGTATACGGCGAGAATGGCTGAATTGGAAGTATCGTTGTCAGAGGAAATCGATCATCTGAGAAAATATTTGGACATTATTCATGTGCGGTTCTCCAAGCATTTTCAAAGCGAGATCTATATCCATCCCAAATATATGGATTGCATGATCGTCAAGCTGTCTTTGCAGCCGATGGTGGAGAACGCAGTGAAATTTGCTGTAGAGCCGAAATACGGGAAAGCAGCCGTTCTGGTGAGCGCGTATCAGGAGCGTGAGGATCTGGTTATTGAAATCGTCGATAACGGTCCGGGAATTCCAGCAGACAAGCTCAAAGAGCTGCAAGAAAGGCTGGATGCGATTAGTGAAAATGCGGATGATCGGTTCGCCGAACAGCAGTCTCTTGGTATTGCCAATGTACATACCCGTCTTGTGCTGCAATATGGTAATCAATATGGGTTGTCTGTCGTTTCTTTTCCGGGGCGGGGCACGGTTGTATCGATAAGGATTCCATTCCAAATTAAGGATACTCAGATCATAACTTCATAAAATCGGATAAATAATCGTGGAATCGTGAAATTATTAAGGGTATTCCGAGCGGTATAATGAAAAGCAATCAGTGATAAGAAGCTCCGAGGAGGATACACATGAAAAAATGGATCGCTATTGCTATGACCGCATGCGTAACAACCGCTATAGTCGCAGGATGCTCGAATGACACGAAGACTGTTCAGGGGGATACACCGAAAACACCGAATACGCCGACAGTTGTAGATAACGGCAAAGACAAAATAACAATCAACTCTATGGCTGGTTCCTTTAAAGGAGGAGGTTGGCCAGATAACAATCATCCTATTATCCAGTACATTAACGAGAAGTTTAATGTTGATTTCAGCATGCAATGGGTACCGGGTGCTAACTATGATGAGAAGCTCAACGTCATGGCAGCAGCAGGTCAACTGCCGGATCTCTTTGTTGTCAATGAGCTCGAATATCTAAGATGGCAGTCACAAGGTGTTTTCGTTGAGCTGACGCCATACTTGAAACAGTATCCGAATCTGGCGAAAGCGATCCCGCAAGAGATGATGGAGGTGCTTAACCCGCCGGGCAAGGTGTACGGCTTTGGTAAATTCCAGCCGGCCAATCAGTTGTCGGTCGTCGTGCGGAAGGATTGGCTTACTAAACTGAACCTCCCTGTACCGACAGCAGATACGTTTACACTGGAGCAATTCTATGACATTGCTAAAGCTTTCGCCAAGAACGACCCGGACGGTAATGGGAAGGCCGACACGGTAGGGTTTTCGGCATCGGGCAGCGATCCGGGCATTAGCTTGCTTAACGGTGGCCAGCCGATTGAACTTGCTTTCGGTCTTGCTGATCTATGGAAAGAAGAGAATGGGAAGCTAACTCCGCGTCACATGCAGACCAATGAGTTAAAGCAGTACCTTGCCTATATGCGCAAGGCTTACGAGGAAGGCGTGCTAGATCGCGATTTTATGACCAATTCCGGCACGATCGTAAACGATAAAGTAGGCGCTAATCAGCTCGGCCTTGCCGTAGTACAGCATCAGCTTGCTGAGCGAAGCATCGCGCAATTGAAAAAGATCGCGCCGAATGCAGAGCTCATCCAACTACCGCCGCCAAAAGGGCCGACTGGTCTTCGCGGAAATCCGACCCGTGTTGGCGGAACGACGAAAATCGTGCTCAACGCTAAACTGGATGAGAAGAAGCGTCAGCGCATTCTGAGCCTTCTCGATTGGTGGTCGACCGAGGAAGGTACAAAGATCATCAAGAGCGGACCGGAAGGGGTCTTCTACTCGAAAACTGCGGACGGTAAAGTTGAGCTGACGGAGCGGGGCAAGAAGGAACAAGACAGTGTTAATATTTTAAATAACTGGTTCTTCCGTAATTCCTCCATGAAATATGAAACTCGCGAATGGGACGATCAGAAGAAGCCAGAAGCGCTTGTTAAGTTCCAGACTGAGAATGCCAAGTATGCAGCGAAAGCAGATCCATCCGTTGGATATACGAATTTGTCTTCGACATATATGAAGAAATCGACGGATCTGGATGCCAAGTTTAAAGAGGCCATGTTGAAAATTATCATGGGACGCGAACCTGTAGACAGTATCGAGAAGGCCGTGGATGATTGGAAGAAGAACGGCGGCGACCAAATCGTGAAAGAAGTAACCGAGGCATACGCAGCGAACAAGAACGGCGGGAAATAGGAGACAGAAAGGTGTAGTCGCTATGTACAAGACAGAATATTCCTTACGCTACCTTAGAAGGGCACTACCGATCTATTTCATGTTGCTCCCGGGCGTTCTATTCTTTGTGATCTTCAAGTATGTGCCGATGTTCGGCATTTCGATCGCCTTTCAGGAATACAATCCGTTTCAAGGCTTTTGGAAGAGTGATTGGGTAGGATTCGAGCATTTTCAAAGGCTGTTTGAAGAGCAACAATTTTTCTTACTGCTTAAAAATACGCTGTTTCTCAATTTGCTCGACATTTTCGTCTTTTTTCCCGCCCCGATCCTGTTTGCTGTCTTGCTGAACGAAGTTCGGCTCAAGTGGTTCAAGCAATCCGTGCAGACGATCGTCTATGCTCCGCACTTTCTGTCATGGGTTGTGATTGTGGGCATGACGGTGTTATTGTTTGCCACGCAGAAGGGCAGTATCAATCAACAGCTTGCTGCTTGGGGCTTCGAACGAATCGAATTAATGACGGATCCAGTCTACTTTCGCTTGGTATGGGTTCTTCAAAATATTTGGCACGGTGTAGGCTGGAGCGCCATTATTTTTCTGGCGGCGCTCGCAGCTGTCAATCCTACGCTATATGAGGCCGCAGTGGTCGATGGGGCCGGCCGATTACGGCAAATCTGGCATATTACGCTACCCGCACTTCGCAATGTTATTGTCATCGTATTCATCATTCGTCTAGGGAACTTTATGGATATCGGATTCGAGCATATTTACTTATTGCAAAACCCGCTCAATCTTAGCGTGTCGGACGTTTTTGACACCTACGTGTACCGTAACGGGATCGTTAAGGGAGAATTTAGTTTTTCGGCAGCTGTCGGGCTTTTCAAGTCAATTGTTGGCCTTATGATGGTAATTGGAGCGAATACGATCGCTAAAAAAATGGGACAGGAAGGGGTGTATTGACAGATGAACAAGACGGTCTCTAAGTCGGAGCGATATGTAGATGTAATCGTTTATGCTCTGTTGATCCTCGTAACGGCTGCGATCCTTCTTCCACTTCTCTATGTGATCACCGCTTCGTTTGCGCCGGAAGAAGAGTATCTGACTCGCGGATTCTTTCTTTTTCCCCATAAGTGGACATGGGAAGGCTATCAGTATTTGCTTACGCATCCGGGTTTTATCAACGCCTTTAAAAGTGCACTGATCATCAGCATCTTCGGTACGCTTATCAATATTGTACTGACAACACTGATGGCCTATGGACTTTCCAAGGTTTGGCTGAAAGAACGCTCAATCATTAGCTTCATGGTGTTATTTACGATGCTGTTCACTGGCGGAATGATCCCGACCTACATGGTGGTCAAAGGGCTTGGGCTATTAGACAGCTATTGGGCGCTGTGGCTGACAAGTGCGATTGCGCCGTTCCATATGATCGTAATGCGCAGCTTTTTTCGATCCGTTCCGGACGAAGTGTTAGAGTCTTCGAATATGGATGGCTGTGGGGAATGGCGAACTCTCTGGAGTATCGTTCTCCCCCTGTCGCTTCCGGCTATTGCGACCTTCACATTATTTTATCTCGTTCACAACTGGAATACGTACTTTAATGCGATTCTCTATCTGAACGATGCAACCAAATGGCCGTTGCAGGTATACTTGCGCCAAATGCTGATCGATGATGCATCGAGCACTGCGGCTTCAATCGAACAAAGCGTCAATTATACGCCTGCGGCCAAAATGGCGGCTATTCTGCTGACGGCACTGCCCCTGCTCATTATCTATCCGTTCCTGCAAAAATATTTCAACAAAGGCATGCTGATCGGTTCGGTTAAAGGGTAGGAGCATCACGTAGGCTAGCTAGTTTCCGGGAGGTAGTTATATTGAAAAAAGCAAGACCGAACATCCTGATCTTTATGACCGATCAAGAGCAGGCGCAGGTAGCCATGCCTGGGCATCCATGTCGGACGCCCCACTTGGATCAGCTCGCTGCGGAGGGCGTTCAGTTTACGCAAGCTTATCCGCCCATGGCACACTGTTGTCCAGCGCGAGCATCGTTCATGACGGGGTTATATCCGTCCCAGCACGGTATATACAACAATAATATGAACGACCAAGCGATCCGGCGCTCGCTCCACCCTGGGGTAGAGACGTTCTCCGAGAAATTAAAGGAGTCTGGGTACGGCTTATATTACAGCGGAAAATGGCATGTATCTGCCACCGAAAACCCGAAGGACCGAGGTTGGGAGGAGCTTCAGGTTAGCGCTGGCGTAGGTACTTATATGGGAATAAGTCGTGACCGATTTCACGCGGATCGTGAGAAGTATCTAGCTGAAAGTAAGGTGGAACGCCGTCGTGGCGAACTCCTTCGTCCTGGCTGGGGAAACAAGCAGCTGTATGGCGCGACGGATAAAGCCTATGAGGACCTGAAGGATTATCAGGTCGTCCGCAGTGGCATCGAGAAGCTAGATCAGCTCAAGGACAGCCAAGAGCCTTGGTGTGTCTACATTGGGGTGAATGGGCCTCATGATCCGTTCATCATTCCAGAGCCTTATGCCAGCATGTACGACCCTAAGGACGTTCCGCTCCCTCCCAATTATCATGATGATCTGAAGGATAAACCGGGTGTATATCGAAAGATGCGCAACATTTTCGACCAGCTTAGCGAAGATGAGGTGAAGGAATCAATCGCGCATTACTGGGGCTATTGCTCGATGATGGACGATATGTTCGGCGAAGTGCTGCAAGCGCTGGAGCGAAATGGTCAGAAGGAGGATACGCTGATTGTATTTCTCTCCGATCATGGAGAACATGCTGGAGCGCATGGCTTATACTGCAAGGGAATCAGTATGTTTGATGAAGGCTACCGGATCCCGCTTGTAGTCAGCTGGCCTAACAGCATTCCAAATCCGGGACGCCAAGTTGAGGCGTTTGTTACACTAATGGACATCGCTCCAACACTTCTGGAAGCCGCCGGAGCGCCGGTGTTGAACAGATGCGCAGGTCAAAGCTTGATACCCTTTATGTTAAATAAGCAGCCGGACAATTGGCGCGATAGCCAGTATGCCCAGTGCAATGGTGTTGAAGTGTACTATACGAGTCGGATGGTGAGGACGAAGGATTATAAATTCGTTTATCATGCAACGGATATCAACGAATTGTACGATTTGAAGACAGACCCACATGAGCTTAACAATGTGATCGATCGGCCGGATATGCAGGACGTTGTCAGACAAATGTATGGCAAGATGTGGAAGCATGCCTATGAGAGTGAAGATACCATTTTCAATCAATATGTCACCGTAGCTACGGCTGAGTTTGGTCCAGGACTATTTGGAGATTGACTTTATAAATATTGATGTTAGGAAGAGGTAGATGCTCCGTTGGAACGGCAACAAAATAATCAACCGAATGTTATCGTGTTTTTTACAGATCAACAGCGCTGGGATACGACAGGCATTCACGGAAATCCGCTGGGGCTTACGCCGAATTTAGATCGTTTTGCTCACAGTGGCACCCACATGGAAAATGCCTTCACCTGCCAGCCTTTGTGCGGTCCAGCCCGCTCTTCCTTACAAACCGGATTGTATCCTACAGTGACTGGATGTTACCGGAACAAAAATCCGCTGCCCTCTGATGTGAGAACGATGGCTCATTATTTTAACGATGCAGGTTATAAGACCGGATATATCGGCAAGTGGCATTTGGCTGATGAGAATCCGGTCCCCGCATCGAAACGTGGCGGATACCAGTATTGGCTAGGTGCGAATGCACTGGAACTGAGCTCTGAGCCATATAACACCATACTTTGGGATGATGAGAACCGCCGTGTCAAGCTGCCAGGCTACCGTGTGGATGCCTTGACCGATGCGGCCGTTCGTTTCGTCGATGAGCATCAGAATGAGCCCTTCTTTCTGTTTCTTTCGTTTCTTGAGCCGCATCATCAAAACCGGGTCGACGATTATGTGGCGCCGGATGGTTATCGCGAACGCTTTCAATCGCGGTATGTGCCCCCGGACTTGGCTGCGCTCGGAGGCACGGCCCATCAGCATCTCGGAGGCTATTACGGAATGGTGAAACGGCTTGACGAGAACTTCGGAAGGCTCCTGGATGTGTTGAAAAGTCTGAATATTCATAAAAATACAATTGTCCTGTTCACTTCCGATCATGCGTGTCACTTCAAAACCAGAAATGCGCTCTATAAGCAATCATGCCACGAAAGCTCCATTCGTGTGCCGATGGCTGTTGGGGGCCCAGGCTTTGAGCGGGGGGGCCGACTGCCGGAGTTAATAAGCTTGATCGATTTGCCGCCAACGTTGCTTGATGCGGCGGGGATACAAGTTCCCGAGAACATGCAAGGGCGATCGCTGATGCCGCTGCTGCGCAGGGAGAAGATGGAGTGGCCAGACGACCTTTACGTTCAAATTAGCGGCGTTCAACTGGGTCGGGCGGTTCGTACGCAGCGTTGGAAGTATGCTGTCAGCGCGCCGGGTCAGGATGGCACTGAAGTCCCGGGATCAGACAGGTACATAGAGGAGTTCCTGTATGATTTGGAATCCGATCCGTATGAGCTGACCAACTTGATTGGATTCGAGTCACATCGTGCGGTAGCGGAGCGGATGCGCGAGCGATTGCTTCGAAGGATGGCTGAGGCTGGGGAAGAAGAAGCTGAAATTATACCTGCGGTTACGAAGGGAAGCGGTCAGCGTCGGGTACTGTCCGAAGAAGTTGAAGTTTGATCTGAAAGCCTAATACGATTATTGGGGGAGTAGCTAATGGTTGATCGGGTATATTCCAGTCAGATTGCGTCTTTTACATGGAGAAAGCAGGTTCGTTTGTTGATCGGAATGTTGTGCGCTATGGTGTTTTTCATCACCGGCATCGCAAGCGCTCAAGCTGCAAATTCATTTGGTCCCAGTGGTTATGATGGAGGCGGATTCCATAATGTTATTGCTGTAGATCCTTTCGACAGCGGCTTGGTGTTAGCCGGGGCAGATGCCGGGGGCATTCAGCGTTCTACCGATTCAGGGACGACGTGGAGTCCCTCCAACGCCGGCTTAACGAATAAAGCGCACTTAGTCATTGCTTCGATCGTATTTTCCAAAGTTACCCCGAATAAAGTGTATATCGGCGTAGGTAAGAGCGGAAGCTTGCCGGAGGGAGCCTTATATGTCTCGACAGATGGTGGGCAGACCTGGAGTTTACGTGGGGGATCCAGCTCCCCTATGTTTTCCGGTGGAAACAACAAAGATATAGGCAGTCTCCCCGTACCGCATCCCCGATCCACTGGAACATTGATTGCTCTGGATGAAACGACCGGAGCCCAGCGTGTTTATGCGGGAACCTTCGACCAAGGGATTAAGAGGTCTAGTGACGATGGACTAACCTGGACAACGATCGGACTTGCAGGCAAATATATACGAAGCATCGCGCTCGATCCTGCCAATGTAGAGACCCTATATGCGGCAGTTTATGGAGAAGGCGTTTATAAGACAACGAATGCCAAAAGCACGACTCCGACTTGGAGCTTGATCGCTAGCGGAGATAGCAATCCAACTCCTCAAAGGATCGAGGAGCTGAAATTTATCGGAAGCACGCTCTACGCCGTTGGGACGAACAACTCCGGGAATGCGGCGACGTTCTATAAGCTGATTTCAGGGGCATGGATTCAGCGATGGTCCGCTGCCGGAGAAGCCGTCTATCATGCGATGAACGGGTACAGAGCTTCTACAGAAGATGTCATCTATATCGGAGCTGTCTGGGAGCCTTCACAGGACGTTGTCGACACCAGCATGTACGAAAGTGTACTGAAATCAACGGATAGTGGCCTTACGTTTACCCCTGTCACCACGACAGCAAGTAACATTGATTATTCGGTTGGCGGTGCTGGAGGGTCGACTTGGTGGCTAAGCCAGCATAGTAGTGAAGTGATGACCATGCTGGGGAAAAAGCGGAGCAAAGTATCCGGACTTGCAATCGATCCAAGCCATACCAATGTGATTTATACGGCAGGGGTGCAAGGGGTATGGAAATCGGCAAATAGCGGAGGGAACTGGTATCCGTACAGTCGTAATCTGAACGTCACCTTTAATCGAGCTATTGCTGCAGATCCGAATGGAGCCGGCAGAGTCTACTCGACAGATGCGGACTGGACGTTCGTCTATTCCGCGGATCGGATGAGCCATGTGAATATGAATAAGGCCGCTGTCGATAATGGGCTGGCTATTGCCTTGGATACGGCGACTTCACCTTCCGTTGTCTATACGTCCATTGGCGACCAGCAAACGAACGCAGACGGCGAGATTTATTCGAATCCCGACCCTACCAATCCCTCGAATGTCTGGACAGCAGAAGGCTTGCTAGCACAAACCGGGGGCAAGCGACCTCTGGCCATCGCCGTGAACCGCATTAGCGGATCCCCGGTTATTATAGCGGCTGTACAAGAGGGCGGCATCTGGCGCAAAGCATCAGGTACATGGACGCAGGTGGCGCAGTCATCCTCCGTGATGGGGGCGCAAACGACAAAGACTGCTACGCTTTCTTGGGTGAAAGGCACGAGCATGGTCTATTTGTATGATCGTCATACGGGCATATGGCGCTCCAGTGATTCGGGCGTTACCTGGACGAAGATCTGGGCCAAAACAGCCACAACAGTCGAGGACATGAGAGGCTTTGTCGCAGCGGATCCAACGTTATCCTCTCGTATTTATGTTTCTGCTTACGATGGCTTGTATCGACTTGATAACGCTAATACCGGAACGGTTGAAGGCGGACAGATTGGTGTGACCACTTTGTCGGTAACCGATCCGGCAGCGATTACTGTCGATGCTAACGGAGCGCTGTACGTCACGAGCATTGCTGGAGCGAGCGGGGCTGGACGCTTGTATAAGTCTACCAATCAAGGAGCGACGCTTACCGAGATTTCAGATACGTATTACCGAGCGAATGGCGGCTTCCCGCTTGACATTTCCGTAGCTCCAGACGGTTATATCTATGTTGCTACCTTCGGGCAAGGGGTTGTCGTCGGGAAAGTGATTGATACAACGGCGCCAAGTACACCAGCGAGTCTAGCGGCAACAGCCGCGTCCACGAGCCAAATCAATCTAGCTTGGATAGCATCAACCGATAATGTAGCAGTAGCCGGTTATAAGGTTTACAGGAACGGCACAGAAGTGGGTTCGGCAACTAGTACGTCTTATAGCGATACAGGGCTGGCAGCAGGAACCACCTATACGTACACCGTCAAAGCATTCGATCCAGCAGGTAATCTGTCTTCAGCAAGCAATACAGCCAGTGCAACCACCTCTTCGGTGACGATTTTACTAAGTGATGACTTCGAGGATGGCAATGCAAATGGCTGGTCTGTTAACGGAGGCACATGGAGTGTTGTAACGGACGGCAGTACGAAGTCTTACTATAATTCGGACAGCAGTGCTACCGGACGATCTTATGCGGGTGCAAGCACGTGGACGAATTATTCGGTTACGGCCAAGTTCAAGGTTAGTGCTTGGGATACAACGAATTCCAAGGTAGGATTGATGGCTAGATATATCGATAATAGCAACAGCTATATTTTGTTTTACAACAAGGCGAACAATAATGTGATTATTAGAAAGCGAGTAGGCGGTGTGAATACGACCCTCGATTCGGCTTTGGTATCTGCGCTTTCGACTGGCGTATATCATACATTTACGTTGGAAGTCAGTGGCAGTACAATCAACGCGTATCTGAACGGCGTTTTGGTCGCCAGCGGGACAGACAGCAGTTTGACAAGCGGTTATCCTGGTCTGTACTTAGAGTTTCAAAAAACTTATTTTAACGATGTTGTCGTGTCACAGTAATGTTGTGATCGACAATAGAAAGGGAATAAAGGATGAATATTTCCAAAAATAAATTGGCACAGCGTACAGCTACCCCGCCTATGGGCTGGAACAGCTATGACAGCTATGGCTGCTCCGCATCGGAGAGAACACTGCTGCCTAATCTTGAAATGATGGCTGAACGGTTAAAGCCGTTCGGTTACGAGTATTTCGTTGTGGATAATGGGTGGTTTGCGGAATACGATCTTGAACCGGGCCAGATGTATCCACGAGTAAAGCACGCCATGGACACCCGATTGGACGAATACGGAAGATATATCCCGTCCGCTTGCTATTTTCCTAATGGACTTCAGTCTATTATCGACCGTACGCATGAGCTGGGGCTCAAATTCGGCATTCATTTCATGAGAGGTATTTCCCGCAAGGCTGTAGAGCTGAATACCCCGATTCTGGGTACCTCTTACCGAGCGCGTGATATCGCCAACACCTCTGATACGTGCAAGTGGTGCCACTATAACTATGGCGTCGATACAACGAAGCCGGGGGCGCAGGCTTTCTACCAGTCAGTCGTCGATCAGTTTGCCGAATGGGGTGTCGATTTTATCAAAGCTGACGATATCACGGGTCATCCCCGTGAAATCGAAGCTTTGCTGCTTGCTATCGAACGGTGCGGTAGGCCCATGCTGCTCAGCCTGTCCCCTGGAGGGCAGACGGTCATGGAGCAAATGGACGTGTACCAAGGGGCTAATCTGGTCCGTACGACACGTGACGTATGGGATAACCGCAAGGATTTAGAGCAGGCGTTCGTCGCTTGGGAGAAGTATAGCAGTGTGCGTGTGCCGGGTTTTTGGCTGGATCTAGATATGATCCCTTTCGGACATCTGCAAATATGGAATCCGCGCAGCAACCGAGGGGCCGAAGCCGACGATGGAAACGAAGAGCTTAGCGGGAAAGGATTCGAACGGATGTCAGGCCTGTCCCGGGAGCAAAAATACACCTTTATCACGGTGCGAGCGCTGGCTGCATCCCCGTTATTCATGGGAGGGGATCTGCCGACCTCGGATGAGTTTTCGTTCGAGTTAATTACGAATCGGGACATGATTGCATGTAATCAGAACGGGATCATGGGAAGCTTGATTCATCGGGAGAACGGGATCGATATTTGGATAACACCGCACAAAGATTTAAACGCCGCAGGGTGGCTTGGGATTTTCAACCGAATGGCAGTACCGAAGAAGTTACGAATTCCAATCACACGGTTAGGATTGAGCGAGCGACATCTGGATGGAGCCGGCATTTCCGATATCTGGAATGAGTTTCCGTATGCCATAAACAAGGGTGTATTGGAAGTAACTCTGCCGGCTGACGGCGTGTTATTCTTGAAATATGAATAATGGCAATCACTTCTGACAAATTAAACAAATATTGAACTATAACGAGGAGCTGCTTTTAAGCAGCTCTTTTTTGATTCCATTAAAGTAAAGTGCAGGATAGTTGAGCAAAAGCGTTGGAATTAAGTGTTTATTGTTGAGTTATAGTACCAAAATGGAACAAACTTTCTCGCTTGCCACTTTTATCATAGGTGTAATGGGTATATACAACCATTCTATTAAGATCAATAATTTGGCTAACTGTATAGGCTTCTTCCAACCAATACATAAAGTAAATACAAGGGGCTATCTCCACGTAATTAAATTGATAGTAACCTTTGTGACCTGTATGTTGCCCAGCAACTCCTTCATCATGTCGATGGGTGGGGTCGAAGAAATGAATGATAAAGACATTGCCATCTACATAGTCATATCTATAGGTCTTTCCAGCGTAAACAGGAATTTGATGACAATGTTGTACATAATAAAAATTGGGATAATGCATACAATACTCCTCCTTTTATGAGCAGTATATGCAAAAACTAGGCGTATGCTCTAATGTCAGCTTTTTTTGTCCCTCTCAATTGAACCACCTCTTTAACTACGAGGGTGGTTCTTTTTGTTTGAGGTAAAGCATCAAAAGCTGCGGTATTCTCGTGAGCACCGGACAAACGTACTTTTTTTTCTTGTCCACATTTATACCTTACCAAAACGAATCATTTGCATTTAATAAACTATATCAAATAAAAGGGAGGTTTTGAGAATGGGAAATAGAGGACCTGGGGGTTATGACCCCGTTCAGATTACTAACTCCACTACGTTTAATGCGTTTGGGAGAGTTGAATATGCATCCATCTTTTGTAGTGACGATAATTATAGTGTTCAGCGTGATCAGACTTGGAGAGCTTCTAGCCGTGGAGTCTGTCTGTTGACTAGAATCTCCGCAACGGTTATAACGCCGAGTGGAAATATTGAAGCGGAGCCTTACACTTCTTCCGGCACTTCTTACAGCCAGTTTGCCATTATACAGATAGGGGTAAATCGGTTCCAAGTGACGCGCGTTGTAAGTGCCAAAAGACGTAAGTAAAATCATGAAAAGACGACTGGCCAAAGATCATAGGCGAGTCGTCTATTTTTTTGCTTAATGTTTCTTATACCATAATATTCTGCGATGCATCGAGGAATCTTTTAAGAGCCTGAAAGGGCGTAAATCCGGTTTATAATTGCCTTCGATAATCCAAATCCGACGTTTCCTGTCGATGCCTATATCGAACCCGACTTGTCTGAGCTTGGGGTAACGCGCTCCCAGTCGTTTGGCAGCCAATAGTGCGATCCGTTCCGCTTTGACGAGCAAGCTCCGATCTCTGATTCGGGCTAATTGTAGCGCCTCAAGCACTGGAATGGTACGGCTAGTCACATTCGTGACTAGATATCCTTGCGCCGCCACTTTCGCATATGAGCCTGTCACCTTCCAAGTGGATGAAGAGCCTTTTTTGCGCTGAGTCATTATCCGAATGTCGAACGGCTTGTGCCCAATTTGAGCAAGCTGCAGACGCCTTTGTACAATAAATCCACGACCTCTGTTATTTTTACGGAGCCATTTGAGTAACTTATCGGTGTCTCGCATGGTGACCGCGTTATTTTCGTTTTGAATCCGATAGGCGTTAGCACCGTTCCGTTTAATGAACACGATATTCCTACCATAACTCCCGTCACGAGGCTTTAGTACGACACGTTGATATTGAAGCAGCATTTTCGATAAAGCGTTCTTCTTAAGCAACTTTGTTTTTGGCAACCGTCGGGAGAGAGAGGTCCCATTGCGAAGGATGCGATACTGCAACCATTTGTCTCTTTTGATCAACACTGGAATCACAGCCTTTTTCAATCTTCTGCGGTAATTCGTGCATTACGTACACTAAAGCTTTATGGAGATCAGTACCGAATCAAGACAGCTCAAAAGTAAGATTATAGCGCTTTCCATTAGATAAGCTGACAACAAATAATGGACCGTACTCGCCGATAGTGGCAGAAACTATATGCTTTGAATTGACGTTCTTAACCAACTGCAGTAACTCAGCCTGTTTTCCTGTTCTCACGAGCCGGATGAACCGTGCTGCAAATATGCGATCGTTGGCAAGTTTACGCAGCAGCTGTAGCATGATTAGGCTAACTCTACGGATATCCTCGGATTGTATATTTAGTAGCTGGCCCGGGCTAAAAATACCAGTGTTTAAATAAACCTGCGACTTTTGTGTGGTTCTAAGACTATAGCTTACGCTGAAACCGGCTCCAATAGAGGCCTCTGCGCTTGGCAGAACCTGCTGGATCAATCTTGTGGTTCGGGTTAAATCAAATTTCTTCATGGCGCCTATCAGTCGCATCGCATACAGGCGGTCGTTTGCTATGCGTTCATAAAGAGGTAATATACGACGGGATATGCTGCGAAGTCTTTTTACGGTAATTGGGAGAGTCTGAAGAGTGTCCATTTGTCTTTTTGCGCCAGCTTTTTTGTTATGCTGCATTCGATTTGCCCTCCTTGATTAGAATCATTACAACAAAATATGAGATTCTTAACCATAAGGTTTGGACATTGAATAATTTACAGTGCAAACCTCCAACCAGCAGGAAAATTTAATTAAAATCATTCTTTTACTCACAGCAAACAATTGCTTTCGAATAGAATTGGATTATATTACCTTTGGAGTGTGATCGAAGAATACTATGCATAAAGAGATTAAAAAGCTTTTCAATCAAGATATATTGAGACAAGCTGCAGAACGTTATGGTATACGGGAAGATTCCATGATTGAATTAAAAGGTGATCTTTGTCATAGAAAATACCTTTATTTATCGATTTGAGACAAGCCAGGGTGTTATCCGCGCTGTATAGAAGCAGAGATTTTAATGCTCCTGATTGGAGTGAGTGGGATGAACAAGCTCGACGCTTCTGCTATTCTAACTTACTAAAGAACACACCCTATATTGATATAGACTTTTCGCGTATATAAGCCGAAACATACATAGCTTTCAAAGAACGCCTTTGTTGAAATCATTTCAACGAAGGCGTTTTTATTATCTGCAGAAAATGATAATGAAATAACAGCTAATGATTACTTTTTGCTTGTCTAGTCAACAAATCAAGGTCATAAGCAAAGGAACCAACAGAATGAATATCGACGGAAACGGAGTACGCTCTTTAAGATGAGGTTGTGACGGCACAAGGAAAAGGACAGGTGAAAACATGAATTATCATTTGAACGACTTTGCATTCGATTTGCGTGCCAGTGTGGCTCCAGCTAATCATATTTGGGTCTGCAGCGGATTCAGTACAGTTGCCCCAATAGAGGGGACGGTTGCCGGCGTCAGAGGCTTATTCTCGCCACCGTTTGCCGCGCAAGATGTTGAAGTGCTGCTTGATTTGACCGCGGATGGACATCGCGTGAGTGATACAGGAAACCGCGGGAAAGGGGATTGCGGTCTATTGTACGCAGGAGCCGAATGGCGGCCGGATCGTATCGAACGGACAGGAACTTACCATTACTTCGTGGAGGAACACTTGATTTCGCTCTCTGTACAAAGCTCACTGGTTCCGCTTGCGGATCGTGCTGGATTTGTACTAGCGGTACGGGTAGTCAATCGGACGGAGCGCAGCATGGAGCTTAACATCCTTCCGAGGGTTTCGCCGGGACGTCCAGGTATCCAAGCTCTGAACGATTGGGATTTCGGCCATCCATCTATGGGAGAACAGATGCAAGAAGTCGGTGGAGGCATATGGGAGAACGATGAAGTTAGGGTTACGTTTTTGCAAGAGGAGACAGAACCCGCGCTAGTAGCACCTGGGCAAGAGGCGGTTTACCGAGTGGCTATCCTGCTGACGAAGGTTGGAGAATCGGTATACATGGATGAAACCCTAGCGAGATGGGAACGGCGAACGTATGACGTCTGGGAGAATCGAATTCAGCGCAATTGCGCGTCTGTCCCTCGTTTGACCAGTGACATTCCCGGTCTTGAAGAGTACTATCGGCGCTCGCTTGTCAGCGGTCTGATCTGTCTATGGGAGCATCCCGACTTTACGATGCAGCCCTTTCCAGTCGTAGCAGGGATGGAAGGCGCCGGCATTTGCTGTTATCCGTGGGATACTGGAGGTTATGCAGCGCGGATGCTAGGACTGATGTTGGGAAGTGAAAAAGTGATCGAGCTGGCCCACATGATGGCGCGAAGCGGCATTGAGCGGCATTCGAGATTCGCTCCTAGCGGTCTGGGTAAGGATGTTCCGTATTCGTACAGTCTATGGTCCTTCTTCAATTTAGTTTGGTGCAATCTGACACAGTACGGCGAAGGATTGGAATTGTACGATTTGATGAAACATTTACTGCTTCATGATGAAGAAAGGCTGCCAGCCTGGGGCGAATTGCTGGATTACGGCAAGCAGCACAATCTACTCGAAATGAGGAGCGCTGCCCATGAGCATGTCGTATCCAGCCCCAACGCCGAAAGAGCGTGGTGCTATGATCGATTAGCCGATATGGCAGAGCGTCTTGGACATGACGAATCCGGAACATGGCGTGATAAAGCCAGCCGCATCCGCACTGCCATTCGTGATCACCTATGGGATCCAGAGAACGGATGGTTTCTATGCAAATACCCGAACGGGCACGTTGAGCGGGTGTACACGATTCAGGCATTTGACACATTAAGAATGGGTGTTTGCAACACAGATATGGCAGAGGCTCTACTGACACATTTAAAAGACGGAGCTTTTCTTGGACCTTACGGTGTGAGCAGTATATCCGCTGAAGATTCACTGCATTATGAATTGAACGATCCCGATTGGTCCGGTGGAGGCAGCTATACAGGTGAGAGTCCGACGCTCGCGCTTACTTTGTGGGAACAGGGTCAGCCAGCACTAGCCTGGGATGTCTTGAAGCGTTTGTTCTGGATGGGCAAGCATCTGCCGTATTTTCCTCAGGAGCACTATAGCGACCGGCCTGCCGTTCCGAGCCATAAGCGGGGCAATATCATAGCAGGTCTCACAGGCACCGAAGCACTGGTATTTGGTATGGCGGGCATCAAACCGAAGCTGGATGGCACGCTGGAGATATTTCCGCAGCCACCTCATGAAGGAAGTGTGTCGATTTCCGGATATCAATATCGCGACCAACAGATTGACGTCCATATGAAGCCGAACCATTGCACGATTGTTTGTAATGGAAAGACCGTATATAGTGGCGCTCCTTCCTCCTATATCATTTAGCGAAAAAGATAGCAGATGACAATGGCACGGAAGAAAATGATTATCGCTTAGAAACATACAACGAAATGAATATCGACGGAAACAACATGAGGCCATTAACATAAATGTAGCAAACGATTGTTGGAGGATGTGATTGACCTATGAATAGAACAACAGTCCAGAGAAAACGTTGGCTGAACCCGGCGACCTCAGTGGATGCCTCGCGCAAACCTGGATATCTGAAGCAGCTATTGCGGGATATCAATAAAGAAAAGCTGCTGTACTGCATGCTGATTCCAGGTCTTTTATTTTTCGTCTTGTTCAAGTACTTGCCGATGCTTGGTGTGGTTATCGCATTTCAGGATTATCAACCTTTTGCCGGGATCTTAAAAAGCCATTGGGTCGGCCTGCAGCACTTTCAGCGTTTTTTCACGAATCCAGATTTTTGGAAGCTTTTTAGAAATACACTTGTGCTTGCTGTTTATAATCTGCTCTTTTTCTTTCCGCTGCCGATCATTTTAGCTTTAATGCTGAATGAGGTTCGAAAGGAGTTTTTCAAAAGGTTCGTGCAAACCATCATTTATATCCCCCACTTTATATCATGGGTCGTCGTGGCAGGGCTGACGTACACCCTGTTTACAACGGAGGGCGGCATTGTTAATGAAGCCCTCGCTTCCTTAGGCTGGGACAAAATTAATTTCTTATTAAGTAAAGATTGGTTCCGATCTATGATTACTTCGCAGGTTATCTGGAAGGAAACCGGTTGGGGAACGATTATTTTCTTAGCGGCACTCTCCGGAGTCGATCAGCAGCTTTATGAAGCTGCGCGAATGGATGGAGCTAACAGGTGGCATCAGCTGTGGCATATTACTTTACCAGCTATCCAAACGACGATTGTGCTGTTGCTTATTTTAAGACTGGGCAGTTTCTTGGACACCGGATTCGAGCAAATTTTCCTCATGTTGAATTCCGGAAACCGGGAAGTAGCTGAAGTGTTTGATACGTACGTTTATACGTCCGGTCTGGTCAATGCGCAATTCAGTTACAGTACGGCTGTGGGATTGTTTAAATCTCTCGTAAGCCTAATTCTGGTCGTTTCTGCAAATGCAATGGCTAAGAAATACGGTGAGGAAGGGGTTTATTAGCATGAGAGATCGTACAATGAGCAGCAAAGCGTTTGACGCAATCAATTATTTCATGCTTTTTATCGTTGCGGTAATTACGGTTCTCCCGTTCATTTATGTCGTATCCGGTTCGCTCGTAGCGTCGGAGGAGCTGCTTATCAAGAAGGTTGTGCTATTCCCTACGAAGATTTCACTAGATGCCTACAAATTTATTTTTTCTACCAAAATCATTTACACAAGCTTATTAATCACCATATTCATTTCTGTTGTGGGAACCTTAATCAATTTGCTGCTTACCACGCTGATGGCCTATCCACTAGCACGTAAAAATTTGCGCGGTCGGGGTAAATTCATGTTACTGATCGTCATCACCATGCTCTTCAGCGGAGGTTTGATCCCCACGTACTTGGTAGTCAAAAGCTTTGGATTACTGGATACATATTGGTCCCTGTGGATCCCTTCCGCGATCAGTGCGTTCAATCTGATTTTGTTGAAAAACTTTTTCCAGCAGCTGCCCGAGGGTTTGGAAGAATCAGCGAAAATGGACGGCTGCAATGATTTGCAAATTTTATACAAAATCGTGGTTCCATTATCCTTACCGGCTATGGCTACGTTCGCGCTGTTTTATGCGGTGGGGCACTGGAATTCCTATTTTACGGCCATTATGTACATTAATGATGCGAAAATGTGGCCCATTCAAGTGTGGCTGCGGCAAATCGTCCTTCTGTCGGCAGGCGGTTTTACGGATGCGAGTGCAGCATCGGAAATTGCAGCTCCACCTCAGAGCATCAAGTACGCAGTTATCGTCGTAGCGGCTGTCCCGATATTGCTCTTATACCCATTCCTGCAGAAACATTTCGCCAAGGGAGTTTTGCTAGGTTCGGTTAAAGGTTAGACGGTCAAGTCTGGTAAGGTCGTCTTTCTTTCTATACAATAAAATTAAATAACGGAGGGTTTGTATGCGAAAAACATTGAAAACAGGGTTAGCGGTTACTTGCACGACAGTTATGATGGCGTCTCTATTAGCGGCTTGCGGAGGGGGAGATTCCGTGAGTGACGGTGCGAAGAGTACCCCTGGGAGTACTAGCGCTGCTGCTCAGAAACAAATTAAATTCAGCATGATGTCTCCTTTCTATGGACAGCAGCCACCGGCGACAGATGATACCAATGCTGCTTTCAAGGCCATTCAGGAGCAGACAAATAGCAAGCTGGAAATAACGTTCGTCCCTGGTTCATCCTATAATGATAAGCTGAATGTGACAATCGCCTCAGGCAAACTTCCACAAGCGATGGTCGTATTGGATACCAAGAACTCGGCAATTATTAATGCTGTCCGTTCCGGCGCTTTCTGGGAGATTGGCCCGTACCTTAAAGATTTTCCGAAAATCAAGAAATACTGGAATGACAAGATCGCCAACAATATTTCCGTAGATGGTAAAATATATGGACTCTACCGTGACCGTCCATTTGCTAGAAAAGGTATCATTTTCCGCCAAGACTGGCTCGATAACCTAGGTCTGCAACAGCCGAAAACGGTGGACGATTTGTATAACGTTGCGAAAGCATTTACATTGAACGATCCGGATAAGAACGGCAAGAATGATACGTACGGTCTAACTTTGACGGATGATAATTTGATTACCGACGCGAGTCTTGTCCTTGTTACTGCTTTAGGCGGTTTTAATCAGTGGGGCGTGCAGGACGGCAAGGTGATACCTGATTTTATGACCAAAGAATACATGGATTCGCTTAAGTTGCTTAAAAAAATGTATGATGAGAAGCTGATTAATCAGGACTTCGGCGCCATCAAAGGAACTAAACTTCACGAAAACATTAACTCAGGCAAAGCCGGTATTTATCTGGCAAGTATTGATGACGCACCTAATAAGCATGCTGATCTGTACAAATTAAATCCAAAGGCTAAGATGGATTTCGTCATCGGGCTGCAAGGGCCGAAGGGAGTTAAGCTGCCAGCGAATTCAGGTTATTCCGGCGTATTCATGTTCCCTAAATCCAGTGTGAAGACGGAAGAGGAATTGAAAGAAATACTAACTTACTTTGAGAAGAATCTACAGGACGATGTGTTGAAAACGTTTGCGTGGGGTGTAGAAGGCGTTCATTATAAAACAGAGAACGGTAATCCCGTATTCACCAACGAGCAGTTGTATAAAGACCAGGTTGGTGATCTGGGGCAGCTTCGCATAGCACCTTCAACCTTGGCTTGGCCGACAGAACCGGATATGGGGAAAAAGGTGAAGAAGCTATATGAAGAAGGGGTAGCTAATGCCGTGCCAAGTGTCATCGAGCCGTTTCTCTCTCCGACCAAAACCCAACTGGGCGCGGAGCTGGATAAGCTGATCAACGATGCTCGTGTTCGTTTCATCATGGGAGAGATCGATGAGGCTGGCTTTAACAAGATTACGGAAGAATGGCTCAAAAAAGGCGGCGATAAAATCATAGAAGAATTTACTGCCGAACAGAAAAAGGCTCAACAAAAATAATTATTTTGAAAAGCGGCGTTTTTCCCCGTGTAGTTCTGGGGAAAGGCGCCGCAATTATTGACATTTTCGTGTAATTACTGATAAATGTAAAGAACCGATGTAATGAAGTCATGGTTAGTCCAAGAACAGTGGGGGCTTGTTTATGAAATTACGTGCGTCTACTTTTTTATCCAAGCTCATATGGTTTACGCTGCTGCTCGCGACGATTCCAGTCATGATACTGGGAGCTTTTTCCTATTATCAGGCATCCGACGCTGTACAAACCAAGGTCTATGAGAGCAATCAGCACATGCTGAAACAGACAGAATCACAAATTGAACAACTGCTGAGACTCATTGATTACTCGGCTATTCAATATATGAATCAACCAGTAGTGATTGATGCTCTTAAGGGAGAATTAGCCGGTACGGACGGATACGTTCAGAAGGTGAAGAGTCTGCTCGAATCGATGAGTAAGCTGCAAAGCAATGAGCTCGGTACAATGGGCATGGAACTCATAAGCATCACCAACAAATGGTCCATTAACGATACGGGCTTGTCCATGCTGGAAACGAAGGCTGTTGAAAGCTATGCGGGATGGGTGAAAGATCCTAGAACGTCGTTTTGGTCTACAAGTCCAACCGGAATGAAACTCATCAAGAAAATTCCGGCTTATTCCCCCACCCCGTCGGGGCTGCTAATCATGACGATTCCGATTTATGAAGTCAATAATTTAATTAGCAAGGATACTGCTATGGGCAACGTTTTGCTGCTGGACGATCAGCAGGTTGTCTTCGCTGGCAATGCCGTTAATCTGATTGGCAAACAGTTTCAAGAACTAGCGATTGGCTTGAATGAGTCCATACCTGCTGCGGAGCAGGGCTTCTACACAACCCGTTCGGAGCGGGAACGAGTCGGGATTAGTTACCGAAAGTCCAATTATAACGGTTGGATGTATTTATCGGTGGTATCCATCGATGAGCTGAATAAGGAGTCGCAGGGGATAGGATGGTTCACCCTCTATATTTGTCTTGGCATTTTATTGATAGCTCTTCTGGTTTCTTATTTAGGTTCAAGGAAGATGTATAAACCGATCCGGAAGTTGTATGAAGTCGTGCGCAATTCACCCGAAACCGGCGGCATGGATACGGCAACCGATGAATTTGAATTTATTAATGAGCGTTTTCGAGGATTGATGCAAAGGGAGTCAAGTTTGCTGCAGGAGGTTCTGGGACAGTCCCATCAAATGAGGGAGTACTTTGTTTTCAAACTTTTCCAAAGCGATATGGCGAGGACAGAGGCGCAGGATAAGTTGGAGGCTTTCGGGCATCCGACGGCGTGGAACAGCATGTGTGTCATGACGATTCAAATCGATTCGTTATCCCATACACGTTTTGAAGAACAGGATCAGGATTTACTATTGTTCGCTATCAACAATATCGTTTCTGAACTCATCCTGCATGAGCAGAGGCTGCCACCAGTCGTTATGGGGGACTCGCAGGTTACTTTGCTAGGAGGGGCTGAAACGGATCCCAAGCTGTTCAAGAATCTTCTAGACACGGCCGCACATCAAATTATGCAAATGATCAAACTTTACCTGGAGCTAAAAGTGAGCATTGGCTTCAGCCATGTGTTTACCGACATTAAGCAAATCCGTCATGCCTATGGTGAATCGTTGCAAGCTTTGAAGTACCGGATGAACCTAGGGGAAGAATCGATCCTATTCATTGAGGATGTACAACCAGAGAAGAGCATGCAGTTGAGTTATCCAGATACCATAGAACGGCAGCTGCTTGATGCCTTGAAGCTTGCAGACCGGGAACAGTCTACGCGCTATCTTCATCAATTCATAACAGCGCTTGCTGTCGATGAGCGAACACATGAAGAATATTTCATGTCCTTCGTCCGTCTGCTAGTACAAATGCTTCAGGCTGTTAAGGATGCAGGCGTATTGCCTAAACGGTTATACCCCGATGAACAAACCTTGTTTATACAATTGTTTCAATTGAAAACAGTGAGTGAGGTTGAACGGTGGTTTCTGGATGTGGTGATGCTTCCGTTCTTAATTCACTTGGAACACAAGCTAGATGAGCAGTATCAGAGCATTTCCAGTCAAATTATTTATATGATAGAAACCGGCTTCGATACCGATCTGTCACTAGAGGTGTGCGCCCGCCGCATGAATTACAGCCCGAATTACTTGACCAAAGTGTTCCGCAAGGAAACGGGTGTTAACTTCAGTGATTACTTATCGGAGTATCGGATGAACATGGCCAAACGATGGCTGTTAGAAACGGATATGAAAATATCCGAGATCGCGGAGAAGCTGAAGTATAATACACCTGCCAATTTCATTCGGTATTTCCGTAAGTTAGAGGGAACTACGCCAGGGCAGTACCGTGAGAAGAATTTAAATAAATAGCGGAAAAGAGGCCAAGGAAGTAATCTTCCCTGGCCCTTTACTATTCTTATTGATACCAAGCAGCAGCTAAATTATTAGTAAAATTCGAGTCGTTAAAAGGAACATTGGCATCTACGAAACTCGTTGTATTTAATGCAGTTCTTGCCGCAGCAGTTAAGTCGTCCCAACCGATTAATGGTTGATATCCACCGGCTGTAGTCGTGATATATAAGGCATGGTTAAGCGGCCAAACGCTCTTATATTCAATCTTTGGATGAGTTCCATTTGTGTTTGTTGCACTCTTAGCTACATTTAACCAGTCACCGTGCTGAGAATAGGAAATGGACTGAATTTGCGGAGAAGCAGCTGCTGGATTATCGATCCAAACTACAGCACCTTCCCAGTCATGTCTATGGCCTAATCCTGAGGATGGTGAATCTTTAGGTTGATACCAAGAGTACATAATTGCCCATACGCCATTGTACCATCCTGAACGTGCATATACTTGACCCGTACTGGAACTGCAATTTCCATTAGCTGCTCCACTAGGTGCTAAACCTCCATTTGTATTCCCTGCTGCATCTACTGCTGGGAAAGGCACACATCCCGTAGTAACCTTCAAAGTTGGTTGAAAAAGCTTAGCCGCTATTTGAGTCGTCGTGGTAGGCGTCACTTCGGCAAATCCTACTACTGCGTTATGAGCTAAGACAGCTGCACTAGCTGCTGGAACAATGTTGAGAGATGCTATCAGTGTTAATGCTAGTGTAAGTGCTTTCATTTTCTTGTTCATGTAATCTTTACCTCCATTTGATTGTAAGATGGAAATACATAAATGAATATCAATGTAGTAAAACAAAACTTTTTTAATCCTCGAATCAAAAAGCTCACTTCATAACCTCATTGAAATATTTGCGTATTTCATTATGTTTTCGCTTCATTCACCTCCTCAAATTCGTGTCGAGGGACAAGGTTTCGCGCGCAGCGCGAACTTTTTATTTAAAGATATATGTTCTTGTCTTTAGCGGAACAAGAACATATATCGTTTCCCTAGATGGCAAAGTGCTCTCTGATTTTAACTAACTCTTGGTTGACACGCTGTGGAATCTCGTTCATAAGCTCAGGCCACGTCACGAAAAGCGAATCGTCGTCCCAAGCATATTCGATAAATTCCATCGTTGGTCGAAACCGAAGTGTCTGCAAATAACGTTCCACTAATTGGTTCGTTTCCTCATCTGCAGTCATTTGGTTTCGCAGCATGTCAGGGACTAATAGACCTCCTCGACCCGCTGTCTCATAGGTGCACGTATCTAAATTCGGGACGAGCTCAAGCATCGTGAGAAGTGGGGAAAAAGCGTGTTTTCCAGGCTGGGAGTACAGCTTGACCTGGGTTGGCTTGTCTTCAGCTATATTGCTTCGATCCTTAAGCAGCCCTTTAAAAAATTTGCCATGGAAGCTGCATTCACAATTGATAACACTGCCGTCACGCCCTACATAAATCCATACATGTTCCAGCTCGTACAAGTGCTCAATATCATAATCCCAGTAGATGGCATATTCAATGACCTTTTCAATCCTAGCATCTGACTCAAAGCTGATCATACGACGAAAGGAAGGAGATTGACCGTCCTGATCAAATATCGTTACCCCAACACGAACAGGGAAAAATGGCTCCAAACGATCAAATAACAGCTGTGGCGCATATTTTTTGACAAGTGCTAGATCGAGATCTATTTGCTGACTTTGCAAATTGCTTCCTCCTCTTTGCGTGACTAATCGTTATAACTCTAATTATAGGAAAAGTAGAAATGTGTACCTTAAATTATTCTAGGAAAATCTATAATTTTATTGGTAATAAATGTAATGGGAAATGGAAGGCGGAGGTAAAAGATCGGAGATTGCATTAAACAGCTAAGATTAGCGTTCAATAAAACAGCGGCAGTCTAGGAGTTAATTACCATGTCCTTGGCTGTCGCTGTTTCAATATCTAAGCTCAGTCTAAAACTTTTTTGGAAAGTTGACCGGTATTCTACAGGCGTGTACTCACACACTTGTTGAGATTTTGTTGAGATACAGTGTTGTAAAATAAATGAAGCGGTAAGCAGTAAGAACTAAGTTTAATAGTCAATTTAGTCTAGTCAGGGAGGTTTTGTAGGAAAAAAGAACTTTGTAAGTAATGGTTTTAAAGACCTGTGGCTGTAAGCAATCGATCAGGGGCTAGAGCATTCATTTAGTCGAGATATATTAGTTATAAGGAGAGAAGAGAGATAATGTTGATTACGAGACGCAACTCAGCTCATACGAGAGCGGTTGCCGTACTGATGAGTTTTTTGTTAGTCATTCTTTCACTAGTACCATTTGTAGCGGGCGGAAGCAAGGTTTTTGCCAGAGGAGCCTACGAACCAATTCCAGAAGTAACACCAGGCTACACAGGAGCTTTGAGCTGGAATCACTATTCCGCTCCGAGGAACAACAGTGTAGTTCCACTTCCAGGGACTTACAATTATACTCTAATTGGCTTGGATATTGACGACAATGATAACATCTATACGGTAGGTCAAAAAACTTCTACAGGTATAAACACTGCGACCGGTGTGGTGGAGATAATATCCGACAACGGCCAGACGGTCACTGACATTACCTACAACGCCAATCTGATTAATCCGCGTGGGATAGCGGTAGACAAAGACGCAAACGTTTACGTTACCGATAATAGCACCCTCGGGGTCTCAGGCAACGTTGGCAGAATCCTAAAGCTGCCTCATGGAACGAATTCATGGGAACCCATTACAGGCACACAAACGTTCAGATTTGCACTAGGCATTGCGGTAGATAACCATGGCAATGTTTTTGCCACGGAATACAGTGGAACTAGCACCCCATCATCACCTAGTGGGAATGTTTTTATGCTGCCTAGCGGCGGAAGTTCATGGTTTAATATTAGTGGAGCCACGTCGTTCTATGTTCCGTGGGATATTGCGGCCGATGGCGAAGGGAATGTATTCGTAAGTGATTCTTCGCCTGTGAATGGCTACTCTATAGTTCAAAAGCGTCCTCCTGGTTCTCCCACTCCTAGTGGAAGTAACATCTGGACGAATGTCGCACCTCTAATAGGGCAAGCCAACTCGTTTGCTGCTATGGGCATCAGTGTCGATAAATTCGATAATGTATATGCAATAAGCTTTGGTAGCGGTGTGTACAAACTGAGGTACAATGGGGGGCAGAGCGATTGGAGCAGCATTGCGATTACATCCAGTTCTGTATTTGGAATTGGATTTGATGTGGCCGCAGACAGCTCTGGTTACTTTTACATCCCAAATCTCTCTTACGGCAACGTTTCCAAGCTGATGGCGTCTGTGATCTATAACGCAAATGGTGGAAGTGGAACCGCACCAATTGACCTTGTCGGGTACGAGCCGAACGAGTCGGCTATTGTAGCAGGCAACTCAGGCAGTCTAGTGAAATCAGGATATAAGTTTGAAGGCTGGGCTACCACCTCAAATGCGACTGTTCCTGAATATGTGTCTGGAGATTCTATCACTTTGACGCAAAGCGTGACCTTATATGCCGTATGGTCTCCGCTGTTAACTGTCACGTACAATGGGAATGGCAGCACGGGCGGAAGCGTACCTGTTGATAGTGGAGCTTACAGACAAGGCGTGACAGCTACTGTTTATGGTAATACCGGAAATCTTGTAAAAACAGGCTATACCTTCGGCGGCTGGTACAAGTCGACCGATGTAACGGAAGCTACTTATGCTCCAGATAGTACTTTCACTATAACAGGAAACATCACTTTTAATGCGAAATGGAATCTGTTTGATTTAACAGATATAACGCTAGACAGCACTAGCTATACAATAGAACGTAATCAGACGCACCAAACCGTAACGACTGCAGTCTATTCCAACGGCAGCACGTTCACGCTTTCCTCTGGTGTTACGTATTCCTCGAGCAATACGACTGTTGCTTCGGTGAACAGCACTGGTTTGGTGACTGCCCTCAACGATGGACAGACGGTCATTACCGCCGTATATGGTGGCAAAGAGGCTCATGCGAATGTAACGGTCAATACGCACTCAACTGGTGACGGCTCACCGCTGCCAGCTGACCCTGGTATTGAAATCTTCGTCGACGGTGTTAAGCAGGAAAAGCTGGCAACCGCTCAAGAAACGGAAGTGAACGGTCAGAACGTTACAACGATTACGCTAGACAGCAAGAAAGTAACGGACAAGCTGGAGAAAGAAAACAACAAGCTGATTACCATTCCGGTAGGCGGCGATCGCGAAGTTGTAGTTGGCCAGTTAAACGCCAGCTTAGTTAAATCCATGCAATCGAAGGATGCACAAATCCAGATTGTAACCGACAATGCGATTTACACGCTGCCGGCATCGCAAATCAATATCGGCAGCATCTCTTCTCAGGTAGGTTCTGACGTGAAGCTCGAAGACATCACCATCAACATCCAAATCTCCGAAACGCCAAAATACAAGGCGACTCAAGTAGAGGGTGCGGCTAAGCAAAATCAGTACACACTCGTCGGAGCTCCGGTTGACTTCGAGGTTACTGCTTCCTACGGAACCCAGACGGTTCTGGCGAACAAATTTAACAGCTATGTAGAACGGAAGATTGTCCTTCCTGACGGAACCGAAGCAAGTGATGTGACTACAGGCGTTGTATGGACGGAAGACGGCAAGCTGATTCATGTGCCGACCATTGTCGTGAAAGAGAACGGCAAGACATACGCCATTATCAATAGCTTGACCAACAGCACGTATTCCGTCGTTTACAGCCCTCGTGAAATGAATGACGTAAAGGGGCATTGGGCGCAAGTCGATGTCAACGACATGAGCTCCCGCCTTATCGTAAATGGCGTGACGCCAACGGAATTCCGTCCTGACGCATCGATTACGAGAGCGGAGTTTGCGGCAATCGTGACACGCAGTCTTGGCATTCAAGACGCTGCATATGCTGGCTCCTTAAAAGATGTTCATATCAACGGCTGGTATGCGGGAACGGTACAAGCCGCTATCAACTACAAGCTGATAGATGGTTACGAGGACGGCACATTCCGACCGGATCAGAACATTAGCCGACAAGAAGCAACGGCTGTGTTGGCACGCGCTGCAAGTATCGCAAAGCTGAAATCGGAATTGCCTGCTGCAGAGGTTACTCGCGTATTGTCAGCATTTAAGGACGGCAGCGAAGTAGCGAGCTGGGCACGAACGAACGTCGCTGCTGTGGTCAGCCTTAACCTTATGAACGGACGAGGCGACAAGCTGGAAGTTGACGCTAATCTGACTCGTGCCGAAACGGCTGCTCTTGTACGCCGCTTGCTGCAAGCTGCAAAACTGATCAATCCATAAAGTTTTCCGAATAAGGGCTGTCCCTGGCAAATCTGCCATTGGGGCGGCCCTTTTTCGTTTTAAACGGGAGTTTTATTTAAGTAATTATTTACCATCATATATTTTTATTATTTGTTATCATATGGATAACTGCGGTTATCTTGGCAAGAAAGGTGGATGAATATGAACCCAGATAGACAGACTGGCTCCACAGACAATATTTTTAAGATTGAGTGCAAGGATATCATTTTACGAGAGTATAGATTAGAGGATTTGGACGAACTCTACTCAATTACCATGCAACCAGAGATAATAGAATTTTTGCCTGGGTGGAATGTTCCTAAAGAGCATCGGTTGGATTGGCTAGTAAATTACGAAATAGTTGAGAATAGACAGTTTCTAGAGGCAGTATCGAAAGGGGGGAATGTAAAGGAACTTCGTCTACGCTTAGGCATAATTCTTAAGGAGACGTGTGAGTTTATTGGTTGGTGTTGTACTGGAATAAAAGAGGAATTACCGTCCCCCAACAGAGAGATTGTGTTTGGAATCTCAAATAAACAGAAAAACAAAGGTTATACCACTGAAGCGGTCAATGGCTTAGTCAAGTATTTATTTGAGAATACGAATGTGGACGTGCTTAACGCGATAGCTCTGATCCGTAACCTATCATCTAATAGAGTTATACAAAAATGCGGCTTTGATTTTCTAAATATTATTGAAATTGAAAACGAGCAGTATAATCATTACCAGCTCCAAAAGAAGCTCTTCTAAAAAAACGGGGGAACATATATGAACAGATCCGATTACAAAGATTTTTACGACAAGGTTGGAAAATTAAATGGGTGGGATTTTAGTAAATTAAAAACGACTTCTGAAGGTGAACAATGGAATTTTCTTCATGAAGTGACTCAAAGATGTACGAAGTCCGATCTATTGCTGGATATTGGTACGGGCGGTGGGGAGGCTTTAATTTCTATGGCTGATGCTGCATTACTTCTTGTAGGTATTGATCAATCAGAAGGAATGATTCAGTCCGCTAATGAAAACTTAAACAAATCAAACAAAACCAATATTCGTTTCGTACAAATGGAAGCTGAGAATATTACTTTTCCTGAGTCCTTTTTTAATGTGGTGTCCTGTCGGCACAGTGAGTTTTATGCGAGTGAAGTATCGAAAGTATTAACCAATAATGGTGTATTCTTAACGCAACAGGTAAGCGAAAATGATAAATTAAACATGAAACAAGCATTTGGCAGAGGCCAGAGTTTTGGAACTGATCCTGGGTTCTTAAAAGATAAATACCTTAAAGAACTAGCTGAAGCTGGATTTACGGATATTCAGTCTTTTGAATTTGATGCAACGCAGTATTTCCAGACGTACGAGGATTTGGTCTTCTTTTTAAAATACACCCCTGTCATTCCTAATTTCGGGCAAACGGAGAATGATTTTCACATACTTCAAAGGTTTATTGAAGCCTATCAAACGGAGAAGGGAATCAAGACGAATACGGAGCGCTTCATGATTGTGGCGAGGAAATAGAGCTTGCCGATTAACAGCCCTAGCGCACAATTTTTGTGCGCAAGGGTGCGTCAGTGGTGGTATTATCGGCAGCCTAATTTAACTGGCTTCTACGATACTGAATGGGAGTAAAACCCGTAATCTTTTTAAAAATCTTACAAAAATAAGGGAAATTAGGTACGCCCACCAAAGAACCGATCTGTTCGATCGATTTTGATTCTGTTTTTAGCAACCAGCAGGCTTGTCTAATTCTTCGCGCGATTACATATTCGGTGATGCTTCCCCCTGTTTCACTCCGAAATAACCGAGAGACATGATTCGTAGATAGATGGAGTTCCTTCGCTAATTCGATCAGGTCAAAAGGTTCCGTATAATGCTCTTCGACCCAATTCATTATTTTTTCAGCCGGGCTATCCGGACGGGCGACTCCACCAAATCCTCCAATATGTAAGGAGATCAGATAGTCTAAAATGTTAAGAATCAGCATGGACGCAGCCTCGTGGTCTTCATCCCTTTCATTCCACCCCGAAACCAAGTCATTGAATCGCTCGAGGACGCCTAACATATAAGTCGACCCACGCTCCTCACGGAACACCTGATTGGACATTTGTTCTTTCCATACCTGCTCCAAAAAACGAGACAGCACTGAGAAGTTTTTTAGATACGGTGCAACGATGGAGGGCTCGAAGGTTAAAACCGTTCGTACATATGGATTTTCAGGATCGGCATTAAATTGTATACGGTGAAGCTGGAAAGGTTGTAGAATCACTACACATCCAGCCTCTAAGTAATAAAGCTTGCGGTTGAGGGTCAGGGTTCCCTTGCCTTGATGGACAAATAAGATCTCGATCCCTTTATGGTAATGGTAGGTAATGGGGGGACACTCCAAGGACACATCCCTATATTTGAGTCGTATCCCCTGATTGTTGAGGACATGGAAGACTTGTGCTCGTTCATCCATTTGACTTGTGTGTTTCAACGATGATCACCATCCAACCCGCTTTATAAAATATCATTTGAGTGATATTTTGTGACGGAAGAATATAACTATTCTGGCACTAAAATAAGCTATGATAATATTGTCGATACCATCTAATTATACGTTGTAGTCATCATTAGTGACAATGATGATTACAGAGAAAGAGGATCACAGACCTCCGGAGGTGGGCATAAAATGTCATTCGTTTTTGCGACTCTAAAAGATGAAGAACACATCGAGTTATTAGATGGAGTCAAAGATATTCTGAAAGAATGTTATCAGATAACAGAAGATGAGGCGATGCTCGTTATTCATGAAGGTAGTGAAATAGCGCAAGAGCTGTTAATTGATTATTCCTCGTACATTGACTCCATTCATGAAATTATTAGCGGAATTAGGGATACGCTGGACAATCATATGAAACTAGTGACGAAGGAAGAACATTCTGCAAATAAAATGATTTATGAAGCAGCTGCATGGCACGCTTTTGAATATGTAAGATCTTACTATAAAAGAACGGCACATTCCGTGTAACGGCAATACTGACTAACAAATGAGGAAGGCGAATATCCGATGGCAGGGAAGTCAACATACGTGTACATGTCTGTGTATTACTCGCTGGTTTTTATGGCGCTAGGCGCGTTCAGCAACTATATTCCGATCTATTACAACGACATCTCGCTTGATCATTTCCAGATTGGTCTGCTCTCGACCGCTGGAGCGATTACCGCGATGATCGCTCAGCCACGCTGGGGATTGGCCGCCGATAGAGCGGCATCCAAAAACCATCTACTCCTTATAGCCCTGCTGATGACCGCTATTCTCGTCTGGGCGCTGCCAGCGGCAGGCAATCGGTTCTGGTTGCTTTTTGTGTGCACAATTGTGTTTGGTGCCGTCCAATGCGTGATCAACCCGCTCGGCGATACGATTACGCTGGAGATTTCTCGCAAATCGGGTTTTAACTTTTCACGAATTCGTACAGCAGGGTCCGTCGGTTATGCCTTGATGGCGGTTATTGCTGGCTGGTTGCTGGACCGTAATCTGCATTATATGTTCCCGCTATTTTCTGGGCTCGTGTTCGTCGCCTTCCTGCTGGCTTGGGGCATCCCTAAGGTGGAAGGCCATCAGCACAAGGCGAAGGTGGAACTGAAACAGCTGTTCACAAGCAAAAAGCTTGTTCTAATCTACCTATACACGTTGGTGGTAAACTGTACGCTGGGATTTTTTACAACTTTTCAAGCCGTCTACAGTAAGGAGCAGGGATTGAGCACAGCGCTGATCGGCATTGGTGTCAGTATAGGTTCAGTCAGCCAGTTTCCGTTCATGCTGTTTTTTCAGCCGCTTTACCGAAGGTTTGGGATTTTTAAAATATTGCTCATCTCCGGGATAATCCTTGCCGTGCGCTGGCTGCTATTCAGCGGCCCCCTAAGTCCGGCTGTCTATTTGGCGACGTGGGTATTGCATGGCGGGACGTTTATGCTGTTTTACTTATGTCTTGCCGAGTACGTGAGCACACATGTGCCCAAAGAGTTGAAAGCAAGCGGCCAAATGATGAATTCACTGACGATGAACGCCATTAGTCGTACATTGGGTTCGTTGTTAGGCGGACTGTACGCGGGCTGGTTCGGCATCCGTTCAGGGTTTGCTGTCAGCTCCTTCATCTGCATTGCTGCCGTGGCGTTGTTTTGGTATTACTACAGGTCAAATAATGAGGAACAGATGGAAGTTGAGGGAGCTGCTAAATAGAAAAGGAATTGAAGGGAATGTCAGCATATTGACAGAATGGGCAGGTTTGCATGGTGATTTCTTAACTAATGGATATATGGTAAAATAAGGGTATTACCTGAAAAAATTCACTCTATCAGAAGGAGTCAAGAATGATTCAATCCATTGTTCATATCGCTCTTGTGGTAAAAGATTATGATGAAGCAATAGATTTTTATACAAAGAAGCTGAACTTCACTTTAGTTGAGGACACCTATCAACCTGAACAAGATAAACGATGGGTAGTAATTTCTCCACCTGGTTCTGTTGGTACCACATTATTGCTTGCAAAAGCATCAAAACAGGAACAAGATATGTTTATTGGAAACCAGACGGGCGGTAGAGTTTTTCTATTTTTAAGCACGGATGACTTCTGGAGAGATTATAATGACATGGTGTCAAAGGGCATTGAGTTCGTTAGAGAGCCCAAAGAACAATCCTATGGAATTGTCGCCGTATTTAAAGATTTATATGGGAACCTATGGGATTTGCTAGAGTTAAGTGAAGAGCATCCTATTTCCAAGAGAATAAAATAACAGTAAAGGATTTAAAAAATATTTCTAAGCGAAAGGCTGCCGCGTGGCAGCTTTTTTTCTTTCAAGGAGTGATCGGCATAGTTGATTAAAGAAAAACTTTAACTTGTACACTCTCCAAAACCACCATATGATTTAAGAAGGTCATATAGTAAAATTTTACATTCCATTTAACGGTGGGGACTAAGGGGAAATAATCAATGTTAGAAAATACAGATGTTAAAAGTATCATCGATACTCTTTGTAAAAAAGGCATAATCGATAACAATATAATTACAACTAAAATTAATACAGGATCTACGGATGGGATTGTTTATTTTTTGGAACAGCAGGATGAACCGAAATACGTTCTGAAAATTGACCATCCCAATCAAATTGCTTTGACCGAACAGTTTCTGGGGACGTACCGGCACCTGAAGCTTTTTCCTGATATTCTCTATACGGATTCTGCAAAAGGGTATATCGTATATACCTACATTCCAGGTACAACGCATTATAATCGTGGATTAAAAATAAATTGGCTGACAATTTTAGTAAAAGAACTCTTTAACAATTACGAAGAATATGTACAAAGGGACAAATGGGGAAGGCTAGAATCTCCGAGAACATCTTGGCGTGAGTGGAACTACCGCAGTTTGGTGGGGACGAGACATGATTGGGGGAGTCTTTTATCCATTGAAGATTACAATAGGGTAGAGGCCATATTTGAGAATATATCGAAAAATGAAGATCAAAAAGTGAGATATTTGCTGCATGGGGATACTGGTGTGCATAATTTTGTTTTTGATGAACACGCAGTGGTTGGCGTTATCGATCCATCACCGATGATTGGTCCTATCTTATACGATTTTACTTATGCTTTTTGTTCTTCTCCAGATGATTTAAACCTAGAAACGTTAATGGCAGCCTTTGATTTGCTCCATCATGAGCCTATTGAAAAATCAAGGTTAATTGAAGAAGTTATTTTTCAACTCTATTGTCGAATTGGAATTTGTATACGTTTGCATCCACATGATTTAGAGGACTACTTAAAAGCGTGGGAATATTGGAAGTCAGTGTAAAGGCAGCCATAACTTTATTTTTGAGTTCGGGGCTGCCGCTGTTTCTTTTAGCATGAGCCTTACACGGGGATCCCTTCAATAATAAAATTGTTCATTGGTGTAGGGACTATTTTCGATAATTTAAATCCAGCTTTTTCAAATAGTTCGCTAAACTCTGCTTCCGTACGCTCCTTGCCAGTTAAGAGCACTGCCATTTCCAAATCAACAAAATTAAGAAAGGGATCAGATGCGCTATCTGTTTGAATGACATTTTCAAATAATATAAGTTTTCCATGATCCAGTACGCCTTGTCTGCAATGTTGAAGGATCTTAACGGACTCTTCATCGCTCCAGTCATGAATAATATTTCTTAAAATGTAAGCATCTGCGCCTTCAGGAACAGAATCAAAGAAACTTCCAGCGATGCATTCGCAACGGTTATTAAGCCCTATGCTCTGAATGAATGTTTTTGTACCTTCAATGACAGCTGGAAGATCATAAATGGCTCCTGTAACATGAGGATGTTTGCACAAAATGGCTTCCATCAATCGGCCATGTCCGCCACCGATATCGATAATCTTGTTGAATAGAGAAAAGTCGTATACTTCCAACGTAGGACCAATTACTTTTGAAAAGCCTGACATCGCATTATTGAAAATTTCGCCAGCTTCTTGGTTCTCCGATAAGTAATCGAAGAAGGGGATGCCATACGTTTTCCGGAAGGCGGGTTCCCCGGTTTGAACGGCATGCAGAAGATTACTCCATGAATTCCTATCCCATTCTTCTCCTACCATAATAGCGATGCCTCTGGCAGAACCTTTAATGTCTGTTTGTAGAAATACACCAAGCGGACCATTTTCAAAGCACTTATTGTCCAACTCTTTAAATATCCCAGCGCTTGAAAGCGCTCGCAGTAAACGATATAGCGTAGGTGCATGCGTTTTTGTTTCTATAGCAAGTTGCTCATGGCTTTTAGGAGCCTCTTTTAACAAATCCGGAATGCCCAACTTCGCGGCAACGGATAAGGCTTGTTGGATCCATCCACCAAAAATCAATTGGTACAACTGCTGCGATTCACCTGCCATGCGATCTCTCCTTCATTTGATGAATTTAAGATCAAATTTATTCGGTTCTTTTAACATGTATGTATAATTTATCTTCAAACTTTACAACTCGGATTCGAGATAGTGCAGGGAAAAGGTGTCTATATGTCATTTTTATAAACCGGTATGGTGTTGAACTATAAGTGGAGGAGTTGCTGAGAAGCAGCTCCTCTTTCATTTTAATTAGGCCACTTATTGGAATATTATGTTAAAATAGAAGTAAGCAATGACTCATATCCGAATGCACATTTTTACTATGAAAAGGAGGTTTTACTATCATAACTTACGAAGTCAGCGTTCTGGAGAGAGAAGAGATTAAGTTGGTTGGTTTTTCAGTAAAGGAGAGTCTAAACAAGGTTATCGAATTGAAAATTGGTGCAAATCTCCGTGAGGAATTAGAGAATAGAAAGGTTGAAATAGAAAATAGGGTAAGCTCAGGGATGTATTTAATTCAAATATATCCTCATGATGGTCACTGGACTCCCGATGTACCCTATCAACATGTGATTGCCTACGAGGTGGCAACTTTCGAGGGAATTCCTAATGATATGATTACTTACACTTTACCTGCTGGACAATTTATTAAAATTATACATCAAGGATCAGAATCCCAAATTGGAACTACATATGATTATATCAATAAAACGTATGGTACTAGACCTATAGATATCGAATATTGGAACGACATTCATACTTTAGAGAACATAGATAATCAAATTGAAATGTACATTCCATCCAAATAAAAAATGAGCCAAAGGGAGTGATTAATCTGGAAACGATCAAAACGAAAATTGAAAGTTCTCTGACCGTCTTGCTGGTATCTGATTTTAAAAGGTCTAAGAAGTATTATGAAGAAGCCCTGGGGTGTGAAGTCAACGAGTTCTGGGCAATTCGAGATAATTTTGGATTAGGATTTAAATTAATTCAAGCAGCAAATATAGAAGACGTTAAACCTAATAAAGGTACTTGGAATACCTATGCTTATGTAAAAAATCACGATGAATTAGATGCTTTATTTATTGAGCTAAAAACAAATGGTGCAATTATTGTTTCGGAACCGATAGAAACTGAATATGATTGGGGAACGTGGAAGGATTTTTCGGTTCAAGATTTGGATGGATATATCATCGGTTTCGGATCGGGGAGTAAAAAATCATAAGGTTTTCAATTTGTAGGGCTGCCCCGTGGCAGCCCTTACTCCGTAGGTTAATTTCCTACTAGCTCCAGAGGTAAAAAGGCATAATTTCCGTTCCTCAGAATACTGCCTTTCTGAACAGGAATAGGATGTTTGAAGAGAGGACCATAGATGACGATTGTATGGAACTCGCCGCCTTCTCCACACGGGTCAATACCGCGAGCTTGTAGTTCTTTTACATAGTCGTGAGTTAACGTCCGCCCCAGATCTTCTTCCTGCATTCCTAACGATAAATTTACAGTAACTAGGATGGATACAAATCCTAGATCTATAAACTCTTTGACAGCTTCAACATGGTCCATTCCCCATAGCGGCATGCCAAGATTTAGGCCGACAGCTTGGGTAACCTTGTCATGCCAGCAGCCAACAATAGGCATATCCAAGTCTCCTGTAACTAATACCTCTGCGCCTTGACGTTTCGCTTCTTCCAAAAGCCCCACAAACACAGTTTCATAGTCATCCCAACTTGCAGCCGCCGTATAAACGGGCAATCCAATAGATTCAGCTTGGGCGCGGATAAGCTCCGGAGGCATGCCATGGGATCTGGAACGTTTTCCTTCTTCCTCCAGCATGACGATCAGTCCAATCGGTTCGCCAACCTTCATTGAATTATAAAGCGCCAGAACGCTATCCTTTCCCCCGCTAAAAGAAGCTATAAATTTATGGCCGTGAGCGCCATTTTTCCAGTTCACAAGGTTGTCCATTGCTATTGTTCTCCTTTATTTGTAAGCTCTGATCATTATAGCACGAGTTACTTTGGAATAATGATCGATCTCCTTCATCAATTAAATAGGGGAAGTAGTATGTTCAGTTCACTGGTGGCAAAAATGCAAAAGAGCATCCTTTTCAGGGGAATTCACTTAAGCGATTTAAATAAATGCAAAAAGGCATCTTTCGGCGGCGAAAATGTCTAACTAAGCTGAAAACGCAGAAATTGATGCCTATTTGCATCAATTTTAGCTGAAATCGTCTAATTAATAGAAAAAGGTTGCACTATTGCATTTCTTAGCTGTTAGAAGCTGCTGGAATCCTCCTACCCTCATAAAAGCCCAACGTGCCGGCAAGACACGTTGGGCTTTCTCCTACTTCTGCGCGCTTAACTCCTTAAGCGCTTGTTCAACGAATTTGCTTTCCAACACTTGTGAAGTGTCTAACTTCTTATTAATGGCCCCTTGCCCAAAAAGGAAATCAGCTTGCTCCTGATGAGCTTTGGCGAATTCCGGCGTGATCGGTGACAGCAGCGGGAAGGAGTTTTTGAGAACAGTCTCGATAATAGGTTTATCGAGCTTTTGTGTTTTGACAAAGCTGTCAGCTACTTCATCTTGATGCTCCAAGTAATATTTACGAGCTTGCTCATAAGTTTTGAGGAACAGCACCGTGAGATCAGGGTGTTCTTGCGTGAATTTCGTTCTGGCAATGAGGAAGCCTGGCGCATTAATGTTTAGATCCTCACCAGAGACTAGCACTTTGGCACCTGCTTGGAACACAGCGATGGTTGCATACGGATCCCAAATGGACCAAGCATCAATAGCGCCGCTGTCCAGCGCAGGTCTAGCTTCATCTGGCTGCAGTTGAATAACCTTGATGTCATCATCTTTCAGACCTGCTTTAGCAATCGCCATGTAAAGGAAGTTATACGCGCTGCTTCCTTTTGCAACGGCTACTTTTTTGCCTTTCAGATCCTTCAGCTCTTTGATCGGGCTGCCTTTCGGAATGACAATCATATTACCTTTCTTGCCATCACTCGTGACACCAATCGCTTTAAAGTCGATGCCGCCTACTTGGCCGGAGACGACTGGGGTTCCGCCGACGCTGCCAAAGTCGAGTCTGCCTGAAGCTAACGCTTCAAAGTGGGGAGGACCGCTGGCGAACTCGTTCCAAGTCACCTCAGCGCCTACGGCAGCGAATGCTTTTTCGAAGAAGTTATTCTCACGGGCGTAGACGAGAATGCCTGTTTTTCCTTGTACACCGATGTTAACCTTTACTTTTTCCTTCGGTTTTGCCGTTTCTGCAGCAGCAGCTTTTGGTGAAGCAGCATTGGCCGGAGTTGCGGCATTAGATCCTGAGGCAGGTGTACTGCCTTGCCCGCAAGCTGTTAAGGTCAGTGCAAAAATGAGAAAGACTAGAACAGATAAGTGCTTGAAAGACCCTCTTTTAGTAGACATAGTTAAAAACTCCTTTATATATGATGGTTGTTAAATCTCATCGAATCTCATTAAATCTCATTAAATCTCATTAAATCTCATAATGTAATGGCTGACTTCGTATAGCGATTCTTCGGCTGCGCGAGCCCGAGATGCTCACGCAGCGTTCGGCCCGTATAAGCCGTGCGATACAATCCGCGTCGTTGAAGCTCAGGGACTACGAGGTCAACGAATTGCTCTAAGCCTTCAGGCAAATAGGGCGGCATGATGTTAAAGCCATCGCAGGCTTCGTTGACAAACCACTCCTCGAGCATATCTGCGATTTGGACAGGCGTTCCTGCAATCGTGCGGTGTCCGCGTGCGCCAGTTACTCGGGCAATCAGTTGACGGATCGTTAACTGCTCTCGTCTAGCCATATCCAGAATCAGTTGATATCGGCTTTTGCCGCCGTTAATGTCGGTCGAGTCTGGCAAATCTGGCAGCGGGCCGTCCAGCGGATACGCGGATAGATCATGCCGCAGTACACCGGATACCATGGATAGGCCGACAGCCGGGTGAACTAAATCTTGAAGAGCAGCTTCCTTCTCGCGGGCCTCCTCTTCGGTAGCTCCAATGATTGGCAGGACGCCAGGCAAAATCTTCAACTCATCTGGTGAGCGACCGTACTCCGGCAGCTGACCTTTCAAGCTGGCGTAGAAGCTTTGCGCTTCCGCAAGCGTTTGCCACGCCGTGAACACGACTTCGGCAGTTTGCGCAGCAAATGCCTGACCTGTCGTGGACGAACCGGCTTGAACGATGACGGGCCTGCCTTGCGGGGTGCGGGGGACGTTCAATGGACCGCGAACAGAGAAATGAGTGCCTTGATGAGCCGCAGCATGGACTTTATCCGGATTAGCAAAAATACCTGACGCTTTGTCGATCACAAGCGCGTCTTCTTCCCAGCTGTCCCAAAGCGCTGTGACCACATCGACGAATTCCTTGGCTCGTTCGTAGCGAAGCGAGTGGTCCAAGTGATGATCCCGACCGAAGTTTTGCGCAGTGATTTCCATGCTTGTCGTCACCGCGTTCCAGGCCGCTCGGCCTCCGCTAAGATGATCGAGTGAAGCGAATTTGCGCGCAACATGGAAAGGTTCGCTGTATGTGGTGGATACGGTACCTGCAAGACCAATATGCTTAGTGACTGAGGCCAACGCCGAGAGCAGCGTAAGAGGCTCAGCCCGAACGGGCACGGTATGTCGAACAGCCGTCTCCAGACGTTCTGGCAGTGTAGGGATATCCTCCACGAAAATCATATCGAATTTGCCTCGTTCGGCGATTTGCGCAAACTTCTTATAGAAATTGAACGTGAGCAGACCGCTGGTATCTGTATGCGGATGACGCCAAGCGGCTACGTGATGGCCGACGCCAAATATAAATGCTCCCAGATGAAGCTGTTTTTTTGTATTCCCCATAATGGATGCCTCCTCGAATGAATATTTAAATGGCTGATGCGCTGTTGGCGAATTGGCTTACAGGACGAGTGAGACCGAGATGTTCCCGCAATGTTGTGCCCGTATATTCGGTACGGAACAAGCCTCTTCTCTGCAGCTCAGGAATGACGTGCTCGACGAAATCCTCAAGGCCGCCGGGCAGCGTTGGCGGCATAATATTAAAGCCGTCGCAAGCGCCATGCGTGAACCATTCTTCGAGCTGGTCCGCGATCTGGCTCGGCGTGCCGGCAATCGTGCGGTGCCCGCGAGCGCCAGTCACGCGATAAATGAGCTGGCGAATCGTTAAGCCGTCTCGCCTTGCCATTTCGGAGACGAGCTGGAATCGACTTTTGCCTCCATTGACGTCTCCAAGATCGGGCAGATCGGGTAGAGGACCATCCAGCGGATAGCCGGTCAAATCGACGTTCAGTGAAGCGGAAAGCATGGAAAGTCCGACAGCTGGCAGCACTTGTTCCTGAAGAATTGCTTCCTTAGCCCTCGCTTCTTCCTCGGTTGCCCCGATGACGGCAAAGATGCCGGGCATAATCTTGATATCATCCGCTGAGCGGCCATTCGCAACGGCTAGAGACTTCACTTCACGGTAAAAACGCTGCGCTTCTTCCAGCGTCTGCCAAGCGGTGAAGACGACTTCGGCCGTTTCAGCAGCAAGCCGCTTTCCGGTTTCCGAAGCGCCCGCTTGGATGACCACGGGTCTGCCCTGCGGGGAACGCGGGAGGTTCAGCGGACCACGGACCGAGAAGGACTGACCTCGGTGATGAAGCTCGTGCACCTTGTCGGGATCAGCGAATTGTCCGCTTGATTTGTCAGCGATAATCGCGTCATCTTCCCAGCTATCCCAGAGCTTATTGACGATATCAACAAACTCCCGAGCTCGCTCGTAGCGATCCTCATGAACAGGATGTGCAGTGAGACCGAAATTTTGCGCCTCCTCATTACGGCCTGATGTCACGACGTTCCAAGCGGAGCGACCTCCACTGAGATGATCAAGCGTAGAAAATTCGCGTGCTAAATTGTAAGGGTCGTGATACGTCGTTGACACCGTAGCCGCAAGCCCGATCTGCTTCGTCACGCCGGATAAATAAGCGAGGAGGGTCAATGGCTCAGGTCTAACAGAAACGGTATGTTTAAAACCCGCTTGATTGTAGTTTGCGACAGCCAGTGTATCGGCGAGAAAAATCATATCGAATTTTCCGCGCTCCGCCAGCTGGGCAAAGTTCTCATAGAAAGCATGTTTCAGGATGCCGTGCGCGTCCGTATCTGGATGTCGCCAGGCGGCGACGTGGTGACCAACCTGAAATAGAAATGCGCCAAGGTGCATGTGCCGTTGATTATGATGAGTCATTTTTTTGCCTCCAATTCGTGAAATAAAAAAAGACTCCGTAAGATGAGCAACGTCTTAAACGCTGTCAGTTAGGGAGCCTTTGGATGACCAATGAGCTAATTTATGTTGTTGGAGTCATGTTATCAGGTTATTCCCGATTATTCAAGTGGGTTTTATGAGAAATAATGATTGACCCAATGAAAGGGCTGGTGTTATGATCGCTTTACATTCAAGATTTTTGCAGTTTTGTATCTCATATGAATAAGTCCACCGGACAACTGGAGGCTTCCAATTCGATTCTTACGTAGAATCGGGTCGGGAGTCTTTGTGTTTTTAAGATTCCTGAAGGAGTGATGTGTTATGTCAAGTATTCATTCGCAGAAGCAAGTAAGGAGGGGGCAGCAATGAGTGTCATTACACTAGATATCGATCTGCCTCACAAATGGTTTCACACGCCTCAAGGCACTCGGATTGAAGCTCTGAACAACATTCATTTAAGCATTAAACAAGGTGAATTTATTACGATTATCGGACCCAGCGGATGCGGTAAAAGCACGCTTCTAAAGATCATTGCAGGACTAGATACGGAGCATGAGGGAAAAGTGTTGCTGGATGGCCAGCAGGTTGTTAAGCCTGGTATTGATAAAGGGTTTATTTTTCAAGAGCATCGCTTATTTCCTTGGTTAACTGTTGAGAAAAATATAGCCGCCGATCTTTCCTTAAAGGATCCTGAGGTGCGCAAAAGAGTCGATGAATTGATTGAATTGGTCAAGCTGAAAGGCTTCGAGAAAGCTTACCCGCGAGAATTATCCGGGGGAATGTCGCAACGCGTGGCGATTGCAAGAGCTCTGCTGCGTGATCCTAAAGTGCTGCTGCTGGATGAACCGTTCGGAGCGCTGGATGCTTTTACACGATCACATCTACAGGAGGTTGCTCTGAACATTTGGGAAGCGAAACGCACGACGATGGTGCTGGTTACCCATGATATTGATGAGGCTGTCTTCCTTGCGAACCGTGTCGTTGTGATGAATGCAAGGCCAGGTACAATTCGTAACATTATTTCGGTCGATCTGCCGCATCCGAGAAAGAAAGCGTCGGTTTCCTTTTTGGAATTGCGCAAAGTCGTGATGAGTGAATTCGAGCGGGTCGAAGAATTGGAGCTTATCGATAGCTCAGGTATTTAAAAGAAAATAAGAGAAGAGGTGAATCCGTATGAGTCAAGCAGAAGTAGTAACAGGGGTTGGAAAGGGACTTGTACAAGCAAAGGCTCCCAAAGAAGCACAGTCTCCCCAGCAAAGCCAAAGCGCATTGAAAGCAGCGAAAAAAGATTCGAAGTGGCTGCTCGTCGTAAGAGGATCGATTTTGCCGTTAACCGTCCTTATCATTTGGCAAATTGTCGGTTCGTTAGGCATTATTTCGAAGACGCTGCTCCCGACGCCAGCTGAAATTGGGGTTGCCTTTTATGACCTGCTCATTACCGGGGAGTTATTTAAACATTTGAAAATCAGTATTTGGCGCGCAGCGGTTGGATTTTTGGTAGGAGGAAGTTTGGGGCTGCTATTCGGTTTATTAGTGGGCCTATTCCGCAAGTTTGAGCAGTCGGTAGACCCTTCGGTACAAATGCTGCGGACGATTCCCCACTTGGCGATTACGCCGCTATTCATTTTATGGTTCGGTTTTGGGGAGTTTTCAAAAATCTTATTAATTGCAAAAGGCGCCTTTTTTCCGCTTTATGTACAGACGTTTCTAGGCATCCGCAATGTGGATTCCAAATTGTTCGATGTAGCGCGCGTGCTGGAATTTAATCGAATTCAACAAATAACGAAGCTGGTGCTTCCGGCAGCGCTGCCTAACATTTTATTAGGATTGCGATTATCTATTGGGGTCGCTTGGCTCGGCTTAGTCGTGGCTGAAATCATGGGCTCCAGCGAAGGCGTGGGGTATCTGATTATGGATGCCAGACAGTTTTCACAGACGGCGATTGTGTTCGTCGGCATCTTAATTTTTGCTTTTGTCGGAAAAGGTTCAGATTCGCTGGTGCGGGTATTAGAGAAAAAGCTGCTCAAATGGCGAGACAGCTTTAATGGTTAAAAGGCCAATTTAACTAATCGTGAGGAGATGTTGGAGATGAGTATCGGACAAAGAAGATTGGGCAGATCAGGGTTAAAAGTATCCGAAGTGAGTCTCGGAACGATGGCTTTCGGTCGCTGGATTGATGAGAAAGCATCGGCAGAGGTGCTCGATACGGCGTTAGCATCAGGAATTACTTTGATCGATACAGCCGATGTGTATGGCTCAGGGATGGATAAAGGGAATCCGCTCGAAACGGGCGAATCCGAAACGATTCTAGGCAATCTGCTGGGCGCGCGCAGACATCAAATTGTTCTCGCCACCAAGGTTCACGGCAGAGTGGGACTAGGACCGAATGATGCGGGCCAGAGCCGATATCATATTGAACGTGCGATCGACAATAGCTTGAAAAGGCTAAAAACGGACTACATCGATCTCTATCAAGTGCATCGCTTCGATGAAGAAACACCGCTGGAAGAAACGTTGCGTGCGTTGGATGATCTGGTGCGAAAAGGAAAAGTTCGCTATATCGGCGCTTCCAATTATGCCGCTTGGCAAATTGCCAAGGCGCACGGCATCTCCGCTCGGCTTGGACTGGAAAGATACGAAAGCATCCAGCCGGAATACAGTCTCATCGCTCGGGGCATTGAGCAGGAACTGTTGCCTCTAGCCGCATCCGAAGGCGTCGGCGTCATTGTGTACAGTCCTCTTGGACGCGGCCTGCTGACAGGCAAGTACAGCTACGGCGGGCAGCCGCCGATTGGGTCGCGCGGAGCCGCAGGCGAGCAGCGTCTGAAGGTGCTGCTGGAGCAGAAGCGCAATTTCCACATCGTGGAGCAGCTGAAGCCGATTGCGGATCGGAGAGGCTGGACGTTGGCTCAGCTAGCGCTGAACTGGGTGTTGAGCCAACCGGCGATAACGTCTGCGATACTCGGTGTTTCCAAGCCGCAGCATATTACTGAAGTGCTGCCGGTTCTAGGCGAGAAGCTAAGCAGCGAGGAGCTTAATGAGATTGACGCGATTACAAGCGGCAAGCAATTGGAGTTGATCACCCGATGAGCGAGACGAAGCGGAAGGTGCATTTGAACGTGTTTTTGCGAGCGGCCGGTCATCATGAAGCGGCATGGCGTCATCCGGAGGTGTATCCGGAAGGGGATCTCGACATTCATTATTTGAGCAAAATGGCGCTGATCGCCGAACGGGGTCTGATGGACTCGGTTTTTTTAGCGGACGGCTATGCCGGACGTACGGCTAAGCTTGAGCCGTTTACGCAATTGGCTGCGTTGGCAGCCGTTACTCGTCATATCGGACTCATTGCAACAGTTGGGACAGTTTACAATGAGCCGTTCCACGTAGCCAGACAATTTGCTTCGCTTGACCACATTAGCGGAGGGCGGGCAGGATGGAATATCGTGACGGGTGCTGGCGATGCTTCGCACAACTTCGGCCGATCCGAACATCCTGAACTTACCGAGCGCTACATCAGCGCAGAGGAATTCGTTGAAGTGGTCAAGCAGCTGTGGGATAGCTGGGAGGATGATGCGCTTGTGTACGATAAACAGGCTGGCATCCTCATTGCGGAGGACAAAGTTCGTGAGATCAACTTTAAAGGCAATGTGTATGCCGTTAAGGGGCCACTGAATATTCCGCGTCCGCCGCAAGGCTATCCCGTGCTTGTTCAGGCGGGTTCATCCGAGCAAGGCAGGGAGCTTGCTGCGCGTACGGCCGAGGTTATCTTTACCGCACAACAGACGTTTGGTGCTGGTCAGGCGTTTTATTCGGATGTCAAAGGGAGACTGAAAAAGTACGGCCGCTCGGCTGATGAGCTGCATATTTTGCCCGGACTCAGCCCAATCGTTGCGGATACGGGGGCTGAAGCTCGTGACATTGAAGCTGAGCTGAATGGGTTAATGGATTTGCCTAAAGCGTTGCGTGCGATGTCCGAGCGCTTCGATGTCGATCTGGCAGCGTATCCGCTGGACGGTCCCGTTCCGCTGGACAAAGCCAAGACGGCTGAAGCGTTCAACGGCATTCGCAGCCGTCAGGAAGTCATTCTCGATGCGGCCCGCCGTGAAGGCATGACGATTCGGCAGCTGATCTACCGCCATGCGGGCGGCCATGGACATATTACATTTACCGGCTCGACGCTGCAGGTTGCCGATTTTATTGAGCAATGGTTCCGCGGGGGCGCGTCCGATGGGTTCAATATTTTGCCGCAGACGTTCCCCGGCGGGTTGGAAGCCTTCGTGCAGAAGGTTATCCCCGAGCTTCAGAATCGGGGCTTGTTCCGTACAGCTTACGAAGGGAAGACCCTTCGGGAGAACCTAGGGCTGGCGCGGCCAGGCAATGTGCGAAGCTTGGGTGACGCGCGAGCGGCGGGAGCTGTAAGACCCTGAAGGGTCTTACAGTACATATCGCAGACACGGGAGAGGACTTCATCGCCCAAGCTTCTGGTCACTATCCCCTCGGCTCAGGCTTCGACGCAAGCCAACCTGAGCGAAGGGAATAGTGGCTATAGATGCGTAGCCAAGCACAGTTCGGCAACATTTCTGAAGTCATAAAGCTTGTTTTTGCTTCCCATACAGATTGTGCTAAAATATGGATAGGCAGATTCATACTCTGCGTATGCTAGCGCACATCGATTTCCAAAATATTAATTTGGGAGGTTATAGTATGGATGATTATTTTTTGGTAAAAGACGGTAAAATTGTACGCTGGGACGGGCTTACTCTTGGAGGAACTAAAATTCGAGCCGACGAGTTAATAGAGTCTTTTGGACGTAAGGCTCTTGAAGAAATCGAGCGCTTTGGTTCTTATACGATTAAAAAAGCTTAAAACCGAGTATCCCGACTTCGGGTAAATGATAGCACAATAATTCGTCAGGCTGCCGATATCCATCATCGGCAGCCTGTTTCTATAATGGCAGGCTAGAACACGGTTGACATTTCTTCATTTTGATGCAAAAATAAATTAACTGAATGTTCGAATAAATTCATTGACGAGAAAGAGTACACTAAGCCCTTGTTCCACAGAGAGTTGGCACACGCTGAAAGCCAACGTTCAAGCTTTAGTCGAAAATCCTCTCCGAGAAGGAAAGCTGAAGAAGTGATGTAAGCTGACCCGGGGTCCTGCCGTTACAAAGGACGCGTATGATGGTACGTAGTGAGGTGTCGTAGGATTATGTTTTTCATAATCTGTGCGGAACTAGGGTGGTATCGCGAGATGAAATCTCGTCCCTTATGGGGCGGGATTTTTTTGCGTTTTTCCAATGTATCCGTCAATGAATGAACTTCAAGTTATAGCCAGCGGGAGGATGAGAAGTATGAGAAAAGTTGATGTGAAAGAGATGGCAAGGAATCGCGAGCTTCGAGTTCTCGAGCAGTGGAAACAAAACAATACATTTCGCAAATCCATTGAAAACCGCGAGGGGAAGCCGAATTTTGTTTTCTACGAAGGACCTCCGACTGCAAATGGGGAGCCGCATATCGGGCATGTACTTGGGCGTGTTATCAAGGATTTCATTGGCCGTTACAAAACGATGTCCGGTTACCGCGTCGTCCGCAAAGCAGGTTGGGATACGCATGGTCTTCCCGTCGAACTAGGTGTGGAGAAAAAATTAGGCATTTCCGGCAAACAGGAAATCGAGACATACGGCATCGCCGAGTTCGTGGAGAAGTGCAAAAGCAGTGTTTTCGAATATGAGAAACAGTGGCGTGAAATGACCGAAGCGATCGCCTACTGGACGGACATGGAGAACCCGTATGTGACGCTGACGAACGAGTATATCGAGAGTGTATGGCACATTTTAGCTACCATTCATCGAAAAGGGCTGCTGTATAAAGGTCATCGCGTAAGCCCGTATTGCCCGGACTGTCAGACAACGCTGAGCTCTCACGAAGTTGCGCAAGGGTATGAAGATGTCAAGGATTTGAGTGCCACCGTGAAGTTCACTAGCACGAATAGTGGAGAGCATTTTCTGGCATGGACGACAACGCCATGGACGCTGCCTGCCAATGTTGCTCTGGCTGTGAACAAAGATTTGGATTATGCCAAAGTTAAGCAAAATGGTGAAGTGTATATCGTCGCTAGCCAGCTCGTTGAAAAAGTAATGAAAGAGAACTATGAGATCCTATCCACGCATAAAGGTTCTGAGTTTGTAGGCACTTCCTATGTGGCGCCATTTGGCTATCTGCGTGTGAACAAAGGACATATCGTTGTCGATGCGGATTATGTCAGTGACGCCAGCGGTACTGGCATCGTCCATATCGCTCCAGCTCACGGAGAAGATGATTATCGTACCGTTCGTCAGCACGAATTGGATTTTGTAAATGTCGTGAACGCGGCAGGTCGGTATACCGATCAAATCACTGATTTTGCAGGACGGTTCGTGAAAGATTGCGACGTGGATATTGTCAAAAACTTGTCCGAGCGTCATCTGTTGTTTTCCAAAGAACGATATGAGCATAGCTATCCTTTCTGTTGGCGCTGCAAATCGCCGCTGCTCTATTACGCGACAGAGAGTTGGTTCATCAAAACGACGGCCATCAAAGATCAGTTAATTGAGAACAATAGCCAGATCACTTGGTATCCCTCGCATCTTCGTGAAGGACGTTTCGGTAAATTTCTGGAAGATCTCGTTGATTGGAATATCAGCCGGAACCGCTATTGGGGAACGCCGCTAAATGTGTGGGTTTGCCAAGATTGTTCAGTGGAATATGCACCGGACAGCCACCAGGATCTTCGTGATCGGTCCATCCATCCCATCGATGAAAGTCTTGAACTGCATAAACCCTACGTGGATGATGTGAAGCTACGGTGCTCTTGCGGAGGTATCATGGATCGAACCTCAGAAGTGATCGACGTCTGGTTCGACAGCGGGTCCATGCCATTTGCCCAGTATCATCAGCCTTTTGAGCATACGGATCAATTTCGTGAACAGTATCCTGCCGACATGATCTGCGAGGGGATTGATCAGACGAGGGGTTGGTTTTTCAGCTTGCTGGCCGTCTCCACGCTTTATAATGGGAAAGCTCCTTATAAGGCTGTTCTATCAACAGGTCATGTACTGGATGAGCATGGTCAAAAAATGTCCAAAAGCAAAGGCAACGGCATTGATCCTTGGGAAATCATCAACGAATATGGGGCGGATGCGTTTCGGTGGGCGTTGTTATCCGATAGTGCACCTTGGAATAGCAAACGTTTTTCCAGGCAAATCGTAGCTGAAGCGAAGTCTAAAGTCATCGATACGATCACGAATACGCATGCTTTTTATGCGCTGTATGCGACGATAGATGGGTATCAACCTGAAGAACATCCGCGGCAGGTCGCTGTGCATGTATTGGACCGCTGGATCTTGTCGAGATTGCATAGCACCTTGCAGCATGTTATAAAAGGGCTCGAGATCTACGATTTCTTGAATCCAGCGAAGCAAATCGAAGCTTTTGTAGATGAGATGAGCAATTGGTATATCCGGCGTTCTCGGGATCGTTTTTGGGGCAATGGATTAAACGCTGATAAATGTTCAGCCTATCAAACATTACGGGACGTTTTGCTGACGCTTGCCAAAATGATAGCCCCGTATGCGCCGCTAATGGCAGATGATTTGTACGATAATTTAGGAGGCGTGGAAAGTGTTCATCTGACTGACTATCCGGTCGTGAACGAGGCTTTACGTGATCCAGCACTTGAAAATGATATGGAAGCTGTGCGGCAAATCGTAGAATTAGCTCGCAATATTCGGAATGAAACAGGCATCAAGACCCGCATGCCGCTGTCTGAGCTGCTCATTTCACTTGACCGTGACTGTAATCTGAGTCAATTCGAAGACATCATCAAAGATGAGATCAACGTCAAAGAAATCCGAGTCGTGCAGAGTGATGCCGGTTTCGTGCACTACAATTTTAAATTAAACTTGAAAACAGCGGGTAAAAAGTATGGTAGATTCGTGGGTCCTGTGCAAAATCATTTGAAAGGCCTGTCCGCCCAGGAAGCGAAAGCTGCCTTCGACAACGGCTATCTGGATGTTACAGTCGATGGAGAAGCTCTGCACATCCTACTGGATGATTTACTTGTGGAAAAACAAGCAAATGAAGGCTTCGCCTCAGCAACTGGTTACCAAATGACAGTCGCCTTAAATACGACTATCACTGAAGAGTTAGAGCAGGAAGGTATGGTTAGAGAGGTCATCCGTTCCGTTCAGGACTATCGTAAAAAGCTAGGACTCCCTATTGATCAACGTGTACATCTCGTACTCGATGTGGATGACAAGTTGAAAGCGGCGTTAACGCGGTTTGAGCATGTTTTGCAGGAAAGCGTGTTGCTGACACGTGTTAGCTATGCCAAAGAACCCCAGATGGAGTCGGTGTTGATCGGGGAAAATCATGTAGGTTTGTTGATTGAGTAGTGTGAAATCAAAGTGAGTAACAGGCTGCCTGTATGTTGGGCAGCTTTTTTTATGACGGCGCAGCCATTCATTTTAGCAGAAAATGTAGAAAAAACTCCCCTTTTTCCGAATGGAATAAAGGACTATTGGCATGGAAATAAGCTGGACCGTGGAACCAGAGAAGTAGAAAAGATAGAAAATCTGACTCATACAAGCCTCATGTCATAGCTGATTCCTGCCTACGTTGCAGTAGGACCCAAATGATGACGAATGAACAACAATGATCGATTCCTCATACAAAAAGTAGAAAAATATGGGTCTTATATCACGCTTTAGATGTTGTTTTTGCTAATAGATACCGAAGACACGAGGTACATATGCCCTTGGGTCTTTTGAATCTAGCTAAGCATTTGGCAAATGTCTAAGATTGGAAATGAGATTATTTTACAAAATGCGAGGAGAATCGATATGACAGCAACGCAACATTCGGAATGGGGGAGCCTGACGTCAGGTACCCGCCTATTTAAGTTAGCGATTTTGCTTGGATTTATGGTAGTAGGACTAGCTTGCCTATTTACCTTCTCTAGTAAAGCTTCAGCTCATGGGTACATAGAATCGCCAAGTAGTCGCTCACTGTTATGTAACCAAGGGGCTAACACGAATTGTGGAGCTATTCAATATGAACCGCAAAGTGTAGAAGGTAAAGGTGGATTCCCAGCATCGGGGCCGGCAGACGGTCAGATTGCGGGAGCAGCCAAGTATTTTGAACTGGATGCTCAAACGTCGAATCGTTGGAAAAAGGTTGAGATGAAAGGTGGAGAAAATGCATTCACCTGGAAGTTTACGGCCAATCACGTGACGAAGGAATGGAAATATTACATTACTAAAAAAGGCTGGGACCCGAATAAGCCGCTTACTCGCGATCAACTGGAGTCGAAGCCTTTCTGCACAGTGGATGGCGGCAATGTGAAACCGGAAATGACAGTCACTCATAAATGTCAGGTGCCGACGGATCGGACTGGTTATTATATCATCCTAGGCGTGTGGGAGATTGGTGACACGGGGAATGCCTTTTATCAGGCGATCGATGTCAATCTGACACAAGGCGACGGCACGGTTACACCTGATCCGGAGCCAGTCGTGTTGCCAAACGCGCCAATCGGTATCTGGTGCTCTACGCATACAGAGAGCAGCATTACGATTTCATGGACGGCATCAACGGCATCAACGGCATCCGCAGGTATTAAGAATTATGAAGTTAGTCGCGATGGTAAACTGGTCGGTACAACAACACAAACGGCGTATACCGACAACGGTTTGCCAGCTAACACCACATATGCGTATACGTTAGTAGCGGTAGATAATGCTGGAAACCGTTCGGCAGCTAGTACACCAGTATCGGCAAGCACCCTGCCAGTGGTAACACCAGCGCCAGATACGGAGGCGCCAAAGCAACCGACGGGATTAGCCGCCAGTAACGTAACTGAATCGGCACTTACACTCAGTTGGGCGGCTGCCGTGGACAATGTCGGTGTGACGAAATATGAAGTGTATCGCGACGGTAAGCTGGTTAGCACAACGACTTCACGAACTTTTTCGGATAGCGGTTTGAATGCTGCGACAGCATACGCATATACCGTTACTGCGCTAGATGCAGCCGGTAACCGCTCCACGGCTAGTGCTGCGCTGACAGTTACAACGAAATCGGCGACGATTACGCCTACACCTGGAACGGCTCCAGCATGGGATAGCTCCAAGATCTATCTAGCTGGTGACAAAGTTACTTATAGCGGTATCGAGTATGTTGCCGGCTGGTGGACAAAGGGCGAACAGCCTGCAGTCTCTGATGTTTGGAAAGCTGTATCCACAAATGTCCTTCCGACATGGAACGAATTGAAGGCATACAATGGCGGAGATAAAGTCATTTATGCCGGGCACACTTATAAGGCGAAATGGTGGACCAAAGGCGAGATCCCAGGCAAAGCTGGGGTATGGACATTGGTCGAGTAAAAGCATGATGCCAAGAGGCTGTCTTGAAAGTAGAGTGTTCTACTTTTGGGACGGCCTTTTCTTTTTTTTTAGTTGATGCTGCGTATGCTCGAACCACAAACACCATTTTATGGTAATATGAAAGGGGATGGGGGGATTCAAATTGGCAAAGCATTACGTTAAAAGTCCTGCGGGGATCGGAACGATTCTAAGCATGATTGCTCATGTTTTGATTATTTCATCTCTTCTGCTTAGATCCATTGCTGATAGGGAAAGCGTAGGCGTAGTATATGCCATATATGCTTGGCTCTTTTTGAGTTTAGTCGCGTTTTTAGTTATTTTGTACAGGACGTTAAAGAACCAAGGGGAGTTACACCTGCTCGATGATAAAATCATAGTAAATGGACGTACAATTCAAGCCAGCGAAATAAAGGTGATTCTGACCAAAGGCTATTTCAGACCCGTTATTGGAATAAAACCGTATGGAAAAAACATCGTTCCGATGAAGATGACTTTTAGGTTTTCAGAGGATGAAGACAGTGGTACTTCGGATTTAAATCATTGGGCGAAAAACAACAATGTAACGATAGTAAGTAAATCTTTTATAACGTGGATATAGCGTGTTTATTGAATATTAGATGGAATTAATGACATAATTAATAACGCGCAGTGAAGTTGGAAATACATTTTAAGAAAATGGAGTGAATCGCAGTGTCAGAAGCCATCTCTAACAATTCAGGAAAAATGCACTTCATGTTGTGGTCCACCCCACCGAGAACAACTTTTCATCAGGACATGACCGAAGAAGAACGTAACATTATGATGCAACACATCGCCTATTGGACGGAAAAGCAGAATCAGGGGATTGCGCTAGTGTTCGGCCCCGTTCTCAATCCGGCATCTCCACATGGACTTGCGATCATTGAAGTTGAAAGTGCAGCTCAAGTCCCAGCACTGATTGCAGAAGACCCTGCAACGATGGCGGGAATTATGACAACGGAATTTTACCCAATGAAGGCAGTACTACCTAGATAACGCTATTTGAGGTTTATAGTTGAATAATCCACTTTAAGAGGCTGCCGCGGGGCAGCCTTTTGTATTGACAGGAGTACGACGATAAAAAAAGGAGATATTTGGTGAAATATGGAATATTAAATTAACTAGCTAATCAGATTCGTAATATAAAAGCTTTTAAATCTGAAATGGAAGGAGGCCGCTCTTATTCCACTCCTCATAATCACTTTGGTTGGTATTTCACTTGCATTCATCTATTTAATGTATCGACTAATTAAGAAAATAGTAACTGAAAATGGGAAACGAAGATTTAAGTTTTACAAATATACTTGTATATTTTTGATCTGGGCAGCATTATTAGCTGGTTCTTTACTGCCTTTGTACGCTGGAAACTCAGATGAGTATACTTTCTTTTTTGTCATTTTTTTAGTGCCAATCTCATTTGCGGGTTTTGCTTTATATATCATTGGAAATACGACAACTGGGGTTTTATATGTAATCGATTTTATTGTTAGTTCCTTGGTGTTTAACTATTTCGCATATAGTTTAAATCCAGAAACAGAAGTTGTTGGCGGCTACCTTGTCGTTCCCGCTTATGGTCTTATATTGCTTGTTACATTTATTATTACTTGTATTGGGCTGTTAATAGATTTAAAAAACCGTGAGGTGGCAGAAAACAAGTAACTGATTTAGTTTGGATTTTTGGGAAATACTCCCATCCCCGGATCAATTAAAGAAACAAGTTTTTTCAAAGAACCTCATATTAAATAAAAAGCGGCAGCCCAGAAATGATATGCTCCCCTTACGGTAGACAGGTGAAATAATAAAACCTGTTGCTGTAAGGGGAGCTTTTTCATGTTTAAAAAATATGGAGCTGCGGAAAAACTCATTATCCTTAAT
>NZ_JCAUAY010000011.1:0-195028 GCF_059692195.1 Paenibacillus sp. J22P90
TAAACCCGCTCGACTTGCATGTATTAGGCACGCCGCCAGCGTTCGTCCTGAGCCAGGATCAAACTCTCCATAATAGAAAGATGACTTGCTCATTTTGATGCTAGCGAGATTTTGCAATCTCAATTGTAGTCACTCGCGTGACTTATTTGCTGATATGCTTCATTCATTTGTTCAGTTTTCAAAGAGCTTTATTGCGTTACCGTTTAAAGCGTTAATGCATCGCTCTTGCGGTGACAAGAACATATATTATCAGGTTTCAAAACGAAATGCAAGCACCTTTTTAAAAATAATATCTTACCGCTTGAAAAACCCTATTGGCACAGCATTTCGGCGCCAAATATCCTGCATACCTACCAAGTGAACGCCACCGATCCATTCATCGATCCCATTCAGACAGATTTGATCTTGTTCACAGGCAAGAATAAGTTTACCCATTTCTGTTAACTTTACTCTGAATTTTTCAAATTGCTGCGGCCATGCTTCACCGTACCTCGGGAGGTTATATCCACCAAGCACTTGGATTAAAGGATTGTTGCAATGCCACAGGCCATCTAGGATGCCCCAGAACTGCAAATCACCTAAGCCATAGTGGCTGGCTTGCTCGGAAACCTTTTGAAATAAGGACAGGATAGAAACTTCATCGTCCACTAACAGCTCAAGTGTCACCTGCTGAATGGCGGACAAGCCATTTTGCATAGAAGGAAAACGAGCTGTATGGGCCGCTAAGGCCTTTTTAAGAAAGGGGAGAGCCGAAAGGTCTTCTTCTAATAAAGCAGCCATAGACAAAGGCTCAGAAGCCGCATAGGCCGTCCATACTTTACTGCCAAGGCGCAACTGACCTTCAGTAACAGGCAACCAAGTACCATGCAGTTGAAGGATTTGTTCCACGGTTAACTGCCCTAGACCATAGAATGGGTCAATGCCAGGGAAGCGATCGATACATATCAACGATAGTTGGAAGGAACGATGAGGTAATTCAGCTATTCTTGAAAGCAAATAAGACAGCATCAATTGATCATATAAATCATGCTCGAACCACAGGACAACCTCGCCTACGTCGTTCGAAAGGGTATTGAGCGTCGTTTCCTGCGCCAACGTTTGGCGCTTGAAGGTATCCACGGGAATGCCGTACCGATGATTCATATAGGAAGCTCGCATAGATAAAAGGTCGCTATCCGACATTTGCATGCCGATAGGTCCTTCATAGAGCGACTCACGCCACACCAAAATCTCACCATCGATACCAGAGGTACGAAGCTTATCTCCGAAAACATCTCCGTTGACAATATGTAGGATTTCCGGCATGGCGGCTGTCACCTCACTTCATATAAGTTTAATCTTCACCTAGCAACTGCAATAGCTCTTGTTCGTCATCAATAATGCGGATGCCCAAATCCTGCGCCTTGGTCAGCTTACTGCCTGCACTTTCGCCGGCGATGACGATGTCGGTTTTTTTGGAGACGCTGCCGGTAATCTTAGCTCCACGGGCTTCGAGCTTTTTGGCGCATTCATCCCGCCCCATGGAGGAAAGTGTTCCTGTAAGGACGATCGTTTTGCCAAAGAACGGGTTATCTTCACTCGCAACGATCACTGGTGCTTCTTCTGCTACGGGATTCACGCCTGCTGCAAGCATCCGCTCAATGCTGGACACCATCACGGGGTCGCGGAAGAACGAATGAATGCTCTCCGCTACGATGCCGCCCACGTCTGGAAGCGTAATGAGCTCCTCCGTGGTTGCTTCCATAATGCGCGAAAGGCTGCGATAGTGATCGGCCAGCACTTTCGTTGTGGTTTTGCCCGAGTTCGGGATACCAAGTGCATACAGGAAAGACGCCAGATCGCGGGACTTGCTCTTATCGAGGGCGCCGAGGAGATTGCGCGCCTTTTTCTCGCCGAAGCGATCGAGCTTGACGAGATCGTCGAATTGCAAGGTGTACAGATCCGCAGGATCGCGGACATCCAGCTCTTGATGTAGCTGTGAAGCGGTCATCTCGCTGAAAAATTCAATGTCCATCGCATCGCGCGAAGCAAAATGCGCCATCCGTCCGACGAGCTGCGGACTGCAGCCGAGACGGTTGAGACAGAAAAGATGCGCGCCACGCATCTCCAGCTCACTGCCACATGACGGGCAATGCGTCGGTGCCACGATTTCCTCGCCGTCATTCTCCTCGGTTACCTTACCGAGAATCTCTGGAATGACGTCATTCGAACGGCGGATATAGACGAGGCTGCCGAGGGCGTGTTTGAGGTTTTTGCGCTCAATGTCACCGACGTTGTTGAGCGTGCAGTTCTGCACCGTCACGCCTGCGAGATCAACGGCTTCTACGCGGGCTAAAGGTGTGATTTTACCCGTGCGGCCGACTTCCCAAGAAACACTTTGCAGCGTTGTCGTCGCTTCTTCGGCTTCGAACTTGTAGGCAATCGCCCAACGCGGGAATTTCTCCGTATAGCCGAATACTTCCCTCGTGCGCATATCCGTCAGCTTCACGACGCTTCCATCAATGAGGAAGTCGAAGCTGGAGCGCTCTTCTGCGATGCGTTCCAATTCACCACTCACTTCTTCGATCGTGGAGAAGTACCGTGTGCGGTTGCTCACTTTGAACAGATTGTCGCGCAGAAACTGAACCATATCGGCATGATTTTCAAATTGGAGGTCACTGCTGTAGCCCACATTATAGAAGAAAGCGTTCAGCTTACGCTCTGCGGTTAGTTTAGGATTCTGATTGCGCAGGGCACCTGCTGCGGCATTTCGCGCGTTTTTGAGCGGCTCTGCGGCCGTCTGATTGTAGGCTTCAAGGACAGACAGGAACATGACGCCTTCGCCTTGCACTTCAATCGTGCCTTGATCGTATGGAATTTCCAGCGGGATCGATTTAATCGTTTTGACTTGAGCTAAAATGCCCTCGCCAACTGTCCCGTTTCCACGGGTGGAGGCTTGTACGAGCTGACCTTGCTCATATGTAAGGTTTAGGGTAAGCCCATCAAACTTAAGTTCTACCACATATGTAGGGTCTGGCAGAGGTGTTTCAGGGTTCTTGCTGTTGTAATCAGTGATTAGCTTGAGTACACGCGTGTGCCAGGCTGCCAAATCATCCGCGTTTTGAGCCTTATCCAAGCTCCAAAGACGTGCTAAATGACGGTGCGGTTCAAAACCTTTGAGGATGTCCCCGCCGACCCGATGGGTAGGGGAAGCAGGCAGGGTAACCCCTGTCTCCTCCTCCAGCTTAGACAATTTATCATAAAGTGCATCCCACTCTGCGTCCGAAATCGTGGGTTGATCCAACGTATAGTAATTGTGGTTATGCTTGTTAATTTCTTGGATGAGGGTTTTCATTACCGCGAGTTTGTCGGTCATGGCGGACTCTTCCTCTCTCAATGGGAATAGGTGCAAACAGGGCAAGGGTGAAAAAGACAGAGCGCTCCTACACTTTCGTGATTGGAGCGAACTTCGCGAGCAGGCGCTTCAAGCCAACAGGCGCCGGGAAAGCAATTTGCAGCTCGGTGTCATCACCCGAGCCCTTCACGGACACGACGGTGCCGACGCCCCACTTGCCATGCGACACGCGGTCGCTGGCTTTGTAGTCCGTCGTGCCGCCTGCGGCAGGCTGCGGAGCCCGGAACGCAGCCGGTCTCGGCGCGGCCGCAGGGTTTGGCGCAGCCGCGCCGGCGTTAGCGCCAGTGGCAGGGCCAGTGCTAGGCCGTCCCCCGAAGGAGGACGGTGTGCCCCAGGCAGACGAGCCGGTGGACGTACCACCGCGGCTCGATGCAGCGGCGCTGCCGCTGCCCCACGAGGAGCCTCCGACGGAACGGCCGCCTCGGGAGAACCCGCCGCTTGCGCCGCCAGCGGAGACGGTTTCCAGGAGTTCCTTCGGAATCTCCTGCAGGAATCGCGACGGCGCGTTCGCGGCGGAACGGCCGAAGAGCGTGCGCATGCGGGCGCACGTGAGGAACAGCTCTTGCTCAGCGCGCGTGATGCCGACATAGGCTAAACGGCGCTCCTCTTCAAGCTCTTCGTTGTCGGCGAACGCACGGCTGTGCGGGAAGACGCCTTCTTCCATCCCGATGATGAAGACAACCGGGAACTCAAGTCCTTTGGCACTGTGCATCGTCATGAGGACGACAGCGTCCTGTTCTTCTTCGGGCTTGTCTTTATCCAACGTGTCGATATCCGCGATCAACGCAAGATCTGTCAGGAAGGAAATGAGGGATTTATCCTCATTGCGCTTCTCGAAGTCCATGGTTACGGACAAGAACTCTTCAATATTTTCGAGACGAGCCTTGGACTCAATCGTGTTCTCACGCTGCATCTCTACGCGGTACTGGGACATTTCTAGGATTTTCTCAGTCAGCTCGGTTACGGACAAGTAGTCCACCATGCGATTCAGGTTATCCACCATTTCGCGGAAATCTGCGAGGGCATGCTTTGCCTTCGTGTTGATCTCGAGGGAATCGACTTCCTCCAACATCGCAAAAAGCGAAAGCCCTCTGCGAGCTGCCATATCCGCTACTTTGTCCATCGTGGTATCCCCAATGCCCCGCTTCGGCACGTTCACAATCCGATTCAAGGAGATATCATCATTCGGGTTAGAGATCAGACGGAGGTAGCCCAAAATATCTTTAATCTCTTTACGATCATAGAACTTGACCCCGCCGACGATGGTGTAGGCAATATCAGATTTAATGAGAATTTCCTCGATAACCCGTGACTGGGCATTCGTACGGTAGAGGATAGCGTGATCGCCGAATCTTTTACCATTGGACTTATTCTTATTGATTTCATTCGTAACGAAGTAGCCCTCATCATACTCGGAATCAGCTTGGTACAGCTTAATAGGGAAGCCGCCCTCTTTATCCGTCCACAAATTCTTCGGTTTACGGCCTGTATTGTTGGCAATGACCTTATTGGCTGCCTGCAAAATATTCGAGGTCGAGCGATAGTTCTGCTCCAAGAGAATCGCCGTTGCATCCGGGTAATCCTGTTCGAAATTGAGGATATTGCTAATATCCGCTCCACGCCAACGGTAGATGGACTGGTCGCTATCCCCGACAACACAAATGCGTTTATGTTTGGACGCGATCATCTGACACAGCATATACTGCGCTCTGTTCGTATCTTGATACTCATCGACATGAATATATTGAAATTTGTTTTGATAAAACTCCAGAACCTCTGGCACTTCTTTAAATAACTGAATCGTCGCCATAATCAAATCATCGAAATCGAGAGAGTTATTAGCTCTTAGCTTCTTTTGATACAGGGTATAAATTTTCGAGGTCAAACCATCAAAGTAGTCACCGATTTTGTCTTCAAATTGTTTAGGAGAGATAAGTTCGTTTTTCGCTGTGGAGATGGCTGCTTGGAATGTTTTCGGCTCATATTTCTTCGTATCAATGTTAAGCTCTTTGCAGCAGGATTTAATAACCGACAGTTGATCTCCTGAATCCAGAATCGTAAAGTTCGAGGAAAAGCCAATCCGGTCGATGTCTTTGCGCAGCATGCGCACACACATGGAGTGAAACGTGGATACCCAAATGTCGCTTCCACTGCCACCCACCAGCTTACCCACACGATCTTGCATTTCACGGGCTGCTTTGTTCGTAAAAGTAAGGGCTAAAATGTTCCACGGCGCCGCTTTACGCGTACCAATGAGGTAAGCAATCCGATGCGTGAGCACACGCGTCTTGCCGCTTCCCGCTCCAGCCATAATTAATAGAGGGCCATCCACGGCTTCTACAGCTTTGCGCTGCTGGGGGTTCAACTTTTTGACTGCTTCTAAAATATTGACAGTTTCATTCACGTTAGGGTTACCTTCCATTTCTATCAAAGTTCACATTCACGGTCTGAAGCGCCTGCTCCAAGTCACTATATATAATGTTGCCGACCACAATGGTGTCTGCTGCTTCTGCTGCTTGTTGGGCTTTCTCTAGCGAATCGATCCCGCCGCCATAGATTAAACGTGCATTCTCGAGCACCTGCCGCGTCCGACGGACGAGCTCCATGTCGCCAAAGGTGCCGCTGTATTCCAGATACACAATCGACATGTGAAAAAGCTTGTCCGCCATACGCGCATAAGCTGCTACGTCCCTGGCATCCAAGTAAGTTCGCGCTGAGGTCAGCTGAGCTGCCGTCGCATCTTTATTCAATATAATGTAGCCTTCAGCTACGATCTCATCCCAATTCAGCAAAGCGCCGTATTCCTTAAGCGCCTCGTGATGCTGTCCCACGATCCATTTCGGATCATCGGCATTCAGCACAACAGGGATTAAAAAGAGGTCAAACCCCGGCACGATCGCTTCCTGATTGGAAATCTCCAACGCACAGGGAACCTCGTATTGACGAATTCGTGATAATAGATCCACGGTGTTATCGAATGTGACCCCTGAAGAGCCTCCTACGAGAATCGCATCTGTGCCAGATAAACAGAGCCGATCCAGCGCCTCATCTGAGATGTCCCGGTCTGGGTCTAGCTTAAATACATGCTTCCACTTACGTATATCGACGATCAATTGTTTCCCTCCGATTAGGCGGCAGTTCTGCCATACTAACAACAGTCTATGCTACGCATAGGGGTGTGTCAAATGACAAAAGACGGGCTAATCGCCCGTCTTTTAGAGGAATATGCACTTGTCGTTGCCTGATCTTCTTGGATGCTTGATTTGCGCTATAATACGCACAAATGTTCGTTATTTCACGACGATATTGAGAATTTTCTCAACGTTGATTTCTTTGTGGTCATTTTGCTGAAGCTCAAGCTTAATTTCATGGGCGCCTGTTGTTAAATTCGTGAGCGTTAATGGGCCTGTCTTGCCGATCATCGCTTTCTGCTTACCGTCTACATACAGGTGGAGATGCCCTTCTCCCTGTACATTGGCTTTATTCATAGCTTCTTCTGATAATTTGAAATTGGACGTTTGGTACGTGATCGTGACGTTCTTCCCATCAACCTTGTAGCTGGCATCAATCGCAGGCTTGGCAGTCGTCGCTGTCGTTTTTGTGCCCGTTCCTGTTTCTGTCTTCACTTGAGTCGTTGTCACAGTGCCTGCATCCTTCGCCCCTGTAGCCACGGACGGGATAATTTCATCTTTGGAACCGCATGCTGTTGTTAATGCTCCCAATACCACTAGCGTAGCCGCACCGTATACCCATGTTTTTTTCATCAGCGTAAGCTCCCTCTTCCCTAAGTTTGGACATCCTATGTTCCTTATATATGTGTGCCAAGCCGTACTCATTCCTGAATTACAAAAATAGTGGGACAAATTAGAGGGAAACGTAAAAAGACACCCTGCCTCATGAAGATCAGGATGTCTCTGAACGATTTAAAATGGGGTTACATTTGTTTAGAAGTTATACTTATTACCTTCTTGCGATCTATTCGTATAGGAGTTGCCTTCGGAATTCGCAGATTGCATGCCAGGCTGTGTTCGCGAAACAATGCGTGCTTGCGAAGATCTACCAGCCCCCGTCATCCCTGTGTGCTCATTTGTATGGTTGGAAGAAGCCGCATACCCTTGAGGCCCACGTCCATAGCTAGCCTGCTCATGGCTTTGGTCTTGGTAGCCCCGTGTTTGGGTCTGATGATAGGAGGATTGCTGTTGTGTCTGACTTGGTGTATATCCTTGGCCCCGGCCTTGTTGATTGTTGTATACAGCATTCGGATATTGACTGGCATAATTAACAGGCTGGAATGCCGGTGTTGGCGCTTGGTGCTGGGCCGCAACTTGATTCTGCTGCCCACTTTGTTGCGCCTGTTGCTGACTGTACGGCTGCCTTTGCTGGTACTGGGACTGCTGATCTTGTTGCGACTGCAACTGCGGCTGTGTCGCGTTCACAGAGCTACGATCTTCCTGCGTGAAGCTTGCCGAAGCGGATCTGCTTATATACTGTTGGACGATGGATTGTACCTGAATCGCCGTCTGACTCTGCTTCTGCAGTTCTTGCCCAATCATCTGCTGCTCAGCCTGTTGAATGGGATATCCGCCTAGCTTCTGGATTTCTTGAAAAACAAGCGCTTGATCATCCAACGTTTTTTGCAATAAGGTTTCGAAGGTTTGTCGAATGCCAGGGTTTGCAGCTTCCAAAGCTGCTGTTGTATATTCACGCGCACTGCGCTTCAATTCAGACAAGACGAAATTGGCAAAATCCAAATCTTCTAAATCCACTTGCTGCTGTTGTTGCGTATTTTGCTGATACATATGTCTTGCACCTCCTTGTTGGTTCGAATTAGTGGGTCATGCCAGATTGCTGCTGCAGGGTATTGATCAGGATACTCATATTTTGCAAGCGTTCCTGAGATAGGTGAGACAACGTTTGCTTCAAGGACTGACTTTGGCTGTTCACCGCGCCTTGTACACAAAGCTTCGCTAACAATTCTTCATTCTTGAACGTATCGGACAGATACGAAAGCTCTTTACCTGAAATAACTTGGTTATCTTGTGTGCTGTACATGTGCATGTGACCTCCTTTCCTCTCTTTTATTTTTCCCAAAAAATGCCGTTTTATGTCGTTTTAACAAAAAAACTGCTTCACCACAGGAGAATCCCTGTAGGAAGCAGTTTCTACTTACGAAGCAGGCTGAGCGGGTTTACCCGCATAAGCATCTGCTAATTGCTGAATATCTTCGGCTGCCAGCGCGTAGGCCCACTGCCCACCCTGCTTAGCCAGCCAAACTTGTTCTCCGCTCAATTTACCTTCATAGACATCGGTAACATCTTTACCATCAACCGTTAATACAATCTCCAATTTAAGCTCTCCGCCTGTTGTCGGCGTCCCAGCTGCCGCTTGCGGGAGTTCGCTAGCATGCAAGAAGATCAGCTGATCCAGCAGCGGACTTGCATCCGCGCCCCTCAACTCTTTGTCCCCCAGCTTCCAGTTCGCGTCCGCAGCAACTTTATCTTTATCTGTTTTGGAAAGTGTCCATGACTGGCCCTTCCATGTCAACTTGACACTTTGTACCTTGTCGTTCTCGAGTTGAATCGGGCTTGTATCCGCGAAGTCAACCGGCGCTTTGTTCAGTGAGGTCAAGGACTGATCGCTGACTTGATACACAGCCGGAGAACCTGCTACCTGTACGTAGGAGAAGCCTTCGATCGGCAGCGCTGTCCCGACGAGCAAGCCTTTCTTCGAACCGTCCTTCAGTGTAACTTCATAGGTGCCAACTGGCTTATCCAAGCCGTATTCGACTAGATTGGAGGCTTGCTCCTCCACCAGCTTAGTCGACGTCACCAGACCTAAAGCATCGAGCCAAGCGTCGACTTGGTTCGCATTCGTTGGCGCCGCTTGCGGCTTTTGCATATCCCAGCCATTGGCCGTGCGGTTAAGTGCTGTCAAACCGCCCTCTGAGGCTAGCGAGATGGACTGCACCTCTTCTTGCTTCAGGACTAGAAGCGACTTCGGTTCATCTTTCTTCTCTTGGAAGAAGTCCTTGCTCGACGCGTACCAGAAACCACCGATGCAAATGACGACTAACAGAATCGTGGGAATAAACCGTTTCATCCTCTTCTCCTCCTCCACCAAATCAAGCCGCCAATGACGAGGAACAAGAGCGGTAAGAACACAATCGTAATGAGGAAAATGGTATTCGCTTGGCTAGGTGTAATCATCGCCTGTTGGAACGCATCCCCTTGACGTGGGCGGATCGTAATTTGATCCTTCTGTTCTTGCAGCCAGCCTATACTGTTCAGCGCAAAGTCCTTATTCCCTTGATTTTGAATATCTTGGTCCAACACAAACGTAGAGCCGCCTAAAATAACAGCTTTCGGCTTGTTATCTTTGTCTGAGATGGCGTAACCCAAGTTAAGCGGTCCCTTGACATCGGTTGCGTCCTGCTTTGTTTTGGACTGCGCTAGTAGGTTAATGTCCGTTTCACCGTAAGCCTTATCCGTCGTAGTTAACAATAGGGATTTCGTGAAGTCCGGTGCACTTTCATCTGCATTCAAGCTAACGGCCAGAGAGAGCATGGTGATTAAATTATTACTGGACAATTTGTTCGTAATATCGTGTGTACCGTATTCCGGAATGATCGTTAAAGGGTCATACAAAGATGTCTGCTTCGCTTCAATCGCGATCGCATGTTGATCTTGAACGCCGTAGGTTTTCATGAGCGCATCGATGTTTTTCCATTTCGTCGCCATATCCTTGTTAAAGCCCAGCGCAATATAAATTTTTCCTTTGCCCTTCAAATAGGCCTGAATAAGCTCCGCTTCTTTATCGTTCAGGTCGTTTTGCGGCCCAAGCAGCATGAGCATTTGCGCATCATCCGGGATTTTGCCTTCCACGTAAAGATTCAGATCTTTCACGTCGTAGTTAGCAGCCGCTAGGCTGCTTTTGAAAATACTCATCGCAGATACTGGATACTCCTGATGACCAGAAAGCATGTAAACCGTATGCTTCTCTGTGGAGCTCAGGCTTTGAATGGCTTGGGTGAACTTCTCTTCACCTGAGAACGTGTACGAACCATCTTGTTGGCCCATGAACAATTCATAGAAATTGATGTTTTGCTTTTTGGAGCCCATTTCGAAAATAATCGTTCCGCCTTGGTCCACGCCATACTGCTTCGCCATGGAAGGCTGCTTCAGCATATCGTACTCGTCGTACGTAATTTTGCTGCTTTGCTTTTTATACTCAGCCACCATATCCGTCACTTGACGCGTTACAAAGTCATTACCATCCCCATTGTTCGTGAAGGCAATCACGTGAATATCTTGGTTAAGATTTTTCAGTGCAGCGGTTGTTTGCTCGGAGAGCGTGAAGTTTTTGTTTTTCGTCAAATCGACCTGGAAGCCTTTCAGCGAGTGAAGGAAGATTGTCAGAAGTATGAAAATGCCGATAACGGCGATTGATAGAACAGTCGCATTAGTTCCCCGTATCCACTTATTCATTCCGCTCACCTCCAACGCTTTCTTTCAAGGACTTGTATACAGAGAACCAGGAACACAGCTGTTAATGTGATGTAAAAGAGGATGTCGCCGCCATGGAGGACGCCTTTTTGCAGGTTGCCCAAGTGGCTGGTCAATGAAAATTGACCTACGTAGTCCTTCAATTTACCCGTCATAGAGCTGCTAACCCAATCAAGAAGCCACAACAACAGCAGAATGACGAAGCCGGTGATTCCCGCAACCATCTGGTTATTCGACAAGCTGGATGCGAACAATCCGATCGCCATCATCGCACAGCCCAGCAGGAACATGCTCAAGTACGACAACCATGTGACAGGCATATCCAATGTGCCGAAAGACGACATAATGAGCGGATATACCAAGCTGATCGCTACTAGACCAACTTGCACAATCAGTGCGGATAAATATTTACCTAGCACGATTTCGCTAATACCCGCAGGTGATGTCAGGAGCAGTTCATCTGTCCCTTGGCGGAACTCATCTGCTACCAGACGCATGGTTAATAGCGGAATAATAAACAGATAGATGAACGTGGTATTGCCCACAATGGAGCGCGCATCCACAATCGGCGGCTGCCCGGCCACAAAATTAATGTAAAAGAAGAAGCTCGACAACAGCACATAGAAGGCAAACGCCACATACGCAACTGGAGAAAAGAAATACATTTGCAGCTCTTTGGAGCAAATGGCCCAAATTCTACGCATCGGTATCACCCTCCTCCTCTTTGGATGTGTCGGCCGGCTCGTCCGTTGTCAGCTTGAGGAAAATATCCTCCAAGCTGAGGCTTTCCCGCTTCATCGCAAGAATCGGCAAGCTCGCGCTTGCGAGGTGGTAGAACAACGCTTCGCGGATGTCCTCTGTGCGATCTGCGGAGGTGACAATGAGCTTCACGGACCCGGCTGGTGCGGTTGGCGTGGATGCCGGTGCTTGAGCTTCGTCTGTGCCAGACTCCGCGGATTCAAGAGCAGGTATCCCTGCGCCCGCTTCCGGCGCGTCGACTTCCTTCACTTCGCCGACAGATGGCAGGCTGCGCAGTTCGGTCAGGATCCGCTCGCGAGGTCCCTTGACCTCGAGCGACACCTCGAACGTCTCGCCCATCGTGCGGCCGAGATGCTCTGGGCGCTCGTCGAGGACGACGCGGCCTTGGTTAATAATGAGAACGCGGTTACAAATCGCGTTAATTTCAGGCAGGATGTGCGTGCTCAGCAGCACGGTGTGGTTCTCGCCCAGTTCGTGGATGAGCTGGCGGATCTCGATGATCTGCTTGGGATCGAGGCCAGATGTGGGCTCGTCCAGAATTAGCAGATCCGGTTGGTGTAGAATCGCTTGCGCGAGTCCGAGGCGCTGCTTATATCCCTTGGAGAGGGAGCGAATGATTTGCTTCTCGCGACCTTGCAGCCCGAGCTTGTCGATGGCTTCGCCGACACGCAGTTTTTGTTCGCGCGCAGGCACATCGCGCAGGTTCGCGATGAAGCGCAGGTAGGACTGTACCGTCATCTCGGGGTACAGGGGCGGTGTTTCCGGCAAGTAGCCGATCTTGCGGCGAGCCTTTTTCGGATTGTCGGCCATGGAGTGACCATCCACCCAGATTTGACCATGCGTCGGATTCAGGTAACCTGTAATCATGCGCATCGTCGTTGTTTTGCCAGCACCATTCGGTCCTAAGAAGCCGACGATTTCACCGCGCTGCATCGAGAAGTCGATGTTATGCACGCCGCGATCATTTTCGTACAGCTTGCTGACTTGTTTGACCTCTAGCATCCAAGATCCCCCATTTCTATGCGTTCATATTATCCATCATCACTATACGTCTGGAACAATAAACCAACCTTAAGCAAATCTGAAAAATAGATTAAAATATTGTGTCTGAATTGTGAACGAAATGCTGTGCATGCAACCTTGCTGTACGACAAAAAAAACCGTCCCAATTTGGACGGTCATTACTAAACGCGACTCCCCCTTTTACTTAGGCAGCCAAACTTTAAAATTCCCGCTCAGCGCAAGCACGCTAAACGCATATAAGCAATTATCATAATACCGTCTAACACCTGTGCGAACGGGTGTCTGCCAAAATAAGTCCACACACGCTCGGGCATACGCACCGTCAGGCACGGCCAGCGAAGCCATTGCATTTGTAGCTATGATGCCAACAGGGTGCAGGGCTTTCTCCTCAAAAGGCGTGCCGTCGATTCTGTACCGACGATAGTCATCCGGTGTCTTATCCGCGAAAAAGTCCTGAATGCGATTGACCGTGTCGGCATGCCAATTGGAGCCGCCGCACCACGCCGCATCCAAGCCAATATTTGCAGCTACACGGTAGGAGTCGCTGAAGAAGTGGCCATAGCCACGATCGTCATTCGGCGTGCCGTCGTAATGCGCATACTCGGGCGCCAAGCCCGTCTCCGGATGGCAAGCGATCTGCAAATAGGCTCGGCTAGCCTCCGCAGCCTCTTGCCAAAACAGTCGATCCTCTTCATAGGCCCACTCGGCAAACAGCTCATAAAAATGCGGCAGATGATACGATGGGTCTGAGTATTCGCAGTTGGGAACAAACTTGATCAGCTTATTGTTCGGATTCCACATCGGCTGGCCGACGCCGTCTTCGCCTTTGTGAACACACGTCCGCAGCAAGTCTCTTGCCTGCTCACTGTAGTTATACGGCGCTGCACCATCGTCCCAGCGATGAGAAGCAAAGAAGAGGGACAAGGCGAAGTATTCTTCCCCATCTGGTGCTGGACCGTTCGAGCGCTTGGAGCCGTCGGTATTGCACGACCAAGCAAAATATCCCGCATTCTCACCCTCGGTCATCAGCATGTTCGTGTGCGTCCACTTCCATATGCGATCAAACACGTCCTTATGACCCAGCTGTACGGCTATCATCATCCCATAGGACATACCTTCTGTGCGGACATCTAGATTGCCTGTATCCAGTAAATAAGCCCCAGCTTCACCCGCTTCGTAATAGATTCTCGTATCTTCATCACCGTGGAACAATTGGTTCCACATGTCCTGCACTTTATGTTGAATATCAGACTCCGCATACCCGTACTCCGCAAATAGATTGCGGTAGCTGCCTGTAGCCGATGCGCCCGTCGCTTGCTTTTGCATATGAAATGCCTCCTCATAAACAAACCCCCAACACATCAGACATGCCGGGGGTTCGTCGCTATATCTACTAACCTTTTACTCCGCCAACGGTCATCCCTTTAACAAAGTACTTCTGCAAGAACGGATACACCATAATAATCGGGAGGCTGACCACAATCGTCATCGTGGAACGGATCGACGTTGGGGTGACCACAGTTGCCCCTGTGTTCGCACTGCTTGCGAAGACATCCGCCGCCGTTTGCGATGTTTGGGTGTTCGTATTTTGTAAGATTTTCATCAACTCAAACTGCAGTGTACTTAACTTTTCATGCGATGAGTTGTACAAGAAGACGTCGAACCAAGAATTCCATTGACCAACCGCGCTAAATAGCGCAACCGTCGCCAGTACGGGAACAACGAGCGGAAGTACAATTCGCATGAACATTGAGAAATCATTTGCGCCATCAATACGAGCCGCTTCCATAATCCCATCCGGAAGTCCTTCAATAAACGAACGGATGATAATTAAGTTAAATACCCCTATCATACCGGGAATGATATATACCCAGAAGCTTCCCAACATGCCAAGATCCCGAACGAGCAAGTATCCTGGAATTAATCCGCCGCTGAAATACATCGTGAAAATAAAAGCTACCGTAATGAACTTGCGAAGCACATATTCCTGGCGCGACATGGTGTAGGCTACCATTGCGGAGCAGAACACCGTAACGACCGTACCGATCACCGTACGCAACACGGAAATGAAGAAAGCATGCACAATGGCGGCTTCGCTAAACACATATTTAAAGTTATCCGTTGTCCACATTCTTGGAAGCAGGTAAATACCTCCACGCACAGCGTCATTCGCATCATTCAACGCGACGGCAAGCGTATTTACAAAGGGATACAGCGTAACAACAACGAGACCTAGCATAAACAGGATATTGCAAAAATCGAACAGACGATCACCTATGTGCGTATTCCGCCGACTCGAGCTTGTATGTTGCGCAGCTTCCATAGCTGATACCTCCTTGTAAAATGTGCTAGCTAGAACAATCTGGCTTCCCCGGCACGTTTGGCAATCTGATTCGCACTGATCAAGAAGATAAAGCTAACCACTGTCTTGAAAATGCCTGCTGCTGTTGCCAATGAGAAGTTACCCAAGTTAATGCCGTAATTGAGTACGAAAATATCAAGATTTTCAGCATAATTTATGTTCATCCCATTTTTGAGCAAATACTGCGGTTCAAAGCCAGACTCAAGAATGTGACCTAAATTCATGATTAGTAGGATGATAATAACTGGTTTAATACCAGGCAGCGTAATATGCACAATGCGTTGAAATCTATTAGCCCCGTCCATTTCTGCGGACTCATACAGCGCTGGATCTATTGTCGTCATTGCAGCTAAATAAATGATGGTATTCCAACCAACGTTCTTCCACACTTCAGAGGCACCAAGAATCCCCCAGAAATATTCTCCCTTACCTAGCCATAGAATCGGCTCGCTAATCAAATGTAATTTCAACAAAATTTCATTTACAATACCGCCGTCTGTCGACAAAGCACCGGAAACAATGCTTGCAGCCACAACCCATGAAATAAAGTGGGGCAAATAACTGATCGTCTGTACAAAACGTTTGAAAATAACTTTGCGCAGCTCATTGAGAAGAATCGCTAGCGTAACAGCTGTAACGAAGCCTAACACCAGATTGATCGTACTCATCGCCAGCGTATTGCGCATGACGCGAAGGAATCCTTCGTCTTGGAACAGGAATTTAAATTGGTCGAATCCGACCCAGGTTTGCTCGGAGAACTTTTTGGCAGGACGATACTTCTGGAATGCGATCGACCAGCCCCAAAGCGGCACGTATTTGAAAATGAACAACCAAATGAGAAAAGGCAGCGACATGGCCATCAATACTTTTTGTTTACTTAGCTTATGAAAAAATAAGGCCAGTCCCGTTGATTTCCCGGATAGCGTTTGTTTGCTCGTTACGGATTTTTTTGTAAGGCTCTCCATAGAAAATCACTCACTCCTCCAGTAATGCCTTTATAAAGATAGGACGCAAGGCAGCAACCACGTGGGCTCATGCCTTACGTCCCTTGTTACGTATTTACTTATTTAGCCCAGTTGCCTGCAACACGGTCTTTCACAACTTTCGTAATGAAAGCTTCATAGCCTTTGATATCCAGCTTGCTTGCTTGAGCTACATAGTCGCTCCAAGCTTTCTCGAACTTGTCCGATCCAGCCGCTAGAATCATTTCTGGATAAGCCTTCTTCTGAAGATCACCCATTTTTTGCTCGAAAATTTGTTCTGGTGTGCCTTGACCTTTGTTGATACTCCAAGCAGGGTACCAAGGACGATCGTCCGGCTTGCTAAACATATCTGTAAATACTTTCGCGTTGTACGCTTTCAGAAGAGCTTTATCGCCATCTGTGTAGTTCTTCTCTGCAACGGAAGGCTGTTTATTCGGATCAAACGCATTGTCACCTTTGATAACAGAGGAGTTCCCGTAACGAGGCCAGTTGTATGCGAATTGCTTCAAACCGAAATCTTCGTAGAACTTAGGATCTTTAATTTTGGCGATTTGCTCATCTGTACGGAAGAACTTGCCTTTGTCGTCCACTTCATATGTCTGACCTTTAAGACCCCATTGCATCATGACTTGGTTATCTTCCTTCAACATGTTGTCGAAGTATTGAATGATACGAACTGGGTCTTTTGCGCTCTTGGAGATAGAAATACCACGGTTGTTTACGAAAGAAGCCGGATCTAGATATTGATCTTTAATGCCTTTGTCAAACACGATCGGAAGCGCCACGTAACGCTTATCATCTACGCCAGCTTTAGCCAAGTTGTTACGAGCATCGCCCACTTGCCAGTCATATGCGAAGTAACCGAGCACGCGACCGGAAGTCAATTTCGCCAAGTATTGGTCTTTGTTCATTGTGAAAGATTCTTTATCGAATAGACCTGCTGCATTCACTTCATTGAGCTTCTTCACCCAACGCTTCGTTGTTGCTTCATCAATCGCATTGCTCTTCGCTTCGTGTGTCTTCAGGTCAATCAGAAGTCCACCGTCATTCGGGTAACCAGCTAGATGGAACGCAGGGTTCGTAATTGTAAAGAAGTTCGTGTCATATGTCATGACGGAGAACCCAATAGTGTCCTTGCCATCCACTTGCGGATGTTTATCTTTATAAGTTTTAATCGCGTTAAAATATTCATCAAGCGTCGTTAGCTTCGGATAGCCAAGCTCCTTCAATATGCCGCGTTGGATCCAGAATGCCCCTTGATCTACGTTCGGGTTCGCAACGAAGCCTTGATTCGCACTGAACGGCAGGTGATAAATCTTGCCATCCTTTTGCTTCATTTTGTCAAAATAAGGACCATACACACGTTTAATGTTCGGACCGTATTTCGTAATGAGATCATCGAGCGGAATGAATGCGCCTGCATCCATGAACTTATCAATTTCACCCTCAGGCTGGATTACATCCGGGAACTCATTGCCGGCAATCATAACTCCGGACTTCGTTTTGGATTCCCCGACAAGGTTTTCAACCTTGAAGTTAACCCCTGTTTGATTCTCTAGCTCTTTCCCGATTGGTGTTTCATTGGTGTTAATGTTTTTCCCAGCATTGAACAAGAAATAACTAAATGTGACTGGTTTCGTATTTGCTGCTGCGGCAGTGCCGCTAGGACTACTTGGTGTTTTGGAGGTAGCAGGATCAGCTGAGTTTGAGCTGCTGCAAGCGCTTAGCGAAAGCGCTAACAATGTACCCATCGTGACTAATTTCAACTTCTTCATTCTTGTGAAACTCCCCTCTCAACTCTTTCTTGTAAGCACTTTCATTATATAAAACCGTCCTCAGCTTGATTACCCAGTAAAGTTTAGTATCTTCTTAGTAAAGCATAGGTGGTCGATCGTTCCCGCTTGGTTGCACAGGCGTTGTGATCTTCACAATGGTCCCGGCGCCATCCTCACTGCTAATCTGTACATCAATGGCGTTGCCATAATACAATTTCAATCGCATAAAAGCATTCTTCATGCCGACGTGTCCACCTACATCTTCGCCGTTAGCCATATAAGCATTCAGTAGATCCACTTTCTCCTTTGGCATCCCGATGCCGGTATCAGCAATCGTAAAGTGGACCTGATCACCAATGCGAGTCGCTTTCAATTCGATCGTACCGTGGCCTTGCAAAGGCTCAATCCCATGAAGGCTGGCGTTCTCTATGAAAGGGAGCAACGTCATTTTAGGAATCTTACAGCTATAGACAGACTCATCCACCTCGAAACGGTAGCTCAGCTTATCGCCAAATCGATACTTTTGAATTTCCAGGAAACATAAAATCAGATCAAGCTCATCACGGAACGTGACCCATTCCCCGCCCCATTCCAGCGAACGGCGAAACATTTTGGCCATATTTTTTATAATTTTAGCCGTCTCGTTCTCTTGTTTGATCAGGCTGCGCATACGAATCGTTTCTAACGCATTAAACAAAAAATGAGGGTTAATCTGACTCTGCAAGGCATGGAGCTGCGATTGCCTTTGTTTCAGCTCCAGATCCTTCTTCTGAATATCTGCGATGTAGACATCATCGATTAAACTCTTGATTTGCACCGTCATTCGGTTGAATTCCCGTACCAGTTGGCCGATTTCATCCTTTGTTTCCGGCTCATCAATGAGATCGAAATGCTGATTTTTCACCTTTTTCATATGAACAAGAATGCGAACTAGACGTGTATGCAAGGAGGATGAGATCCATACAATGACAAGTGTCGGCAGTAGTAAGTTAAGTAAGGCCAAATAGACGACGAATTGCTTCGATTTGCGCACCGCATCCAGAACATGCCCATCAGAAACGAGCACGATACGCCAATTCTTCAAATAGTTGGTGCTATAATCGCGCTCCAATTGAATGGCATCCTTAGGGATCGCAACGCTGCGGAAATTGGTTTTACCCCGAATCCAGTCCAGCTTCGTGTCCGTCGTATACTGAATATCCCCTTCGGCGTTCAGCAAATACAGGTTTCCCTGCAGCGCTTGGTTGCTAAACATCACCTTAATCGCGTCCGGACTCATCTCAACTTTGAGTATTTTACTATAGGTGTTCGCATTTACGAAGTTGTTCATTTGACGGATGACGCTAAGTCCGCTGTACGAGCTCTCATCGTCATTGCTTCGCATAACGAGCGGATAGGGTTGTCCTCCCGCAAGCACCTTCTGCAGGCTCCGATACCATTCCGATTCCCGAATAATATCCGTCAGCGGGTGTAAGCCGCCAGAGTCGATAATCGTTGGATTATTGGTATACATCTGAATACCTTTAATTTCGCTATACACCAAATTGTACTTATTAATGTTGGTCGCCAGCTGCGAGTTATACATTTGTACATAATCGATGGTTTCTGCGTATGTTTGCTCCAGGGCATCATTCAAGAGACCATCCGTATAGAAAACAGATGAAATGCCGACCGCATTGTCGACCTTGGCACGAAACTCATCCTTCAATTTATCTAAATTAAGTGATATATCTTCTGTCTTTTGGCGTTGAACATTATGGGTCGTTACTTGATAGAAAATGACATTGGTCAATAAAATGGGAATAAACACGCTCAGAAAATAAAGGATCATCAGCTTGTGACGTAAACGTACATTATTTAGACTTAGCTGGAATCGTCGTTTTTTCATGGGGGTGGCCGCCTTGTTTGGTCAGTAGTTTTTTGCGATATTCGGAAGGAGGCATGTCCTCCATTTTCTCAAATTGCGCAACAAAATAGTCCGCGTTATTAAAGCCTACCTTTTCGGCAATTTCGTAAATCCGCAAGTCCGTTTGACGGAGCAGCTTCTTAGCCTCACCAATGCGGATCGATAGCAGAAATTCATTGAAATACTGGCCATATGTCTTCTTAAACAATTGCCCGACATACACCGGATTCATATAGAACTCAGCCGCAATGCTTTTAAGATTGATGTTCTCTTGATAATGATGCTCAATGTAGCTCTTAATCTTGTGGATGCTGCCCTTTGTTTGCTCACCGCGCAATTGCTCCATCATACGGGAGCTCTCGATCATGAACGAAACGAACAGGTGCTGAAGCTCACTAAAAGAAAGCGGTTGAGCATCCCAGTTTAGCATCGGCTTGAGATTAACTAGCAGATCAGTCGGTCCCTGCATCTGCTGCAAAGTTCCCACAATGCTGTGCACATAGCGATTAATAATGGTTCGAATCGCATCTTTAGCCAGTGATTTCTCTTCAATTTCAGCAAAAAGCGTCGCAATTGTCCTCTTAATCTTCTCGGTTTCTTGCTCACCGACCGCTTCCTGAATACGATGAAATAAGCTGACATCCGGTTCCGCATAGCTCAGCGCTGTCTTAGAAGCGGTTTCATAGAAGAGGACATCCTTCATCCCCTTCACATACTTATACTGCAGCAGCTCATTCGCCGTCTGAATAGACTCGCTGAGCGCTTTCATCTCTTTCACACTTGCGCCGAAATAGAGGGTCACGCCTGCCGTCAGTCTTTTCGCTAGCAGGGTTTGCAGCGCACTCCCAAATCGTTCATAGCTGCCACCATACAGCTTCAACGCATCAGAGCTAATAAGAAAAGCACACTGATGATTGCGCACCTGCACCACAAAATCGCTCGGTACGTCAACCAGCGTCTGCAAGGCATCAGCGACAACGCTGACATCATCCTTGATCAAGTGCTCCGTCGCGTCGCTCTCCTCGGATAGACCTCGGTTCATCTCAACAATGCCATATCGCAGTACAGTTCCTTTGGACAAGCGAACTCGTTCATCCAGCTCCATCACCGCTTTGGCCGCCAGCTCACCTCTACTTAATTGTTCGAACAAGCCCTTGAGGGTGAGTCGCCCGCTAATCGCTTTCTGCAATCGTTCTTGCTTAATTTGCACCGCCAACTGCCGTAATGTCTCTTCTAAATCCTCTTCTTCAATAGGCTTCAAAATATAATCACTCACGCCAAAGCGAATGGCCGATTGCGCATACGAAAAATCATTATATCCGCTTAAAATAATAAATTTACAAGCGCTAAGATTACGAAGCTTCACTTCTTCTATTAGTTTCAAGCCATCCATGACTGGCATTCTTATATCTGTGATCACAACATCAACTTCGGATGGCCTGGAGGTGATGATTCGCAGCGCATCTTTTCCATTATCCGCTTCGTGGCTGACGCAATATCCCAAGGACTCCCAGTCTATTAAGCCGAGCAAACCTTTTCTGACATATTGCTCATCATCGACTAACATCACTTGCAGCTTCATGACTTTCACTCCCTTGGCAACTAAAAATGGAAAAGCGAGTCCGGTATGAGCCGGACTCGCGGGGGATCTATACGAGCAATCTACAATTGTGTTTATTGTATCCCATTCTGTCATGTTCTGACAACTATGGGTCGTAAAGGTCATACAGTGCCTATTTCATCACCCGATGGAAAGCCCGCTTCGGTGCGTGATCCCGATCAAAGAGGAACGGCCAGTTCTTCCGGCCTTTCACAGGGAAATCATCGAGCCAAGTATAATCATCCGCAGCTCCCCAGAAGGTGACCGCCGTAATGCTGCTCTGGTACGCCCCAAATAGCTCAAAAATTTGCTCATAACGCTCTGCCTGCAGCTCCAGCATCTCTGAGGTTGGCTCCGTGAGATCCGTTCGTCTGTCTGTGAATTCGAACACCGACAGATCTAACTCTGTAATTTGAATCTGTACGCCGAGCGAAGCATAGAGCTCTATCGCCGCGCGGATCTCCTCGATGGAAGGACCGTGAATATTCCAATGTCCCTGCATGCCGATACCGTGAATCGGAACACCTTGATCTTTTAAAGAGGACACTAGCGCTGCAATCTTATCCCGCTTTACAGGGTTCGTTTCATTGTAATCATTATAGAACAATACCGCATTCGGATCGGCTTGATGCGCAAAATGAAAGGCTTTCGCGATATAGTCCTCACCTATGATGTCGAGCCACTTCGATTTTCGCAGATAAATATCCGTGGTGTCCTCAATGGCTTCATTGACAACATCCCATGCGTAAATTTGACCTCGGTAACGCTTCACTACAGTTTCAATATGCTGCTGCATCCGGATTAACAGCTGATCTCTCGTTGCCGGCAGCCCATTCGCTCCCTCGAACACCCAGTCCGATGTTTGGTTATGCCAAACTAACGTATGGCCTCGAACCTTTTTACCGTGACCTACGGCAAAATCGACGATCGCATCCGCCTTCCCAAACGTATAACGATCAGGATCAGGATGAATCTCGGCAAACTTCATATCATTCTCTGCGGTTACACTATTATAATGCCGTTTGATGAGCTCAGCCTGCGTTTCGATGGTTTTCGCATTCACAGCTGCACCTATATCGAAGTAACGCTCAAATCTCTGATATAACGACGCTATCACTTCTTCTCTATCTTTCGCCACGTGGTATGTCCTCCTCGATTGAATAGAACCTTAGCCCAACCTTTAGTAAAATACGTTAACCAACTCTTCTATTTCAATAAAATAAAGCGCTTCCAATAATTATATCGTCTGCTTCCTCTGTTTTACACCCTACGATATTTAGGTTTTACCCTACAGATTATAGGTTTTCAGGAAAGAAACGACAAAAAACCACCCCCGACATTCATCGTCGTGGGGCGGTTAAGCGCATTAATCGCATTAGGCGCGGCTAATTATTTCACCAAAGTACCTTTCGTTACACCCAGCTGGTTCGTCGCTTTCAGCGAACGCCATACCTGTGTGCCACTAATTTGGCCGTTGATTGCTTTGCGATACAAGTCAAGAATTTCCGTTACTTTCTCCGGGGTCTCTTCCAAGAACTCTACACGGAACGAGCGAATGCCTAGATCCATGAAGTGGTTCAAATACTCTGCACCGGACTGATCAATCGCGTTGTACACCGTATTTCGGCAACCTTCATCTACACGTACCGGATGGGACATGCCCACACGGTCTTGCAGAGACACACGTTGTTCTTCACATGGTCGACCACAGTTCGTGAAGTCAGTGCCTTCGCTCAGGAACGTACAGTACACGCAGTGTTCAGTGTGGAACATCGGCATATGCTGATGGATAACGACTTCGAGCTTGGACGTTTCCGCACGGCGAAGCAAATCGACCATCTGCTGAATGTTCAAGTCATAGGAAGGTGTAACCTTCGACAGTCCCGCATCCAAGAACAACGCAGCTGCCTTATGGTTGGCCACATTCAATGAGAAGTCACCGATAAGCTGCGGTTTGTGCCCATCCGGATTTTCAAGGCGATGCTTCAAGAAATAAAAGGCTGCACCCGTGTTCCGAATAAGAACGGCATCCGGCTTCAGCTTAAGGATATTGTTAAAGTAGCCTGTCTCCCCTGGCATATGAATCCGCGGTGTCACGAGCGCGATTTTACGCCCAGCGGCATGAACGGCTTCAACGGCCGCAGGGAACTGCTTAATAAATTCAAAATCAGCGTAAATCAAGCCAACGTCTGTCGTTGCCAGCACAGCCTTCACCTGATCAAGGTTACGGCATAGGGCAGTCAACTCGACCGCGTTACGATCCTCAAGCGATAATGCAGGTGCATTCACAGCGGTAACAGCCGCGTGATGCTCGGTCACAGAAGCAGGCACGTCGTCGTAAACGCCGACTTCGCGCTTGATGTACGCGCGCGGCTTCTGCCGCTCGTCTTCCATCAGCTCGACAGCCGCACGGCGCATGCTGTTCAGCTCACGCATCGGCACGATCAAAGCCCCTTCTAGCTGGACTTCCAACTCAGCAAGCTCATAAATCGTGCCGCCAAGGCGACCGAACTGCTCGGTGAAGAGCTGTTCGTCCATCGGTCTTTTCTCCGCGCGAACGAGCGGAAGTTCGGATTGTACGAAGACGGTGTGACCACCGCGAACATCCGTCCACCAGCTTTTCAGCGTCTCACCAAGGGCGCCGCTCACCTTCACGCTTACCGGGAATGTACGGTAAGGCTTATCGGTCTCAAACGTCTGGCGCAGACGTTTGTCCAACGCTGGATCGTTCGTCTTCCAAATGCGGTCGCCGACATGCAAACGACCAAGCTCTACATCGTTGCGGCCCATGACGATCTCGATCAATCCACCCTCGGCTTCGCCTTCGAGCTTCTCGCCTTTGCGGCGCAAATCGTAGATGCGCCCGCCCTCTTCCTTCTTCGTCGGATCCCCCGCGTCGAAGACCAAACCATCACCGCGCTTCAGCGGTGCTTCAAGCTCACAGATCACAGCATCGCGCAGAATCTGCTTGATGCGCCCCACAAACACGCCGCGGCTCTTCGGAAACGTGCCGTCGACCAACTGCTTGTTGTTGGTTCCTTGCAGGAACCCAACCGTAAATCCGCGTGAGAAGCTTTGCTGAAGCTCACGCACTTCTTCCCGCGACGGGCGAGCATCCTGCCCCTCGAAATAACGATCAATCGCTTTGCGATATTTGCTCACAACGTTAGCCACATATTCAGGGGTCTTCAGACGCCCTTCAATTTTAAAGGAACGAACGCCTGCTTCGATTAATTCCGGCACAATCTCAATCGCCGCCAAATCCTTCGGCGACAGCAAATACGTGACGTCACCCATCGGCTTTTGCACACCATCGACCATAAGATCATACGGCAAACGACAAGCTTGCGCGCACTCTCCACGGTTTGCGGAACGGCCCCCCCACATCTCGGAAGTTAAGCACTGTCCTGAGTAGGAAACGCAAAGGGCACCATGCACGAACACTTCCATCGGAAGCTTCGCTTGATCGCCGATTTGCTTAATTTGTTTCAAATTATTTTCACGGCCTAGCACGACGCGTTCGATATCGAACGGTTTTGTAAACTCAACAGCTTCTGGCGATGTAATCGTCATCTGCGTTGAACCGTGAATCGGGAAATCCGGGGAGATTTCACGAATCATTTTAACCAAGCCCAAATCCTGAACAATTACGGCGTCCACGCCCGCATCTACACACGCTTCAATTAACTGCTTCGCATCGTTCAGCTCTTCCTCGAACACGAGAATGTTAAACGTCAGAAAACCTTGAACACCATATAGATGAAGGAACGACATAATATCCGGCAGCTCGGCCATCGTAAAGTTATGCGCTCTCGCTCTCGCATTAAATTTTTCCACACCAAAAAATACGGCATCCGCCCCATTGGCAACAGCCGCTCGCAAACAATCCCAATCCCCCGCAGGGGCCAATAATTCTACATCTTCTCTGCGTATCGTACGCATGGCAGCAAATCCTTTCAATATCAATCCTCGGTAATCCTCAAACTCTTCTCTTTAGTGTAACAGAAACGATAGGTAGGAATCTAGGGCAGGGATATCTCCAGTAGAGCCAATATCCGACAAAACAGTCCGCTACCATGCCTTTAAAAGTTAACAAACGTATCTATGAATGCTATAATGGCAAGGATAGTGACCTTTATTGCAATGAGGGATTCCTTTGAATTTGTCGAAAAAGCGTGTACGCCAACTATTGATCGGGTTCAGCCTTGGCGTAGCATGCCTAGTGCTTACCCTTCTATTTTTACCAAAAGTAGAGGAAACTAAGCTTCTTTACGCAACAAGCGGGGACGCTTATGATACCGCAGCCTATAGTCATTTTCAACAAACCTTGCAAGCAGGCGTGCAAATTGATAGACATTCTTTACTCACGTATACTACCCGTCAGCTTCGTAGTTACGATGCCTTGTACTTGGATCCAGGACTTGCCCAAGATCCGGATTGGTCGAAGCACGCCGAGAAGCTTATGGCTTTCGTGAAGCAGGGCGGACATTTATTGTTGGAAAATGAGTTCGCGAACCGGTTTCCACTTGATTTTCTAGGTGCTGCCGGGCTTGTTGATTTAACAAAAGTGCCTTTGAGCAAATTTGGTTCACCTTTTTTGTCAGGAGATGCACTGGCGCTCAGCTACCCGCAGGTGCCTGTTAATCTGCAAGGGATTCAACATACGTTTCAATTATTTACAACGAGCTATCTTCAACATAACTCCATAAACGATCTGCCTGAATTTAACCTCGGATTCGGCTTCAGCCCATCCACAGGTCAAACGATTATCAACATGACGAGCCCTTCGGATCCGAAAATGTCCGTATCCCTCGCGATGCACAATCGCGTCGGCAAAGGCGCTGTCCTGATCAGCAGCAATTTCCTGCCGAATCGGTACTTCGCAACAGGCTATGACATGAAGAGCGGATCTGATCCGAAGTTAGGCTTTGCCCAGCTCGCGGCGAAATACCAAGCGGACAGCAAGCCAACACCAGGAACGACTTACTTTAATAAAAGAGCGCTGCCGATTGATCAGCCGTTTTTCAACTTCGCTTGGGCAGCAGCGAACATGCAGTACCGCAGTGAACTGCTTGCGTATGTATCGAAAGAAACACTCGGGTACAGCGTGAAGAAGAGCCTTGGCCCTTATGGACGGCCTGCGATGGCGTTTCAGAACCATTTTGAGGCAATGCCGGCGATCGAGCAAAAAGACGGCATCGCTTGGGCGGAGAAGCTGAAGGAGTACAACGAGGTTCCCTCGTTCACCCTCGTGCGCAGCGCCTTCTACTGGGGTCAATGGCGCGAGAGCGTGACGGTGCAGCTCAACACAGGAACGAACGCGAAGCCGTCGTTCGTCGGTGAGCTGCCCGGCTCGGGTTACGCGAGCGGACTGCACGTTATGTCGGCTGGCATTCCATTGCGCCAGGCGAAGTTCCCAGACTATCGCGACTTGCAGAGCGCGATTGAACTGCCGTACCGCGCGTACCCAGCCGCCGCGGATCTGAACGGCGACGGCCTCATGGACTTGCTGGCCGGCAGCTCAGATGGATTCGTGTACGTCTACACGAATCTAGGCAAGGACGACGCGGCTTACGTCAGCGAGCCGCCGCCGAAGGGCATGGCGCTGCCCGACACGTTCAGCGCGCCTTTGAAGCTGCTGCTGGAGAGCGGCGCGCCGCTCCAGCTCAGCCCTTACAGTGCCGTTCACGCCGCAGACGTAAACGGGGACGGCCGCACGGACCTCGTCGTCGCAGACGAGTCCGGCGCAGTAAAGCTATTGCCGCAGCTTGCTAGCGGCAGGTTCGGGCAGCCCGCGGCCGTGCTCGCGGGCGGAACCCCGCTGCAGCAGCCCGGAGGGCCTGCAGCGCCAGCCGTCGCCGACGTGAACGGCGACGGCAAGCTCGACCTCGTCCTAGGCGCAGCCGATGGACGAGTGTGGCTGTATCTGGGCCGCAGCGCAGCGGCCCTGGATCTTGAACCGAAAGGCAGCGCAATCATCACGCTGCCTAATAAGGCCACGCACGCCGCGCCAGCGGTGCGTGACCTAAACAGCGACGGCCGACCAGATCTCGTGGTCGGCAGCAGCGATGGGGACCTACAAGTGTTCACCCAAGAGCTCGGTGGTGCTTGGGCAGATGTAGGCCCCCTCGCAGGGACAACCTTGAACCAAGTCGGCAACCATGCGTTGGTTGCTGGGCATTATTCCGTTCCTTTATGGCTGGATCTCAATCACGATGGCAACGACGATCTCATTGTGGGCGGTATCGAATTCGGATCTCCCGTATCGATCGATGACCCTCACTTTCCTTATAAAGCGGAGTTAAACGAGTTCATTCAATATGCACAGAAGAACCATTTACAACTAAATCCGCATACATTTGTGCATAATTTTAAGAGTGCTGAAGACGAGAAAGCGGAGTTCAACCTGCATCAACGAGCTTTTGACAAGCTTGGCATTCCTTGGCTGCATCCGGGGACGAATCAGCATACTTGGCGCATTAATAACGAGGATCATGTTCAGACCTTTGCGACAGAGAAAGAGAAAAACATGTGGTACAACTTCGGATTCCTACCTTCCGAATCACCTGTTCTCGCTCGTCCAGAAGCCATCTGGTCGCTTCCCTTCCTTTTACAAGATGAGAAAGGAAAGACCGATGCGACGATGCTCATTCATGCACCAACACCAGTTTTGCGGCTTACGGGTGACAATGCCAATACAGACGTTTTCGAGTCGATGGTGAAGCTCGATATGCCGATTGATTATTTCGAGCATATTGAATACCATTTCCCTGATCCTGCGATGGTTGAAAGTCTCACGGAATTCGCTGATTACTTTGACAAGCTTCGTACGAAGCATGATTATAACTTTATGTCCGAAACCCAGATGGCCAAATCGTTTCTGACCGCCATGACAAGCAAGGTTCAGATCAGTCAGTCCTGGGGTTCCTACCTATGGGACAAACTGAAAGATCGTCTAGGCGGAGGCAGTCCGCATTTCCATGCTACTCTGACACCTGATTCATCGGGTGTTCCTAACTTGGCGGAAGAATATGCGCATACGTTAGGCGTCATTATCGAAAAAGGCGACAAACTCGCGCTCTACTCCCTGCAAAGCGAAACCGATACTTACACAACGATTGAGAACAAGTTTTATCTAGGATTAGCGAAGAAGGCTGAAATTCGCGTAGGCCCATCGACGCAACAGTTCCATGTTGTACGTTCGAATGTCCCTTTCACCCTAACAAGTGATGGAATCTTGCATCATTTGAAGTTGGAATCAGCAGGTATGCAGCAAGTGAAGATTTTCAGTCCGATCCCGCTCATTTTTGATACATCCATGGTCAAGGTTGACTATGATGCAGCAAACCAAACGTATACCTTAACGCGATTTGGCGATATTGTTACACTTACCATGACCGACTCCGTTGTACGCTCAAAGTAAGCGGCTTTCCGCTTAAATCATTTATACTTAACTTTTATTTGAATCAGGAGGCTTTCCCCATGTCTAATTTATTAGAAGAGCTAGAGCAGCATATTCGCGAGCGTTACGAAATTGCCGAGGATGATGACGATTTCGATGTGGATGTTCATTTGTTCGATTATGGGTTTATTGATTCCGTTGGGGCGACTGCACTCATCGCTCACATTGAGAAAACGTACAACCTGCAAGTAACGAACCAAGATTTGATGCTCTATCCGATGAACACGGTGAGTGAAATTGCCGAATTTATTTCCAAGAAGACAGCGAGGTAATCGACTCATGACGACAGTAAAAATTTCATTAGCCGGTCTGGCGGAAAGCCAGCACGGTCAAGTCAAATATGCCTCTGCTTTCGCGGATGAGCATATCGAAGAAATCCTTTTGATCGATGGGCACATCATCATTACCCACAACTCGCCAAACGGCGACAAGGGTATTACAGAGCGAGTTGAGCGCCTCATTGAGCGTTTCTCCCATGGCGATTTCGGTTTTAAAGAAAATATTTTGTTCGAAAATAAAGTAGACACGCCTTATGAAGGCGATATTATTGCTGAACTCGCTGAGCGTAAAGCGATTAAGGTGTTAGAGCCTGGCCTCTTCATCTTCCGAGAGCCTTTCTCCAGCTTGATGCGTTTCCTTGACTACTCCTTCGTTAGCAAAATTGCAAGACGCTTCGAAGGCGTGCAAGAGGAGCAATATCCTGCGGTCATCAATAGCCATACGTTGAACAAAACGAACCATTTCACTTCGTTCCCCGAGCACATTCATTTCGTGACGCATCTGCGTGAAGATCTTGATGTCATCGAGGCGTTCTCCCAAACGATCCGTGAAGCTGGCGGTTGGGACCAAGAGAGACCATTGGCGTTGGACAACAACATGGTCAAGCCTAACTTCATGATGAACCCTTCAACGTGCTACCACTGCTATGAAGGGCTTGAGAATGAAACGCTTGAAGGCGACGGCATTGTCGTTACGGCGATTGCGAAATGTCATCGTTTCGAATCGAAAAACCACTCCGACTTCGGTCGTCTGCTCGACTTCTCGATGCGTGAAATTATTTTCGTCGGCAAGCCTGATTTCGTCAAAGAAAATCGCTTGAAATCGATCGAGTATTTGAAAGAGTTGGCCGTTGAATGGCAAGTAGACAGCTTACTGGAGATCGCGAACGATCCGTTCTTCACGAACGATTTCCAAGTAAAAGCTTCCTTCCAACGCAATCAGGAGATGAAGTACGAGCTTCGCCTGAACATTCCGCATGTGAAGAAGTCAATTGCATGCTCCTCGGTCAATTTCCATAGCAACACGTTCGGGAATGCGTTTAATATTAAAATGGGCAAACGTAACGCCGTCACAGGCTGCGTAGGCTTCGGTATCGAGCGCTGGGCATTCGCGTTCTTGGCACAGTACGGCCTCGATGAGCAGCAATGGCCTGCTACGTTCCGTGAGCAATACCACGCTTGGCAAGAGAAGGCTTTGTAATTCAATTACCCCAGGGTGCTCGTGCTTTACGAACGAGTCCTTGGGTTTCATTTTAACTTTTAACTAATCCGAAGATAATGAGTGATCCTATTGAAAGCCACCGCTGCTTTTCTTAAAAAAAATAGCTTTGCACTCGGCCTATTGCTCGCCATCGTCGTCTCCGACCTGCTCATCTCTTGGTGGAACCCGATGGCGTCTTCGCGCCGTTTTTACAAAAACGACTTCACCAAAACGCTCTACCACCATAGCTGGTCCCATACGGGTCCGGTTTTCTTCGGTAATTCGGCCGTTACAGGTGCTTATATCGAAGAGAAGTCGGATAGCCATTTGGTGGAGATGGGGCTTTCTTATGGGAAGCTGACTGATCTGAAGGGGATCCTGAAGGACAACCTTTATCAGGTGAAAGACGAGCTTGTCATCGGGATCGATGTGCATACGATGCTCGACCCGCTTGAAACGGATCCCACCTATCAATGGTTCAAACCTTGGTACCAGCCTTACGTCTACACGTACCGCGATTATTTCAGGGATTCTGGTGTGGAGTTTGCTCGCAATTTAAGCAAAGGCAGTCTTGCCTACGAGCCTCGCTGGATCGATAAAGAATTGTATCCTGGTCGCAAGGACGATGCTTCGTTAAAGCTTAAGTGGGACGACTACGACAAACGATTCGGCGCGATGACCTTGAAAGATTTTCAAGACAATCTGGATGCTTTACAGTGGGTGATCCAGTATGCCGATGAGCATGAGCTCGCGCTGCGCGTCATTTGGATGCCGTGGAACAAAGGCTACGCAGATCCGCCTTATGTCGCTTCCCTGAAAGAAGCGGTCAACAGCCAGCTTAAGGCTGCGAACGTTCCTATGCTTGATTTGATGCATACGTTTGACCCGCGCTATTTTCATGACCTTGTTCACTTGAACCGGGAAGATGGCGCTCCGCTATTTACGAAGGAGGTTGACACGTGGTTAAATTCCTTAAAAAAACCGGCGAAATCCTCATCTACCTCGTGATGCTGTACTTAGTTTTCATTTATTTTACCGGCAAGGGATTGTTCATTTACGAAAAGTTCTAAGATCTTGATCCAGCAAGCGAGAAGAGGAGTTCTTTAGCTATGTTTTATATGCACATGAACGCGATGGTCGCCATGAGCGGCATGATTGCCGTTCTGATGCTCACCCGCAAGTGGGCGGATAATAAGCGCATTTTGATGATCATATTCAGCCTGTGCTTTCTGCTGCTGTTTAGTAAGAAGCTAGTCGTTTTCTATGCGGCGTTTACGGTTATTAATTATTTCGGGTTTGTGTACCTATGCCGGACGACGCTGTGGCGGAAAGCGACTTTTATTTTCGGGATCGCCGCCAATATCGTGGGTGTCTTTCTCGGTGTTCGTTTTTTCGTTATGGGTGTTTTCAGCTCTCCGTTGTTCGACGCCATCATCTATTTAGGACTTATTTACAACGTTCTTAAAGTCATTGATTCGTACTATTTCGCTTATTTCTTTGGAAAAGAAGGCGAAGTCCCGGCCATTGATTATGCCAATTATCTGTTGTTCATTCCGACCTTTACATCCGGACCGATTCTGAAATTCCGTGATTTCATGGCCGACAGCAAAAAGCCTTACACGGTGAATGCCGCGCTCTTTGAGGACAGTGTGAAGCGCATTATCCTCGGCTTGTTCAAAAAAATCGTGGTCGTCACGTGGATGACTGGGGTGTTCGATCACGTCTTGAAGCAGGAGCTTCACACTTGGGAATCGTTGTTCCTGTTAATCTGGTTCTATGCTCTCATCTACTTCGACTTCTCGGGCTATTCCGATATGGCGATTGGCTTCGGTCGATTGATGGGTTATACGATGCCTGAGAACTTCAAAAAGCCGCTCCTCTCGCCTTCTATGACGCAGTTTTGGCGGAACTGGCATGCGACGCTGGGGGATTTTTTCCGAGACCACATCTTCATGTTCTTCTCGCGTAAAACCCCTTCTGTCGGGGTAACGGCAAGCCTCTCCATCCTCATCATGGTGCTCATGGGCCTATGGCATGGCTTTACGTGGCTGTACTTCCTCTACGGGCTGTACCATGGCGTTATTATCGCGATTGAAAATATCTTCAAACTCACGACAGTGAATAAGAAAAAGGTAAGCAAAGCATACTTCTACTTCCGCTGCTTCGTAACGCAAACGCTGGTTACGTTCTCGGTCATTATTTACAGCTCTAATTACGATACCGTGCTGCGCATCTATAAAGGCTTGCTTCATTTTACTGGGTGATAGTGGTATAATTTGATCTGATTGTTTTACCAATTATGGAGGTGTAACCTAATGAAGTTAGGCGTGTTTATGGTTCTATTCGGCGGAAAACCTTTCGAGGAAGCGCTGGATTATATTGCAGCGAAAGGCTTGGACGCTGTTGAGATTGGTACGGGTGGATACCCAGGTACTGCGCATTGCAACCCAGCTGAATTGCTTGCTGATGCAGGGAAATTAAAAGCTTTTAAACAAGCGGTTGAGTCCCGCGGCTTGACGATTAGCGCACTTAGCGCACATGGTAACCCTCTGCACCCGCAAAAACACATCGCGAAAGAATTTCACGATGCTATTATACAAACGATTGAATTGGCTGAGCGCCTTGAAGTTCCTGTCGTTAACACGTTCTCAGGCTGCCCTGGTGACCACGAGGATGCGAAATATCCGAACTGGCCGGTAGCGCCTTGGCCGAACGATTTCCAAGAGATTTTGGACTGGCAGTGGACGAACAAAGTCATTCCTTACTGGAAAGAAACAGGTAAATTCGCAGCTGATCGCAATATCAAAATCGGACTTGAGCTGCACGGTGGTTTCTCCGTACATACGCCAGCTACGCTTCTTCGCCTTCGCGAAGCTGCAGGTGAAGTGATTGGTGCCAACCTCGATCCAAGTCACATGTGGTGGCAAGGGATTGACCCTGTTCAAGCGGTACAAATCCTTGGTCGCGCTAACGCGATTCACCATTTCCACGCGAAGGATACATCGCATGATTACAACAACACGAACCGTTTTGGTGTGACGGACATGCAGTCCTACACGAACATGCTGGATCGTTCATGGCAGTTCCGTTCCGTTGGTTTCGGTCACGACATGAAAGTATGGGCTGACATCATCAGCGCATTGCGTCTGGTTGGTTATGACTATGTCGTTAGTATCGAACACGAAGACGGCTTGATGTCCGTTGACGAAGGCTTCTCCAAAGCCGTTCAAAACCTGCAACAAGTACTCATCAAGGAACCTCTTGGTGAAATGTGGTGGGTGTAATCTAGAACAAAAAAAGCCCACAGGCAGCAGATCTTACGATCTAACGCCTGTGGGCTTTTCTTTGGTTGCTTGTATGTACTACCAACCTTTGATCATGATAACATCCATGAAAAGGAATACGAGTAGAGCAACGGTTCCAAAACCAAGTGCAAACAGATTTCTCTTAGGGCTGATCAATTGTCTAATAACTGCAATTGCAATAATGACTGTGAAGATCAACACATAGATATCAAAACTTGTATACGTGCTCGTTGATGCTTCAGCTGCTTCTGCGAATAACATGGTGAAACCTCCTTATAGTGCTCGGTGCAAGGCACACGTCCTGCTATTTTAATTCTATGTTAGCTCGATTGGACACGAGATGCAAGTCCTTGCATCGATGTGTAACAAGTTTGTCACCTTTTGTTTGGTTCGAGCTCAATTTAGGGCATAAGTAACCCTATTTCTTACATATCCCTCGTACGTATACAATGTCCATCTCAGCCATTATTTATAACTTTGCTCGTATAAAACGGCAAAGCCCGCACGGCGTGTACCGTAGCGGGCTTCAAGCAATCAAATCTTATGTCATTGGGTCTTACCCGGCTAATGCGTCTCGGTGATCTTCGTCCTCTGAAAAGTCGGACGTCTGGGCGTAGGCTAGTTCTTTTTCCTGCCATGCTAGAAAACGGAAAGGATCAATCCCTAAAGCAGATACAATTTCCTGAAGCTCTAACGTCGGTTTCATCACTACTAGCCTCCACAACATGAATAAATTAGAACTGCTATATCTCTCAATCATCATGTGATTAATTAGGTAGAGGGAGATGTTCACTGTTTCTTACTATTATTATAGGCTTACCTCCCCAAAAATGGATAGAGGGTTAAATTGTCGAAGCCTGTATCATTCAATTAAGTATTAGCAAAATCTTAAGCAATCTAGGTTGATACGCTCCGACGTTGATTCTGTCCACAACAAGTGGTAAGTCATATGTCTGTAAACTGCAACCAGCATTATCTCTATGTAATGAGAAATGCAAAAGTGCAACTTTTCTCTTTCACATCTACGATTTCAGCCTAAATTGATGCAAAAAGGCATCAATTTCTGTAATTCCAGCTCTGATTTGAGCTTTTCGGCCCGAAGAGCTGCCTTTTTGCATGTATTTCTAAAGTTGAAGTGATTTTCCCTGAAAAGGATGCTTTTTTGCATTTATACGATCTGTGACCCGAACGAACAATATGAGGTACGAGATAATCGTCACCTAAGGAAAAAGCTTGGAATGGGCTAAAAAACAGCCTCATTCCAAGCTTCATTGTTAGCTCACAGAGCCTTCTAAGACATCGAGACGCTTCGCATAGTCCTCAGAACGCACGCGATCCCGCTCGAGGATCGGCTTCAAATACTGGCCGGTATACGACCCGGCCACCTTCACAACATCCTCTGGTGTACCTGCCGCCACGATCAAGCCCCCGCGGCTACCGCCTTCGGGCCCTAGATCGATAAGGTGGTCCGCCGTCTTGATGACATCGAGGTTATGCTCGATGACCAGCACTGTTTCACCGCTCTCTACGAGGCGGTGGAGCACCTTCAGGAGACGATCGATATCATGGATGTGGAGCCCCGTCGTGGGCTCATCCAGAATATAGATCGTCTTGCCTGTACTGCGGCGGTACAGCTCCGCCGCGAGCTTCACACGCTGGGCTTCGCCGCCTGACAGCGTAGTCGCTGGCTGGCCGAGGGTCATGTAGCCCAGCCCTACATCTAGAAGTGTGGTGAGCTTACGATGAATCCGCGGCAAGTTCTTGAAGAACTCGCAACCATCCTCAATCGTCATCTCCAACACTTCCGAAATGCTCTTGCCTTTGTACTTCACTTCCATCGTCTCGCGGTTGTAACGTTTGCCTTTGCAGACTTCACAAGGCACGTACACGTCCGGGAGGAAGTGCATCTCGATCTTGATGATGCCATCCCCACGACAAGCCTCACAGCGGCCGCCCTTGACGTTAAAGCTGAAGCGGCCCTTCTTATAGCCCCGTACCTTCGCTTCGTTCGTATTGGCGTACACATCACGGATATCATCGAATACGCCGGTATATGTCGCAGGATTGGAACGTGGCGTACGACCGATTGGCGATTGATCAATGTCGATGACTTTATCGACATGTTCCAGTCCGATGATTTCTTTATGCTCGCCTGGGCGAACCTTCGCACCGTTCAGATCACGGGACAGCGTTTTGAACAAAATTTCATTGATCAAGGTACTTTTGCCTGAACCTGATACACCGGTCACACAAGTGAATACTCCTAATGGCACTTTGGCAGAAACATTGCGCAAGTTATTCTCTTTGGCGCCTTTCACTTCGATCCATTTGCCATTCGGCTTACGGCGAACAGCTGGAATCGGAATGAATCGCTTGCCACTCAAATACTGACCGGTTAAGGAATTATCATCCTTCATCAGTTCTGTTGGTGTACCTTGAGCAATAACCTGTCCACCGTGAATCCCAGCGCCAGGACCGATATCAATGATGTAATCGGCCGCCATCATCGTGTCTTCATCATGTTCAACAACGATGAGCGTGTTACCAAGATCACGCATATGCTCAAGCGTTTGAATTAAACGCGTGTTATCCCGTTGATGCAAGCCGATACTCGGCTCATCGAGGATATAGAGGACGCCCATGAGACTCGAGCCGATTTGTGTAGCCAATCGTATCCGCTGCGCCTCTCCGCCGGACAAGGTGCCTGCTGCGCGATGCATCGTCAAATAATCAAGCCCAACGTTCACAAGGAACCCTAGACGTGCTCTAATTTCTTTAAGAATCAAATTCGAAATCGTCAGCTCACGCTCGTTCAGTTCCAGTCCTTTGAACCATTCTTCCGCATCCCCAATAGAAAGGGAAGTGGCATAAGAGATGTTCTTACCGTTAATCGTTACGGCAAGTGTTTCAGGCTTCAAGCGGTGCCCTTTACACTTCGCGCAAGGCTTCGTGCTCATGTACGTCTGGATATGCTCGCGAATGCCCTCTGAGAACGTGTCCTTGAATCTGCGTTCCAAGTTACGAATGATCCCTTCGAAAGGAACTAAGGCTTCCTTAGAGGCGCCCATATCGTTCTCATAGCGGAAGCGAATTTTCTCCCCGCCTGTTCCATATAGGATCACTTTCATTTGATCGCTACTAATCTCGGATACCGGCACATTACGCGGAATCCCATAGTGCTCACAAACAGCAGCAAGAAACTGAGGATAATAGTTGGACGTACTTCCGGCCCAAGCTTCAAATGCGCCTTCTTCAATCGTCAGCTTCATATCAGGAACTAGAAGATCCGGGTCGACGATCATCTGACTGCCTAAACCATCACAATCCGGGCAAGCCCCAAATGGACTATTGAAGGAAAACATTCTCGGTGCAAGCTCTTCTACGCTGAATCCACATTCCGGACATGCGAGATTCTGACTGAACAGCAGCTCTTCTTTCTCCATAATATCCACGATGACACGGCCATTCGCTAATTTCAGCGCTGTTTCCAGGGAATCAGCCAGACGCGTCTGAACATCATCCTTGACCACGATACGGTCGACGACCACATCAATCGTGTGCTTCTTATTTTTGTCGAGCTCAATTTTCTCCGAAAGGTCCATGGTTTCCCCGTTAACACGCACCCGCACGAACCCTTGCTTCTGAACATCCACAAACAGCTTGCTATGCTCACCTTTGCGTCCTGAAACTAGCGGAGCTAGAATCTGAATCTTCGTACGCTCTGGATATTCCATAATCCGGTCTACCATTTGTTCCACGGTTTGCGCCGTGATCTCAATACCATGGGTAGGGCAGTGCGGCCGCCCGATACGTGCAAACAACAGCCTTAAATAATCGTAAATTTCCGTTACGGTTCCAACCGTGGAACGCGGGTTACGGCTTGTGGTTTTCTGGTCGATTGAAATGGCTGGTGATAAGCCTTCAATGGAATCGACATCCGGTTTATCCATATTCCCAAGAAATTGACGGGCATAGGCAGACAGCGACTCCACGTAGCGCCGCTGCCCTTCCGCATAAATCGTATCAAAGGCCAGTGATGATTTCCCCGATCCACTCAAGCCCGTAAGAACAACGAACTTATCACGCGGGATGGTGACATCAATATTTTTAAGATTGTGAGCTCTAGCTCCTTTAATAACGATCTGATCTCTAGACACAGATACCCTTCCTCTCCTATGTGAAGCTAACGACTCTTCTAGGCGTCGGCTTTCATTTCCATGATGGCGTCACGCAGTTGCGCTGCTCGTTCGAACTGCAGATTCTTCGCCGCTTCTTTCATCTCAACTTCTAAGCGCTCAATGAGGGATGCTCGATCTTTCTTGGACATCTTAGCACCCTTCACATCAGCAAGATAGTCAGACTTCTGTTCTGCAACCTTAGTTGCTTCAATCACATCGCGGATTTTCTTAGCAATCGTTTGCGGCGTGATCCCCAGTCTCTCATTGTTGGCTTCTTGCAGGGCTCTACGACGATTCGTCTCCGATATCGCTTTCTCCATCGAATCGGTGATCTTATCCCCGTACATGATGACGCGTCCATCGGAGTTCCGCGCTGCACGGCCGATCGTTTGAATCAACGAACGCTCGGAACGCAAGAAGCCTTCCTTATCCGCATCCAAGATAGCGACAAGTGAAACCTCTGGTAAATCGAGACCTTCTCTGAGCAAGTTGATCCCAATAAGCACATGAAAAGTGCCTAAACGTAAATCGCGCAAAATCTGCATCCGCTCAAAAGTTTTAATATCCGAGTGCAAATACCGCACCTTAATGCCAATTTCCTTGAAATAGTCGGTTAAATCCTCCGACATCTTCTTCGTCAACGTCGTCACAAGCACCCGCTCGTCTTTGCGAACACGGTCTTGAATTTCTGCAATCAGATCATCGATTTGACCTTTGGTTGGTCGAACTTCAATGATCGGATCCAACAGCCCTGTTGGCCGAATAATTTGTTGAATCATTCTCGGAGTATGCTCCAATTCATAGGGCCCTGGCGTTGCTGATATATATAAAATCTGACTGACCTTTTCCTCAAATTCCTCGAAACGCAACGGACGATTATCCAAAGCGGAAGGCAGCCTGAAGCCGTGTTCAACCAATACATCTTTCCGTGCTTTATCCCCGTTAAACATCGCGCGAATTTGCGGCAATGTCACGTGGGACTCATCCACCATAAACAACATGTCTTCTGGGAAATAGTCCAGCAGCGTATACGGAGTTGCTCCGCGCTCACGGAATGTCAGCGGCCCCGAGTAATTCTCGATCCCTGAGCAGAAGCCCATCTCTTCCATCATTTCCATGTCGTAGCGTGTACGCTGCTCCAAGCGCTGTGCTTCGAGAAGCTTACCTTGCGCCTTAAGCTCATCCAGCCGTTCTTCTAACTCCCGGCCAATGTTCACGAGCGCGCGTTTCATCGTCTCCTCGCCTGTCACGAAGTGAGACGCTGGGAAAATCGCGATATGATCACGCTGGCCAATAATTTCACCCGTTAAGACATTGATCTCTGTAATACGCTCAATTTCATCGCCAAATAATTCTACGCGCACCGCATGTTCACTGTGTGAGGCTGGAAAAATCTCTACAACATCCCCACGCACACGGAACGTACCACGAACAAAGTTAAGATCATTGCGCTGATATTGAATATCCACCAATCGATGCAAGATTTCAGTCCGCGACTTCTCCATGCCTACCCGTAACGATAACAGCAAGTTACCGTACTCCATTGGTGACCCCAAGCCGTAAATACACGACACACTGGCTACAACAATGACGTCACGGCGCTCAAATAAGGAGCTTGTCGCTGAGTGACGAAGCTTATCGATCTCTTCATTGATGCTGGAATCTTTCTCGATGTACGTGTCGGAGGAGGCAATGTAGGCTTCTGGCTGGTAGTAATCATAGTAACTAACGAAGTAGGATACCGCATTATGAGGAAAAAACTCTTTGAATTCACTGCACAGCTGTGCGGCCAAAGTTTTATTGTGGGCAATAATCAAGGTTGGTCTGTTAAGTTTCGCTATGACTTGCGCAGCAGTGAACGTTTTCCCTGTTCCCGTTGCACCGAGCAGCGTTTGATGTTTGTTGCCGGCTTGTATGCTCTGGACGATCTCCTCAATAGCTTGAGGCTGGTCCCCTTGCGGAAGAAAATCTGATACAAGCTCAAATTTCTTAGAGCTCATGACGAGTTCACTCATCCATTATCACCCTCATTGTCGAAATAAATCGAACTTTTATCCTATAAACTTTCCCATTCGACATTCCGATATAGAAGTCTATGGAACTTTGTCGTACATATATGAAGGATTGCAAAAACTATCCAACATAAGAATGTTTGTTCTCGTTTTTCCATTATACTATTTTTAAATCATGGATGCAAACAGCTTTATCTGTTGGAGCCTTACACAAGGCGGCTTTGACGTGTTTTGGACCCTATTCTTTTTATGCTAATTAGGAGTGGTACAGTCATGGATTTGACAACGGTATTAGGATTACTATTAGGTCTTGTAGGTTTAATTGGCGGGTATGTGTGGGATGGTGGTCATATCAACTCCTTGATCATCCCCAGCGCCATGCTCATCGTGTTCGGCGGAACCTTCGGTGCAGTCGCCATCAGCTTCCCTGGTTCTATTTTAGCCAAAATCCCCCAAGCACTCGGCATTGCCTTCAAGCAAGTCAAACGAGACCCTGCAGCAACGATTAACGAAATTGTTGATATGGCCTCTATCGCGCGCAGAGAAGGTGTACTTGCCCTAGAGCAACGAGCTCAGGAGCACGAGAACCCGTTCTTGAAAGACGGCTTGCTTATGGTGGTAGACGGAACCGATCCAGAGCTAACTAGACAAATTCTAGAACTCGAAATGGACGCCATCGAACATCAAGTTAACAATATGGCAAAAGTATTCGAAGCCGGAGGCGGATATGCGCCAACGATGGGAATTATCGGTACGGTAATGGGACTTATTCACGTTCTTGGGAACTTGGAAAACCCTTCCACTCTCGGTCCTGCGATTGCTGTTGCTTTCACAGCTACTCTCTATGGTGTTATGAGCGCCAACTTAGTTTATTTGCCAATCGCCAATAAAATCAAAGTCCGCGGAACCGAAATGGTTAGCGAAATGGAGTTAATGCTTGAGGGCATCCTTGCCCTGCAAGCTGGTGAGAACCCGCAGCTCATCAAGAAAAAACTGAATTCCTTCCTCCACGATAAATCAGTGAAAAAAGCTGTAGAGGAGGATGACATGAATGCCGAGGCGCGGTAAGAAGCACGAAGAACATGTTAATCATGAAAGATGGCTTATTACTTACGCTGACTTAATTACACTGTTGCTTGTATTTTTCATTATTATGTATGCGATGAGTAAAGTGGATGTTCAAAAGTATGCCGTTTTGGCGCAAGCCTTAAACCTCCAGTTCCAAAAAGCTGACTCCATCTTGGATAAAAACCATGGCATCAGCGGCTCAATGACCCCGAAACAAGGGGATGCGGACAGTAAGGACAAGGATTACACCCAGAAGAATCAAGACGAGCAGAAAGAAGAGCATGACAAGACAAAGCCTGAAGACAGTGAGAAAGAAAAGCGTGAGAAAGAACTTCAGGATCTTCTGAAGCAAGTACAAGCCTATATTAAGGATCAAAATTTAGAGGCGCTAGTATCCGCCAGCGATACGGAACGCGGAGTGGCGATCACGCTCAACGACTTATTCCTGTTCGATTTGGGAAAAGCCGATCTGAAGGCGCCATCCTTCCCGATTTTGCAAAAACTCGCTTCGCTCTTCCCTACCTTAAAGAGTAAGGTAAGTATTGAAGGGCATACCGATGATTTGCCGCTTGCACCAGGATCTCCATTTAAGGATAACTGGGGGCTCTCATTTGCCCGCTCCCTCTCCGTACTTCGCTATTTCAGCGACACGGCGAATCTGGACGATAACAAGTTCATTGCTACTGCCTATGCGGACACGATGCCCAAAGTGGCTAACTCCAGCGATGCCAATCGCAGTAAAAATCGCCGCGTTGAAATCATTGTGCTGCGCAACGATATTGCTCCGACAGCGCCGGCTCAATAAAAATAAAAGCCCTACTTCCACTGCACCAGTGGAGGTAGGGCTTTTTACTTTGATCTACATGGACTTCGTCGAATTATTAGGCAATAAGCCTGTCAATTTGCTTCGCATATAGTTGAATAGATGCATCGGACGCTGTTCTAAGAAGTACAGCACGTCTTGATCCGGCGCCAGAATAATGCCTAATTGATGATGGTCACCGGCAAAAATACCTCGCTTCAGGAAGCGCACTTCGCCTTGATCATTCAGAATCTCCAGACGACAGAAGGCGGAGTTGATCCCCATAGCCGCGTGCAAATCTGTCTTCGTCTTAATTTTGAACCCGTTGACCTTATGAATGATCTCCCCGATCCCAACGCCTAGCTCCTCAGCAGGACTATTTGGAACTACAGAGAGCACCATAAGTCCACGCTCCGAGTGGATGTAGAAAGGCGTCTGCTTGCCTTCTACCCATTGGTTATAGTACAGCAGCCCTTCATGCAAAAGAATGCTGAAAATCGCGCCTAGCAGCACTAGCGGCGTCCAGTAGTGTGCAGCAACTGCCGCACCTAGCAAGATAAGTCCGTACAGGTAAAGCAGCTTCGCGCTAGAACGAGCCTGTTTTTGCGGCAACTTGGAAATCGTCAACTCGGTGAACCCAATCATCGCAGGGAATGCGAGCATCGTCCAGCCAGCACTCAAGTTGGCATCAAACAACGTTAGCCATGGCAAGCCCAGTTCGCTCCCGCCAGCCATCGGCACTAAGAGAAACAATGGAACAGGCCAGAACCCTTGCAGTTGCTGCCCGCCAATCATTTGCCCACGCTTTCCTTCCAGGAACAGCGGAGTTGCCATTCGCGCACCTTGAAACCCGACAAGTACGCCCTCTAAGAGATGAAGCACGCCGACAATCACTAACAAAGATGGTATATCCGCACTCGCAATGGTCTCGAGCAGAGTATACGACTCGCGTAGACTCTCTGCATTAGGAAACCAAGAGAAGACCACCTGTGCAATTCCTAAAATCCCTACTGCATAAGCTAGGCACAAGAATCGGATCCGGAATATCATCAAAACAACTGTAATAATCCAAAGTACGAACACTACATTCAGCTCGATGTTTACCCCGACGAAAAGAAGCAGAATCGAAGCCCCCAGGCCGCCTATCAAGCCCCAGAGAACAACACGCCAAGTTTCGTTCAACAAGGAATGAAGTCGTGTGTGAAACAGCTTCCGCTCCAGTTGAATTTGCTTTCTATAATGTAAAACAATAAAGACAATACCTATATAGTAAAAAGGATTCATAAACAACTGCCCTACAGCCAGCAGCATTCTATCCGCGATTTGAAACCACACATCCATACGAATCTAGGCTCCTCGGTTAAAAGAAATAGGAAGGCCGCCTCAGCAACCTTCCTACAGTATTTCGACTGTTCTTGCTTATTTCCTGCCGCTCTGAACAATTTCCATTAACTAACGGTCATTATTTCCCGAGCTGCTTCTGAATTTGAAAGACCGCTGCTTTCAATTGCGAGTCATTCTTCGGATCGCGAATTTGCGCTAAAATCGCTTTTTCGATTTTGGCCGCTGTATCCGCATCGACCTCACCAGTCACCGGCAAATCATTCGTCCGTTGGAACGCTTTGACGGCTAGGACCGTTTTTTCGCTGTAATAGCCATCTGTCCGCTCTGGATTGAAACCAATGCCAGCAAGCATCAACTGCAAATTCTTCACATCATCGCTATTGTTATCTTGCTTAAGCACTTCTTTCTTCGTAAGCGGCGCTGCCTTGAAGTAGGCAGGCTGCTCGATCGGGATATCCGGCGTAATCCCTTTTTTGTGAATCCAGTTGCCATTTGGCGTCAGCCATTTGTACACGGTCATCTTGATATTGCTGCCGTCGCCCATTTCCTTCTCGAACGTCACTTGAACCGTCCCTTTTCCATAGGACGTTTCCCCAACAATTTTACTGCCTACCGCTTCTTGGAACGCGCCTGCTAAAATCTCCGATGCACTCGCGCTTCCTTTATTGATTAACACGGTAACTGGGTAATTTTTGCCTTTCCCTGTGGAAGGCGTTGGCTCTCGCTTACCGTCGCGATTTTCCACTTGAAGGATAGATGCTCCACTCTTCACGAATGGATTCACGATATCAACAACGACGTTCAATAGACCGCCTGGATCATTTCGAACATCGATGACAAGCCCCTTCATCCCTTTGGACTCCAGATTTTTCAGTTCCTCTGCAAAACGTACCGCCGTGTTCGAGGAGAACTGACGAATCTCGATTTTACCAATCTGATCCTGCATCATTTCACCGTAGACCGTTTCAACATCGATATTGTCTCTCACCACGATGACTTGTACCGGATCTCCAGTTCCTTGGCGCAATAAGTCCAGCTTAGCTTGCGTTCCCTTCGGACCGCGAATTTTCATGACCGCTTGATTCAACGTAAGCCCGTCCAATTTATCGCCGTTCACAGCGAGTACGACGTCTTTGGATTGAATACCCGCTTTTTCTGCAGGTGAGCCCTTGATTGGGGAAACGATCACGAATTTGCCATCCTCCAGCGACACCTCAGCCCCGATGCCTTGGAAAGAAGACGTTATACTCTCATCGAATTGCTTGGCTTCCTTCTGATCCATATAAACGGAAAAAGGATCTTCCAATGATTCCAACATGCCATTAATAGCGCCATTCACGAGTTGATCATGATCAGGCTGCTTCAAATACTTGCTCTCAATCAGCTGAAACGTCGTTGCGATTTTGTTTAAATCCTTGCTTGAAAGTCCGGACGAAGCCGATACCGAGGCTGCGTTACCGCCGGTTGGCTGCTCCTTTTGTCCCCAAGTAAAGGATGAATCGACAAGCGTTAGCGTTACAATACTGCTAGCAAACATGGCTAACAAAACAAATACAATGACCGTGCGACCTTTAAACTGCAAGACGATTCACATCCTTTATCCAAAAACCAATTTGAGAGGCTTGTTTATAGTATATGACAAGCCCCTCCATATTTATGAAAAAACCTCAATCTATCTCAGGTACGGTTTAGGATCGGTGGGCACTTCATTTTTCCTAACTTCAAAATGTAAGTGATTGCCTGTAGACTGTCCCGTGGAACCTACACCAGCAATTTTCTGACCGCGCTTAACAACATCCCCGACTTTAACATAGATACCTTCGTTCATAATGTGCCCGTATAACGTCCAGAGTCCATTTCCATGATCCACAATGACGCAATTCCCGTAGCCGTTCATCCATGAGGCATAAATGACAGAACCGTTCTCAGCAGCCAGAATTGGGGTACCTTTCGCGGTCCCTAAGTCAATGCCTTTATGGTTCTCGGCTCGCCCTGTAACAGGATTAATCCGCCCAATAAAATCAGATGTGATTGGCGCTGCTACCGCCAACGGATATCCAAGCTTTCCACCCGAGTAGGTAAAAGGAGACTTCACATTCGCTGCAGCCCGCTTCTTCGCTTGCAAATCCGCTTCTTGCTTCGCCAGCTGTGTGATCATTCGGTCGCTTTCTTCTGAAATCTCTTCCAGTTCTTTCTCTTGCTTGGAAAGCGAGGCAATCTTCACTTCCTTCGCCTTTTCCTTCGCTTGCAAATCATCTCGCAGCGCATCCGCTTCCGCATACAGCACCTTTACGTTCTCAAGCTGCTTCTCGGTGTCTACCTTTTTCTTCGCTACAGTCTCTTTATCTTTCAAATTGGACTCTAGTATTTCTTTATCTTGATTGACAATCGCTTTCAAAGCCTCGACCCGATTCAAGAAATCAGAGAAGCTCGTTGCGCTCAGCACGACGTCCATATACGAAACAAAACCGTTCATATACATCAAACGAACGCGGGATTTCAGCATATTATCGCGGCTTTCTACGCGTGCCTCGGCTTCATCCAATTGCTTAGCGCTCGTTTCTAACGCCACCGACACTTGGTCAATTTGCTCGTTCAACTGTGTCAGTTTTTTGCTGGCTTCATTGACTTGATTGACCAGCGCATTCATATCCTTCGTCGTTTGGTCCTTCTCTGACTGGACTTTCGTGATTTGATTCTGGGCGTTATTCGCCTTCTGCTGCGCTTCCGCCTTCTGCTTCTTGAGCTGTGTCAACTGCTGATCGATCTTCTCCGTTGCCGAAGCGGCATAGCTCGCTGCATGCGGTATGGTAAGCGATATGGCCATTCCTATTGTCAACACGACAGGTAGAATCTTCTTCTTCAAGCACGTAGCCTCCCCATTTTCAAGCGTTTAATGCGGCATGTATGGTTTGAATCAATTACGTTCTGAGTCTAGGAAACTATATTTCTAGGAGTCTATGAATCTTTGAAAATGAAAAAACGAAAGAAACAAAATAAACGGCTACGCCGTCCCTTCGAGGACGGTAGCGTTTATCAAGAAATATAAGACATTTTAGTAAGTGAAACTAATAAAGTCTTATATTTAGATGAAAAAGGAGGCCAGAGGAACACTCTGCCCCAGTTTCATTCAAGCTTTCCGCTATACGCGGAGGAATTTTCTTACAGAGATGAGGGAACCCCATACCCCAATCACGATACCTAAGCCAATAAGAAGCACAGTCATCGTTGGCGCAATATTCTCGAAAGGTGTTAATTTAATCATCAACAAATTTAAATTCAATGAGCTTAGGTTGAGTAGCTTCCAATATCCTCCAAGAATAAGGGCTGTTGGGACTGCCGATCCAATCAAACCAAGCAACGCGCCTTCTATGAAAAACGGCCAACGAATAAAGGAATTCGTCGCACCCACAAGCTTCATAATTGAAATTTCCCGCTGTCTAGACAAAATCGTCACTTTGATCGTATTCGCAATCAGGAATACCGCTGTAAAGGAAAGCAGTACAACGATGCCAATCCCGATCCAACGCGCAATCTTTGTTACTTTGAATAAGGCTTCGACCGTTCCTTTACCATAATTAACTTTGTAAATAGGCTTAGGATCCTTGCCGATGTTCAGCGCAGAGATTTGGTCGGCCACATTTGCGACATTGCGCGGTTCGTCCACTTCAATCGTGAACGCATCATTCAGCGGATTGTTATCTCCCTCGAAACCGTCCAAGAGTGCTTTCCCGCTATCGCCGAGCTTTTCGCGCAAGTAGACTAGTCCCTCTTCCTTGGAAACGAACTTAATCGTTTTCACTTCAGGGATCGCCTGGATTTGCGTTTGGAGCAGAGTGACTTGATCCTGCGGGGTATTAACCTCGAGGTACACATTGATCTCGACTTGTTGCTCAATTTGAGTAGCTACATCATTTACATTTAACGTAATTAGGACAAAAACACCAAGTATAAACAGAGATATCGCAATGGAGCTTATCGACGCGAACGTCATCCAACCATTCCGTACGACATTTTTCGTACCCTCTCGCAGATGTCGAGAAGCTGTACTAATCTTCATAGCCATATTCCCCCCGTGCTTGATCGCGAGCAATAAGGCCGTTTTCAATCGCAATGACGCGCTTGCGCATCGTGTTTACGATCTCTTTGTTGTGCGTAGCCATGACAATCGTGGTTCCGCGGAAATTAATTTCTTCCATCAGCTTCATAATGCCCCACGACGTTTCCGGGTCCAAATTTCCTGTCGGTTCATCGGCGATAATGACGGATGGGCTGTTAATTATTGCCCGGGCAATGGCAACACGCTGCTGCTCACCGCCTGATAACTGCGATGGGAGTGAGTTTGCTTTGTCCTTTAGCTTAACAAGCTCCAGAACCTCCATGGTGCGTTTCTTGATTTGTTTCTTAGGTGCCTCAATAACTTCCATGGCGAACGCAATATTTTCAAAAATAGATAATTTCGGAAGTAAACGATAGTCTTGGAAAATTACGCCGATATTACGACGCACATAAGGAATTTTACGTTGTTTAAGCTTTTCTAAATTGAAACCATTAACGAAAATTTGACCTTTCGTTGGTCTTTCTTCTCTATACATCAACTTCATGAAAGTAGATTTACCTGCGCCTGAAGGGCCAACCACATACACAAATTCATTGCGGTCCACTTTTACATTAACGCCTCTTAATGCATGAGTCCCGTTGGCGTATGTTTTCCATACGTCCTGCATTTCGATCACAATATCACATCCTAATTATATAGATAGCCTATATCCATTCGACACAAAAGGTGAAAATCCTTCTAAATCCTCTCGAAAATCATGTGGAATACCGTCATTATACCATGGTTTGTACATATTTTAGCCGAATCAGGATTATGTACTAAATTGGTACTGAGATTGATACATATAGAGAGACAGGCCGTATCACATTCGTATGTAAAGGAGTGGCTCTTCATGACACGCTCATTCAGAAACCCCATCCTCTATTTCTCGGTCGCTCTTGGCTTGCTAGTCCCGTGCGGCATTGCGCTCTATATATATGGATCTCAATCCACCTTTTCCAAGAATGTCACGATTGCTGGCTGGCGCGTAGGCGGAATGTCCTATGAAACTTTTCAATCCGAGTACGAGCAGCGCTTGAAGCGACTGGCATCCTTCCCCGTACTTCTACACACGTCCTACCCGGATATTCCAGCGAAAGAGCTGCCCCTAGAACAACTAGGCATTCGTTATGACAAAAGCGTACTCACCCAATCCCTCCAGCAATTAACGAGCGGCTCACCTTTCAAGCGGGCCAAAGCGCGCTGGACCCTGCGGAATGCGAAAATTCCGTTGAATGTCTCGGTCGACTCCAATCAACTTACAGCGACGGTCAAGGCGACATGGAAGGATCTCTATAACAAACAACCTGTTGCCGCCAAGCGTCTCCTCAAACCTCAAGATCAAGTTGCTTACGAACCCGAGCGAAATGTGTTACGCATTGATACCGCGCACTTGCAAGAGCAGCTCCAAAGCATCGCCCCCAGCCTAGGCACCTTAACGCATACAGCACCACTTGGGCTGTCTTTACCGACGTACGAGCTGAGCCCCTCTGTCACGCTGGCAACCTTGAAGCAGCAAGGCATTGATGGCAAAATATCCGAATTCACAACCGTCTTTCCTACGTCAGGAGCAGGGCGGGTTCATAATATACAGGCAACCGCTACGTCCATTCAAGATTACTTGATGGCGCCAGGCGATACGTTTGATTACAGCAAAATCATCGCACAGACAGAAGCCAAATTCGGCTACAAGGAAGCACCGGTCATCCTCAATGGCAGCTTAGTTCCAGGGATCGGCGGCGGTATATGCCAAGTATCCTCGACACTGTACAATGCCGTCTTGCGCAGCGGTCTCGAAATTGTGGAGCGACGCAATCATTCACTCCCTGTCAACTACGTCCCTCTCGGGCAGGATGCTACATTTGCAAACGGCTATATTAACTTCAAATTTCGAAACAATACGAATAGCTATGTGTGGATTCGCACTCTAACCACGGATTCGGCGGTTACTGTGAAGCTTTTCGGCCACCAGACGCCCAATATCAGCTATGACATTGATTCGAAGGTTGTGGAAACGATTCAGCCCTCGATCAAATATGTGAACAATCCAAGCTTACGTCCTGGCTTAGAACGTCCAATCAGCATAGGGAAGCCCGGCTATAAGGTTGAAACGTATCGGACCAAACGAGAAAACGGGACAATCGTCAGCAAAGAGTTGATCTCCAAAGATCAGTATTCAGCCGTACCTACCGTCATCGCGGCCAACCGCAAAGACATCCAATCGGAAGATCCTGCCCCAAAACAGCCAATGGTGGAAGATGGCGTGAGTACACTCGCTATCCAATGATAAACAATAAATGTGATGAAATCATGAAGGTCATGTGACTGTAGTTACTACGTCATTATGACTTTTTTCTTTTATGATAAGACTAACGAAAGAGGATTGAAGGAGGCATAACGATGAGCAAAGTAGATTATTTCAAAGAATTAAACTATCGCCTGCGCGGTCTTCCTGAGAAGGAGCGCCAAAATATATTAAAAGTATACGAAGAGTTATTCCAAAAAGCCGTTGAAAATGGCAAGCACGAAGACGAGGTTTCACAGTCTCTCGGTTATCCGCGCGTACCGAATTGGGATGCGCAGAAAGAGGCTCCTCCCGTACAAGAGCGTTCAGCGAGTACGTTTGAAGTTGATTTGACCAAAGCGGAAGAAATTCCTTATGGAACTGAAGAGCAGGAAGAAACAGCTAACCCATACATCAAGCAACCTGAACCGGTCATCGCACCTAAAATCCCTGTACAAGCACATGAGCCATGGGAGCCTCCTGCTTATACACCACCGCAAACCAATTATCCGCCTGTGTATAACACGCCTTACCCACCTCCTTACCAGGCAGCTAAGCCAGAAACGGGAATTAAAGCGATCATTATCTCGATTATGCTCGGTTTCTTTAATCTCATGTTCGTCGTTGGTCCTTGGTTTGGGGTGTGCGCAGCGTTGATCGCGCTGTTTGCTTCGGGCTTTGCCCTGTTGGTCGCACCTGTCATCGGCGTGCTCACCAGCTTAGCGGGAACCACGGGCAGTGACTTCCAATTCATTTCATTCAGCTTGCTCGCCTGCTTCGGCTTAGGCATCATCATCACTACACTTAGCACGTGGATGCTCAAGCAGTTCTTCAAGCTTAGCTGGAAGTACATCCAATTCAACGCGAAACTGATTAAGGGGGTTTAAGCCATGCAACGTAATGTAAAATTTTTCTTAACGACTGGCTTTGTCTGCCTTGCAGTAGGCCTGATTGGAGCAGCTGTATCCTTCCAGTCTTTAGATTTTGAAACTGGCGTGTCAACGATTGATGTTGAGAAGAAAATCGCCGCAGCCAATATCGACACGCTCATTATTAATGATAACATCACAGGCATCACTTTCGTGCCTACCAATTCGGATGAGATTAGCGTTCGTTTAGTAGGTGCTGCGCGTTCCCAAAATGCACAGAATTGCACCGTAGAAGCCACAACAGAAGGCTCGAATACATGGCGAGTTGATGTATGTACGAATAAAAAAGCCCATATCGACTTCGGATTTGATCTCACTGAATTTAAAAGCTTATTTAGCGGTCAACGCCTTCGTTTACGGACAGAAGTGAGCCTTCCTGATAAAATGTACAAAGCGATTACGGTGAGCACGGATACAGGCAGCATCTCCTTTGAGGAAGTCAAAGCAGAGAAGCTAACCGCGAGTACAGATACTGGTATTATTACCGTTGACCGATACGAAGGGAAAAATATTAATCTGCAAACTGATACAGGCAGTATCCATCTGAATGACGGTCAGGGTAATGTGAAGCTCAGAACTGATACGGGGACGATTAATGCAGCGCTTCGAGAACTGGGTGATACGGTTTCCATGGAAACCGACACGGGATCTGTACGCCTGAAGGTTGACCCCACACCTACGGATGCCAGCTTTGATCTAAGTGCAGACACGGGTAGTGCGAATCTCAATTTGCCAGGCGTAACGGTTCAACGAACAGACCACAATAAGGTAAAAGGTACGATCGGTAATGGCAGTAAAAAGGTTACGGTTCGCACGGATACAGGTTACATTGAGGTTAAAGGTCGCTAGGCAATGCAAAAAGCTCTTCTCGAACATCCTACAAGGATGACGGGAAGAGCTTTTTTATTAGCGAAACTTATTTGCTTTTCTCTAAAAAGTCATGCAACCACGCCTGCGACTCCGCCAGCACTTGCTCTGCGCGACCAATGGCCTCGCTCACTTGATTGCTCGCCGTACCGCCGTAAACATTACGCGCGTTGACGACTTGCTCTGGTTGAAGGACCGCATAAATATCGGACTCGAATAGCTGGGAGAACGTTTTGAACTCCTCGATGCTCATATCTAGCAAGTATTTTTTGTTTTGGATACAGTACAGAACGGTTTTGCCGATCACTTCGTGCGCTTGACGGAATGGCAGACCCTTGTTAACCAAGTAATCCGCGATATCTGTCGCGTTGGAGAAGTCTTGATTCACAGCTTGGCGCATACGATCCGTATTCACCTTCATTGTTGACACCATCGGTGCAAACAATTGCAGTGCCCCTTGCAGGGTACGAACTGTATCGAACATGCCTTCTTTGTCTTCCTGCATGTCCTTGTTGTACGCCAGCGGCAGCGACTTGAGCACGGTCATCAGACCGAACAAGTTGCCATAGACGCGGCCTGTTTTGCCACGGACAAGCTCCGCTACGTCCGGGTTCTTCTTCTGCGGCATGATTGAGCTGCCGGTGCAGAACGCATCATCGAGTTCGATGAACGCGAACTCGGTCGAAGACCAGAGCACCATTTCCTCGCTGAAGCGAGAAAGGTGCATCATGATCATGGACGCGTTAGAAAGGAACTCCAGGATGAAATCGCGGTCGCTGACCGCATCCAGGGAGTTCTCGTACACGCGTCCGAACCCGAGCTGCTCCGCCACAAAATGGCGGTCGATCGGGAAGGTCGTGCCCGCGAGCGCGCCAGCGCCGAGCGGCAGCATGTCTACACGCTTGTAGCTGTCCTGCAAGCGCTCAAGGTCACGCTGGAACATACTGACGTAGGCCATCAGATGGTGTGCGAACAAGATCGGCTGCGCACGCTGCAGATGCGTATAACCTGGGATAATCGTATCCAGATTAGCCTTCGCTTTCTCAAGCAAAGCTTCCTGCAGCTTGATCAGCAAGCCAACGAACTCCACCACGCGCTTGCGCAGGTAGAGATGCATGTCCGTAGCCACCTGATCGTTACGGCTGCGGCCCGTGTGCAGCTTACCGCCGACAGGACCGATCAGGTCGATCAAGGCTTTTTCGACATTCATATGAATATCTTCATTCTGAATCGTGTACTCCAGCTCGCCACGGCGAATCATGCCCTGCACTTGCAGCAAGCCGTCTTTGATTTTCTCTACGTCTTCTGCAGGCAAGATGCCGCATTTGCCCAGCATCGTCACATGCGCCAAGCTGCCTTCGATATCTTCCTCAGCAAGCTCTTTATCAAATGTAATCGAAGCCGTATATTCTTCGACCAATTGGTCGGTTTGCTTCGTGAAACGTCCACCCCAAAGCTTTGACACCGTGTATGACCCCTCTCATTTTTCCGAATTTCTTACGGCACACCTTCGCGCCGCTCTGAATAGCCCAAAGGCTTTCCTCGAGGGAAAGCCAGTGTTTAAGCTCTTATTTCTTCGCGTTTTGTTCCACGCCGGAACCTACTTTTAAGCGCAGCGCATTCAAGCGGATAAAGCCAGTTGCATCGCCTTGATCGTAAGCTTTCGTAGGATCAGCTTCCATTGTCGCGATATCCGGGTTGTAAAGGGAAACTGGGCTTTTCACGCCAGCTCCGATTACGTTACCTTTGTATAATTTCAAACGAACTGTACCGGATACGTTCTTTTGGCTCTCGGACACAAGCGCTTGAATCGCTAAACGCTCAGGCGCGAACCAGAAGCCATTATATACAAGAGATGCATATTTCGAAATTAGGGAATCACGAAGGTGCATAACGTCGCGGTCCATCGTGAGGGATTCCATTTTGCGGTGAGCAGTGAAAAGAATCGTACCGCCCGGAGTCTCGTACACGCCGCGGCTCTTCATGCCGACGAAACGGTTCTCAACCATGTCCACACGGCCAATGCCGTGTTTGCCGCCTAGTTCGTTCAACGTTTCCATCACTTCTAGTGGGGAAAGCTGCGTTCCATTGATCGCTACGCAATCACCAGCAGCGAACTCAAGCTCAATGTATTCCGCTTGGTCCGGTGCATCCTCAGGATCTACGCTCAGCACGAACATATCTTTGTTCGATGTTGCTGATGGATCGAACCACGGATCTTCCAACATGCCGCTCTCGAAGGAGATGTGCAGCAAGTTGCGGTCTGTCGAATAAGGCTTCGCAGCGGATGCCGTTACCGGAATGTTGTGCTTCTCCGCATAAGCGATCATCTCTGCGCGGCCCGGGAACTGCTCGCGGAACTCTTCCAAACGCCAAGGTGCGATCACAGAAATCTCAGGCGCTAGCGCTGCTGCCGTAAGCTCGAAGCGTACTTGGTCGTTACCTTTGCCTGTTGCGCCGTGAGCAATCGCCGTTGCGCCTTCAGCGCGCGCGATTTCAACCATACGCTTCGCGATCAAAGGACGCGCGATGCTCGTGCCAAGCAAGTATTGCCCTTCATAAAGAGCAGCCGCTTGGAACATCGGGTTGATGAAATCTTTCGCGAACTCCGCGCGAAGATCGTCGATGTAGATTTTGGATGCGCCGGTTGCAAGTGCTTTTTCTTCCAAACCGTCAAGCTCATCCTTTTGACCGATATCCGCTGTGAAAGCAATGATTTCTGCGTCGTAAGTTTCTTTTAACCATTTGAGGATAACTGATGTATCCAAACCGCCTGAATAGGCGAGTACGATTTTTTCCTTAGCCATGTCTCTTTTTCGCTCCGTTTCTACTCTCTCATTTAAAATTTATATCATTGTCGCGGCCATAATAGCCTTTTGCGCATGAAGACGATTCTCTGCTTGGTCGAAAATAATGGAATGCGCGCCGTCGATGACGCCTTCGCTCACTTCTTCCCCGCGGTGGGCAGGCAAGCAGTGCATGAACAGGTAATCCTGCTTCGCATATTTCACCAAAGCCTCGTTAACTTGATAGTTTTTGAACGCGATTTCGCGCTCCTGCTGCTCGGCTTCTTGACCCATGCTCGCCCAAACATCCGTGTAGATGATGTCAGCATTCTCAACCGCTTCGCGCGGATCGCGCGTAACGAGCAGGCTTCCGCCTGTTTCAGCTGCATTTTCCTTGGACTGGCGAATCACTTCTTTATCCGCATCATAGCCTTCTGGTGAAGCAATGGCGAAATCCATGCCTAACTTGCTAGCTCCCATCATCAGGGAGTGCACCATGTTGTTGCCATCGCCGATATAGGCAACTTTGATGCCTTTCAAGCGGCCTTTTTTCTCCAAAACCGTCTGATAATCCGCCATCACTTGGCAAGGGTGTGCATGGTCTGTTAAACCGTTAATGACAGGCACTGTTGCGCCACGAGCCAAATCGATCACCTTGCGGTGCTCGTACGTACGAATCATGATGCCGTCCAAGTAACGGGACAACGTTTGAGCGGTATCCCATACCGTCTCTCCGCGGCCCAGCTGCAGATCATTTTTGCTTAGGAAAAGCGCTTGGCCTCCCAGTTGGTACATCCCCACTTCAAAGGAAACACGCGTACGCGTGGAGGACTTCTCAAAAATCATGCCCAGCGTTTTACCCGCTAGTACGGCATGCGGCTCTCTTGCCTTCTGCTTACGTTTCAATTCAATCGCATACTGAATCAAATATTCCAATTCTTCCGCTGTATAATCAACCAAAGCAAGAAAATCTTTGCCCTTCAACTGGGCAGCCAATTCTTCCTTGACCAAGCTATTCATGTAATCCGACCTTTCTTCGATAAACTCCGGTTATACGCCGCTGATGGTGGATGCCTTCTGGGAGAGGACACCGCACACGACTTCTAACGCTTGATCTAAATCTGCTTGTGGTATCGTTAACGCTGGCACCAAACGAATCACGTTAGGACCTGCTGGAATTACCAATACACCTTGCTTGTGAATTTCGCTAATGATTTCGCCCGCTGGCTGTGCACATTCAATACCAATCAAAAGTCCAATACCACGAATGCTTTTCACTAACGGGTTGCCCGCCAGCTTGCTCTCCAGCTGCTTCACTGTGTATTCGCCTAACTGAGCTGCACGTTCTGACAATTGATTGTCGAGGATGGTGCTTAACGTCGCATGAGCTGCTGCTGTCGCAATCGGTGTGCCACCGAATGTAGAACCGTGACTGCCTGCGCTGAACGCTTCCGCCAAGTACCCTTTAGCCAACATGGCACCAATCGGGAATCCACCGCCAAGACCTTTGGCCAATGTGAAAATGTCCGGCTCTACCCCATAATGCTCATAGGCAAAAAGCTTACCTGTACGTCCTACGCCCGTCTGGATTTCATCTGCAATCAGAAGCAGGTTATGCTCTTTGCACAGCTCAGCCAACTGCTTCACGAACTCCGGATCAGCCGGCAATACGCCGCCTTCCCCTTGTACGAATTCCAGCATTACTGCGCACGTACGATCGTTTACAAGACTACGAACTGATTCAATATCATTGTAGTTCGCATAGACAAAGCCTTCTGGAAGCGGAAGAAAGCCTTCCTTTACTTTATCCTGACCGGTCGCTGTTAATGTAGCTAGTGTACGCCCATGGAAAGACATGTTGAACGTAATGATCTCGTATTTCCCATTGTTCAGCACCTTTTGCGAGTAACGACGTGCGATTTTGATCGCTGCCTCATTCGCCTCCGCTCCTGTGGAACAGAAAAACACAGCATCCGCACAGCTATTGTCTGTCAATAAACCAGCCAACTTTTCCTGATTCGGAATATGAAATAGATTGCCCACATGCCACAGCTGATCCAACTGTTCGATCAATTTCTCTTTCACCGCTTGTGGTGCATGCCCAAGAGCTGCAACGGCGATTCCGCTCATCATATCGATGTATTCTTTGCCTGTGTCATCCCATAGTCGGCTGCCTTCACCTTTCACTAGCGTAATTGGATATCTGGTGTAGGTTGGAAATAACGAGCTTTTTCCTTGTTCTGTCATGTACATTCCCTCCTTATGGGTTATTGAATTACCGTACAATGCGCGTGCCGATGCCTTCGCCCTTCAATACTTTGCTTAGTACGTTAGGTTCCGAGCCGTTCACGATAACTACTTCTTGCACTTGCCCTTGTATACAAGCAATCGCTGCACGAACCTTCGGGATCATGCCGCCATAGATGTCTCCACTTGTGATCATTTCTTCGATTTGCGCTACGCTGACAACAGGAAGCACTTGCTTCTCGCCATCCACGACTTTCATAATGCCAGGCACATCCGTTACGACGACCATTTGTTCCACACCGAGGTGGGAAGCCACTGCACCCGCCGCCGTATCGGCATTGATGTTATAACGTTGACCGCCATCTGCGCCCAGACCAACTGGTGCAATAACGGGAATGTAGCCCATGCCCACGATCCCTTGGATCAGCTCAGCGTTCACTTTCGTTACATCGCCGACTAAACCAACTTCATGGCTGTTCGCAACAGGCCGCGCTTCGATCAAATGTCCATCCACACCGGACAATCCAAGCGCTTTTGCACCCGTTAGTTGGATACGGCGTACGATTTCTTTGTTAATCTGACCGGATAGGACCATTTCAACTACGTCCAGTACTGCTTCATTGGTCACGCGTAACCCGTTGACAAAGCCGGACTCAATGCCCAGCTTGCCGAGCGTATCCGAGATCGCAGGTCCGCCGCCATGCACGATAACCGTGACGATACCCTCTTTCTGAAGCTGACGCATATCTTCAAAAAAACTACTAGGCAGCGCCGCAAGCGTGCTACCTCCGCATTTCATGACAAAGCAATTGTTCTTCACTGCTCTTCCCCCTAAAAGTTTTGCCTAGCAAAACTAGCTTCGTAAGCATGTGCTTACGTCCGATATGCCGCATTAATGCGCACATAATCATAGGTCAAATCGCAGCCCCAACCCGTTGCTTTGCCTTCGCCCATATGTAAATTCACATGAATTTGAATCGTATCTGTTTTCAAATACACAAGCGCTGCTTCCTCGTCGAACTTCACAGGACGCGATTGCGTAAGCACCGCGATATCGCCTAGGCGAATATCGACCGTGTTCACGTTTACTGGCTGCCCAGAGTAACCAACAGCTGCAATGATCCGGCCCCAGTTCGCGTCAGCGCCGTATACAGCGGACTTCACAAGGCTAGATCCGATGATCGACTTGACGATCTTACGAGCTGCATCGTCGCTCTCCGCGCCGATCACCGTCGTCTCGATCAGCTTCGTCGCGCCCTCGCCGTCACGTGCAATCGCTTTGGCGAGGTATTCGCCAACGTACTGGAACCCAGCCGCGAAAGCATCCCAATCCGGGTGCCCCGGATGCAGGGAATCGCCGCCGGCAAGCCCGCTTGCCATCACCACGACCATGTCGTTGGTGCTTGTATCCCCGTCAACCGTGATCATGTTGAACGTGTTATCTGTAATCCTGCTCAGCAACAGCTGCAGGTATTCGCTCTCAATCGCGACGTCAGTTGTCATGAAACCGAGCATTGTCGCCATGTTCGGGTGAATCATCCCCGAACCCTTAGCCGCTCCGGCAATGTGAACCTCTTTGCCGCCAACCACAACACGAACGCACGTCATCTTCTGCACGAGATCCGTCGTCAGGATCGACTGGCAGAAGTCCTCGCCGCCGTCTAGCTTCAACTTCGCTGGCAGCTGCTCGATGCCGCTCAGCACTTTACCCATCGGCAGAAGCTCGCCGATCACGCCCGTGCTCGTCACGCCGACGTGGTGCTCCGCCACGCCAAGTGCCTTCGCACTTGCCGCGCGCATGGAACGCGCGTCGTCTTCGCCTTGCTGCCCAGTGCACGCGTTCGCGTTGCCACTGTTGACGATCATCGCCTGCAGCTTGCCGCTGTGGGCGATGCTTTCCTGCGTCACGCGCAGCGGTGCCGCCTGGAACGCATTCAGCGTGTACACGCCTGCCGCTGAAGCAGGTACATCACAAAGGATCGCGCCAAGATCATAGCGCTCCGTCTTCTTCAATCCGCAGTGCAATCCGCCAGCGCGGAAGCCTTTCGGTGTTGTTACAGTGCCCTCTGGCACAACTGTAAAGCTAACTTGGTCCGACATGGTCGACTGTTCACCTATCCTTATCTTCTAGTTATGGATATACCGGTGCGAACAACAACCCTGTCGTTTCGTCCCAGCCTTGCATAATATTTAAGTTTTGAATCGCTTGACCTGCCGCGCCCTTCACGACATTGTCGATGACGGAAACGATCGTTACGCGCCCTGTGCGCTCATCCACAGAGAAACCGATATCGCAGTAATTGGAACCCGCGACTTCCTTCGTTGAAGGATATTTCCCGAGCGGACGAATCCGCACGAATTTGCGGCCTTCATAGTACTGGCGGTACTTCTCGATAAACTCTTCAGCTGTATGTTCACCTGTTAGCGTGGCATACATCGTCGCCATAATTCCGCGTGTCATCGGCACAAGGTGCGTCGTGAACGTCGTCACAACCGGTTTCCCCGCAATGCGGCTCAGCGCTTGCTCGATTTCCGGGATGTGCTGGTGTTTATTTATTTTGTAAGCCGATAAATTCTCATTCACTTCGGAGTAGTGTGCGCCTAAGCCCAAACCGCGACCTGCACCGGAAACACCCGATTTAGCATCAATAATAATCGTCGCTGGATCGATCCATCCCGCTTCAACCGCAGGAATAAGACCAAGCAGTGTCGCTGTTGGATAACAGCCTGGGTTCGCGATCAGATCGCTGCCCTTCACTTCGTCGCCGAACACTTCGGAAAGGCCATAGATGGAACGAGCCAAAGCTTCTTCGGAAGCGGCCGGTTTTTTGTACCATTTTTCATAGTCGCTAGCCGACTTCAATCTCAAATCCCCTGAAATATCAATGACCTTCAGGCCCGCTGCAAGCAGCTTCGGCGAAAGTCCTGCGCTCACACCTGCTGGTGTGGCCAAGAACACAACGTCCGCTTTGCTTGCGATGAGATCGACATCTAGAACGTCGAGGATATCGACAACAATTTCCTGCAAATGTGGAAAATGCTCCGCCAGTGGCGCTCCTGCATTCGAAGTTGAAATAACGGATGTAATATGTACATGTGGATGCGCCTGCAAAAGACGAATCACTTCCACACCACCATACCCTGTAGCACCAATAATAGCCGCTCTAATACTCTGACCCATGTCCCATGACCTCCCGATGTTCCGAAAATATATGTATTATTATACATTCGTATACATAATAATTCAATGAATATTTTTGCTGGTGATTTACCGCATTTTTCGCTTAATAGCAAGGTATTTCAAGGGTTTTACGGATCGAAACTCGCCGCCTTTATATTCACAGAATAGTCTGACTATATTCAGTCTTATGCACAATATGCATCATTTTCGTGTAATACGTGTATGAGAAAATTTGTGCAGTTCACACAGCTTCCTTCCACCTCTCATCCCTTTGCACGCTATCCATTATCCCAAACTCTCTAGCAAAAAGGCAAATTATGTTTATTGACTGATAGTTATTCACATAATTACCTACATGCTGTGGACAATTTTAATGGTTATACACAGATTGCCAACAAGTTATCCACATTTAGCACAAAAAAGCCCCGTTACACTTCGGCTTCTCCACATTCGATTGCAGATACCTGAGCATAACTAGAGGCTTATCTTGATGTTATCCACCCTTCGACTAGGCGTGGTGTTTAAATCCTTCTCCCAACACTTCATTCGTCTCACTCAAAATCACAAAAGCTTGCGGGTCCACAGATTGCACCAGTGTTTTCAGGCGACTAACCTCATTCTGTTTCACGACGACCATCATCACTGTTCGTGATTCACCTGTGTATCCGCCTGCTCCGCTGAGCTCTGTTAAGCCGCGATCCAAATCGTACAAAATCGCCTTCCGAATCGCATCCGTATGATCTGAAATTATAAAGGCCACTTTGGCATAGTTGAAGCCGATCTGTACGATATCAATGGTCTTCGTTGTGACATACAAACCGATCATCCCGTACAACGCGTTCTCTGGGGTAAACACTAGCGCTGAGCTAATAATGACGAGTCCGTCGAAAATGGCGACCGAAAAGCCGAGGCTTAAGCCTGAATATTTATGCAGCATTTGAGCAGCCAAGCCCAACCCGCCTGTGGATCCACGTCCTTTGAACACGATACCTAGCCCCAAACCCACACCGATCCCGCCATATACAGCAGCTAGTAGTGGATTATGTGTAGGAACGCCAAGGTGGCTGGTGATGAGTACACAGAATGGGAAAATGACCGATCCTACGATGGCTTTAATGCCGAATTTCTTCCCCAGTAACCATATGGCTAATAGTAAAATCGGGATATTGAGCGCCCACTGTGTGTACGCGGGGTTAATTTTGGTGACTTCCTGCAAAATGGTAGATATCCCCGACACGCCGCCTGTTGCGATTTGGTTCGGGTTTAAAAAGCTGTTAAAGCTAGCCGCCATGATTAACGATCCGACGATCAGCAGTATGTATTCGAATGCGGTGTGGCTAGGACTTCCTATCTTGATACGCGGTTCTCTTCTGGACACAATTGGTCCTCCTTCGTCACATGAAAAATCCTACACCTATTAGGTGTAGGATCAACGTTAATGATGCAATACATGCACAGCCGACAAAATCAGCTTGCTTATCTTTTTACCTGATTACTCTGGCTTACGAATTTGATGGCGCAAATACGCGTCGATAAAGGTATCGAGATCGCCATCCATGACGGCTCCAATGTTTCCTGTCTCTGCAGCGGTTCTGTGGTCCTTCACCATGCTGTACGGGTGGAAAACATAGGAACGAATCTGGCTGCCCCAAGCAATATCCGACTGCTCGCCGCGAATCTCGGCGAGGTGCTTCATTTGCTCTTCGATCTTCCGCTCGTAGAGCTTGGATCGCAACATCTTCATCGCTTTCTCGCGGTTCTTAATCTGCGAGCGCTCTTGCTGACAGCTCACCACGACACCAGTCGGAATGTGCGTAATCCGCACAGCCGAGTCCGTGGTGTTAATGTGCTGACCGCCGGCGCCGCTCGCGCGGTACGTATCGATCTTGAGATCCTCGGAGCGGATCTCACCTACTTCGGTGTCGTCTTCGATCTCTGGCATCACGTCACACGATGCGAACGAGGTGTGACGACGGCCAGAGGCGTCGAACGGCGAGATCCGAACTAGCCGATGCACGCCCTTCTCTGCCTTCAAGTAGCCGTAGGCGTTGAAGCCTGTGATCTGCAGCGTGACACTCTTCACGCCGGCTTCGTCGCCGGGCAAATAGTCGAGTACCTCGACTTTGTAGCCCCGCTTCTCCGCCCAGCGGCGGTACATCCGCAGCAGCATCTCTGCCCAGTCCTGCGACTCGGTGCCGCCGGCGCCTGGATGCAGCTCGAGAATGGCATTCAGCCGGTCATACGGCTGATTGAGGAGCAAGCCGAGCTCGAAGGACTCGAGCTTCTTGATGAGAGCCGCGATGCCCACTTCGATGTCTTTGACGAGGCCAGCATCGCTCTCTTCCTCTTCCAGCTCGACCATGACCTGCAGGTCATCGAAGCTATTCGTGAAGCCATGGAACTCATCAACGACGCTCTTAATGGCGTTGAGGTCCGCGATGGTCTTCTGGGCACGTTCGTTATCGTCCCAGAAGTCCGGCGCTCCCATTTTTTCCTCATAATCCCCGATCGCTTCTAGCTTATGATCTAAGTCAAAGAGACCCCCGTAATTCGGTTAGTCGCTTCGCTGTTTCTCTTAAGTCTTGTTTCACTTCTGGTTCTAGCATGTCTTACACCTCGTTTATTCTGCTTACATGTGCCTAGACAAGTTGTTTCAATGCTTACATGCCTTGCCCATGGCATTGCTTGAACTTCTTCCCACTGCCGCATGGACATGGGTCGTTGCGTCCAATACGCTGCTCTTCCGCGCGTACGAGTGGCTTTTTGCCGCCTGCTTCATTCTTCGTGTCAACTGCTTGACCTTCTGCTACCGCTTGACGCTCAAGGTTGCTCTGTACGTGTGCTTTCATGATGTACATCGCGACTTCTTCACGGATGTTGTCGATCATCTCCTGGAACATCTCGAAGCCTTCGAATTGATACTCACGAAGTGGATCTGTACCGCCGTATGCACGTAGGTGGATACCTTGGCGCAGCTGATCCATCGCGTCGATGTGATCCATCCATTTGCTATCAACCGCACGAAGTGCTACGACTTTTTCAAATTCACGCATGAATTCTGCGCCAATTTCCGTCTCACGCTCATCATAACGTTTGCTGACAAGTGCTTTGATTTGCTCAATAACCTCATCCTGCTCTTTGCCCCACAGATCTTGATCTGTGATTTGAGCATCGTCATGAAGCAAGTTATTGTTCACAAAGTTCGCAACTTCTTGCAGTTCCCACTCTTCCGGAATCGTTTCTTCAGGACAGTGCGCTTTCACGATACGCTCGATCACAGCACTGATCATTCCTTCAATAACCTCGCGGATATTCTCGGACTCCAGCAGCTCGCGGCGCTGTTTATATATAATTTCACGTTGTTGATTCATGACATCGTCATATTGAAGGACGACTTTACGCACGTCGAAGTTGTTGCCCTCAACGCGTTTTTGCGCGGATTCAACGGCACGGGAGATCAGTTTGCTCTCAATTGGCTGATCTTCTTCCATTCCCAGACGATCCATCATGGCCATAATATTTTCAGCACCAAAACGTTTCATCAATTCATCCTCTAGGGAGAGGTAGAACTGTGAGGAACCAGGGTCGCCTTGACGTCCTGCACGTCCACGCAGCTGATTATCAATCCGTCTGCTCTCATGACGTTCTGTACCTATGATATGCAAGCCGCCTGCTTCGTGTACGCCTTGACCGAGCATAATGTCGGTACCACGGCCCGCCATGTTCGTTGCAATGGTTACGGAACCTGGTTGGCCTGCACGTGAAACGATTTCCGCTTCTTCCGCATGATACTTGGCATTCAAAACTTTATGTTGAACACCTTTCTTCTTCAGCATTTCCGAAAGTTTCTCAGAGTTCTCAATCGATACTGTACCTACTAGTACCGGCTGATTCTGCTTGTGACGCTCCACAATTTGCTCAACAACGGCTCTGAACTTACCGTTCTCTGACTTATAAACCACGTCTGGTAAATCTTTACGGATCATTGGACGGTTCGTCGGAACGATAATAACCTCAAGGCCGTAAATTTTCTTCAACTCTTCTTCTTCCGTCTTCGCTGTTCCCGTCATTCCCGCTAGCTTGCGGTACATACGGAAATAGTTCTGGAACGTAATCGTTGCAAGCGTCATGCTCTCATTCTGAACTTTCAGCTGCTCTTTGGCCTCAATGGCTTGGTGCAACCCATCACTATAGCGACGGCCTGTCATAATACGACCTGTAAATTCATCAACGATCATGACTTCTTCTTCTTGAACGACATAATCTACGTCACGTTTCATAATGAAACGCGCTTTAAGCGCTTGTGTAATGTGGTGGTTGATGCTTACGTTCTGATGATCGAATAAGTTCTCGATACCAAACGCACGCTCCGCCTTCGCCACACCTTCTTCAGTAAGCGCAACAGCCTTCACTTTGATGTCGATCGTGTAATCTTCTTCTACTTCCAGCTTCGCTACAAAACGGTCAGCTGTAAAATACAATTCTGTCGATTTCGCCGCTTGTCCAGAAATAATCAATGGCGTTCTCGCCTCATCGACTAGAATGGAATCGACCTCATCGATTACTGCATAGTACAGAGGACGTTGAACCATCTGCTCTTTGTACAAAACCATGTTGTCGCGCAGGTAGTCAAATCCGTATTCGTTATTCGTACCATACGTAATATCACAAGCATAAGCGGCTTGCTTCTCTTCATGAGACAAGTCGTGCAAGTTAACCCCAACGCTTAAGCCGAGGAACTCATAGATTTGTCCCATTTCGCCGCTATCCCGCTGTGCCAAATAGTCATTGACGGTTACAACGTGTACACCTTTACCTAGCAAGGCATTCAAATAAACAGGAAGTGTTCCAACAAGTGTTTTCCCTTCCCCTGTTCTCATCTCCGCGATACGGCCTTCATGCAGCACCATACCTCCAATGAGTTGAACGTCATAATGACGTTTGCCTAGCACACGCCAAGCCGCTTCCCTAACAACTGCGAAAGCCTCTGGCAATAAATCATCAAGTTCTTCGCCTTTCTCAAGGCGTTCTCTGAACTCTATTGTTTTCGCTTTTAACTCTTCATCGGACAGCGGCTTAATGCCAGCTTCAAGCTCGTTGATGTAGTCAACGGCCTTGAGCATCCGTTTAATCTCCCGTTCATTGGAATCACCAAAAATCTTCTTCACTAGTCCTAGCATCGGTGAACCCCTTTCCCTTGCGTTCGTATCCTTAAATTGTACCACTTATGACAGTCTTGTCGCAACAAACGTGCAATCTATTCCCAATAAAACCTATATAAATAGGACTTAGAAACCATGCTTTCCCGTATTTCATAGTATGAAATGGAGATGCTACTAACATGCATACTAGCTCGATGATTTCTTTCTTTAAAGGAAAAAGCTTAATCCGATGAGATCGAATTAAGCTTACGTGATCAATTTTGTATAGGAATGTTGATAATTTATTAGGCAATTTACTTCTGCATTACATCGCTGGTTCGATTAGGCCGTACTTGCCGTCGTCCCGTTTGTACACAACGTTGACCGTGTCTGTTTCCATATTGGAGAAAACAAAGAAGCTATGACCCACCAGATTCATCTGGAGAATTGCCTCTTCCACGTCCATCGGCTTCAAATTGAAGCGTTTGTTACGTACGAGTTCAAAGTCCTCTTCTTCTTCCACATAGGAAGCTGCTGCGACCTCTGCTCTGAACAAATCACGTTTGAAGCCATCTTGGCGAATTTTACGATTCGTTCTTGTTTTGTGCTTGCGAATTTGACGTTCTAATTTGTCCACAACCAAATCAATGGATGCGTACATGTCGGAGTTACGCTCTTCTGCTCGCAGTAGCACGCCGATTAGCGGAATGCTGACCTCGATGGCCTGAAGACCTTTAACCACACTTAGCTTTACTTGTACATCGGATGTAAGGGGAGCTTCAAAATACCTCTCTAGTCTATTCAACTTCTTGTCGACATAGTCTCTGAGGGCTTCAGTAACTTCAAGGTGTTCTCCGCGAATGCTAATTTCCATAGTTAAACATCTCCCTTCCTGCTTACATTATACTACATTCCACTCCATCTTCATAATTCCTTTAAATACCGCTCTAAACTTTTTAGGCAAAATACAAAAAAACACCCCAGGTTCATGCCCCAGGGTGATGTTCGTAGGTGTATGCGATGGCACAACGCGTGCCAAATAATTATAGTCTGCTTACGTTTGCAGCTTGTGGTCCGCGCGCGCCTTCTACGATATCAAACTCAACAGCTTGACCTTCGTCTAGCGTTTTGAAACCTTCGGACTGAATCGCTGAGAAATGAACGAATACATCCCCGCCATCTTCACGCTCGATGAAACCATAGCCTTTTTCTGCGTTAAACCATTTTACTTTACCTTGCATAACGTACACATTCCTTTCGTTTTGAAAAATATAAAATGATAAAAGTAAGTAAATGAAAACCCTTACATTTTGACTATACCACCGATCTGCTTGACCTGTCAATTTCTAACTTTATCGGAAATTAATATTTCTGAAAATTCAAGTATTTACAAGCCGTGGATAACTGCGTAATTTGTAGAATCCTGTCGTGGCGGGCTTCTTTACACTTTATTAACAAACTTATTCACAGGTTTATGCACATTGTCCACAGGTTCAGGAGAGAGAAATATGGATAACTCGAGATGAAATGATCTATTTATTCACATGCTGGGGCTGGATTGTATTGTTTATCCACGGGTTTCTTCTGGCTGCTTAGGAAAACAGGGGATAAAAGAAAAAACCTATTGCCGCGGCAGTAGGTTTCTGTGGATAGGTTACTTCTTTTTGTCGAAGAAGTAGCTTTCTTGTGCATAGGGTTGCTCATACGCGTTGTTATGCACACGAGCCCGTTCTATTTTATCGATGCTGCTCTTGGCTTCATCCTTTAAATGCTGCATCCGTTTCACAATCGCCTCATCATGTTGGAGAATTTCCTTAATCACCAGCTTTTGCTGATCACTATAACTCCGATTCATCAATTGCAATTCATTAATAATGAGTTGTCTGTCCTCAACAAAACTCGCTAGCTGCTCATAATCCATCTGTTCCAGCTCTTCGATGATTTCTTGCGTTATCCGATGTAGCGTCTGGAGAAGCTTATCCATGTTTCGATGCTAAAGAAAGCTTCGCGGCTTCAACCCACGTTTCTTTCAGCTCTACTAGATAGCCTAAAACTTCCTCGGCGGATTCCACTTGCTTCTTTGTATTCGCTTCAACTAAGCGGAAGAGGAAATAGTCATACAAACGTAGCAACTCGTCTGCTATAGGTGCGTTCTTATCTAAAGTGATAATGAACTCTTGGATGATATCTTGAACTCTCATTAAATAGTTATTCGCATCTTGATAGTTCTTTTGAGTGAGCGCCTCAATTGCCTGTTTACAATATCGGATCGCACCGTCGGATAACATGATAAGCAGCTGAGTTGGGCTCGCTGTTTGAATTGAATTTTGCATATACTTATTCTGCTGCGCCGAAATCATGCAAATACCTCCTAAATTCTTATCTTATTCGCTTATTACCTGCGCTCATCTACCATGGCTCCAGCCATTTCCCATACCTTAGCTAGAAAATCAAGCGATTTCTCATTCGGAATTTCTCTAATAACTTCCCCGTTGCTTTTGTCTAATACTCTAACAATAATATGTTTCGTCTGTTCGTGAATTGAGAAGTCAAGCGTTGTGGAGGTTCCTTCTACCGCCTTAATTGCCCGTTCAATAGCCTTTACTAGCTGCTGCTCACTGATAGGAATATTCTGACCTTGTGCTTGTGCTTGCTTTAAATCATGAACATTCTGAATAACATCATTGCTCGCAACTTTAGGTGCTGCAGGAACTACGTTAGCGCTAGGCTTTGGAACATTTCCAATCGGCTGGTTCATACTCAAAGCAAAGACCTCCTAAAAATAATAGTTATTATTAATATCGGTGAACTGAGACATATTGTTTATAGGTACTAAATGAATGATTAACCACCATTTGATAGGGATTGTGATAGATAAGAGCTTTGCGAATTATAGTTATTCATCGCTGTTTCCATCGCCGTAAACTTTCTGTAAAAATTAGTTTCTTTCTTGCTTAATCGATCTGTCTCGGTATTAATGTCCTTGTATGTCTTACTCATCAACTTTCCGATTACACTTTGATCAAACTGGGTATTTCCAGCACTCCCCGCTTTATCTTGAATTTTAGTAAATACTGTCTGAAAATCATCGTACAAACGAACTACCAGTCCTTTTTTCACATCAGTTGTTGTATCGCTGGAGGTTTGTGAAAATAGGTTTTTGACCGCCTCTGGATCAGCTTGAATCGCCGCCCGCAACTTCGTTTCATCAATATACAGCTTCCCTTTATCCGTATAATTTTGAGAAGCAATACCGATTGAAGAAAGAGAGTTGTAACTGCTCCCATTATCCACTTTAGACGTTATATGATTTCGCATATTATTAATTAATTCTTTTAAGCTGCTGTCACTATGGAACAATCCGCTCTTAGCTTTCGTTTCCCACGCTGTGACCTGTGTTTCTGTCATAGCTTCTCTTTGCTCATCAGTCAAGGGCTGAAAGTCCTTGTAGACTGTTTCATTAACCGCTTTATTGAGTTTATCTAACATCTCATTATACTTGGTAACGAAATCTTTAATGTTTTTCACTTCTGCATCAATATCACTCGCAACAGTTACCGTCTGAGCTGTTGTGGTAGCATTTTTTAGTGTGTAATTAACTCCCATTATTTTCACACTATTAGATGCTGAGGTGACGTCCGTACCGTTAAATTTAATTTTTGCATCTTGTGCAATATTTTGATTCGATGGATCAGAACTACCTTTTCCAACAATTTTCCCCAGCGCTGTCGCTGCGGAAGCATCTTTAAGAGAGAAAAGATTTGCTACTTTGTCCGCTAGCGTACCATCGCCTGCATCTATCTCAATAGAGCTCGAAGGACCTGCCGATTTAGTCTTAAAACTAATATCTGTACCGTTTGTATTAATATCAACCATATCAGAAAGTTTGCTAGTGCCAGAGGTTACTTTCTTTAACTCGGCAACCACATCAGCAAGTGTCTTTCCAGACCAATTTTTTTGCAAAGCTAAAGCAATATCGAAGCGTTTGCCGTCAACTGTAATACTAGCATTCTTTGTAACATCCGTAGCACTCAAATCAAACATACTTGCTGATCCAGCTATATAGTTAGTCGCACTAGTGTCTGGCGCACGAGTTGCACTTGTTCTTTGAGCTGTCGCATAGGAACTTGAACCTCCGTTAAAGCCATTTGTAAAATCAGTATCTGCAGCTCTTTTAAAACCGAGTGTTGTATCCAGGAATGTATTAGGCGAAGTGTCGGAAGTATCGGTATTTGTTGCCGAAATTGAGATTTGTGTGTTTGCCCCTGTATCTTTTGTTTTTAAAATAAACTGTTTGAGTGTGGAATCGTAGATCGCTTTCAGGCCAAGACTTTTTCCAGATTCAGGTCTACCAGTTGTATTATCTTTGGCCGCATTTAATTTAGCGATCACGTCACCTATTTTATCCGTGGCAACAACGCTGACCTTCGTCGTGTAGGAAGCACCGGTCTGATCTTTGGTCGTTATAGTTAACTCCGTCGCACTACCCAATGCAGCAGTCTGGTCAATATCGATATTAGACTTCATCGTTGCCGATTGGGCTATGTTGGAAATCTGATAACTATATGTTCCCACAACAGCATCAGCTGATGATACACCACTCATAGAATCTGGACTCGAAAGAGTTGTTGAATAAGTGTTGTAATTGCTCGATAGCTTCATATTAAACAACGTGTTACTCCGAAACGCAAATAAGTCTGAATTCCATTGGCGGTAACCATCACTTTGCCAGGTGTACTTTTGTTGATTTTGCTTCATTTTATTTAACTTGACACTTTCAGCATCCATCATTTTTTTTACCAGCGCATCTGTGTCCAGACCTGAGGCCAATCCACTGATCCGAGTAACCGAAGTCATCATCATTCCTCCACTTATCAATAAAATTTCCAAGCATTATCCTGCAAAGAATTCTCTACTCTTTATATCGGTAGTAGCATCACTTTTCTGAATCCCTTTATGAAAAAACTCTAATACTAGCTACTATAACAATTATAAATAGACCGCCCTTGGTTAAAGGTTACGGTCTATTTCATCGGTAAACTAGATTTGATCAACGGAAGAGATTACTAACTACTTCATTCTATTACCTATACCTTAATATCAAAATTACTACCGAGATGTGGCTGTACAGACTGCTGTATGACTGTATTCTGACTTAACATCTCTGTAAGATTAGTTGCACTCACTTTAGCTGAATCCATCGCTATTTTCATAACAGACAAGCTTGCATTTTGCACTAAGTTAGTCTGACTCATGACCATCGACATTGCAGCAATATCCATTTTAGTACCTCCACTAATTTTTTAAGTCATGATCTTAAATATCTTATAGTTATTTCAGAGTATAAAAAGGGGACTCTAGAGAGTCTAGAGTCCCCTTCAGTAGGGCTAGCCACGAAGCAATTGAAGCACGCCTTGTGGTTGTTGGTTTGCTTGTGCGAGCATAGCTTGAGCAGCTTGTGCCAAGATGCTAGCCTTGGATTGTTGCATCATTTCTTTCGCCATATCAACGTCGCGAACACGGGATTCTGCAGCTGTCAGGTTCTCGGAAGATGTGTTCAAGTTGTTGATTGTGTGCTCTAAACGGTTTTGGTAAGCCCCCAGTTTGGAACGTTCCGCAGATACATTCTTGATAGCTTCATCAAGAATTTTTGTAGCATTTTGAGCGCCTTCTTTAGTAGAAATATCTACATCTGCTACGAAATTATCTGTACCGTTAATGTTCGTTTTACCAACAGCAGTAGTTCTCATATCACTGATGCCGATTTGAAGCGTTTGGTTTGCATTAGCACCGATTTGGAACGATACACCGGAGTTTTTAATATCCGAATTGATATCGTTCAACCCAAGGGAAGAAGCACCATTTGAAGTCTCATCGATCTTCATTTCGAAATCATTACTAATTTGTAATTTGCCTTCACTGTTAAATGATACAGCAAGGTTTGCTTTTAGATCAGAAGCATATGCAGCTTGGGCAGTTGCAAGAGTGCTGTCTTTGTATCCTAATTTATCTAACTGGCTAGCAGTCAATGCACCAGTTGCCGTATCAATAGCACTTTCGATTGCTGTCTTAACTGCTGTAGCAAGAGCAGTAGTGGTTGTATAGCTACCCTCAGCAACGTTAGCAGTTAAATCTAATCCATTCATTGTCAGTTTAAGTTGATTATTCACTTTTTCTGGAGATGCAATTCCATCCTCAATAGAAACTTTGAATTCATTCCACTGATAATCTGTAGTCCCGTCAGACGAGAAATTAGTTGCGGAAGAAGTTACTTTGTTAGTACCATCTCCTGTCACTGTTAAGTCTGCAGTAATACCCAATCGCTCATTTAGGAAAGTATTACCTGTACCTGAGAACTTAATTGCTATTGAATCAGTTGCTGCTGCTGCGTTTGATGCTGACAGATTGAAGGTAACTTTTCCATTGTTGCTAGCTGTGTTATCGACTTCAAAACCTAATGAGAATTTAGCGACATCCGCTGTAACATCTACTCCACCATTATCTGCTAATTCTTTGGCTGCTTTTTGAAGTGCTGTATTAAAAGCATTTGTAAAAGATACTACGTCATTGTAGTCACCTTCGGCAATTTTAACATTTAATTGTGTAGCCGTAGTACCATCATTAAATTCTACCACTATTTGATTGTTTTGAGTTTCACTAGAATCAGTCAGTTTAACTCCTGCAGCGACATCAACTTTCACACCACCAGTCAAATCTGCACTAGTAGTCTTAGCACCTTTGGAGCCATCAAGCAACTTCTGTGTATTGAACTCAGTTGTGTTACCGATACGGTCGATCTCGGATTTCAACTGTTTCACTTCTTCTTGAAGAGCATTACGGTCGTCTAATGTATTCGTATCATTGCTTGATTGAACGGAAAGTTCGCGCATACGTTGTAGGATATCGTGAGTTTCGTTCAATGCACCCTCAGCTGTTTGGATCAAAGAGATACCATCTTGAGCATTACGGGAAGCTTGATCTAGACCACGGATTTGACCGCGCATTTTTTCGGAGATTGCTAGACCAGCTGCATCATCACCTGCACGGTTGATGCGAAGACCGGAAGACAATTTCTCGATAGATTTAGATTGGTTAGCTGTGTTTGTGGACAATTGGCGGTGCGTGTTCAATGCTGTTACGTTGTGATTAATTCTCATTGGTAATTCCTCCCTGAATTATATAAATTCCACATCCATGTGGATTAGCGTTTCTTCCAGGTCGGCCGCCCTTGGAATCGCTCATAGTATTTATATCGACAGGAGGTGACTATTTCTTAAGTCCTATTTTCGCGAATTTCCGACATTTGAACCCATAAAGCATCTAGTATTCCGTTTTTTCGTATGTAATTAGCCTATTTACTCTGTTTTTCTCGATTTTTTAAACATTTCATTTAAACTATTGAAGTTCGATGCACTGCTAAGAGCATCCTTGTTAGCTTGCTGGATCGATAGGTAGATCTCTTTTCGAAATACCTCTACACTTTTAGGAGCTGAAATACCTAGCCGAACGGTGTCCCCTTCTGTACCTATTACGATCAGTTCTATATTATCGCCAATCATAATGGCTTCGCCTTTTTTACGAGTTAGAACAAGCATGCCTGTCACCCCTTATTTGTCATCGGATGGAACCGATTGCATCAGTTTATGTTTGGCGTTGTAGGAAGAGCCGTGAAGGATGACCTGCTTCCCTAATCTCGTACTCGCATTTACAATAATAGGTGCTAATAAATTTAATGTTGCTTCATCAAGCTTTTCCCCTACGGTTACAACCGACCAAACAGCCACATCTTCCTTGCTTTCAATCCCTAATTCAGTAACGACACTATCTGATAATTCCAAATCATAATCAGGGAAGAACTCGAATGGATTCGTTAATAACAGGGCTACATTCCCATCGTCCACACACTGTAAGAAAATAAATGGCGACTCCAGATCGGGTTGAATAAAAATATAACGAATATACTGTTCAAACCCTGGGATCCCCTGCGGGAATGTGAAAACTTCTTGCTCGGCGATGCTTAATTCACCAAACTGCAAAGTGGTTATATTCATGAGTGGCAACTCCTATACGGATTAGTGTTTAAAGGATAAACAAAAAAACTATAGATTAGTCAATCTACAGTTTAAACTATACCCTACTTTGTAGGGCAATCATACTTTCATGTCGATTTCTGGTGGAATCATCTCCACCTTTGGATATTGCTTCATATATATTGAAACCTTACCAGGCGTGTACGATATCTCAGCTTGATGCGGCGTGATCTGAATATCAACACTACCCGGATTCACTTCAATTTCAACCTTATGCTGCGTATAATCCAGGTCAACATTATCGTAAGATGCCTCGCCTAAATAGTTCATGCTGCTTGGTTCAAAGGCCCGCTGTGCTGCCAAATCGGCAATTGGGTTACCACCCTCATGTATGGCTGCTAGTCGATTCCCTTTCTCTACAATGCTTGCAATTCCTTGTAGAGCAATATTCTTCGACTCGCTGTAAATCCGATTCATAAAGGTTGTGTGGCTTCCCATCCCTAACGCATCCCAAGCACTACTCTGATCAATATGCAATTCCCCTTGAGGGGAGCGTATTTCCATTGTTAGCGGCGTTGTATGCATCTCCATATCAGCTTTAGGCTGACGAATATCCCACTGTCCTCGCTGAAAATCTATGCCAATCTGGGCAGACTGGATATCAAGTCTAATCGAAGGTACGGACGACATCACCTACACCGCCTTATTTGAGAAAATCAACTAGACTTGGACGTATAATTTGAGAACCTATTGATAAAGAGGCTTCATACACATTCTGCGAGGTTTTGAGGTTCGTCATCGCTTCAGCAACATCTACATCTTCCACTCTAGTTTGAAGCGTCTGGAGGTTAGTATTAATATCCTTCAGGCGTTCATTAGATAAATCCACACGGTTCATCTTAGCGCCTACTTCCGCGCGAACGGATAAGAAGCTTTCCATTCTGGTATCCAGACGAGCTAAACCGTCACTGATCCCCTTCAAATCACTTGTTCCCATAGCGGTCATTAAATCTTGCATAATTTTAAATGCGTTGTCTGCATCTGTTGATTTTCCAAATACCTGTTCTCCTGTAATATTTACAGAAATCCGTACGCCTGCACCAATTTCATACTGAATGGATGAGTTATCGGCATCAGTTATTGCAGCATTAGCCTCCGTATACGGCGATAAATCTGTAAGCTGTCCATTGAAAACATGCTTACCATTAAATTCACTATTGCCCAACTCAACGAGTTGACTGTATAACTGCTTAATTTCACTATTAATAGCATCTTCAGCAGTTTGCGGATTAGTTCCGCTTGCTGCCTGTACAGTTAGCTCTCGCACTCTCTGAAGGACTTCATTAACCTTACCTAGCGTTGAATCTGTATAATCCAACCAAGATGTAGCCGACTCCACATTCGCTTGGTATTGATCATTCGCAGACAGCTCACTGCGGTATCTCATAGCAAAGCTAAGACCTACCGGATCATCCGATGGCTTATTAATTCTTCTGCCTGTTGCTAACTGATTTTGCAGATTATCCATACGATTGAGATTCGTACCCAAATTTCGAACCATCTGGGTATTAATCATCGTTTGCGTGATTCTGGTTGGCATCGAGTCTCCACCTTTTATACAAAATAATTATTATCTGCCGACTACACCCATACTGTTAATAACTTTATCTAACATTTCATCAAATGTGGTTAATGATCTAGCCGCAGCGTTATAGGCGTGTTGATATTTAATCATGTCCGCCATCTCTTCATCCAAAGACACACCGCTTACAGACTGTCTTCTCGAATCGACCTGATCTACAAGTGCTTGTTGGTTCGTGGTTTGTCTCGTTGCTTCTTGCGACTGTACGCCTAATTGACCTACAATGGCACGGAGAAACTCGTCGAATGTACCGCTAGTCAAAAGCGGCGTTCCGTTAGAGCTTGGATCAAAGTCAAACTTCTGATTCTGAAAGGACGCCAAAGCTAGTGCGATATCATTATTCCCTCTAACTACTTTTGTACTGCCATCCGTATCTACATAAGTACGTGAGGAAGCAGCAATATTGGCCACTTTCTTAACAATCTCCGGATTTACAGAGAGACTGTTTGCATTAAACTCTGTAGCTCCATCTTTCATAGTAAAGAAAGGAATTCCGCTTTTCGGTGGATCTTCCAAGGTATATCCTAAGGCGTGCAGACCATTAATTCCGTTAACCGTTACTTTCGTATCGGCCGCTAAAGTGCTTCCTGGTGTCGCACCGGTAAGAGTTGCGCCTGCCGGGATCACTGCACCTGCAGGCAACGTTATCGTTACTGGTCCTTGGACAAGAGACTTCACCATTGAGTTGAATTGGAATTTGTAACTTTCTAAATATTGATCTCGGGAAACAAGCATTCCATAGATCTCACCGCTCTGCAAATCATTGGATTGTAAATCAGCAGCAACAGAACTAGCATCAAGCGGGGTGGTTACGCTAATCCCGTTAACCAACTCAACACTGCCCATTCTCAACGTATATCCGCCAGTCGTATCAACAGAGGTTATATTAACAATTTTAGACAAACTATCTACTAATAGATCCCTCTGATCTCTTAGATCATTCGCGTTATTACCTAAGCCTTCTATTTTAAATATTTCATTATTTAAATTAGCAACTTGCTCTAACATCGTATTGGCTTCAGAAACCTTAACGGAGATATTATCTGTCAGATTCGCTGATAAATCATCCAATTGCTTTCCTGTATGATTGAAAGCATCCGTCATGGCTAATGCTTTTTCCTTAAGCGCGGCACGAGCTGTCAAGTTATCAGGTTCCTTACTGACATCCTGCCAAGCACTCCAAAAGCCCTCCACCACTTGCCTAATACCTGTATCAGAAGGCTCATTCACGATAGCTTCCAGCTTCTCTAACGTATCTCTGCGAATGGTCCACTCGCCTAAGGTCTTATTCTCATCATAAAATTGCGTATCCAGAAACTTCTCGCGAACTCGTTTGATTTGATCAAATTCCACACCCTGTCCCAACTGACCTGGAACTGCGCTTCTTGTCATGCTCGCAGGTTCGTATGGGAGAGATGCTACCAAATTTACTCTTTGTCTCGAATATCCTTGTGTATTCGCGTTCGCCACGTTATGTCCAGTGGTCTGTAAGGCTGTTTGTTGTGCGAATAAACTTCGCTTTGAAATTTCAATGCCAGAGAATGTAGATCCCACAGCGATTCCCCCTAGATGTACTTATTCAGATCCGATTTCACGCTAAGCCTTTCTGTCAAACATCCCTGATCGTTTATCATTTTTCTGCAGAGCAGGGTTCCGATAAATGACATCATCCTCAGAGGGTCCCATCACAAGATCGATGGTATAATCTATAAATGAAAGTGATTGTTGTATCAATTGTTGATTGGATGTGTTGATCTCTTTCAACTTCTCCAAGACAACCATAAGCTGCTTATGTGCGTGTGCAAGAGCTACCTTCTCTTCCGCTTTGAAAATGAGCCTAATCAAGTCACTCACCGTAACCTGAGGATTCGGGTTATATCCACGCGAAATTAAATACTTGCCAGTTTCATGAAGCCGCTGCTTATCCAGCTCACTAATATGCCTAACAAGCTTACTCTCTTTATTAACAATCACATTAAGCTGATTCACGTTATTACTGACTAATTCCTGAGTCTTCTCTTGTGCAAGCTCTAGTAGTGATTCATGCGCCTCAAGTAACTGTTCCAATATCGTAATCAACGGTTGAATTGACATAGCGATCTCCTAATTCTTAATAAATCTATATAGACAGTTATTTCAAGTAGGGAAGAAGTTTCTCTGCAATTTTCTTAGCATCTACGTGATAAGTCCCTGAAGAAACTGAATTCTTCAATGATTCGATTCTAAGGCTTTGCTCTTCCGTACGAGCAGCTCCTGAAGCTCCTAGAAGTTCCTTGGCTTCCGCAGAGATTTCAACCTGATCCTTCACTTTGCCCTTCTTACCAACGGATTGTGCAGAAGATGCTTCTCCCGCTTTCTTATACGGATTCACAGCGCCGATACGGCTATTCTCATTTATTTTCATACCGATACACTCCTATGTTCACTGACCTAAAAAAATAAAAAACCGATAATCGTTAGTACTATTATCGGCATCTTCTATATAAAACTTTATATCTCTATAGACCTATTTCGAATTAACGCTTATTTTTTAGTCGTTCATGAATATTAAAGGTCACCTTATTCTCTTGCTGTCTACGTTCTTCATTCCGCCGTTGATCCGCTTCATGATTACTGACATCTTTCACAAGTTTCTGGCGACATAATTCACAAATGGTATTCTCTCGAATGAGGGTTCCACACACCTCGCACGGATAAGACATATTGGGAGCATTATAAATGGAGATTCGCCCGTCACGAACAAACTTAGTGATTTGCTTAATCGTTACGCCTGTTGCTTCGCTTAATTCCGTAATGTTGACACCCTTATTCTCGCGCAAATATTTCAAACATTTCTCATATTGTAATTCCTGCTCTCTCAAGCAATTCGGACAAAGCTCTACGAAGCCTTTCACAAATATTTTTCCACAGCGCGGACAATTTGCCACATTCATACCCATTGTATGGCCTCCTTTTAGTATTCCCAGTTCCCATTTTTTAATTCCAGTTTACCGCAATTCGACAGCTTTTGCCTATCCTTATTTTTGTAAAAATAAGACTAAACTGCTACTACCTCGCCCATGTGAGTCCGAAAATTTCGACAGGAATCGACATATTCTCCTTAACTGTCATAGCACATTGATTCATCGTGCTCCCCGTGGTGTACACATCGTCCACGATGTAAATGATAACAGATTCATTTTGTGTACCTATTTCACGCAGACCCACAACATCAACTTCAAAAACATGCGCAAGATCATCAATCCTCTCACTCCGCTTTTTAAAACTTTGCTTATCGGTATGCTTTGCACGATTCAGCAAACGTACGACCGGAAGGCCCACGTGCCGACCTAATTCCACAGCCATTTGCTCCGCTTGATTGAATCCACGCTCTTGCATACGACGTTCACTAACAGGTACGTATGTGATGAACTCTCGCACTTCACCCTGCGATGCCCCCCTCTCTGCTTGCAGCAACCGAAAAGAGTGCACAAGCATATGCCCGAGAACTGCCTTTAATCGTTCATCCCCTCGGTATTTGTACCTGGCCAGCAGCTCTTTCATCGATTCATCGTATCTGACGGCACTTCGACTTCTCGAGAAATAGGTATGCGGCTTCCGGCGACAATCAGGACAGTATTCCCCTCGTCCACAGGAAGTACAAATGACCTTGCGAATCCATGGAATACGTAGGTAGCACGTGTGACAAAGCCCCAGCTCGCCCGCTTTCAGGCTGGTTATTTGTTTGCATAACAAACATTCTTCTCTCTGAGCACTTAACAGCGAAAAAACCTCCTCGCTCACACGCCTCCACCACCAACTCATGAAACTCCTCCTTGTAGAAATCCTTGTTTACGAGCTATACGATTCATCATACGGATCTGCCGAACGGCTTCCTTTTGAGATTTCGATATTTCTGCGGCAGCAAAATACACTTTCCCATGCGGGTCATCCTTCGATCTTCCTGCACGGCCCGCCATTTGGACGAGTGCTGCTTCATCAAACAATTTTGAATCTGCATCTAAAATGAAAACATCCGACTGGGGCACAGTTACTCCGCGTTCAAGGATAGTCGTCGTGACGAGCACACGGATCTCCCGACTGCGGAAAAGCTGTACCTTCTCGGTGCGCGACTCGTCTTTGGAGGAGGTGCCCTCCACACGAATGGCCGCCTTGTTTCCTTGCAACCTAAGCCTCAATAGCTCTACCATCGGCTCCACGAGCTGAATATTCGGAACAAAAACAAAAACTTGCGCACCACGTTCAATGGACACTTCTAAACGGGATTGTATGGATGGCGGAATCGTTAGTGCAGCGATGGACTTTCTTAAGGTAGGGGTCATAATTAACTGCGGGATGGGCAGGGGATGTTTATGAAAGCGTACGGGTACGCGTACATGCGGTAGGCGCCCGCGCTCTGCGGCTCGCCTGATTAGAACAGGAGGTGTCGCCGATAGCAGGATGTTCGTCCCGCTGGGCTTGCATACTTGCTCAGCAGCATAGCTGAGCATCGGGTTGTTGTGGTACGGGAAGGCATCGATTTCATCGATGATGACGAGGTCAAAAGCTTGATAGAAGCGCAACAACTGATGTGTTGTTGCGATGGTGATTTGCCCTTGCTCCCAGCGCTGCTCGCTTCCTCCATACAGCGTAACCACGCTGTAGTTGGCGAACGCCCGCTGGATGCGCGGCTGTAGCTCTAGCACCACGTCTTTGCGTGGTGTCGCAATGAGGACACGCCCGCCCCGGGCGGCGGTGTAGTGAATAAACGGGAAGATCATCTCCGTCTTCCCGGCCCCAGTAACGGCCCAGATGAGGAACTTGCCTGGGCCACTAGCTTTCCTCCCCTGGATGTAGCTCAGCCCCTCCAGGGAAGCTTTGGTTTGAGCATCACTGAGCCCCCAGGGCTCTATGTAGGCTTGTAAATCTTCAACGCCATACCTCTCAGCGTTCATGTCTCCCGTGCCCCCATGCACGAGCAATGAGCAGGAGCGAACTCTCCTCATCGTGAGGCACTCTTCACAATAGGGGCAATCTTGTCCACAATGCACGCAGGGCGACCAGAACATTCGCTCATTACCGCTGCCACAGCGTTTACATCGGTAGTTCGCAACCTTTCTGAACCCCCGTCGCCAATCACGCCGTTCACGAATGTCCAAGCCGTTTGTGAGCATCACATCACCGTTAAGATGAGCAAGTTGTAGATAGGCCGGCCACGAAGCCTCCAAGCCTGCCAACTCTGCACCAGACGCTGCTATCAGCTGCTGAAGCTCATCAATCAGCAAGGAACGCCCTCGGCAAGCTTCAGCGAAACGCATGTATATGCCTGCAAGCAACCTAACGTCTTGAACATCCCTACCGCCTCGCCATACTTCGAAATCCACGCTATCCGATCGCATTGCGTCCACATTCGTGATGCCAATCGCCGCAGCCTCTCGCTTAACCATCGCAAGTAAATGTCTCTCACTACCCTTGCTACCAGCTAAAACTGGCCTCTTACTTAGCCCCTCAACGAGGCGTATTCCCTGCCCTAAAGAAATAAAAGGTTCGAACACTACGAGGCCGGCGTCGGCTGCGTAATGCTCGAACCAATATTGGATATCTGTCTGGGCGTGAACCGTAAATCTCCATTCCCATACATTTTCTTTGCGAACAGCATAGATCTGAACCTTCATTCCTCACCATACTCTCTTCATAGCTTGCATATTTGAAAGCGTTTACTATTAGATAACAGGAACTTTGACGAGATCCTCTCTATTACTGAGATGAACAAGTACAACAGGATCTTCCTCATGCTGACTCAGAAAACGATCAACAGCATCATAATCTGACTGAACACGCAGCTCCAGCGCATATGTTTGGGATAAACGCTCAATGATCTCTCTAGTATCGTCGGACGAACCCTCATCAATTATCGTCGCCTTGACCTGGTTGCCTTTTACACGTGAAAAGAAAAATAACGAGCGAATAACCCACTCAATCTGATTTTGATTATTTTTGGTAACGAGTAAAATAGTAGCCGGTTTCTTCATCTTCCTAGTCCTCTTACGAGAACCCAATAAGAGATGCAGCACGACAATGCTCAAGCCATAACAACCGAAGATACAAAGCAATCCAATCCACATAGCGGGTCCCTCCCTTACCTGCAGTGTATGCGGCAGAGTAAAGGGGGGTTCCTCCTAGTGCGGAATGGGAATAGCGTGAATTACAGCGTTACCCAGCCATTTTTGATTGCAATAATTACCGCTTGTGTACGGTCATCGACTTCCATTTTTTGAAGAATACTACTCACGTGGTTTTTTACCGTTTTCTCACTGATATACAGGAACTCGCCAATCAGCTTATTGCTCTTACCTTCGGCCATAAGACGAAGCACTTCTGCTTCCCTTTTAGTCAACGGGCTGTTCGCATTATGTATGTATTTCAGAGCGGAATCCTTCACTCCAGTGCCTGTTCCTACCACACCAGCGTCATCCAGATACGTCATACGTCTAAGTTGATTAATGAGCTTACCTGTTACTTTAGGGTGAATGTAGGCATGTCCTGCAACAACAGAACGAATCGCATTAATCAGCGACTCTGCTTCCATATCCTTCAACAAGTAACCTGAAGCCCCTTTACGCAGTGTCTCAAATACATAGCTCTCATCATCATGGATAGAAAGAATGATGACTTTAATATCTGGAAAGATCAATTTAAGACGTTCTGTTGCAATAACACCGTTCTCAAGGGGCATATTAATGTCCATGAGCACAATGTCAGGCGTGATTTGATTACATAGCTCAATGACTTGGATGCCATCGCCACACTCACCGATAACTTCCATGTCATCTTCCATATTAATAATTCGTTTTACACCTTCACGAAAAAGCTGATGATCGTCTGCAATGACAATATGCACATTGCGTTTATGACTCCCCGTGTTGTCCATTCTGATTATCCTCCTTGTTCTCTCCAACGCCGCCAATAGGGATGAGCATCGTAATTTTTGTTCCTGAATCTTTTGCGGACTCCAGAACCATCGTACCTTCTAGCAGCTCCACACGCTCTCGCATTCCGAGTAGACCAAAGTTATTCCCTTTGGCTATTCTTAGTTCTGTTAGCGGCACATCAAAGCCAATTCCATTATCTACAACGTAGATCTGTACTTGATCTGGTTCTAATGTGAGTTCAACAGATACGAAGGTTGCTTTGGCATGTTTGTTTACATTCGATAAAGCTTCCTGCACCAATCGGAATATCGCAATTTCTAGCCCGGACGGAATGCGTGTCTCTTTTCCCACCAAGTTGAATTGTGTGTGGATTCGATATTTATCTTCGAAATCCTGCACATATTTCCGTAATGTAGGCACAATCCCTAAATCATCAAGCGCCATTGGGCGGAGATTGAAGATAATCTTCCGAACTTCCTCAAGGCCGTTTCTGACTTGCCCTTTTAAATCGATTAGCTCATCCTTCACCGCAGAAATATCTTCCTTGACGAGCATGCGATGGGCAATTTCAGTCCGAAGCACGACGTTCGCTAAGGTTTGGGCCATGCCATCATGAATTTCTCGTGCGATTCGTTTGCGTTCTTCCTCCTGTGCCAAAATAATTTTAAGCCCCAGAAGTTGTCGATTTTTAGCAGACTCGATTATACGTGTTAACTGATTGAGATCGCCTGATAAGTATTCCAGTGCGACGTTCATCTGCGAGACTATAGTCTCGGCGCGTTCTACCTGCTTGTCCACATTTTTCATGCGGACCTGCAGGTCATGGCGGCGGACTTTGAGATTATTCTCTTTTTCCCGCGCCACCGTTAGCTGTAATTGAAAAGCGATAGCGGCTTCATAAGCAATCTTGATATCTTCTTCACGATACTTGTTGAAATCACGACTAACTTCCGTAAGCCGGATCCGCGACCTCTTGTATTCTTTTTCTAACATATCCACGAGATCAATCGTGACACCCGTCTCATGCTTAATGTCATTCAACTCTCGAGTAAGCGACTCTTTCTCTAAGCGTGATGACTCAGCAATCTCAAATAATTGATACTTGCTGCTTTCCATGACGTTAATGGCGTTGGTTATGACCTGGTCTATAGCGTCTGGTTGCACATGAAACGAGCTCCTTTTTAATAAAACCATATAGTAGTAAGTTGTCTACCCCATATTGTAGCATAGTTCTTCCCGTTTGCCGTGTACTTCTAGTACTATTTATTCAATAGAAATTCCGTAATTTTGGGGATCCCAGCCTACTTTGAAGCCTAATCTCTCCGAAATCATCCGTAATGGGACCATAGTCACATTATTCATGATCACTGGCGACACTTCTGCCGTGATACGCGCGCCGTTTACAAGCAGATCTGCTTGATCAATCCAAAGGTCAATTAGTTTATCACCACGAATCACAGTCACCTTACGTTCTTTGTCATCCCACTTCACATTTCCGCCTAATGCCTCTGTCACGAAACGGATTGGAACCAACGTATTGTCCTTCACTATTGTCGGTGCTTGCTCTAACGTCATCGGCTTGTTATTTAAAGTTGCTTGTTTTTTATTAACGGTCAATTTCACTGTATTCTTCGGTAGTGCTGGCAACTGTCCTTTATAAATGAATGAAATATCATCAATATTAATTTTCCCTTTAGCGGCTCTTTCATCCTGCCCGTTAGCGGGATTTGCTACATAAATGCTTTTAATAACAAGGGGAGCCTTCAGATCGGACACATCGGCCGTCACCTTACGCCAGCCCGTCCAATTCATATTTTCTGTAAAACTGACAAGATTCGATTTGCCGTCAGCATCCATTACTTCTGCACGAACCCAATTGAAGCTGCCATCGCCCAAGATTTTAGCTGTTATAAATTCTGGCTCACCCTCAATCGGCGCGCCGTTCCCACTATTGAATTTCGCATAGGCTGCTTTCGTTCCTAGTCCCTTTGAGAAATCATAAGCGATTTCTAAGTTCTTATTCCCGTTGTTCTGTGCAATGTTGACCGTAGAAACGACCTCAGCCGGATATTTATCCCCCGTTGTCATTACGGCAAACTTATCTAGATCGTACCACACCTTCTCCTGTCCAACTGGCAGTGTGACCATTGTGCTGTATCCATCGTATCGTGCTATGACCTGTGCGGTTTGTGCTCCAGCCGTACTATCGACATGCAAAACACCGCCCGTGATCGTCCCTTTGACCCCACTGAGCTCCCATGTGGCTGATGCCGCGGGTAATTCTCTTGTTGCTCCACTCCGCGTTGTTACGGTAATCGGAAGCTTGAAATCGCCACCCTCTGTCAGTGAGAATGACCCTGAGCTAAAAGCCATCGACGCAATCTGGTCACGTCCGACAACTTCGACATCTATAGCCGCAGTTCCTTTGCCGGATTTAGCTACAATCTGTGTTTTCCCAGGCATAGTTGGTGTATAAACATTATCTTTAAACGAGCCATTGGCAATTGTACTGCTCCATTGTGGAACAATGCCCGTTGTTGCAATCGGATTATAATAATCATCATAAGCTTTAAATTGATAAGTGCTGGATTCATTCACGAATAATAAGGATTGCCCTTTTAAAATAAGACCTTTCAACTCACCCTTCGGCGCCGTAGAATAGACACCCAATCCATTTGCAACCGCACGTTGATTGCCATACTGTGTTTTGTTAACGAGCTTCGGATCCACTTCACCTAGTGACCTAGACACCATCTGCGTTGAACCGCCGCCATCGAGAACCATGCCTCTCCAGACACCTGCATCAATCATGAATTGCTGCAACTCTGGGAGCGTCATACCAGCACTAGCACCGCTGCGATCAGCCGTTATAATATAAGCCTTCTTCAGATCCTTAGAGTAACCCACAGCCGTACGTGAAACTGGACTATATCCGCTAAAATCATTAATATTTCTTGTAAAATAGCTCGGCTTCGCCTCATCCACCAGCAACGTGCTGCCGCCTATGAGCATTTTGAAGTTTTTCCAATCATATGTCTTGGACGCATCGTGTGGAACCATGTCATATTTCGTCGTAATTTTATCGCCAACCTTCAGATGCTTTACGATAAACTCTCTGGCTAATCCGGACCCTCTTAGGATATACCCATCTTCAGGAGCAACCATTTTCACATTCGTATCAACTTGAATCTCTTTGACGATATCGTTCTGAATGAGCGCCTCCGTCGGAACGTGTGTGCCATCCACAGCGCGCTGTGTCATCGCCCAAGCACTCGTATAGAGGAAAAGACCATCCGCTATCAACGGAACATCGTTATCGTCCCAGTAAAACGTTTTGTTCACGCCGCCAAGCTCGAATGAAGTGCCATCTTTAGCCGTAACCGTACCCTGAAAATCAAAAATATCAATAATCGGCTGATTCGTCTTCGTAATAGCAAAAGAGTATAACCCCGAAATCTTCGCTGGTGTCGCCATTACCTGGCCATTCGTGATTTGCGCACCCTCTGGTACACCCTCAGCCTGTGTATTGTAAAAGTCGCCATTTACCCCAGCCACAGCGCCTGTATCCTTCACCATTCCGAGTACGCTCTGATTCTTCGTGAACTGGTTATTCGTTCCTGCCATTGCGTCTATCTTCACGTTCGGGTTTGTAAGATCAACCTCGATCACATTAGCGTTCACCGAGACTTCCTTATTACTTCGTGTTGTTGTCCATAAATAATTCTTCATTATTGCGCCCGATGTAATCGTCTCCTGCGAACTCAGCGTCAACTTCGTGCCCGCCGCGCTCACTGTTATTCCCGACACCAACTGCCACACCATAGCGCAAGTCAGTGCAGCTACTCCTACTTGCCTCTGTACCTTCACGTTGCTGTTCCACTCCTCTTTTTCATCTAAGTCTAGTATCTATCATTTATGCGATAACTATATAGACTCTTAAACTATGGAAAAAGTTACGATAATCCCCATGTTGTATTCATATGTCAGTAAAAATGGTAAAAAAACTAAAAAGAGCACACCCCGGCGGGGTTTGCTCTCTGCTTGAGATGCTTATATGATCTTATATAATCTTTTTAAGTTTAGCTTCTTGTTCAATGGAACGCGCTGAGAGAAGTTCAATAATTCTGTGTTGTTGTTCTTGAACATTCTCCAATCGTTTCACGATTTCATTAGTTTCTAGAACGGCTTGTTTGATTTGTGATTGTTCAAATTCTAGTCGATCTAATCTAGAGTCTATCACACCTAACCACTCTATTACCGGCGATATTTCTGCCTTAATTACCGTGGTAAGTGCTTCTTTTAATTCATTATCCATTCCGCCGCGCTCCCTTCGTTTAAAAAGCAGAAATAATCCTATCATCATCATAACATAATTCTCTATGTAATAGCACCAGATGACATATACAGATATTAACACGATGTTTCGCAAATATAAATTAAATATTTACTATTGTAAATTTATTGACGAACAAAAAGCCGCCCCTAAGGACGGCCTCATTTATATGCTAATGCTTAAGCTCTAACGCTTGTGCTTTCAACGTTTCTGCTTTATCTGTACGCTCCCAAGGAACATCTAGATCGTTACGACCAAAGTGGCCGTAAGCTGCAGTTTGACGGTAAATCGGACGGCGAAGATCAAGCTCTTTAATGATACCCGCTGGGCGAAGGTCAAAGTTGGAGTGAATGAGCTCAACAAGTTTCTCTTCACTTACTTTAGCCGTGCCAAACGTATCCACAGCAATGGACACTGGACGAGCAACACCAATGGCGTAAGCCAATTGAACTTCACATTTCTCAGCAAGACCCGCTGCTACGATGTTTTTAGCAACGTAACGCGCCGCGTATGCACCGGAACGGTCAACTTTTGTCGGATCCTTACCGGAGAACGCGCCGCCGCCATGACGAGCATAACCGCCGTACGTATCAACGATAATTTTACGACCAGTCAAACCAGCATCCCCTTGAGGTCCACCGATTACGAATCGACCTGTTGGGTTGATGAAATAGTTTGTTTTCTCATCCAGCAAGTGTGCTGGAACGATTGGAAGAATAACGTGCTCTTTAATATCTTTTTGGATTTGCTCCAAAGTTGTATTCTCATCATGCTGTGTGGATACAACAATTGCATCAACACGAACTGGTTTGTCGTCGATGTACTCAACGGTTACTTGCGTTTTACCATCTGGACGCAGGTATGGAAGAGTGCCATTCTTACGAACTTCAGTCAAACGACGAGCCAATTGGTGAGAAATGGAGATCGGAAGAGGCATAAGTTCAGGCGTCTCATTAACCGCAAACCCGAACATCAAACCTTGGTCACCAGCACCAATTGCTTCGATTTCTTCATCAGACATGTTACCTTCTCTTGCTTCAAGGGCTCTGTCTACACCTTGTGCAATATCAGGGGATTGCTCATTCAAAGAAACAAGAACCGCACATGTTTGGGAGTCAAAACCGTATTTCGCGCGCGTGTAACCAATTTCCTTAATTGTTTGTCTTGCGATCGCTTGAATATCTACATATTCAGACTTCGAAGTGATTTCACCAATTACCAAAACTAAACCTGTTGCTACAGAAACCTCACATGCTACACGAGCATTCGGGTCATTAGCTAGAAATGCATCCAATACCGAGTCAGAAATTTGGTCACAAATTTTATCAGGATGACCTTCTGTTACGGATTCGGATGTAAATAAACGACGTCCACGTACTTGAGCCATATTATTCATCCTCCTACATTATCATTTAGTATGCTTGAAAAGCTTCTACTCGATGCCTCTATAATAAAAAAATTGGGCCCGGCTTTAGCGTCAGCTTTTCACGCCAAACGGAATCCCTCTTTTGCGCTCATGCGCTGACAAGATCTTCGAATTCCGCACTAGGTAAATATATAAATCATGAATAAAGACAACATTAAAATGACCCTTTCCCTATAGGAAAAGGTTCCATTGAATATTGACCTTCAATAAATCATCCTACTTCATTTGTCGTCTGTTGTCAATTTATATTTGTTAAATCACTTTAAGAAAGCCTTAAGGTTCTCTTCACGGTTTTTTCACAGTTGGCATCTATACTCTATAAGTAAGTTATCCGTTACATAAATTGGTAAACTATATGAAATTACTCTAAAGGAGATCGTGAAAGTTAACATGAAGATGTCAATGAAAATGGTTCATACCATTACCGCGGCTATACTACTGCTATTTGTAGTTACTGCATGTGGGCAACAAAAAGAAAATGAAAAAGGCTATTCCTCTCAAGCCGTTAGCAAAATACAAGAAAGTCTAAAAGAACCTGATTACTGGCCAACAGCAGGCTGGAAGACTTCTTCACCTGAACAACAAGGGATGGATTCCAAGCTATTAGCAGAGGTATACAACAATTTAGAAGGCAAAAAAGTAGATAGTATGCTCGTAGTCCGTAACGGCTACCTGGTGGCTGAAGGTTATAACAGCGCATATTCTGCCGATAAAAACCATGACGTATTTTCTGTAACCAAGAGTGTACTATCAGCCCTAATTGGCATAGCCATTAATGAGAAGAAAATGCCTGACGTGGATGCCAAAGTTGCTGATTACCTGCCTTACCCTGAGATGAAAAATGACAAGCAAAAGAAAGACATAACCATCAGAGACTTCCTATCCATGACACCAGGTTTGAAATGGGATAATACAAACGAAAACTCAACTACCGCTATGACAGAATCGGAAGATTGGGTTAAGTACGTGATAGACCAACCCGTTGACGCCAAAAAATCTCAACAATTCGAGTACAGTAATGGAAATCCACATGTTTTATCAGCTGTCTTTCAAAGTGAAGTCGGACAAACTGCTTACGATTATGCAAAAGAAAAGCTATTTGCTCCATTAGGTATTACTAACACGAGTTGGTCCACAGATAACAAGGGGATTCAAAACGGAGCCTATTCACTCCATTTAACCCCTAGAGACATGGCTAAAATCGGGTATTTATATCTAAACGAAGGCAAGTGGGAAAACCAGCAAGTCATTCCTACAAATTGGATCAAAGAATCCCTTTCTACACAAACAAGTTTCACTTACTTTGATAAAACGCAAGGCGGTTACGGATACTTTTGGTGGCTAAAACCAGTTGAGTATGAAGATAACGGCAAAAAAATATCTCTAAACACCTATTATGCAGCTGGTTCTGGGGCTCAACGAATTTATCTTATTCCAGAGCTTAATATGGAAGTCATATTCACTGCTCATAATAACGCAGACGAGTTGCTAACCGAAAGATTGCTGCAAATGGTTGTAGCTAATGCAAAAAAATCAGATAAAGCTCTTCCTGAAAATGCTGCCGGGACAGAGGAACTGGGTAAAGCGATACTAGGTTTTAAATCAGCTATCGATTAATAACTACTATGAATAAAAGAGGCTAGCAATTGCCGGCCTCTTTCTTTTTTCCATATGCATATTAGGGAATGATTACAGGGTAAATAAGGTCTCTTCCGCTCTCTGAATGAGACGCTGCGTAATCCGGCCGCCAACGGCCCCGTTATCTCTGGATGTGATATGTCCCCAGGATTCTTTTTTCATAGATGAAGCTTGAATTGAGCCTAATTCTGACGCAAACTCCGTATCCGCATTTAGAGACGACATATGCTTACCTACGGGCAAGCCTAATTCTGCAGCAATTTCATACTTCAGAATGTCCAATGCCTTTTTCGATTCCGGAACCACTTTACTTCTTGCCATAACCAAACGCCTCCTCAGAGTATAAGTTGTGATCATGCACGTGTTAAGTAGCAACCATGTCATCTGGGTACATGAATTAGTATGGCTAGAATCATAAAGGTAACACGGATAAGAAGTTGTCAGATTGGGTAAAATTATGGAGTAAACATTTATTGCGCAACCTTACTACCGTCTGCATTCAAAATTAAAAAAGCCCCACGTACCATCACATAGATGGACGTATCATTCTTAGGAGAAGGCTTAATTCCACGGCCCTCTGTTGGGAAAATCAAAAGATGATTCAGCGCGACTTCCATCCCCGCTGCGAGATCTTTGCCTCCCGTTACATCCGGGATGCCGTTTTCATCGTTGCTCACCGCTAGTACCCTGCCGGTTCGCACGATAAATTCCGCACCAGCTCCGGCGTATAAAGTTTGTCCATTTTGCAATTGGACAACCTTCATACTCGTTGCCGCCACTGGAATAGTGCCCGTGCCTCCGTTGCTCCCTGCGATCGCAGTTGCAACAATTTCTTTCACCTTTGCTTCGCTTAAGGTGTTTAGTTCGAAGTAGCTTTTAGTGATTACAGGGTCGGTTGTGCCTGGGGACGGGGCTTCGGCTTGTGAGGTTGAAATCGTTGCGGTCAAGAGACATGTTGCTAAGATAGCTGTTGCATAGAATTTGTTAGGTTTCATCTGGCATCTCCTTGTTGTCTATATTCTTTCATTTATTATAGCTGTTTAAGGAAAAAAAAGAAGACCCCGAAGGGTCCTCTTATTGTTACACTAAATTATAGTGCATCTACGCTTACTTCAATAGTTGCAGTTTTTCCGTTAGGAGCAATTGCAGTAATTTTGAAGCTTTGTAGGTTTGTTGTTCCAGCAGTAATAGTAGCACCGCCATATTGTGTGAATGTAATTACACCAGCATTAGTAATTTCAATTGCGTTTTGAGCATTAGCTGCAGTTCCAGCAACATACTTCTTGTCAGAAATGAAGTATGTTACATTGTAGATTCCGTCGTAAGCAGCATCTTCAATTTTGTTGCTAGCTGTAGTACTTACAACTTCAGAACCATAGCTATCAACAAGTTTAAGTTCTTCCATCAACGCTAGATCCCAAGCAGCTTTAGTGTTAAGTGCAGTTGCAGCAATTGCTTTAGCTGTTTTCTTAGCAGTCAAAGTTGCAACAGTAGGAACTTCCTCAAGAACACTTACATCAAGAGTTGCAGAAGATTTACCTTTAGGCGTGTTAACAAGTACACTTACAGTTGCAGTACCTTTAGTTAAACCAGCAAGGTAGTAAATACCAGTATCAGCAGTAGCACCAACAACAGATGGATTAGTAACAGTTATGCTATCAACGGAAGTTGCAGGAATTGCTACAGTCGTGTCTCCTTCTTTAGCAGCTACAACCAACTTCTTAAGCAACAATGGGTTTGCAGCGTATTCAGCAGCAGCAGTAGTTGGTGAAGCAGTAGTGCCTAGAGCAAACAATTTGTTATCAACTGATTTGTCAAGCGTTACTGTGTAAGCAAGATTAGTATCAGTGCCTGTGATTGACTCAACAGTGCTAGTTGCATTGCTTACTTCAATGAATGCACCTGAAGCATTTTTCTTGAGAAGTGTAGCAGTAACTTTGTATTTACCAGTTTTGTTAGCAACTGCAGTCCATGTGTACTCATCATCAAAGATTGTGTCAGTACCTAATACTTCAGCTACTTGACCATTTGTATTTAAAAGTACAGCGCTGTTAGCTACAGTATTTCCGCCAGCAGCTTGAGTTGCAGTACCACTGAAAGTAAGCGCACCATCATCACCAGAGATTTTCTCTAGCTTCAAAACTACCTTACTTGTGTGATCAGCATAAGTAGCAGTAGTTACTGCTTGAGCCCAATCTCCACCGAATTGATCATAAGTTTTGAACTTCACTTTTGTTGTTGCAGTTTGAATTGCTTTGCCTGCAGCTGCAGAGGAAACAGTAATTCTGTCAGCATAACGAGAGTCATTTGCTGAGATATTAAGTTGAGCTTTAACATTTGGCTTATCTTTCAATTGAATAACAATTGTTGCAGTCCCTTTGTTATCTACAGAAGCGATTTTGATCTTACCTTTATCCGCTCCAGTTTCTTGGATTACAGGAGTTCCAAGTGTTACTACACCACCAGTAGCATAGATCGTGAATGCATTCTTGTTATCAACGATTTCTTGAGCGGAAAGAACATCGCCTTTTTCGTTTTTAATAACAAGTGGTACAAATTTATTAGTATCACCTTTAGCTAATGTAGCTGTGTAAGCACCAAACTCAACAGTTGCAGGCACTTTAGGTTGTGCAATTTTAATTGTTTTCGTTACGCTTTGACCTGTACCGTTAGCAAATAAAGTCACTACAATATCTTTAGCTTCTGCATTTGCTTTAGCAGTCAATAGAAGATCTGGAGCATCAGTACCGATAACTGAGCTTACAAATGCATCGTCAGCGCCAGTTGTACCTTTAACAAGGTTACCGTCTGGGATTACTACAGTTACACCTTTACCTGCACTGTTAAGTACAGTAGGATCTAGAACTTCAACACCATATTGGTCAAAAGCTTTGTATTCTAGATATGCACCTTTAGCAGATGTACCAGCTTCGATTGACTCAATTTTGTTGTTGTTGGAATCTTTCAGATCACCAACTTCAACTTTAGAAACGATTGGAGCTTCACCAACAGTGAAGATCTTGTTAGCTTGAACACCAGTCTCGTCGAAGATGATAGTTACAGGAACTTTGTCACCTTTAGCTTTAGCAGCTGTTGGACCAGCACCGAAGATATCAAGTTTCATAGCTTGTTTGCCGGAAATATTCTCAGGAGTAATATCACCTGCAAGAAGTCTAAAGTTGCTGGAAGTAAGATCAGCAGCTTCACCGTATTGGTTTGATGCTTTGAATTCAACAACAACATCATTAGCAAGAGGAAGAGTCTCAGATGCAGTTACGATGTCGATTTTGGAAACTTTTTCTTTTGTTGCAACAACTGAAGCTGTTTTCTTAGCGTCATCAACTGTTACGCCACCGATTGTTACAGCATAAGTTGCATCGATCAATTTGGAATCAAGTGTGATTGTAGCTACTTTTTTAGCAGCATCCCAAGTGATTGCTTTAGCGTCGAAAGTTGCAGTGGAACCATCACGTGTTACTGTGAAAGTTGCTACAGCTGTGTCAACTGGACCGTTCAAAGTAACAGCCAATTTTTTAGCGCCTACAGCTTTAACTTCTGCAACTTCATACTTTGCTGGTTTGCTAGCATTTGCAATAGCTTCAACTGCAGAGTAAGCACCAACAACTAGGTCAGCACGAGTAGCAGATTTGGAACCGTCAGTACCATCAGCAAGCAATTTCTTTTCAACTGCTTGTTTGATAGCATCCGCGTACCAAGGAGTACCTGTAGTGCTAGGCTTAACTCCAAGACCTTTAAGAAGTGCAGTAGCGAACTCGCCAAGAGTTACGTTTGCAGATGGATCAAAGCTAGTGTCGGATTTACCATCGATCAAGCCAGCTTTTTTAGCAGCTTCGATGAATGGGATTGCCCAAGCGTTAGCTGTGTCGTCTGCTTTTACATCAGCAAAGCTGGATGTTTTTACAGTCGTATCAACTGGAACACCTGCTACTAGAGCAAGAATTTTTGCGAATTGCGCACGAGTCATGTTCTCTTTGATACCGAAGGAATCCTCAGCTGTACCTTCGAACAATCCTTTTGCAAGCAAAGCGTCGATTTTAGCAGTTAATGCTGCATCAAGACCAGCCAAATCTTTGAAGTCTTTGGAAGTTTTTACTGCTGCTGCAGTAGTTACAGCCGTTGGAGTTGTTTCAGCAGCCATTGCTACGGAAGCGAACATGGAGAATGCTAGTGTTGCTGTTGCGATTACTTTTAAACTTTTTTTCATAACCTTTTTTTCTCCTCCTTGAATATCGTGAGTTTTATTTTTAGTGTTGGGTCTTACCATATTTGAGCTCGATTCACTCATTGTCTTGTTCACCCCCTCTCCAGAGTTAGAGCATTATATAACTAAGTTCGCTTGTAGTCATGAAAACCACATTGAAACTAGTAAACTTCGAATAGATAAATAGGTGGCTAACACCAATTTACATTATACATTGATCAATTAGGGTCGTAAAGTGTTATTTTCAATACAGCCACTACTGATTTTGTTAAATCGAAGAAACTATTTAGTATTAACTTGTTTCAAAGTATTAAACGCAGTACAAATAAAAAAGTTGCGAAGTCTAAAAAAAAGTTTTTATTTTCAGGACCGGAACATAGAAATTGATGACATTCTCAATATTAGTTCCTAAATTCTTTTGTAGATATTTAAACGAAAAGAAGACCCCTATGGGGCCTTCTTTTCGTTTAAACTTAATTATAGTGCGTCTACGTTCACTTCAATTGTTGCTGTTTTTCCGTTAGGAGCAATTGCAGTTAGCTTGAAGCTTTGTAGGTTTGTTGTACCAGCAGTAATAGCATTACCATTTGCTTGTGTAAATGTAATTACACCAGTATTGCTAACGTTAATATTATTTTGAGTAACAACTGTAGTGCCAGATGCATATTTCTTGTCGGAGACGAAGTAAGTTACGTTGTATTTAGCATCGTAAGCAGCTGCTTCAACATTATTGCCATCAGCGTTGCTTACAATCTCAGAACCATAGCTATCAACAAGTTTTAGTTCTTCCATCAAAAGAGCATCCCAAGCAGTTTTACTATTAAGTGCAGTAGCAGCAATAGTTTTAGCTGTTTTCTTAGCAGTCAAAGTTGCAACTGTAGGACCATCTTCAAGTACACTTACATCAAGTGTTGCAGAAGATTTACCTTTAGGAGTGTTTACAAGCACACTTACCGTTGCATTACCTTTTGCTAACCCAGCCAAGTAGTACGTACCAGCATTTTCATGAGTACCAACAACAGCTGGATTTGTTACAGTAATGCTGTCTACGGAAGCTGCAGGAATCGCTACAGTAGTATCTCCGTCTTTCGCAGCTACTACTACTTTCTTCGTTAGCAATGCAGTATTCGTGTATGCATCAGTAGCATTATCTTCACCTGTAGCAAACAATTTGTTGTCTACCGATTTGTCAAGGCTAACTGTGTAAGCAAGATTTGTATCAGTGCCCGTGATGGACTCAACAGTGCTAGTTGCATTACTTACTTCAATGAACGTACCAGATGCATTTTTCTTGTAAAGTGTAGCAGTTACTTTGTACTTACCAGTTTTACCTGCAAGCGCAGTCCATGTGTACTCGTCGTCAAAGATTGTATCAGTACCCAAGATAGTTGCTGTGTCGCCATTTGCATCTAATAGTACAGCACTGTTAGCTACAGTAGTTGGGCTAGTCGCTTGAGTTGCAGTACCACTGAAAGTTAGCGCAGCGTCATCGCCAGAGATTTTTTCCATTTTCAATACTACTTGGCTAGTGTAGTCGCCTGTAGCATATGATCCACTAGTTACAGCTTTCGCCCAATCTCCACCAAGTTGATCATACGTTTTGAATTTCACTGTTGTAGTTGCAGTTTGAATTGCTTTATCAGCAGCTGCAGAGGAAACAGCGATTCTATCAGCATAACGAACATCATTGGCAGAAATATTAAGTTGAGCTTTAACATTTGGCTTATCTTTCAATTGAACAACAATTGTTGCAGTACCTTTGTTATCAACAGTAGCGATTTTAATCTTACCTTTATCCGCTCCAGTTTCTTGGATTACAGGCGTTCCAAGTGTTACTACTCCACCAGTAGCATAGATTGTGAATGCATTCTTATTGTCAACAATTTCTTGAGCGGAAAGAACTTCACCTTTTTCGTTCTTAACAACGAATGGAACGAATTTTTCTGTATCACCTTTAGCTAATGTAGCTGTATAAGCACCGAACTCAAGGCTTGCAGGGACTTTAGGTTGTGCGATTTTAATTGTTTTCGTTACGCTTTGACCAGTACCATTAGCAAACAGAGTAACTACAACATCTTTAGCTTCTGCGTTGGCTTTTGCAGTCAATAGAAGATCTGGAGCATCAGTTCCAATTACAGAACTTACGAATGCATCGTCAGAACCAGTTGTTCCTTTTACAAGGTTACCGTCTGCAATAACTACAGTCACACCTTTACCTGCATTGTTAAGCACATTAGGGTTTTCAACTAGAACACCATATTGATCATAAGCTTTATACTCTAGATATACACCTTTAGCAGAAGTGCCAGCTTCAATGGATTCAATTGTCTTGTTATTGGAATCTTTCAGATCTCCAACTTCAACTTTAGATACGATTGGAGCTTCACCAACTGTAAAGATTTTGTTAGCTTGAACACCTGTTTCATCAAAAATGATTGTTACAGGAACTTTGTCACCTTTAGCTTTGTGAGCTGTTTCGATATCAAGTTTCATAGCTTGTTTACCGGATACATTCTCAGGAGTAATGTCACCAGCAAGAAGTCTGAAGTTGCTGGACGTTAGGTCAGAAGTTTCTCCATATTGGTTTGTAGCTTTGAATTCAACAACAACATCATCAGCAAGTGGAAGTGTTTCAGATGCAGTCACAACATCAACTTTGGATACTTTCTCTTTCGTTGCAACAACCGAAGCTGTTTTCTTAGTATCGTCAACTGTTACGCCACCGATTGTTACTTCATACGTTGCGTCCATTAATTTGGAGTCAAGCGTAATTGTCGCTTCGGATTTAGTAGCATTCCAAGTGATCGCTTTTGCATCAAAAGAAGCCGCGGAACCATCACGAGTTACTGCGAAAGTAATTTTAGTTGTATCAACGGTGCCGTTTAATTTAACAGCTAGTTTTTTAGCGCCAACTGCTTTAACTTCAGTTACAGCTGCTTTGTCTACAACTGGAGGAACGAATTGTTGTTTCGCTTCATAAGAACCAGTTACTAGTAGATCGCGAGTCGCGTTTACCATACCACCGAAAGTACCATCAGTGTTGTTGGAAAGAAGTTTCAATTTAAGAGCTTCAGCTACATAGCCTTGAGCCCAACCAGAAACTGTTTTGTCTGTACCAGTTAAACCTTTAGCTTCATCTTCTTTGCTAAGAACACGAACTAGGAATGTAGCCAATTGTTCTTTAGTTACTTTACCAGCTGGGTTGTAAAGACCTTCTGCAAAACCGTCTGTTACTTTAGCTGTTTTCAAAGCTTCGATGTAAGGAAGTGCATAACCATTAGCTGCATCGGACACACTAACATCAGTGAAGCTTGAAGTTTTAAGATCTTTGTTCACGTCAAGACCCATAATCAAAGCTGCTACTTTAGCAAATTGTGCGCGGTTCATTTCGTCTTTAAGACCAAAAGTTGTGTCGCTCACGCCATCAAAAATCTCAGCAGAGATCATAGCGTCGAACTTAGCTTTTGTTGCTGCGTCAAGGTCTTTCAAGTCTGTGAAATCTGCAGATGTTTTACCAAATGCAACGGATGAGAACATGGAAAGAGCCATGGCAGACGTAAGAACTACGGATAAAGTTTTCTTCATAAAGGTTGTTTCCTCCTAATATTTTAAAGTTTTTTGTTATAAAAACTTATAACCAATGGGACGACGACTGAATCATTTTTTTGATTCTGTGTAGCTTCGCGTCTATCACCTCGGCTACATGACTTAGTATACGACACTCTATACGACTTTTCATTGATAAGTATTTTCCAATTGAACTCCTCTGGAGCCTGACTACTTTCTTACTAATTGGGTGAATAACCTATAAGCTAAGATTGCTGACTAATGACTAAAATCTAAAGAAGACCCCTAGGGGTCTTCTTCTCATTAATACTTAATTATAGTGCGTCAACATTTACTTCAATTGTCGCAGTTTTTCCGTTAGGAGCAATTGCAGTTAGCTTGAAGCTTTGTAGGTTTGTTGTACCAGCAGTAATAGCAGCCCCACCAGCTTGTGTAAATGTAATTACACCAGTATTGCTAACGTTAATATCATTTTGAGTAACAACTGATGTGCCAGCGGCATACTTCTTGTCGGAGATGAAGTAAGTTACATTGTATTTAGCATCGTAAGCAGGAGCTTCAACATTATTACCATCAGCGTTGCTTACAATCTCAGAACCATAGCTATCAACAAGTTTTAGTTCTTCCATCAATAGAGCATCCCAAGCTGTTTTACTATTAAGTGCAGTAGCAGCAATAGTTTTAGCAGTTTTCTTAGCAGTCATAGTTGCAACTGTAGGAACATCCTCAAGGATACTTACGTCAAGCGTTGCAGAAGACTTACCGTTAGGTGTGTTAACTAACACACTTACCGTTGCATTACCTTTTGCTAAACCAGCCAAGTAGTACGTACCACCATTGTTATGAGTACCAACAACAGCTGGATTTGTTACAGTAATGCTGTCTACGGAAGCAGCAGGAATAGCTACAGTAGTATCTCCGTCTTTGGCAGCTACCACTACTTTCTTCGTTAACAACGCAGTATTTGTGTATGCATCAGTAGCATTATCTTCACCTGTAGCAAACAATTTGTTGTCAACTGTTTTGTCAAGGCTTACTGTGTAAGCAAGATTTGTATCAGTGCCTGTTATGGACTCAACAGTACTAGTTGCATTGCTTACTTCAATGAATGTACCAGATGCATTTTTCTTGTAAAGTGTAGCAGTAACTTTGTATTTACCAGTTTTACCAGCAACTGCAGTCCATGTGTACTCATCATCAAAAATTGTATCTGTACCTAAGATAGTAGCAGTATCGCCGCTAGCATCTAATAGCACAGCACTATTAGCTACTGTTGTTGGGCTATCAGCTTGAGTTGCAGTACCATTGAAAGTAAGTGCACCGTCATCGCCAGAGATTTTTTCCATTTTCAATACTACTTGGCTAGTATAGTCGCCTGTAGCATATGTTGCACTAGTTACAGCTTTCGCCCAATCTCCACCAAGTTGATCAAACGTTTTGAACTTCACTGTTGTTGTTGCAGTTTGAATGGCTTTGTCAGCAGCTGCAGAAGATACAGCGATTCTATCAGCATAGCGAACATCATTTGCTGAAACGTTAATCTGAGCTTTAACATTCGGCTTATCTTTCAATTGAACAACAATTGTTGCAGTACCTTTGTTATCTACAGAAGCGATTTTAATCTTACCTTTATCCGCTCCAGTTTCTTGGATTACAGGTGTTCCAAGTGTCACTACTCCACCAGTTGCATAAATCGTGAAGGCATCTTTGTTGTCAACAATTTCTTGTGCTGAAAGTACTTCGCCTTTTTCGTTTTTAATAACTAACGGAATGAATTTATCAGAATCACCTTTAGCTAATGTATCTGTATAAGCACCGAACTCAAGGCTTGCAGGAATTTTAGGTTGTGCAATTTTAATTGTTTTCGTTACACTTTGACCTGTACCGTTAGCAAATAGAGTTACCACAATGTCTTTAGCTTCTGCATTTGCTTTAGCAGTCAATAGAAGGTCCGGAGCATCAGTTCCAATTATTGAACTTACAAATGCATCGTCAGCCCCCGTTGTACCTTTTACAAGGTTTCCATCAGGAATTACCACAGTTACACCCTTACCTGCATTGTTAAGTACAGTAGGATCTTCTACTAGAACTCCGTATTGATCATATGCTTTATATTCTAAATATGCACCTTTAGCAGATGTACCGGCTTCGATTGATTCAATTGTCTTGTTATTGGAATCTTTCAGATCGCCAACTTCAACTTTAGAAACGATTGGAGCTTCACCAACTGTAAAGATTTTGTTAGCTTGAACACCAGTTTCGTCGAAAATGATAGTTACAGGAACTTTGTCACCTTTAGCTTTACCAGCTGTTACAATATCAAGTTTCATAGCTTGTTTACCGGATACATTCTCAGGAGTAATGTCACCAGCAAGAAGTCTAAAGTTGCTGGACGTTAGGTCAGAAGTTTCTCCATATTGGTTTGTAGCTTTGAATTCAACAACAACATCATCAGCAAGTGGAAGTGTTTCAGATGCAGTCACAACATCAACTTTGGATACTTTCTCTTTCGTTGCAACTACCGAAGCTGTTTTCTTAGCTTCGTCAACTGTTACGCCACCGATTGTTACTTCATATGTTGCGTCCATCAATTTGGAGTCAAGTGTAATTGTAGCTTCCGATTTAGCAGTATTCCAAGTGATCGCTTTTTCATCAAAAGAAGCCGCGGAGCCATCACGAGTTACTGCAAACGTAATTTTAGTTGCATCAACAGTACCGTTTAATTTAACTGCTAGTTTTTTAGCGCCGACTGCTTTAACTTCAGTTACAGCAGCTTTGTCTACAACTGGAGGAACGAATTGTTGTTTCGCCTCATAAGAACCTGTTACTAGTAGGTCACGCGTTGCATTCACCATACCACCGAAAGTACCATCAGCGTTGTTGGAAAGTAGTTTCAATGCAAGTGCTTCAGCTACATAACCTTGAGCCCAACCAGAAACTGTTTTGTCTGTACCTGTCAATTCTTTCGCTTCTGCATCTTTATCAAGAACACGAACCAAGAAAGTTGCAAGTTGTTCTTTCGTTACTTTACCTGCTGGATTGTATTGACCTTCTGCATAACCATCAGTAACACCAGCATTTTTCAAAGCTTCGATGTAGGGAAGAGCATAACCATTCGCTGCATCGGACACATTAACATCAGTGAAGCTTGAAGTTTGTAGATCCTTGTTAACGTCTAGGTTCATAATTAGCGCTGCTACTTTTGCGAATTGCGCGCGGTTCATTTCATCTTTCAAACCGAATGTCGTGTCGCTAACGCCATCAAAGATGTTAGCAGAAATCATAGCATCAAATTTCGCTTGTGTTGCCGCATCAAGATCTTTCAAATCTGTGAAATCTGCAGATGTTTTACCGAATGCTACGGATGAGAACATGGAAAGAGCCATTGCGGATGTAAGTACTACGGATAAAGTTTTCTTCATAAAGTTTGTTTCCTCCTAATATTTGAAAGTTTTTTGTTAAAAAACTAATAGCTAGCTATGCAATATAGTTTCAATTTCTCGATTGATTACCGTATATATCATCGTGTAGCTTTTCGTATATCACCTCGGCTACAAACCTAGTATACGACACTCTATACTGCATATCACTGCAAAGTATTTACCAGATGAGTTTTCCTTTGATGTTTACTAAGTTTTTCTCATCTTCGTCACCTCTAAATAGAATCTTACAGAAGATTTGTAAAGGAAATACGATAGGAAGCTTAATATAAACTAAAAGTTAACTGAAGGTTTCCTGAACGGGGAACTATACAAAAAGCCCATCTCCGAAGAGATGGGCTTCCTTTGATCGTTACCTTAGTTTAGATTAGCAGGGAACATTTTTGAATACTTCTGCAGCAATCTCACTGCGATTTGACCGGCTTCTGCGCGTGTTAAGTTGGCAGTTGCATCAAAACGTACGGTTTGCTTCTTCTCGCCTGCTAACAGCTCATTAGGCTTGCCTACCATGACGCCTGCTTTGCTCACAGCGTCGATCGCAGGAATTGCATAGTAAGAGAACTGGGATGAGTCTGTATACAGCTTAGACAGGCTTGCCGCAAGCTTGGCATCATTAATCGCTAACTTAAGCTCAAGCGCTCGAGCAATCATCGTAGCGGCTTGCTCGCGAGTAACTTTAAGGTCTGCTCCAAAGAAACGGTTATCCAGACCTGCAATAATACCTACCCGTGCCGCGGTCTCGATATGGGCGTAATCCCATGTCAATGAACGTGCGCCAGGACCAATTTCAAAGAAGGTTTGATTGTTGTCGTAGTTCAATGGAATGTTCAGTGCTTTCACAAGCATCGTAGCAAACTCGCCACGTGTTGTTAAATCGTCTGTACCAAACGTATCAAAACGTAGGTTAGGCATTAAACCTTTAGAGAATAGTGCTTCGAGTACATTTCGAGCCCATGGATGATTCGTCACATCCGGGAATCCATACTTTAATTTCGTAACCATATAGTATCCGAAATCGTCGAATGGAACTGTGATCGTGTTGTTTTTAGCATCTACTTCCCCACCAAGGTTTACCCACTCTCCCTTGTCATTGAAGAAGAATACCGTAATAGTCGTGCCTACAGCTTCAACTACGCTTTGATCATACTTCAGCGTGAGCTCGCCTCTGTTCGTAGGAACAACTTTGCGTGTGGATGGGAACAATGTAAATGTCCCTTCAACTGAATATGGTGTAAGACCATCTGTTGCAGGCTTATAGTTAGCGGCACCTACAACGCCTTCTTCACCAACACCACCTGAAATCCAATACACAGGAGAAACACGACTGAAGTTTCTTCTATTGATTTCAGAAACATAACGTTGTACCAAAATATCTGGAATTCGAATAACCGATTGACCTAATGGTGCTCTAGCATCGGTACGCGCATCAATATCGCGATTGATAATATTCCCGTAATCGTTCTTTCTTTCAACAACACCGTCTACTGGATCAGCAATCCCAAAGAGTAAGTTAGTTTTATCGTAGAACTGCGTAACACCATTAGCTGGACTATCTGATTTCAAGATTGTGCCTTTAGGGAAGGAAAGTTCTAGACCTTTATTAAAGACACTATGCTTGGTTTTAATAGCTTCCATAAACTCTGTATCTTCTTGAATCGAACTGGTGTAGAACACATTCACAGTTTGATTCAGCGCTCCACCTGGGCGCGTAATGACTAACTTAATAGCTGTATCTTTATCTGGTTTAAGACCAACGAAATCATAAATAAAGCGATCGCTCATATCTGGTCTTTTCGTTGCTTTAACACCATTGACCGTTACATCTGTTGCTCCTTCGGCTTCTACATCAAAGTGTACGAAGTTCTTGTTCACAACAATACGGCTACCTACCGTTGCTACTGGGGAAAGAATACGGAACGGTTCTAATACACGTTCTACTTCCAAGCGCTGATTAACTTTAGCGCCTGTTTTATTAGTTAGCTCCAAGGTATATACATGGCTTCCCGGCGCGTCGAAAATCAAGTTATTCAGACGTACTACGAGATTATCCTTGCTTCCGCTTAAATCGTAAGCAGGTGTAGTGCCAACAGCTGCCTTAGTAATAATTGAAGGAGTAGCTGGTTCAGGAATGCTTCCTGGATCCAAAGTTAAAATCGGATCGCTTCCTCTTTTCACTACGATGCTATTAATGCCTCCGACTTTAAAGGACAAATCGTAGGTTTTACGACTAGTCACAAATTTGCCTTTCTCAGAAACAAATTGCATATCCGGGCTTGTAAAGAAGATTTGTGAAAGAACCGCCTCGGACATTGGCATCGCTTGGAATGCAACACGGCCTCCAATAGGCAATGCAGAAGGTTGGAACCTTTCAATGACTGGCACATTCTTATCTACAACATAAATGCGAATTTCTTTTGAGATCTCACTGACACTCGTACCATTCGTGTAAGTCCCCGTGAAGACCAATCTATTTTCCCCTACAGCTAGTGAAGGAAGTGGCGGCGACTGTCTTGTATCACCAACCTGCAACTGAAGGTTACTAAATTTATTCGATGAATCAAGAACAAACGGAGTCACAAGTTGTCCATTTAGAAATAACTCGTGATTTGTTAAATTATCAAAACCGACGTAGGCACCTTTAATTGGAAGGTTTTCACCAATCGTTGGAAGCGTGCGGGAATCAATTTCGATCGTTTGGCCATCAATTAAATTTTCAATAGAAATAAAATTCTTGGACACATACGATAGTGACGCTTTGTAATCAGAAATAGCACCTTTATACTGGAGTGATATGGACTGACTACCCGTTGGGAATCCAGTAACCTTATACACTTTCTTGTTTGGTGATACCACTGGCGAAGCTGGAATAGTGGTATCGGTATAATCCCCCACATATTCAATGGAAAGCGGTGCTATACCAATCGGAAGCAGCTTACCTGTCAGATTAGTATCGGCCGGCAAACCTGAATCTTTCGTATGCCCAACTTCTATGTCTCGATTGGTTTCTACTAAAATGTAGAAATCAGGCTTCTGAATCTCAGCTTGATCAAGCGGAATTTTCGTATATGTTTGATCAATATTGTATAAGTCAGTGCCTGGAGGAATAAGACCAGCTCTACTATCTGTAAGGAGATAAACATTATTAATAACTACATCATTCGGAAAATATTTAAATGAATTATTAGCAACACCTCGGAAGGTATCATAATAAACATCCAAAGATACAGATTGCATTTGGGCATATCCAGATCCACTTGTACTTGGTTGGAAATTAAATAAATTCGTTGTAAAATCAACGATTTTGTACGCTGGTGTAACCCCATCACTCCCAGGAACGACCAGTGTGCTCTTTACTGTATTTACACCAATGGTAGTCGCATTAATTTGAACGGAAGCATTGGTTTTAAAATCTTGCGCACTGTATGGCACTAGCATTTCAACATTAAGGCTTGCTTGCTCAGCCGCAGGAGAATGATCCGCCGTTAATATCGGAACGTTATTTAGAATCGAACTGTTCCAATCACTATCATGAACAACTTCAATTTTGTTAAAAGGCTTCGTAGCATTAAAGTAATAGATTGTTCTACTAACTTTCAGCTCATTACTTGGATTCGTAATAATGATATTCAACGTATTGGTACCCGGATTCAATTTAATCGCAGGTGCAAAAAAGGTGCCATCATCAAGAATCGAAGCTTGATAGCCGTTTACCGATACAGCTGTTGCATTCAGAGCTTTACCTTCAAGAATGATCTGTTCCGTATCCACAACCATGCTAGTACCCTGATTCAGGTTCGCTGAAGGGTTAGAGCCAGAAGTGACTTTCAAGTACCCAAGGTATGGCACTTCATCATATAGCACATAGAAGGTATCTGTTTTATTGATTCCACCTTGTACACCTGTGAATGTAATTCGGTTGTAACCAGAGTACAGCGGCAATGCCGTTGCCGAGAATCGGTTGGAAGAGCTTGCCGTAACACCTTTCGTTGTCGTGCGATTGGTGTCTGTGTTCCACTTACCTTGTGAGTATAGTAATTGCTCAACTTTAACCGTCATTGTGTCTTTAGCAACAAACTGATAGGAACCGTTAATTGTTAATTCCTTGTTGGTTGTAACAAATACATTTTCCCGCTTTAAGGCTGTGGTTTTAGTTAAGTCTGTTTCTTTTTCATCTACATTTGAAGTTCGGGATATATTCGCATCATCCGGAACAAAAAACGTCGCAGCGGCTTGAACTGGACCGGCGAATGGAATAAGCGTCAATAATAAGGCCGCGATCATCGTCCATGCAAAAAAACGCATCTTAAACATGTCTTTACCTCTCCTTTTTCTAAAGCTGTCTTAGCTTGTACATAGATATGTATATGTTATCGGCAAATGCATCCATTTTGTTTAGTCATCCTTCTTGGAAACTTCTACATTTCACCCAATACTGACATTTTTCAGCAAAAAAAAGACCCCCATCACGTGGATGGAGATCTTTCTAATCCGAATCTTATTTATTTCCCTACGCGATCGCTCTGCACTTGCTTACCAACTAGCCTTTGCAGGAAGTTGATTACAGGCTTGCGGCTTTTGCTAATAATACCGATAGCTTCTGCTCCTACAAGCATAACAAGGAACAGTGCTACTATAATCATGATCAATCCCCACGTGGAATCTTGGGAAATAAATACCGAGCACACTACCGCGCTACCGCCGAAGATCGCAGCAATTCCGTAGATGATCAGAACGCTTGTACGATGGCTGAAGCCCATTTGCAATAAGCAGTGATGCAAGTGGCTTTTGTCCGGTGCCGAGATCGGCAGTTTATTCACATAACGGCGAAGCATCGCGAAGAAAGTATCAGATAATGGCACACCGAGAATCATAATCGGGATTAAAAGTGAAACGACAGCCGCTTGCTTAAAGCCGAGAATCGATAGCGTTGCAAGGGCGAAGCCGAGGAACAAGGCGCCGGAGTCGCCCATGAAAATTTTAGCCGGATGGAAGTTAAAGAACATAAAGCCTGAGATACTTCCTAGCAAAATCACACAAAGCAAAATAACTGTCACATTCCCCATCATAAGGGCAAGAATAAGAATAGTCGTAGTTGCGATACCCGATACACCTGCAGACAAGCCATCCAGGCCATCAATCAAGTTAATCGCATTGGATACGCCGACAATCCATACTATTGTAATGGGAATACTCAACCAGCCAATCGGCAAATTCGTTTCACCGAAGGGAATATTAACTAGATCTATTTTGAGCCCAAAGGAAACAACGATACAGGCAGCGATAAGCTGGCCTAGCAACTTCCATTTAGGTGATAATTGAAAGCGATCATCGAGAGCACCTGTGACAACAATCACAAAGCCTCCTAGCAGAAGTCCAAAAGCAGCATCTGAGTTCACGGCATCAAGTGCTGGAGAGACGACGAAATAAGCTCCGACGAACGCAAGGAAAATCGCTAATCCTCCTAGACGCGGCATAATTCGCGTATGTACCTTCCGATGGTTCGGGGCATCAACAGCTCCTACCCAGAAGGCAAATTTTTTGACCAGGGGTGTCAGCAACAACGCCATAACGCACGCAGCAATAAACCCTATCGCATATAATCCATACATGTCTTCTTCACAGCTCCTCTTATCATGGGTGGCAGGCAGGTCATCCGCCGAAATGAATTATACTCCCATTCCGTCACAAATACTACTGCTAAATTCATCTGAAATGACCGTTTTCAGCCAATTTTCATAGATTTTTTCATGATTTGGTGACTTTATCTTTGTCGCGCATCACTTTCACTGCGAATTTCGGGAGTAGAAGCATTCTCTTATAGCGCCAAGGCTCCTGAAGAAGGCGGTAGAACCATTCCAGACGTAGTTTTTGAAAAAATACGGGTGCTCGTTTTAGCTTGCCCGAAAGTACATCGAAACTTCCACCGACGCCCATCATGACCGGCACACCCAATTGTTCTTTGTATTTTCCGATCCAAGGCTCTTGATTAGCAGCGGCTCTTCCTACAAGAAGCAGGTCTGGCGCAGCATCTCTAATGGCTCTAATCACTTCCGCATCCTCGGCGTCACCGAAATAACCATCTCGGACTCCGACGAGTTTGACCTTCGGGTAGGTCGTGCGAATTTTTTCCGCCGCAGCTTGGATCACTTCATTGGAAGCTCCCAGCAAATATACTTTCCAATCCTTTTTTTCCCCGACTTTCATAAGCTCATGGATCAAATCATAGCCCGGCACTCTCTCCGCGACAGGTTGGCCCACATGACTTGCTGCCCACACGACGCCAGTTCCATCAGGAACAATTAACTCCGCGCGCTGCATCATACTTAGATAAGAAGGATCGTCCTGCGCAGCCATGACCATAATGGGGTTTGCAGTAATAACCTGATGCGGCTGTTTCAGCTCGATCACTTTGGTTAAGTATTCGACCGTTTGTTTCATGCTCATTTTGGAGATTGGCACGCCATAGATGCGAACCTTTGGAATAGCTTGCAAAGTGGCCAATGAAGTTGGCCCATTCGTTACAGAAGTCGAGCTCATCATATCTCTTCCTTATTATTGACGTTATAGGTTACGTTTTGGTTGCTAGTTGGTGGAATGTGGATGAAAATCTAGCGAAATTTCACCCAGTACTATTTCCTCTTGTAAAAGGAAATGATCCGCTGCGCGGGCAGCTGAGCTTGCGCCTTCAGCTGCTCAATGGCGGCACGCGAAGCAGCCGCCCACTGCTCGCGAGCATCGAGGAGGCCCAGCGCCTCCTTCGTAAATGCAGTAGCATCGAAGCGAGCTGTCGATGCAGCAGCTTTCATACCAAGCCTATGGAGGAACTGGTCGATCTTCGGATCGTACGAGATCCCTACCATAGGCACGAATTGCGAGGCTGCATAAATCAATGAATGCAGCCTCATCCCGATCAGCAGGTCGCACGCCGCGACCTGCGCGAGCATATCCTGCGGGTGCGTGACGCCACGCACCATCGCAGCACGCCCGCCGTGATCGCCCAAGCGGTCGATCACGAACTGCGACGCCACCTCATCCGAGGGGAGGTGGAAGGGCAAGAACCGCAGCTGCACATCCGTGCGGGCTGCGAGCAGCTCTTGCAGAGACCGCGCGAGAGCTTCCAGCTCGGAGCGGTCCTCGTTCCAGAAGCGGACGGACACGCCGATCGTCCGCACCGCTCCTAAAGACGCGCCACCTCTAGGCGCGCCATCCCCGCCGTCCCGGAGGGGCAAGCCCATCACCGGGTCGGGCACGACCGTGATGCGCTCCCGCGGGAGGCGCATCCGCCCCAACAAGTCCGCGGACTCCGTATCGCGGACCGTCACTACCGCGCAGCGCTTAAACACGCTGCGGATCCAGCCAAAGAACATCGGCCGGCTCACCGGTCCGATGCCTTGCGAATAAACAAACGTTGGCTTCCCGAGCCATTGGGCTATTTTCAATACCGCTAAATAATACGGGATCGTCTTCGAGCTTGTTGCATCCTGCAGGAGACTACCGCCCCCGCTGATTAAGCCGTCCGATTCACGCAGCGCCTTCAACAATGAGCCTGGCTTCATTCGATGATACGCCTTTACTCCGTACATCTGTGAGGTTTTCTCTGGATTGGCCGAAAGCACGATAGGTTCAATCTGAACGCCCTGCGCCTCGCCTTGCTCTTTTAAAGCGAACAAAATCGACTGCAGCACAGCCTCATCCCCGCTATTATCGAAGCCGTAGTAGCCGGATAATGCTATTTTGACAACTGGGGCTGTACCCATCGTTTCCAACTCCTTGCGAGTATTTCCCAAGCTGCAATAAAGACTAATCCAATCAGAGCACCTAGCACGAGTCCGTAGAAGATACGGATCAGGGAGATGTGCAGCGGCGTATGCAGATGAGCAAACGTATCCACTAAGGAAAGCTGGCCAACGACGCCAATAAAGAGTAAATAAACAGCATGACGATAGCGGACAGATAAGTACGCACCCAATAAGAAGATCGGATGAGCCACTAAGAATTCCTTCGTCCGAGGACGCACACCTAATGTATTTTCCAAGAATGAACGGAACAACTTCTCGATGGAGGAAGCTTGTCCTTCATTCCCTGTACGAGACAAGTAGTAGAAGACAGCAGCAAGCCCTACACCTGCAATAACAATCCAAAGCACACTTATATAGGAGGAAAGCAACCGGCGAATATTCGCGATTTTTTCCTTATACGTATTATTCTCACTAAAGAACAAGAGATACAGACCAACAATGCCAATTGGAAGCAAATGCAGCATGCCAACGCCTCTAAATTGCTGCAGCACCAAGGAATAGGTGACATGGTTTAGCAAAGCTACGACATAAACAATACCTAAACAGGAGATGAGTGATGTTCGAAGCAGCTGCCATAACCCGTACGAAAGTCCTGATTTCCACTTCGCAGCAGCGCCTGAGCGCACAGAGCGAATTGCCAGCATGACCGCAACGCTAGGTGCGCTGATAGCCGTCGCTAGGGCCAAGCCTTGCACGTACATATTCGCCGAAAGCGTATGTAAAGCAACTAAACCGAGCAAGCCCAGAACGAAGAAAACAAGCGTCAATTCTGGCAAGAAGAAGGAAATCATCCATACGATTAAGCTTAGTCCGCCTAGCAGCAAGAAGATGCGAGCGATTTTCTGCCAACCTGTTGTATGTACATCGAAAGCCTCTGCAGTTCCTAAGGTAAAGCCAACGTCTTGTATACGAGGGATCGCGCCATCTTTGCCCTGAAGAGCTGCATAATAGGATGACAGCGGGTCAACGAGCTTGCCTTTATCTAAGCTTTTCACCGGCTTGGCATTCAAGAATACCATGCGAATATTCCGATCTTTCACAGCCAAAACAAGTCGATCAGACACCCCTTGAATTCGGTCAGCAAGCTCCGATTTTTTCAGCGGCTCTGTCAGCTTCTCTCCATCTTTCTCTGTAAAAGAGTGCAGTCGCACGACGTTATAATTCGTTTGTTTCGCTAATGTGCTGAAGCCTTTTTGCGGCTCCTTCAACAATTCAATAGCTGCTAGCCCGATACCGTTCTTATGCAGCAAATCAGCCATTTTATTCAGATTAACTTCCGTATTCTCTTCCGTATACCCCGGCACTTCATTGCCGTCTACAATGATTCGCTTCACACCAAGATCATGAAATTTTTTGAGCATCGCATCCATTTCATTGGTGTTAAACGGTCTGCGGTTCGATAACCGCACGACGATTTGGAAGCCTTGATCCTTCAGCATTTGCAGCGTGATCGGATCAGGTTCCATTGCTTTAATGGAGGCATCATCCATGCTCATCTGAATGATCAGACCGTTACGGTTCTTAAAGCTCCACGGCTTCACGCCCACCTTAAGGTCTGCGAACGTTTTTTGGATAAGCGGTTCGAGCTTCTGCTGCGTTTGACCATCCGCAAACAGCACATAGGTGAAATTCTCACTTGGGTCACCCAGTGTTTGAGTCAGCATGGCCGCATCACGTGAGCTGTACATCTCAATGCGACGACTTTCCTTGAGCTCCCCTAATGTACTCTCATAAACAGCCATGGAGTTAATACCCGCGGCTTTCATGTTCTTCAACTCTGTGTTAACAAAGCCCTGCGGATTCGTCTGCACATCGGAAATATCCAATAAATCACGATAGTCAAAAACGAATTCAACTTGATTCGCCGAGGTTTCGGTTTGGTGTCGGGTATAGGCTAGCGGCAAGGAACACAGCATCCCTATAATTACGATCCACCACAACATATTTCTTAACGGGTTATTCCAGGTTTGATACAAATTCACCAGATCGTCCACTCCTTAGAGCATGTACTTTTTAAAATATCGCCTTCACTTGGTTCACTTTCTGATCCCGTATACATTCGAAAACCTCTCCGCCCCCAAACGCGGGGATTACGCCCCATGCCTGGTGGATTTCATATCCAGCCATTCATTAGACGATCTATCCCTCACTTAGGTTCTGAAGAGGTTATGTCTACCTATTGCCCTATCCGTCTACACGATTAAGTACATATTGAATGATCCCATCTAGCTGCTGCGCAGCTTCAGGTCCCGTTGAGCCTTGGACTGCAAAATAAAACTTAATTTTCGGCTCTGTACCCGAAGGGCGCAAGCAGAACCAAGAGCCGTCCTCTAACTTGAACTTCAATACGTTCTCGCGAGGCAAGCCTTGAATCCCTTGTGCATAGTCCTCAACGGAGCTTACGCGTGTACCGCTGATCTCAGCTGGCGGGTTCGTTCTCCAAGCTTCCATCATGCGGCCAATTTGTTCCACGCCGTCTTTCCCTTTGAGTGTTCTTGATTCCAGTTTTTCCAAAAAGAAACCAAAGGATTCGTACAGCTCCTGCAGTACTTCATATAGGGTCTTGCCTTGCTTCTTATAGTAAGCCGCAGCTTCTGCGATTAACATGGCTGCGATGACTGCATCCTTGTCCCTTGCGTAGCTGCCAGCTAAGTAGCCGTAGCTCTCTTCGTAACCAAACAGGTACGTATGCTCGCCCGTTTGCTCGAATTGCGACATTTTTTCACCGATATATTTAAAGCCCGTTAACGTATTCAGTGTTGGGATACCGTAATGGCTAGCTATGACTGCGCCCATCTCGCTGGTTACGATCGTTTTGATGACAACGCCGTTGGCAGGAAGTGTTCCACGCTCTTTCATGCTGCCCAATAAATAATTCACAATAATTGCCCCGGATTGATTCCCCGTTAAGACGACATATTCACCGTTCGCATCCTTCACTACGGCACCCATGCGGTCTGCATCCGGATCAGTTCCAATAATGATATCAGCATCCCAATCCTTCGCTTGTGCAATGGCCAGCGTGAACGCTTCGCGCTCTTCTGGGTTTGGTGATTTCACCGTGGAGAACTGCGCATCAGGCAGCTCTTGCTCTGCTACTACGCGTACTTGCTCGAAGCCTACGGCTTTCAATACTTCGCGTACAGGGATATTTCCTGCGCCGTGCAGCGGCGTGAAAATCACACGGAAATCATCGCTGATTTCCTTAATGACGTCTGGATTTTGACTTACAGCCGTAACAGCTTGTATGTAAGCCTGATCGACATCGTCGCCTAGCCAAGCCAGAAGCCCTTGTGCTTCAGCCTCTTGCTGGGACAGCTTCTTCACTTTATCAAATGTATCGATGCTTTGTACGTGCGCAATGACTTGCTCTGCAAATTCAGGCACCAACTGCCCACCGTCTGCACCGTATACTTTATAACCATTATATTCAGGCGGATTGTGGCTCGCTGTAACAACAACACCCGCAGTCGCGCCTAAGTATCTGACGGCAAAAGAAAGCTGAGGTGTCGCATGCAGCGTCTTAAATAGATACGCTTTAATCCCATTTCCTGCGAAAACAAGCGCGGACTCCAATGCGAACTCCGGAGACATATGACGGGAGTCATAAGCTAGAACGATGGCAGGGTTAGCCGCACCCGTTCCGTTCACATATTGGGCCAAGCCTTGGCTTGCGCGTCCCACGGTGTATACATTGATACGATTCGTACCCGCGCCAATGACCCCACGGAGACCGCCTGTCCCAAATTCAAGATCTTTATAAAAGCGATCCTCGATTTCTCTCTCATCTTCCCGAATTGCTTGAAGTTCTTGCTTCGTTTGCTCATCGACAGCTGGATCTTGGAGCCATAATTGATACTCTGTTTGTACACGCGTCATCGTCGTCAGGTTCATCTCCTTTATATGTATGGGTTATTTATTAGCAAGGGCGAACATAAGCTCACCTTCGACTACCACTTTGTCACCAACCTTAGCTACAGCTTGACCTTTGACAATGGTGCCTTTTACTCGTGTAATGGTCATTTCTAGCGTAAGTGTATCGCCAGGCACAACCTGTTGACGCCAGCGAATGCCGTCTGCGCCTGCGAATAGGCCGATTTTGCCTTTATACTCTGGCATCGACAATACGGCTACCGCGCCAACCTGAGCGAGTGCTTCAACAATCAGAACGCCTGGCATAACCGGATAACCGGGAAAATGCCCTGCGAAGAAAGGTTCATTAATCGTTACATTTTTGATCCCTACAGCTCGAACCCCTTCTTCTACTTCCAAAATACGGTCAACCAGCAGAAAAGGCGGGCGGTGAGGAATGATCTCTTGAATTTGGTTAATATCTAGCATCGTGCGTTCGTGCTCCTTTCGAATACTTGTATAAAATACAAGGGAATTACTTACAATAGGGGGGTCCCTTCATATCCTGCAGAAGTGAAGGTTCATATAAGGGGAGCTTATGTAAAGGTCTGTATCACAGACCCCTACATAGGCTCTTTTTTCGTTATTTTATTATGCCTGAAATCATTCTTTAGCTCTAGCCCCTCGATTTAATAGAAGGAACTGGAAAATATAAATAAATGATGTTAAGAATGAAACCCCGATCACATACCATAAATACGTGAGAGCAAAGGTAAATTGAAATACGATGAAGAGGATAGCGAAATAGTAGAGAACAGTCGTTAGTTTACCCATTACATTCGCTGGAACGGTCAGTTTTCCTCTGAAATGAAAAAAGGCGGAGCCAATAATCATGCCTGCATCACGGACGAACATGGCCGCTGCTGCTTGCCAAGGAATCATCTCGGAGATGAGGAGGGACAGAATGACCGCAATCATCATACACTTATCGGCAAGCGGGTCTAGCATGACACCCATTGGGGTGATTAACTTACGCGTTCTAGCGATATAGCCATCTAAAATATCCGTTAATCCCGCTACGAGTAGGATGATGAAGGAGGTTCGGATATGGCCATTGAAAAAAAGCACAAGGTACACGGGGATTAGTACAAACCTGCTAATCGTGAGCATGTTCGGTATATTCAAGGTACTCCTCCTGCGCCTAAGTATCCACTCCGAAATTTCAAGATTTGGTAGATAAAGCCTTTACTCATTATACCGCTGCTCGCATACAAAATAAACCACTAAACCGTCCTTCTTCGGACGGATGGGTTTATTCCGACATTTCGTTCACAACAGTGTGAAAAGTGTGAAACAAAAACGTTATATTGAAAATAAAACTCCCATACGGGAGTTCGAATTAATTTGCGAAAACGAGATCGTATAAATGCCGCCATGTGCTGATATGTAAAATTTCTGATGATGGCTGTTGTCCTAGTTTCGTATAACCTACCCATAATCCAATATAGATAGCTAGAATAGCCAGAACGGGAATACGTACAATTTTGAAAATAAGCCAAACAATCTTCTGCCATTTCGGCCTTGGCTTCTTCTTGACTGGAGCAGGCTTATCTGCCGCCATAGCCTATCCCTTCCTTTCTACGATCAAGCACGTAAATTGTTAGCCATGTTCATCATCTGATCGGACGATGTGATAGCTCGGGAATTCAGCTGAAGCGCTCGTTGGACAATAACCAAGTCCGTCATTTCGTCCGAGAGCGTCACATTCGATTGCTCCAGGAATCCTTGCAGCAAGCTAACGCGAGTCGTTTCTGTTGCAGCCACGCCGTTCACATCCTGCAAGATGTTCGCCTTCTCACCCTCGGTAATCCCCGTTGGCAGTGTATAAAGGTTATCTCCCACATCTTGAAGCAGCTGTGGACGTACCACACGAACAAGCTTAATTTGACCTAATGTCACAGGTGCTGCTGATGAATCTTGTTCATTGTAGCCTTGGATTGTACCGTCTTTGCCAACAGCTGGTCGGAAACCAACTGGAACACGTATCGGGTTGCCGTCCGAACCGGTGATAAAGTGTCCTTCTTTGGTCGTGAGGACCGTCCCGCCTTGTCCGTCCGGCGTTAGGCTGAATGCGCCATTACGGGTCCAAGCTGGCTGAAATACTTGATTCCCGTTCTCGTCCACCTTGCTGACAGACACTTCAAACAAGCCATCGCCTTGGATCGCGAAGTCTGTTAAATTGCCTGTCGACTGCACAGGCCCTTGTGACAAATTCGTTTGAATTTGCACGAGTCTCGAGCCCCAGCCTTGGTTAAAGCCGAGCGGCGAGAAACGTCCTTGCTGGCGGAACCCTTCGGGCTGTGCTTGAACGTTCGTCAAGACATCCTCGAAGGAGGCTTCTTTCTTCTTGAAGCCATTGGTATTAACGTTTGCTATGTTATTGGAGAGAATATCCAGCTTTTGCTGTAAGCTGTGCATGGATACCGATGAGTTGATCATGGAATTGTTCATGGCTGGCTCCTTCGCAAGCTAGATTTAGACGCGTCCTACTTCGTTTGCTGCTTTATCCATACTTTTATCATACGATTGAATGACCTTCTGATTCGCTTCATAGGCGCGCAGCGCTGCCATCATATCGACCATCGATTGCGCGGAATCCACGTTAGAACGCTCGATATAACCTTGTCGCACTTCCACTTGATCACCAGGCGCTACCTGTGTGATCGTCGCTTCATCCCCCGGATTAATACGCATCAACCCGTTCCCCTCGCGGAGCAAGAGATTCGGATTCTCTGCACGTGAAAGCATCAAGCCGATCGGTGCGCCTGCCGCATCCAATATCGGACGACCTTCGCTGTCCATGAACTCGCCCTTCGCTGTCACCTTGAAGGCTGAGATCGGTTGACCCGCCCCATCCAGCAACACCAAAGGTTGTCCATCACGGCCCAATACTTGTTCGCCATTGGCATTCACAAGTTGGCCTGCTGCGTCGACGGTAAACTTCCCGTTCAGCGAGTAGCGCTGTTCACCATTGGGATTCAACACCGTAAATAACGCCTGCGGTTGGAACGTACGCTCTCCATCTTCGTTCACGTACTTGCCCGTTGCATCAAATGTAATTCCCGGCAATTGAATATTGGAGACAAGTGCGAAGTCGAAGGGATTCTGCGTTTCCTGCAGATCGCCTTGCGTGTGAACAGAAATACTTTCCTCGGAGAACACACCTAAGGTCATCTTCCCAAGCGGCGCTGGAGAGGCATCTTGTCCACCGCGAATCGTAGAGATTAGCATTTCTGGAAACGAACGAGACAAGGCATTACCCTGTTTAAAACCCGGGGAATTCAAGTTGGCAATATTATTCGTTATAGTATCGTGTCTGCGTTGCTCAGAAATCATCCCTGCCGCCGCGGTATACAGTCCTCTTAACATCTAGTCACCTCTTAGGTCGTGTTATCTAGCTAAATTTACGTTTGCTTACTTTATCTAAATTATCCAACATAATGCCTGTACCTTTAACAACACAGGACATTGGGTCTTCAGCGATTAATACAGGTACTTTCAACTCATCCGCAAGCAATTGATCAAGACCATGCAGCAACGCGCCGCCGCCTGTCAAAATAACACCACGGTCAATAATGTCCGCAGATAACTCTGGAGGTGTCCGCTCAAGCACGCTCTTCGCTGCTGTAACGATGGAGTAAACCGGATCCCATAGTGCTTCCTGTACCTCACTGGAGTGAATCGTAATGGTCAATGGAAGTCCGGAGACCATATCTCTTCCGCGAATATCCATCTCTTGATCGCGCCCATGTGGATATACCGTTCCAATTTTCAACTTAATATCTTCACTTGTCCGTTCACCGATAAGCAGCTTGTACTTATTTTTGATATACTTCATGATCGCTGTATCGAACTTGTCGCCAGCAATCTTGATGGAGGAGGAGGTGACGATGTCGCCCATAGATAGCACGGCAACATCCGTCGTCCCTCCGCCAATATCTACAACCATGTTACCGCTTGGTTGGAAGATGTCCATGCCAGCACCAATTGCTGCTGCCTTCGGCTCTTCTTCCATGAATACCTCGCGGGCACCGCTGCGCTCAGCTGCTTCGCGAATCGCTTTCTGCTCAACCGAGGTAATGTTGGTAGGGGCGCAGATCAGTATTCTCGGGTGAGAATACCAATTCTTGCCCCCAATTTTTGCGATGAAATGCTTAAGCATCATTTCCGTAATATCAAAATCTGCGATAACACCGTCCTTCAGTGGACGAATCGCAATGATGTTGCCAGGCGTTCTGCCGACCATGCGGAAGGCTTCTTCGCCTACAGCCAGCACGCGTTTCGTATCGCTTTCAATCGCAACTACGGATGGCTCATCAAGCACAACTCCGCGACCTTTAACATGAATAAGCACATTTGCCGTGCCCAGATCTATTCCAATATCCTTGCTGAACATTTCTAATTAATCCTCCCTAAACCTACCGTCCATCCCGTGAAGAATCGGCGCTCTGATATACAGTTCTAATTATAAGCTAAATTCGCTACAAATGCATTATTTCCTCTTTTTCCGTGAAATTTCGACACGCCCATTAAAAGGAAATGCAGGAAACGCCTCGGGATGAAGGTATCTTAGGACTTGACCGTAACCAGGATTTCGGAAACCTTAGGATTACGGGTCTTCCGATACTTGATTTTCGTCGCTTCTCCTCCCCTAAGGTGTCGAATAGACTTGTGATACTCCAAAATGTGCTTCACCTGATTGGCCAGGTCCGGGTTGATTTCCGGTAGTCTTTCCGTTAAATCCTTATGCACCGTGCTTTTGGAAACGCCGAATTCCTTAGCAATGGTGCGAACCGTATTCTTGGTCTCGACGATACAGGTACCAATCTTAATGGTCCGCTCTTTGATGTAATCGTGCACTCCCCTCGCCTCCCTACTCGAGATAGTTTGGTAAAGTATATGAGGGGCATGACTAGATATTCTACGTAACCAAGCCTGACAAGCTCATTTCCCATATTTATTTTCAAAATAATGGCGCAAATTGGGCCATAGACGTTAAAATGGGTCCAATTTGAATGAAAAACAGGAAAAAGCAGCAGGTTTGTACCCGCTGCCTTTCACTGATATCTTATTGTTTCACGTTCAAGAGGCTTTCTGGGTTAACGGCTGCATTGTCGCTAACTTGGCGAACTTCAAAGTGTAAGTGTACGCCATCTTCCTTCTCAAAATCGTTGCTGCCTGCTTTGGCGATGATGTCGCCTTTTTTCACTTCTGCGCCTTTGGTTACCTTCACGTCTGATAAGCTTTGGTAAATACTGATCAAACCGTTGCTGTGAGTAATCTCAACCAGCTTACCAACCACAGGGCTTTGCTCAACTGCCGTAACTTTACCGCCTAATGCCGCTAGCACATCAAAGGCTGCGCCATCTTTAGCTTTCAAGTCAATAGCAGTATGCGGTGTCAGTTGATCGAGGTATTCGATCATAGCCGCTGCCTTCACATCATTGGAGGCATTGGTGTCATAGTAAGGAATCGCTACTTCGACAGCTGCTCTGTCTTTCACAGGCCATTGCATTGCTTCCGTTGTTCCGTTCACCGCGACAGCTCCATCATGAGGTGCTCTCGGATTATCGGTTTGTTGATTGCTGCTAACCTCAATACCCAGTTCATCTTGGCTGACTGTTTTCGTTCCTGCTCCCTGGTACACCCACATTAAGGTTAAGATAATTGCTGCAGCTGCCACATACGTCGCTGGGAATACCCATTTCTTAGCAAGCAACCTCTTCCATGCAGATGTTGAACCTTGTGCTCCTTGAACAGTTTTAGGAGCTTCTTCTTTCTGAAAACCTTTGTTATTATCACTCATGGTTATCACCTCATCAACCATTCTTGACACATTCCAAGGTTTTATACTTCCAGAAAGATATTTTTATAGAAACAATGAAAGTTTATGATTTGTGGAGAAAAGAAGCTGCATTTTCAATAGAGATGCCCGTGTAATAATAGGTTACGATCTCCTCAGCGGTTTTCCCTTCCTTCGCCATACCATTGGCGCCCCATTGACTGAGACCAACGCCGTGACCATAACCGTACGTGGTAAATGTAATTTGCGAGCCTGCCCATTTCCAAGCGAATTGCGAGGATGCTAGACCTAGCTTCTCTCTCACCTCACGTCCAGAGAAGACCTTGCCTCCTATTGTCATACTTTTTATCCGATGTCCAGTAGACCAAGAGAGTACCTTCATGCCCTTGGCGCTCGTATCCGTCGTCGCAATGCTCGCCACACCTAGCTTCTGAAGCATCGTCTTGTAACTGATCGTCACACTATCTTGATAGCGCGAGGAAAGCTTGATATCCCATGGGCTAGGCACGCTGCGTAGGTAGGGGCTTTTGAATGGCCAGTACTCTTCCGAATTCTCGGTATAGCCATTGCTTGTAGAGAAAAAAGTCGCATTTATCGGCTCGTGTCCATAGGTTAATATTTTGTCCTTGGTCTCATTGACCGCTCTATCAATCTTGGCCATATTCGTTTCATACTTCGACTTGTCCCACTTCTCTCTGAGCGCTTGATCGGTTAGATAAGCCTGATGGGTGGTCGTATCCGTCACTAGGGCATCGTTAACCGGCATATTGCTATAATCCTTTTCTATCACTCTACGCACAACATAGGTCCTCGCTGCCATGGCTTGCGCCTTGAGCGCCTCCAACTCGAAATCGACAGGCATTTCAGCAGCTAGCACACCTTTTACATATTGCTCTAGTGGAACAGTTTGGACAGTCGCTTGTTTTGTCAAATATACAGGAATCATCAGCCCTTGTTCGGCACTCGTCTCTTGCAAGGTTGAGCTTGTAATAGAGATGGGATATTCTTCATCCGCCGGAATCTTCTTGACTAGCAATCCAGGCACAATGATAGTGACACACAACATGGAAGATAGGCAAACAGCCATCCACAGGATGACTTCTTTTCTGAACATGCGTTTCTTTTTAAACATATGTCTGAGCAGCCTCCATAAGCGCGTTTACTAGCAGCGAATTTTAGTATGTCTTAGCTTATGAGAGGGGGTGCTAGAATAGAACTTGCGTGCTAGATCAACAGGAATAGGTAGGAAGCGAGAGTGCCCTGAACGGTATAAAATAAAAAGAGCCATCAGGTTCATTCCCTGATGGCTCCTCATATATTACGCTAGCGTTGGCTGGATATTGAAAAATCCAAGCTCCGCCACTTCTTGCTCGATCTCTTGCGGAACCGAGCGATAAATATCGGCTCCTAGTTCACGTAGAACGTCCGTGATGTCTACATATCCACGATCGATATGGTGTACACCTGTAATCTCGGTTTCACCCTCAGCCGCTAATGCCGCGAGAATGAGCGCCGCACCCGCACGCAGGTCTGTTGCACATACTTTCGCGCCGCGCAGCTTCGAGTTACCACTGACGATCGCTGTGCGTCCGTCTACTTTAATGTTTGCGTTCATATTCGCAAATTCATCCACATGCATGAACCGGTTCTCGAACACCGTCTCGGTTACAAGACTCGTGCCGTCGGCCACCATCAGCAGCGCCATCATTTGCGACTGCATATCCGTCGGAAAGCCCGGATATGGCAATGTCTTCACGTCCACTGCACGCAGTGGACCCGTGGAACGAACGCGAATACCGTTTTCATCTTCTTCGATCGTTACACCCATTTCCTGCATCTTCGAAATAACCGGACGCAGGTGATCACCAATCGCGCCTTCCATGTACAGTTCACTGCCCGTAATGGCTGCAGCGATCATATACGTTCCGGCTTCTACGCGATCTGGAATGACCGTATGTACGGCGCCGCGAAGCTTTTGAACACCCTCGATGCGAATTACGCCCGTTCCCGCACCGCGGATGATAGCGCCCATCGCATTTAGATAATTGGCCAAATCAACAATTTCCGGCTCTTTTGCCGCGTTTTCAATCGTTGTTGTACCTTCCGCAAGCGTTGCGGCCATCATAATGTTCTCGGTTGCGCCTACGCTGGCTACATCCAAATAGATTTTAGCACCCTTCAGGCGCCCTTTTACTCTTGCTTCGATATAACCTTGACCCAGTTCAATATCGGCACCCATCGCTTCAAAGCCTTTGAGATGCTGGTCAATCGGTCTTGTGCCAATCGCACAACCGCCTGGAAGCGAAATTCTCGCTTGACCCAACCTAGCTAACAAAGGACCCATCACGAGGAAAGAGGCTCTCATTTTACGGACTAGATCATAGGAGGCTTCACAGGTATTAATCTGCCCAGCTCTTACTCGAATCACCTGACGGTTATATTCGACTTCAATTCCTAAGCTTTGCAATACTTTATTAATGACTAGTACATCGTCAAGGGGAGGCGCATCGTGGATGACGCTTTCACCTTCCGACCCCAGAATGGAAGCCGCAATAATCGGCAGTACCGCATTCTTTGCTCCGTTGATTTTTACATTGCCAGCTAGCTTTCGGCCACCGCGGACGATAATTTTGCTCATCATGGTCCCTCCGCGCACTTATTTTAAAAGACAGGTTTTGCACATTTCCTAAGTTTATCATTTGGAGCCACATAGATACAACTGTGTTCTTTTGGCAGTCAGAGATGCCCTACATAGAGTTCGAAGCCTCTTGCGTTTTTCATTCCGTTCTATTATCCATTGTTGACAACAAACTTCATCATTATTCGGAAATTCGTATTAAAACATCCGACTGAAGCTCATGGAGAGACCTAAATACTGAATGAAAAAGCTCGCAACCAACTGCCCGAGTCCGATCGAAAGCAAAATCTGCAGCATGATCGCTTGTGCGCCTTTGGGCCTTCTCAGAAGAACATCGAAGCGGAACGCCTGCAGCGACCACCACGCTAAACCGATGCAAAGAATATAGACTGCTATACTGGCCATGTTCATCCAAGACGCGTATTGCGCCACTTCACTCCATTTGTCCGTCTCGCCCATAGGTCTAGGTCACTCCTCTTCCATTTAACGATTTACGACTTTGGCCAACAAAGATACGAATTCAGCCCGCGTTGCTTGATCCTCCGGATGAAAAGTACCGTCAGGAAACCCGCTGATCCAGCCATCTGCTGACATCTGTTTAAGAATACCCACACCCCAATAAGACTCACTCACATCGCTAAAAGGTGTATTGCCTCGCAGCTTTCCTGTCATATTCATACTGCGTGCAAGCATTTGCGTCATTTCCATGCGGGTCAGCTTCCCATCGGGATCGAAAGTTCCATCTGGATAACCATCGACGATAGAGGCTTGAACTGTTTTGGAAATATCCGCATAAGCCCAGTGTGACGTTGCTAAATCGCTAAATCTTACATCCTTGCGTTTCGTTAAACGCAGCGCGTGTGACAGCACGGTGGCCGCTTCGGCCCTCGTAATGGGCTGATTCGGAGCAAAACGATAGTTCCCATATCCGCTAATCATACCTTGCTCGGTAAGCTGGCTAATGGCATCCTTTGCCCAATGACCGGCAATATCGACATACCCGCTGACTAGCCCGTAACTACTCAACTGCAAGCGATACATTTGGCTCATAAACCATTGGTTCGCCTGGAGTTTGATATAGTACGTTCCCTCGGGTAAAGGCTTCTCGAAATTCAGCTGATTTGATCCCATGTCACTGCGATACGTTCCTTGCTCCTGCAATGCATTATTATACAAAGTGGCGTATAACGTTCGTGAGGTAGGAATATTCGTAAGTCTTACTTGCGCCAAGCTATCTGAAGTTAATCGGAATTCAAACCAATCAACGTCTTCATTTTTATTAAAAACACCCTCATATCCCGCATTCATTGCGGCAAATGTAGCTTGATACGACTTGTCATTTGGCTCGTTAGGATCAATAAGTTTAGGATTATACTCGATCTCTAACGTGTATTCACCCGTTATGGGTCCGGCATAGTCCTTCACATTACTAACACGAATGTAGTACTGTCCAGGAAGTACTTCCATTTGTGAGCTTACCTCGATACCACCATCGCCAGCTTGATCAATGGTCGTGGATTTTTCCCCTTCTTTCTGAAAAAGAAGCATGGGATCTATCCGCCCCGTATCCGTGGAAAGTCGTATGCGCATCGTGCCTGAGTGCTCCAGGTTAAGTGCGAACCAGTCGAGATCTCCTTTTTCATGAAAAGTTCCTCGTATCGTCTGACTGCGCTCTGGCAATGTAAAAGCCTTATACTGCCTATCATTATCCTCAAATGGATCCGTATAGATGACAAAATCCGTCCGGACCGAATAATTCAACGCTGTTTTGCGCGTGCGATCCACGTTCTCTAACTGGACATACGTGCGCCCTTTGGTCACAGGCACCGTGAACGACTGATTGGCATCAACAGTACCAGTTGTCGCGACATAGCTCTGCCCCGAATCAAAATTCACGCGGATCCCTGCGCCGTTGTCTTCCGGTATTACACCAAATTGAATATACCCGTCGTAAGCAGCATCAATCACATACCAGTCCAGATCCTGCCCCGAGCTAAGATTAGCTCTGACCATCGTATGATTGGGAAGTGACGCTGCCTGACTCGCAAGATCATTGGGCTCAAATCGATCCTGTTTATACGGTTCCGTCAAAGCCTTCTCGATGTTCAATAAGCCGTACCCCGTCTTGGCGTCCCACCCTTTGGTCATCAAATCCTGCGCCGTCTGTTCGATCTGTGAACGCACCTGATAGGCCGTCATCCCCGGGTATTTCCCCCAGACTAACGCCGCGGCCGCGGCTACTTGAGGCGCTGCCATCGAACTGCCATCTTGGTACTGGTATCCCCCGCCAAGAGCCGTCGTATAGACATCCCAAGGCGCCATAACGTCTAGCTCTGGGCCGTAATTCGATCTAGGATCAGCCAGCTTATCGGGGCTGACCCCTCCAACGGATAACACGGTCGCATAAGCCGCGGGATATTTGACACTCGTACTCTCATTACCAACAGCAGCGACTAGCAACACATTATGATCCTCAGCGTATTGCACAACACCTGCCAAATAGGAGGAATATTTGTTCAATCCTAAGGAAAGAACAACGATTTTCGCCCCGTGATCGACGGCATATTTAATGCCTTCACCCAACTTGGCTTCGCCGCCTGTTCCATCTGCTTCCAGCGCCTTAATTGGCATAATTTTAGCATTGGGAGCAATCCCCGCAATACCTTTATCGTTATTAATCGCAGCAGCAATTAAGCCAGCCACGTTCGTTCCATGTCCATTATCATCAAAAGGCTTCTTCGATGGTTGTAAAAGGTTTACACCTTCAACCAAATTGCCTGCCAAATCCGGATGACCAAGGTCGACCCCCGTATCCACAACGGCAACAATGATCGGCGAACGAGAGTCTCCTGCCGCCGCCCACGCCTGATCGACGCGAATCATATCCATATAAGTCTGCTTCACCCTCATAGGATCTGAAGACACCACATAAGCTGCCTTTACGTTGGTCACGAACCCTGTAAGTGCTAGCACGAGCAGCATAAGTATCATGGGCCCTACGTATCTAAAGCTTTTCATCACATCAGGTCCTTTATCCCAAAATAAATCTCACGTGTCATTTACTTACCACATAAGAAAGTATACGTTTTCGGTATCCGAAAGCAGCTTTCTTATTGGCGATAAAACTTACATCTTAACGCGGTCGCTCATCTTCGAGGGGCCTCGATAAAAGTTTTCTCATATATCTATACCACATTAAACTTCTTCTCGATACCTATAACGGTTTATCTTCGCAAAAAGTTCAGACTTTACGAAATATTTTTTAAAGTATTTTCTGGGAGTGGCTTCTAGGGGACATGATTGCCATTATTTCCAGGGAAATAGGAAAACAAAAAAGCCCTCCCTACTTGTTACGTAGAGAAGGCCTTGTGGTAACGCATTTACATAATGATAAAATCCTTCGTCAAAGTAAAGACGCTCTCAATGGCTTTGAGCACCAAATGTGGTACCACGCCAAGCGCCACGCTGACAAGGGCACATAGCCAAACGGTGATACCTAAAGGTACGGACACCTTGATAGCTGCCGGCTCATAGTCGCTGCGCATGAACATTTGACGCACGATACTGAAATAGTAGTAGAACGAAACTACGCTGGTTGCGATCATTAAAGCCCCAAGCCAGTATTGCTGCGTCTGCATCGTTCCTAAAATGATGTACAGCTTACCGAAGAATCCGCCTGATAATGGAATACCGGCTAAAGATAGAACGATCAATACCATTGCTACAGCTGTTAAAGGTGCGCGATAGTACAAGCCTGCGTAGCCTTTACCCTCGGTATGACCTTCCGCCTGCTCGATAATCATCAGCACCGCAAAAGCTCCGATGTTCATAAACACATATGCAATCAAGTAGAAAATGAATTCCGAGAAATTGGCATAATGTGTGGCTGAGAAGTACGTTCCGATTGGAACGAGCAGATAGCCGGCATTCGCAATTCCCGAATAGGCGAGTAGCCTTTTCATATTCGTTTGCTTCAGGGCAATGAAATTCCCCACGACCATCGCGATGGCTGCCATGACAGAAATCGCTAGGAACACATCGGATTGCAAGTGGCTCTCTTCAAAGCCATTAAATCCGAACAGGACATAGAAGACGCGGAACAAGATGGCAAAGCCAGCCGCTTTGGACACAACAGCCAAAAACGCAGTAACTGGTGTTGGCGCCCCCTCATAGACATCCGGTGCCCAGCTGTGGAATGGCGCAGCGGCGATTTTGAAGCCAAAGCCCGCTAAGAGTAGGAAGAAGGCCACATAGAGCAATGGCTCATAGGATGCTACTAACGATGGTAGAGCTGTGCCAATCTCTTGCAGATTAGCGGAACCGACCATCCCATACAGGAAGGACATGCCGTACAAAATAATAGCGGATGAAATACCGCCCATGACTAAGTACTTGAACGATCCTTCATTAGACTTGTTATCCTTTTTCTTCATCGCAACTAATAGGTAAGAGGTAATGCTAAGCAATTCCAAGCCTACGTAGAGTGTAATCAAATCACCCGAGGACGACATGATCATGGCCCCTAACGCAGCAGGCAAATAGAAGTAATAGTACTCCCCGACATGGGGGATGCTATCCTCTTTTACGAAGCCTAGGCTCATAAAGACGATAAGTCCCGTACCCACGAGGGTACATAATTTCAGTAAGTTCGAAAAATCATCGACGCGGTAGCTTTGATTGAGAAGCTGAATCGCCTCATCTGGATTCAACTGTAGAACTACAAAAACAGCTGAAATCGCGAGGCCGACTAAGGTCAACCATCCGATGATGGAACGACTGAATCTGTTCGGCAGGACCAAATCCAAGAGAGATAGGATGATCGCCGTAGCAACCAACGCAAGCTCAGGGAGCAGATGCATCAAATCAGCAGCATGGAGTCTAATCTGTTCCACTGGACTAACCTCCTATCTTCCCGGCTACGCTATGGATCAATTGATCCAAGCTGCCAATGGTTTGTTGAAGCGGCTGACTCAGCACGCTTGGGTACACACCCAGCAAGAGAATGAACGCGACCAAAGTAATCATCGGCACAGCCTCGATGAGACGCGCGTCGCGCATCCCTTGCTGCAGTAAGCTCGGCTGTTGCGGGCCGAACGTGATGTTCAGTACCCCGCGCAGCACGTAAACCGCTGCGAAGATGATGCCCAGTGTACCGATAATCGCGTACACGCGGTGTGTTTCAAAGAGTCCGACGAACGCGAGGAACTCACTGATGAAGCCGGATAAGCCTGGCAATCCGAGCGACGCCATCCCCGCAATCAGCAGGATTCCGCTGATGAAAGGGATATTCTTAGCGAGACCGCCCAAGCGATCGAGCTGCGTGGTTTCGGTCCGCTCGTAGATGCTGCCGACGAGCAAGAACATCAGGGCTGAAATCAACCCGTGTGAGATCAATTGGAACACGGCGCCTTGCAGACCTGCAATGTTGAACGCAGCAAGTCCTAACAGGACGATGCCCATGTGGCTGATACTCGAGTAGGCGAGCACGAGTTTAAAGTCCTTTTGGACCATCGCGAGCAGTGCACCGTACACGATGTTAATGACACCGAGGAGCGCAAGCACCCACGCCCATTGCTGAGCTTCTGCCGGGAAGAACAGAATGCCGAAACGGATGAGGCCGTAGGCCCCCATTTTAAGCAAAATCCCGGAGTGAATCATAACAACAGCTGGCGGAGCTTCGGTATGTACTTTCAGCATCCACGTATGGAACGGGAAGATCGGTAGCTTGATCCCGAAAGCGACCAGCAGCATGATGAATACGGTCCATTTCATGGCTTGACTCATAAAGAACGGCGTGCCCGCTTGATTCACATAAGCTTCAGGAGCCTGAAGCAGGTTATGCGCAATCGTATGAATATCACCGCTATAGTAAATGATAGCTTCTGTCTGCGACGGATCTTGATTAAAGCCCGCTGTCGTAACCAGAATAAGGAACGCAATCAGCATGATTGCCGAGCCAAGCCCGTTGTACAGCAAGAAGCGATTAGCCGCTTGCTCCCGGTTCATATAGCCCCAAATTCCGATTAAGAAGAACATCGGCACGAGTGTAATTTCGAAGAACAGGAAGAACAAGAAGAGATCCTGTGCCATGAATACACCGAACATGCCCGTTTCCAGCAAAAGAAACAGAATGAAATACGTTTTCCAACGTTTCTTGATGTACACGGACGCTAGTGCGGCCATCGACGAGATTAGCGCCGTTAGAAAGACGAGTGGCAGCGAAATGCCATCGACAGCTAACGAATATTTAAACTCAAAGAAGAATTGTGTAATTTGCTGAATACCCTCGTGATTTAAAGGAACTTTAATCCAATCAAGTTGCTCTTTGTACTGGAGCGGATCCCCTTGATAGTTATAGTCCACATACAGCCATGCCGCCAAAATGAGCGGAATCAGCGTGGTAACGATACCTACTGTTTTGATCAGACGTCCACGATCTCCCCGAAGGAATAACAGGACAAGCACACCAAGCAGAGGTGAGAAGGCAATCATACTGAGAATGGGTAAGTTAGCCGGCATGTATGAACCTCCTTCCTGCAATGGCAAGTGCCAGAATCAGCATCCCTAGTAGCATGATGACCCCGTAGGACTGCAGTTGACCATTTTGAAGTCGGGAGCCTAGGCGTCCAAGGCTGACCACCGTGAAAGCAACTAAACGTACAATCCCGTCAATGATATAAATATCAATCAATTCCAGGATGTAGCCAAGGCCACGAAGCGGTTTGACAACAATAGCCTCATAGATTTCATCGATGAAATATTTACGATTAAGTAACGTATACAACCAAGGCATTTTGCTCGAAACGATGTCCCGAGGGATGGTACGTTTGAGATAGATCAGGTACCCCAATCCAATGCCGAGCAAACCTGCTAATGTGGACAAAATAATAACCGTCCAATTCGCCGTCTCTTCATGCTCATGCCCTGTCAGCCACTGACCCAGCCATTCATTGAATGGCGTATTCACAAAGCCTGCAACAACAGCAAGCGCTGCAAGCACGATAAGCGGTGTCGTCATCGAAGCTGGAGATTCATGCGGCTCATGCGCGTGGTCATGCCCGTGCCCATGATCTTCGTGATCCTCCGAAGCATGAGCTTTCGCTCTAGACGAGCCCATAAACACAAGGAAGAACAGGCGTGACATATAGAAAGCGGTGAAGAACGCCGCAATCACACCGACCCAGAACAGAAGCTGATTATGCTCGTACGCTTCGGTTAGAATCATATCCTTCGACCAGAAGCCTGCGAATGGGAAAATACCAGCTAACGCCAGTGTTCCGATTGCAAAGGTCCAGGTCGTGATTTTCATTTTGCGGGATAATCCGCCCATTTCATTGATGTTTTGCGTATGAACTGCATGGATCACACTACCGGCGCCTAAGAAGAGCAGCGCTTTGAAGAAGGCGTGTGTAAACAAGTGGAACATACCTGACGTAATCGAAACGCCAATCCCCAGCGCCATCATCATGTAGCCGAGTTGGCTCACGGTCGAGTAAGCGAGAATCCGCTTAATATCGTTCTGTGCAATACCGATGGTCGCTGCGAAAATAGCGGTAAACCCACCCACATAAGCAACAACCATTAAGGCGTCCGGCGATGCATGGAAAATATCAAACGTCCGTGCCACGAGGTATACCCCAGCTGCAACCATTGTTGCGGCGTGGATCAGCGCTGAGATCGGCGTTGGGCCCTCCATCGCATCAGGTAACCAAGTGTGCAGCGGGAATTGACCGGATTTACCCATCGCCCCGATGAAAATCAAGACGGCGATCCAAGTGACGATTGTAGGGTCAATTTTGCCCGTTGTAAAAGCATTATGTATAGAAGTGAAATCAAGCGCGTGCCCTGGCATGTATAAATACAACAGCAGAATCGCGATAAATAAACCTACATCCCCAATACGGGTGACGATGAACGCCTTTTTAGCAGCAGCCTTCGCCTCAGGTTTAAAGTACCAGAATCCGACGAGCAAGAAGGAACATACCCCTACAAGCTCCCAGAAGATGTAGAGTTCCAACATATTTTCGGAAATAACCAGACCTAGCATCGAGAAGGAGAACAGCGCAATATAACCGAAAAACACGTGAATGCGCTCGTCGCCTTTCATGTAGCCCCTGGAATAAATGTTCACCAGTAGGGAAACGAGCGTGACGATAACGAGCATCAGGGAGTTTAGATTGGTAACCTCAAACCCCATTTTCAGCGTGAAATCGCCCACCTGCAGCCAGTTCATTTTATCCCACGTGTAGTCCTCTACCTTACCGCCAATCCGCTCTACAAAAATGAGTAAAGCCACGATAAAAGAAAGCAGCATCGCAAAAATGCTAATGTAAATCCCTAAATCCTTCAGTTGACGTCCCATCGCCGTAAGCGCTAGAAAAGCTAGCAGCGGAAACAATGGAATGAGCCAGGCGTACTGTGAATAGTCCGATACCATAGCCTTGTTAGCCTCCTAGCGCTTCATAGAATCCAAATCCGTAACTTCAACCGTACCTCTATTTCGGTAAATCGCGATCAATATCGCAATGCCCACAGCCGCCTCAGCAGCTGCAATTGTAATGTTAAAGAGGGAGAAAATTTGCCCTGTTAAGGCCGGATGATCTCCTAGCTTGGAGAAGGCAATCAAATTCAAGTTCACCGCATTGAGCATGAGCTCGATGGAGAGCAAGACGATGACCCCGTTTTTCTTCGTGAGTGCACCGTAAAGTCCGATACAGAATAGGATTGCCGCCAATGTCAGATAAGGAGTAATTAAGTTACCCAAGGCTAATCCTCCTCTCTCTTCGCGACTACGATAGCACCAATGAACGCTACCGTCAGCAGCACGGACATGATTTCGAAGGGAATGACATGCACGTTATAGAGCAGTTTTCCAATCTCAAGTGTGTTATCTTCGCCAGCATCCAGGGCTCCCGAAGAAACGAAGGTTGATTTTTGAATCGCATAGAACAAGACACCGAACAATCCCACAGCGCCAAGAATGGCCAAGCCTTCATGCCACGGACGCTTAGGTCCCTCTTCTTCACCCTGTCTATGCTTCGTCATCATAATGCCGAAAATCATCAGAATCGAGATCGCACCCGCATAAATCAAGACCTGCACGAAAGCGACAAATTCTGCTTCAAGGATGACATACAAGCCAGCCAAGCTGATAAACGTAAGGGCAACCGCAACAACCATGTGCACGACTTTCGTAAAAGAGATCATAAAGATCGCTCCGCCGATGGCCAGCAATGCGAAAATGAAGAACGCCCAGCTCGTACCGCTGGATAAGAAATCGCCAAGTCCACTAAACATCTTTCTTCGCGCCCCCTTTAGGCATCGCAGAATTGTTCTCTTGACGAATGTTTTGTGTGTTGTTGCTCAGCCACTCCATGTTTTTGAACAAATCATCACGACTGTAACTGCTCAGCTCAAAATTGTTCGTCATCACGATCGCTTCTGTCGGACACACTTCTGTGCACAGGTCGCACAGAATACAAATTTCGAAGTTGATGTCATACGTATCAATGACCTTCCCCTTTTTCTCAGGGTCTGGGTTCGCTTTTCCAGTTAACGTAATACACTCCGTCGGACATACACGCGCACATTGATTGCACACAATGCATTTCTCAGGATCAAAATATTGAATACCACGAAAGCGATCCGGCATTTTTAGCGGAACGTCTGGGTATGCGTACGTTACTTTCTTCTCAGTCAAGTGCTTGAACGTGAAGCCTAAACCTTTCATAATGCCCTTCATGTGTTTCAACTCCTTAACGTTTTCCGGAGGAAAACTGACTTCGTAAGCATGCATGGAACGTTTTCCGAAGGCACATATGCAATTCTCTTTATTAGAAGATCGTCATGATAATCGCCGTCACCAGCATATTAACCAGTGCTAATGGAAGCAGTACTTTCCAACCGAACCCCATCAGTTGATCAATCCGAACACGTGGCAATGTCGCCCGCAACCAGAAGAGGAAGAACACAACCGACGAGAATTTCAACAGGAACCACAGGACACCAGGAATGAAATCAAGGAACCCGAATGGCGCATCCCATCCACCAAGGAAGAGCAAACTGACGAGTGAGGCAATGACGAAGACGTACACATACTCTGCTAGCATGTAAAAAGCGAAGCGGAAGCCGCTATACTCGACATGGTAGCCCGCAACGAGCTCGGATTCTGCTTCTGGCAAGTCAAACGGCGTACGATTAAGCTCCGACACACCCGCAATCACGAAAATGATAAAGCCGAGAATTTGCGGAATGAAATTCCAGTGCCAGAAGCCGCCTGTTTGATGATCGACGATGGTATGCAGATTCAGGCTACCCGTCATCATGACCACACCAACAACCGAAATAACTAACGGAACTTCGTAACTAATCATTTGAGCTGCGGAACGCATGCCGCCCAAGAGCGCATATTTATTGTTGGATGCCCAACCGCCAAGGATAATCCCGATGGTTGAAATCCCTGTTAATGCTACATAATAGAGCAATCCCACATTCAAATTCGCATTGAACATCCGATCCGAGAACGGAATGGTCGCAATGATCGTAAACGATGGGATAAAGGTAATGATCGGTGCGAGAATGAATAGCTCACGCTCAGCTTTCTTAGGAATCGTATCTTCCTTAATAAGAAGCTTGAAGACGTCAGCGACGCTCTGCAGCAACCCGAAGGGACCTGTTCGGTTCGGACCAATCCGCAATTGCATCCAGCCGATCACTTTGCGCTCGAAATAAATCGCATAGGTAACGAAACCGAGCACGAGCATCAGCATGACAATGCCCCAAAACAGGAATACGAAGAAGTTCGTCCACGTTAGACTCTCCTCCAAAAGATTGACCATTAGGCATCCACCTCCCCAACGACTATATCGATGCCGCCCAAAATCGTAATGAGGTTCGTCATCGACTCGCCGACCAGCAGCTTGGGCAATATTTGCAGATTCACGAAGGACGGTCTGCGGAATTTTAAGCGGTAAGGCTCTTGTTTGCCTCGGGAAATAATATGACAACCAATCTCTCCACGCGGAGATTCAATTGCTGCATAGATTTCGCCTTCTGGCGGGCGAATGACTCTCGGCACTTTGCCCATCGTCTCGCCACCCTCAGGGAACACATCCAAGGCTTGCTCCAGGATGCGAAGGGACTGTTTCATTTCTTCCAAACGAATCAAATAACGATCATAGCAATCCCCGCCATTACGCACAGGCACATCGAACTGAAAGCGGCTGTACAAGCTGTAGGGCTGCGTTTTCCGAATATCCCAATCAACCCCCGTACAACGCAGGTTCGCCCCGCTAAGGCCATAAGCAATCGCTGTCTCGGCATCATATTTACCTACACCCTTAATCCGTGAGAGGAAAATCTCATTCCCCGTGACGAGCGTGTGATACTCTTCTAATTTGCCGTACATGTATGGAACAAATTTCCGCACTTTCTCAATCCAGCCTTCTGGTGCGTCCCATTTCACGCCGCCAACACGCATGTAGTTGTACGTTAATCGAGCGCCACACAATTCATTGAAGAGGTCGATAATGATTTCGCGGTCACGGAAGGCGAACAAGAACGGACTCATCGCCCCAATATCCAGCAGGTACGTTCCCCACCAAACCATATGAGACGCAATTCGCTGCAGCTCCATCACGATTAACCGAAGAAAGTCCGCGCGTTCTGGGATTTCTAGCCCCATCATTTTCTCTACCGCGTTAACTAACGCGTAGTTCGTCGTCATCGCCGATACATAGTCCATGCGGTCAGTGTACGGGATGATTTGTGTATAGCTGAGGTTCTCAGCCAATTTTTCTGTTCCTCTATGTAAGTAGCCCATAACGGGTATCGCTTCGCGAATAATTTCACCATCCAACTTTACAATCACGCGGAAAACGCCGTGCGTACTGGGATGCTGAGGGCCAACGTTTAACAGGAGCTCTTCTGTCCGTAACACGTGCTACACCTCCGGGTCAAGCGGTTCGTAGTCTTTGCGCAGTGGATGGCCCACCCAATCATCAGGCATCATAATACGCACTAAATTCGGGTGGCCAGGGAAATCGATGCCGAGAAGGTCAAAGGCTTCGCGCTCGTTCCAGTTGGCCGTAGGCCAAACATCAGCTACCGAAGGAATGCTGGCTTGATCGCGGTCTGTTTTCACTTTCACACAATACTCATGCTTGGTTGTGAGAGAAAGCAGATGATAGGCCACTTCTAGGTGCGTTTCTTGGTCTACACCGGAGAGATTGCGCAAGTAATTGCAGCGCAGCTCCTCATGATCTCTAAGCGTCAGCGCGGCCTGCGGCCAGCGCGAGCTGTGAATGACCACGTAAGGGCGATGAGCGTCCCTTTCGTTGATGAAGGCGTCGACGACGGCGTCTTCGCCGGCCTCGGCTTTCAAGATCGCCACCAGCCGGTCCAGCAGCGGCTGGTTCGGTGAAGGCTCCTTCGGCGCGGCTGGCTCCGCCGATTCGGTCTTCGCTCCGCGTGCTGCGGCACGCGCGGCTCGGGCTTCTGCGGCGGCCTGGGCTTTGGCCGCCGGGTCTTCGTTGCCAGCGTCTGCGGACGCTGGCGTTGCTGGTGTGGCGGGCGCAGGCTCGCCCGCCTCTGTGGCCGCGCGCGCTGCGAGGCGCGCGGCTCTTGCCGCGGCGCGCTCTGCCGCCGCGTCCGTGGCTGGCGTGCTCGCGCCAGCCTCTGGTGCCGCCTCAGACGGAGGCGGCTGCACTTCCGCTTTAGCTTCTTCTTTAGCTTCCGCTTTCTCCTCAGCTTTGCTCTCTTCTTTAACCTCAGCTTTGCCCTCTTCAGTACCTTCGGCTTTGCTCTCTACGCTGCCTTCTGCAGCGCTTTCAATGCTAACTTCCTCTTTTCCATCCTCACCAACAGGAGGAGTCGGAACCGTGGTTTTCTCCGGCTTTTTCTCCTCGCTCATCGATTGATCACCTGCTTCCCAGTCTTCGCTTCATAGCGAATCTTCTCCTGAAGCTTGTTGATGCCATAGATAAGCGCAGCTGGATTTGGCGGACAACCTGGGATATACACGTCCACCGGTACGATCTGATCGACACCTTTAACAACCGAATAGGATTTCACATAGGGTCCGCCTGCCGTTGCACAGGAGCCCATCGCGATAACCCATTTCGGTTCCGGCATTTGCTCGTAAAGACGGCGCAGCAAAGGAGCCATTTTCTTCGTAACTGTCCCTGCCACAATCATGACATCTGATTGCCTAGGTGACGTACGGAACATGACTCCGAATCGGTCCAAATCATAGTGAGATGCGCCAGTACCCATCATTTCGATCGCGCAACAAGCCAATCCAAACGTCAATGGCCAAAGCGAATTACTGCGGGCCCAGGCTTTCACCTGCTCCAGCGTTGTCATGAATACATTGCGGTTTATTTCTTCCCGTTCTTCGGGAGAGATCGACTCTAAATTGAAGTCCATTGCAGCACCTTCTTCTTCCAAGCGTATATTAATCCTATGGCAAGCAAGGCTACAAAAATACACATTTCTACTAAAGCAAACAATCCAAGCTTGTCAAAAGCGACAGCCCACGGATAGAGGAACACGGTCTCCACATCAAAGATGACAAACATCAAAGCAAACAAATAATAACGAATGTTAAACCGGATTTGCCCCTCACCTACAGGCTCGTTACCACTCTCATACGTCGTGTACTTCTCATCGACGGGTTTACTCGGTCTTAACCATTTGCCAATCGTCAGCGCTGCTATGGGGAGGAAAATACCTAACCCTAGAAAAATCGCCACGATTACATAGTTATTTGTATACATCATGTGAATGTAACCGCCTCCATTTCTTTTTTGCATTCCTTACGATCTCGGTAGTTTTGGTAATAATCACCTATATTAGTATAACAAAAAGGGGTTTAGGCGTCGACATTAATTCTTTTCACTATGAGTAGCATACCACGCAGCGGGGTATACTATGCATCGGCGATCGAGCCTTTGGGCTTATTGCCTATTTTGATATGCGAAAGGACTGATTGTTTATGGCAAATGCATCAAACGCGAATCACCAACATCGAACGAATGACAGAGTTACTGAAACCGGTCGCTATCGCGATGCCGACGGGCAAAGCATTCAACTAACAGCAGGCGAAACCTTCCCTCCATGCCCAAAAACAGGGGAATCCACCATCTGGCATCACGCTTAAAAGGGATCTTTATGACGAGCTGTTCCTCTCTTCTGAGAGGGGCAGCTTTTTTCTTGCCACTTCAACGCAAAAAAAAAAGCAGAAGAACCGAAGTTCCCCCGCTTTTAAATCATCTATTTATTTCCCGGACACACCGATACGATTCAATGCTCTTTGTAAAGAAGCTTCAGCACGTTTGAAATCCACGTTATCTTGCTTGTTGTCTGCAATACGTTTCTCCGCACGCTCTTTCGCTGCTCTCGCACGATCGATATCAATTTGTTCAGGCAGCTCGGCGCTTTCCGCCAAAATAACAACCTTATCCTTGCGCACTTCCATGAAACCGCCGTTCACTGCAATAACTTGGTCCTTAGAACCTTGTTTTTTCACAGTAATCGGAGCAATTTTCAAAGGTGTGACAAGTGGAATGTGATTCGGCAGAATTCCAAGCTCACCTTGGACACCCTTTACGCTAACCATATTTACTTGTTCAGCGTACACTTTGCGTTCCGGTGTTACAATTTCCAATAGGAATGTACTCACTTGGATTCTCCTTCCTAAGCTAACTTAGCGAATATGCAAATGCAACTTACAGCGTTTTAGCTTTAGCAATCGCATCTTCAATTGTTCCCACGTTGTGGAAAGCAACTTCAGGAAGATTGTCGTGCTTACCTTCAAGAACTTCTTTGAAGCTGCGCACAGTATCCTTCATTGGTACATACAAGCCTGGGAATCCGTTGAACGGCTCAGCAACGTGAAGCGGCTGAGACAAGAACAGACGAAGACGACGCGCACGAGTAACGACCAATTTGTCCTCATCAGACAACTCATCCATACCCAAGATTGCGATGATATCCAAAAGCTCTTTGTAACGTTGAAGAATTTGTTTAACGCCTTGTGCTACTTTATAGTGCTCTTCACCAACGATTTCTGGTGTCAAAACACGGGAAGATGACGCTAGTGGATCTACCGCAGGGAAAATACCTGCAGCCGCGATGCTACGCTCCAAGTTCGTAGTTGCGTCCAAGTGAGCGAAAGCCGTTGCAGGAGCCGGATCCGTATAGTCATCGGCAGGAACGTAAATCGCTTGAATGGAAGTAACGGAACCTTTTTTCGTGGAGGTAATACGCTCTTGCAATTGACCCATTTCTGTAGCTAGGGTTGGTTGGTAACCTACCGCGGAAGGCATACGGCCTAACAAAGCGGAAACCTCGGAACCTGCTTGTGTGAAACGGAAGATGTTATCGATGAAAAGAAGAACGTCTCTTCCTTCTTCGTCACGGAAATACTCAGCCATTGTCAAACCGGACAAAGCTACGCGAAGACGCGCGCCTGGAGGCTCGTTCATTTGACCGAATACCATCGCTGTTTTTGCGATAACGCCGGAGTCTTTCATCTCGTGGTAAAGGTCATTACCTTCACGAGTACGCTCACCAACGCCTGCAAATACGGAGATACCGCCGTGCTCTTGTGCAATGTTGTGAATTAGCTCTTGCATCGTTACCGTTTTACCTACACCGGCACCACCGAAGAGACCAATTTTACCACCTTTTGCATAAGGAGCCATCAAGTCAATAACTTTAATACCTGTTTCAAGAATCTCTGATTTTGTCGACAAGTTGTCGAATGCAGGAGCTTCTTTGTGGATCGGGCTGCTAAATGTACGGTCAACCGTTTCGATACCATCGATCGGATCGCCCAATACGTTAAACACACGGCCTAGTGTTGCTGCACCTACAGGTACAGTAATCGCTGCGCCAGTATCTGTTGCTACGGCACCACGTACAAGTCCGTCTGTTGAGGACATTGCTACGCAACGTACGAGGTTGTCACCAAGGTGAACAGCCGCTTCAACCGTCATAGTGGAGGATTGTCCACCTTCGGTTCTTTCAATTTTGATTGCATTCAGAATTTCAGGGAGTTGTCCGCGTTCGAACTCAATGTCGACGACAGGCCCTGTAATATTCACAACGCGCCCTTTGCTCATGGTTTCCCTCCTAAGTAAAGCTTGTGTCTCCATCGAGACCGTTTAATCATTATGCGTTCGCGTTTGCTCCAGCGACGATTTCGGAAATTTCTTGCGTAATCGAAGCTTGGCGCGCACGGTTGTAAGCCAATGTGTAGCTGCTGATCATCTTCGTTGCATTTTTCGTTGCGGAGTTCATCGCTGTCATTCTCGCGCCAAACTCACTCGCTTTACCTTCCAGAACAGCACTGTAAATAAGCGTCTCAGCATATTTAGGGAGCAGTACTTCCAGAACGCCTTCCGGTGACGGCTCATACTCATAGCTAGCAGTTGCCGCAACCTTAACTTCCTCCATAGGAAGCAGACGAATCATGGTTGGAATTTGGGTAATCGCGTTTTGGAACTTGTTGTAAATCAAGAACAGTTGGTCATACGTACCGTTAACGAAATTAGCTACCGCTGCAGTTGCAACAGGCTTAATATCCGAGAACTTCGGCGTATCCGGAACTCCGGTAACTTCTTCAACAATCGGAATATTGCGTTTCGAGAAGAAATTGCTTCCCTTACGTCCGATGACGAAGATAGAATACTCCGCTGTTGATTTATGATTTTCACGAATTTCAGTCATTGCTTTACGCAACACGTTCGCGTTGTAACCACCAGCTAGACCACGGTCGGAAGTAATGACCAAATAGGCCGTTTTCTTCACTTCACGTGATTGCAGCATCGGGTGCTTCACGCCTTTTGTGCCAGCTGCAATGCTTGCAACCACTTCCTTCAACTTCTCGGAGTACGGACGTGCCGCTTCCGCTGATTGCTGTGCTCTACGTAAGTTCGCTGCTGCAACCATTTCCATTGCTCTGGTGATTTGCTTCGTGCTTTGTGTGGATTTAATTTGGCGCTTAATCTCGCGCATTCCTTTTGCCATACCTGCTCACCTCTCTTTTGAGGCTTAGAAAAGCCTTCATTCGAAGACCTGAATTCAGGCGTCCGCCTGCCCAGGATTCACATGGTAGCAAGAGCTTCACTAAACATGAAGCTCTGCCTTCATGATTTATTCAGAAACTGCAAAGCTCTTTTTAAATGTATTGATTGCATCAACCAATGCTTTATCGTTATCCGCAGTAATATCTTTCGTGTCACGAATGCTATGCAGAACTTCAGGACGGTTGGATTCCAAGAAAGCCAAGAATTGAGCTTCGAAACGAGTTACGTCTTGAACTGGAATATCATCCACATGACCTTTTACAACCGTGTAAAGAGAAGCAACTTGCTTTTCCAAAGACATCGGTTGGTGAACGCCTTGTTTCAAGATTTCTAGTGTACGTACCCCACGATCCAAACGAGCTTTAGTCGCTCTATCCAAATCGGATCCGAATGCGGCAAACGCAGCAAGCTCACGATATTGTGCCAAGTCAACACGAAGTGTACCGGCAACTTTTTTCATCGCTTTCGTTTGAGCGGAGCCCCCTACACGGGATACAGAGTTACCAACGTTAACCGCTGGACGCTGACCGGAGTAGAACAAGTCGGATTCCAAGAAGATTTGACCATCTGTGATGGAAATTACGTTCGTTGGAATGTATGCAGAGATATCGCCTGCTTGTGTCTCGATGAATGGAAGCGCCGTAATGGAGCCGCCACCTAGCTCATCGTTCAATTTCGCAGCACGCTCTAGCAAACGGGAGTGCAAGTAGAATACATCCCCTGGATAAGCTTCACGACCCGGTGGACGACGAAGCAAGAGGGACAACTCACGGTATGCGGCAGCTTGTTTGGACAAGTCATCGTATACGATAAGAACGTGCTCGCCTTTGTACATGAAGTACTCAGCCATAGCACAACCGGAGTATGGAGCTAACCATAGCATCGGTGAAGGCTCGGAAGCGGAAGCTGTTACTACGATTGTGTAGTCAAGCGCACCAGCAGCACGTAGAGTTTCAACAACACCTACAACTGTGGATTGTTTTTGACCGATCGCAACGTAGATACATTTCACGCCATTGCCTTTTTGGTTGATGATTGCATCGATCGCAATCGCCGTTTTACCTGTTTGACGGTCACCAATGATCAACTCACGTTGACCACGACCAACTGGTACCATCGCGTCAATCGCTTTAATACCTGTTTGCATTGGTTCATGTACGGATTTACGAGCCATAACGCCTGGAGCCATGTTCTCTACAGGGCGGAACGCTGTTGTGTTGATTGGACCTCTGCCATCGACAGGTTGACCCAAGGAGTTAACTACACGTCCTAGAAGTTCTTCACCAACTGGAACCTCCATGATACGGCCTGTGCGTTTAACTTGGTCGCCTTCACGAATATCTTTGTAAGGTCCAAGAATAACGATACCTACGTTGCTTTCCTCAAGGTTAAAAGCATAGCCTAGTACGCCGCTCGGGAACTCAAGCAGCTCGCCTGCCATAACGTTTTCCAAGCCGTGAGCACGAGCAATACCGTCACCTACTTGAATGACTGTACCTACATCAACTACTTGGATATCGGAATTATAGTTTTCGATCTGTTGTTTAATCAATGAGCTGATTTCTTCAGGTTTGATACTCAACGAACTTCACCCCTATTCTTACAGTGGTTATATTAAACTAACGCTTTGGCCAAACGATCAAGTTTGCCTGCCAAGCTTCCATCATATAGACGATCACCGATACGCACTTGAATGCCGCCGAGCAGCTTAGGCTCAACTACAGACGAAACACGGATCGTTTTACCTGTTACTTTACTGAAATGTGCAGCAATCTCAGCTTGTTGTGCATCCGAAAGTACGTATGCGGAGTAAACGGTCGCACTCGCTTGTCCAAGCGCCTCATTCGCAACCTTGGCATAATCAAGCGCCAAAGCGGAAAGAATCGACTGTCTACCTTTATCAATCAAGACAAGCAGCGTGTTCCACACCGGTTCGGAAACTTTGCCTTCGAAAATCTGCTTCAGCAGGTCCGTTTTAGCGGTATTCCCGATGTTCGGATGGTTCAGGAACTTCTGCAAGTCTGCATTATCCCTAATCGCACTAGCTACAGATTTAAGCTCATCTTCAACTTGGGAAATAATATTCTTTTCCTTCGCTACTTCGAATAAAGCTTTGGCATAACGCTTCGCTACGACGATGTCACTCATACGTTGCCTCCTACCTCTTTGAGGTAATGCTCAACAAGTTCTTCTTGTGACTTTTCGTCGATTTGTTTTTCAATAATTTTGGATGCGATCAGAACGGACATCGCGCCAACTTGGCTGCGAAGAGCGGCAACCGCTTTGTTCTTCTCATTCTCGATATCTTTCAAGGCTTCGTCTTTCAGACGTGAAGCTTCTGCACTGGCAGCATGAATAATATCATCCGCTTGCTTGGAACCTGTATGCTTCGCTTGCTCAATAATATCGTAAGCTTCCTTACGAGTTTGTTGCAGCGCTTGCTTTTGTTCCTCTAACAATTGATCAGCTTGCTTGCGGCTAGCTTCAGCTGTTTGAATTTGTTCTTTAACCAATTGTCTGCGTTTTTCCATCATGCCAAACAGAGGACCGAACGCAAATTTGGAAAGCAACAGATATAGAATCAAAAACGCAACTAGTTGTATGAAAAATGTGGACCATTCAATATGCAAGTAACGTCACTCCCTTCTGATAACGTGGGCAAAACGAAGGCGTGGTGGCGACTGTGGCCATCAACGCCAAACGGTTTCTTAAGCTTTTCCCATAAAGATGAACGCAAGTACCAATGCAACGACTGGCATAGCCTCAACTAGACCTACCCCGATAAACATTGTTGTTTGAAGCGTACCACGAAGTTCTGGTTGACGTGAAATACCTTCCAAAGCGCGACCTACGATCAAACCGTTACCAATACCTGCACCTAGTGCTCCCAAACCGAATACGATACCTGCTGCTACTAATGCTATTGCTCCCATTGATAAAATCCTCCTCTAAACTCTTAGGTTTTGTTTGTTTTATAAGTGACTCGAGACTTCCCGAGGTAAGTCTAATGCTTAGTGCTCTTCTTCGTGAATCAATGTTTGCGAGATATAAACCATGGTTAACATCGTGAATACGAAGGCTTGAATCGCACCTACGAACACACTGAAGCCCTGCCATACGAAGAGAGGCGCAACGCCAAACCAACCTGCTCCAACAATGACAGATATCATGATTTCACCTGCATAAATGTTACCGTAAAGACGGAACGCAAGCGTAAGTGGCTTGGATACAACTTCAATTAAATGAAGGATCAACATTGCCCCTTTGAACTCAAAGTAATGCGCGAAGTAATGCTTCGTGTTACGCGTTATCCCTAAGTAGTGACTTATAAAGATAACGATAATTGTTAGGGCTCCTGTAACTGCGATATCAGCTGTCGGTGATTTCCACCAGGATACGTGATCTTCCGTTACGATTGAGAAAGGAAGGCCGAGCATGTTGCCGATAAAGATATACATGATGAGCGTAAGACCAAGTGCGATAAAGCCCTTGCCATGTTTGGAACCAATCGTGCTTCCGATGATGCCTTCGACAAACTCAATCGTCCATTCCATGAAGTTTTGCATTTTCGAAGGATTCGACACGGAAAGCTTGCGGGTACCTGCAAATGCAAGAATTAATACGATAACCGTGGTTATGCTGATCATCATCAGTGCTGATGCATCGAAGTGAAAACCTAACCACTCAAACTCTGGTACGTGATGTTCCATATTTTCCATTTTCACCCCTTTCATCCGTTGAAGTTACATCGTGGAATTACTTCTTCGGCTTCCTAATAGAAAGAATACCCAATACGAGTGTTACCAATTGAGCAAAAAAGTATCCAACAATCGTCGTAGTTAATGCGACATGTTCGGGGTACCTGACGGCAACCAAACCGACAAACCCAGCGACTGCTGCCCTCGTTAGAAACCCAAGGGTTACCTTGCGCCCTTTTTGCTCTATCGCAGCTGCTGCCAGCTTGTTAATCTTCCAGGCAAGAAACCTTGCATTGACCATACTCGCACAAGCTCCGAGCATTATGCCTGCAACGTAAATCCGGTAATCGACAAGAAGCGCCCATGCAGCCAAACAAAAGGATAAAAAGAAAAGAAATACATTTTGAACCGTTTTCAGAGTGGCTGAAAAGTCGTCCATCATAGCCCTCCGTACCGCTTAATCATGAAGTAAATGCTCATGATGCCGGTTACAAGCCCAAGTAAAAATCCGACTAACAACCAGATCTGTCCACCTAATGCCCCACTTAACCAATCACCGAAGAAATACCCGGCTGCCAAACATACGACAAGGTCTATGCCAATTGCACTAGTTAACGCCACTGCCCGCCAAGGATTATCATTGGAATTTGGCCGTTTCATTGCACCCTCCTGGGTGTTTTCCACATGGGAAAACGCGTCTCGCAGCTTACTTGCTACGAATCCTCATTCATTGTATCGAAGCCATGCTAACTTTGTCAATTGACGGAACTTCATTTGTCACATCCTACAAAACTCCTTAGAGCCTTGCGGCTCTAGGGTTTGCGCTTTTTCAAACCGAACAGTCCAACTGTACGCTGTAGCGTTTGTCATGATTTTGTCACGGTTAGAAAGCTTCTGGGCGTTCCGTAGTCCTGCCGAAGTGATGGAGAATCGCTTGAACGATACGTTCTGACGCTTTACCGTCTCCGTAAGGGTTCGCAGCTTGGCTCATTTTATTGTACAATTCTGGGTCTGTCAGCAGCGCGCGAGCACGCGTATAGACCACTTCTTCGTCTGTTCCAACTAACTCTAACGTTCCTGCCTGAATGCCTTCTGGACGCTCAGTTGTATCTCGAAGAACAAGAACCGGTACACCGAAGGACGGGGCTTCTTCTTGCAGACCACCTGAGTCCGTTAGAATCATGTGCGCGTGCGGGTAGAAATTGTGGAACTCGAACACATCGAAAGGCTCAACCAGCTTAATGCGTGGGTGATTACCAAGAATCTCATGTGCAGGCTCTTTGACGGCTGGGCTCAAATGCACCGGATATACAATAGCGATGTCCTCAAACTCGTCAGCAATACGTTTCACTGCACGGAAGATTTGGCGATGCGGTTCACCTTGTGATTCACGACGATGCGCTGTCATCAAGATTAATTTGCGACCAGCCGCCCACTCCAATACAGGATGATTGAATTCCTGTTGCACTGTATATTTGAAAACATCCGTAACCGTATTCCCCGTCACATAAATTTGTGACTCTGATTTATTCTCTTTACGCAGGTTATCTGCCGACTGCTGTGTTGGCGCAAAGTGAAGATCAGCGATCACGCCCGTTAATTGACGGTTCATTTCCTCTGGATAAGGGGACAATTTGTTCCACGTCCGAAGACCCGCTTCTACGTGACCCACTTGGATCTGCTGCATGAATGCGGCATAGCTAGCCAAGAAAGTCGTCAGTGTATCCCCATGGACAAGAATCAGATCAGGCTTCGCTTCTTGGAACACAGGCTCCAAGCCTTGCAGGACGCGCATGGTGATCTCATTCAATGTTTGGCGATCCTTCATTACGTTAAGGTCAAAGTTCGGTGTAATTTTAAAAATATCAAGCACTTGGTCCAACATCTGGCGATGCTGTGCAGTTACGCAAACCAGAGACTCAATCTGCTCAGGGTGCTTCTCCAGCTCGAGAATGAGCGGAGCCATTTTGATAGCTTCTGGTCTTGTTCCGAAGATCGTAATCACTTTAAGACGTTTCATCGGTTTCTTCTCCCCTTAAGTTCCTTCAAGTTTTCTTTCAAGAAAACTGACTTCGTAAGCGTTACTTTTGTTCAAAAATTAATCCGTGCCGTATAGTCGATCCCCAGCATCCCCGAGACCTGGCACAATGTAGCCATGATCGTTCAAATGATCATCAACCGCTGCGACGTAGATATCGACGTCAGGATGTTCTTTTTGCACGGAAGCTACGCCCTCTGGTGCAGCAATAAGACACATAAGTTTAATACGCGTACAGCCTCTGCGTTTCAATACATCAATCGCTGCATTGGCAGACCCACCAGTTGCGAGCATCGGATCAATAACGAGTAAATCCCGCTCCAACACATCGGTAGGCAGCTTCACATAATACTCAACAGGTTGAAGCGTATCCGGATCGCGATAGAGACCAACATGTCCTACTTTTGCAGCTGGCATCAGCTTTAACACGCCGTCAACCATACCTAAGCCTGCACGCAAAATCGGAATCAGCCCTAACATTCTGCCCGAAATCACATGGCAATCTGCTGTTGTAACCGGGGTTTTTACTTTCACTTGTTGAAGTGGAAGATCTCTTGTAATTTCATATACCATTAATGTAGCAACTTCATCGACAAGCGCTCTGAAATCCTTCGTTGTCGTGTTCTCATCCCGAATATATGTAAGCTTATGCTGGATAAGCGGATGATCGCAAATATGTACTGTTCCCATATGTACCTCCTAGAATATAAGCTTGTCGGTCAGGCAAACCTCGTTCATTATATCATATGTTATCCAACTTATCTTCTGTAGAACCCAACAAGTTGGACTGTTTTGTAAAGGGGGTAAATTCGCAGCAAAAAACCCTCACTGAAGACGCATTCTCCATCTGAGAAAGGGTCTCTAGCAAGGGTTTATTCAAGGTTAGCCAGCGTCCACGAGAATAAGCTGCAGCCCAGTCAGCCCGCAACTGACAAAGCAATAGCGATCGGTCCAAATCTTGTCGGCGCCAGCGTCGACCCAGCCGATTTTGTCGGTAAAGCTAGTGGGGCCGACGAAGGTTACTTCACCTTTTAGATGATGATGAGGCCCGAATGTATTGCGTCCGCTTGTCAGCAGTTCAATTTGAAGCAGCAACGATCCTTCTATTACTTCATCTGTAAGGTCTAGCTGATAGGCTCCCCAAAGTATGCTATGGGTGGACCCGCCATTTACGGTAATGTTCAAAGCTGGACAGCGCACAGCGTCCCACTGGAGGACGAGCCTGCTGCCCTCATCTCGAATACGTTGCAGAGCTTGCTCGGATAAGGTGATGGTTTTGCTTGCGCGGATACGTCCCGCATAAAACACCAACCCTTGCGTCGTAACATCCATCACATTGAGCTGCTTCGGCAGTGTGGTTAAGGTAAATGGCCCCTCTGTCCACAGTGCTTCACGCTCAGCTGGCTCCCAGCCGCCATGTGGCTTCACAGCGAAAGGCCCCAACACATAGATGCTTTCGATTTCAACATCGAAGGTAAGCTTATTGCGAATCGGAGCCAAATTGGCGCCGGCCACGCCGAAGAACTGATAGACATCTTCGTTACAGTAAAAGGACCCCGACATGCGGATATGATTCTGACCCTCCCGCACATAGTCACCAATGCCCAGCGTCGGGAAGCTGCGGTCACCACCAAACCAACCATTTGCATCCTCGGCTCGGACACTCTGTCCATTGACCTCCAGCTCCCAGTGCTCAGGACGTTCTACGGCTAACTTCCACCGCGCACGATCGGTATGCCGCATAAGCTCAACATCCGTCTCGAAAGTGAACGCCAGCTCAACTTGTACAGGACGTTTCATAGAGATACAAATCTCTTGAATGTTCAGCACATAGGTCGGTGCTGACCACTCGCCGCCGTCCAAACGATAGGCCGCATAGTCCAATGTCAGGGCATTGGGCGCCGATAGCTCATAATCCCATGGAGCCTCCATGTCTACTTCCACAGTTGAGAATGTCTTCTCAACAGGTACAGAGGGGATCGGTTCATTCACAGCCTCGCTGTCCCTAACGGTGAAGAGCTTCGAATCGCCTGGGGCCAGCTTCAGGCTTGCCGACAGCGTGCGAATATCAGCTTCCGCTTTTACACCATTCTCAAGGTCCAGCTCTATCCACGCTCGCCGATCCGACGCAGGAATCTTCAGCTCGATCACATCGGTATTACCTGTATTTACGGCATACAGCAGTGTCGCACCCGGTATACGCCGTTCCTGCACATACAGCTTGCGCAGTGCTTCCGGTGACGTACCGTCCACCGGTGTCCAATCCTTGCGCACCTGAATCTGCTCGCACAGTTCTCCGTATGTCGGCACGCGTACTACACGATCGCTCAAGAACCAAGATACCAGCTCGTCGCTCCGTTCACCTTCCAAATAACGTGGCGCCTCGCCCACCAGGATGACCTTCCCCCCGGCCTCTGTAAACAGCTTTAGCAAGGTAAATGTCGCAGATTCCAGTGTAAGCACATCACTTACAATCACCGTGTCGTAATGCTGCTCTCCGATCTGTAGCAGTCCATCCGAGATGCCGCCGTACTTACGGATTAACGCCTCATCCCCATAATCAAAATCGCGCTGAAGCGCCAATACCTGATCGGCCAGCTCATCCATGCGATCTTGCATATGTCCCAGAGCGGACTTATCCTTGCCATCCTGCAGCAACCAAGCCGAGCGAATCGGGTGCAGCACGAGAATCCCCGGCACAGCCTTACCCAGCGTCAAGAGATAAGTAAGCCTAGCAAAGTAATCATTAAACTTGCTATAGACATCCCACCACGGCTGCTGAATATAGAGTGATGGCGGGTAATCCCGCTTCCGAACCCCGCGAATCGAGTACGATTGCAGATGCGGACACAAACGGTTCACGCCTAGGACAAACTGCCATTCAGCGATCCGCTTCATCTCGCGAAAGCTCAAGTTCCAGCCACAGCAACCGAACGTTTCGGTGATCACAAATGGTTTGCCTAACTGCCGCGCTACCGAGGCAGCCTGCTTGGGCAGCAGCAGACTGCGCGGCGTCCGCCCCAGCATATCAATGCCCGGCATATGCATCCGCTCGTACAGCGGCATCACACCAGCCGTATACTGCATCTGATCCATCAGGGTGTCCTCGCCCATGAAATGTCCTGTCAGCTGCCAGCCGTGCGCTTCACACCAATCTGCCACAAGACGAACTGATGTTTGAAATTGCTCACTTACTAGATTCCAGAATCGATAGCGCGCCCGATAGGCGGCCTCCAATCTATCTGAATCTCTTTCATCTACCTCGGCCAACAGCCATCCTACTGCATTCGCCAATGACTCTCCGTAGTGTTCAAGATAGGCATCAACCAATTGGACCGACCAAGGAATGCCTGAGAACTTAAACTCATCTGTAAAAATGCCTGGCATACCGCCCTCACCGAAGCGCTCCCCCAAACGCTGAAAATATACCTCATGGCATGCCTGAAGAAAAGCTTCCATCGCTTGTACAGAAAGAATATCAATATAGTAAGGATTCACACGGCACATCACGGCCATGCCTTCATCCCAAGCCTCACCATCATCTGCTTCTTGCAACCGCCATTGATGCTCATGGTCGCGGCGTACAAGCAGGTACATAAAGTCCGGATCCTGACGAAGGACTTCAATCTCTTGCAATCCATAGACCCGAATACCCTCCAGCGACTTCTGCTGATACGCCTGCCCCATTGCCGGAACAACGCCATTCGCAGTTCCACTAGGCCAGCCATTCTCATCGTAGCACCAAGCTTCAAGCCCTTGGGCTTTCGCCTCTTCCACGGACACTTCAACCGCGTCCAGAAACGCTTCTCCCATGTAAGGGGTCAGGAGCCCTTGCCGTGTATGCATGAAGAAGCCGCCTAACCCTGCTCGTTTCATTTCGCCAATTTGCCTGCGCAGCTCTTCCGGTTCCAGCTTGTCGTTCCAAGACCAAAACGGTGCGCTTCTATATAAGGCAGGCGGACTGTGAAACACAGATGCATCAAATGAACGTTGATCTTCTTTGCGATTGCCTGCTTCCTTCTTCAATAGCAAAGCAACTCTCTCCTCGTCAATCCCTCCAGCTTGCCGCGACAAACTTCTGCGGAGAGGTCCCGGTTATTTTTTTGAATAAGGTACAAAAATATTTCTCATTATGAACGCCAACCGCCTCGGCCAGCTCTAAATTAGAATAATCGCTCTTGCGCAGCAGCTCGATCGCTCGCTCAATCCTGCGCTTGGAGACGTAGTCGGTGAAATTGATCCCTAACTCTTTTTTGAAAAGTTCGCTCACATATGACGGATTCAAATGGATATGCTCCGCCACGACGCCGAGAGAAATCGATTCCTTCAGGTGATCCTCAACGAAACGCATCGCTTTAACCATTTCAGGACGAAGACCATTCCCTTCCGCGTGTGCATGGAGCCTTTCCCACTCCATGCGCAACCGTTCAACAAGCTGATGCAGGTGCGTACAGTCCGTCAATGCGGCCATCGCTGCTAAATCGGCATGCCCCACCGGAAGCAGCCGCTGCCGAAGCCGCGTGCACCAGCCCTCGACATAGCCGAGCAGCTTGCTCGGGACGACGCGATGACTGTGCAGCACATGAAGCAGCGGCGTGAACGCTTCGCCGCTGGACTTCGTGCTCATCCGCTCGAGCGTTTGCTCGAATCGCTCTGTCAGCTCGCGCCAGTCGCTCTCGGTGTAGCTAATGCGCCGATTTGGCGTCACCACCGTGCCAAAGCTGGCATAGAAGGTGTCCGCAAGCGCACCTTTGGCTTCCTCATAAGCGGCTGAAGCATGCCCCCAGCCATGATGCATGCGGCTCACGCCAACGGATACCGATATCCGTAGATACGTCTTAATCGCATCGCGAATGCTCTCCCCAAGCTCATAGCAGATCCGATCGAACGATTGTTCGCTGCCTGCTCGAATCGTAGCAAGGGCAACGATGACGCCCTGCTGCAGCTCACAAGCGAAGCAGCTCCCTTTTTCCTGCAGCACTTCTTCAATAATGTTCAACATGCCGTATTTCAGCATGTTACGATCAGCTGGCGAGTACTCCGAGCAGAATACATCGTAGTTATCAAAACGCACAGTGAAACAACCATATTGCCGCGGCTCAAAGCCTGGCACCAGCTCCGCGCTTCGGCGATCCATCACAGGATCGGATACTTCCCCGCGCAGCAGCTCTTCCAGTAGATGTTTGCGCAGTCGATACGAATTCTCTTTCACCGAGCCGCTGAGACTTTGCAGCCGTCGCTCCTTCTCCTCGCGAGCAATGACGTTATCACGTGCTTTGGACAAAGCTAGGCGCACATCTTCTTCTCGCAGAGGCACCTTGACCAAATATTCAAAAACACCCATGGCAATCGCTTGTTTAGCATAGGCAAAGTCGGAATAAGCGCTTAGGATGATGACTTCAACCCCAGGCAAACGTTCCCGAAGCTGACGCACGAGTTCAATGCCGTCCATCCCTGGCATCACGATATCCGTGATAATCAGATCTGGGCGCAGCTGCTCAGCTTGTTCAAGTGCTTCAGCGCCCGAATAGGCACGGCCCACAAGTCGGAAAGGCAATCGTCGCTCCGCCCATCGCCCGAAGTACGTCTCTAACCGCTTCACCATCGGCGGCTCATCATCCACAATGAGGCAAGTTACTTCTCTCATTGCGCCTCCCCCCTTCCTCGTTCCTCCTGCTTCACTTGCGCCATATCATCGGGAAATGTCAGTGTTACACAAGTTCCACGCCCCGGTTCGCTCCATACGCTAAGCCCGTAAGGCTCCCCATAATTCAAACGGATGCGTTGATGAATGTTGTACAAGCCAATTCGTTTACGATGATCAAAATTCTTCTCCACAGGGTCTGCCAGCAGCAGCTCCGTGGCTTTGTCAGTCGTCATGCCGACGCCTTCATCCTCAACCTCAATGACAAGATTGCCGTCCCGACGAGCAGCAGATAACCGGATTGCCCCTGATTTACGTCCGCCTGCGTACCCGTGAAAAATGCTATTCTCCACAATCGGCTGAAGCGCCATGCGCAGTACAGGAAGCTCTAAGGTGATCGAATCGATCTCCTCGATGAGCTCAAACTCGCAGTCATATCGAATCTTTTGGATATATAAATAATCCTTCACATTCCGAAGCTCCTGCTCCAAGCTGACACGGTCAGAAAACTCCGTAATCCCGTATTCCAGAATAGAGATCAATGCCTCAATGATATTGTCGACCTCGTGATAACGGCCAAATGCGACCACATTGGAGATCGACCCCAGCGTGTTATAAAGAAAATGAGGATTGATTTGGGACTGAAGCACTTCAATTTCTAGCTCTTTCTTCTTACGCTCGCCACGATTCACGTGCTCAATTAGCGTCCGAATTTGGCGCAGCATATCGTCGAACGTTTCCGCCAACTTGCCGAACTCATCTTGGCGTGTGCTTGATATGTTCACGTTCAGATCCCCGTGACGAACTTGGCTTATTTTACGAATAAGATAATAAACTGGTGTTCGAATCATACGAGCTACGAAGCCAGCCGTTACTACACTGAGCAAAAAGCCAAGCAGCAGCAACCCGATGAAAAAGGTCTCAATTCGCTTCAATGTGGTTTGCAGCGTCGTGCCATCATAGAAGGCGAATACGATCCATTTGGTTCGTGGATTAATGCTCTTCATAATAGTCACAGCGGTGCCATTCATATTCTCTTTGAAGACGTCGTCCTTGGACTCCACAAGCTCCCGACCATCCCGGTCGTCAAAGCGCAAACGATGATCGACGATACTGAACAGACGACTGCCCGCTGGCTCGAGGATGATACGTCCCTCTTTATCCATGATGCCTAATTGTAAATCGTTGCTGCCGCCGCCAATTTTCTGTAATCGTTCCTGCATCGCAGTTAGATTCAAATCGACAGCCACGGCCATCGGCTCCCCCGCAATCGTAATTGCTTTGGTGAAGGTAACCGTCCAACCGGAGAAGAAGTTTTGGTAAGGCTGACTAACCGTAACTGCCCCGTAGGCGTTACTGTATGCCATTTTATATAGGGGATCACGATCGTCTCTAGGGTCATTAATGACTTTAGTTACCGGATTTCCGCCTAGAATAGACAAATCCTTGCGAATCACGTAGACGTCGGTTAACATAACCGAGTTTTCACGATAGGCATTCTCTAGGGCCGCTTGCGCAGCCGTCAAATCGTTACGCCACGAAGCAGCCGAAGTGGAGAGCTGCCCGATCGTATTTTGCACAAGTAGAAAGTAAAGATCGATATATTCCTCTTCCTTATGCAGCAACTGTGTGGCTTGATTGAGCTGACTGGACGTAATTTCATTCTTAATATAGCGGTAGGATAAGCCGCTTAGAATAGCCTCCGAGCTGAGCACGAAGACGAAACAGACCAGAAACAGTCGGAAGGATATATTGTGAAACCATTTCTTGATCCAATCTCGCATGTGCGCACCCCTCGTTGTAATGCGGAAAAAGAGGAGATATCTCCCCTATTTCCTTCTTTATTTATTTGATTACACCGTCACCCTGCAACTGCTTCGTATAATTCGCAATCGCATCGTTCAGCTTGAATTTGTCTTGCAGCGTCTTCACGTACGTATCCCAGTTCGTTAATGGCTCTTTACCCGTTACGAATTTCAGCATCATTTCATTCACATACTTCAGGCGATCTTGCGACATAGGATCAGCTGGATCGTCAAAAACACGTGGATTTACGTTGTTTTCTTTCAAGTAGCTCGTGTTAATCTTCTGGTTCGCGTTCGTGATATCAGGTTTTTGGAAGTCGAAGTACACGCTGTCTGTCGCCTTACGAACGAAAGCATAGTTATAGCGCCACTCAATCTCTTTCTCGTTGTAAGTGGCTCTATCAATCAGCTTCGGTGTGCCATTCGTCACCGTAAATGACTTATCTTTGATCCCATAAGCTAGGAACGGATACGCATCTTTATTGGTGTATAGATATTGAATGAACTGCAGCGCACGTTTCGCTTTGCCAGCATCTTTCAGCGCTTCCTTCGAAAGTCCAATAAGGGACTGTTGGAATGGTTTCACGTCAAGGATTTGATCACCATACGGCCCTTTTGGCGGCGCGATTTGTTTCCAATCCGGCACACTGCCTCCGGCATCCTGCATTTTCTTCGTTTCTGCAGGCTCCGAACGGCGCCAGTCTTCAATCATAATACCAACCTTGCCTTGGTACATTTTATTATCACGTTTGAGTCCATCATCAATCGTTACCCAGTCAGGGTCGACGACTTTGGCATCGATCATTTCTTTAATGAACGTCAGTGCTTCCTTCGTCTTCGCATCAGCGTTGTAGACAACAACTTTACCGTCTTTGACATCAACGAAGTTAGGCTGAACACCAAACATCCAGAAAATCTGCTGGAAGCCTTGCGCACCACTCGTGCTGTAACCTAATGAACCGTCCTTCGGCAGCATCGCGACGTAACCATACGTATCGTTTTTGCCATTGCCGTCTGGATCATTGAAAGTGAACGCTTTCATAACATTGAGCAACTCTTGTGGATTTGTAGGAACGGACAGGTTTAATTTTTTGAGCCATGTATTGTTAATCCACCAACCGTTTACACCGCCAACAGCTTCGGAAGCTGGTAAACCAATCGTATGACCTTTATATTTCATAGGCTCAAGGCGCGAAGGGTCGAATGCTTTCGGAAGCTCCGGGAACTCCTTCAACAAATCATCGAGATCGGCGAGTAAGCCTTGATCGTAATATTTAATCGCAGAGGCACGATCTGGGAAAGAGACGATGTCGGGAATCTGATTGGAGGAGATCAGCAGGTTCAGCTTATCCTTCCAGTTCTCGCCGCCCATGATCATGTCGAGATCCATGTTGTTGTCTTTTTCGATCATCTGACGAATCGGATCCTGCTCTTTCGCTGGCATTGGCGTCGTTAAACGATAGCCCACCGTATTATAAAAGCTAACTTTGTACTTCTTGTCAGCTTCCACCGGTTTAGCTGTTTGCGCTGCACCCGTCGAAGGAGCAACACTTGCGCTTGGAGAAGCCGTATTCTCGGCCTTACTACAGCCAGCAGCCACAACACCTAATAACACCGTCATACTAAGCAGCGCACTTGCGTGATTCTTTTTCATCTTGAACCTCTCCCTTTAGTCTATTATACATGCTATATCAAGAGTTGACTCTAGATATCATTCGTATTGGCCCCTCATTACCCCTTAACAGAGCCAAGCAGGACACCTCGGGTAAAATGCTTCTGGATGAACGGATACACAACCAGAATCGGCAGTGTTGTAATGGCGACGGACGCCATTTGGACCGAAATCGGGTTCACCGAGTTAGCAGCTTCCGCTGCATCCCCGCTAATTGCGACAGAGGCGAGTAAGATCTGCCTTAGAAATAGCTGCACAGGCTGATTCTCTGGGGTGTTGATGTAGAGCAGCGCATCGAAATAACTGTTCCAATGCCACACGGCGTAGAAAAGACCAATCGTCGCGATAATCGGGACGGACAGCGGGATGACGATACGTACCAGAATGGAGATTTCACCCGCTCCATCAATGCGAGCAGCTTCGTCAATGGCCTCTGGCAGCTGTTCAAAAAAGCTTTTCACAATCATGAGATAGAATGCATTAATCAATCCAGGGACGATGAGCGACCATTCGGAATTGAGCAGCCCTATATTTTTCACGAGCAAGTAGCCTGGAATAATACCGCCGTTGAACAGCATGGTGAAGACGATGAATAGCAGGAACCCGCTTCGGCCCGGCAACCCTTTTCGTGAGAGCGGGAGCGCCGTAATCACGGTGAACAAGAGGTTGAGCACTGTGCCGACAATGACTCGGAACAGCGTAACTTGATAAGCATCGAGCAGCCTGCCCCCCTGCATAATCTCGCGATACGCAGTCAATGTGGTGTGCGTAGGGATGATCACAAGCCCATCCTTCTTAATGAACTCGGAGATCGGGGTCAGTGACACACTGATTACATAGAGAAACGGTAGTACGCAGGAAGCAGCGAGCAGTGCAAGCAACGTATAATTAATGCCTTGGGCGAGCCGGTCGCCGGTAGTCATATGACGCATGGATGATTCCTCCTTCTACCAGATTTGTCCGTCGAATTTTTTGGCAACCCGATTCGCACCAAGCACTAGCACGAAGCCGATCACTGATTTGAACAATCCGACAGCGGTAGCAAGTCCAATGCGTCCTTCTTGTAAACCGACCCTATACACCCATGTCTCAATAACGTCGGCCTTCTCTTGATTAAGCGGATTGAGCATGATGAAAATTTGATCAAATCCGACATCGAGAATCGCGCTAAGCCGTAATACAAGCATCAATATAATGACATTGCGAATACCTGGGAGTGTAATATGCCACAGCTGACGGGACGAAGATGCGCCATCCATCGTCGCCGCTTCGTAAAGGCTCGGATCAATACCGGTGAGTGCTGCCAAGTAGATGATGGCTCCCCAACCAACTGACTGCCAGATATCCGTCGTGACAATAAGCGTTCTGATGAGATCGGACTCTGTTAAGAACGAAATTCGATCTAAGTGGAATGCCGTTAGCAGCTGATTCACAAGCCCTGTTCCCGGTGCTAGGAAAGCTACCAGCAAACCGTAAATGATGACCCACGATAAGAAATGAGGCAAGTAGGTTAATGTTTGAATCGTCCTTTTGAACCCAGTTGAGGTAACGGCATTGAGCATAAGTGCGAGTATAATCGGTGCTGGAAACGAAAATACGAGCTTGTAAAACGAAATCAGGATCGTGTTCCCGATAATTTGCTTGAAATACACGCCATCGAAAAATAGCTGAAAGTTCTGCCAGCCGACCCATGGGCTCTCCCATAATCCTTGCAGGACGTTGTAGTTCTTAAATGCAGCGGCGATGTACACCATCGGCACATATTTGAATACTGCAAAGTACAGCAAGCCCGGAAATAATAGGGCATACATCACACCGTATCTTCGCAGCAGGTTCATCGTTCGATGCATGAGCTGCCTCTCCTCTCTCTGTTTGTTATAGCTTTATTGTAGCAAGCTGTAAGAGTCGTTCCTTTTCATATCTTTGGCAGATGGTCTAAAATCTTCGGAAATACGAAAGCCGCCTCCCGGAAGAGAGACGGCTTATTAGATTAGTTTTTGACGAGTTTAATGTAGTCGTAAGCGAGATTATAGGTGCTGGCGGACGCGTTCTTACCTGTCACAGTGAAGCGGAACGTTTGGTTACCTGCTGTGCCAATCGTGATGGTTCCTAGGTTAGACTCCGCATACCCCGAAGTTGCGGCATACTGATCTACCGTCGAACCTAGATTGGTGCCATTCACTGCGAGCTGATAAATCCCTTTATTAAACGCTTTGCGATTACCCACATACACGGTATACGTCCCTGTCTGCGGCACATTCACAGTGTACTGCACATAATCGCCTACGCCGTTGCCGCTCAAATTATTGAATGATCCTGCGCTGGCAGGTGCATCTGTATAATTCGCTTGTGAGTCGCCAGATGATGTTGTGACGGGTAAGGACTCCGCTTCGTATACCGTTGTCGCTGACACCTCACTGAAATTCACATCATCAACAAGCATCCACTGTGTGGAAGTCGCATTGGACGTGAAGGCAATCGTTGCTTGACCATTGGTCACGGGGATGTTATTCAGCGTGATTTGTGTCCACGTGCTGGTTGTGGGAACCGTCATATTCATCTCCGCGCCGCCATAATTCAGCACTCGCATCATCGCCTGCGACTGGCCGCCGGAGCTCTTCACCCATGCGCTGAGCTGGTAGGTGCCATTGGCGATCCCATTGAGATTCTGTTTCGTCGTAACCAAATAATTGCTCGCTTTCGCGTGTTTCAACGAGCGCGTACCTGTATGAGCATCCGTCGTCGTCATGAAGCTGGCGTCTTTATCATAAGTTTCGATCCAGTTTGGCGTATCTTGATCCGTATAGCCATTTGACGTGTCCTTTACGGTAAACTCCATCTGAGGATTGCCCAGAAGGTTGGCATTAGGGTAGCTCTTCGCGTAAAAACGGAAGTAATCGAACTCACTTTCACCTGGCAGTTTCGTGTAGTCTGAGACTGTCTTGTAGCCCAGCGCAGTCAGCCAAAAATTCGCCGGCGCAAATGGCATCGGTGTCGTTGTGGTATTGATCGTATTGACAATTGTACCGTCAAGGTAGAACTTAATCGCCGTCGGCGTCCATTCATATCCATAGACATGCCATGCATCCGGCGTGACGTTCACATGCTGACGTGGCGAGCTGTAGCCGGGCACATACGTGATCGTCCCCGTATCGTAGTAGCCGTTAGCGGAGTCATGCTCGAAGCCGTCAATCTCAGTCGCCTGATTGTAATACGGCAAATTACCCGCAGCAATTTCGGCCGTTAAGCCGGTTATGTTATTCGCGGCGATATGGTTGCTCAGCCCCATACTCCAGAAGGAGGAATGCAGTCCCGTCGTTGAATTAAACAGCTTCGCTCTCGTTTCATAATAGCCATAGCCGAACAGCTTTTTCGATACTAAGCCGCCACAGGTGTTGTACCATGTGCCATTAATCTGTTCACGCTTAAAATCAATGTGCAAGGAACCGCCCGATTCACGTACGTTTTCTTTGCGATTGTAGCCAAGTGAGTAGGGTCCTGCATCGCGGTACATCCAGTCGTTCTCATTAATCACCGTATCGTCAAATTCATCGGCATAAAATAACGTATAGCCAGCAGGTGCAGCCGCCGAAGCCGGGGTGGGCGAAACTGTCGATAGCGCTGCAGTAGCCAGCAAACATAAGGGTAATACCGTGCGGAGCGGATTGACTAAACTAGTACGAAGCGGACTAAGCCATTTCAAGTTCATCATTAATCTCCTCCTAATGGAATTCGAATGTTGTACGATCGGCTCCCTTCTCGTTCAAGAACAGCACACAGCAGGACAGCAGGATTCCCGTTATCATCGAACCACAACTGAGGGCGTTCCAGTCGGTGTACGGATTGAGATACCTGATGAGCCCAGTGAATTTGTAGATCGAAAGCCAGCACATGCCGCGATGGTCGCCACGAAATACCGTCTGATGATTCAAATAAAGCCACAGAGCCGCGTTCTGATTTTGTAAAATAACCTTGAAAATCCTTCATCAATGCATAGTAGTCATTGCCCTGACACCATACGCAAGGGTCCTCAACCGCCCAATCGTTGGTCGGGTTCGACACCGCCACCTCTGGCAGCTTGCGGAACGGTCCGAGCGGATGGTCGGCAAAGGCGATGCCTGCATTCACCGCCCCGCCTTTTGGGGGAGGACCCTCGGCTACACCTTTATACATCATGAGGATTCGGCCGTCCACGGTTTCGCACACCGTAGGATTGCTCGTCATTAGACCATCCCACTCTCCTGGTGAAGCATCTAGTACAGGAGATGTTCCACGCGTCCATGGACCTGCGGGATGATCTGCGACAGCAACGCCGATCCGTTGATGGTTGCGATACGTCCACCATGTGGCTTCATCGGCAGCTTGGTCGAGATCAAAATCGGGGCCATGCGTCCCCATGTAGTACAAGTAATAACGATTATTGTGGTGCAAAATCGCTGGATTGTGCGCCACATCCCGATCCCAGCTCGCTGCGCCCTCGCGACAGGTCCAGAGCGTATCCACATGGTGGAACGGCCCCAGTGGATTGTCAGCCACCGCATAGGCGATTTCGGAATGCGTGACCCACGCCTCAAAGCCCACTTTCTCAGGCCAACGCGAGTAAAATAAGTAGTACCTCCCCTCCGCATCTCGTGTCATCGAACCACACCACACATGCCAACCATCTAGCTCAAACTTCGCATTGGCCGGCACCGGCCGAAGCCGTTCTTGAAAATTCATGCTCACCTCTCCTAGCTGTGTAAGGGTTTACATTCGTACAGACTCAGTGTAAGGCGTGCGCTTATCTGAAAGGTTTCATATTTTCGTAAGATGGTTTGAAGTTTTGGGGATGTGTTTCCGCGTGGACAAAAAAAGACCAGCTCCAATGAGCTGGCCCTGTCTCTAATGATTAGTAAGTCAAACCTGGGTAAAGCGGGTATTGTGCCGTTAAATCGGACACCATGCCACGAGCTTTCTCAAGCGTAGCTTCGTCTTTCGGGTTTTTCAACGTCAGCGCGATAACTTTCGCGATCGTTTTCATCGCTTCTTCGTCCATACCACGGGAAGTTACAGCCGGTGTACCCAAGCGGATACCGCTAGTGATGAACGGGCTAGTTGGGTCGAAAGGAATCGCGTTTTTGTTCGCTGTAATACCGATCTCATCAAGCACGTGCTCTGCATCCTTACCTGTGATGTTCAGGTTACGCAGGTCAACCAACATCAAGTGGTTGTCTGTACCGCCGGAAACAAGGTTGATGCCTTCAGCTGTAAGAGCCGTCGCCAATGCTTGTGCGTTGTTGATGACGTTTTGACCGTACACTTTGAAATCCGGTTGAAGAGCTTCACCGAAAGATACAGCTTTCGCTGCGATCGTGTGCATCAAAGGACCACCTTGGGAACCAGGGAATACCGCTTTATCAATCGCTGCTGCCCAAGCTTTTTTCGTAAGAATCATACCGCCGCGAGGACCACGAAGCGTTTTGTGTGTTGTAGTTGTTACAAAATGTGCGTGTGGCACTGGGTTCGGGTGCAAACCAGCTGCTACTAGACCAGCGATGTGCGCCATATCAACGAAGAACAATGCGCCTACATCGTTAGCGATGGAAGCCAATGCTTCGAAATCAATCGTACGCGGGTATGCACTTGCACCAGCTACGAGCATGCGAGGCTTATGTTTGAAAGCTGCTTTACGAACATCGTCATAGTCGATGCGAGCATCTTTTTCGCTTACGCCGTAAGCTACGAAGTTGTAAAGAATACCGGAAGCATTAACTGGGCTACCGTGTGTTAAGTGACCACCGTGCGCAAGGTTCATACCAAGAACCGTGTCACCAGGGTTTAGCGCAGCCAAGTAAACAGCCATGTTCGCTTGCGCACCGGAATGCGGTTGAACGTTCGCGTGCTCAGCACCGAAAAGCTCTTTCGCGCGATCACGAGCGATGTCTTCCACGATGTCTACGTACTCACAGCCACCATAGTATCTTTTGCCTGGGTAGCCTTCTGCATATTTGTTCGTCAAAACAGTGCCCATAGCCTCAAGAACCGCTTGGCTCACGATGTTCTCGGAAGCGATTAACTCAATTTTGTCGCGTTGACGGCCTAGCTCAAGGTTCATAGCTTCTACGATTTTCGGATCTTGTTTGCTCAAAAAGTTTGTCATAGGGAATTCCTCCTAAGGATGTTAGTTGAAAATAAATTAGCAATCTGCATCAGGTGCAGCTTGTTGATAAAGTTGATCCGCCTGATCAGCGGAGTATACAGCTCTAGTACCACCGATCAGCTTCGGCCGTGCGAATGCCATCGTGACATAAGCTTGGCCAATATGACGAACAGGCGGCCTTGCGGGAACAGCGACTCTGCGCAGATGCATGCCAATTAGCGTTGAGCCAATATCGATGCCTGCATGCGCCTGAATCGTCTCAACAACGACCGGCTTCGCGAAGTGTCTATACGCGTAGGAAGCCATCGAGCCCCCGGCCTTCGGCACGGGGATCACGGAAACAGGCTCCAGCTGTGGCGACAGCGCCAGCAGCTCTTCTTCTACGACCAGCGCACGATTCAGATGCTCGCAGCACTGGTAGGCCGCATACAGCCCGAACTCGCTGCAAATGCGCTTAACGGTTTCAAAAATCGGCTTAGCCGCATCCAGCGTGCCCGACGTACCGATCCGATGTCCGAGGATTTCACTCGTGCTCGTACCGATCACCACAATGTTGCCAGGACGCAGGCTGCCAACCGCAACCAACTCTCGTAGATTCGCTTCCAAAGCTTCTGCTATAGGTTCATACATAGAATCTGTCATTGTGGCTCCCTCATCTCTAGGGATGTACCGTGAAACGATCTTCGATGCTCTGTACTTTGTTAATCCGATTCTTGTGGCGGACACCTTCCGAAAACTCAGTTTCCAACCAGATTTTGACGATTTCTTCTGCTACGCCAGGACCAACAACACGCTCGCCCATCGCTAGTACGTTCGTATCATTATGTTCACGCGTCGCTTTCGCGGAGAAGAGGTCATGCACAAGCGCACAACGGATACCAGGAACTTTATTCGCAGCAATGGACATCCCAATGCCAGTTCCACAAAGCAGAATCCCTTTATCTGCGTCTCCTGAAACGACTTTTTCACAAACCTGAAGCGCATAATCTGGATAATCGACGGAATCGCCGCAGTTGCATCCGAAATCGATTACTTGATGACCTAATGATTCAATAAAAGGAATGATAACATCTTTCAAACGATAGCCTGCATGATCAGCACCTAAAGCAATTTTCATAACTTAAACGCTCCTTTTGACTTGTTCGAATTCGACCATCCTATTATATCCCAAAGCTCACCAAAAACGAAAAAAAGAGCGCACACGCTAGAAAACGCGCGTTGCTCTTTTGCCCAGGCGACCGGCCGTATAGCTCAATGCTCCATTGTGGTTACTCCCACTCGTCGCCAGTTACATTGAGTCTTGCTTGTTACTTTGTATTTTATCGCATTCCCTGCGATGTGTAAAGCTCTATTGGCCTAGCGTAATTTCTTCACCAATTTATCCAAGCTCCGACTAATTTCCTCAGCCGTATATCGATAATCAGCCAACGACCCACCATAAGGATCCGAGATGTCGTAATCGGGAATCGTATTTTCCAGCGTATACATACGACTTCTTTCTTCTATCGTTACCGTTTGGGACAGCGCCTGCTTAAGCTGAAGCTCTGTCGCAAGCTGCTCTCGTTCTTCAATCGCTTGGAGAATACGCGCATCGTCCTCTACGTACTCCTTGAGCGTATACGTCTTCTCGATCGCATGAGGAAAACGCCCAATGACTGTGCGCTTATGCCCCGTCGTCATCGTCAAGATCAGATCCGCCCAATCCACATCCGCCGAGCTTATCGCCAAAGAACTGATAGCTTCCTTGAAACCCGCTTCATGCAGAAGCGACTGGCTATTTCTCGATATCGGGCCTCCCGTCATCGCAGATACACCTGCCGAACGAACCTCCGCCGCAAGCCCCTCTTGATGCACCCTCATACGCAGCAAACCTTCAGCTAACGGACTGCGGCACGTATTTCCTGTACAGACAAATAGAATTCGCAACATGAAATCCTCCTGAAAATAAGCATTTTAATTCCTAAACTATACGTATTATTTCAAAAGCTAACTCCCCATATTGTATCATAGTAAAAACTTGATCCCAAACCCTAATAAGATAAGTCCGCCGAATGCCTCGCCGTATTCCCCTACCCAACCGCTAACCCGTCTTCCTAGCAGCAAGCCCGCTATCGAAAGCAACCCGCCAAACAGACCAAAGATGAGCACGGTAAGCACAATGTCTGTAGCAAACATACCCAAAGAAACGCCCACAGAGAACGAATCTATACTAACGCTGAGGGCGAAAATGATGAGCCCCCATAACGTCCGATGATCGAATGACGACGCTTCTTCCCCGCGTATCGAGCTGTATACCATATGAGCGCCGAGTAAAATAAGTAAACATCCACCAGCGGCTGTCGCGACGTTTCCCAGAAGGAGAGAGACATACTGGCCCATAAACATGCCCGTCAGTGGCATAAGCACATGAAAGATGCCGATCACAATGCTGATTTTCAAAATGTCCAACAACCGAATGCCTTTCATTCCTATGCCAATTCCTAACGAAAAAGCATCTAGGCCCAAAGCAATCGCCATTATTCCAATTGTCATGAGTTGCCCAACTTGTATCCCAGATGCGAGCATAGTACGATCCCCCTTGTCCACGATTCTTTCTCAAGATATGCGGACAAACTGGGAATCATGCTAGTTAGCGTTAGAGACGAATCTGCTCATGACCAGCAGCTTTCAACAATCGATTCATAATGGCTCGGCCAATACCCGAATCGGGTACACCCTCTGCAACAATATAGCTAATACCCTGCTGATCAAAAGTCCGCAGAGCGGCATAAAGCTCCCGAGCTATCGTTTCGGGTTGAGATAAGGAGCCGCACGCAAGAACGAGATCTGCGCTGTACCCTCGCACTCTTTCTTCAAAAGTGAGAATGCCCGTCGATTCCCCGCGTGACTTCGCGGCATCGATATCCTTTTGAATCCAAGCCAAGACTTCCTGTTCGTCATTCCCTTGCACAATGTGCATGAAGCCCTTTGGCGCGTAATGCGCGTACTTCATCCCCGGTGCACGAGGCGTATCCGCAGCGGCTACCTCCGTATGTTCAGTGGCATGAATACGGATGTCTGGCAGAACGGCCTGCAGCTTTTCTGCAGTCACACCACCCGGCCTCAGCACATGCAACTCGCCGTCTACAAGCTGGATGACCGTGGACTCGACGCCAACGCCCGTGGCACCACCGTCTACAATGCCGCCAATTTTGCCATCCAAGTCATCACGTACATGAGAGGCCAGCGTCGGGCTCGGTCTACCCGAGCTATTCGCGCTTGGCGCAGCAATAGGAAGTCCCGCTTCACGAAGCAGTTGAAGGGCAACAGGATGATCCGGTATGCGAATACCGACCGTTTGCAATCCAGCCGTCACTAACGGCGAAAGGCTACCTGCAATAACAGGTAGCACAATGGTTAAAGGTCCGGGCCAGAACGCATTCATAAGCGCTTGATGATCGGTTGTCACACTATCTGGCTGAACAAGGCTGGAAAGCTGCTTCACATCAGCTATATGGACAATCAGAGGATTGTCGGAGGGTCTCCCTTTTGCTGCAAAAACCTCCTTCACCGCTCCGGTATTCGTCGCATCCGCACCAAGTCCATACACCGTTTCGGTCGGAAATGCGACGGTATCACCTTGCTGCAGGAGGCTTGCCGCCTCTGCAATATGCTGCGCTATCGCGCGCTCTTCGCCTTGATCCACGTTCCAGTAGGTTGTCACAATCACTCTCATCCTTACTTGTATGTTATAAATTTAATTGTTAGCTAAACCATGAAAAAATGGCTTTAAACATTTCCCAGATAAAAAACTTCACTTCCGGTTTTGCAGGCTCTTCCGTTGTGGATGCTGAGGATGCTGCTACTTCACCTTTAGCGTCTTTCTTTACAACCTTATCTGTCGATGCCGCTTTATCTTTACTCGCGACTTCGTCTTTTTTCTTAGCCGATGGTGTTTCGCTAGCTTTAGCCTTACTATCCTTCACGGGCTGCTTTTCCTTGCCGTTCTCATCCGTAGTTTTGGCCACGACGACTGCTGCCGAAGCAACCGCTTCACCGGATACAGAATCTACAAAGCATAATGGCGGGAACAGCACACACCACCAATTCTGGCCTTCACCAGAACCGATCACAACACGCAACGCTTCATAATCCCCTGCTGGGTAGACGTCGTTTCCGTACATTTTGGTTGGAAAAGGGACAACACCTAGCTCAACCGTATGCGGATAGTTGTAGCCACGGGATGCAATCATCTCGCCAACGAGTTGATCAAATTCAGGCAAATGCGCATTCACGACAGCTCTAGCCTCGTCCAAAGAATGCGGTCCAACGACCCACTCCGCCATACGGGCAATAATCGCATCGCGAATCTCGCGTTTCAAAGCTTGGTCCTGCGCCGAATCCGAATTTGCTAGAATGCGCAAACGAATGGATTCTTCTGGTATGGTAGGCGAAACTACCGCCGCGTTCGTACGATTGGATTCCCAACACATAATCATAAGTATAAGTGCAAAAGCAATGAATAATAGGCTCTTAACTGAGTGGCGCTCCGTTCTCTTAACCATGGAAGTAGCCCCTTTCCCGTTTCCGCTATCTACTTGCCAGTATGGACAAGAGTTGGTGGGGCTAAACCTATGAATCTATGATTTTTATAAAAATAATAGAGTTGATAGAGAAAGGGGCCGATCCTTAAAGTAATCGGCTACTCCTCGAAAGAGCGGATCGCGATCACGTGGCGATCGATCCCCTGGAGATCCTGCACGAAGCGGATCTCCGTCCAGTCCGCGGCGGCACCTAACAGCGCCGCAACAGCCTCCGCCTGCCCGATGCCCACCTCGAACCCGACCACGGTCGGGATTCGCGGCAGCCGGTGCAGCTGCGAAATCATACGGCGGTACAGGTCGAGTCCCTCGACACCGCCGAATAGAGCTGTGTGCGGCTCGAATAGCCGCACCTCGGGCATCAGCGCCGGCAGATCGCCATCTGGGATATACGGTGGGTTGGACACCAGTATATCCGGCGCGAGCCCGCGCTCGATGTAAGGCTCGAGGAGGTCGCCCTCGAGCCACGTGATCCGCGCAGCCACTTCGTGGCGCTGCGCATTCTTTAAGGCCATCTCCAGCGCTGCCGGGGAGATGTCGCTGGCCGCCACGCGCCACGCAGGGCGCGCGTGCGCGATCGTCACCGGGATGATGCCGCTCCCGGTGCCCACATCCGCAAGCAGCGGAGCGCCTTGCGGGAACAGACGCGAGCCCTCGTGGAGCAACGCTTCCACGAGCAGCTCGGTCTCCGGCCGGGGGATTAGCACGGCCGGCCCTACAGCAAACGGAAGGCCGAAGAAATCCTGCTCACCGGTGATGTACTGCACCGGCTCGCCCGCGGCCTTCCTTGCAACTAGCTGGTCCCACGTGGCGACCAGCTCTTCGGGCATCTGTTCCTGCCACCAGCGGAACAGCAGCTCGGTCCGACTGCAGCCGCCTAAGAGGTGCTGCAGCAGCAATTCCGTGCAAGACGAAGCCTCTGCGACACCTTGCTCTGCTAAAAAAGAAGAAGCCTTCACAAAGGCTTCTCTCACACTCATGTTCGCAGTCGTCATTACATCGCCTCGAGGGCATCGGATTGTGCAGCAATCGTCAACGCTGACACAATTTCCGCCATATCGCCGTTAAGCACCGTCTCCAAACGGTGTAACGTTAGGCCGATACGGTGATCGGTAATACGGCTTTGCGGGAAGTTGTACGTACGAATACGCTCTGAACGGTCACCCGTTCCGACTTTGCTTTTACGCTCGCCGGCATATTTCGCTTCTTCTTCTTCACGCATTTTATCTGAAATACGCGCACGCAGTACACGAAGCGCTTGTTCTTTATTGGAGTTCTGGGATTTGCCATCCTGACACGTTGCGACGATACCCGTTGGTACGTGAGTTACACGCACAGCGGATTTCGTTGTATTAACGGACTGACCGCCCGCTCCACTGGAACAGAACGTATCAACGCGAATATCCGCGTCGTGAATCACGATTTCCACATCTTCCGCTTCTGGCATAACAACAACCGTTGACGTGGATGTGTGGATCCGTCCACCGGATTCCGTTACTGGAATACGTTGAACACGGTGCGCCCCGCTCTCAAACTTGAGCTTGCTGTAAGCACCTTTACCCGTAATCATGAAAATAATCTCTTTAAATCCGCCCAAATCATTCACAGATGCATCAAGAATTTCCGTTCTCCAACCTTGTGCATCCGCATAACGCGTATACATCCGGTAGAGGTCGCCTGCGAACAGCGCAGCCTCATCGCCGCCGGCCGCTCCGCGAATTTCTACGATGACGTTCTTGTCATCGTTCGGGTCCTTCGGCATCATCAAAATACGAAGATGTTCTTCGAGTTTAGCGGATTGCTCGCTAAGCTCTTCGATCTCCATTTTGACCATTTCACGCATCTCATCGTCCAGCTTCTCATTCTGCATCACTTTCGCATCAGCCAGCTGTTCGCTCACGCTCTTATATTCATTATAAGCATCGTAAGCTTCTTGAAGATCGGATTGCTCTTTCGAATACTCTCTTAGCTTCTTCGTATCACTCGTTACATCCGGGTCACACAATAACTCGCTTAGTTTCTCATAGCGGTCCACAATGGACTGAAGTCGATCCAACATAGGGGATCACTCCTTTCTTGTTTTTATAGTTAATTAAACATTGAAACGGAAATGCATAACGTCGCCGTCGTTTACCACGTAATCTTTACCTTCAAGGCGCACTTGGCCTTTTTCCTTCGCACCCGCCATGGATCCCGCAGCAGCCAAATCGTTATAAGAAACAACCTCTGCACGAATAAATCCACGTTCGAAATCCGTATGAATTACGCCAGCTGCTTGCGGAGCCTTCGTTCCTTTACGAATCGTCCAAGCTCTAACCTCTTGCACACCCGCTGTGAAATACGTGTACAAGCCAAGCTTTCTGTACGCTGCTTTGATTAATCTATTCAAGCCGGACTCTTGAAGTCCCAGCTCTTCCAGGAACATCGCTTTTTCTTCATCTTCCAGCTCAGCAATTTCGGATTCAACCTTCGCACTGATGGAAACGACTTCGTTGTTTTCTTTTTCAGCATAAGCTTTCACAATTTTAACGTATGCATTATCGTCCGCAGTTGCAACTTCATCTTCACTCACGTTTGCCGCGTAGAGCACTGGCTTCATCGTTAGCAAATGTAAATCGCGCACTAGAAGACGCTCGTCATCTGTTAAATCCAAGCTGCGTGCTGGCATATCATTATATAAGGCTTCTTTGATTCGTTCCAAACACTCAACTTCAGCTACAACTTTCTTGTCGCCGCCTTTAAGGTTTTTGCGTGAACGCTCGATCTTTTTATCAACCGACTCAATGTCTGCCAAAATCAATTCAAGATTAATCGTCTCGATGTCGCCAATCGGATCGACTTTCCCAGAAACGTGAGTAATATTATCATCCTCAAAACAACGTACAACATGCACAATCGCATCAACTTCACGGATGTGTGCAAGAAATTTATTCCCAAGGCCCTCGCCTTTGCTCGCACCCTTAACCAAACCCGCAATGTCAACGAATTCGAAGGCTGTCGGAACGATGCTCTTCGGCACCACGATTTCCACCAGCTTCTGCAATCTCTCGTCTGGTACTTCTACTACCCCAACATTCGGATCGATCGTACAGAACGGATAATTCGCAGATTCTGCCCCCGCCTGTGTAATTGCATTAAACAATGTCGATTTTCCTACGTTCGGTAGACCGACGATACCTGCTTTCAAAGCCATTGTCGTTACAACTCCTTAATTTTCGAAAATCATCCTTCTTATTATATAGTACTTGGAGGGCAAAAAAAAGCCTGCAAGCTATTGATTGGCTGCAGACTTTTTTTCCATTGCTTTTTTGAACTCGTCATCACGCTTCTGTTCGAAGTAAGTTGCGATCTGATTACGCAGGATAAACCCGCGCAGCGCATTGCTTTGTTCCTCTGGATAGCTTTCGAAAGTAGCCCCGTAATAGTAGCTGTCTTCCAGCTTTTCTTTCCGTATAATTTCCAACTTGCACGGCAGCTCAAAGCCTAAATCCAACTCGACTTGGAGGAGGCACTTTTTATGAAGAATCCCATCGATCATGGAGTTATCATTGATGGTAAACCCAATTCCATTCATTGAGATATTTTTAATCGCGAGTTCGATCGGATTTTCAAGGACATGCTGCTCTTTTTGTGTGATGTTTTGAAAACCGATAATTTGACCCGTATTTTTCACTTCTACCCGCGGGAATTCCCGCTTCTCCGAAAACTTTTTCCGATTCTCAGGTGGATTAATCACAATGAGTGAACCAGGTTCCCTCGCTACGACAGTTGTTTGAAAAACAAACAGACCCGATTTCGTATATAACGTCATTTTCGCTTTATCCCCAAGCTGAAACACATCATATTCCGGCATTTCAATCTCGATGATGTCCCCTTGCGCATAGGTAAGAATACCTGTCGACACGAAATCGTCCTTAGCCAGAACAGCTTTGGAATCGATCAATACTTCTGCATCATATCCTTCTTTACTCCCATACCGTTTCAACGCATCCTGTTTCATCGCCATGTGCACCAACACCTCTCCTTCTACAAATGGATTTTATACAACTTCTCCGCACAAAATAGACAAAGAGAGACTGCTCCATAATAAAGAAGCAGTCCCTCACCTTAATCAATTATTATGCATCGATTTTCGGTAACCAGGCTGCCATAGTTCAATAGAACCGTAGACCCTCAGCTTTGCGTCCTTGCTTTTCAACAAGTTTGCTATTGTCGAACCCTGCTATGTCATCGTATGTAAGATCGTCATTATGGTCTAAAAGACCCACTGTTATCACCATTATACGTAGCCCCTATATTTCTTTCAACTAAAATCCTTGCATGGGCGATGTTTTTATTGTATGAATGTGTAGTGGATGAAATATCCACAGGTTTATAAGTTATACACAATGTTATCCACAGCTTGTTAACAACGAATATTTGTTCTGTTTTTTATTCACATGTGGATAAAATATTATTGCGAGGTGTCCCCCTGTGGATGAACATATTCCCTGGATGCGAGAAGCGATTGGCGAGGCGCTAAAAGCTGAAGCTATCCGCGAAGTCCCGATTGGCGCAATCGTCGTCCATCAAGGTCAAATCATTGGCCGCGGCTACAATTTGCGTGAAACAACCCTAGATCCTCTTGCCCATGCCGAGATGATTGCCATTAAACAAGCGAGCGAGCATTTGCAGGCTTGGCGTCTGTTGGACTGCCAGCTCTATGTGACGCTGGAGCCTTGCCCGATGTGTGCAGGTGCGATTGTACAAGCGCGTGTTCCGCAGGTTATTTACGGTACAGTCGATCCGAAGGCTGGCTGTGCGGGGACGTTGATGAACTTGCTGCAGGAGGACCGGTTCAATCACCGTGTCGATGTGGTCAGTGGCGTTTTGCAAGAGGAGTGTTCGACGATGCTGACGCAATTTTTCCGGAAATTACGGGGAAAAGCTTAGGGGTTATGAGGGGCTTAAGGCCCCTCATTTTACTTTAATTGTATCGAACGAACGATGAAAAAGATGATCGTGCCAAACAGCATCAACAGGATGAAGCCCAACACCCACCAATTCAGATCGGCGTTGCCCTCCTTGGCGCTTTGGACAATAGACCATTCAATGAAGCCGAACAGAATCACAATCACCGCTTTTAAACTGTTCATAAATAAGCGAGCATTCTGGTATTGTTCACGGGCATTCTGAGGCGTAATCGACGTCGGATAATTGTACACGTGCGGGACATTGCTTAGGAGCGTCAAGCCAGCATAAACAATGATGCCTATGAGTGGCAAGGCAATTAGGCTCATTTTGTTCCCCCAACCATCGATCTCCCCTTTACCGTTAAAATGCGTCGGAATCCGCTCAGGCAGGTCCTGCCACACGTAGGCGACATAAGCGATTATACTTACGATGACTACAAGTGAGATGACATCAAGGATGGTTTCTGCTTTGGACTTGGGAAATTGAACCACGGGGCGATGCTCCATATGGCACCTTCTCTCTATGGGTTTAGTCATCGATTATGATGATTGCTTAACCTATTCTTTATTCACTGTATACTTTCCTTGCGAGATACCTTCACTTTGTCCTTGGGCTAAAATGGTTGCACCCCCAAAACATCTCATGTTAGAATGACGATACTATGCGCCCGTAGCTCAGCAGGATAGAGCAACAGTTTCCTAAACTGTAGGTCGTACGTTCGAATCGTATCGGGCGCGTATAGATGATCTTAAACCTTGATAATTCAAGGTTTTTTTGTTTTTTTCAGAAACGTATGGTAGCAATATGAACAACAGTCTGTGTCAAAATATATGTAGACTGTTGCCTAAACCTTATGAGACTGTTGGTATGCCTAGCTAATAGAATTATGTGTAACCTTCTTCTGGTCGATCTCAGGAGGATAAACTAATGTCTATTGGTATTAAATCGGATATCTTCATATTCATTAATTTCAACTGCTAATCTAAATCCTGTCTTCTTATAAGATGTTTCAATGCATGCTTGATAGGTTAGTTTCCACCGATTTTGATAATCTATAAACAGCCTACCTTCGTTGGGGTCATTCAATTGAAGGAGATGATGATATAAGAAAACCGTTTTCGAGTGCATCTCCGCTCGAAGTTTAGTTCGTATGAATAACGAGTATAGCTTTTAAAGAATCAGAACATGTTATTATTAGCCAGGGTTTGGTCAGAGGAATGTTGAGTCAATTGTAAACATCATACTATTTATATTGTTCAAAGGAGTGCGAGCGAAACTTTATGAATATCGAGGAAGAAAAAATTATACAATTGCACGATTGGTGCAAAAAGTTGCAATTTGACCATAGTATTAACACAAAAATGGGCACTCTGGCTTTTAATCCAGTACCAGGTCATTTTCACGTAAAAATATACACAGGTAAACCATATGGTGATGTTAAAACTATTAAGATTACGTATGGTGAAAAAATCAACAAATACTTGGTGCATGTCATTGATACTAACAACGGTATTAATTCTGATGATTATGTTGTAGTATCAAATACATTTGATGAAGTAACGAATGAGGTGTTAAGGCTCCTAAATACAAGACCTCTCTAAAACTCTTGGGATGCTACATAAGAACTTATACTGCCCATTGCATCTATTCAACATCATTCCGTAGCTCAGCAGGATAGAGCAATAGTTTCCTAAACTGTAGGTCGTACGTTCGAATCGTATCGGGCGCGTATTCGAATAACATTCACGTAAAAAAAGACGATAGCTAGTCGGATAATACCCGACTGCGATCGTCTTTTGTTTTAATCTACTAATACCAAGGATAGTATGGATAATAAGGGCGGTAGTATGGGAAAGGTCTGAAGAACGGAAAACCAAAAAGAAAAAACGGAAAATGCTGACGACGAAATCTGCGATATCTATAACCAAATGGTTGTCTACTAGGATCCATTTCCCTTTCCTCGCCACTAACCTCTTCTGGAACTAACATGGTGATGCCTTCCTCGTCCATACCATCGATGATTCCTTCCATTAGTGACCCGTCTCTCATTTGTGCGATAACATGGTAATTTAAATATTTTTTACAATGTGCTTTTACGTCGCCGCCTACAGGATTAGCTTGAATAGGATTTATTGCTGACACGCCTATCCCTCCTTTAACTATCATCAGGATATTCGCCTACTGTGAAAACTGTTACAGCTCTTAAACAACCACGAAGCATCGCCTTTTTGCATAATCTTTTTGACGTTGAGTTAGCAAAAGAAGGATAATAGAGGTATCACTGAATCGAAAGGAGTCTTCACTCCGATGACAACTCGCTCTATTTCTTCTTACCGCATCCCGCTCTTTTGTATAGTCACACTGCTCTTCTGGATGTCCATGTACACCAGCGTTCCGATTATGGCGCCTTATGTAGAGTTTCTCGGGGGAAGCCATCAGCTCGCTGGCTGGATTGTCGGCATGTATGGTATCTCGCAAATGCTGCTCCGTATTCCTGTCGGCATTATGTCGGATCGTTTTCATAAAAGGAGACTGTTCATCACCTTCGGTCTTCTCTTCACCGCCATTACAGGGCTTGGACTGTGGTTCACGCACGATTTTACTTGGATCTTAATTCTCCGAGCACTTGCAGGCGCAGCTGCAGCGACTTGGGTTGATTTTACGGTGTTATTCACCAGCTACTACAAGCATGAAGAGTCTACCAAGGCGATTGGGACTATATCTTTTTTTAACTCACTAGGTCAAGTGTTCGGTATTCTCAGTGCAGGCTGGGCAGCAGATCAATTCGGATGGGAATCCGTCTTTATTTTAGGCGCTGTACTTGGGGTATTGGGGATGATCGGATCTTTCTTTCTCATTGAAAAAGTAGAAAAAGACGCGCCCAAGATCACCTTGCGCGGAATCGGAAACGTGGCGACGGATCGCACGCTCTTATTCGTCTCGCTACTCGCCATTTTATCGCAAGTGCTGATCTTTGCTACGGTGTTCGGCTTCACGCCGGTTTATGCCACACAGCTCGGGGCTGACAAATTCTCGCTCTCCTTGCTCTCCTTGTTCGCCAACGTTCCTGTTGCGCTAGCCTCCCTATTCGGAGGGCGACGATGGGCAGCCAAGTATGGTGAGAAACGCATGGTGGTTACGGGCTTCCTACTCATGGGGATGTTCACCTTTACGATACCCTTCACGCATCATCTCTGGCTGCTCATGATTACTCAGGCGTTAGCCGGCTTTGGTCGTGGACTTTCATTTACCTTGCTCATGGGGATGAGCATTAAACATATGCCAGCGGAAAAGCGGGCAACCGCTATGGGCTTTTTCCAAGCGATATATGGGCTCGGGATGTTCGTAGGCCCTGTTCTTATGGGCATCATCGGCGATTATTTCTCGCTGAATGAAGGCTTTATTGTACTCGGCGTGCTGGGTGCCGGCAGTGCCCTGCTCTCCTATCTGTTCGTTCAAAGCTCAGCTAAGAAACAGCCTTTGGCACCTAACAAGTCTACGATTGCGCAATGATTTTAAACTACAAAAATAAACGGTTTCCTTCAGATTTTCACCTTGGTAGTATGCCTGCTGTCTTGTATGATCAGTGCAAGGTATCGTCACTCCGTAGTTCTGTCCAACTATCGAGTGAGGCAACTAACAAGGTGCGGCACAAGGAGGCAGACCCATGTTTCGCTACAATAAAGAATCCTCTTCCATTCGTTATGACGGCACACCAGCCATCGAACTGGCAGACATTGCTGTTAAAGCGCATATCGCCGGAGAAGGGGAAATCCTGCTCGCTTTGACATCGGCGAAAGATTCGCTGCAAGAAGAGGCAAACGGCTTACGGCTCGATACTCGGCTGGTGTACGAGGACGAAAAAGGCACAATTCAAGCGGAGCTGGTGCTTTCGAGTAACGGACGTTACCAGACCGCATGGGTAAGCGCTGAAATCCGTAACCAATCAGCCTATCATGCCCAGCGACTATTCGCCGCTGAAGGCAGCATTCGCATCTTCATTCACGCATTGACGGGCTTAACAGGCTTGATGGCAAACGCACGGCATAAGGTGTGGTGGACCCGGCCTCATTTTGACACAGACTTGCGCAAGCTGCCCCCACAAACCCAATCGTTGCTGTGGGAAACTGAAAACGGATACGGATACCTCCTTCCTATTTGCGATGAGATCAGCCGCACCGATCTGGCCGGATCTGCAGACGGACTCTCGATTCTTGTCTCTGCGCTGGAGCCAGGACATGAACGAATCCGAGCCTGCTCATTCGTTCTTGGCGCCGAGCTCGATCCGTTCAAGCTGGCGGATGCAGCCGCCAAACAAGGCTTTGCTGCACGCGGTATCGGCGGTGGACCACGGACCGAGAAAGTGTATCCTGACATATTGAATTATCTCGGTTGGTGCAGCTGGGATGCATTCTACCAGGATGTAAGCGAAGACGGCCTAACGCAGAAAGCGGCGGAATTTAACGAGCAAGGGCTGCCTGTCAAGTGGTTCATGATCGACGATGGCTGGTCCAACGTATCCGATAAAATGCTTGTGTCATTCTCTGCGGATAAAACCAAGTTTCCGCAAGGTCTGGGACATGCCGTTCAAGAGTTGAAGCAGCGTTACGGAATCCGCTGGGTCGGCGCCTGGCACAACCTTGCAGGCTATTGGAACGGCATCCATCCGCAAGGCGAAGTGTTCGCAGCGATGAAAGACAACCTGCATCTGACCCGCAACGGCAAATGGATGCCAAACCTGACGGCCGGCCAAAGCTTCGGCTTCTGGCATGCATGGCACTCGTACCTGAAGCTGCAAGGCATCAACCTCGTTAAGGTCGATAACCAAAGCTCGCTGGGCAGCTACTTGGGAGGCGAACAATCGATCGCCCGCGCGGCGCGCGCTGTACATAACGGTCTCGAAGGCTCCGTAGCGCTAAACTTCGGCGAGAGCTGCATCATCAACTGCATGGGCATGGCTTCGGAAAATGTATGGAACCGACCACAGTCGTCCATTTCCCGGAGCAGCAACGATTTTCTGCCGAAAATCGCCAACGGCTTCGGCGAGCATGCGCTGCAAAACGCATACAATTCGTTTTATCACGGCGCCTTCTATTGGGGCGATTGGGATATGTTTTGGACGGGGCACCACGATGCGCTCCCGCATATGGTGCTGCGCGCCGTCAGCGGCGGTCCGCTCTATTTCAGCGATGCGCCGGGGAAGACGAACACCGCGATCATCTGGCCGCTCATTTACAGCGACGGACGCATTATCCGCTGCGACGGAATTGGTCAGCCGACGCAGGATTGGCTGATGAAAGATCCGCTGCGCACGCCGGCGCCTCTAAAGGTGTGGAACACCGCGGGAGGAGCCGGTATCGTCGCTGCGTTCCATGCTTATGACGGCGACGATGTGCTGGAAGGCGATGTCGGACCCGCCGATGTCCCTGGACTCTCAGGAGACACCTTCCTCATCTACGAAGCGTTCCGTCACACCGCTCGCCGAATGCAAGCGGAAGAACGGCTGCCGATCCGCTTGGCACCTCTCGAGGCCGAGCTGTACGTAATCGTTCCGGAGGCAGGTTCGTTCACAGCCATCGGACTGACCGACAAGCTGGTCGCTTCCGATAGCGTGCTGGACGTGCAAATGAACGGAGCGAAAGTGACGGTTCAGCTCAAAGACGGCGGTACATTCTCGTTCGTCTCGAAGCGGAATCCTGTTCAAGCTTCTGTGAATGGCAGCGAAGCAAGCGTGGAAGAGGCGGACGCTGCTCTTGGACTCTACACGATTGCTTGTGAGACTAGCTCCGCATTTACGATCACTACTGTTGAGATTACTTTGGCATAGTCGAACTCACTTTTGTCCTCATCGAGACCAACAACTCGCTGCCGCCCCATGCGGCGCGAGTTTTTTTGCATACGTACATCGTTTGTTGGAGGGCGACCCTACAAAATTTAACGGTTACCTTCATATTTTCATGGTGTAATATGCCTAGCGATCTTGTACGATTAAAGTACCATAATTCCAAATACACCTTCATCAAAGGGGGCAACACCCATGACGGTTAGGTCGTATAACGGCATTTACGAACACGGCAAGAACGCCAGAATCGCGTACCCGCTCGGGGGCGTTGGAGCTGGCTCATTATGTATCGAGGGTACGGGAGCGCTATCGCACATTTCGCTGCGGAACGCTCCTGATTTGACTCTAGAGCCAACGATGTTCTCGGCGGTTAGTATACAACGTGGCGAAGCAACGATCGCCAAAGTTTTGGAGGGCGCGGTGCCGTCCTGGAAAGTATTCGACCGTCCCAACGATGGCAAAGGCTGGGGCAGCAAGCACTATGGACTGCCGCGGTTCGCGGACAGCAGCTTTCAAGCGAAGTTTCCGTTCGCATTGGTAGAACTGACGGACCGTGCGGTGCCTGTTCGTGTGACGGTTACAGGCTGGAGTCCGTTTACACCACCGCATGCGGACAATTCCAGCTTGCCTGTCGCTGCACTCGAATACGAGTTTCATAATGAATGCGACGAAGCACTCGAACTGGTGTACTCGTTTCACGCATCCCATTTCATGAGCAGCGGTTCAGGCAATCATACGATATTGCCGCTCTCGGGAGGCTTCGTGCTGGACCAGCCAGCGCTGGACGGGAAGCCCTGGGAACGAGGTGCATTCGCCGCCGTTGTCGCTGAGGACGGGGTCAAGGTGCACCATACCTGGTTCCGCGGCGGTTACTATGATGCCCGCTCCATGCTATGGAAAGCGATTACAGAGGGTGCGGTGTTGGAATCAGCTCCGGTTACAGACGGCATGCCCAGCCCGGGGGCAAGTTTGTTCCTGCCGTTCCGGCTGGAAGCGAAGCAATCCCGCACGGTGCGTTTGCAGCTATCCTGGTACGTGCCGGATAGCAATCTGCGGGTCGACTACCCCTGGGAAGCGGGTCAACCGGCACTAGACGACGAGACATCGCGGGCTAGCGGCGACGAATGCTACCGTCCTTGGTATGCGGGCAAGTACAACGATATATTCGAGGTTGCCGACGATTGGCGACAGCGGTACGACTTCCTGCACGGTGAAACCGAGAAGTTTACCCGCTGCTTCTACAATTCGACGCTGCCGGATGAGGTTATTGAAGCGGTATCCGCCAATTTGACCATTCTCAAATCGCCGACAGTGATGAGGCAAACAGATGGTCGACTTTGGGGTTGGGAAGGCGTGGCCCTTAAGGAAGGCAGCTGTTTCGGCTCGTGCACGCACGTATGGAACTACGCACATACATTCGCTCATTTGTTCCCTGAGCTAGAACGCAGTCTCCGCCAGTCGGAGTTTCACGAGGGCCAGGATGAGTTCGGCTTCCAAACGTATCGCATTCCGCTGCCGATCCGGCCGATTCTCGGGCAGTATACGTACTCCGCCGCTGACGGACAGCTTGGCGGCATCATGAAGATGTACCGGGAATGGCGGATAAGCGGCAACACCGCATGGCTGCGCGAAATGTGGCCTAAGGTGAAAGACAGCTTGGCCTACTGCATCGATACGTGGGACCCCGATCAGACAGGGACGATCGTCGAACCGCATCATAACACGTATGATATCGAGTTCTGGGGACCTGATGGCATGTGTTGCTCGATGTATGTCGGGGCGCTCAAAGCGGCAACAATGATGGCGCATGAGCTTGAGGAACCAGCAGAGCTATATGATGAGCTATATATGAAAGGCCGCGTTTATTTGGAGGAAATGCTGTTCAATGGCGAATATTTCGAGCAGCAGGTGAGGTGGGAAGGACTTAGGTCACCGTCACCATTGGACGTCGAAGTGAAGGCAGCCTGGGAGGTCGCCTATTCGCCAGAGGCACGCGAACTTTTTTATACAGAGGGACCGAAATATCAATATGCGACAGGCTGCTTGTCAGACGGCGTCATCGGTGCTTGGCTGGCGCATATGTGCGGATTACCAGACATTATCGACCCTGCGAAGGTGAAGAGCCATCTGCTTAGCGTCTACCGCCACAATATGCGGCGCGATTTAACCGATCACGCGAACCCGCAGCGCTCCGGTTATGCGCTGGGGCATGACGGGGGCCTGCTCATCTGCACATGGCCACGGGGCAACAAGCCATCCTTACCTTTTGTTTACAGCGACGAGGTATGGACCGGCATTGAGTACCAAGTCGCATCCCACTTGCTGGCGATCGGCTGCGTGGAGGAAGGGCTCGACATCGTGCGGACTTGTCGTGACCGCTTCGACGGGCGGCTGCGCAACCCATTCGATGAGTACGAGTGCGGCCACTGGTATGCTAGAGCGATGGCGTCCTACGCACTGCTGCAGGCCATGTCAGGGATCCGCTACGATGCCCTGGAACAGAATCTCTCAATTGCCCCCAGCATAGCTGGCGATTTTCGCAGCTTTATTTGTACGGAAAGCGGATACGGTACAGCCGGTGTCCGGGACGGTAAGCCATTTTATGAGCCGGTGTCAGGTCAATTGTTGATCTCACAACTAAACTATTACGCGAAGCGCTAAGGTAAAGTACACCCAATATAGACGAAAAAACGGGGGGATTGCATGGCAAGCCGAATTTTTTCGCCAATTCGCAATATGAAGCTTCATTTCAAATTAATCTTTTCCTTTTCATTCGTATGTCTTCTGGCGTTGTCGATCTTCTCATCCATCACGGTCATGATGTACAAAAATATTTTGATCGAAAAAGAAACGAGCTCGGCGATGCTGAATTTAAAAGCGTTTCAAATGAATCTAGACAGCTATCTGAAAGCGGTCGACTCCGCTGCTTCCTCCATCGTTTATAACCCCGCTATTCAAAGCTATTTTTCCTCCGATGTCAATCAGCTGCCGTCCTATGAGAGACTTCAGGCATACAATCACATCAATGATCTGCTCAAACGAACCCAGCTGAACAACATCGGTCTCAACTCGATCTTCATCATCGACAATTTCAAAAATTTGTTCTCGTTCACAATGAGTCAGGATAGGCTGTCCACCCAGCTGCTGGCCAAAGACGTTTCCGAACAGTATTGGTACCGGCAGGCTAACACATCAAGCGCGCAAAACTATTGGCTGATTACTGATTGGGTCAACGACTCCAAGACGATTAGCCTAGTTCGCGCCATTATTAGCACAAGTACGATGAAGCCACTCGGTTTTATTGTGATATCGGTATCTCCGGAAGTGATGAACAGCTATTTTAGCTCCAGCGAACAAGCCGAAGGAGACTACACGATCTTAGATGATAAAGGGGCGCAGCTAACAGGCAGATCCGGCTTTTCACTACAAATAAATGACGAACAAATAAGCGCCAGTGAGGGCCATTACGCCAAGGAAATGAACGATGAACGCTATATCGTGACCTACGTTAAGCATCCTGCCACCGGTTGGATATTCATGTATGCGCTGGAGGAGAAGAAGCTATTCCACGTGATCGGGTTTATGAATAAAATATGGGTCATCGTTTTCGTATGCACGTTCACGCTGGTCGCACTGCTCTCGCAAATTATTTCCCGCTCCATCGCCAGACCGCTGCACAAGCTGTCACGGCTGCATCGGGAAGTGAAGTACGGCAACCTGAATGTCTCATTCCGTGCTCAATCGCGCGACGAAATCGGACTTCTCGGTGAAAGCTTCAACGACATGGTCGAGCGTATCCGCGACTCCCTGCCGCTGCAGCGTGAGAAGCTGATCCGTTCACTGCTAGAAGGGAACTTAAGCAGCGACGAAATCAAACGAATTAATAGCAAGATCGGCCTGCCGCTACAGCAGCCGTTCTTCCAGGTGGCGATCCTTGATATCGGAAGAAGCAGCGGTGACCAGCTAGACGACGATGATTCGTTCATCCGGAACTTTCAGGATGAGCTGACCAAATACTCGGTGCTGCATGCCTTCTCCTACATCCAGCTTGCGCCGGAACGATTCTGTGTCATCTTCAACGATAACGAGCAGGAATCGCAGCGCATCGTCGGCGAGCTGGCGGAAGCCGTCCGGCTAGATGACAACAGCCCGCTTGTGCACGCCTATTTCGGCAATCCGTACGATGAGGTTTACTTTGTTAAGCAATCGTTCGAAGAAGCGAAGCAGCTGATGCAATATCGTCTCTATAACCATTCCGATTTTATGGGCTTCAGCTATATCGATTCGCAGCTGTGGCAGGTGTCTTATCCGGAAACGTACGAAAGCCGGCTTCTTCACTATATTGAAACGACCGATCTCGAGAAATGTGGGCAAGTGCTTGCCGAATTCGAAGATTATGTGGTCAGCAGCAAAGTGAAGCCAGCCTCGATCATGATTTTCATCAACACGATCTACTCACATCTATGCAAAACCGTGCTTAAGCAAGGCGAACAGCCGGAGGAGTGGTTCGGCAGGGAGTTTACAGGCAGCTTCCAAGCTGAGCTTTCCATTAAAGCGAGAATGAAAGAGCTAGAGCGCACAATCGCCGTGTTTATCGGCGCTATGCACAAACGCGCTCAGGTTCCACTCAATCCGAAGATCCAAAAGGCGATCGCTATTATTGAAAAAGAATATAACAATCCGGATCTTAGTACAGAATTCGTCGCCGACGCCCTAGGACTTCACGCCGGATATTTCAGTCAATTATTCAAGAAAGAGACCGGCAGGAACTTCATCGAGTTCCTCGGCGATCTTCGTTTGAATAAGGCGAAGGATCAACTCAAGGGTACCGTGCTCAAAGTGAAGGAGATTGCGGCCTCGGTTGGATATTTGGATTCGCACTATTTCGGCATTTGGTTCAAAGAGAAAACCGGCCTGACCCCGTCGCAATTCCGAAAGAATGGGATTGTAACAGGCTTTGATCGCAGCCCTGCGATGGAGGTTAGTCTCCTTCAACAATGAGGCCATCTCTTAGATCAGGTCAATTTACTAATAAAACATAGAAAATTTAAATATGGGGAGTGAATCTTCAAATATCCCCCTCCTTTCTTGAATAATTCCCCTTATATTCACGAGCTTGCGGGTGCTATGGTGAAGTCGGAATCGGGACAGCGATTCCATCGTTTTCATAAATCTCATAGGGAGGTCGAAGGTGTATGAGTTGGTTAGGAAATGCACTTAAATCAAAAGCCGCACACGTTTCGCTAATGGGTACGTTAGCGCTGACTGTAGTAGCAGGCTGCAGTAACAGCAGTGGAGGATCAGCTACCAGCAGTCCTACAGCATCCACATCGACGACAACAGCAACTGCAGCAGCTTCCACGGCACCTACCACGAAAGCGGAACCGAGCATTGAGCTCAATATTTGGATGCCGCCGCAGCTTAAGCTTAATGCGACAGACAAAGACGATTGGGTAACGCAATACCTGATTCCAGAATGGAACAAACTTCACCCAACAATCAAGATTAAGCCTGAAACGCTTCCTTGGGATGGAATTAACGAGAAGGTCTCAGCGGCAATGGCAGCGAAGACGACGCCGAACATCATCTTCGATTACGGCGGCCGCGTACTTCCATGGGCACAGCTGGGCGCCATTGAACCATTGAATGATGTTATTCCGAAAGAAGATATGGATAAATTTACAAAGAACCCAATGCTAATGAAGATGACTGCGATTAACGGCAACATGATGATCATGCCGTACTCAACAAGCCCAGTAGCGTTGTTGGTCAACAAATCACTATGGGAAGAAGCCGGCGCTGCTAACCTGCTGCCGCAGGACGAATTCCGCACATGGACCCCAGAACAATTCAAAGCTGCTATGAAAGCGGTCGCTAACAAAGACAAAGGCATCTATGGCCTGACAATGTTCGGTCTTAATGAGACAGGAGACCAACTGTACAACAACACCATTTTTGCTTTTGGCGCTAAATTGTTCAATGAGGATTATTCCAAATATGTCGCCGCGGAGGATCCAAAATCCGAAGAAGCGCTTAAATTCTTCCAGTCGCTAGTTGACGAAGGCCTTGTCACACCGCATCCCGAAACGGTATCGGCAGTCAATGCCGGTGACTATTTCAAACAACGCAAGAACGGTATTCTTGTTGCATCCGCAGGTACTTTAACCGGTATCGCGCAAGCGCTCGTCGATGGAACTGCAACCAAGCCGATTAACTATCAATTGGTTAACTTCCCGTCTACAATGCCTGGCAAGTCCGCTCTGAAGATGGAATTTGGTAACGGTGCCGTATTCAAAAACTCCGACGCGACGAAAGTGGAATGGAGTAAGAAGTTCCTCGCTTGGATGTGGCAGCAAACCGACCTCCCGTACCGCGGCGGCAAGGTGTTCCACGTATTTGGTAAAGACGTTGTTTGGACGAAGGATGACAAGGAGCTTGACTTCTTCAACAAAAACGTAACGAAAGCCGGAGACTGGCCGGTTATCGATCCAGGCTGGGGTGTTGTTGGCTACGGCGAGATGAGAGCAGCGATGTTCCCAGAGATGCAGAAGATGTTCATCAAGCAATCGACACCTAAGCAAACGCTCGATGCGATTGCCAAGAAGAATAACGACATTATCACCAAGTATAAGAAATAGATATAACAAGCTTCCAAACGGGCGGGAGGACTCATGCAGAGACGAATTCTTTGCTATGCCCCCGCCCTTCCCATAATTATTGCAAAGGATGGGGACGATGATGAAAGCACTCTACCGGCGTATGAACGCGACGGCGAGAAGAGAAGTGACTGGTTGGCTGTTTATACTGCCGATGATGCTGTTTTTCGTCACCTTTCTTTTCTATCCAATCGCTAAAGCAATCCGTATGAGCATGTATGCGTTCGACTTCAGACATTATTACTTTGATTGGTTTCACAACTACATCGAATTATTCCACAATGAAACGTTCCTTTTGGCCATTAAGAATACAATTATGTTCGTGGTCATTATCGTACCTTCCGTGACAGCTGTTTCGCTCCTAATCGCGGTGGGCATTCAGAACATGTCTCACTTCAAGCAGTCCTTCTTTAAAGCGGCATTCTATATTCCCGGCGTTACATCGGCTGTCAGCTTGACCATGGTATGGGAATACATGTATAACAATCAATTCGGGATCGCTAACTTCGCGCTCAAGAAGTTCGGTATTGAGCCGGTCAACTGGCTTGGAGCCGAGTACGGCGTTATGTCCTTATCCATTATTATGATTACGCTCGCACTTGGCGGTTCGGTCGTCGTGTTAAGCGCTGGCTTGAACGGTATACCGAAAGATTTGTATGAATCTGCGTACATGGACGGGGCTAAAGGCCGCGATACGTTCTTTCGCATTTCGCTGCCACTGCTTAGACCAAGCTTACTGTATGTTATTGTCACCGGTACGATCGGCGCGTTCCAAGTATTCGCCATTATTTTGCTGCTGACGGGCGGCGGTCCGGCTTATAAAACGACAACCATTCTGATGCTGATTTATACCGAAGCCTTCAAAAACTTGAATTATGGTTTGGCAAATGCTATGGGCATCATACTCTGCCTATTGATCGGTTTGATCGCACTCGTCCAATTCCGTGCGCTCAAGTCGGACATTGAATATTAGGAGGAGGATGTGCAAGATGAAGAAAACAAGCCCTTTGCGATGGGTATCCAATACAATTTTGCTGCTTGCAGCCCTGTTCTTCCTGTGGCCATTCTACTGGATGGTCAGTGGTTCATTTAAAAATTTGCGTGTATCCATGCAAATTCCGCCGGAATGGTTTCCAAAGACGCCGTCGTTCCTTAACTACGCACATATTTTTGATGACTATCCGATCCTGCGGTGGTTCGGCAACAGTTTACTCGTGACGCTAGCGACAACCTTTCTCGTGCTGCTGTGTAGTTCACTTGCCGGCTATGCTCTCGCTAAAATCAACTTCAAATCGAGCAAGCCCGTGTTCGTCCTGATCGTCGCCGCAATGTCGCTGCCTCATGCCGTACTATTTATTCCGCTATACCAGATCTTGATTGACTTCAAGCTGATCAATTCTTATTTAGGCGTCATCCTGCCGGCCGTCTCGTGGCCGTTCGGCGTGTTCTTAATTAAGCAGTTCATTCAGACACTGCCGACAGCACTGATCGAGTCCGGACGCATCGACGGCTGCAACGAGTTCAGTATTTATTGGCGCATTATTTTGCCGCTTGCCCTGCCTGGCCTTGCCGTACTCGCGATCTTCACGTTCGTTTCTACGTGGAATGATTACGTCTGGCAGTTGATCGTGTTGACGAAGAAAGAATTGTTTACGCTGCCGCTCGGCATCAAGATCGCACAGAGTACGATCGAGAATGAAATGAACTATGGCGTAGCCATGGCCGGCGCCGTTATTGCGACGATTCCGGTGCTTGCCGTTTTCCTTTACTTCCAGAAGCATTTTACACAAGGAATCACGATTGGTGCGATGAAAGGTTAATGGTTTGTCGCAAAAGCTTGATGAATATCGGTTACTGATTTAAACTACGATTGCGAATGCAATCGCAACCTTATAGACATAGAAAAAAAGAACCCCTAAGGGTTCTTTTTTCGTCGGCATTGATGATATTTCTTTGAACCTTGTTACACATAAAACTTAAGTTAAATCTGCGTATAAAACACGGTAAGTGTCTTTAGCACATCGCCCTCCAGCCTGATTATAACAGGTAGAAAAGTCCTCTTTGCAATGGTTGTTTCGCTTTCGCTAATTGCTCCAACGGAACCACACCTCTCTGCTTGCCGACAATAATAGTATGACCGATTTGCGTTTTTTTAATCATGCTTTTATTAAAAAATTTCGTTGCCTGTTATCCGCCGTGCCCATGGCCTTCCGCAGCGTGTCCGCCGTGATGATTCTGATTCTTCACTTTCTTAGAACCAGACAAGGGCTCTTGATTACCGCCCGGATTATTACGGTTCTTTACATTGCCATTATTAACAAGATTGTCGCCTGCGGAATAATTTTTAGGTTTAGACATGTCTCCTCATCCTCTCATTTACGAGTTTGTTCCTTCGTGATTTAGAGCATCCTGATGCCTATGGTCGTTAACCTTCTGCTGGATTTGCTGCGCATTATGAGCGTTAGCCGGATTGCTATCCAGATCTTTCGCTACATTTTGCAGGTTTTTATCCGGACTCTTTTGCTTCGTCATCAAGGTGTCCTCCTTCTTACTTAAGCGTTGGTGACCTTCTGCAAAGCCTGCGCACACTCATGAATATGCCGCACGTAATCGTCGATTAACGACTGTACGACATCACCGCGTTCGTCAATATGCGTCGTCCCTTGCTGTACATCGATGAGTTCAACCTTCACTTCTCTCGCATCCACATACGTTACTTTAAAATCAAACGAATAGCCGGTATGCCCAGCCGTCAAAATGTGCACACGGATGGCATCCGCATCGCCCTCATCTGCCCAAACTTTTGTTTGATCGGCAGTCTGCAGAACGGTGGGCATAACCCACACCCACTCTTTCACGATTTCAGCTTGATCCACGCTAGGCTTATCTGATTTGCTCATAGGTAACACCTCCACATGATTAAAATGCGGAAGCCGCCTATGTTTTATCCATGTAAAAAAACACCTAATCACTGGCACGAATCGAATTCGTGCTGAGTGAATAAGTGCTTTTCGCAATGCTTTATTTAGCGATTTGCTGAAGGAGCATACCAAGCATCTTCGCCGCTTCTTCGCGCGAAGCCACATCCTTCGGCGCGAAACGATTGCCCGATTTCCCGGAAATAATGCCCGCTTGCTGCAGCGCTTTAGCCGCATCTACCGCAAACGCAGGAATCTCTGCACCGTCTGCAAAAGGTGCAGCAGCTACAACTTGCGGCAAGCTGAGCTTCTGCAGCGCAGCAAACCTGGCGATCATCGTGACCATTTGCTCACGTGAGATGTTGGCAGCCGGCGCGAAGATTCCTTCGCTGACGCCGCTTGTAAGGCCGTTCTCGGATGCCCATTGAACGGACTGGGCATAATAGCTGTCCGCCTTCACGTCGCGGAAGGTGGACGTTTTGAAGGCGTCTAGCTTCGCGCCAGCCATGCGCGCCAGCATTAATGTGAAATCGGCACGGGTAATTTGCGCACCCGGTGTAAATTGGCCTTCTGCTGTGCCATTGATAATATTACGAGCGGCCAGATACGTGATATAGCTCTTCGCAAAGCTACCCGACGTATCGCCAAACGTAATTGGTGCATACCCTACAGCGTATTGTGAAAAATGGCTCACTTTAAAAATCAATGTACCCGTAGCTGCATCGAAATAGGTATTCGTTACTTTGACGAGCTCGCCGTTATCAGCAATATAATAAGCGATGATGGCGTTCGTATCCTCATTCCCTGACGGCTTATACGGTACTTGTACTTCTACCGTACCTCCGTTGAAGCTTGATACAGTTTGCCCGCCTGCTGTAATCGTAAAGTCAAAGACCGGTCGGTCGCCAACGGCAGTTTTTATAGCCTCACGATCTTGTGACGTCATACCCTGAGTAATCGCAGATAGATCTGCTTTCGCAATAGATAGGGATACTTCACCCGTTGCCGCGGAAGAGGCGATAGTTGCCAGCACCTGTTTATCTAAGGTCACAGAACCAATCCCTAAGCCTACTTTTACTTCCGTCGTAGTACTACCCGCAATTTGAATGAGCGATTCTGTTGGTAATTTGATAACCGCTTCTTTGGAAGTCGCGTCTACATCTGCATGAATTTCAAGAATAGATGATTTTTCAGCGGATGCCGACATCTGTTTTAAGGCATTCGATAACTGAGCGGCAGTCAGATTAGCCGTAGACGTGCCCTTGCTATCTTTTACCGTTGGCGTCGTAATCGTCGTTGTTTCTCCCGTTGTTATTGGTTTACTAGGCTCCATTATAGATCCTGAACCCGGGTTGGACGATGTAGAATTGGACGATACACTAACCGTCACATCCGCAGTTGCGTAGCCATCAGGACTTATGGCTGTAATTACCGCGGTACCCGTATTCAGTGCGGATACTAAACCATCTGCGCTAACGTAAGCAACCGTTGAATTAGATGATTTCCAAGTCACTGTGCCCGAACTTACAGCTTCTCCTGCTGCCGTCGTCACCGTTGTTGTAAGTTGGCTTGCAGCCGCTCCTTGGGTAACAGCAAGTGTGGACTTATCTAAACTAATTCGTTGTACATTTAGCTGGTATACCGCAACCGTACCTCCCACCTCATTGGCAACGAGCAGCAATGGATTCCCATTAGGGCTAATGGAAGCAGGGATAAAATCAATACCTTCCGGTCCCGTGTCTGTCGCTAAATTGTCCTTCGGCGTATACACACGTGAGTTCGTATAATTCACAAACTTCGCATTAGCCGGATCTGTCACATCATACGTCATGATGCCCCCAACCCGCTCCAATCCAACAAAGGCAAGAATTTTACTGCCCACTTTTCCTACTTTAATATCTTCAGGCTCTGGACCTTTTTTGGAACTGCGATCGTCTAGAGCTGTCTTACTATTACTCGTGTTGAAGTTATTCGGCACACGCTGTGCAGTGACTTTTTCAAATTCATTGCCACTGTCATACACTGGCGTCATTGTGTTTGCCTGCCAGATCGAGAAGGAACGTCCACCGTACAAGTAGATACCGTCTGATCCCATATCACTTGCAACTTCTACGCCATCATAAGCGGTCTTGCCAGCCAAAAACAGCGCAGCTGGGGAGTTAGGCGTCAAACTGCCTTTCATCGCGCCAATCGTACTTCCATTGCCTCTCACACCCGGCCATTCCGTGACATCCCCCTCATTAGCAGAAAATACATAAGGCACACCATTGATCGTTTGGCTTGCAATGCCATCTGGCATATACATACCGTAAAAGGGTACATTTTCGAATTTTATGGCATTATCTTTCACTAGATCTAATGAATTGCGCGGCAAGTTCAAATCCTTTAAACCTAATCCTTTGATCCAGAGAACCGATTTCGTCGCTAAATCAATCGTTCCAATCGCATTATTTTCTTGGAAAGATACATAGGCTTTGCTATTGTCCTCAGAAAGTGCAATATATTCAGGTTCCAAGTCAAAAACAGCAGCCTGCTTCGTGCCTTCACCCGTAATCTGTCCCGTTGTTGGGGCAGAAGCACCGCGAATATGAACGTTATTATCGATGACGGAAGGATCAGCAAATCTTAATTGTGTCACGCTATCCATGATCGTATCTACGATAGTTATACTTCCTTCTGGATCGATGCCAGCCGTGCGAGGCTCACCTTCATTTGCAGTCAGAATATAACGACCATCCGCTGTAGACTTAATCATATCTGGCTGAACACCCGCGTCGTACATTTTCACCACAGCGCCATCATAATCCAGAACGACGATTTTACCTGCTTTTTTAGAATCTAACTCTTGCACAGATACAGATATTTTCTTGGTGGTCGTATTCACATCCACACTTGTCAGGTCGCCGTAAAGAAAGCCGTTATTTTCAACTAAATCTTTGACTTTAATCGTTTTTTCCTTAACTAAGCCTTGCACAAGATCTAAACGAACGATATCTAAGCTAGGTGGATTCCCCGAGCCATTAACCAGATAGAACTTATTGTTATCCTTGTTGTATTTCACAATCTCGGCGACACCGCCGTCTTTATTCGTAATTCCTACTTTAAAATCAGTCAACTTCGTGATACTGATCGTATCTTTGAAAAGGTTAGAAGCGGGCTCCACCTTCATCGTCAAGTAGCGGCCATATTGCGTTAACAAACTATCCGTTACTTTTATGTATACGTTAGAGGTAACGACCTCTGTCGGCTTGCCATAGACTTCACCGGTGACAGCATTAATAGCTAATCCAGCAGGTAATCCTGTGGCTGCGAACGTATATGGAGCTCTTCCTCCATACACATTCATTGCTACCGAGTAAGACTCTTGCTCATAGGCGATAGGAAACGTTTCATTCGAATAGCCAAGTACGGACACATTACCGTCCCATTGCCCGAATGCGCCATATTTAGGCCCTTTAACTGCCAACTCCTGAGTAGTCGAGTCCGAAATCCCGAACTGCCCGAAATCCAGCTTGTTATTATCCGAATCGGTTAATGTCTTCCGACGTACGGATATCTTTTTTGAAGTACCTTCTGATGAGCCTTTGGGATAATCATACTCATATCCATCGATATCTGTTTTGATGTCGATATTATCTCCGTCATTGCTGCCTGTACCTATCATATCCACATATCCGACCGGTTTAGGATCATTAGCGAAAGGATGTTTATTCGCGATATCCAGCTTGGTTTGATTGCTCATCAGCACAACCTTCAAGCCTTTATTATTAATAAAACGCTCGCTCCATAGTTGATCATACGTCGATGTCAAATTCAGCTTCGGTGCAGCTGCTCCTGTCGCTTTCCCAAGGATGAGGAACGAAGATTTGGCTTTAATCGTGCCGACAAGATCAAGTTTATCCCAATCCCCCGTTGGACCTATTTTCGCATCTGATCCACGATCTGCATATTGAAGTGACCAGCCATTCAAGCTGATATCACTGCTCGTTGGGTTATATAGCTCAATAAAACCATGCGAGGACGCCGTATTCCCCGTATCGTTTAGCAGACCGCCGCCATACACCTGATTAATGAACACATGCGGCACCGTAACATCATATGTACCATTCGACTGATATGGCGTTCCTGGTGTAATAGCCACAGCGCTTGCTGGAGCGGCTATAGCTAAAGAACTTATTGTGACTGCCACGGATAAAAGTATCGAGACTACCTTCGTTCCAACCTTCTTCACAGGGTATTCACTCTCCTCATATTGGATGATCTCGTCCATTATAAGAAAAGCTCCAGCGACTAAATACCCACTTTTTGTTAAAATATGATGTAGATTTTGTAAAGCAGCCCTTTGGCTAACCTTCGAAAATTAAAAACAAAAAAAGCCACACGATTTCGAGAATCGCATGACTTTTTGGTTGGGTATTACCTTGGCTACGGAGAGGGTGGGATTCGAACCCACGGAGACCTTGCGACCTCGGCGGTTTTCAAGACCGCTGCCTTAAACCACTCGACCACCTCTCCACGATAGGCGTCTCCGATTAGGGAGACGACCTTGTGCAGTGACAAAAAGCATTGTAGCACATAAACATAACTCGATGCAAGTCTTATTTTTTTGTGATGACTTTCACGTTGTTCATGTAAGGAACAAGCACGTCAGGAACGATGATCGAACCGTCTGCTTGCTGGTAATTTTCAAGAATCGCAGCCACTGTCCGGCCCAAGGCTAAGCCTGATCCGTTCAGCGTATGTACGAATTCCGGCTTCGCCTTCACATCGCGGCGGAAGCGAATATTCGCTCTGCGCGCTTGGAAGTCCTCGAAATTCGAGCAGCTCGAGATCTCGCGGTATGCACCGCTGTTCGGCAGCCATACTTCCAGATCGTACGTCTTCGCCGATGTAAAGCCAATATCACCTGTACAGAGTGACAGCACGCGATAAGGCAGCTTCAGAAGCTGTAGGACGCGCTCAGCATGCCCTGTAAGCTTCTCCAACTCGTCGTAGGAGTCTTCGGGCTTCACAAGCTTTACAAGCTCAATTTTGTTGAATTGGTGCTGTCTGATTAAGCCACGTGTATCACGACCAGCGGATCCGGCTTCCGAACGGAAACAAGCGCTGAACGCCACGAAGTTAACCGGCAGCTGGTCAGTCGTTAAAATATCTTCACGGTGATAATTCGTGACCGGTACTTCTGCCGTCGGAATCAGGAAATATTCCGAGTTCTCGACCTTGAACACATCTTCCTCAAACTTCGGAAGCTGTCCCGTTCCCGTCAGACTATCGCGGTTCACGATATAAGGAGGCAACATTTCTTCATAGCCATGCTCATCGCTGTGCAAGTCCATCATGAAGTTGATCAATGCGCGCTCTAGACGTGCCCCTAGCCCTTTGTAGAACACGAAACGCGAACCCGTTACCTTCGCCGCTGCTTCGAAATCTAGGATGCCTAAATCTTGCGCCACTTCCCAATGCGGCTTCACTTCGAAATCGAACTGCGGAATGTCGCCAATGCGGCGCACTTCCACGTTCTCTTCTTCCGTACGGCCCACAGGAACGCTTGCATGAGGCATATTCGGGATGGAGAGCAGAACTTGTTGCAAAGACTCGTCCAAGATACGAATCTCGTCATCGAGCTCTTTAATGCGGTCTCCGACCACTTTCATTTCTTGAATCAGCTCATCCGCATTTTCACCGGATCTTTTACGTCCCGCTACCTCTTGGGATACGGTGTTGCGGCGATTTTTCAGCTGCTCCGTTTCTTGCAGCAGCTCTCTGCGTTTCAGATCTAATTCCGTGAAGCCATTCAGCTCCTCGATCTGTTTGCCGCGGTTTTGCATGGCAGCTTGTACAGCTGCTAAATCACTTCGAAGTAACTTTACATCAAACAAGGAGATTCCTCCATTAGCGCAAAATGGTTTGTATATGGAAGCAAGCACCCATACCGGCAATCCGGTTAACTCGGGGTGCTTGAACCGTCTATCTATGCTCGGCGTTGCTTGACCATGTCTAGGAAATAACTGTGCAGACGGAAATCGTCCGTCAGTTCTGGATGGAACGATGCCGCAAGGAGATGCCCTTGCTGCGCGGCAACGATCTGGCCGTTATACGTGGCCAATACATCCACATCTGGTCCCACTTTCTCGATCAATGGTGCCCGAATGAATACCGCGCGAACGTTCTCGTCAATGCCTTTAATCGGCAAGTCCGTCTCAAAGCTTTCGCGTTGACGACCGAACGCGTTGCGAGCCACCGTAATATCCATCAGCTCAAGATGAGCTTCTGGCTGTCCGGTGATCTCTTTCGCGATGACAATCAACCCTGCGCAGGTGCCGAAAATCGGCTTGCCCGCCGCCGAGAACTCCCGCAGCGCATCAATGAAGCCATACGTACGCATGAGCTTACCAATTGTTGTGCTTTCGCCGCCAGGAAGAATGATGCCATCAAGCTCAGCGAGCTGCTCGGTGCGTTTAACAACGACACCTTCTGCGCCCGCCTTTTCAATACCGCGAATATGCTCCGCTACCGCGCCTTGCAGCGCGAGAACCCCAATCTTCGTCATTACCAGCCGCGCTCCTGCATACGCTCGGAAGCTTGAAGCTTGGAAATTTCGATTCCCTTCATAGGGGTACCTAGGTTTTTGGAAATTTCAGCGATCATTTTGTAATCTGTGTAGTGCGTTACCGCTTCAACAATCGCTCTCGCGAATTTCTCTGGGCTATCGGATTTGAAGATACCAGATCCAACGAATACACCATCAGAACCAAGGTGCATCATAAGCGCCGCGTCAGCAGGTGTAGCAACACCGCCAGCTGCGAAGTTAACAACAGGCAATTTACCAGTTTGGTGAACTTGAAGCATCAACTCGTAAGGAGCGCCAAGTGTCTTCGCTTCGAACATCAATTCGTCCAAAGACATGCTTTGAACTTTACGGATTTGCCCTTGAATTTGACGCATGTGACGAACCGCTTCAACGATGTTTCCTGTTCCTGGCTCACCTTTGGTACGAAGCATGGATGCACCTTCACCGATACGACGCAATGCTTCGCCAAGATCGCGACAGCCACATACGAAAGGTACAGTGAAATCACGTTTGTTGATGTGGAATACTTCATCCGCAGGAGTTAGTACTTCACTCTCATCGATATAGTCAACGCCTAGGGATTCAAGAACCTTCGCTTCAACGAAGTGACCGATTCTTGCTTTCGCCATAACTGGAATGGATACAACTTTCATCACATCTTCAACAATTGTTGGGTCAGCCATACGGGATACGCCACCAGCAGCACGGATGTCTGCAGGTACGCGCTCAAGCGCCATAACAGCGGACGCGCCAGCTGCTTCTGCGATTTTAGCTTGCTCAGCGTTCATAACGTCCATAATGACGCCGCCTTTTTGCATTTCGGCCATACCTGTTTTAACGCGGGAAGTTCCAGTTTCCATTCTTTATTTCCTCCTATAGCTTCTATGCAATTTCGGTGTAGTTCCCTACACGATTCGATAATAAACTTCTAAAGAACAATTTTACATGAAGGATGGGTAATATACAACCCATTTTCTGGCCTAAGAGCCGCCTTTAATCCCATTGAACATATCGCTGAAGAAGTTTTTAATGGAGCGGAACAGCAGTCGGATCCAGCTGGCTTTTTCAACATCACCATCAGCGATCAATTCTACAGTTTTTTCTTGACCATTGTAGCTCACTTTCACCTTACCAAGCGTATCGCCTTTTGCAATTGGAGCTACAAGCTTAGCCTCTTCAACAGACTCTGCAGTTACTTTGAAATCTGTATCTTTCGCGCCTTTTCTAGCAACAAAGGTAAGACCTGTTTTCGTTACAAGCGGTACTTCCATTTGTACACCCTTTTTAATGTTCACACTTTTCAAAGAATCTATCGGCTGCTTCGCATTCAAGAATGGTTTCATCTCAAAATTATTAAATGCGTAATCCATCAGCTTGCGTGTTTCATTGAAACGTTCTGGTTCTGTCTTCGTCCCCATAACAACCGTAATCATACGCATTCCGTTACGTTCTGCCGTTCCCGTGAAGCAGTAACCAGCATCGTCGGTAGAACCTGTTTTCAAGCCGTCCAACCCTTGATACGCGTACTTTTTAAAATTCGTATTTGTTGAATTCCCTTCAAGCATCCAGTTCCAGTTGATCATCGCTGTTTTGTCTGTCGCTCTAAGCTTCAACGAAGGGATTTTCGTAAACTCAAGAATTTCTTTATGATCCTTCAAAATATTGTAGGCCAGAATCGCCGCATCGCGTGCGGTCATCTTCGTTTCTCCCTCAATAGAAGCCGGCGGATTCTTCAGGTCAGCACGTGAAAGGCCTGTCGCACTAATAAAATGTGCCTTATCAGACATGCCAAGCTGCTTCGCCTTATCATTCATCATTTTTGCAAAATTCTCTTCCGTACCGCCAAGCAGTTCAGCAAAAGCTACAGAAGCGTCATTCGCCGAGTAGATGGACATCGCATTAAACATATCCTTGAACGTCAGTGTTTCATTCTCGGCTATTAATTGACCGGAACCAATGACATCGGCCGCATTCTTACTGGCTGTGACCGGAGAGTCCCATTTGAATTTGCCTTCTTTAATACTCTCCATCGCCAAATACTCGGTCATCATCTTCGCCATACTTGCTGGCGGGAAAGCCTCATCCGGGTTCATCTGGAACAACACAGCTCCCGTGCTAGCCTCCATAATAATCGCAGATTTCGCTGCTACTTGAGGTTCATTCACCGCTGGCGCTGCTGTATTCGCATTAGGAGCAGGCGTTGTCACCGCTGCAGGCGATGGTGAAGCCGCTGGCTTTTTCTCATCTGCTGCATAGGTTGGCTGTATATGTAAAAGTAAGGATTGAGCAATTAAGCTAACACCTAACACCAAAGCAACCTTTTTCTTTGTAAAACGTAAAAATCTCACAATTTCACTCTCCCTAAATGATGTTTAGATAACCTTAATCACTATAACACGTTATATTGTAACACACCCTATTAGACAAAAAAAAGAAAACGTGGGTTCAACTCCCACGTCTCCAAATTTATCCACTTCATAGGGATCTTTTAGCGGAGCTAAAAGTCTCTCATCTCTACAAACTATAATCTACAATTCTACAATGAGTAGTTTGGCGCTTCTTTTGTGATTTGGATATCGTGCGGATGACTTTCTTTCAGACCTGCACCCGTAATACGAACAAATTGCGTATCATGAATAAGTTCTTGAATGTTGCGCGCTCCGCAATACCCCATACCTGAACGAAGTCCGCCAACCAGCTGATACACCGTATCCGCCATTGGCCCTTTGTAGGCCACACGACCTTCGATGCCTTCTGGAACAAGCTTGCTCTCGTTTTCTTGGAAGTAACGATCCTTGCTGCCTTCCTTCATAGCACCTAAGGAGCCCATACCGCGGTAAACCTTGAACTTCCGTCCTTGGAAAATCTCAGACTCACCCGGACTCTCATCCGTCCCTGCAAAAAGACTACCGATCATCACCGCACTTGCGCCCGCCGCAATGGCTTTCACCACATCACCGGAGTACTTAATACCGCCATCGGCAATAATCGGCACTCCAAACTCAGCTGCAGCTTGTGCGCAATCATAAATCGCTGTAATTTGCGGAACACCAATCCCTGCAATCACGCGTGTTGTACAGATCGATCCAGGACCGATCCCTACTTTCACCATGGACGCACCAGCTTGAATCAAATCGCGTGTACCGTCGCCAGTTGCCACGTTGCCCGCAATGATCGGAAGATCAGGGTAATTGGCTCTAAGCTTTTTCACAGTCTCTGCGATATTAATGTGATGACCATGTGCTGAATCTACAACGATAACGTCAATTCCAGCCTTAACAAGCGCTGCCGCTCTCTCCAGCACGTCCTTCGATACACCAACAGCAGCACCTACAAGTAGGCGGCCTTGAGCATCTTTTGCTGAGTTCGGGAATTGAATGGCCTTTTCAATGTCTTTAATAGTAATTAACCCTTTAAGACCAAAATTCTCGTCCACCAAAGGCAGTTTCTCGATTTTATGTTTCTGAAGGATGCCCTCAGCCTGCTGAAGCGTCGTTCCTACTGGTGCAGTAACAAGACCTTCCTGTGTCATCACTTCTTTAATTTTAATGGAATAGTCATGTACAAAACGCAAGTCGCGGTTCGTCAAAATCCCAACCAAACGATTATCCTCATTGACAATCGGCACACCGGAAATACGATATTTCGCCATCAACTCTTCAGCGTCATAGACATGATGCTCAGGTGTTAATGAGAATGGATTCGTGATTACGCCGCTTTCCGACCTTTTCACACGATCAACGTGCTCGGCTTGCAGTTCAATCGGCATATTCTTATGAATAATTCCGATACCGCCCTCTCGTGCCATCGCAATCGCTAATGCTGATTCAGTCACCGTATCCATTGCGGAGCTAATGAAAGGGATATTTAATTTCACTCCTGGTGCCAATTGTGTTGAAACGTCGATCTCCTTACCGAACACTTCAGACTTTCTCGGCACTAACAACACATCGTCAAACGTTAAACCTTCCTTGCCAAACTTGTCTTCTCTCACAGCGTACATATCCTCCTTAAAGCCCTCTATCTGAAGAAAGCTTGATTCATAAGCTTCTGCTCATTCTTTCGTATGATTGCAATCTTAACAAAAGCCTATTTTTGGTGTCAAGGAAAAGGAAGAGCACACAGCTCCCCCTCGCCTTGAATAAGTCAATTCCGTTAACGATAGGAGTACGTGCTGCTTGGATTCCACAACAAGAACTGCTCAATCCCTTGCTCCCTAGCCGCTTTGATCTGCTCTTTTACGTCCAGATCACCATACTTCTTATGCGGCTTCACCCAAGTAGCTGTAAAATCCTGATACCAGGGCCTGATCTGAGCGATCTGGGCACTCGATTGTGCTAACTGATGATTTTTCCATTTGGCATCATTAATGGCTTGGTGAATGATCGCATAGGGCTGCAAATCGGGATGCTTCACCCCATAAATCCCGGTCGTATAATGTGACGGATACAGCATCGGAGAAATAAAATGAACCTCCTTGCTGATCATCGCCCAGTCTTGTCCAATCCCCATATCATTGGGCAGCGACGTCGTTAAACCAAACACATCTGCTGAAATATACGCCTTATTGCCGATCTGCTCTTTCGCCTTATGCAAAAAAGTTGCAATATCCTGCGCTTTACTTAGCCCCTGCGGATTATCGAATTGGACCTCACGATCCACCTTCTGTCCGTTCTCCGGGAACCTCACATAATCAAACTGGATCTCATCGAACCCCAGCGTAGCTACTTCGTACGCAATCTGAATATTATAGTCCCATACCTCTGTTTTAAAAGGATCCACCCAAGCGATGCCTTTCGCATCCTTCCAAACAGTTCCGTCTTTGTTTTTCATTGCATACGTGCTTTTCTTCTTACTTAAATAAGGATCCTTAAACACGACTAGCCGTGCAATCGTATAAATGTTTTTCTGTTTCAAACGCTGCAGCTTTGCTTTCATATCTTGTATAATGACGTGGCTATTCGCCCCGATCTCATTAACTAAAGGAACCGTTGAGGGATAGGTCACCTGTCCGGAATCGTTCTTTACATCAATGACCATCGCGTTCAAATCCGTATGATCCACGAGCTGTATTAATTGCTCAAACTTGCTGCCAACGGAAGACCAGGCTGAAACATAAATACCTTTCACGGTCGGTGGCTTTGCAGGCCTTTGATTAGACGGTATAACTGCTGCTATTGGCATTTTCTGCGGCTCCTGATTGGGCGCAGGCTCCATGCTTCTTACAAGACTTAAGGAGTGAAGTGGATTGGCCTCCTCTTTCACTTGATCGATTTTGGTTGAGCAACCATTCATCATCAGTGTGACTAATGAACAAAGACACACTCTGCCCATCCATTTCATGCTGCTTGTTGTCCTCATCGTCATCCCTCCTCGTAGGATTAGTATGGTTAAAAAAGCAACATTTACAGATGCAAAAAAAAGAGTCTTTCTGGAAAAAATCCAGAAAGACTCTTACTTCGTGCTTGGCAACGTTCTACTCTCCCAGAACCCTGCGGTTCAAGTACCATCGACGCTGGAGGGCTTAACGGTCGTGTTCGAGATGGGAACGCGTGGGTCCCCTCCGCCATCAT
>NZ_JCAUAY010000012.1:0-186381 GCF_059692195.1 Paenibacillus sp. J22P90
TCCAAATATACCACTAGTTGCTTCCGTAGGAAGCTGTAAAAATAAGCATTTGGAGTATTCCCATCGCCCGCTTAAATAAAAAGGACCACCTTCGGGTGGTCTTTTTTTATTTAAGCAAGACTGGGAAGAGAACCCTAGAGGGTTCGACCTTCCGTGCACACATCTGTGAATAGGCCTAAGTAGGACGAGCGTCCAAATATACCACTAGTTGCTTCCGTAGGAAGCTGTAAAAATAAGCATTTGGAGTATTCCCATCGCCCGCTTAAATAAAAAGGACCACCTTCGGGTGGTCTTTTTTTATTGGCATTTTAACCTCCATGGCTGTCCTTAATGATCCACCACTCCCCTCATTACCACCCATTCCTCCATTAACATCCAACCTACGCTACTTTCTACTTCCGAGAAATGGAACGAGGTTCCTCTATTTAGTGAATCCAGAGTGAGTTTGGAAAGTTGCGGAACGAGAGGGCGCTAATTTGCCCCAAAAGGCTCAAATGTCCACGGTTAAGCCTGATTAGCGGAACCACGTTCCGCAACTTTCTCCATTTTTGCATTTATATGAATTCCGGTACGCAGAAAGTTAGAGGATGCATGTCTTTTCTTAAGGAATTCCAATAGACGCAACGAGAGACGTGGGCTAAAATGGAAAAAACAGGAGAAGGAGAACTGCCAAATGAACGCTATTGAAAATCGTATTCATGGGTTGCACCAGTTTCGGTCGGAGCTAACGGCGCCTGCTGATCTGGCTGCTTTTTGGACAAGGACATATGCCGAGGCGACTCAAAAGGTAAGTTATACGCGTGAGCGGGTTGATGCTCCTTTTACACAAGCAGTTGTCCATAGAATTGTGTTAGAAGGCGCAGAGGGGACGCCGATCCATGCTTGGCTAATTCTGCCTAACGCGGAAGTTAGCCACAAGAAGGCTCCATGTGTCGTCACGTTCCCTGGCTACTCTGGATCCAAGGGAAAACCAGAGGATCATGCCGCCTGGTTGCTTATGGGGTATGCGGTGCTTGCGGTTGATGTTCGGGGGCAAGGTGGAGATAGCGGAAATACACTGCCGCTGGAGCACGGTATGACGAAGGGATGGATTACACAGGGCATCATGGATGCAGAAAAAAGCTATTACCGCGCAGTAGCTATCGATTCCTTGCGTGCTGTGTGCTGCGCGCTGGAGCAGCCTGAAGTAGACACCGAGCGCGTATTCGTATTCGGTGGGAGTCAGGGCGGTGGGCTGACGCTGCTCGTTACAGCGCTCGAGAAGCGTATTCGAGCAGCAATTGCCCATGTGCCCAATCTATGTCATATGGATCTGGGCATCCTGCAATCCGCGAGTTCGCTTAGCGAGGCGGCAGAGTTTGTGACAAGATTCCCGGATCGTTTGGCAGACGTACTGAAGACGATGTCTTATTTTGATATCGTGAATCTAGGCGATCGTATTGGGCAACCCGTACACGTGACGGTAGGTTTGAAGGATATGACTTGCTTGCCGGAGACGATTTTTGCCGCTTATAATCGGATCTCATCTGTGAATAAATCGATTGAGGTTCACCCCTTCATGGGTCATGCGATGCCAGCAGGTTTTCACACGGCTGCACATGCGTTTTTTTCTAAGTGGTAAGATGTTGCATGTTAGGAAGGGATAGTTGGAAACCATAGATTGGACAGGAGGGGCAGACAGATGGAGAATGAGGCAGTGTTTGAAGAGGTATTCGATTTGATGGTATCCGCATTTCCCGTTACCGAGATAAGGACATATGAAGGGCAGCGAGCCCTGCTATCGCATCCAAGCTATAACATTGATGTGAAGAGAGATGCAGATGGCCAGTTGCTTGGTTTTCTCGCAAGCTGGGATTTTAAGCGGTTTCGTTTTGTAGAGCATATCGCGGTAAGTGCTGTCAGTAGAGGCGGTGGGATAGGAAAACAAATGCTTACGATTTTTATGAGCAGCGCTACTACACCTATTGTGCTTGAAGTAGAGCCACCGAGTACGTCAGATGCCGAACGGAGAATTGCATTTTATGAGCGCTGCGGCTTCCATTTGAACCGATTTCCTTATGCTCAGCCTCCCCTTCGAGAAGGGCAAAAGGACTTACCGCTCCACATCATGAGTTATCCGAGCCCATTGACAGAGGATACGTTTAGTCCCTACAAGAGTGTGCTATATACAGAGGTTTATAGGCAGCCTGTGGGGGGTGTGGAAACACTTACCACCGCGCAAAGGTTGTCAAGCCAAAACGAACTATGCTAGTCTAACATAGACAAAAAATGCCGAATCTCGGAGCAGCAAAAGCTCTGGTACGGGGGACTTCTTTATTTGGGGTGAATGGATGCTTAGTTAGTCGTAGACTAATGGAGCGCACTAGGGAAAACCTCTTCCCGAACCCGTCAACTAACCTCGGAGGCTTCAAGGAGGACAATGTTTTGAAACTTTTTACAAAAAGTGTTATTTGCTCATGCGTTCTTGCAGGCGCAGCCATCGCTATGTTCAACGCTCCAGCAGCTCAAGCTGCGACAGACACCTCTTCGGTGAAGGTTCAAGTGAATGACGAATTGGTGCAATTCCCTGAAGTACAGCCGTTTATCGACACGGAGGGTAAGCTTCAGGTGCCATTGCGCGTGCTGTCGGAGAAGCTAGGTTATGAAGTGGACTGGGCGAAGCAAGGTGATGAAGTTGTCGTAACGCTGAAGAACGACGAGCAGGCGATTCAACTAACGACAGATGATGATCAAGCGATCGTCAACAGTAAACCAGTTGAATTAGAAAGCAGTCCGACGTTGCTGGAGGGAAGCACCTATGTTCCTTTGCGTTTTATCACAGAGACGTTTGGATCTGCGATCGCGTGGAATGATGCGAATAAAATCGCCATCGTCGAAGAGGACGGGAAGTCCCACAAGCCAGCTTGGATTGCACCGCCACCAGTAGCTGCAGTAGCAAAGGCTGTTCAGCCAAATGTTTCGGCTCAAATTATTCAAGCTGCTTCGACTTTTAAAGGCGTGCCTTACCGTTGGGGTGGAACAACACCTAAGGGCTTCGATTGCTCTGGATTCGTTCGTTATGTGTACGAGGCCAAAGGCATCGAGCTGCCGCGCACCTCTGTGCAGATGTATGATCAAGCAGGGGCAAGAGTGACGGATTTAAAAGAAGGAGATCTTGTATTCTTTGCTTCAGGCATCGTCAATCATGTGGGCATCTATGTGGGAAATAAGCAATTCATTTCCGCAACGACGTCCAGAGGTGTAGTGGTCGATAGTCTCGCAAGCTCCTATTGGAGCTCCAGATATGTAGGCGCCAAACGCGTGCTGTAAACGAAGGACTAACTTAAGTAACAGTAAGTTGTGTAAGAGCATATGTTCGTTATGGCTTTCTTAAAAGAAAGCGTAGCGGGCAGATGCTTTTTTTTTGCGCGAATATGTGCGATTTTTATCGAATTTTTGAGAATTATAGCCTATAATGGGAAAGTGGTTGGAAGAAAGTAGGTGACGCGTGCGACATGCAAGTCAGTGTCTGGAAAAACTGGTTTCATAAAATTAAATTGTCGAGTCGAACAGATCGCACGTATAGCGTAGAAACGGGTCCCGCCATACCGGAAGAAATCCGGGAAGTGATTGGGCAATTTTTTCAAACCTATAACCATTTCAAAGGGGCACGGCAATTCCAAACGGATACGTTCATTAAAGAAGTATTCTATGCGACCAAGCAAGATCCCAAGGATCAGCGCTCGATAGACGAGATGGAAGCTTACATTCATAGCAAAAATACACATCGCTTGCGATTGAAATCGTACATCATCGATGAGTATTTACGCGTTGGTGAAAAGGTGTGCATGATCGGCGTGACAAGGGAGTTTAGCAATTCGCACCGAAATCGTGTGCTTTATTTTATCGTAAATGAGGATGGGGCTTGGCGGTTTCACCATATCGTGAGATCCCATCATGGCAAAATTATAGAGAAGTTTAAAGTGAAGGAACAGGTTGGATTTGTTGTTGGGGACGATAAAGTGGCGCTTCTCTTTTTAACACATGCAGATTCTGCAGACGCTTCTACCTATATGTTGGGTGATTATGTCCATACGGAAGGTTATTTGGAAGTGGAGCAAGAGGTAAGCGGTCAACTCTATTATCGTGTCGTACGGATGAACCGTGTTCATTAATTGGTGAGTTATCAGGACAATCAAGCAGCATGAATAGGCTTTGCTCAGTTGAGTAACGCTTATTTGGTGTACCCGAAGAATGTGCTTAAGTGGACACAGGCTGCCTCCGTATGAAAGAATAGAATTATTATTCAACAGGTGAAGAGAGATGTGTACATGCCTGAAAGGGAGGCAAAAGTGGAGAGAGAACCGATGGAGCTGCAGGAGAAGTTTTTGAAAAAGGTGACGGGTGAGCAGTTAGGCCAGTTTCTGCAAAAGATAGCTACGAGCAATGAGCTGGATCCGGTGAGGTTGGCTTTTGTATGTATAGGGACAGATCGTTCGACAGGGGACTCGCTGGGTCCGCTTGTTGGGAGTAAGCTTGTAGAGCTCGGATACCCGCATGTAATTGGCACGTTGGCGGCACCGTGTGATGCAAGTAATTTGGCCTTGCGTCTGCAAGAGATTCCGCCGAATGTCGTGGTGATTGCGATAGATGCTTGTTTAGGGCAAAAGTTGAGTGTGGGCTTGTACCAGCTGTCCAATCAGCCTTTGGCTCCGGGGAAATCAGTCGGAAAGGTGCTGCCACCGATTGGCGACTACACCATTGCAGCGATCGTGAATGTGGATGGGCCTAGACAGTACAATGTACTGCAAACAACCTCGTTATATCATGTGCTCAGGATGGCGGACGAAGTGACAAGTGCGATTACCTATGCTCTTCCATTGTAGTGGAGGGCAGCAAAGATAAGTAAGATCGGAGTGGTAAGTGAGTGATGGGACCAGGTGGACCAGGGGGAATGGGGCGGCTTTCCGATCGGAATCGGCCGAAGGCGAAGTTGAAGGATGTATCGATACGAAGGATTTTGTATTTGTTTAAAAGGTATTGGGGACAGCTCTTGGTGATTATCGGCTTGGCGCTGCTTGCGGCAGTGATCGGGTTAGTCCCTCCCTTAGTGATGAAGGAAATTATTGATACGGCAATTCCTCAGGGGCGAGTAGAGCTATTGGCTGTCATGGCGCTGCTGTTAATTCTGCTGCCTGTGTTGAGCGGCGTGCTCGGCGTATGGCAAAACCACTTGAATACCAAAGTAACCCAAGGGGTTATTCGGGATTTGGGGCAGTCGTTGTTTCATAATTTGCAGCGGCAATCGATGGCATTTTTCACGGATGCGCGGTCAGGGGAAATTGTTCAGCGGATTACAGGTGATGTGCAATCTGTACAGAGTGTCGTGACCTCCATCGTTGTATCCTCGATCACGCAGATCGTGATTGTGTTCACGACAATAGGCATTTTATTTGCGCTCGATTGGAAGCTGGCGATCATTTCGGTGCTTATCCTTCCACTCTTCGTGCTGCCTGTGAAAAAGGTATCCAAGGTGCGGAAGGCATTGCGGCTAGAAACGCAAAAGGTGCGCTCAGATATCACTTCGCAGCTGAATGAGAACTTTGGTATTTCAGGTGCGTTGTTGACGCGGATTTTTGGCAGAGAGAAGCAGCAAGAGCAGGAATTTACCACAATGAATCAAAAGGTGATGGATCTCGAGCTGCGGCTCAATCTGGTTGGCCGTTGGTTTGGTATGGCTACGAGCACGCTTGGACCGTTAGGAACGGCTATTATTTATATTTATGGCGGTTACTCCGTTATCCAAGGAGACATGACCTTAGGCTCTATCGTCGCGTTCACGGCGTATTTGGGGCGTTTGTATATGCCTGTAGGGACACTATTGAACCTACAAGTCGAGGTAGCGACGGCGCTGGGGGTGTTTCAGCGGATTTTTGAGTATCAGGACATGGTGCCTGATGTCATGGATGCTGAGGGAGCGCGCCAGCTAGGACCAGTGGCGGGGCGTGTGAGTTATAAGATGGTGTCTTTTGCTTATAAGACGGGGGATTCGGGGCGGAAGGGGAGCCTGGAGGATCGAGGCGAAGTAAGACGGAAGATGAGCCTAGAGGATAAAGGCGAAAAGCCAGTGCAGTATGCGCTGCGCGACGTCACCTTCGAGGCGCAGCCTGGTGAAATGGTCGCGCTCGTAGGACCTAGCGGCGCCGGGAAGTCGACGCTGATCGGGATGATCGCGCGGCTGTACGACCCGACGGCCGGCGTCGTTGAGGTCGACGGCGTCAACGTCCGCGACGTGGGGTTAGCGTCGCTGCGCGCGCAGATCGCGTATGTGACGCAGGAGTCTTTTCTGTTCCACGCGACGATTGGCGACAACCTGCGCTTTGCGCGGGAGGACGCTACGCGTGAGGAGATGGAGGCCGCGTGTCGGCAGGCCTACATCCACGATTTTATCGTGTCGCTCCCCGAAGGGTACGACACGATGGTTGGAGAGCGCGGCCACCGGCTCTCCGGTGGCGAGCGCCAGCGGATCGCGATTGCTCGCGCGATCCTGAAGCGCCCGCGCATCCTCATCCTCGATGAGGCGACGTCGCACTTGGACTCGGAATCCGAGTCCTATGTGCAGGCGGCGCTCGAGGAGCTGATGCAAGGGCGCACGACGCTCGTGATCGCGCACCGGCTCTCCACGGTGCTGGCCGCCGATCACATTCTGGTGATCGAGGCGGGCAGCGTCGTGGAGCGGGGCACGCATAGCGAGCTGCTTGCACTGGAAGGGCTGTACGCGCGGCTGTACAGCACGCAGTTCGCGAAGGCTGCCGAGGAGGCAGCGAAGTGAGGCAGAGGGCGGCGTAGCGGCAAGACGTAGCTATAGCCACTATCCCCTTCGCTCAGGCCAGCAAGAGTTGAGTTGATTCATATCCTGAGTCAATGGGATAGTGCCCATATAATTTGGCGTCGAAAGTGAGTATCGCCAATTGAATGGGCGAAAACACGAGTGTTAAGGTCCGAAAAGGGCTTTAAAGTATAGCGGGATACTCGCAATGTAGCCAATAGCGTCCCAAAAGGGCGTTAAAAACAAGAATCGCCCAATAAGGGACGTCACAGGCAGATCGCTTGCCTAGTGGTGATAGAAAGGGAGGTTCCCCCAGGTCAGTTGACCTAGGGGAACCTCCCTTTCTTGTCTTTGCTAAGAGTAGCTTACTCCACCCGAACGTTCGCCTGGGGACCAGGAGCTCCTGCGGAGGGAGCTACATGGCTCCCGATCTCGCCATCGTCGCTATCCGCCAACCCTGCCGGATCCAATTTGGTGCCTTCACGCAGTAAGTAGCCGAAAAACAAGACATAGTACGATACGATGATGAAGAAGACGCCGGCGGTGACGGGGTCTTTGGTGAACTGAGAGAAGTCAGCAGGTGAAATGTTGGTGGTTGTTCCCGTGGAGATGGCAATGGCAGCGTAGCGATACGCGATACGGCCCAGAAAGAGTACAAGCACGGTGACTTCAACCCAAAGATGTGTGCGGTAATACCAACCATCTGTTCGATGCTCGAAGCGGGTGTGGCGAATCGCCGTTCGTCCAAGCAAAGCGCCGCATGCAAGGCCGATGAGATAGCCGATAAAATGGATCGGATGCACGAAGCCGAGGAGGAAGATGATCACGCCGAGAAGGCCGAACAGCGACAGACGAAAGGTGAGTCTGCCTCGCGAAAGCTTTTGAAATCCAATGGTGCGTTTCGCCCTTCGATAAATAAAAAATCCAAAGATAAGAATAGGAATCACATAATGCAATGTGTCCTGCAGGGGAAACACCTCCAAACCTGTCATTGTATTTCCTAATTGTAGCAAATTTGGACGGCCCATCGTGAGAAATGTTATTCCGTTTACAAAATTGTGTCATACACTTAATAGTAGCTTGATAAACTTACTATTACACACTTAAAGTGCCGCAAGGAGTTGACGGTAAATGGCCCTGATCACTCATGTTAATGTATGTAACGCAGTTAATGAAATTTACTGTTGTCTTCGCAATAAAGTCGTGAAACTGGACGTGCAGCAAAGAGAGCAGTTTTGCAAAGGCTGTAAAATGTTTGCAGGTGGCGCAGTGGGCTATGACCGAGGCGTTTCCTGTGTGTGGGAAGATTTGCGACTCATCAGCAATCCGCATGTGGCCCTGGATCCAGCCCAGGAGTTCAAAGATAATCAAATCCGCCAAGTGCCGCCCGAGGGTCCGGCCTTATTTGTATATACACCCAGATGGTAAAACACGTACTATTTGATTTTGACGGGACACTTGTCGATTCTAGAGCGCTGCTGGTGAAGCTCTATAATGAAATGGCTAACCAATATCGATTTCGCCCTATCCGTGAGCAGGATTTGGCCCCTTTGCGTTCAATGTCAATTTCCGAGCGCGTAGATCGGTTAGGGGTGCCAGTACTCCAAATTCCTAAGCTCATGGTCGCTGGGCGACAGCTGTATCACGAAAACATTCGATCACTGCAAATTGTGCCTGGTATGAAGGATGTCATTGCGAGGCTTTCCGCACAAGGCGTCAAAAGCTCGATCCTCTCTTCCAATTCCGAAGCGAATATCCGTCTATTTCTTAAAAAAAACAAGCTAGAGAGCTCCTTTAAGGAGATCATTTCGGCAAAGCACATTTTTGGCAAGCATCATTCCATTCGCAAAGTGATGAAGCAGTGGGGAACTACGCCTACGCGCATGATTTATGTCGGTGATGAATTGCGGGATATTGAATCCTGTAAGAAATTAGGCGTGCCTATCGTGGCTGTCACATGGGGGTATGATTCTCCCCAGCTATTGCTCAGCGGGCATCCGGACCACATCGCACATACGCCTGGAGAGCTGTATCGGACGTTGATGAGCTTAAATTGATGTTGGTAAAAGGATACAGGAGCCGCCACAGCGAGAGAGTACTGGGGGGGCTTTTCGTGCTGCGCAGAATTAGCAGTTTCACTTTCTTTTCAAGTAAAATAGAGAGGTAAAGGCTGAAGCTAGAGAGGTGGAATGGGCAACATGCTATTTTATTCGATTATTTTTGTGATTACGGCTGTCGATCAGCTGTCTAAGATATGGATTCGTTCGGTGATGGAGGTTGGGGAATCCATGCCTTTTTATAAAGACGTGATTTCGTTTACGTATTATCAAAATAGCGGGGCGGCCGGCAGTTCGTTGCAAGGATGGGCTCCCGTATTGGGGATCCTGGCTGTGCTCATTGTTGCCGGGATCTGGTGGTACCGCAGGCAAGGAGGCCTGCCAGGCACGTTAAAACAAAGCGCAGCAGCGCTGCTGGTCGGCGGAGCGATAGGTAATGCGATAGAGCGGCTGTTATTCGGCAAGGTGACAGACTTTATCGTTATTCACTCAGGGAATGGTGTGATGAATTTAGCCGATATTGCGATTAATTTGGGTGTTGTTCTTTATTTGGTGGACATGCTGTTATTACAAAGAGGGAAACATAAAGAACTTCAAATTTCATAGGTATAATAGCCCTTGAATGTTCAGCTAATATAGAACTAAAGAACTATTTATGGTATGCTTTAAGTAGTAGGAAGAAAGTGGAGGGATGATCTCATGAAAGTCGATCGACAAATACTTGTTGATGAGTTTTTTGCGATGATTCGAAAGTTGAACCGCACGGGTTCCGACATTATGCATGTGAGGGAATTTTTCTGGCGGTCGTCTGAAATTCGCGGATTTGTTCCACCGAATGTTGAGTTTATGACAGTTCTCAAAGCGTATAATGCGGTGCTTTTTCACGAGTTTCGCAAATCACTTGTGCCACATACGAGTATGCACATTTTAGCTAACGTACATATGGAAGCTGGAGATGCGTTGGTTAATCTTGGTATCACAAGTTTGGAACAACTCGAGTTAGCGGTTAAAGGCAGAATATTAACGAAAACGCAACAAGTTGTCAGCTAAAAGCGATGAACCTGCCGATGCAGGTATTAGAACGAGGTCGCTCATCCTCGAGTTACTTCGATAGAAGCTTTACTCATAGTGTAAAAGCCCAAGCGAGATGCAGTCGCTTGGGCTTTATTCTTGGTATTAGTCTTCCTTCTGCTGCTGAAGGGCTGCAAGTAGCTTGTCAGCGAGCGAGTTCCCGACACTAGCTTGATCCGAGAACTTCTCGATCAACTGGCGGTTCGCTTTCGCAGTGGCCTTGCGACCTCCCCCCGTAGACTCGCCGTCGATTTTCTCAACAACATTGCAGGGACGACATTGAAAATATTTGCCGGCTTTGCCTGTGTGTATTTCCATCTTCTTATGGCATTGCGGACATCTATGGTTCGTTAATTGTCCATCTGCTTCCCGTTTATAGGCGCATTCACGACTGGAACATACCAGATAGCGTCCTCGTTTGCCTTTAACTTCCTGTAAAAACTCACCGCAATCGGGGCATTTGCTGCCGGTTAAATTATGCGGTTTATACGCGGCGGAGCTATGTTTTACCTCGTCAACCAGCTCCGCTGCTTTCTTGCGGATACCGCTAAGGAAGGCATCCATGCTGCCCTTGCCTTTGGAAATACGTTCGAGCTCCTGCTCCCAACGAGCGGTAAGCTCAGGAGAACGCAGCTCTTCAGAGGCCAGTTCGATAAGCTGGGTACCCTTGCCGGTAGGGATGAGCAAGGAGCCTTGGCGCTCAATCGTGTCTGCGGACACGAGCTTCTCGATGATATCTGCGCGAGTCGCAGGTGTGCCAAGACCAAACTTCTCCATCTGCGATAGCAAGGAAGCTTCGTTATGGCGAGAAGGCGGCTTCGTTTGGCGGCTAACTTGGCGAACGTTGCGAGCGGTTACTGCGTCTTTCTCAGACGCTTGGGGAAGCAGTTGGCCCGCATCGTCCTCGGCATCATTGTCTTCGCGATCCGGATCGGTGAAGTCGGTGGCGCCATAGACCTCTTTCCAGCCAGCCTCTTTCACGACTTTGCCGGAAGCATAAAGCTTTTCACCAGCGATGTCGATCGTTAGCTTCGTCTCATCGTAGCGGCAAGGACCGCTGAATAGAGCTAGGAATCGACGGACTATCAGATCATAGAGTCGGCGTTCGTCTGCACTTAACGTAGCGAGTGAGATGGCTTCTCCGGTCGGGATAATCGCATGATGGTCACTGACCTTCGTGTCATCGACGATTCGCTTTGTGATCGTAAGCGGCTTACGGATAAAAGGTGCAGCAAGCGCCGCATAAGGGCCAATGGCTGCTCCTTTCAAACGGCCGAGCAGGGTCGGCACCATATCGGTGGTCAAATAACGCGAATCCGTTCGCGGGTAGGTGACCAGCTTGTATTGTTCATATAGTCGCTGCAGGACATTCGACGTCTGTTTGGCAGAGAAGCCGAATTTGCGATTCGCATCGCGCTGCAGCTCGGTCAAATCATAAGCAAGCGGGTGCGGAATCTGCTTCTCGGTTTTATTTACCTGCACGATGCGGCCGCTCTGGCCTTGCAGTTTGGCTTTCAAGGCGTCGGCGCGCTCGCGATCAAAGATGCGCGAGTCGCCGGTCTTCGGGTCCCGCCACTGGGCGCGGAAGGACCCGAGCTCGGCTTCGATCAACCAGTAGTCGACGGACCGGAAATCCCGGATTTCCGCTTCACGGTTGATCATCATGGCCAGCGTGGGCGTCTGTACACGCCCAGCGGATAACGACGCGCCGAACTTGCTGGTCAGCGCGCGGGTTACATTGAGGCCGATCAGCCAATCAGCCTCGGAACGGCAGACGGCTGCTTGATACAGCCGGTTGTAGTCTGTGCCAGGCTTCAGCTGCGCGAAGCCTTCGCGAATCGCCTGATCCGTCTGCGACGAGATCCAAAGCCGTTTGAACGGCTTCTTCCAGCGGATCAGCTCCATAATCCAGCGCGCGACGAGCTCGCCTTCGCGCCCCGCATCGGTTGCGATGACCAGCTCGGAGAGGTCACCGCGACGGCTGAGATGCTCGATGGCACGAAACTGCTGCGACGTTTCTTTCATGACTTTGAGCTTCATTTTGCCAGGGATAATGGGCAGATCTTCAAGGTTCCAGGTCTTGTACTTCGGATCGTAATCATCGGGCTCCGCGAGCGTAACGAGATGGCCGAGTGCCCAAGTGACGACATATTTGGCACCTTCGAAGTGGTGCTTTTGCTTCTGATTACAGCCGAGTACGCGAGCAATTTCTTTGGCTACGCTTGGTTTTTCAGTCAATACGAGAATTTTCATCGGGTTCACTACCTCTTTTCTACTTAACAAATAGCATAAGCGATAGGGGATTACTTTTCAAACCGGCGAAAAACCGAAATAATCGTATGATTATGCCATAAATTAGCCAAATCAGTCTATTTTTATCTGAATATAAGGTATAATGAAGATATAGACATATAAGGGTGGAAAACCTCGATGGGGCATTTGTTGTTTTCTCTTTTTATCGATCATACCATTAAAACAAGGCTTCAACTCTGGATAAGCGCATTCATTTTGCTGCTGACGTTTTCGATCATTGTTCCTTTTTACTTCATAGAGAAGGGCAATCGGTTAGAGGAGGCTGGGGTTCAACTCAAGCAAGTGATCGCCTTGCAGAGCTTATATATCGAACGCTGGAATCAGGAAAAGCTGGATGCGATCAAACGGTTCGCACTTTCAGATAATGCCAAGTTTCATCGAATCGGTGATTTAAAAAGGGAGTTTCAAGATTTTGCGAAGGTGAACTCGGAGTTTTATTCGATTACCTTTGTGGAGCCGGATGGCTATATTCGCTCGGATACGAACACGATTTATGTGGGAGATCGGCAGTACTTCTCGAAAGGGAAGGAAAATAAAAGCTTCGTTTCGGGCGTCGTGTTGTCCAAAGAAAATGGCGAGCCCGTTATCACGTTCTCGGCTCCCGTTATTGGCGATCATCATGATTTCAAAGGGCTTGTGCTCGGTGTCGTCACCCTTGATATGCTGAATAAATTGATTGCTCAGCTTAGCTTTGGAGAGACGGGGGAAGTCTATGTGCTTGATGCACAGGGCAATATTGTAACAGCCTCCGACCATGCCAAGAATCGTTCGATGATACAGCCTCTTGCATCGGAGATTTATCAACGTGCGAAGATGAATAGCAAGGATCAGAGTGTCTATACTGGTTTCCGAGGGGAGCGTGTCTACGGTCAGTACAGATGGTCCCTCGAGAAAAATTGGTTAGTCGTTGGCGAGATCACGCAGAAGGAAATTTTCCAAAAGCTGAATGAATTAAGCATGACGATTATTATCATTTCCTTGATCGCGCTGCTTCTCAGTATTGCGGCTGCTGTGTTTACTGCTGCTAAGATCGAGAGGCCGATTCGCTATTTGCTGCGAGCCACGAAGATCATTCAGAAGGGGAACTACGATTACCAGATTGATGCGGATAAAATAAGAAAAGCTCCTGTGGAGCTGCGCCAATTGGTATCTACGTTTAATCTGATGTCGGATCGGCTAAAGTCGAATATTTCGCTGTTGGAGCAATCGGCATGGATGGATCAACTGACAGACATACATAATCGTCGATATATCATGCTAGAGGGTAACAAGCGATTGCAGACGTGTATTTTTACCGGTCGGACATGTTCCGTCATGATGATGGATATTGATCATTTTAAAAAAATTAATGACACGTATGGTCACTTGGTTGGTGATGGCGTACTTCATCATGTGGCTAGCCTCTTGAAGCGATATGCAGGGGACGATACCATTGTGGCAAGGTATGGCGGTGAAGAGTTTATTCTATTGCTTCTGTGTAAAGATGCGGAGGAGAGCGCCAGATTGGCCGAGGAATTGAGAGCGCTATTCATTGCGGAGCCATACCGCAGAGACGAGCTTACGGTCAAACTCACAGCGAGCATCGGCGTTGCGGAATATTCGCCTACATTGGAATACGGAACGATGGTGCTGGAAGATATGGTTTCTCGGGCTGACCATGCTCTATACCGGGCAAAGTCTGCTGGAAGGAACCGGGTTGAAGTGGATACCAAATGGTCCTATGATGAAAATAATCATGTATAAATATGATGGTGGAGGCGTGCTATGAAAGGGAGAACAGCGATTGTTGCGGGAGGAACTGGCTTAGTTGGACAAGAGCTGCTTAAACAGCTCGTGAATGATCCAGACTATGATAAAATTATTGCGCTAGTTCGAAAGAAGCTAGATGTAGAGCAGCTAGGCGGGCATGCGAAGCTGGAGCAGCGGGTGATCGATTTTGGGAAGCTTGGTGAGAGTTTGAAGGCTTCTGAGGTATCCCATGCGCACGTGTTCTGCACGCTAGGAACGACGATTAAAAAAGCAGGCTCCAAGCAGCAATTTCGCCGAGTGGATCGTGACTACCCCTTGCTGCTGGCGGAAGTGGCTAGTAAGTCGCAAGCAGATGTGTTCGCGATTGTGACTGCCATGGGTGCAGATCGCACGTCCTCCTTTTTCTATAACCAGGTAAAAGGTGAGGTCGAGGAGAAATTGCGAGGAACACGGCTTCGTGCGCTGTACCTCCTCAGACCTTCTCTAATTCTTGGCAACCGCGGAGAGTTCCGTTTGGGTGAAAAGCTGGGAAGCATCGTGGCGCGAGCTATATCTCCGTTAATGACGGGACGTCTACGGAAGTATCGCCCTATTCAGGCGAGCACTATTGCAACAGGCCTCATTCGAGTCGCCAAGTCGGGGAAAACAGGGGTTCAGGTGTTGAGCTCTGATCGGATTGCGTCGATAGCCGGTAGATGATAAGATTAGTGGCGTTTATTATTTATTATATTTATTGAATAAAGAAAGAAGGTTCACATCATGATTGATCATATTGTCCTTGTTAAATTTGGTGAGTCCACAACGCAGGAGCAGCTGCAAGAGGTTGTTGATCGTTTCAAAGCGCTGCGTCCCCATCTGACAGGTATCGTGGATATCCAAGCGGGTCTTAATTTTTCGGAGAAAAATCAAGGCTTCCAAGTGGTGCTTTCGGTGCGGTTTGAAGATCGCGCTGCGTTGGCTGCTTACGGTCCAAACCCTGAGCATCAAGAGGTTGCAGCCTATATTCGTGAAGTTGGCCGTGTGGATAGCTTGATTGTGGATATTGAAATTTAGTGATCTCGAGGAAACCTAGGTAATACAAAAGACAACCGCATGCGGTTGTCTTTTTTTTCATTGTAGCGGCTGCGTGCGCGCTGTTGATGTGCTTCAGAGCTGTGCGCTGCGCAGTTCTTTGCGATACACCGAGGGCGCAGAGCCACTCCATTTGTGAAACTGCTTGGAGAAGTATAGCGCATCGTTAAAGCCGACGGAGGAGGCGACCTGATCGATCGTCATGGCGGTTTCCAGCAGCTCCTTGGCGCGTTCCATGCGGATGTTGAATAAATACTGCATCGGTGATAAGCCGGTGGATTGTTTGAACATTTTACACAAATAGGTACGATGATAGCCTAGGCTGCGAGCGAGATGCTCGATCGAGACGGTTTGCGTGTACTGCAGCTCTAAGTAGCGAATGGCTTGACCAATTTGACGTTGGATATCGGTTTCAGCAGCGGGCTTCATCAAAATTTGGTCGGTATTCACACGACCAAGCTCACGAAGAAGCAGACGCAGCCAACCCTCAGCTTCCAGTTCCTCCAACTGCGGAAAAGCGGTTTGGCGAAAAGCGGAGCGGATATGGCGATAGTAGTGCCGAATCGTACGCGGCTTACTGCCAGAGACGACTGCTTGATCGGCGGACACGCCAATTTGGGCAAGCACTGTGCTTGCGGCTCTGCCGGTAAACGCAACCCACGTATAGTGCCAAGGCGTTACAGGATCAGCGGTGTAGGTGAACAGCTCGCCTGGATAGATGATGAATGTATCTCCGGCTGTGCAGGAGTAGGTACGACCACTCATTTCAAAAGTGCCCGTTCCGGCATGTACCGTATGGATTAAGTAGTAGTCATGTACAGCGGGTCCCATGCGATGAAGCGGGAGGGGCTTGCCTTCACCGCTAAAAAGTACAGACAAATCAAGATTACTGTGAAGGGGATTAATGCTGACTTTGAAGTAGGTGTGATCTGGAAACATAGGAGCCTCTTTAAGTTTTTTAATTTGAGCGTACGCTATTAAACTACAAATGTCCATATTGGAGTTGTTTCATTCCATATTTTTCATATCAGTCTTGCGCTATAGTTAGGATATGTTAATAGATGAACTATTGGAGGAGATTCTCACATGTCCAAAATTACTTTTTTAGGTGCAGGAAGCACAGTTTTTGCGAAAAATGTACTTGGTGATTGTTTGCTTACACCCGCGCTGCAAGGCTTTGAAATCGCTCTCTTTGATATTGATCATGAACGTTTGCAAGACTCAGCGAACATACTGAATAACATCAAGAAAACAAGCGGAAGTACATCGAATATTATAACGTATACGGACCGAAAAGAAGCGCTCAGAGGCGCTAAATATGTGGTGAACGCGATCCAAGTAGGTGGCTATGATCCATGTACAATTACGGATTTTGAAATTCCGAAAAAGTACGGTTTGCGCCAAACAATTGCCGATACGGTGGGGATTGGCGGTATTTTCAGAAACTTAAGAACAATCCCGGTGATGTTGGATTTTGCTGCGGATGTGCGTGAAGTATGTCCAGATGCGCTGTTCCTCAATTACACGAATCCGATGGCGGTGCTGACTAATGTCATGAACACGTATGGCGGTGTGCGTACGGTAGGGTTGTGTCACAGTGTACAGGCTTGCGTGCCAGAATTGTTTAAGCATTTGGGGATGGATCAAACAGGGGTTAAGTCGAAAATCGCAGGAATCAATCATATGGCTTGGCTGCTTGAAGTGTCCAAAGACGGCGTCGATCTGTACCCTGAGATTAAGCGTCGGGCGGCTGAGAAGCAAAAAGAAAAGCACAAAGACATGGTTCGCTATGAAATGATGCTGAAATTCGGCCACTATATTACGGAATCCTCGGAGCATAATGCAGAGTATCATCCGTACTTCATCAAACGGAATTACCCAGAGCTGGTGGATCGCTTTAACATTCCACTCGATGAGTATCCGCGCCGCTGTATCGATCAAATCAGCAGATGGAAGCAAATGCGTGAGGATCTCTTGAACGATGCGAATCTATCGCATGTGCGTTCACATGAGTATGCTTCGTACATTTTCGAGGCAATCGAGACGGATGTTCCGTTCAAAATCGGCGGTAACGTCATGAACACCGGCTTGATCACGAACTTACCGCGCGAAGCGTGTGTGGAAGTGACATGCTTGGTTGATCGCAACGGCGTTACACCGACGTATGTAGGGGATCTGCCTCCGCAGTTGGCGGCGCTGAACCGCACAAACATTAACACGCAGCTGTTGACGATTGAAGCGGCAATTACTGGTAAACGTGAGCATATTTATCACGCAGCGATGCTGGATCCGCACACTTCGGCGGAGTTGTCGATGGACGATATCATCGCGATGTGCGATGAGTTGATTGAGGCGCACGGCAAGTGGTTGCCTGAGTATCGCTAGGAAATTGGTGGGTCGCAAGGACGGAGGTCCTTGCGGCCTTTTTTTGTACTGCCCTTCGTGCGTCGACCGAGCGCTAGCGCACAAAAAAGAGCGGTAATAAACCGCTCTTTTCGCATTGTTTAAACCGCATCGCTCTACTATTACCCGCCAAATGCGTCACGAAACGCCTCATTCAAGCTTGCCAGCTCGACATTCCATATAGGAGCCACCTCGGGCGCAACATTTTCGCCGAACCAGTCAGCTAGCAATCGACGGTTGCTGCCGTTCTCGACGATGAAAGGGAGATTCAGCATCACTTTTTTCACATAGATCGTCTCGGCGGACTTGATTTGCTCAAGGGTAAGATAAATTTTTAGCCGCTTAATTGTTCGATATAACTCCTTGTTGCAGGCTCTCCGAATGGCACGAGCGTTGGGGAGTTGCTGCTTGTGACGTTCACTTTGTTTCTGATACACCATACAGGGATCGACGCTCCTCTCTCTGATATGTGTATGCACAGAGAGGGCGGAGAGCGACTCGGGACAACTACCTATTGCGCCCAAGTTCGTGAAGAAAGCTTCGCTGTATCCTCACGCGGTCCATATTGGTCATCAGTGCAGGAAGCAGCATACCTCGAACGAGGAAGGTATCGATGAGGATGCCTGCCGCCATCGCGAATCCAAACAGCAGCAGTTCTTGTAAAGGCTGTGTCATTAAGACACAGAAGGTCGCAGCCAGTACGATGCCAGCTGAAGAGATGACGCCGCCAGTTAACGCCGCGCCGCGTTGCACGGCTATTCGCCATGGATGGTGCTGTGCTTCCTCTTGCACCCGAGATACCAAGATGATGTTATAGTCCACGCCTAACGAGATGAGAAAAATAAAGGTGTACACTGGTAGACGGTAGCTGAAGGCATCGTGACCAAATCCGAAATGAAACACACTCCAGACGATTCCTATCGTAGCTGCGTAGGACAGCAGCATGGTGGCCATCATGGTGAGTGCCAGTCGAATGGAGCGGGACTGCCAGATGAGCATAACGGTAATCAAGACCGTAATGAGTGAGAAAATAACGATCGTATCACGTTTATTCATAGTACGAACATCAAGCTGCTCTGCAGTCTGGCCAGCATAATGCAGGGTGAACTGGCCAGGCTCGAAGCCACTCTGCTCAAGCATGGCATCACTATCCTTACGTAAGTTGGAGATCACCTCAAGTGCGGCTTGATCATAGGGATTCATTTTCAGGATCAGCTGAAACTTCATCGTATGCTTAGGTAAATCGACATTTTCAGAATCGACCGCCGCTTTCAGCGAATTAATCCCCTCACGCCCCCGGATAAGTTCGGTTAGAGTACTTATTTTGCTATTAAACGACGCATCCCTTTCGATTGCTTTCTCCGACTCCAAAAGGACAGTGACTGGCGCCAATTCCCCCTGTGGGAATCGTGCTTCCAGAATTTCAAAGCCTTGCCTGGAAGAAATATCGCTAGGGAAGGATTTCATGAGATTAAACGAGTAGCGCATGTCTAGTGAAGATAGAGCAGGTACCGCCAGAACGATAATGATTACAATAGCGGTTATCCGTGGCTTTGTGGTAACACGAGTGCTTATCCACGACCAGAAGCCGCGAGGCTCTTCATTCGCTTGAACTATATCCGCACGCGGAATGAACGGCCAAAAAGCTTTCCGCCCAATGAATGCAAACATGGCAGGAATTAACGTCAACCCACCGAGCAAAATGACCAACATCGCGATAGAGAAGACAGGGGCAAAGCTATGATAGGGTTTAAACACAGCAGTGAATAAAGTGATCATGGCGATTAGCACGGTGCCGCCACTGAAGAAAATCGGTTCAGCTACGTTGGAGAAGGCCTTCGCCATCGCATCGTACTTGGAATCCGTGGTCCGCAGGGCGGAACGGTAGCGTGCAATGATAAATAAGCAGTAATCCGTCAACACGGCAAAAAGCAAGATCATCATGATGGAGAGGGATTGCTTCTCGACGAATATCCAGCCCATTTTGCCAGCTAAGCCTATGAGTCTATCGACGACTGCATACACCATGCCTGCGATAACCAAGGGTAACAAGGCTAGAAGCGGGGAGCGATAGATGACGATTAAAATGATGAGAATGATCCCAAGTGTGGCGAGCATTAACACAATATCGGCTTTTTTGAAGAGCATGATGGTATCAAACGAGATACCCGCAGGACCTGTAATTTCAAGCTTCATGTTCCCCAATCCTTGCTGCTCCGACATATGACGAATCTGTTCTAGAGTATCGTAGACAGGACCAGATGCCAGCTCTTTCTGTAGGGAGAGTGTTAGCAAGAGCGTTGTTCGATCTGCGGAAAATAAGAGCTCTTGCTGCGCGGCAGGCATTTGATGAAAGGGGAGAGAACGCGTGACGTAGGGTGGTTTCTGATTAGAAGCCAGCCACGTACTGATGCTCGTAATAGCACCACGTTCAGAATCCGTAATGGGTTTGTCGGAATGGAACACGAGGATGGCCGTTAAGCCATCTTGGGAAGGGTAATTCTGTTTTAGTAGCTGTTCAGCTTCTTCAGACAGGGTATAGCCAGTTAGGCTGCCTTCACCACCGCTTTGGGCGACTTCCTTGGAAGATGGCGCAAATGCGCTTAATAATAGGATGGCAGCTAGCCAGCTGATGAGTACGATTTTGACACCTTTGGCACTACTAACGAACTTGGCAAGACGTGATAAAGTATGTTTCATGCAGGTTCATTCCCCTCTCCTAAATCTATTTCAAATAGTAGGAGAGGAATATGAACGGATGATGAATGGGAGATTACATTCGAGGCAGTCGAACGGTGAAAGTAGTCCCTTTGCCGAGCTCACTTTGCACATGAATACTGCCACCGTGCAGCTCGATGATTTTCTGAACAATGGATAAACCAAGGCCCGTGCCAGCACTGGCACGGTTTCGGGAACGATCCGCTTTGTAGAAGCGGGTGAAAATATGAGGCAGCTCCGCCTCCGACATACCAATCCCTGTGTCGCTTACCGTGACGGTGACCTCCGTCTCTGATGGCTGAATCGCGAGGTGTAAAGCGTCATGCGGGCGTGCGTATTTAATACCATTCGTAATGAGGTTAAGCCAAACCTGATGTATCAATTGGTGGTCAGCCGAGACGTCTGTTTCTGGCAGATCCAACTCAATTGCCAGGTCTTTATCCGACCATTGCCACTCCGTATGAATAAGAATTTGACGGATTTGTTCGTCCAGCCGGTACACGGTGCGCTTAACTAGGTGACTCTCTTTATCTAACGAGGCTAGTGTTAGGAGCTGTTTGCTGAGAGAGGACAACCTTCGGCTTTCGTCTAAAATGATATGAAGATAGCGCTCCTTCTCCTCCTCGGAGGTCGAATGATCCAGTATGGATTGGGCAAAGCCCTGAATCGAGGTTAACGGAGACTGGATTTCATGGGAGACGTTGCCCACGAATTCCTGCCGCATATCCTCAACCTGTTTGAGCGATTGTGCCATGTAGGTGAAATCTCGAGCAAGCTCCCCGATTTCATCTTGACGGGAAACGTCCATCGTTATGTCGTAGCTGCCGCCAACGATCCGCCTTGTGGCTTCTCGTAATTTTTTGATAGGCTTCACAATGAATTGGGAGAGAATAATGATAAGGACGATGCTGAACAGGAAGGTAAGCCCGAGCAGAAAAGCCATCAGGACGCGCACGCCGCCGATCTGCTGTTCCAGATTAGGCCGAACAAACAAGGCATACGTTTTCCCCTGCACCTGAACAGGAACACCGATACTGTTGCGCAGGCTATTTTCAAAATAGCCAATCACCATCAAGAGATGACGTTCCTGCAGCATCCCTCGGTACGTTTCTCCCGCTAAAACACGATGAATTTGCTCCGGATCAAACTGCGTATGTTTATACGGCGTTCCATAGAAGGTGCCTGCCATCTGTTCATTTACGACATAAAGCTGAAACCCCATATTGGCAATATGGGTGAAATAGGTATCGGGCTCAACACTCGGCATTTCCTCGTATAGCGCGCGAATTTCCGTTGTAATTCTCCAGATCTGCTCTTCATTCTGATCTCTTAATTTCGTTAGATAATACCAATTCGAAAGAAAGAGTGCGAGCACCGAGCTGACCATTGCGATGAGAATAAACGTAACAACGATGCGAAAATATAATGTTTTCACCCTTCTGTCACCTCAAGCTTGTAACCAAGTCCTCTCACCGTCGTAATCATAAAGTCACTTGTTTTCTCGTAAAAACGCTCCCGCAGTCGCTTTATATGAACATCGATGGTTCGGCTGTCACCCGCATAATCTGTGCCCCACAGCATGTGAATCAGTTGCTCACGCGTGAAAATGCGCCCAGGATGACTCGCCAATTGGGCGAGCAGCTGGAATTCTTTAAGCGGTAACAACAGGGTTTCACCTGCGATCGTGACTTCATAGCTTTTGCGATTGATGACCGTGTGGCCAAGTGTAATTATCTCTGAGGAAACCAACTGGTAGCGTCGCAATAAGGCGCGCGCTCGGAAGAGCAGTTCCTTCGGCTCGAACGGCTTTACCACGTAATCATCGGTGCCTGAGGCAAAGCCTCGCTCTTTATCTTCAATCTCTCCTTTGGCAGTCACAAGAAGAACGGGAATATCATAGTGTTTGCGGATTTCAGCGCACAGCTCTAAGCCATCACGCAGCGGCATCATCACATCAACAACCGCGAGATGGATTTGTTCCGTTTCCAGCAGTCTCGAAGCCTGCTCACCGTCACTTGCTTCAAAGACAGCATACCCTTCTTTGGAAAAAAGGAAGCGCATTAATTCGCGAATATGGGCATCGTCATCGGCGACGAGTATATGTGTTTTCACAGGGAAGCACCTTCTTCATTGAGAATCAATTGAGCTTGGCATCAGTGTAAACGAAAAAAAACCTTATTGCCACTTCTGGCATCGAGCCGCCTAATGATGACGATTCGAGGTGGTAGAAGGTGACTAAAGGTTTTAACTGGAGAGGCTTTTTAATGCACTTCAATATAGCCGATCATCGGCCCGCTATGCGCCATATCTGTATGGGTCATGCATATTAGGCGATAGGTACCTGCTTGATTAGCTGTAAAATGGACGATGGTTTCTTTGCCTTTTTTGATCTCGCCGCTGATATTGAGCCCCTCTATGAGAAAGGGATGACTTTCGCCATTGACGCCATAGATGCTGAGCTTAATATGCTCACCTTTACGCACATCGACAGAGCCGGGGTCCCAGCGATAGGCTTCGATGGTTTTGCCATCAGCTGTGGTTGATTTGAACTCCCCAACAACCATATGAATGGTGCGTTCTGCCGTGGGTTCGGCTAAGGTCGGCAGGATGGTTGCTCGGTTTACATACAGCCATCCGATGAGAAGAAGTAGAAGTGCGGCTGCTAGTTGAACGACGTGCTTGCGTTTGACAATCCATACTCGGGACATAGGGTCCGCCTCCTGTACAAGGGTCTTGTACATCTTATGCGGAGGCTTGTCAGCGCATGAATCGGGAATTGCGCGTTATTGGTGACGAGACAAGTAACGAATAACGAGTAACGAGTAGCGAGTTACCACCACTTCGTGGGGTAGTGATAGGTTCGGGTTGCCCGGTGATACCCGCAGGCAACGAGGACGATCACCGCTGCGCCAAGCAGCACCGGCGTGAGCAGGAAGCTCCAGCCTGCGCCGGTGAGCATCACGAGCAGCGGATCGGCGCCTGCGGGCGGATGCAGCGTGCGCGTCAGCTGCATGAGCGCGATGGCGGCGCCGACCGCAAGGGCGAGGCTCCACGCGTGCACGCCGAACGCGGTGAGGGCGCAGAGCCCGACGAGCGTGCTTAGCACGTGGCCGCCGATGAGGCTGCGGGGCTGCGCAAGCGGGCTCTGCGGGAGCGCGAAGGCGATGACGCAGGAGGCGCCGAAGGGCGCCATCAGCAGCGTGGTGCGCGCGAGGTCGCCGAGCCAGCTGCACAGCAGAATGGCGATGAAACCGCCGATGCCAGGAATCAGTTTGAGGGAGAGTGGCCGAAGTCGAGTGATCATGGGATATGCCTCTTTTCATATTGATATCCCTGATGGTATCATAAGCTCAGGTATTTGAATAACGAATGATTACGATAGTTGATATTTGATTATACGATGGGTGGTGCGTTGCCAATGCTGGAACAGCTGGATGGTCGAAGTATGAAAACCTTCATTACGGTCATGGAGGAAAAAAGCTTCAGTAAGGCCGCTCAAAAGCTCGGCTATGTGCAATCCACAGTGACGATGCATATTCTTCAGCTGGAGCAAACGTTGGGACAGTCGCTCTTTCAGCGGCTGCCGCGCGGGGTTGAATTAACCGCAGCAGGCCGAGAGGTTGCGCCTTATGCGTATCGTTTTCTACAGCTGGGCGAATCCCTGCAGGAGAAGCTTACAGGTCTGCAGGCGCCGAAAGGCGTGGTGCGCTTGCGGGCGCTGGAATCGTTCTGCGTGCCGCACCTGCCGAGGATGCTGCCTACGTTGTTCGAGCAATTTCCGCACATTCAGCTGCAGCTGGAAACGGGCTTTCAACGCGATATTATCCAGGAGGTATCGGCATACCGCGTGGATTTAGGCATCGTACCGCGAGATCCGAAGGCACGGAATCTTACTTTTATCCCACTTTTAGCAGATGAGTTGGTGTGGGTAGGAGCGCCCTCATTGGTGGAGCGAATTGAGCTGGAAGGCTGGGAAGCTGTTGCTAATACGCAGGTTATCGGCTTCGGCAGCCGCTGTATCTATCAGTCATTGGCTTCGCAGGTACTGATGACGGACAAGGGGATTGCTACTTTTACCGAAATGGCCTTCGATAGCACGGAAATGCTCAAACAGACGATGATGTGCGGCATGGGGCTCTCTTTGCTGCCTGTCACTTCCGTAGAGAATGAGCTTGCTTCGGGCAGACTGCTGCGAGTGAGTACGGAGAAACCGATCCCGTTAGAGCATGGATTGATTCACCGTGCAGGCAAAGAGCTCAGCGCACCTGTAGAGGCCTGTAAATCGCACATTGTGGCATATTTTAGAGGAGAGTTGTATACAAGTAGTGGATGAGAGCCTGTCTATGATAGAATGTGGATGAGATTATTTTACATGTAGCATTAAGCGATTTAGATGGATAAAAGATCGAAAGCAAAGCGAAGAGAGGGTTACGCATGCATGATTTGATTCAAAGTGTTTTGGTATATTTGGAAGGCTTGGGGTACTGGGGGATTTTCCTTGGGTTAATGCTGGAGGTCATTCCGAATGAATTGCTTTTAGCTTATGCAGGGTATCTTGTGTCCAAGGGACAAATTAACTTCGTGGGTGGTATGCTTTGTGCGGTCGTCGGGGGGACGTTGGCTCAAGTTGTTCTGTATTGGATTGGGCGCTACGGTGGTAGACCATTTCTGGAGAAGTATGGAAAATACTTACTGATCAGCAAGCATCATATTGATGTAGCGGAAAGCTGGTTTAACCGGTATGGGACGGGCATGATTTTTACAGCGAGATTTATTCCGATTGTACGTCATGCGATCTCATTGCCAGGTGGAATGGCGAAAATGCCACTAGGCAAATTCACCCTGTACACGGGGCTTGCGCTTATTCCTTACTCTTTTTTGTATATTTATTTGGGCATGAAATTGAAAGACAACTGGGAGACGATCGGCGAGTACGCGGGGCCTTATATTAAACCTTTAATTGTCGCAGCGGTCGTGTTGACGATTTTGTATGCGGGCTATCAATTTTATTTGAAAAGAAAAACGAAAGTCTAGGAATCTCGATTTGGCGGTTTCGTTTGCTTTTGTTACAATGAATGAGAGAATATGGACTTTCCTGGGAGGATGAAATCAATGAGTACGAATCTTGCTAGTATGCTGCGCACAGGCTTGAAGCCACAACAGTTTATCGATGGTATGACGAAAAATCAAGAACAATTCCTAGCGTATTACGATGGTTTCGCTTGGGACAATGAAGAGGATAAGGAATATTTCGAATCCCTCAATAATCGCGATGATCTTCGTTGCTTGATTGTTGCTGCTGACTGGTGCGGAGACGTTGTTCGCAATGTGCCTGTTGTTTTCAAAGCTTTGGAAAATAGCGGCGTGCCGACAGAAGTTCTCATCATCGAGCAAAATTATGATGTGATCGATCAGTTCCTAACAGGCGGCGGACGTGCGATTCCGATCGTTATTTTCACAGATACAGGCGGTTTTGTGCTTGGACACTGGGGTCCTCGTCCGAAGCATGTACAAGCGGTTATGACGCAATTCAAAAAAGAAAATCCAGATCGCGATGCAGCTGATTATAGCGAAAAAATTCAAGTAGCCAGAGCCGAAATGGGCCGTCAATATGGCGAAGGTAACGGATACCATGCCGTTATTGTGAAGGAACTTCGTTCATTGATCGAGTCGTTCTAAGGTGAAGGTGGCATTACGATGATTAACATTCAATCCTTTGTCCTGGGGCCGGTGCAGACGAATGCGTACTTGCTGTCGAATCCAGAGACAAATCAAGGCATTATTATCGATCCAGGCATGAATCCCAAGTCGCTGATCAAAAAGATCGCCGACATGGATATCGTGGCGATTCTGCTGACGCATGCGCATTTTGATCACATCGGTGGTGTGGATGAGATTCGCAAGCTCAAGAACTGCCCCGTGTATATTCACGACTTGGAAGCTGATTGGCTGACGAATCCGAAGAAAAACGGCTCCGCACGCTGGCCAGATCTTGGCGCTCTGATTGAGACCGATCCTGCGGAATTCTCGCTGGATGAGGGGCAGACGCTTGAGTTTCTGGGCATCCAGCTCAAAGTGTTCCACACCCCGGGCCACTCGCCGGGCAGTGTGAGCTTCTTGTACGAGAATCACCTGTTCAGCGGTGACGTGTTGTTTAAGCTGTCGGTCGGTCGTACCGACCTGCCCGGTGGCAACCACAATACGCTGCTCGATTCCATCCAGGACAAGCTGTTCCTGCTGGATGACGAGGTGATCGTCTACTCGGGGCACGGCGCGAAAACAACGATTGGTTTTGAGCGTGAGAATAACCCATACGTGTAAGGTCTTTAGGACTGCTCCCTCTGATAGGGGGCGGTTTTTTTTTGAGAGGGCGTTCAGCTGAAATTAGGAAACTAGGTTTGAAATGTCCGTGTAAGCGGTCAAAGATGCTAAAAGGCACTTATTTTCGAGGAAAACAGCGAAATGGAGAGAAATAATTGCGAGAGTGCAACCTTTTGGGCCGAAAAGGTGCTCAGAAGAGGCATGACGGCGGAAATTGATGCCTATTTGCATTTATTTTAGATCGAGCGGTTCAGCCGCTGAAAAAGGTTGCCTATTTGCATTTGTGCAGCCTTCCCAGCTGCATGCAAGGGAGGCCCCAGCTATATTCATTGCGGGAGGGTCCCTTTTTTTGTGCTGGATGGTCGGCATGTATGCTCGTTCGCCCATGACACCCACCCAATTTATGTGGTAACTGGGTGTTTACCGTGTGCAACGTAGGTGGTTCCCCATAGACTGATGTTGTAAGCTATTCACCCAACCTCAACAATAACAATCCTGTTTAAACTGTTTATTCACGTGAAAGTCCCTTAAGGGAAAATATGAAGGAGGTGCATTTCTCATGGAACATATAAAAGTTCCGAATTACCCAATGCAACCAATGCCTATGCCTACCCCGATGCCAATGCCAATGCCGACTCCACTTCCAGCTCCAGCGCCGATCATGCAGCAACCAGCACACAATATCCACCTGCACGCGTCCTACCAACAAACTGAATTTGTATTCCCAAAACCAGTTCACACGCAAGCAGTCGCTTGTCCTCCGAAAAACAATACGGCTGCTAGTATCCTAGTACTTTTCATTTTGCTAGTTATCATTACGCGTGGTATTTGTAAATATTAATTTGCAGATTGCACGGGTAAAAGAGGAAGGTAATCCCGCGGGGCCATGGGCCTTGGAGGGGTTGCCTTTTTTTGTTGAGAAAAAAAAGGATTGTTTATTGCGAGGAAGTCATGTACAATTCGTCATGATTACAGACAATTTCATAAACTAGCTTATAAGGTGCTTTCTGCTGAATCTAGCGGAAGCTTAATAGGGAAGTTCGGTTGAAGTCCGATGCGGTCCCGCCACTGTAACGCTGAGCATACAATCATATCCACTTTCGGTCACTCGATGGGAAGGAGATTGTACATGCGATGAAGCGAAGCCAGGAGACCTGCCTAATAAGTATTTTTATTTTTTTCTCACGAGGATGGGAGGAAGATGTTTCTTTGCATTTACCAAAAATAACGGTTAGTCGTTGGATTAACACGTTTTTTACAAGGACATCTTTCTTCTGTTACTCAGAGAAAGGTGTTTTTTTTGTTTGTCCAACTTTTTTAAGAAAGATGAAGGTGATTGGTTTGTTTCGTTTGATGAAAAAAGGGATTTCAGCCTTACTTAGTTTTGCACTTATCATTTTAATACTTGTTCCACAGGCTGCTAGAGCAGCTGAATCAGATCAAACTACGAAATTGAATACGATTATCTCGGATACTGTCCGTTACTATCAACAAAACGGCACGAATCTTGCTTCCTGGTGGCAAATGGTTGCGCTATGGGGTGCTGGGGAAAATTTGCATAATGGGAGATGGAACCTTCCTTCGTGGGAAAAAGTAGATCCGGGATTTTTGGCAAATGCAGGTGGAACGGATCATATTCAAAAAATATTCGGCTTATTGACGATGGATCGCAATCCGTCCATAGCTTGGGAAACCAAGAGGAATCTATACGCTGAGCTGGCCGCACAACAAAATGCTTCAACGGGTGCCATTGGCAGCATCAATAAACATATATTTGCCATGCTTGCCTTGGATACGGGAGAGAAATTAAAGCACAATGTAGGTACTTGGAATCAAGCAGCCAAAGATAAAGCGTTGAGCTTTTTGTTAAGCAAGCAATTAACAGATGGTGGATTTGCTTTATCAGGGACGCATTCGGATACGGATATAACAGGCATGGCCTTATTGGCGCTAGGCAATTATCAGTCGAATAGCGCTGCAGTCACAGCTATTGGTCGCGCTAAAGCGTTGTTGAAGCAACGGCAACTTGCTAACGGCGGGTTTGAATCAACAGGTCCGTGGGGATACGGCGATAATTCGAACAGTTTGGCTACTTCTGTATCAGGCTTGGTCGCTGTTGGAGAAGACATGCGGTCCGCAAGTTGGATCAATGAACACACGGTTGTTGATGCCGTTTATAGCTTCCAGCTGCCTACTGGATCATTTTCTTGGAAAGTAACGCCGCCAACCCAAAATCTAATGGCAACAGAGCAAATATTAATCGCGTTAACGGATATTCAGCATAACAAGTCTGTTTGGCAGCGTTTGGCGGATAAAGCCAATGTAACGACTGTTCAGTTAAGTGTTCAAGGCATAGATGCTCCTATTTATGCACAGCAAACGGTAACGGCTTCCGCATATGGACGTTTTGGGACGGCCATGGATGCCTTGAAACAAACGTTAGAGAAGGCAAATATCGACTACGTCATTCAAGATAGCAGCTATGGTGCCTATCTTTCCTCAGTAGCAGGTCAATCAGAAGGAAGTCTTGGCGGGTATGATGGCTGGATGTATGAGGTGAATGGGGTTTCACCATTCGTCAGCGCTGCGGATTACATTTTAAAAGACGACGATGTCGTTAAATTTTACTATGGTCGTTGGCCATCCATTTCGGTTGCTTTGAATACGAATATCGGTACGCTGAATCCTAGCTTACAAATCAAACTAGTTGGTGATACGTTTACGCTTGGGGCTGATGTGGCAACGAATTGGAGCTTTGATCCTGGCACCACAGGCTTGTCGATCGCCAATATAGCTCAAGCAAGCAATCATCAAGATCTTGTCGTTACGTTTGCGGGGCAAGGTCAAAAAGGAACCCTAACGCTCAAAGCACTGCCAGCCGCACTGGTCAGTAATTCGGAAAGTAATGCGCTGACCATCCATAACGTGAGCACGACGGGTGATCAAACTGTCAATGTGGGCGCTAATGAGTCCAATGTATCTTTCTCGACGGATGCTAATGATCAAGCGACGAACAAAATTACCCTTTCGTTTACGACGGTCGCATTGCCAGAGATCATTGCCAAACGAGGCACTACGGAGTTGGAGATACCTGCTTTTACACGGGTGACTTCAGCGTGGAACAATGAGATTGAGCTGCCGAGAGTACTTAGCACAACCGATAATTCCGTTGCCAATAAAGTGAATGGTGCTCTAACCGTTGGTGGTAGTAAGCTAGACAGCATCGATTCGCGCATTAAAGTCGGCGGTGATAGCCGCATTCAGTTTAATCAACACGTTACCCTGAAGTTGAAAGGGATGGGGGATAAAAACGCCGGTTTCATTGATGAAAGCGGGAATTATAGCGCCATTCCGAAATATAACAATAGCGATTATCGCAGCGATGATGTATATGCATATAGCGAAAATGGCGATTTGATTATTAAAACGAAGCATTTTACGGAGTTTCTAGCATTTACATCGTCCATTGTTAATACGCCGGGATCTGGCGGTGGTACTGGCCCAATTGGCGGTACACAGAAAGTTACTTTGTCTGTTGAAAAACGCTCATTGGGAGAAGGGGATATCATTGCTCCTATATCCGTTACGTTGCAGCCTGGCGATACGGCTTTCACACTTTTGCAGCGTGTACTGGGTTCCCAAAGTTTAGCTCTGTCTTACATCGGTACGGGTGCAAGCCTTTATGTGCAATCGATTGATAACTTGAAAGAAATGGATCGAGATTTGCCGCTAAGTGGCTGGATGTACTCCGTGAACGGCGTATTTCCCAAATACAGCGCAGGTATTTACACATTACAGAACAATGATATCCTTCGTTGGCAGTTTACCAAGGATCTGGGGAAAGACATCGGTGATGTGTATACTCCGCCAGGAGGTGGAGTTGTCCCAATTATCCCTGGTAAGCCTACGGAACCCACGGAACCTGAAGAGCCTGCAGAGCCTACAGAAGAAACCAAAAACACACTGGCAGCTGAATATGAAGATGCCATTACGATTTCGAACTGGGCACAGGATGCTGTCGCTAAAGCAACAACGCTAGGTTACATGGATGGAACAGGAACGAAGTTTGAACCGAAGCGGGAGTTAACAAGAGCAGAATTTGCGGCGCTCATTATCCGTTTTACGGGAGCTGAGTTTGTCAGCGGTGAGTCTGACTTTGAGGATGTAAGCACAGACGATTGGTTCTATAAATACGTGGCCACGGCAAAAGCAAAAGGGCTGATATCGGGCGTTGCTGAACATTCTTTTGCCCCGAATCAAACGATTTCCAGACAGGAGATGGCTGTGATTCTAGGTAGATTACAAGGATGGTCCGTTGCGGAGCAGAAAGACAAAGGCTTGAAAGACCAAGCGAGTGTCTCCGCATGGGCCCTGCCTTACGTCAACCAGGCGATTGAAGCTGGATTGTTGACGGATGATAGCGGGTTTTTCAATCCCTTGCTGCCAGTAACGCGTGAGATGGTGGCTGTCGTTATCATGAGGCTTCACGAGTTGAAAAAGTAGCATGGGACAAATTTTAACTATAATCATGTTGGTTCTTTCGCTTCTTTCTGCTCCTTCGGATAACATGAACAAGGCTGTGGTAGAGAAGCAAATTAGTCAGACTGCGGCATTCTTGCAGCAAACAATCACAGATCCAATCATAGCCTCAATCGGTGGAGATTGGACGGTATTCGGACTGGCGCGCTCAGGCGTGCCAGTTCCTAATACTTACTACGCGAAATATTACGCGAATGTAGAAAAGATTTTAAAGGAAAATTCAGGAAAGCTTCACGCCGTGAAATATACGGAGTATGATCGCGTTATCCTAGCGCTAACGTCCATCGGCCGTAATGTTGATGAGGTAGCAGGCTATAACTTGAGAGAGTGGCTAGCGGATTACAATACGCTGATCAAGCAAGGTATTAATGGCCCTATATTCGCCTTGATTGCCCTAGATAGCAAAGCCTATGACATCCCGATTGTTAATGGCGTTAAGAAACAGACAACTAGGGAGCTGTTGATCGATTTTATTTTGAAGAGAGAAATAGCAGGTGGTGGCTGGGCTTTAGGCGAGAACGCGGCAATGTCCGATCCGGACATTACGGCGATGGCGATCCAAGGTCTAGCTCCTTATTATAAAACGAATCCGCAAGTTCAGGCGGCAGTAGATCGCGCACTGACTTGGTTATCCAAAGCTCAAACGGCAGACGGCGGCTACGCGAGTTATGAGACTGCGAATCTAGAAAGCATTGCTCAGGTCGTAGTGGCGCTTACCAGCCTTGGAATAAACCCGCATACGGATGCGCGTTTTATCAAAAATAGCCGCTCAGTCATCGATGCCTTGCTAAGCTATGCCTCCGCCAATGGCGGCTTCTACCATGTGAAATCCGGCGGAGTCGATAATGGCGGCGGCAAACCAGGCGAAGTGGACCCGATGGCGACGGATCAGGCGCTGTATGCACTTGTGGCCTACGACCGACTCATCACAGGGAGAAATCGTTTATACGATATGACGGATGTAAACGTAGAATAAGCAGTGACGAGCAGGGGCATGAGAGTGCCCTTGCTTTATTCATTAAGGATGTGAATAATCGCATGTCGATGAAAAAATGGCTGATGGGAATAGGCATTGTTGCTGTGCTGGCTATCGCTTTTTTCTGGGGCGGGAATAGTCCGAAAACCACGACTGTATCCGTGTTAAGCAGCCCCACAGCGCAGGAAACGCCATCTGCGGCGCCAACGATTACCCCACAGGAGACAACGTCTGTTCCGATAGAGCCAAAACCATCAGAAGACGTAAAACCAGCGGTGGAAACGCCAACGCCAGCACCATCCGTACAACCAACGCTTCCAGCGCCAGCGCCAACTTCAACACCAACGCCGACACAGGCACCAACGGCGACGCCAACGCCAGCGCCAGAACCAACCAAGGATAAATTCCTTACCGAACCTGTGCCGGAAGGCAAACCGAAGCCTGTCGAGTGGCAGGATGCTACGATCGATAAGAAAAAATCGTTCACGGCTACATTATCCGTGACTTGCAAGACGATTTTGAACCATATGGGCTTGTTCAATAAGGATAAGCTGGAAGTGCTGCCGAAGGACGGCGTGATTTATAAGGCGCAGACGGTAACCTTTTATGAGGGAGAATCGGTGTTTGATGTCTTGCTCAGAGAGATGAAGAAGAACAAAATCCACATGGAATTCGCCATGACGCCCATGTATAACAGCAATTATATCGAGGGTATTCACAATTTATATGAGTTTGACTGCGGGGAGTTAAGTGGCTGGATGTATAAGGTGAACGGCTGGTTTCCTAATTATGGAGCGAGTCGGTTTCAGTTAAAAGAGGGCGATGTTATCGAGTGGGTATACACGTGTGATTTGGGGCGCGATGTAGGCGGAGGTCCAGCTGGGGCAGGTGGAAAAAAATGAAGCGAGACGCCTTCTCGACGTACCACCCGGTCTTAAATTTCTTATATTTTGTAGTGATTCTGATCTGCAGTATGGTGTTTATGCACCCGATCTTTCAAGCGATCGCGCTCGTAAGTAGCGTCATCTATTCTCTCATGCTTAAAGGGAAGAATGCCGCTAAATCTAATGCGGTATATCTGATTCCGCTGCTCGTGCTGACGGCTGTGATGAACCCTGTTTTTAATCACGCGGGTGTGACGATTCTGTTTTATCTACACAATGGCAATCCGTTTACGCTGGAATCGATGCTGTACGGAATTGCTGCCGCTTGCATGTACGTGACGGTGATTGTGTGGTTTTCCTGCTACAATGCGGTGATGACGTCGGATAAATTCATTTATTTGTTCGGTAAAATGATGCCAGCCCTGTCGCTGATTCTTTCGATGGTACTTCGTTTTGTTCCTAGATATTTAACGCAGTTAAAGATCATTTCGAATGCGCAGCGATGCATCGGCCGGGATGCTTCGCAGGGTCATATTTTAAAAAGAGCTCGCAATGGGATTCGGATCCTCTCGATCATGACGACCTGGGCGCTGGAAAATGCGATTGAAACGGCCGACTCTATGAAGTCGAGGGGATACGGCTTGCCGGGCCGCACGAGTTTCTCGATGTTTCGATGGGATCGTCGTGACCAAGCACTTAGCCTCATTATGAGTGGACTCATCCTCGTCGTAGGCGTAGGCGCGTGGAGGGGAGAGAATACGACTCGCTATTTTCCATCGATTCATGTTCCAGATGTGACACCGTTTAGTGTGGTGGTGTATATCGCCTATGGCTCATTGTGCTTACTACCTGTGTTTATTCAGATTGTGGAGGGGTTCAAATGGCGATTTATGACATCAAGGATTTAAGCTTTGCCTTTCCGCTGCAAGAGACCAATGCCCTGACTGCCATTAATCTGACGATTCGGAGCGGGGAGTTCATTGCGATCTGCGGGAAGTCAGGCTGTGGGAAAAGCACGCTGCTTAGACAGCTGAAGACGGTACTCTCGCCTCACGGAACGCGGAGCGGGGACGTTTATTTTCACGGGCGAGAGTTGAGTGAAGTCGACCAGCGCACGCAAGCAGCGGACATTGGATTCGTGCTGCAAAATCCAGATAATCAAATCGTGACGGATAAGGTGTGGCATGAGTTAGCTTTTGGACTAGAGAGCTTAGGCTATGATCAGTCTACGATTCGGCTGCGTGTTGCGGAGATGGCCAGCTTTTTCGGTATTCAGACGTGGTTTCATAAGAGCGTTAGCGAGCTTTCCGGCGGGCAAAAGCAGCTGCTCAATTTAGCCTCGATCATGGCGATGCATCCCTCGGTGCTCATCTTGGATGAGCCTACGTCTCAGCTGGACCCGATTGCTGCTGCAGATTTTCTGGAAACAATTAGAAAAATTAATCGGGAGCTAGGGACAACGATTGTAATGACAGAGCATCGGCTGGAGGAGGTTTTACCGATCTCGGATCGGCTCATCGTGTTGGATCGAGGACGAGTGATTGCCGATGATGCCCCACCGCAGGTGGGGGAGATTTTGCGTGAGCTGGGGCATCCGATGTTTGCGGCCATGCCTACGCCGATGCAAATTCATGCCAGTGTCGATGAGGGCCAAACAGGGCCAATTACGGTAAAAGAGGGCCGGGAATGGCTCAATGCGTATATAGCGGACAGGTCGGCTGCGCCCGAGTTGGCGCTACCTATCAGCACCTCTACCAGCACAAGTCCCCTTGCGATTCAATTCAAGGATGTATGGTTCAGACATGAACGAAATGGGGCAGATGTGATCAAGGACCTTTCGTTTGAAGTGCGGGAAGGGCAGTTTTACTGCCTAGTCGGGGGGAATGGGACGGGAAAAACGACTACCTTGTCGCTCATCAGCGGCATCCTGCAGCCGTATCGGGGGAGGGTGCTGATTGATGGACATAACCCGGCCAAAATGAAGGCTAAACAGCTCTTCGTCAACCGCTTAGGTGTTCTGCCACAGAATCCAGCGACACTATTCGTGAAGAAGACCGTGGAGCTGGATTTGTATGAAATGCTGGCGGACACCACGTACACGGCGGAGGAAAAAAGGCTCAAAGTGGAGGCTGTGGTCCAATTTGCAGAGTTAGAGCCATTGCTTAGGATGCACCCGTATGACCTCAGCGGAGGGGAACAGCAGCGTGCCGCGCTTGCCAAGGTGCTCCTGCTGGAGCCGAAAATCCTCCTGCTCGACGAGCCGACGAAAGGGTTGGATGGCTTTTTTAAAGAGAAGCTTGGCGTATTTCTGAAAAAGCTGCACAGCGAGGGCGTGACCATCGTCATGGTTTCGCATGATATTGAGTTTTGTGCCAAGTATGGCGAGGACTGTGCGTTGTTTTTTGATGGGAGCATCATAACGTCGAAGCCTGCTCATACGTTTTTCGCGGGGAACAGCTTCTATACGACAGCAGCGAATCGGATGGCGCGACATCTATGGCGTGAGGCCGTGACGGTAGAGGATGTGATTGATTTATGCAAAAGAAGCACACAGCTCGTGGGCGTTTGAGTCGGCGAACCGTCTTCGCGGCGCTGCTCATCTTCATCGTCATTCCGGCCACAATGATGCTGGGGATTTTCGTGCTCGATGATCGCAAATATTACTTCATCAGCTTGCTGATCATACTTTATACAATGATTCCATTCGCCATGGTTTTTGAAAATCGCAAGCCGCAGGCGAGGGAGCTTATCGTCATTGCTGTTCTGGCTGCGATTGCGGTGGCAGGGCGGGGGGCTTTCTTCATGCTACCGCAGTTCAAGCCTGTGGTGGCGGTCGTAATCATTGCTGGCGTGTGCTTCGGCGCAGAAGCGGGCTTTCTCGTTGGCGCGGCGGCGGGCTTCGTGTCCAACTTTTTCTTCGGGCAGGGGCCGTGGACACCGTGGCAAATGTTCTGTTTTGGCCTGATTGGCTTCGTGGCGGGGATCCTGTTTAAAAAAGGATTGCTGAGGAAGACGAAGTTATCCTTGTGTGTTTTTGGGGGTTTGGCGACGCTGCTCATCTATGGCGGAATCATTAATTTGGGCTCGCTACTGATGGTCACGCCTAGCTTTTCATGGGATGCGCTGCTGGCTACTTACATCTCAGGCTTCTGGTTCGATCTGGTGCATGCGAGTGCGACAGTATTCTTCCTCTTTTTGATCTCGGGGCAGATGATTGAGAAGCTGGAGCGGATTAAGGTGAAATATGGATTGCTTAATCCGTAATCATAAATCCATACCCGATAAGCCATACTGTAAGGGTACCTTACCAACATTTAGGAGGACATGAATGAGCAAACAGCATTGGCAAATCCCGGCTACAGAGGGTCTCGGACTTCGGCTCAAGAGGGGCCAAGTGATTCGGGTGACGGATGTAGAGGGAGAACAAGTTGCCGACTTTGTGGCCTATCGTGGGGATGATATCAGCGAGCGGCTTGATCCTAGTGTGACGATGGACGCTTTACATGCGATGAAAGTGAAGCCCGGCGATACCCTTTACTCCAATAAATACACACCAATGCTCACGATCATTAGCGATACGGTAGGGCAGCACGATTTTATTAACTCGGCATGTCGGCCTGAAATGTACGAGTTGCTGTACAATAAGCGTGACCACGCCAGCTGCTATATGAACTTAAATGAAGCACTGGCACCATTTGAGATCCCCGCGCCAGATCAGCATTATCCTTTTAATATTTTCATGAACACCATCATTCAGCCATCCGGACAAATCCTTGTAGAGAGGCCTTTATCCAAAGCTGGAGATTATATCGAGCTTCGTGCAGAAATGGATCTGATTGTTGCTATATCTGCTTGTCCCTGCGCAGAAAGTCTCTGCAATGGCTACAAATGTACACCTATTCGCGTTGACATCATCTGATCTTCTAAGGGACTAGCACCTGGCATACATTAACTTGTACAAGTTATTTGATGTTCAGGGGGCGAAGTTATGCATGATTTTCTCACTTATTTGTTTCTTGGCATTTCGTTATCGGCGCCCATCGGACCTATTAATGCTGCTCAACTAGACAAGGGAGCCAGATTTGGCTTTACGCAAGCGTGGTTGATCGGTTTAGGCGCGATGTGTGCCGATTTGCTGTATATGCTGCTTATTTATTTTGGATTAGCCCACTTCTTGACCACCCCGTTTATGAAAACATTTCTATGGTTGTTTGGCTGTTTTGTACTGATCTACACGGGCATTGATACGCTAAAAAACGTGAAGATATTTCAGGAAGCCAGCCCTCGCGGGGGACAATCCAGCGTAAATTCCTTTCGTTCCGGATTTTTCATGGCCCTTACCAATCCGCTCAATATCTTATTTTGGCTGGGCATTTATGGCTCTATTTTAGCTGAAAGTGTGCAGAATTATGGCCTTAATCAAGTGCTTTGGCATAGCTCAGGTATCTTTGCCGGCATCCTTCTATGGGATGTTGCTATGGCTACGCTCGCCAGCTCCTTTCACAAGTTCGGGAATCGTACTACGCTGCAAATCATTTCTGTAACAGCTGGCCTTAGTCTCATTGGCTTTGGAATGTACTTTGGCTATCAAGCTTATCAGCAGCTAATGAGTTAAGTAATACCTTCGAACCGGGACACTCACCCATCTATTCTCCTTCGCATAGTATGCATTCGTACTCACGAAGGAGGTTATTTCTATATGGCTGATCTCTATGCCAAAGACTGGCTTGATACACATATGAGCACCCTTGCCGCATGGCAGCAGGACGCTTTCCGTCAATTCGGCACTATGATTGCAGATTCAGAAAATACTTACCCTTGTATACCCGGCCGTCAAGGCTTCCTTACCAACAACCTGCGCTTTGGCTTTGCAGATGATCCAAGATCAGAGCAAGCTGCGCTTGACGTTGTCCAGCTCCTGCAGGCATATGGACGATGCTCACGGGAAACAGGGAAATTCGCCTCACTCGTTATTTTTTTCCATACGCCTGCAGACATGCTGAATAGCTACTCAGTAGAAGACTACGAGCAGCTATTTTGGTCGGTTCTAAGCGGGGCTAGCGCTAAAGATGAGGCACCTTGGCCTGAACATATTTCAAAGGATCCTTCGCACCATTCATGGGAATTTTGTTGTGATGGGGAGCCGTATTTCTCGTTCTGCGGCACACCAGCCCATGAAGTTAGAAAGAGCCGGATGTTTCCACATTTCCTCATTGCCTTCCAACCTCGCTGGGTGTTTGAAGAAATCAACGATTCGACCCCTTTTGGACGGAATATGAAAAGACGCATTCGCGAGAAATTAGTGGCGTACGATGGTATCCCCGCACATCCCTCTCTGAAATGGTACGGACAAGAGGATAATCAAGAGTGGAAGCAATATTTTTTGCGTGATGATGAAAGCATCCCTTCTAAATGTCCCTACACGTATATGAAAAATAAACTTAAAGCTGTTGGCGTACTATTTCATAAATAGGATATCGTTACGCAGGTTCTCTTCGTGTCGAGTTATGCTTCATCCACAGTGTGATTAGTACAATTACCATGACGATAAGCAGGCTAGTCCAAAACCCGGTTCTCCCGGTTTTCTCCAGGATTGGTCCTGTTGCTGCTGCCATGATAAGAAGAATAGCGGTCCAGGATTTAAGCTGTCCACTGATGCCTGGCCGTAGTTGTTTGAGATACGATGCAACGATAAGCAACCACGTATAGAGGAGAACCAATCCCCCAGCGGTGGTCAAATGTTCAAAGATTTGGCTCGGTATCACCAGCGCAAGGATGATCGAAACGCATAGCCCTATTGTATTCACTCCAAGTGCATATAGAGGCAACTGTTTCTTGCCTTTCCGATCGGCCAACCATGACGGGGCATCCCCGCCTTCCGCTAAAGCAACTAACATCGTAGATACACCGTATAGCGAGGCAACGAGGATAGAAAACCCGGCAATCACCAGAACCCCATTCATGATGTGCACTAGCACAGGAAACCCCATAATACCTAGAGAGAGAAGCAGCGGGCTTTTATCAGGTGTCATCTGCTCCTTGGTAATAAAAAGAAGCGCCAAGCTAATGGAAATCACATAGAGGACTGTGATTATTAGCAACATGAGTCTCCCAGCTTTAGGTGCGTCTTGGGGATGCCGTAAATGTATCGCCATGAAGCCCATGACCTCAATGCCGCTAAACGCATAAAACGCATACAAAAGCCCTTTCCATGCACCAGTCCAACCTGAACTAAACCAATGAACGCTACTACCTTGAATAGAGTTTATGCCATGGGTACCTTTGATAAACGCAATCCCTGCGATGATGATGAATAGGAGCACTGCCGCGATTTTGACGATAGCGCATATATTCTCGGTTTTGTTAATTCCTTGCGAGCCAAGGATAACAACAAGGAGGGCAAGGAGCGAGTAGATCGCAGTTAACAACCAAAGTGGCAGATTGGGAAACCAGAATTGCGTGAATATCCCAATTGCCGTTAAAGAACTACCTAAAATGAGCATCTCCGAGGACCAATACAGCCATCCCACGCCAAATCCTGCCCAGCGGCCATAGGCTTCCCTAACATAATTTCGAAATGACCCTTTCTCCGGGTTAGCGGCCGTCATCTGTGCTAAGGCTTCATATACAAATAAGGTGGCTAGCGCTGCTAATAAAAATATAAAAACAACCACAAACCCACTCTTTTGAATGGCGATGCCGGAACCAAGGAAGAAACCTGTTCCTATTGTGCAGCCAATGCCGAACAAAGCTAACTGCCACCAAGTTAGCTTGTTCGTGTTGTTGTCACTGTTCGTATGCCGCAATGCTAGTGTAGCGACGCTGCTGCTCTGTTATTAGGCGGCATTTGTGGCACCCCGGTTGCGGGGACGAATGCTGTCAGCATGCTTTGCATATCGGAAGCTTCTAATTGTGGGACTTGGTAGTAGGCAAGTCTATTTTGATAAAGGAAAATTTCATAAGCCATTTCGATGAAATTTTGTACCTGAGAGGCTAATACCCGCCGCACAACGGGATTTGTCACTTCTACGGCTGTCATGGTGAGCAACGATGCGTGCGTTTTGATCAGACCCAGCATATGCCCGCTTATTCCTGCATCCTTCACATCAGCGAGCGATTGGTTTGGCTTTTTGGGTTGGACTGGCTTTATGCCATAGATCGGCTGTGAAAGTTGCCTAATCATATACGTGGATGTTTCTTGGCTTGGCTTTTGTCCCGTTGTGAAACACTCCGCGGTTAAATTGTATTGCTCAAGTGTGAACTGGTATTGACGATCGAGAATGTCCAGCAGCTCGCTATCTTGTACAAACTGTCGAAACATCATGAATTGGTCCAGCACATTGATGGTACAAGCCAACACTTCATGTAAATCGAAAAGCTCATGACCGCCGTGGTTTGTACTAGGCGTAGCTTGCGTTTGAGAATTGGGCTGCATTTGTTGTTGCATGACGAAGTCTCCTTTGGCATTAAGGTTAAAGTAACTTCGTTAATGTTGGTTTTAGCTGTTTGGTTTATACATGGCTGGGAATATTCAATCAGTATCATGGGCAAACCAAAATATTGAAAATTCGCGATGTAATGAAAGCGTGAAAGGAACAGGTTGCCCATGTGGAATAAATTGCAGAATTGGATCGAGAAGCGATCGCCTGCTCAAGTGATTACCGGCTATTATTTATTGGCAGTTCTTTTATCCATCCTACTGTTTAGTATTCCTGCAGTGCATAAACCTGGCGTTACAATTACATTTTTTGATACTGTCTTTACGGCCGTCAGCGTCGTAAGTGACACGGGGCTAGGCGTATTTAATGTTGCTGAAAGCTACAGCGTATTCGGCTATTTCGTCATTATGCTCGTCTTGCAATTCGGGGGGATCGGCATCATGGCGATGAGTACGTTTTTCTGGCTTCTGGTGGGTAGAAAAATCGGATTACGCGAACGCCGCATGATTATGGTGGATAACAATCAGTTCGCATTATCGGGCCTCGTTCAATTGGTGAAAGAAATTTTGCGGTTCACACTTATAACAGAATTAATAGGGGCGCTTATCTTCGGAATTCGTTTTTTGGCCTATTATGATAGCTGGCAGGAGGCGTTTCTTCAGGGATTGTTTGCAGCAGTCAGTGCAACGACAAACGCTGGAATGGATATCACGGGACAATCCCTAACACCTTATGCGCACGATTATTTCGTGCAGCTGGTTACGATTGCGCTCATTATTTTTGGAGCGATTGGGTTTCCGGTGTTAATTGAGGTAAAAGCCTATTTCACACATCTTAGGAGGAAGTCAGATCCTCCTTTCCGATTCTCCTTATTCACAAAGTTAACGACATTAACATATGGCATTTTGCTTGTGATAGGCACATTGCTGATCCTATTGTTTGAAAATCACCATTATTTTAAGGGTTTGTCGTGGCATGAGAGTTTCTTCTATGCTTTGTTCCAATCGACAACAACAAGAAGCGCTGGGCTTACGACAATGAATATTAACGATTTTACAATGCCGACACTTCTGCTGATGAGTCTCTATATGTTTTTTGGTGGATCCCCGAATTCGGTAGGCGGAGGGATCCGAACGACAACACTTGCGTTGAATGTGCTTTTTATTTATCACTTTGCTCGAGGAAACCGTGCCATCAAAGTATTCAATCGGGAGCTTCATCCGGATGACGTTTTAAAAGCAATGGCTATTACGTTACTGGCGTTTGTGCTGTGCAGCCTATCGGTTATTGCAATCTGCTTTACCGACAAGCAGCATTCGCTTATCGCCATTGTGTTAGAGGTATGCTCCGCCTTCGGGACGGTAGGCCTGTCTACAGGAATAACACCGGATCTAAGTATATTTGCGCAATGTATACTTATGTTTCTGATGTTTCTGGGAAGAATCGGGTTAACAACCTGCTTGTATTTCATTGGCGGCGGTCTGAAGGATGCAAAGATTCACTATCCTGTGGAGAGAGTTATGACGGGGTGAGATCGGCCTTTGAGTAGAACATGCATTAAAAAGTCGCGTAGTTGCGGCTTTTTTTTATTGTCAAAAGTTGTAATATAGACTTATCTCAAAAAAATGGGGCGACGAGGGACGGGCAGATTATTTGAAGAAGAATAACAAAAAAACTGTTCTCAAAGGAACAGTTAATTTCAAAAAAAGTTAGGCTATTTTGCTGACTTGAACAAAGACTTACCTTTATTATAGACAAATCTTTCCCACCGAGCTAACAAGCCGTTTCCATTTTCACCAGCTTCTATTTTTGAGGCATGATTTTTATGGAACTCTGCGACCTTCTTATTATGCTGATTATTCCAATTGTTAGATTGATGCCAATTATTAGTGATTTTATGAAGTTTGGAAACACGTTCATGATGTTGTTTTTGCCACCCGGATTGATGATGACTCAAATCTTCTGAAAGTCCAAATTTATCAGCGATATTTTGAACAATTATTCGATGACAACGTTTAGTGAAATTTAACATGTTTTCTCAGCCTCCTTCTTAATCTCCTTCAATTACTGGTCTTTTGCCATAATAATTATCACGTTTCCATGCAGCTTCTATATCGGATAAAAACAACTCTAACATATATAGATGTTTATTTAAAATTTACTCTACATATGTTAGATTGTCAAGTTGTGTTAGAATATTAAGTAGAAAATGTTAAGGAGAAAAATAGATGGCACTTAATAAAAATATTGTAGTAGAAGAGGCTCTGAAGTTGCTAAATGAAGTTGGTATCGAAGGTGTCAGTTTAAGGGCGTTGGCAAATAAGCTAGGTGTGAAATCCCCTACGCTTTATTGGCATGTTAAGAATAAGGCTGATCTAGTCAATGAAATGACAGAACGTATAATTCATCCTGTATATAAAGAGCTATCTCAACGAGATTCAAGTCAGCCTTGGCAAGAATGGCTGTTTGATGTATTGAATCAGTTGAGAAGAGTATTGCTCTCATACACTGACGGAGCAAGGGTCGTCGCAGGAGCGCATTTCTCCCTTACCATGTCAGATGTGATGGAAAAGTCCATTAGAACACTGCTAACGGCTGGCGTCAGTTTACGAGAGTCTCGGTTGATTGTATTGACAGCAGTTCACTTCACTTTTGGGCATGTGATTGAAGAACAAACTTTACCTGACCCGGATTTGAATCAGAATTTTAACATTGAACTGTTCACCAAAGACCATCCAACTACAATGGCGGCAATTGAAGAGTATTTCAACTCAGGTCGTACCGCAGATGACCTTTTTAACGACGGTTTGAGACTCATTATTAAGGAATAACATTGGTGTCACCAATTTATTTATACGATTAGTATGTGGACAAATATTTCTTTACATTATCGCTTTAATGGTACGGTTAAACATTTGTTACACAAATGAAATCTGATTTTCATCTGGCATTAATCATTTCATACTATAATAAAAGTCGACCCCCTTTAAAATATAAACTTAGACCCACAGCCCGTTGCTGTGGGTCTCTTTTTTTGTTTTTACACCTTGTTTTTATAAACCCTCATCGCAAAGAAATATGCTACCAACAAAATCCCTACGCACCACGCTAGTGCAATCCATATATCATTGCGCACTGGCTGCTCCGCCAGTAGCGAACGCATAGCGTTCACGATCGAGGTCACCGGCTGGTTTTCGGCAAAGGCGCGAACGACCGACGGCATCGACTCGGTAGGCACAAACGCCGAACTGATAAACGGGAGGAAAATAAGCGGATAAGAAAACGCGCTTGCACCTTCTATCGTTTTTGCGGACAGTCCGGCAATCGCCGCGACCCAAGTTAAGGCCAGTGTAAACAATGCGAGTATACCTGCTACGGCAAGCCACGGCAGAATTCCAGCGGACGAACGAAAACCCATAATCAACGCTACTAGAATGATGACGATAATCGAAATGGCGTTGGACACCAAAGAGGTCAGCACATGCCCCCAAAGTAAGGCGGAACGTGAAATCGGCATGGTGTGAAACCGCTCAAATATGCCCCGTTGCTTATCCATAAACAGGCGGTAAGCGGTATAAGCTATTCCGCTAGCGATCGCCATAAGCAGTATGCCTGGCAACAGATAGTTCACATAGTTATCTGTTCCGGTTTGAATGGCACCGCCTAACACATAGACGAACAGCAGCATCATCGCAATTGGTGTGATACAGACCGTAATGATGGTGTCTATACTGCGGAAAATATGGCGCATAGAACGTCCAAGCATTACGCTTATATCAGTGAAAAAATGATTTTTTACCGTCTCCATTTATATGGCCTCCTTTTTGCTGACGATTGCGAGGAATATTTCCTCTAAGGATGGTTGTTTTTCAACATACTCCACTTTTGCGGAGGGGAAAAGCTTTTTAAGATCGGAAAGCGTGCCGTTGGCGATAATTCTACCCTCATGCAAAATGGCAATTCGGTCGGCAAGCTGCTCAGCCTCTTCCAAATACTGCGTGGTCAGGAGTACCGTCGTGCCACTGCCCGCGAGCTCTTTAACAACCTTCCAAACTTCGATGCGCGCCTCGGGATCAAGCCCAGTCGTCGGCTCGTCGAGGAAAATGATCTGCGGATTACCCACAAGGCTCAAGGCGATGTCGAGCCTGCGGCGCATACCACCCGAATAAGTAGACGCCCTGCGGTCGGCGGCTTCTGTCAAGCCGAAGCGTTTAAGCAAGTCGTCCGCAACCTGACGCGGATTTTTGAGGTATCGCAGCTTAGCGATCATGATGAGATTTTCCCGTCCCGTTAGAATCTCATCCACCGCGGCGAATTGCCCAGTTAGACTGATCGCTTGGCGAACATTCTCGGGTTTTGAAGCTACATCGAATCCATTTACGGTGGCAGTACCGCTGTCTTGTTTGAGCAGGGTGGTAAGGATTTTGACAACCGTAGTCTTACCAGCTCCATTAGAGCCAAGTAAGGCGAAAATACTGCCTTTTTCCACCTCGAAATCTACACCTTTTAGGACTTGAAGATCCTTGTAAGACTTCTGCAAACCTGACACTTTAATTGAAGTGTTGTGCATAAACTTCTCCTCCTTATCGAACAGTAACTTTAGACAAATCGGCTCCCATGCCTTTAAGCGATGCGTAGGTCAGTTTATCCATGACCGCACCGTCAAAGCATATGGTTTTAAAGGCGCGATAATACTTATTGGTCAATGAAAAGAACGCCTGGAAAGATACATTCATGAGCACAGCGCCCTTAAAAGAAACTTCGTTTACTGCTGATTTATCAAACTTAACGCCGATAAAGGTTTGCCCGTCAAAATTTACCCCGCTGAGGTCGGAATATTCGAAGTCCACGCCGTCAAAGATACAACCTTCGAAGCTTGTTTTTCTAAGGTCGATCTTGCTTAGCGTGACGTCAGTCAGTTTGGCACCTGTGATTTTGGCACCTTCCATCCCGGAAACATTGAAGTTGGTGCGTACAAGGATCGACTCGTTGAAGCTTGCATTGGTTAGGTCACTCGCGGAGAATAGGCAGTCTGTCAGATTAGCGCCATCAAAATTGGCTTCACGTGTGTCGCTGGCCTTAAACGAGCTGCCGGTCAAGTCTGCTCCCGCAAAGTCGGCACCGCGTAACGCGCTAGCATTAAATTGGCCTTTATGAGCCTTAACGCCTGCAAAGTCACCCATGGCCAAGTTGCTCGCACTAAAGTTTGTCACGACTTGGCGTTCCAGCGAGCGGGAGAGGTTGGAGACCTCCAGAATCGTTTGCTCGATGTCGCCGATGCTTTCAATTGTCATATTAAAAGCTGTTTCATCGTCTTTGCCTTCAGCTTTAAGCTCACGATATCTCTCTTGCAAATCGGAGTGCAGGTCTGCCTTTAATTCAGTAACACTCTTTACCCCATCGTATGGTGTGAAAACACCGTTCACATAGTTCGTTAATTTCTGATTCATCTCATCATCTCTCCTTATAATAAGTTTTCTAACACGCGCTTCGAATACTCCCAATTGTTCTTGTTGCGTACGTAAGCATTTCTGCCTTTTTCAGTAATCCTAAAATATTTGCGCCGTCCGCCTTGAGATTCGTCACCCCAATACCACTCGATATCGCCGTCTGTCTCAAGCCGCCGTACACTGGAGTACATCGTGGCTTCTTTTAATTCATATTCGCCACCCGAGCGTTCAGCAATCAATTTGACAATTTCGTACCCGTAGCGGTCAGCTTCGGATAAAAGTCTTAAAATCATTGTATCTGTATGTCCGCGGAGCAGGTCTGATGTTAGTTTGTTTTCGCTCATGTCTTCACCTCACATTTACATAATACGATACACTACTATGACTGTCAAGGTACTATTTTAAATAAAATACTTTGTTTGAAAAAATACGCCGATGCCCACGCTGACTTGTTGATCGGTGTGGGCATCGGTATGAGTGTGCTCATATGTAACCGCACCAGCAAACCACAAACACGCCTCAACAAACCTAACTGGATTTCCTCCATCTATTTTAAGCAAATATCTCGTATCTAACGGACTAACTGGATTTCCTACAGCTAATTTTCCGCCAGCAGCACAATTCTTCAAATTTCCTCTGAATTAACTGCAGCTTTTCCAGTCATCTCTTCAATAATGTGAAATCCGCCGAAATTAGCTGCAGTTTATACAGTTAGTGCTGCTCTTGAGCACCTTAAGACCTGCCAAAACCGCAAAGTAACGTCATTTTTGCACAAAATAGCGTCACATTTGTAACCGCATTCTTGGTATGCTTGGAGCAACAAGTAGCAAGAAACAAGGAGATGAAGTAGATGCTGAAGGTAGCTATTATTGGAGCAGGTGCGATCTCGAAGGCGCATATTGAAGCGTATTTACAATTCCCGGAGCGTTGTACGATCGTCGCGATTAGCGATATTTATGTGGATAAAGCGCAGGAGCGAATTGACCATTTTCAGCTGAAAAATGCCAGAGCTGTGAAGGACTACAAGGAACTGCTGCAAGAGGACATTGATCTTGTTTCCATCTGTACGCCGCCGTATACGCATGCTTCATTGTCGGTTGAGTTTCTGGAAGCAGGCGCGCATGTCATGGTGGAGAAGCCAATGGCGTCCTCGCTCGAGGAGTGCGACTTGATGAATGCGGCTGCGCAGCGGACAGGCAAGTTGTTGTCTGTAGTAGCGCAGAACCGCTTCAAGACGCCGATGATGAAAATGAAGTCCGTGCTGGAAAGCGGCCTGATGGGTAAAATCGTCCACGTCCAAGTCGATTCCTTCTGGTGGCGCGGCCATTGCTACTACGATCTGTGGTGGCGCGGCACGTGGGAGAAGGAGGGCGGCGGCCCGACGCTGAACCATGCGGTGCATCATATCGATGCGCTGCTCTGGATGATGGGCAGTCCAACGGAAGTCCAAGCGTTCATGAGCAATGTGTCGCACGATAACGCAGAGGTTGAGGATCTGTCGATAGGGATGCTGCGCTATGCCAACGGTTCCCTAGGCCAAATAACGAGCTCGGTCGTCCATCACGGCGAGGAGCAGCAGTTGATTTTCCAAGGTGCGAAAGCACGTGTATCTGCGCCATGGAAGGTGACCGCGTCGAATTCGACGTCGAATGGTTTCCCAGAGCCGAACAAGGAGCTAGAAGAAGAGCTACAAGCATTCTACGAAAGCTTGCCAGAAGTGAAGTACGTAGGACATGCAGGTCAAATCGATAATGTGCTAACGGCGATTGAGACCGGCGCTCCTGTGCTGATCGATGGAATTAGCGGCCGTCAAACGTTGGAGCTGATCACGGGGATTTACAAATCAGCGAGCACAGGCGAGCTTGTGATATTCCCGCTTGCCGCGGATGATGCATTCTACACGAGAAGCGGAGTGCAGGCGAATGCGACTCATTTTTATGAGAAAAACACATCCATCGAAAACTTTGCGCCACAAACAATTACAACGGGAAGTACATTTAAATAACATTTGAGGAGACTGACGATAATGCAAAAAAGTGATGGCATGAATTACGCTCCACAAGGGAGCTTTAATACAGTTTGTAAGCCAGGGGAGTTTATTTTCGCAGCGGCGGCGTTGGATCATGGGCATATTTATGGAATGTGCAATGGTTTGCGAGAAGCGGGCGGGGAATTGAAATGGGTGTATGACCCAGACCCTGCCAAAGTGGACAAATTCTTGAGCACATACCCTGGCGTACGTGCGGCAAGCTCGTTGGAAGAGATTTTACAGGATGCAGAAGTGAAGCTTGTTGCCGCGGCAGCGATTCCTTGTGATCGTGGTCCGCTGGGGCTCAAGGTGATGGATAGCGGGAAGGATTATTTCACAGACAAAGCCCCGTTCACAACGCTGGAGCAATTAGAAGAAGCGCGTGCGAAGGTAGCAGAGACTGGACAGAAATATGCGGTGTATTACAGCGAGCGTCTGCACGTGGAGAGCGCGATTTTCGCAGGTCAATTGATCGAACAAGGCGCGATCGGTCGCGTTCATCAAGTCATTGGATTAGGGCCGCATCGCATTAGTTTGTCGAGCAGACCGGATTGGTTTTTTGAGAAGGAGAAGTTCGGCGGCATTCTATGTGATATCGGAAGTCATCAGATCGAGCAGTTCCTGTATTTTACGGGGGCAAAAGACGCGAAGGTTGTTCACAGTAAAGTCGCGAACTACAATTACCCGCAGCATCCGAATTTTGAGGATTTCGGGGATGCTACGTTGGTTGGTGACAATGGCGCAACCGGCTATTTCCGCGTGGATTGGATGACGCCAGACGGCTTAAGCACATGGGGCGATGGCCGCATGACGATTCTAGGGAGCGATGGGTATATTGAGCTTCGCAAATACGTCGATATCGCCAGAGAACAGACGAGCAATCATGTGTACCTCGTGAATAAGGATGGGGAGCAGCATTTTGCCGTTAGTGGTCAAGTCGGTTACCCTTACTTTGGCCAGCTGATCCTGGATTGCTTGAATCGTACGGAAGTTGCGATGACGCAGGAGCATACGTTTAAAGCAGCAGAGCTATGCCTGATTGCACAGCTCGATGCGATGATTATAACGACTGCCGAGTAACGGCTGCGTTATTTCCCCGCTGATATTGCTTGCGAAATTGGTACGGCGTCACGCCGATCTGGGTTTTGAACATTTTACAAAAGTATGAGCAATTCGTTACACCAATGGCCTCGCCGATGCGAGCCACAGTCTGATCCGTCGACGTTAGCAGCTTGACTGCTTGCTGTAATCTTCTTGCTGTAACGTAATCGGAAATGCTGGTGCCGGTACACTCAGTGAACAAATGAGACAAGTGATAAGGAGATAGATGCAGCTCAGCGGACATCGTCTCTAATCGCAACGGCTCGGTGTAATGCTCCTCCAGCCAGTTGAGGATTCGTTCGGCTTGATGGGATTTGCGTGTGGTGCCTGAGTGTGTCTGACCTTCGTGTCGTTCCCACAGCGGCATGAGGCTGCGAAAGAAGGCGATGAGAAAAAGTGAAAACTCTTCCATCTCATCTTGTTTGTTCAAGGAAGGCAGTTTCCTCGCAAGGCTTTGTAAAAGCATAAGAAATTGATCCGTCACACTTGGTTCGTAAAGACAAGGGGCTTGCAGTGTATTTGTATGAATATGCTTGAAAAAAGCCAACAACCGCGGCCATTGCTCGAAGTAGGCTTCATATACGGATGGCTCAAAATGAACGATAGAGCGCACGAATGGCGTTTCGGGATCCATTTGAATGTGGTGAAGCTGATAGGGCTGAAAGACGCATAGCATACCGGAAGTCACTTCATAGCTTTTCTGATCAACAATGAGCGTGCCTTGGCCTTCGTGAACGATTAAAATTTCAATCCCTTGATGGGCGTGGAACGTACCCTGAAACTGTTCAGTTCCGATCGTTTTTCGCTGGCAGGCAAAATAAAGCGGCAAAATGTTCAAACCGATATTATTCTGAACATAGGACATCAGGGTCACTTCCTCTCGGGCGGTTGGTATGATAGTGCCTCGGTACAGCCAAAGTATACAGGAATAGGGCTTAAATCGGCAAGGCGACAACGATCATGATCGTGAAAATAGTAGGAAGTCCCTTAACGCTGGCAGGATGCTGGCGGTTGGGGGCTTTTTGCATTTGGCGTATTTTCGTACTCCAACAATGTGTACATACAAGGTATAATCGACAACAAAGGATAGTCGCATATAGAAGGAGTTGGAAGATAGATGGTACAGATCCAATTGAATGAGAAACAGACTTTTGCACTGCGGTATTATCTAAAAGGTTGTGACGCTCGCTATGACGGGGAAATGAAGTTGCTTCGCAATTTATCCCATAAATATGACACTCGCGCAAGTTCGCACTATGCGTTCGGACTTCTGCTTCGGGATCAACCAGGGGATGTGGAGCGGGCAAGCGACCTCATCAACAGCATCATTCGCCTGCAATTGGATGCGCCTGATGAAATTTATCATGGCACCTTCCGTCGCACAGATAAGGACTTGGATCCGCCGAAAGGGAATTATCCTTGGCAACAGGTGGACACGCCGGGCTTTGCATTTTACCTAGAAGAGACGTTGACGCGTATTGGCACGGAGCTTGAAAAGATAATGGGCCAGGATGGCGTACAAGAGCAATTTCGGAATGCGGTGGATCGCGTGCTCCCTCGGGTGTGGGCAAGCTATGATCCGAACTGGCGAGAGTTCATAGCTTGTTCGTTCGGAGCGATTCTGGGACTGTTCGAGGAGAAGCTGTCTCCTGAGCTTGTAGCACAGATGGATGAGGCGATGGGCAAAACGGTAAGTGCTTCGATCGATCGACGACTATCTGACGCGATTCCGATGAATACGAATATTGAGCTGATGCATATCTTCATCGTTGATTTCTTCGGGGATCGCTTTGGAAATGCAGCGTGGACCGAGCATGCGCAAAAGGAAATTCTCAAATTTCAGGCGCATTTTAGCGAGTTAAACTCCTTTGCGGAGTTTAATTCAGCGACCTATTATGCGGTGGATTTGACGGCGTTGGGCTTATGGCGTGCCTTCGGCAAATCGGCTGCTATTCATGAAGTTGGTAACCAAGTGCTGCAAGGGCTATGGGAAAATATTGCGTTATTTTATAATCCAAATCTCGAAAATCTATCCGGTCCCTATACACGCGCCTATGAAATGGAAATGCTGCATCACAGCTCGTTGGGTGCTCATCTGTATCTCGCGCTGGGAGCGGGTTATGAGCACATGATCGAACATGGCGACGATGAGGAGCTGGATCCGCTGCTCATTTATGTAGGTGGACGAGTGCCGGATAGCGTGAAACCGCTGCTTGTTCAGCACCGCGAACCGCGACAAGTGACGAAGCAATTCCGCGAGCTATGTGAGCGAAACAAGCCTGGAGAGAATACGCCACTTTGTACGGCTACGGCTTGGATTGCGGAGAACTACATGATGGGCGGCCTTTCGGGGAGTGAGAACACGAGTGGTCAGCTGCATCCGGCTACCATTCATTGGCAGAGTGGAAAGGGTGAGGTCTATTCGGTACGACTTGGGCGCCGTGAGGTAGGCGGTCATTGGAGCAAGCATATGCGAGGAATCAGGTACAATGCACAGGCAGATCAGGATGGACTGCGGATTGATGTGCATTTTACGACGGAGCAGCCGATTGAATTGGTATTCGAGTTTAGAGGGAGCGAGCTGGATGCCGCAGGCTTGACGCCAACTTTGTGGAAACAGCCAGGAATCGAGCTTGCGGTAGAAGCGGAAGCGCCGGGTCCGACAATCGCTGCACGTGAGGGGTATTTGGAGCTTGTTTATTTGTATGTGCCAGGCGGGGCGGATCGGATGCGATTTACGATTCGCCAGGGCGGGTAAAGTTAGACTGAGGAAGTGAAACGGAACTAGGCGTGGGGAATAACCGGTATGAAAAGTCCAAGACGATGTCTTGGGCTTTTTTTTGTCGAAGGCCTGTTTCCTAGCTATCAAAGATGCAAAAGAGCATCCTTTACATGAGTGTTTAATGTAACATTCCAAATAATTGCAAAAAGGCATCCTTTCGGGGCGAAAAGGTCTAAAAAAAGCTGAAAACAGACAAATTGATGCCTTTTCGCATCAATTTTAGCTGAAATCGCGAATTTGATAGAGCAAAGTTGCACTTTTGCAATTTTCATTCGACGGAGCGTATGCTGGTTGCCGAAAAGGACCTGATCTCTCTTTCCTTCTAATCCATTTCTAATTTACGAATGAGAGAATGTGTTCTGAGGGAAGGAGGAACGCTTTTGTGCTGAAGTGGTTACGCAACAATGAGGGTCTAACAGCACTTCTATTTCTATTGCCGAGCCTGGCAGGATTTGCAGTGTTTTTCTTAATCCCCTTTGGGATGGGGTTTTATTATTCGCTCATGGACAGCCCGATTAACGGCTCTTTTGTGGGGGGAGCGAATTATCGCGAGCTGCTGGGGAATCCCATTTTTCGGCGGGCAGCCGTGAATACAAGTCTTTTTATGGCGATCTGTGTGCCGCTGAACATGTTGATTGCACTAGGGCTGGCGATGCTGCTTAATCGCAAGCTTCCTCTGCGCCAAACGTTCCGGATCTCGTTCTTGAGTCCGCTTGTTGTACCGGTGGCATCCGTGGTGCTGGTGTGGAACGCGCTATTCGATCTGCATGGGACGATCAACGCGTGGCTTGCCGGCTGGGGGATACGTCCTCACGATTGGATGGAAAGCGAAGCCTCCTTGTATGTGCTGATCATTGTCTATCTGTGGAAAAACATCGGCTACAATATGATCCTGTTCCTTGCAGGCCTTCAAAATATTCCGAACGACTACTATGAGGCAGCATCGATGGATGGAGCAGGCAAGTTTCGGCAGTGGCGATCGATTACGCTTGTCTATTTAACGCCAACGGCTTTCTTTGTTTTCATCATGTCGATTATTAACTCCTTTAAAATGTTTCGTGAGACGTACTTAATTGCCGGCAATTACCCGGATGAAAGTATTTATATGCTGCAGCATTATATGAACAACATGTTCAAATCACTGGATTATCAGAAGCTAACGTCTGCTGCTTTTTTAATGGCTCTGGTTATCGTAGTACTCGTATTGACACTTTTTGTAGTGGAGAGGCGCATCAGCAAGTCCATCGGATAACGGTGGAATCGCGTTGGAAAGGAGATATCAAATGCAAGCAAGCCGCATAAAGCCGCTAACTGTCCGTATGGGGCGAAAGTCCGCGCGAATCGTGCTTATGACCGTACTAATCTTGCTGCTGGGGGGATTTTTGTTCCCGATGGTGCTGACGATAAGCAACTCTTTCATGGCGGAAGAGGAGATTACGAGCAACTACGCTGCACTTTCGGGCGATACAGACGATGGCGATTTCATAACCATGGCTTGGATACCTAATCGCGTAACCCTCTCGCAATATTATGCGGTTTTGGTGGGGAGGCCGCAGTTTCTATTCATGTTCTGGAACTCGGTGAAAATGACAGTGCCGATCATCGCGGGTCAACTGGTTGTAGCTTCGCTAGCCGCGTACGCCTTCGCCCATTTGCGCTTTCGATTTCGCGAGCCGCTCTTCTTCCTGTACATTGTCACAATGCTGATGCCCTTTCAGGTCACGCTGGTGCCCAATTTCATTGTCGCAGATAAGTTAGGGCTGATAGGTTCGTATGGCTCGATTATATACCCCGGTATTTTCAGTGCCTTCGGCGTATTCCTGCTGCGGCAGTTCATGATGGTCGTGCCTGCGAGCTATATCGAAGCTGCGCGTGTGGATGGGGCGAGTCACTTCTACATATGGACAAGAATTGTGCTGCCGATGTGCGGCACAGGTGTGGCGGCGCTATCAATCCTCGTTTTCATTGATAATTGGAATATGGTGGAACAACCGCTGATTTTTTTAAATGATGCGATCAAGCAGCCGTTATCTGTGTATTTAGCCGTCATTGGCGACGAGGAGCGAGGCATTGCCTTCGCCGCATCCGTGGTGTATATGCTGCCACCGCTGCTGGTTGCTTTGTATGCGGAGAAATATTTGGTCGAAGGCATCCAGTTGTCAGGGATAAAAGGGTAAAAAGGTGAGATGGATGACACATAGGAGGAACGTTGTATGGAAGCATTAATGGCCGCCGCCGACGGCGAACGCGCCAAGAAGAAAGGAATTAGAAAGGCAATCGTTACCTTTGTTATTGCGATGGTCGCCTTGACGTTCTTTTCCAATACCCTGCTAGGTATATCGCTGGCTGAGGTGACCACGGAAAAGGCGCTCGCCGGCACATTGTCACATGAGGTCACAGGCTCGGGAAGCGTGGAATCGGCTGAGACAGCAGATGTCTATGTGGAGACCAACTGGGGCGCAAGCGAGGTCGAAGTGAAAGTCGGCGATAAAGTGACGGCTGGACAAGAGCTGGTTGTTTTTAAAACAAGAGAGACGGAAGATTCGCTGAAAGATAATCAGGCGCGATATGCGCAGAAGCAGTTGAGCTTGGAGAAGCTCCAGGAAAGCTATCAGGAAACGTTCCGCAGCAGTGACGAGAAGCAAATGCGCAGCATCGCTCGCGATATCGAGAGTACGCAGCTGGATATGCAAATTTTGGAGCGGCAGATTGCCAATCAACAGCGTCAGCTTAGGGAGTTTTCGCGGATGGTCGCACCTGTCAGCGGGATTGTCACGGCCGTAAACGCAGTGAAAGGAGCTCCTGTTCCTAGCGGAAAAGCTGCCGTGAGCATTGCCGATTTGTCCAGGGGCCAGCAGATGAAGGCCACGATTGACGATGCGAAAGCGCCATATGTCGCTGTGGGTGATAAGACGGAGCTTATTTTTGCCACGTTAAACAATGCCAGAATTCCAGCGCAAATCACCGATATTCGGGATGCAGTAAGCTCTTCCGGCTCTGGTCAGTCCAATCAGTCGACTCAAAAAGGGAAAGAAATTACGTTCACCTTGAAGGATGATCGACTGAAAGGGGGAGAAACCGGCGAGTTCGATATTGTCAAAAAAACAGCCTCGTTCCGCTCGCTCCTGCCTAACGATGCTGTACGGGAGGATGATCAGGGGACGTACGTCCTGCTCCTCAAAGAAAAGAAAGGTCCGCTAGGCACGGAATATGTTGCGCAGCGGGCGAATGTACAGATCGGAGATGCGGATGATACGAAAACATCCATCGAAAACGGCATTACGCCGCTAGATAAAGTAATCGTCTCGAGTTCGAAATCGATTGCGGAAGGGGACCGTGTGCGTGCGAATGAATAACAGGGAGGAGGGAGGTTATGCAGCGTTCCCGATTGGCAGCATGGATGGTATTTGTCGGTGTGCTGTTGCTGCTGGCCAGCAGCGGATTAGTCGCTTCCGTTGTTAGCGAATGGGACCAGACGAACGGCTCCTATGGGATGCAGCAGATCACGGTAAACGTGGATCCATCGGCTGCGCGAGCAAGCCCAGCGGGCTTGTTCTTGAAAGATGCTGAGCTGCTGACCAAAAAGTGGGCACCACTGCCGATCGCTTATGCAGCGAGAGAGCAAACGCGAGCGATATATGGTGCAGTAAAGCTAAACACGGATGTGTTCGGTGTTAACAATTCTTATACAGATTTTAACCAAATTAAGCTGAAGGCCGGCGCTTCCTTCGCACAAAACTCAGTGGATGAGCACAGCCGAGTAGCCTTAGTTAGCGCTACGGTTGCTCAGCAGCTATTTCGTTCGAATCAGGTCGTAGGTAAAACGATTGAGCTGTTCGGTGTCGGTTTTACGGTCGTCGGGGTGTTCGAGGATGAAGGCTCTCTGCTTCGGCAGATGTCTGACGATGGCAGTCCAAATGTGCTGATTCCCGTCACGACGCTATTCGATATCCAGTCAGAGGCGAGGATTGAAACCATTCAAATGGCAGGCAAGCCTAGCGCAGTTGCTGGGGGAGAAAGCCAAGTGAACGAGGTGCTCAATTCGATCGGTCACAACCCTGGGCAATTCAAAATTGTCAACCACGAGCTTGCTCATAAACGAATGGCGCAGTGGCGATTGGTTCAACTGTTTGTATGCGGGATGATCGCGATCTACATCCTTGTGCGGTTGATCATACGACAATGCTTAACCATACAAGCTGTTTTAAAAAAGAGACTTACCAGAGATAACTGGATCGATGCCGTGATTCTTGAACAATCAGCACTGTTAATAGGCACACTCGCTGTACTCGGTATGAGCGCCTGCATTATTGCCCTCTGGAAAGGCATCCGGTTTCACCTCTACATCCCGCTGGAATGGGTGCCGGAGCAGATCATTGATCTGTCGTTTTACATGGAAAAGCTGCACAGCCTATGGCAGCAGGAAGCGGCACAGATGGGCTACGTTCCATCGCCGCAGGAGTTTTTGATCGATGCCGCCAATGGGCTAACAGGCCGGTTGTTCGTAGGAGGCATGCTGTTCGGCTTGCCGCTGCTCTTGCTTGGCATCCGGTTATGGGTGCTGGAACGAGTACCCGTGTATACCCAATTGCAACGCATATTCATGTATGTGCCCGTTGCAGCTGTCTTCATTTTCGCCATGGCCCAGTGGGCAGGATTGTCTTATCAGATTGAACCGCTGGATTATGCGGTAGTAGGTGCGCTATGCACCGTGGCTATTATTCATTTTAACCCATCTAAAGGAGTGGAATTTTCTTATGCGCAAAATTACAGTTAAACAATCGGTCATCGCTTGCTCGCTCGTTTCTATGTTATCTCTGACAGCTTGTTCGTCCAATACGACGACAACATCGGGTGGCACAGGAAGTACAGCAGCACCCGCTGCCGGGAACAAAACAGTCACACTATCTGTGATGACATCCGATCGTTTTCTCGAGCTAGCTAAACAGAAATACGAGGCTCTGCATCCAGACACCAAAATTAACATAAAAGAGTATGCAGCAGCACCTCAAACGGCGCCACAAGGCCAAGCACAAGGTCAGGGGCAGGGGCAGCAGATGATGATCATGCAGAAGCCAGATCCGAAAAACACGGAGAAATACGCCAGTTCAGTAGGAGCTGAGCTCATGAGCGGCAAAGCTTCGGATATCATCGTGACGAGCGGACTTCCTTATCAGAAATATGCAGACAAGAAGCTTCTGGAGAATATCAGCGACCTGATGAGTAAAGATGCTTCGTTCAAAAAGGATAACTATTACGCAGGTATTTTCGATGCTATGAAATATAACGGTTCCTTATATGCGGTCCCCATTAAAGTGGGATTGAATATGTGGCTGGGCAATCAAGCCTTATTGAGTAGTCAACAGATCGATGACAGCAAGTGGACTTGGGCAGATTTTAAGAAAAAGGCCAGTGCTATGGTCGCAGATAAAAATAATGACGGTAAGCCAGACACGTATCCCATGGGCAAAATAGAGCCTGCCGAGCTAATCACGTCGATGCTGGGCAGCAGCTTCTCGAAATTCGCTGATGTCGGCGCGAAGAAAGCCAAATTTGATACACCTGATTTCATTAACATGCTTAAGCTTGCGAAATCCATGTATGACGATAAGGTCATTCTTGCGGATAACTCCGATCCTAACAATGTCGTTTTCCAACCGAAGGGGAACGTTCTGATGTACATGGATATGTATACGATGCCGAAAATGAATTTTGAGGGCAAAGGCGGGTACTACAACTTGCCTTCGGAGAGCGAAGCCAGAGGAACTCAGTTTACCTCGTCGTTACCGCTTGCCATCAACAGCAAATCAGCTAACAAGAAGGAAGCATGGGAATTCGTGAAGTACTTGCTGTCCGATGAGATGCAATCGGCTAGAGAGTTGACGGGGATTGCCGTTAATAAGACCGGAGCTAAGGCGCAAATCGACTTCTTGAAAACGCTCGGAACAGGCGGTGAAGGCGGCGGCAAAAGCATGAAGCTTATGATTAATGGCAAAGCAGCGACGGTTCAACCTGCCACGGAGCAGGATGTAACGGCTATGGAGAAGATTTTGAACAATGTTAGCGTATATGCAGAAAGCGATTTGAAAATCACGAATATCGTTGCTGAAGAAACAGCATCGTTCTTCCAAGGTCAGAAGTCCGCTGAAGAAGTTGCGAAGGTCATTCAGAACAAGGTTAACACGTATTTGCAAGAGTAACCGTCAGTCAAGGAGGATGTATGCATCATGATGATTCGTCATCGTAAAATATTTCATTTGCTTCTGTTCCTCCTCCTCCTAAGCAGCACTGCTTCCCCCGTTTCGGCCTCGGCCGGAGCTGGGGTTGCTTCGTCTACATCTGCGGAGCTTGCCGAGGAGCAGGTCATAGGCTCAACATTGCTAGGAAAAGCCGCTATCGGCGAGGCTAGCTACATGGAAGTGCAAGATGTCATGCTGCTGCCTGGCGATCAGGACGGGATGGTCACCTTTACGGTCAATGTCCATAACGGCGGTGTGAGTGAACTGTCTTTTAAAAATTATTGGGTACGCCTGCAGTCCAAGGCTGGCAGTACGTTTACGGTTAATCAGTTCACGCAGAGCGGCGATACGAATCGGATTGCACCAGGTACAAGCCAAGCATACAACTTTTATGCAAAAGTGAACGCGACAACCGAGCTTCAAGATCTATTATTTAAGCTCGTTCAGTTGGATTTTTCGGTCGCTGGCTTTGAACGAGTTATCGGTCAATTGACGCCTGCGAGTGATTACACCGTGGTGACGCCAGTGGAAGCGACACGTTCGGTTGAGATTGATGGGACGCCATACTATGCGAACATCGCACGTACCTCCATAAGTAGAAATGACGATTTCTACTTGCCTTCGATTTATTTTGAAATGGAGAATAAAGGGACTAGCAGTGCTAAGCTGCCTGATCTGAGTTACTTCATTCGTACCGCTCAAGGACACATGTATCCGCTGCAAGCTGCAACCTTGGGGAAAGGGACAGAGCTGCAACCACTTGCTGAAAAAGAAGGGCTTCTCAGCGGCTCCATTCCTAGGGAAGCGGGAGCGGAGGGGTGGCAGCTTGTCATCACCGAAACGACGACGGCAAGTGATGGCAAGAGCAGCTTGAAGCTGCCGGTGGCTTTTTTCGAAGTGCCGGAAGCTGTAGAAGTGGAAGTTTCATTGGGGAACGACTATGCGTTTTCCAACAAGTCAGGCACGTACACGGTGAGAATGACGTCCTTGCAGCGATTGCCGTGGGAAGATCAAGACATTTTGGCGGCTAATATTACGTTGACGAATAAAGGGAGTCAGGCGCTGCCTATTCCGAATTTAAAAGGGTATTTTGAACTTGATGATGCCGTGACTGTCGAGGCTAGCCTCATTCGGACCGATCGTGTGATCAGTCTTCAGCCTGGCAAAGAGATCAATCTCCAGTTGGCGGGGAAAATCCCGTATACGAGTGATTTCAAGGACTTGAATCTTGTTTTACAAGAGAAGGCTGCGGATAACCAAGTGAGTGATTTGCTCACGTTTCATCATAATAAAGAGCTGATGGGGATGAAGGTGATCCCTGCTGCGGAGACGAGAACGCTGACCGATATTGGGCAAAGTGCTGCTTATTCGATTCGTTCCACCCAAACATTCCAAGGCGAAGGCGCCGATTTGTTCACGGTACAGTTGAGTGTCGAAAACCTGGAGAAGCGTTTTACGGATTTGCGGAAGCAGGTTGCGCAGTTTAGGGCGGAAGACGGTACGGTTTTTCCGGCTCACATGTCAGAGATCAACAATAAGGTCATTCCTGGCGGCAAGGCACTTATTTATGTGTATGCAACCCTTCCCAAAGGGTATAAGACAGCAGATTTGCAGCTGATTCTTGGCGACGCAGTCACTTTCTCTGGTGTAGCTCAAGAGGATGGCTATGTCAACGCCGCTGTTTTTCAATTGCCAGAAGAGATCGAAGAGCCGCTGGGTGGCTTCGCCGAACTGGACGTCTACCCGTATACGATTACGTTAAGTCATATCGGGACACAGATTAATTTTGCACAAGGGACCGTCATGCTGGATTTCGATTATGAATTAAAAAGAGATACTTTAGTTGAAACGAGCATGAAGGATCATTCTTTGATCGTGGAACTGAAAGATGATTTGGACCGGAGCGGCAAAGAAATTATCGTGAGTCAAACGTATGCGCTGGATGGGGCGGATCCGACGAAATCTCTCCAAGTGGGCTTCCACGACGCGACGATTACGTACACGAACAAAGATAAAATTTATCAAATCGGTGATATGAAAACGTATCAATTGAACGTCTACCATCAATTTCAAAATGGACAGAAAAAATTAATCGCAACGAAAGAGCTGGATTGGTTTGTATTTACAGACTAGCCTAAGCTTATTTTAAGCTGGCGTTCATCTCATCCCTTTATACTGAGACCAATAGAGTGGTTGCGGTGCAACACGTGGGAGGAAAGTTGATGAAAATACTCGTTGTGGAAGACGAGCTGCCTTTGCTGCAAACGATACGAACCTTGCTCGTAGAAGAAGGCTACCAAGTGGATGCGACAGCCTGCGGCGAAGAGGGCTGCTATTTGGCGGAGCAAGGCATTTATGATTTGTTGGTGCTCGATCGGATGCTGCCTGGGATGGATGGTGTCAAAATTGTGCATACCTTGCGGGCTAAGCAAGTGCTGACGCCGATCCTGTTCCTCACGGCAAGAGATAGTGTTGAGGATATGGTTAAGGGACTCGATTCGGGTGCTGACGATTATATGACGAAGCCATTTGGTGTACCGGAATTGCTCGCAAGAGTTCGTGCGCTGCTGCGCAGACGCGGAGGGATCGAAACTGAAGATCGGCTGGTATATGATCAACTCGTGCTGCAAGGAAGAACAAAGGAAGCTGCGATAGCTGGGAAGCCGTTGGAGCTTACTTTGAAGGAATTCGAGCTGCTTGAATATTTGCTGCGGAATCGGGGCCAAATTCTAACGCGTGAGCAAATTTGTCTACGGGTCTGGGGACTGGATTCGGATGTAGGGTCGAATGTTGTGGATGTCTACGTCTTCTATTTACGCAAAAAATTGAAGCCTTTCGATTACGATCACATGATCCATACGATTCGGAATGTCGGCTATATTTTAAAGGAGAATGCCGCATGTTCAAAAAGACCCGAATTCGTCTAACAACGTTGAACGCGGTTGTTTTCTTCGTCATCATTGTTTGTCTGGGCATCATTGTCTATACTGAATTGCGCCATCAATTGTATGCCAATGTCGATGCATCGTTACAGGAGCGAGTGCAGCAGGATGCGCAATTCTTCTATACAAAATCACAAATCCTGTCGCCGGATCCGGATGAGCCTAAGGAAGGCACGACTAAAAAGACATTAATTCAAGTTCAGGGCATCGATCCACGCGTGTTCGTGGTGCTGTGGGATGATCAAGGGAATGCCTACCCGATCTTAAGCGGTGCTGCGATGCGTAAAGAAGTTGATGCCTTCAAACCATATCGATCGGCTCAAACCCCTCAAACCGTTAACATGGATAATCATGCTTATCGAATTTATGCGATTCAGTATGATCAGCCCAAAATGATGAATCTTAAAGTGTTGACCGATCTTTCCCAGGCGAAAGGATTAGGATTAGAGACCATCACACCTACCTCGATTTTAAGCGAGGCGTCGACCAAAATTGTAGCGATTCAAGCCATTAGCCTCATCGACTCCGAGCAAAATATGTTGAAGCAGCTGTTCGAGCTTATCCTGATCGGGATCGTAGTAGGTGGCGCTGTAACGATATTGGCAGGTATGTACCTGGCCACTCAAGCGCTGCGGCCGATTAAGCAATCGTGGGATAAGCAGCAGCAATTCGTTGCCGATGCTTCGCATGAGCTGCGGATGCCGTTATCGATTATTCGAGCGAATGTGGAGTTGGCGTTTCGTCATCCAGAGCAATCGATTTTGAACATGAGTGAACCGCTCTCTGTGGTGCTTGAGGAATCGAAACGAATGGGTAGATTGACGGAACAGCTGCTGACGTTGGCCCGAGCGGATTCGAATCAAGAGGAAGTCATGCTGAAGCCTTTGCTGCTGACTGAGGTAATTCGTGAAGTCGTGCAGAAGTTCGAGCCGTTAGCTGAGCTGAAGCAGCAGAAGCTGGAATCACACGTCGAGAGCGGGATTGAGCTGATGGGGGATGTCGAACGAATCCACCAGCTACTGGTCATACTGCTCGACAACAGCATGAAGTTTACGCCTGCGGATGGCACGATTCGCATTGTGGCCCGCAAGAAGGGCCACGATGTTGAACTGGTGGTAGAAGACACGGGAGTTGGCATATCGGCAGAGGATCTGCCGCATATCTTCGACCGTTTCTACCACGGGGACAAGTCGCGGACGCGCAGCACAGGTGGCACCGGCCTAGGCCTCGCGATCGCGAAGTGGATCGTGGAGAAGCACGGCGGTGACATCACACCGGCTAGCGTGCTGGGGGAGGGAACGAAGATGATGCTTCGGTTCCCGGTGTGGCAGCGGAAGGGGTAGCGACTAAGAAGGATCAAACCTGCCTTGTTCCCACCCCTAACGGAACGTAGGTCCCTTATTTCTGCGAAAACACCACTTTTCGCAGAGTTACGGAAGTCAGAGCCCTTATTTCGGCTCTATTGAGCGAAATTCCTCGTTTTCCGGTAGAATAGCGGAACCACGTTCCGTTTCATCTGCTTTTTGTGCGATATCGCCAAAATAGCGTCCTGTAGTTCCCTATCTCTGTTAGCAGAATAGCTGATCCTAAAGTAGACGAATCTACTTAGGGATCAGCTATTTCTCATTTCTGCTTCCGATACCCGCTCGGCGTCATCCCTTTCGTCCGCAGAAATGAACGCGAAAACGTGGGATTAGAGGAAAAACCAGACTCATAGGCTACTTGTGAGATTGAGATCGGAAGATCCAACCATATGTATTGTGAAGATTCATCGCGATTTGTTTGCCTAAAACCATTGGTTTTAGGCTTTTTTATAGTCGTATTATTATAAAATAAATGGTTCTCAAGTTCCAAGTTCTTGTTATAATGGAAAAGTTGTTTAAAACAGGATAAGGGGAATACATACAAATATGATAGTAAGACTTAAGAATCATACTAAATTGTTAATATGGTTAAGTTGTTTGTTGGTTCTAGGAGTTTTAGCTATAAATGCAAGCAGTGCATATGCAGAAACTTCTTTATTTGAAGATCCGAATCTGGAGAAAGTTGTTCGAAGCTCAATCGGGAAGCGGAGCGGGGTTATCACTCCGGAAGATATGTTGAAGCTAAAGAGTATTTATGCTTACAAAGATGAAGGGATTTCAAGCCTGAAAGGACTCGAATACGCAAAAAACTTACAGAAGCTCATTGTATCCAAACAAAACATTACGAGCTTGGAGCCAATTGCTGGCCTTGCGAATTTAACGTTCATAGATGCATCTAATACGAAGATTACGGATCTCAAGCCACTAGGGCAGGTAGCTAAGCTGCAGCATTTGGCAATTGGAAACACGCATGTGGCGGATTTGAGTCCATTAGCCAAGCTTAAAAACCTAACCGAATTTTTTGCAGCTTCAACCAATATTTCCGATTTGGGTCCGTTGTCCGAGTTACGGTTAACATGGATCGAGGTTTCTGATAACAAATTAATGGATATTAAACCTCTTGGTAAGATGAACAACAGCTTGCGTCATGTTTTTATTAGCAGAACACGTATTCAGGATCTGTCTCCGATCATGAACAATTCCAACTTTGAGCACGTTTATGTAGAAGGAAATCCCCTTAATCGTAATAGTGTAGCTTATATGAAGACGTTGAGCGTTCAAGGAATTGATGTCAAATATGATGATGTAGTTACTTCTCAAATCACTGTACAAATCAATGGAAATCCGCTGCAATTTGAGGAGCAAGAACCGCAAATCTGGAATGGCAGCACATTGGTGCCAATGCGACGGATATTTGAAGCGCTAGGTGCGACTATTGAATGGGACCAAGCCAATCGAATTGTTAGAGGTACAAAAGATAAATCTTCCGTGTCGTTGCAAATCAATTCAAACGACGCCATGGTTAACGGCAAAAAGGTTGGTTTGGAGGTCGCACCACGTATCGTCAATAACACGACTATGGTGCCAGTACGCCTCATCAGCGAGGCGCTCGGAGCAGCAGTAACGTGGGATGCGGAGCAGAAAATCGTTCACATACAAACGACGAATGAAGCTAACGCGGGGCAAGGCAATCCTGCGGCTTCTCAACCGACGTCCTATGACTATCAATCACAACCTCGGGCGGTTTGGGCCTTCCAACCTAAAGTTGACACATCCAAAGTGTCGTCAAAAGGTAATAGCAGTTTTTATCCAGCAGTTGTGCAAGGTGATACGGTGTATTACGCAGATTTAACGGCAGTTTATGCCATTAATGAAGCCAATGGTAATTTAATTTGGTCTTATCCAGTAGAACATGTAACAGGCCTTACATTGGACGGCGGCATTATCTACTTTAGCGATACCAAACAGCATTATGCGCTAGATACGAAAACAGGGAGCGAGATTTGGACGGCCAAAGGGTATTTGAGCAGCGGTCCTTTCTTGATCGATGGAACAACTGCTTATTTTTCCGAAGGTGGCAATCTGGTTGCCCTTAATTCGTTAACAGGTGAGCGCTTATGGGCTTATACGGGACAGAGCAGTCTTACAAGTAATGGTAATGCAATTGTTGCTTACAAAGACAGTGTAATTATTGGAGAGTTGATGGGCAGGATCCAAGTGCTTAATGCCAATACTGGAAAAGAAGAATGGCATCTGGACTTCCCAACGTATTTAAACTATGGGAACACCTTCCCTTCATCTCCAAATCAGCTGTCCCTTAGTGGAAATACGCTTGTTGTAGGGACACAAAACAATTTTGTGAATGCAATCGATATGGATACGCATTCGATTCGGTGGCAAAAGGAGCTTACGTCCACCTCTTCATCGCTTATGATCCAAAACAACGCGGTAGTTGCCGTAAGTGGGACTTTTGAACTTATCTTTACCGAGTGGGATTTGGAAACGGGACAAGAGCGAATGAAAAAACAGTTCAATGAGTATATGGATGGCGGTTGGAATCGATTGAGTATGACGGATACCATGATCATTCTTCCAGTTAGCACCATGCGTAACGGATACTACCTGTTAGGGGTCGACCGTCGTAATGGTGATCAGAAGTGGGTCCAGATGACGGCGAACTTCGGTAACGCACCTGTACTGACCAACGAAAGTATCTACATGACTGATATTGCGGGGAATTTGTCCAAATGGTCGGGAAATAAATGAATGAAAGGCAGCCGAATGAGGCTGCCTTTTTGTTATTTACAGCGAAGGTAAATGAAGCCGTAACTAAGGATCCATAGAAATTACGCATGATTATGATAGAAAAATGAACATTGATGGGGGGAATGATGATTTATTATAATCACACTACAATGTGATGGTGAGGTTTTCGCACGTATTGTCCTTATGCCTGTTACAAATAATATGGCATGTTAACACTGCGTGTTTACGAAGACTATTTGATTTGAAAGTGGTGAGCACCTTGGAGTTAACAGCAACCAAGCAACAGAATATAGACAAAATAGGATCCATTCAATATTTACCGGTAAATTTATTCGCCGCGGTTATGGGGATTGCGGGCTTTTCCTCATCTTGGAGACTCTCCCACGAGCTCTTTCACACGTCGGCTGTATTAGCTGACCTCACAGGAGCCATTGCCATACTCGTATTCCTACTACTATCCATAGGTTTCTTGGTGAAGTGGATTCGTTATCCGCAGAAGGTAGCAGCAGAGTTCACACATCCGATTTTCGGGAATTTTTTCGGTACTGTACCCATTTCTATTTTGCTGCTATCATCGATATTGAGTCCATATCAGAAGGGGCTTAGTGAGTTTGTATGGATATTTGGTATGATTCTCACATTAGCGTTAAGTTATATAATTATTTCCCGTTTACTAAAAGGTAAATTGGATCCAGCCCATGCAGTTCCTGCCTGGCTCATACCCTGTGTAGGCGTACTTGATATTGCCGTAACTGGCGGAACCATGCCGTTTGCTTGGGCTCATGAAGTCAATTTATTGAGTCTTGCCATTGGTGGTTTTAACGCACTTCTATTTTTTACGCTGATTATTAATCGATTAATTCATCATGAGTCGCTAGCCGTAGCCTTGATGCCTTCGATGATGATCTTGATCGCACCATTTGCAGTCGGGTTCTTGGGCTATACCAACGCTTTACACAGGATCGATAATTTTGCAGCGATATTGTTTTATTTCGGGCTTTTCCTCTTTATTGTTCTTGCTGTTAAAATATTTAGGAAAGCCATTCACTTTGGAGCATCCTGGTGGGCTGTTAGCTTTCCGATAGCAGCACTTAGTAGTGCCGCGTTAAAATATGCGATCGATGTGAATACTTGGCCTTTAAAAGTGATTGCAGCTTTAATCCTTTTGATATTAACGATTGTCATCATCGTTTTATTTGTTCGAACGCTCATTCATTTGTTCAACGGAAAGCTATTGCAAGGATGAATTGGGAACCCGAGGTGAATGAGAATGGAATTAAGACAGTTAGAATATTTCATGACGACCTGCGAAGAACTCCATTTTACTCGGGCTGCTGAGAAGCTTGGTATTACACAACCTACATTAAGTCATCAAATTAAGGCCATTGAGAATGAGCTTGGTGTTCGGTTGTTTGATCGAATTGGGAAAAAGACGATGATAACCGAAGCGGGTATGATTTTGTACCAGCAATCCCATAAAGCAATACGATCTTTGACCAGTGCACGCGAGCAAATTCAAGAACTGCAGAACATAGAGCGCGGCACGTTATCCATTGGTGCTTTACCGGGAGAATTAAATGAACTCGTTTCATCAATGTTAGTCGACTTTCATCGCAAGTATCCGAATATACACATAAAGTTGATTGCTAATGAAGATGTTGTGGAACGGGTCATGGATAATGAACTGGACTTTGCGATTTCGATTTTACCTGTAGAACATGAGAAATTAGTGTTTAAGCCTTTATATAAAGAAGCCTTCTACTTCGTTACGACCGCTAACCATCCTTTGGCCAGCTACCCTCAGATTAATTTTGAGGAGTTAGTAACAACGCCCATTGTGATGTTTCCGGAAACACACCGATGCCGACAACTGATTGATACCACCTGTCAGAATGCAGGCCTAGAATTAAAACCTTTTATTGAAACAACAACGATCGATTCTTTATTAAATTTAGTAAGGTCCGGGATCGGGGCTACGATTCTTGCTAAAACATTAATCGAGATGAAGCCCTATGAAGATTTAATCATCATTCCAATCGTAAACCCCACGCTCTGTCGCGAAGTAGGAATCGTGTATCACAAAGATAAATATATCGGACAGGCGGCAAGTGGTTTTATTGATCTGATTATTGCTTACATTAAGTCCATTAAGAAAGACGAGCCTACAGCATATTGTGATCAAGCCTCGGGAGTGTGATAGCCTGAGGCTTTTTGTTGTGCGGCACTTCCATGTTAAAATAAGGAAATGGGAGGGACGGACATGTATAAACACATAATTTGGGATTTTGATGGTACACTTTTTGACTCCTATCCAGTGATGGGGAGAATTTTTCAAGAAGTGCTTGAAGAGGAAGGCATTTCAGAATCCATAGATGAAATCGTGAAGCATATGAAAGTATCGATGACTCATGCTTTTCAACACTACGAAAAGAAATATCAAGTCGATCATATTTTTAAAGAGAAATATCAGAAACAAAGAAATGAAACGGAAATCCATTTATCCCGACCATTTGAAGGCATTGAGGAAATTTGTAAATACATAGATTCTTCGAATAGAAAGAATTATTTATATACGCATAGAGGAGAATCAGCCATCCAGCTTTTGAAAATGTACGGTTTATATGATTACTTTTCTGATTTTATAACATCACAACAAGGTTTTGAAAGAAAACCAAGTCCTGAAGCTATTACCTATCTTATCGATAAACATCAGATCATCCCCTCCGAGGCGATCATGATTGGCGATCGTGATTTGGATATATTAGCAGCCAAAAACGCGGGGATCGATGCTTGTTTTTTTGCCGATCGTGATGATCAAAATAGTAAATCAGCTGATTTTACGATAACTAGTATTCAAAAGTTATATTCGATTATTTAGCAATTATGAGGAAGCGATCCAGGGGGCAGTTGCTCAAGTCCACTGCCCACCTCCGGCAAAGATGCGAAAGAGCACTTTTTTCGGGTAAAAAGACCCAAATTAACTAAATTAGTGCGAAAGTGCAACAATTTAACCCGACATGGTGCCGAAATGGGAAGTGAGGGCAGAAATTGTTGCACAATTGCACTAATCTCATACAGAGCGTTTAGTTAACTATAAAAGGGTGCTCTTTTGCATTTTTCACCAGCTTTGGGCAACGGTGAGGAACGTCTTATAAAGAAATATAGCAGAAGTTTATTTCACAGCTTCCGCAAAAACCTCTTCTCAAGACGAGGAGGGGTATGCTACACTTAACATGTCTGACAACCTGATAAGTTATCGAAAGAAAGTGGGGCTTCTCATGAAGGTTTCCTTATTTATTACGTGTCTAAGTGATGCATTATATCCCAAGGTTGGCGAAGCGATTGCGCGTCTACTCGGGCATTACGGTGTTCTGCTAGAATTGCCAACGGTGCAAACGTGCTGCGGCCAGCCTGCCTATAACAGCGGCTACTGGGATGAGGCAAGAGCAACAGCGAAAACGATTCTTACAGCATTTGAAGATAGTGATTTTGTGATTTCGCCTTCGGGCTCTTGCACGTATATGATTCATCACTACGCGAATTTGTTTAAGGATGAGCCGGAGTGGTTGGAGAAAGCGACACAGCTTCAGAACAAAACGTACGAATTTACACAGTTCCTGGTAAGCGTCCTGAATATCACGGATTTGGGTGCTGTTTTTCCACATAAAGTCACGTATCACCCTTCCTGTCACGGAAGCAGGCTGCTCGGCGTAAAGTCAGAGCCGCTTGCCCTTTTGCAGAGTGTAAAAGATTTAGAGTTAGTACCACTGCCTTTTGCCGAGGATTGCTGTGGATTTGGCGGAACGTTTTCGGTGAAAATGGCCGATATTTCCGGGGCAATGGTGCAGGAGAAAGTAGACCACGTGAAGGAAACCGAAGCAGAGGTGTTGGTTGGGCTGGATTTGGCCTGCCTGATGAATATTGCTGGGAATTTGCGTTATCGCAACGAGCCGGTGAGAGTAATGCATCTAGCTGAGCTGCTATATGAAGGGGTGAAGCACGCATGAGCCACGCGACGGGGAAGTCATCAACGGTTAAGGAACGGGCAGATATCGCGTTAAATGATGAGTTTCTGCGCAAAGCCGTCAAGTTTACGACGGAGCGGCTTCGCGGCGGGAAGCTAAAAGCGGCGGCCGATCACGGAAACTGGGACGATTGGCGTGAACGCGGTAGACAAATTCGTCTGCATACAATCGCGCATTTGGATTATTACTTAACGACGTTTGCGAACAATGCGCGAGCGAACGGGGTTCATGTGCATTTTGCCGATACAGATGTCGAGGCAGTTAAAATTTCCTTGGAAATCGCGGCAGCCAAACAAGCCAAATCGGTCGTAAAATCCAAGTCGATGGTGACCGAGGAGCTGCATTTGAACAAGGCGCTGGCCTCCATTGGGGTTGAAGCGATTGAGACGGATCTAGGCGAGTACATCATTCAGCTAGCGGATGAAACGCCATCCCATATTATCATTCCAGCTATTCATAAAAATAGATATCAAATCGCCGAGCTATTATCGAAGGATGCTGGGGAGACTTTGGCCCCGGATACGACGATTCTTGCTGGCTTTGTTCGAAAGAAATTAAGAGAGAAATTCCTAGAAGCCGATATTGGGATGACGGGCTGTAATTTTGCCATTGCGGAGAGCGGATCGATGGTCCTTTTTGAAAATGAAGGGAACGCCCGCATGGTCACAACGGTGCCTAAGACGCAAATCACACTCATGGGGATGGAGCGGATTATCCCTACGTGGGCGGACCTCGAGGTCATGGCGACATTGCTTCCTCGTTCCGCCACAGGGCAAAAACTGACCGTGTACATGTCCGGCATCACAGGTCCGAGAAGAGATGTGGATGCAGATGGTCCGGAAGAGATGCATATCATCATCGTCGACAACGGGCGCTCGCAGCAGCTCGGCGATCCGGAGTTCCAAGAGCTGCTCAACTGCATCCGCTGCGGTGCATGTCTGAACGCGTGCCCGGTGTACCGCCATATCGGCGGTCATGCCTACGGGGGCACGTATAGCGGGCCGATCGGCGCTGTGCTTACGCCAGCGCTTAAGAAAAACGTGGCGGATTGGGATGATATCGCCAACGCTTCAAGTCTTTGCGGGGCCTGCTATGAGGCCTGCCCGGTGAAGATTCCGCTGCACGACATGCTAGTATCGCTGCGCAGGCGCAAGGTCGAGGCCGGCCATGGCGACAAGGTCGAGGCCGCAGGGATGAAGGGCTTTGCCGCCGTGATGGGCAATGCGAAGCGTTTCAACGCCGTACTGAAGCTCGGCAGAATTGGCCAAAAGCTCGTCGTTCGCGACGGTGGCATCCGTCTGAAGGTCGGCCCTCTGAAAGGGTGGAACACGTACCGTGTAACGCCAAGTCTTCCGAAGGCCTCTTTCCGCGAAGGCTGGAAAACGCTCGAGCAAGAAATTCGCCATGGACTTACGGAGGCCGATCCTGCGATCCAAGCAAGGATGGCTGCCGCATTGGCAGCGCGGGGCACAAAGGGAGGACATCATCATGGCTAAACGTGACATCACGCCAGAATGGCAGGAGAAGTTAAAAGAACTGGATAAGCAATCCTTGGCTGAGCAGGAACGTTTTATTCAAGGTATCGCCAATAAGCTGGGACGTGCACGTGTAACGGAAAAACCGGCGCATCCTTTCCAAGGCGCTTCGGATAGCTGGAAAGCGTTCAACTGGTCCCCAGAAGAACGCATTGAGAACTTCACGGCTAACTTCCATGCCGCTGGCGGGCACGTCGTTAGGGTTCCTTCGATGGATGCGGCGAAAGCGACCATCGAAGAGCTCGTTAACACGTTAAGCATCAAACGTGTCATCCATCAGGATCAAGCGGAGCTTCATGCGCTTGAACTTGGCCAATCCCTTCCAGAGGTCGACTTCGCGGTATGGAATACCGACGAGGATACGAACTGGAAGGCCAGCGCAGCGAACGCCGATCTGGGCATCGTCATGGCCGACCATGCCGCGGCTTACACAGGATCGCTAACTGTGTTATCATCAAAAGAAAAGGGCAGATCGGTGAGCCTGCTCCCCACGGCGTTGATCGTCCTGCTGCCCATCGAACGATTGAAAACGAGACTAGGCGAAATACTCGCCCCACTCGATCAGATAGCAAGGAAAGACCTGCCTGCCGGCGTCCACTTCATCTCGGGTCCAAGCCGTTCGGCGGATATTGAGAACGATTTGACGATTGGTGTTCACGGTCCAGGGATTGTGCACGTGCTACTTATCGGATAGAAGAGGTACTCATATGGAAGTTACGAAGCTGCAGAAACAGAATCACTACGATGAGATCGCCCAGCAGATCAAAGAAATGATTGTGCAGGGACAATTGAAGATGGGGGATAAGCTCCCTTCTACCAAAGAGCTGTCCGAGCGCTTCGGCGTCGGGCGTTCCACGATGAGGGAAGCGCTCAGCGCTTTGAAGGCGATGGGCCTCATCGAGATTCGGCAAGGCGGCGCGTGTCGTGTCATCCGGCAAGCACCAACCGAGGTGACGCTGCCGGAGTGGACATCGCTTCGCATGAATCGGACGACGCTGCTGGAGCTCATGGAAGTGCGGCAATCGCTGGAGATCTCGATCGCTTCCATTGCAGCGCGCAAACGTACGCCCGAAGACTTAGCGCAGCTGCAGCGCATCATGCAAGATATGGAGAACGCTGTAGGCGATGATGCCGAGGGAGAAAGAACTGATCTTGCCTTCCACGAGCTGCTCGTACAAGCGACGCACAACGCTATCATGGTGCAGACGTGCGACTCCATCCGCAATGCCATGGAAATGATGATTCGCGATATCCGCCGCGCGGAGCTGTATGCGAATCAGGAAGTGGCGGTTCAGCTTTTGAAGGAACATAAAGTGATCTATGAAGCGATTCTCAGCGGTGATCCGGTGCTAGCCTCAGAGGCGATGCGTGAGCATTTGGAGCATGTGGAGAGTATTTTGATCAAATATATATAAATATGTAGAGGCCTCCCCCAGCACGAAATGTTGAGGGAAGGCCTTTTTTGCTGTCCAAAATGGTTCACAGGTGGAGATAGTCGACGAAACCGACTAAACTCGCTCGAATCGGGCTCCATCGGGATTGCCCCTGCTCATCTCAATGCACCAATCCCGTACTCTCAATTTTAACATGCGTTTCCACTTCGAACTTTACCTCTGGATAAACGGACTGCCAATATTCCCAATCCTGTTCTTTCCCAAAATACTGGCCCAAATAATGAAGCCCGAAGCCATACGGATCTACCTTGGCATCTCTGATTTTGTAGAGGAGCTCCTCTACCTCCTGGTTGACATGCTCTTCGAGCTTGGGCTGCACTTCGTGAATGTTCAATCCTAAGGTGCCTTGTTCAATCATGCCGGAGAGATTGAGCGTCAGCTTGACGATAGGCGTATCCGCTTTCGTAATCGAGATGTGCTTGGTGACTCTCGCCACATAGAAGGCCAGCGGCTTTCCGTTATAAGTAATCGCAATGCCTGACTTGCTGAACGCATTCGCGCTCATATTATAAAGCTGAGTCTCCTGCGGATTGAGGACGATACGCTGATTGGTTTTATTAAATAGCGACAGATGTTCAACGACGTATGAATCCCCATCAAAGCTAACGATCGGAAAATAGGGATCCATCCCTTTTTCCTTGAAACGCCGAAACGTATCGAACAAAATCTCGGTTACTGTGTAAGGAGAAATGGTTCCCTCTTTGCCGAAAGTAAGGAAGAACGAGTTTCCAGCGAGTCGCTCTGTGGTTGGATTCGCCTCAATCAGTTTACGCGCATTGGGTTCTGCGATGGCCATATAGGAGATTAATTGAATGTCTCGTCTGCGCGTAAGCCAATTTAAAGGCTCTTCTAGGGATATCTTCGCCAAGCTATCCCCGAATAAGAACATCCGGCAATGGCCGAAATCGAGCTCTTTGTCCACATGCGCTTTTAGATTTCTAACCGCTTCTGCGATGCTCTTGGCTTCCTGATGTTCAATCTGGCTCTCGGCTAAGCCTTCACCTACCTTAGAAGCGGGGATCGCAAGCCGCAGAGTAACGGAATAGGGCTTATCTTCCTTGCCTGTCCAATCGAAGCCCATTGCGACGACAAAGAAGCGCTTATCAATATCTTTAAAGCTGCAACCGCCTAGAAAAGCACAGAATAGGACAATAGTTAGACAAGTGAGAAATCGTTTCATAGCTGTATAGTTTCCTTTTTTTGCTTCCTAACGAAATACATCATCAAGCCTAGGAAATAGATCTCGAGGAAAAATCGCAAGATTAACCAGCCTTCGGAGATATGTTGGCTGCGCTCTAGATTGATGAATCGCATGAAAGCGAATGCTAATAAGCCGATGCCTAATGCAAGCCATACATTGATCCAGGGGGCAGGATCTTCTTCTACTTGGGTCGCGCCATGAAGGGAGTAGCGGATGAGCATGATCGTCGTGTGCCACGTATTCATGACGAATAAGAGCGACAGCCCTGTAAAAAGCAGCAGAAAAATGAACAAAACACGATTAATAAATCCGTATTCCGTCAGCATGGAATCTGCCGTCATACTCCACAGATACACGTAATCTGCAACCCCGACGGTACCATGAAAGCCAATCGGCACAAAAAAGGTAATCGTCAGGAATACGATGCCGAATAGCGGAACAACCCAGCGGAAACGAAATTTAAAGCCTACGGTATACAGGCGATTGAAAATAAGGAGGCTGAGATACCCTGAGAATAAAAAAGTAGAAGCAGCAATTGTACTGAAGGACGGAGGCTTATTGACATACCCAGCCACATAACGAATCGCATCCCAGTTAATATTTTCATTAAAAGCAGCTTTCATAATAAACAAAATGAGCAAGGGGGAGCTGAGGATAACCATAATTTCATGAATGAATTGAACAGAACGTGTGGATCTACTGCATGCCCAAACTGCCGCAGTTGTCATGAGTAACAAATTTAAATAGGGATTGATATCGGGATAGAAAAACATACGGACCGTCTCGGCGTAAGCATAAATGACGATAATACCAGCCGGCAGCCACAGGCACAGCGCAGCAAATAAGATGTTGGCTTGGGTAAACCAACGCGGGGTATAACGATCGCATATCTCTGGAAAGCCGAGTCCAGGAAACCGCTCAAAGCAAGCCATTGTGCCAAGCGAAAGGATCGAACCTATAACCATTGCAATGAGCATGCCAGAAACAGCGCCATTAAACCGATCGCGGATTAGCAACCCGGGGACAAACATCATGATATTAATCATGCCGACATAGAGCACATGATAGTAGGTATACCGCGACATGATTTACTTGGACCCCTTCCTAAGATTGGAATGGTGTGCTTTCGCCTCAAGTTTGGGGACATAGAAGGCCAGATAAGGCTGACCGAAGCTTCGAAGACTGCACCAATAGGAAATTAAGATGAAGCCAAGCACGACGACACCTAGTAACCCAAAGAATATGGAAGCTATCACAAAGATATATTTAACGAAGCGGACCGAGTAGCCAAAGCCATTATTAGGTATGACGAAATTAGAAATAGCCACAACCGAGGTCACAATAATCATAATGGAGCTGACTAATCCGGCCATTTGGATGGCTTGACCTAGGATGAGGCCCCCAACGGTTGTTGCGGTCGAACCCACATAGCGCGGCAGCCTGAGACTAGCTTCGTTTAAGGCTTCGATCATGAATAACATAATAAAAACCTCAATAAAAGACGGGTAGGGGACGACGACACGGCTTCCTGCGATTGAAAGTGTCAATTGAACGCGAAGCACCTCGGGATTATAGGAGACAATTGCAATATAAAGTGCAGGCAGTGTAATCGTTAAAAACATAGCAAAATAGCGAAGAAGGACGAGACACTTACTCATCCAATACGATTCATAGTCATCATCCATCGCATGCAGGAAATCAAAGAGCCGCACAGGAAGAAGAAGCCCAAAGCGGCTTCCATCCTGAAGAAGAGCGATTTTGCCGCGTTCAAGCGTGGCTGCGATGCGGTCTGGCCTCTCGGTTTGGAGGATGATGGGAAAAAAACGATGTCTCCATCCCGATAGCGACTGCATGAGCTGGCCCGCTGCTTGGAGCACTTTAATTTGTACGTTGGAAATCCGCTCGTTTAATAGTCCAAGTACTTCTTCATTGACAAGGTTTTTGTCATAAAGAACGGTAACACGCGTCTTCGATATTTGCCCAATCGTGTGCGTTTCTACGCAAAGGGAGGGCACATTATAACGCATCCGGACTAAGCTTATGTTTAAATCCAAATCTTCGGTGAGGGCACTTTGAGGCCCTTGAATGGCAATCTCTACCTGAACGGTATCAGGCTTCTCCTGAAACTTTCGCTGCACGTCATACCGGTAAATCCCATCTTCAATTTGAAAAAGGACAGTCCCTTTGAGAAGCAAGGATGTCCAATGTTCGGAAGAATTCACTGTTCCGAAGGCAGGGTTCGCGTTAAGCATACGTTCGAATTCTTCCGGGTTAAAGCAATATGAGTAAGGAACGGTCAATCCGTTTTTGATTAAAGCGAGATCACAGAGAGAGGGGAAGTAGATCACTTCCATTTGCATATAGCCATTGTCTAGGGTGTCATAGAAAAGATCAGCTGGGTCGTTCAACTCAGCACGGATTTGTTCAATCATATCAATTCCCCCAATTCCCTTACATTACCATGCGGCTTAGGGTGCCCTGAAAGGGGGGAGAATAATCATTGGAGGCGGTTAACCTTGCAAATATTGTTCAAAGACCATTTTGTGAGGAACTTTCATGCGCATATCATGCTGGAAAAATTGGTAAGTGTTTCGTCCCTGATCCTTGGCGGCATACATGGCCTGGTCTGCATGTTTGAGCAGCTCCTCCTGCGTATCTCCATCATACGGATACATGGAAATCCCGATATTCGTAGAGACGTAAATATCTCCAATGTCCAAATGAAAAGGAATCTCCAACAATGCGATGATGTTCTGGGCGTGCTCTCTGATCGAATGTGGATTCCCTTGGGGAAGCAGAATGACAAATTCATCGCCGCTTAGTCGAGAGACGGACCCACTCTCAGGTAAGCAACTCGAGAGTAAAGCAGCAAATTTTTGCAGGGTGTGATCGCCAACCAGATGACCGAAGGAATCATTAATCCATTTGAATCGATAAATATCTAGAAACATAACGCCGAAGGTCTCATGGTGTCGCTGTGCGTGAGATAAAGTATGCTGGAACAGTTCATTACATTGATTACGGTTAGGCAATCCAGTCAAATGATCAAAGTAAGCTAATTGATGAATGAGTTCTTCCGATTTTCTTTTTTCGGTTAAGTCCCGGAGGTAGGCCGTATAAATGGTTCTCCCCCCATAGACGATATTCGTTATGATAATTTCAGCCGGAAATGTGCTGCGGTCTGCTCGGTACGCAGTCATTTCAAAGCGTCTGCCAATGAAGGAATCGGCTTTTTGACTCATCAGCTGGTATAGCGATGCGGCATCTTGTCCATCTTGATCGAAAGGAAAAAGGAGATCGAATAGCGTACGTTTCAGCGCTTCTTTGCGCGTGTAGCCGAATACTGCTTCTGCTGCCGGATTGAACTCAATGATCCAGCCCTGTGACTTGAACATGAAGATACAATCGATGGCTGATTCTAAAATAGAAGCTTTAAGCGCAATCTGTTCAGCCAATCGCCGATCCACGGAGAGGGAGCTAATAAAACTGATTGCGAAGATGAGCAAGGTTCCGAAGGCCACATACATGGCGACTACAAAGAAGTCCATATTCACAGCCTTGGCACTATGCGGATGGGATACGGCAGGAAACGTCATGACAGCGGACGTCATCCCCGTGTAGTGCATGGCAGTAATCGCGATACTCATAATAAGGCTGCTAAGGGGTAGACGGTGATGGTTTCGTTTAAAAAAGAAGTAAAGCGCCGTTATGGACGCGAATATAGCGATCACAATAGATAAAGTAAGAGGTAATATCTTATATTGGATAGTTACATGTTGCAAGGCAGCCATCCCGATATAATGCATGCCGCTAATCGCTAAGCCCATGAAGGTACCGCCAATAAGGAACCTAGAGCGGATGGAGCTCGCTTGAAAGGCGACGAGAAGTCCGACCAATGCGCCGCCGACGGCCACAAGAATGGAGATACTGACAAGCGAAATATCATAGGTTACGTTACTGGGCAAATGAAAGGCTAACATCGCGATGAAATGCATGGACCATATGCCTATGCCCATCACGAGCGCACTGCATATAATCCAGCTCTTCTGATGCCATCCTTCGGAAGTAGATACTTTACGAGCTAGATTCAAAGCCGTATACGAGGCAAGCAGCGCAATTACAAACGAAAGCAGGACAAGCACGAAATTATAACTATCCGTTAGCGAATGGTGCATCAGAGAGCCCTCCTACTATTTTCCCGGCATCAAAAAAAGGATCATCCCGAAATAAAGGATCATCCCTTCATATCCGGCAACCTGTCAACCGTAGCATCCCAATTGGTATGCGTTAGGCCATGGCTTTGCGTCTCACCGTTTCCGATGATTTGCCTTTTCGATTTGATCTTCATTTGTGCTCAGTACCGAGTAAACCCACTACTATTTAACTATTATAAAGTAGGTAAAAAATACCTGTATATAGCGATAAAAGCGGGATTTTGTCGAATTTAATTAAGAAAGTTAAAGTCTGCCCATTTTTTTACTTTATAGGTAAAAAACACGGCTTAATCACTTAGGAAAGTGGCTATTCCGTGTTTGCTGAGGTTTATTGTTAACTCGACTTATTTTTGTTATATCGATTCTCCATATACCACTGAAAGATCCAAACGACTAACGTAAACCAACATCCACTAGCGAAATAAGCGCCTATTACATCACTTGGATAATGGACACCCAGATAGATCCGGCTAATCCCAATGAGAAGAATCATACTTATGCTGCTCAAAATGACCACGGTCCTGCCAAGCTTTGAGGGAACATGTCTCCAAAGTAGAAACGCTAGTGAAGCGTATAAGGCGAAGGCTGCCATGGAATGGCCGCTTGGAAAGCTGTAGCCCGTCTCTTCAATTAACCTGTGAAGGGTAGGGCGTTCTCTCTGATAGATGATTTTAAGCAGCTGATTCCAACCTACGGTGCCAACGAGCAGAATTAGAAACACAATGATTTCTTTGCGGTGATGCAGGAACTTAAATTGAATAAATAGGCTGCAAAGAAAAATGACAATAACAGCGGGTGTCGAACCTATATAAGTAAACACATGCATCACGGAAGTTAGCCATGGCATTTCCATCCCTTGAATCCATGAGATGATGGTGCTGTCAAAAGCTGCAATCCACTGCCCCTTTATCATGGAAGCCACTAGAGTAAAGCAAATGAAGAAAAGCATACTGAAAATTAGAAGAGTAGTGACTTTCCATTTAGATTTCATAATCAAGTTAACTCCTATCGCGAGTCAATTAGCTATTATTTTGAATGAATTTGGGCATACTTTTTATTGCTAATAATTGGAGTGTTTCTTTGCCTCTAGTCCATTGTACCCTAAAAGTCTCCTCATAATATGACAAGGACATGAACTCCTGCCCATGAGTGTAAGACTTCTTCGCTGCAGTTCTTGTCGTATCGCTAATAACTATCTATAATAGTAAGTAATATTTTAATCGAAAGTTTCATCATGGATCCAGAAAGGTGTATGACTAGGTCGCGCCCTGGCTTGCTGTAGCGCCTAAAACAGGTGGCGCCTACATCCTTTCTGCAAATTTTAGGGTATAAGGATGGTAAAAATGAGCAACAGAGAAACTAAAACAGACGTCATCTTAATTGGTGCGGGTATCATGAGTGCGACATTAGGGACAATTCTGAAAGAACTAGTACCTGATTGGAAAATTACCGTTTTTGAGAAGCTGGACAAGGCGGGTGAAGAAAGCTCCAACGAGTGGAACAATGCAGGAACAGGACATGCGGCACTGTGCGAGCTTAATTACACTGTCCAAAAACCAGATGGCTCTGTCGATATTAGCAAAGCTATTCAAATTAATGAACAATTCCAAGATTCCATGCAGTTCTGGTCTTATTTAGTTAACAACAAGCTAATTCGTAATCCGGAAGACTTTATCATGCGTTTGCCTCATATGAGTATGGTGCAAGGGGATAAAGATATTTCGTTCTTAAAGAAACGGTTTGAAGCGATGTCCAAGAACGCATTGTTTCAAGGAATGGAATTTTCCGAAGATCCTCGTAAATTGCAGGAATGGATTCCGCTTATTATGCAAGGCCGTCCATCGAACGAACCTATTGCCGCGACAAAAATTGACTCCGGCACGGACGTTAACTTTGGCGCTTTAACGCGCATCTTGTTCGATCATTTGAAGAGCCAGCAAGTCGATATCAAATATAAACATAGCGTTGATAATATGAGACGTACGCATGACGGTTCGTGGGAATTGAAAATCCGGAACGACAGAGGTACGGTCGAACGTCATACTGCGCAATTCGTCTTTATCGGTGGCGGTGGAGGCAGTCTGCATTTACTGCAAAAATCCGGCATTCCTGAAGGACGGAATATCGGCGGATTCCCGGTTAGCGGGATATTTATGGTGTGTAAAAATGAAGAAGTTATCGCAAAGCATCATGCTAAAGTTTACGGTAAAGCTAAGCTCGGAGCGCCGCCAATGTCAGTTCCGCATCTTGATACAAGATTTATCGATAATAAAAAATCGTTGCTATTTGGACCGTTTGCCGGGTTCTCACCAAAATTCCTTAAAACAGGTTCCATGTTTGACTTAGTAACTTCCGTAAAACCGAATAACCTCGTGACCATGTTGTCGGCAGGGGCCAAAAACATGTCATTGACCAAATATCTGATCGAGCAAGTTATGTTATCGAAAGAAAAACGCATGGAAGAGCTGCGGGAGTTTATCCCGAATGCCAAAAGTGAAGATTGGGATCTTGTCGTAGCTGGTCAACGTGTACAAGTTATCAAAGATACAGCTGCAGGCAAAGGAACACTTCAATTTGGTACGGAAGTAATCAGTGCCGCTGACGGTTCATTAGCCGCTTTGCTTGGCGCTTCGCCAGGTGCTTCTACCGCGGTATCTGTCATGCTGGAATTGCTTAAAAAATGTTTCCCGCAACATATCAAAGCATGGGAACCGAAAATTAAAGAAATGATTCCTTCATACGGTGTGTCACTGGTGAAAAATCCAGAGCTTATTGATGAGATTCATACGTCAACAGCTCGCTCGCTTGGTTTAAGTGAAAAGACGTTACAGGCTGCGCGTCAGAATTAATTGCATAGAAAAAAGAAGACATCATCCAAATGGACGATGTCTTCTTTTTTTTCTATAAATGAATTGTTCGCACAGAGATATTGTGATATGATGAGATAGCCATTTTTTTTATAAATTAAAAATGAGCATAGTTAGTTTATTTTATCTACACTTATATCATAGCATTATGGAAAGTACGTTGTCAAGGGTTATTTGCTTCTTTTAATAAAATGAATGAGGAGCGTGTTTGTTAGAATGAAACTCGATCAGGAATGGCAGCAGGAACAAGAGAGGCTGGAACTGGTTTCGGATAAATTGCGAGTGGCAATTGCTGAATTGGAACCAGAGGTAGTTGGGTTGCGCGGGCAGGTGGCGGACATTCGCAAGCGGTTCTGGGAAGAAGTGACGATCAATACGAGCAGCCATGAAGATTTTGAGGAAACTTTCTATAGCATTCGGCAACAAGAAGCGGTTTTGTCTGAACGGGAGCGCAGCTTCGGGAAACGGCAGCAGCGCTGGAAAAGCATGAAGCGGCTGCTGCAGTCGCCGTATTTCGGGCGCGTTGATTTTCAAGAGGATGGCCTCAGTGCAGCCGAGTCCGAGTCCATTTACATTGGCCTCTCATCCTTCGTAGACGAAGATGGCCTAAGCTTTCTGGTGTATGACTGGCGGACACCGATCGCAAGCATGTACTATGACTACTCACCCGGAGCGGCTGCCTATGACACGCCGGGGGGGAGAATCGAAGGGACGATGTCGCTAAAGCGCCAATACCAAGTCCGTGACGGACAGCTGCAGAACGTATTCGACACGAGCATCACGATTGGCGATGAATTGCTTCAGCAGGTGCTTGGCAAGGGCGCGGACACACAAATGAAGAGCATCGTGGCGACGATCCAGAAGGAGCAAAACGCCATCATCCGCGATGACCAAAGCCGTATGCTCATCGTGCAGGGCGCGGCTGGAAGTGGTAAGACGTCCGCGGCGCTGCAGCGGGTAGCCTACTTGTTGTATAAGCATCGGGATCGGCTTAAGGCGGATCAGATTGTGCTATTTTCGCCGAATCCGATGTTCAACAGCTACGTCTCAACCGTTCTCCCTGAGCTTGGCGAGGAGAACATGCAGCAGACGACGTTTCAGGAATACATCGAGTACTGGCTTGGCTCTACGTTCCGTCTCGAGGATCCGTTCGAGCAGATCGAATATATTTTGACATCGGAGGGGGCTCCCGGGTATGAAGCAAGACTGAGCGGAATTCACTATAAGACCTCGGAAGTGTTCTTGCGAGCTCTCCAGAGCTACGCACAGTGGTTGGGGCGGGAGGGAATGCTGTTCCGAAGCATCTCGTTCCAGGGCCGCGAGCTGATCACTGCGGATCAGATGCGCGAGCAGTTTTACAGCTACGACAGTTCCATCCGTCTGGCGAACCGCATTGAGCTATTGCAGGAATGGCTGCTGCAAGAGCTGACTGTGCTGGAGCGGAAGGAGCGGAAAGCGCACTGGGTGCAAGATGAGCTTGAACTGCTCGACAATGTGGAATATGCCGAGGTGTACAGCTCGCTCCTCAAGAAGCATGATCAAGAGGGGGCGGTGTTTGATTTTAACGAACAGTATACGGAGTTATATGGTGACCTGTACCAGAAGGAGGAAGAAAACTCGTTCGACTTTGCGACACAGGAAGAAGAGGGTTTACTGCGTCGGATGATCGTGAAGGAGCACTTCAAATCGTTAAAACGAGACGTGAAGAAGCTCATGTTTATGGATATGGTCGGGCTGTATGACCAATTGTTCATGGACGATGATGCTTATCGGCTGATGACGAATGAGACGGAGGTGCCGGAACGATGGCTGGAGATTTGTCAGCAAACGAAGGAGAAGCTGAGTCGGTTGGAGCTGTTTTATGAGGATGCGGCTCCCTTCCTATGCCTGAAAGAGCTCATCGAGGGCACTCGGACGAATACACAGGTGCGGCATCTTTTCATCGATGAAGGTCAGGATTACTCGCCGTTCCAGTTCTGGTTCCTGAAGCAGTTGTTCCCGCGCGCGCGGATGACGGTACTCGGCGATTTCGGCCAAGCGATTTTCCCGCAGGCAACGAATCTGCACGAGGCCGCCTCGCCGCTCGCACAGTTGTATGGTGAAAGCGAAACAAGCTTTTTCCGACTTGTACGAAGCTATCGTTCGACCCGAGAGATCGTAGAGTTTACGCAGGCAATGCTGCCAAATGGCGAAGAAATTGTGCCCTTCGATCGTAGAGGCAGGAAGCCTCAACTCTTGAGAACAGAAAGCGGGGAGACGAAAGCGAAGCAAATCATAGCGGACCTCGCTGCCCTAAAGGCTGAGGGCTTCACTTCCATCGCCATCATTACGAAGACCGCGGCGGAAAGCCGTGAGGCCTATGAGCTGCTCAAGACCCGGGGCGAGGCGCTGCGACTCATTGAGAAGCAGACGACCACCTTTGAAAGAGGGGCGATGGTTATTCCCGCGTATCTCGCCAAAGGCGTTGAGTTCGACGCGGTGCTCGTTTACGACGCTTCCTCACAAACGTATGGCTTGGAAAGCGAACGCAAGCTCTTCTATACAGCGTGTACCCGTGCGATGCATCGTCTTCATTTGTACGCAACTGGAGAGTGGACACCTTATATTCAGGAAGTGGACAGTGTTTTGTATGAGTTGGAGCAGTAGGGGATTGGAGCTTGTATGGAACCCATATTGCGAGCAAGCCTCTAGCGATGAATACGCTAGAGGCTTTTTGTTAAGAGAAGTAAAACCACGCTTGAACCTTCGCATGAAACACGATCTGCCCAGGTTGGATTGGAGTGACTGCATTGGCCACGAGTTTGGCAGACATATAGGGAGCTGGCTCAGAGGTTTGAAATAGTTCCTTGATTTGGTGTGGGGTAGAGGCAAGCGTTGCCCCTAATGTATGCGCAATCGTCAAAGCCTTCTGCTGTGCATTACGAATGGCTAGTGACAAGGCTTGTAACTCATAGGATTCCGATTGAATCATTGTAAATCGGATACTGGTAACCTCATTGGCGCCATTCGCAACGGCAGTATCAACAATAGTGCCTGTTTGCTCTATTTTGTCATTCATGATCTGCAACAAGTGAGTTACTTTATAGCCCCTGAAAATTTGTGTTCCATCCTTATAATCGTACTGGATATCGATTCGATAATCAGTCGTTTGTATCTTTTCCCGCGGTATAGCAAGTTGGAGTAGGGAATTGATGATATTCGTTGTCAGTTTAGCATTTTCGGTTTGGATTTTACTTAAATCGGGCCCTTCTGTTACGGCCCCAAGTACAATTACGGCGCGATCGGGAGCGGCAGTCACACTTCCTTCGCCTACGACTTCGATGGTGGAAGAGTGGTTCAACTGTGAAGAAGCGGACCTGTAAAATGGAGGATATGTATACATATAAGGGCTCCTTTCTTATAAAGGACAATATCTGACTGTACCTACCATGGAATCGAGAAGCGATTCCGCATGCTTTTCCCATTCAATGCACCGGTTAATACGAGCGCGGCGAAATAGAGTAACAAGGATGAGACGATGGAAAAGACGACACACCATACCTGGGGCATCCCTTGGTTGATAACATAGGCATAGATCCAGTGTCCACAAACCAGCATCAGCATCATACAGAGAGCAACTTTGACATAAGGCCGAATACTCCAATAAAATCCGATCGAGCTTGAGATGGAAAAGAAGTTCAACATCGTTTGCACCACAATGCCGATCCCGATGCCGAAGGCAACGCCGATAATACCAAATTGGCTGCCGAAGACGAAGATCGAAATCGCCCTGATTCCGGTGGCGATGATGTAATTCCATAGCGTAGCTTTCGCGCGGCCGAGTCCGAGCAGAATCGCATGAAGCGGCGCGTCGAAATAATGAAGAAAAAACATCGGCGCCAGTATTTTTAGAAGTAATCCTGCTTCTGGGGCATGATAGACAAGAGTCGTGAGTGGAGTTGCCCACTCATACAAAATAACGGTTGCTGGGGCGCCGATCAGAAGTCCCAAAATCATAGCTTGATTCATCCGCTCGTGGATGAGCAGACTGTTCTTGTTCGCGGCTGCTTCACCGATGGCAGGAATGAGCGCGGTAGATAAGGACTGCGTGATGAAGCTTGGCATGAACAGCAGCGGAAACGCGTAGCCAGCCAGCATACCAAATTGCTTCGTGGCTAACGCTGTCCCGATGCCGGCCATCGCCAGGCTAGTTGTAATAAGCAGCGGTTGGAAGGTGCTGTATACCGAATGAATAACGCCATGCCCTGTCGTCGGCAGGCCGATCTGCAGCAGCTCACCGAGTGTGCTTTTTCCTTGTTTTAGATGGCTGGCCCAAGTCTCACCCGGCATCTTCGATTCACCGTTAAGCTTGTAGCTTGTGACTAGGAATAGCAGGCTGATCACTTCGCTGACAACAGAGGCAGCCATGGCTCCGGCAGCCGCATAGGCGACGCCATAGGGCAGCAAGAGGTGGACCAGCGCAAGCACGCAGGCGATTTGAACGGTATGCTCCAGCACATCGGAAGCAGCAATGGTTTTCATCCGCTGCATGCCGCGGAAATATCCCTTTAGTACAGCGGAGACAGCGACGATCGGCGCGATCGGTGTAATCGCCAGCATCGCGTAATAAGCGCGTTGGTCGCTTAACAGAATGGAGGCAATCCACTCCGAGCCGAGTAACGATATCGTCGTAAGCGCTACGCTCAAGAAGCCTGTGACAGCGAGAGAGACATGCAGGATGCGCCGCACTTTCAGCCGTTCGCCGCGAGCGTTGGCCTCTGCGACCAACTTTGAAATAGCCACCGGCAATCCAAGCTCAGTAATCGTAATGACGAGCGGGACGAGCGGATGAGCCATCATTAAGATGCCGATTCCCTCGGCGCCCAGTACGCGAGCGATATACATGCCGCTGATAAAACCGAGAATACGGTTGATAAATGCAGCGACAGACAAGACGAACGTACCTCTCATGAACGATTGACCATGTTGTGACATGACTTGTGTCCTCCTGTTTATCGAATACTTAAATATGTATTCAATAATTGGAAAAGCATGCGAACAAGCCAGTTTTGATGTCATTTTAGATAAAGAACGAGGTGTGGGACGACTGTCGCAGGTTGCCCTTAAAAGGATCTCGTGATATGATATCCTGACGAACGTTCGGAAGGAATGATCATATGACTGCAACAAGGATCAAGGAAATAGCGCTCACTCATTTTGCTAAAAATGGCTATGAAGGTGCATCGCTCGCAGATATAGCTGCAGATGTCGGAATTAAGAAACAATCCATTTACACGCATTTTAAAGGGAAAGATGAACTATTTCTTGCTCTGTTTGATGAGGTACTGGCGAAAGAATTGAGTTTTGTTCATACGTATCTCGACAGCCATAACCATCTTTCCATCGATCAACTTCTTTATGGCTTTCTAATCCAATATCAAGATCGGTATGAACAGGATGATAACACCAAATTTTTCTTGCGCGTGGCCTTTTTCCCGCCATCCCATCTCTATGACGAGATTGTTAAGCAAGGTTACGGTTATCTAGACACACTTGAGAAGATGATAATGCCTCTATTCGATCAGGCTCTAAATAAAGGTAGTATTAGCCCGGAAGTCAGCAGCGAAAAAGCAACTGTTGCTTTTTCTGCGGTATTGGATGGCATGTTTGTGGAATTGCTATTTGGAGGTTCTGCGCGGTCGATGAAAAGGATTGAATCTTCTTGGTTCGTTTTCTGGCGTGGTATCAAAAAGTAAAGTAAGCAGCAGGAGGTTGTACACATGAATCGTTATTGGATCTATATTTTTGTTGGTGTCATTTTTGAAGTGATATGGGTGACAGGGTTAAAACATTCGGATACGACATGGACGTGGCTAGCTACGATCATTGCCATATATATTTCCTTTCATCTCGTCATTAGTGCGTCTACCAAACTGCCAGTGGGAACGGTATATGCCGTCTTTACAGGTATGGGGACAGCGGGGACGGTATGCGTGGAAATGCTGTTTTTTGGAGAGCCATTCCAGCTTCTTAAAGTATTCCTTATTCTGCTTCTATTATCCGGTGTTTTTGGTTTGAAATTTGTGACAAATGTTCAAGATGAGAAAGGAGCTGCAGCCTAATGGGTTGGTTTTTTCTCATATTTGCGGGGATGTTTGAAGTTGTTGGCGTCGTTGGTATGAATCAGATTAATAAAGCGAAGAATATTCGTGCCTTTATTATTTTTATCGTAGGTATTATTATGAGTTTTGCCTTTCTAAGCCAAGCGATGAAAAGCCTGCCAATGGGTACGTCTTACGCGGTTTGGACAGGAATTGGTACGGTTGGAGGTGCAGTTGTTGGGATGCTGTTCTATGGGGAATCTAAGGATTGGAAGAGGATTGTCTTCATCGCGATGGTGTTAAGTGCTGCAGTAGGATTGAAATTAATTTCTTAATGGTATTAAAAATAATCATGATTAACTAAAAACAGCGCACATTCCCTTATAAGGAATGTGCGCTGTTTTTGCGATATTGGTGCGGAGAGGATCCGATATGAGTTTTGAATAACTGACAGAAGTAAGACACATTGTTCAGTCCGACAGCCGTGGAGATGTCATGAATGGGCTCCGATGTGGTTCTGAGCAGCCAACAAGCTTCCCTTAACCGTTTGGCTGTTAAGTATTCCGTAATACTGCTGCCGGTAAATTTGCGAAAAAGATGAGATACATGAGTGCTATTTAAGTGTAAAGATTCTGCCAGATCTTCCAGCTTGAAGGGATGCTGATAGTTGTCATCAATCCATTTCATGATGTGTTCTACATGATGAGTAGGGCGTAGAACGGAGGAAGCGGGGTCCTGCTTATCTAGCCAGTGGACTCGCAGACCTTGGAGGAAGGCGATCAAGAAGATCGTGAACACTTCCATGTGTTCTTCTTTTGGAGTCACCTGCAAATCATATTCTAATTGCTTCATCTGAACGTTCCATTCCGGCGGCAATTCAGACAAGTATAGGACTTGGCAGGTAAGAGTGTCTTTCCACAAAGAACGGAAAAAGCTCTGCAATTTGGGCAACGTGCTCAGCATGTTGTCTACAATAGAAGGTTCAAATAAAAACTTCGAGCGTTCGTAGGATTTGTCTGTTGATGTAGTCAAATCTATTTTGACCCGATGCAATTGGTAAGGTTGGAAAAACATCAATGTGTTTGGTTTAATTTCGTACATAAAAGGATCAATGATGACGGAGCCTTCCCCTTCATGCACATAGATAAATTCCATGCCTTGGTGAGCATGATAAATGTCCCAAACAGCAGTCGTTTGGCGGCGATACGTCATTTGGACCGGATCCGTATTCAGTTGAAAATCCTTAATGAGATTCAGTAGGACGACCTCCCCTAAACAAATCACAATACAACAACATTTTAACACAATGCAGGGCAAAGACAATATGATACGATGTGGCTACAATGAAATCATAATCACGATTTCATTAAGGAGCAAACCCAAATGATGACAACTCGGCATTTTGACAAGCAGCAAAGTATAGAAGCACGATGCGGCTCGAATACCCCGCGTATCTTAGAAAATATTGCTAACCACTATATCGGGACACACCCTTCAAATTCATTCACTTGGCGGTTGTATAGCCGGCAAGGTTTTAAGCAGCTGGCAGATGCCAGATATGACCTTAACTTGGGAGAGAAGTTTCCCAATGCGACAAACGGACAATTCGGCTATGCCTTCACACAAATATGGAGCGATACGGATCGGGTGATCGAGTCGGCACTAAGCTGCTATGGACCAGCAACGGTGTATGTTAATGGCCAACAGCTCTATAAGACAGAAACGCTTGATGAGCTGAACCCCGCGAACAAACGTCATTTGAAAATACCGCTGAGTTCGGGTTGGACGACGATTTTAATTAAAATGCGTAAAACGCCAGCCGGGTTCGGCTGCATCCTAGGAACGATTCGCAGCAAATGGACTACGCCTCCTGCCTTATCTCCATTCAGCGAGCGAGAAGGTCAAGCAGGATGGATCTACTCACTTCCCGTAGATGAGGATGTGTTTAAAGCGCATGCGTTGCCTGTACTAGGTCAAAGTGAAATGGAGTCTGGCATTGAATGGCGACCATCGCTGAAATGGGAAGCAGAGCAGATGAAGCAACCTGTATTCACTAGAATGTTTGGGGATCAAGTTGAAGCGGGTCAATATGCGTATGGTTGGACGCGTCTCATTTGCCAATCTCCAGGGAAGCAGCGCTATTCCTTTAGGGGGAGCAACCAGAGTGCAGCACTCACCGTGTGGATCAACGGCACAGAAGTCTTCCAAGCGCAGGCCTTAGAACCTATCCATTTTGACATCGATCTAGCTTATGGGCAGCATCAACTCTTGGTACGGTCACTAAGCGGCGGGAAGAATTGGGGCTTTCAATTAGACATCTATCAAAATGGTCAGTTATGTGAGGTCGAGCTTCCGCATCCTATCCAAGGTACTGAAGAACGCTGGCTGTATGCAGGACCTTTTCAAAGTAAAAAGGTGTATACGCCTGCTGAACTGCAAACGATGTATACCGTTTGGGAACCAGAAAACGGAGGCCTCTACTGGCGTCTGGATCAACCGGATACGTGGGTTCGTCCCTATTTGGAGAATACGAATCATGCGCGTTGGAACTATCCGCTTGGCGTCACGCTGTATGGATTACTGCAGGCAGGCAAAATGCTGGGGCGTGATGACATCGTAGGTTACGTGACGAATCATATATCGGAATGTACGAAGCTTTACGATTATGCACGGTGGGATCGCAAACAGTACGGCTTTCCTTGGGTAAACCATCAGCTAGTTGAGTTGGATATGTTGGATGATTGTGGTTCGTTTGGATTTGCCATGCTAGAGGCTTATTCAGAAAGCCAGGAAAGCACCTATTTGGAAGTAGCTGAAGTGATCGCAGACTTCATATGTAACCGTCAGGAACGTAGAGAGGACGGGGCGTTTTATCGGGAAAGTCCTGGTTATTATATGGAAAAAACGCTCTGGGGCGATGATCTGTACATGAGCACTCCGTTCATGAAACGCTATTATTTACTCACGGGGAATGTAGCGGTTCTGGATGATGCGGCTGAGCAATTTGTAGCTTATAAAAAGTATTTATACATGCCTGAGCTGAAAGTTATGTCGCATGTGTATGATTTCAAATTTAATACAGCCACCTATGTGCCATGGGGCCGTGGGAACGGTTGGCCTCTATTTTCGCTGTCAGAGCTATTGGAAGTATTACCGTTGGCTCATGCTCGCAGAGGAGAGTTAGTTGCCTTTTTTCAAGAGATTTGTGAGGGATTGCTTTCACTTCAAGGGGAAAATGGGTTGTGGCATCAAGTCCTGACTCATCCTGATTCCTATGAAGAGACTTCCTGCACGGCCATGTTCATTTACGCTTTCTGTCGAGGTTTGCGTCTGGATATCTTGAAGGATAACCGTTCCGCATTTGAAGCGTCCATTAGGCGTGCTTGGAAAGGATTAACGAGCAGGGCGGTCGACCAGTACGGCAATGTGCATGGTGTGTGTACGGGGTCCAAATATGCGTTCACCGCTGATTATTATAGGGATGACTTGCCATGGAAGACCAACGATACACACGGTATCGGCATCGTGATGCTGGCGGGTATTGAAGTGGAGCGATTGAACAATTATTGGGCCAGTGGGGAGTGAGGTGGACCATGAACGAGGAAGTTAGATACCACATGCTTCGCCCTGAGCAAATTATTGCGAGAAGAACGGCGTGTCCGGTCGTTTACATCCCTATAGGCACGCTGGAATGGCATGGCTTGCATAATCCAGTCGGAGCCGACTCCTTGCAAGCAGAGGGCATTGCCATCCGATGTGCACAAAAGGGGGGCGGACTTGTATTTCCGCCATTGTACTACGGCGAAAGCCGGGTAGAAGGCTTAATGGAAGCAAATGCAGCGGACAGACAGCAAATTGCAGAAATGATGCAGCTGAATCCGGACAATTTTCTTCCGGAACGAATGCCTTTTTCCGCTATGGAACAAGTGATTAATTACGAGAAGCTCCTCCTGCATATCCTTGCCGAGGCGGAATCGCTCGGCTTTCGGGTAGGCGTGCTCGTTGCTGGGCATTATCCATTAATCGATCATGCTAGAGCGGCAGCGATGCTGTTCAACAAGCGGTTGTATAGTCGCAGCAGCACTGGCATGCAGGCTTGGGCGTTTGTTGATTACATGCTGGTGGAAGACCGGTACGATTGTGCTGGGGATCACGCTGCCGGGTGGGAGACTTCGCACATGATGGCGCTTCATCCGGAGACGGTTCGACTAGACTTGCTTCCTCCGAAAGGAGAGTCGCTTGTCGGTGTCGGAGGTGTAATGGATCCGAGGGATTCAACCGCAGCTTTCGGCAACGAGACGATCGACTTGGCTGTCGATATTGCTGTCAAAGAGACGTTGCATCGCTTGGAGAACAGAAGCATGTATTTCCGACATGGGCACTCGTTTCGAGAAGGATTATGGAAACAGGAATGAACAGGGGGTGCTGACATGAGAGATGAAAAAGATTTTGAAGGATTGCAGCAGCGTATGGAAACGGAGCAAAGCTTTCTGAAAAATCGTTTTTTGCGGCCTGTGGATACAAGCAACGAGCTGAAGCATTTACTCTGGCAGGAGCTGGCGCTGTCCAAGTTAATCGGAGGGTGGATACCGGCCATTCCGGTATACGAGCAGAAGATTCAACTTGGTCGATTATGCTATGTGCATAATCGGAATGTGAAATGCTTGTATGAACGAATCGAGGAGCTGCCTGGCGGTATGCATGACAAGGATTGGATGCCTGATATTACGAGGGAGGCATTCGAAAGAATGTTCGGCGCACCAGATGAACACACTTTTCTGGTCAGTTACTTATATATCCATCGACATCTCTATACCCAATATGATGCATTGGTGGCTAAACTGGATCCGGTGTTAGATGCGCCTACACTGGACCAGATCAAGATCATCTTCATCGAACGGGAAGCCACTCAGCGCTGGCTGCATGAGCAGTTGCAGTTTGTTCATTGTGGAAGTGAAGAAGGTTCGCGAGGGCTGGCGGAATGGGAACGATATATCCTTACGGTCTGGGCCGTTTTCCAAGCAAATGCGTTTGCAGATGATGCGAACGCTGTGACCTGGCCAGTTAACCTGGTGCAAGATCCAGCGGGTCCGCTTCCGGAGAAAGCAAAGCTGGAAAGCAAATATCCGCGATATACGAATCCGAAACCGCAAAAATCGTATACGGATACCAGTATGTCTGTGCTGCATGACAGTGTGAAACAAATGATATACATCTATGCGACTGAGATTTTTGCTGGAGAGACGTTGTCCTGTATTTATTATTATGTGGATCGGATGCCATTGCCTTTTTACTTTGATTTGGCTCGTCATATGTGGGATGAATTCCGTCACAGTCAGATGGGGATGCGCCGATTGCTGCAAATGGGTTATTCCGTCGACCAATTCCAGTGGCTGGGGGGTCCAGGCAAGCAGGATGTTAAAGAACACTTTACCGAGTTGTATTCCAATCTAACCATGCTAGGCGAAGCTTGCGGCTTCAAGAAGAAGAGGAAATCGGCAGAAGCGTTTTGGAAATTTGGTGATGTTTTATCTGCGATTACCTGTGAATTTGATTTGATTGACGAACGCCGCCATATTGATTTTTCTGTGAGATGGGGACCGGAGTTGTTCAAGAAGGCCGATATGATTATCACTTATCAGGAAATGGCGGAAATGACGAGAGTACGTCGCTTAACCGAGCTTGAAACGGTATCCGCTGAGGAGATAGCTAAGCTTGCGAAAAACTTCCCAATTTTCTGCAGCTTCCACACATCAGAACTGGCATATCATAATTATTGAAATTGACCAAATATTCATATTTATAAAAATACTTCATTGACATGAATAAAGTGACGATCTATAGTTGAGATAAGCTTGAAAACGTTTCCAGTATGTGAAAAAAAGTGAGAGCATATACAAGGGGGGATATAAGGATTCTTTACAACTTATCATTCGCAAATCCCAAAAAGGAGGATTTTCTTAACATGGCAAATAAAATGAAACCCATTATGAGATTTCTACTTATTGTTGCAGTGATCATGTCACTTGTTCTCCCTACTTCAGCATTTGCAGCCTATGCGCATCAACCCGTCGAGATTCAAGAGCCGGCCTCTCCTATCCAGATCACCGTGAACGGTAAAAACATGAAATCGGATGTATCGCCTAAGTTTATCGACGGCAAAATATGGGTATCAGCCGAGGCGATAGCTCATTATTTATATTCGGTATTTTATGAGTCTATCGATGGCAAAGATTTCATTTTAAAAAATGATTATTACGAAATGAAAGCTACATACGGAAGCAATGAAGTTACATTAAAAGATGGCTCAACGGTTACGACAGAGATGCCCTTTAAAGAAGGAATTCGAAGTTTTATCCCTTTAGATACACTTATGTATGCATTTGAAGCAACCTACACATGGGATGCAACGAGCAATACGGCAAAGGTTCTCTATGATGAGAACCGCCATATTACCGCTGATGCCGCTTTGCCGGTAGGTGTACCGGGTGTTGATATAACCGCCGTGGGAAAATCGAGAGACGGTTATTATAGTATTCCGAGCGACGATCCGAACGCCGAAGTAACCGTATGGCGGAAGTCAGCGGATCCGGCTAACTATGTAATTGCTCAACCGAGAAATACGGGGAACGCTTGGTTAGTGGCGCCGAAGCCTGGCTACAATGCGGCAACAGGAGCTTTTGAGGGGGGCCTTAGTTATTTGTCCGGCGGCGGCAGCAACGACATCATTAGAGTGAGAATTCACTACTCAGACGGCAGGCCGGATAAGGAATTCAAAACGACGATTTCCACAAGCGCAGCTCAAAGCGGTTCCGGCATACCTAATACAGGTAACGAATTGCTTTTGAGAACGACGTTTAATAATTTAAGTGTGTATCTGAATTATGCGGGTTATACAACTCCTGGAGATACGATTGCCTATAAGCTGCCGACATCACCTGTCACCACCATTCAGGTTGTCTCTGACCCTGCCAATGAGGTGAAATTCAGGAAAGTAGGCGCTGCGACATGGGAAGACGGCCTGTCACTGGCATGGGATTCGGTCAACAAGCAGTTCAGAGGCTCAATTGTCGGTCTTGAACCAGACACGGATTATGAAGTGCAAGTGAAAGTCCTTAAGGATGGTTCTACCTACACCGAGCAAATTAGAACATGGAAAGAAGAAGTTCCAATTGCTAGAGATATACCGATCGCTTCTATCTATGAGCCAGGAAAACCGCTGTCGGTTCAAGGGCTTAGAGGCACGGAAAACGGATATTTCCGAATCATAGGGGACGGAAGTACCGTTATCGAAGTAACGGACGAATTTTGGGAAGCGGTATCGATCGCACAGTCCGAGTATGTGATTTTGGAGAACTTAATTATCCGTGGCGGCAAGAGAAGCGCGATATCGGTTCTCAGTTCAAGTCACCACATCCGAATAGTGAATAGCGATATTTCCAATTTCGGAAGAGAAGCCACACAGTACTTGGCTAAACAAACGGTAGTTGCCAATGCAGATCCAAACCTGGCTGTTGACTTGCGTACAGGGCAAAGTTATTCTGCCAACGCAACGCCTGTTAACAATGACTCAGGTATTTTTATAAGCGATGCAAGTAATCTCGTTATCGAAAAAAATTACATTCATGATGCAAGAACGAAAACCAATGCATGGAACGGCGGCGGCGGTAGAGCGTGGTACCCTGAATGGGACGATAAGCATCCGCAAGGTGTCAGTGCCATGTATGCAAGAGGCGGGCAAGGTGTCATTATTCGATACAATGATATTGTTGGAAGTGATGATCATCGTTTTAACGATGCCATTGAAACTTGGGGGAATGGTGAAGTAGACGGCGGTGTTGGTAAAGATTCCGACGTGTACGGCAATTATTTTGCCTATACCCAAGATGACAGCGTCGAATTAGAAGGCTCGGATATGAACGTAAGGTTTTACAACAACAAAATAGAAGGGGTCGCAAATGGCGTAGGTCTTGATACGAACTATGTTGGTCCCATTTATTTGTATAGAAATGTCCTAACAAACTTGGGTGACGAATGGGGCTTGATTCAAGGCGCACTGAAGCACGGGGCTGCTACGAAGGAAGCGAATATGGGGTTGGGCGCTAACTATCTGTTCAACAATACAATTCTTAGCTCAGCTAGTCATATTACCCGCAAAGACAGTCAAATATACAGACCGTACTATCGCAATAATATTATTGAATCGATGGACAGTCCTTTGGCGAATGGCCAAGTCATCATAACAATTAAGCACATTTACAATTATCCTGGCGCTAGCTACGATTACGACTTGTTTAACGGTTCTGGGGTAACCACGAATGCTTTCAGTACGACCGGTGGACCTCCGCCGATTGTTGAGCCCAATGGGGTAACCGGTGAAAAAATCGGAACACCTGTAACGGCTATCAATCCGGATTCCAGCAAAAAGGCTACCTTCACAAACAGAGCCGAAGGTGACTTGAGCCAAACAAGCGGAAGCCTTGGTTTTGATAAGGGCACAACGATTAATAACTTTGTAACCGCAGCCGACTACGCTGGTGCAGCACCTGATATCGGAGCGATAGAAAGCGGCAAAGATGTCATTGTTCCGACGAGACCAACCGCTTTAAGATCAAGTGGCAGTAAATATCAACTTAACCTTACAGGGAACACGACGCAGCAAGTTGTTATTAAAACAGCCGGTATTCCGACTGGAACTAAGTATGATTTGCGCAAAAACAGTGATTATAATTGGTTTACGGTGACCAATGCAGAAGGAAATACGCAAGGTACGATCACGCAAGGTGTCGACTTGGTACTCACGGTAACAGGCTACCCTAAGAAAATCGGTAAAAACTTCTTGGGCGAACAGTTCGGAACAACCATTACGAAAGGTCTTGCTGACCTAGCAAATACAAAAGCGAATGTATTAACGGGTCAACCGGCAAAAGGAAAAGGAGCTTTCCTTGTTAAGTTAGACGGTGGTCATTCGTTACCAATTTCCGTTTATGTATCGGAAGGTGACTATGATACGAGTTATAGTCTTACCTATAAATACAATGACGGTATTACATCTGATGCAACGGTGACCGTTCATGCAAACGGCGAGTCGCTCGGTGAAACCGTTACGCCTCCGACGCCGACGAGAGCCAATTATACGTTTGTAGGTTGGTTCGACGAGACGTATGCGAACAAGTTCGATTTCAGTAAAGCCGTCGAAGCGGATACGGTACTTTACGCCAAATGGAAGCCGAACATTCAAAGTTTCACCGTCGCGTTTAACACGAATGGCGGATCGGCTGTTGCAGCAATTTTCGATCTTGCCAGCGGAGCAACGATTGCCAAACCGGCAGATCCGACTAGAAATGGGTATGCTTTTGACGGTTGGTATACGGATGGAGAATTCCAAAACACGTTTGATTTTTCGACTGGTGTTATTACACAAAACATAACACTTTACGCCAAATGGACTACGCTAGACACGGCAATTCCTAGCACATGGGATCAAGCTGGCGTCGATGCAGTTCTGAACAATCCGGTATTTGCCGGCATTCTAGACTTGTCTGGTTTTACAGCTTCACCAACGGGCAATGTGACCATTCACGTACCGATGAACAAGCCGCTTACAATCAAAGGCAATCCTAACGTTGAGTTTGTGGGCTTGGCGATTATTAATGAAGGTAACAATGCATTAACGATTAATAATCTAAAAATGAAATCAGCAGACGCACAAGCTAAATCAGCTCTGTACTTCGCGTCAGGCAGCAACTCGCTCGCGCTTGCGGGCACAAACGTGATCACGACGGTACACACGGCACTCACCGTCGGCAATGGAGCGGGAATAGGCGTGCCAGTTGGCAGCGCCTTGACCATCCAAGCAGCGGATGCAAGCCAAACGCTTGCCGTGACTGGCGCCATTGAGGGCGCGGGCATTGGCGGAGGGAAAGGCAGCGCAGCCGGTGCCATCACAATCGCCGGCGGCAAGATTACGGCGACAGCCGGCGGGCACGCCGCAGGCATCGGCGGCGGCAGAGGCGGCGCAGGTGGCGACATTACGATCACCGGCGGAACGATTTCGCTTGCCAAGGGCGGCAGCAGCTCCGCAGGCATCGGCGGTGGTAATGGCGGCGCAAGCGGCAACATTACCATCAGCGGTGGAACGGTGACGGCTACAGGTGCTAACGCAGCAGCGGGCATTGGTGATGGCGCGCTCGGCACGGGCGGCAATATCTCGATCTCCGGCGGTACAATTACGGCGAGTGGTGGTTCCTCCGGTGCAGGCATCGGCGGTGCAAGCGGTAATATCACCATCGGCGGTGGAACAATTACGGCCACAGGTGGTGGTTCCGCAGGCGCAGGTATTGGCGGCAGTACTGGCAATGCAGGCGGCAACATCACCATTACCGGCGGAACGGTTAATGCCGTAGGTGGCGGCAATTCAGCCAATGCAGCCGCAGGTATCGGCGGAGGTAAGAATGGCGCAGGCGGCAATATCCTCATCAGTGGCGGAACGATTACGGCCACAGGTGGCGGCGTGACCACTGCTATAGGGGCAGGCATTGGCGGCGGTGAAAACGGGGCTAGCGGAAACATTCTAATTTATGGCGAAACTACCCAAGTCACGGCTATTGCTAAAGCAGCTTCAGCTTCCAACATCGGTGCGGGCTCTGGCGCATCAATGGCGGGTAACGTCTTTGTGGCCTTGCCAAAAGGCAAGCTGAGAAACCTAAGCGCGGACCTAGGGAATACAATCGCATTCTCGTCAACGACGGGTGCGCAAGGCACAGTAACAGCGGAATTGCCTTCACCGCTTAATGCAGCTCCATTCCCGGCATCCGTAGGTGTGTTATCAAACCTAAGTCCAACACCGACGAACATGTCTGTGATCACAACGCTTGCGGATAAAGAGGTTTCTTTTGCCTATCCAAACGCCAAGCCAATCACGAAGACTGGTGCTGAACTCGTGGCAGCTGGTGCAGCCGTACCATTTGAGAAGCCTATATCAACCAGCCTTGAAGTCAACTTCCCAGGCGTTGAGAATGTCATGGTAGAGTACTACAAGACCTCATGGATTAACGCCGGTACCTATAGTAACAGTGCTGATATTCCTTTTGAAAAGGGCAGCCTGACGACAGGCAAGTATACGGTGCGCGTTCGCAAGGACGGCATGTCGTATACGTTCCCGGATGTGATCTTGTACGAAAATCAGGTGAATGTTTTCAATGTACCTGTTGAAACGATTACAGTTACAGGCATCAAGGGAGAAAGTAAACTCTCTATTGTACAATCAGACTGGGTATACCAGACGCTGGCCTATCACAATGGAGACACTGCGACCTTTAAAGTCTTCGCGAATCAACGCGCCTATGAATTGCAGATCATTCATACAGGGTTTCATAAAATTATCTTAGGTGGTGTTTCGGCAGGCAGCACGGTTGACATTAGCAGCTATTTCTATTCGGTTACCGTTCCTCAGGGCGTGTCTACCGTAAGATTGCAGTCTAACAACTGGATTATTAACCCGGCTAACGCAGGAGCTGTGATTCCGTTGCTTAAAACGAATCAGCTAGCGAAGATGAGTTACGTATACAACGGTCAGACAATCAATGTGGATTTTCTTCTTGATGGGACAGATCCGTTTGCCGCTATTTTAACTCAATAGGAAGTCGTAACTCTCAATTGCAAGAAGTCAGATCTTTACGCTGTAAACATGTGGCTTCTGACTTTGTCAGGAGTCATATTTCATTAGCTCCGATTTGTAATATTTCATAAATGTGAAAACATTTCATTGACGTGAATTAACAGTCGAGATATAATTGAGTTACATAAGAAAGCGATTCCAACTAGGTGTTCTACATGATTAAGTACACATATATGGGAGGGTTTTTAATTGAAAAAGACGAGTATCGTATTATTGAGCAGTATGATGGTAGCAACACTTACAGCTTGTGGTAACGGTCAAACAGAATCAACGGCAACGACCAGCAGTGCACCTGCTGCGGCTACGGCAGCTGCGCCACCCAAAGAAGTGACGCTGAAGTTAGGTTTGCCAGGAAGTTACGACGTTACCAAGAAAGAGATTATCGAAGGTTTTCAAAAGAAATTCCCTCATATTAAGTTGGAGATTCAAGACGCGCCATGGGCTGAATTTGCTACGAAAATTACAGCGCAAATTGCCGGCAACAATGCCCCAGATATCTGGTTCCAGGAAAATGCGATTGTCCTTGGTTACGGGAAGCGGGGGGTAGCGGAGGATCTTGCGCCCTACGTGAAACGCGATCTTAAAGAAAGCGACTATGTTAGCATGCTGAATGCAGGCAAAGGAACGGATGGCAAGATGTGGGGTATACCGCATGGCATTAATCCGGTCGCGTTAGCGTATAACAAGAAGATTTTCAAAGATGCAGGGGTTGCTGAGCCAAATGAAAACTGGACTTACCAGGATATGTTGGACACAGCTAAAAAGCTGACAAAAGACACCAATGGCGATGGTAAAACAGATATTTACGGCATGTCCGTCGAAAATAATATGACACAAGGCTTCTTCCTATGGTCGAAGATTTATGGAGGCGGCTGGTTGGATGAGACTAAAACAAAGTCGATGCTCTTGGATCCGAAAACCGTGCAAGGGATTACGGCATGGCAAAATGCAATGAAGAGCGGGATTGCACCAACGTTCGATGTTTTGGAAAAGAACGGAAAAATCGCTCAAATGTTCGGTGAGAACAAAATCGGTATGATGATTATGCAATATAGTGGACAGCTTACATACAAGAAAGATTATCCGAATCTAGACTACGATACAGTGATGGTTCCTAAAGGTATGGACGGTAAACGAGTGGTTCCGTTGGTTGCGAATTCGTGGGTCATCTTCTCGAAAGCGAAGAAGGAACAGAAGGATGCAGCTTGGGAATTCCTGAAATACTTCTTAGCTGATGAAGCGCAAGGCTATTTGGCTGCAAGCGGCGCTTCGCTACCACTTAAAATTTCGGCTAACAGCAAGCTGGATCTGAATACGGCTCCAAAAAACAAAAAAGCATTTACCGAGGGTGTTGCCCAAGCGGGTATGACCACGGATGAAACACCGTTCTGGAATGAAATGAAAACGACGGTCCAACCGGTCTTCGTCGAAATGTTCAAGGGAACTAAAACTGTGGATGTTGGCTTGAAGGAAGCGAATGATAAGTTGAATACGGTTATTAATAACAACAAGTAGCTAGATCGCAATGTTAGGGGGAGGTTAACGCCTCCTCCTATATTTATGAAGGAGTGTTGCGTCATACAAAGGTACAACTATTGGGGATATATACTAACGTTGCCATTTGTCATCGGTTTTCTCATTTTCCAAGCGTATCCTTTTATTTTCTCCTTGTATTTAACCTTCACGAAGTGGGATATGTTCAATGCTCCGCAGTGGGTAGGTCTCCAAAACTGGAAATCGATTTTCCATGAGAAGCAAATGTACTACTCGTTTCGCAATATTTTCTTTTTTGCTGTGATCTTTGTGCCATTGAAAACGGGTATAGCGTTCGTTGCGGCATATGTATTAAACCAGTCCATCCGCTTCAAAGGATTCTTTCGGGTCATTTTCTTTTTGCCTGTCATTACACCTTGGATCGCAGCAGGTATGGTCTGGTCATGGATCCTGAATTCTAATTTCGGTGTCGTCAATTTGCTGCTCAGTTACATAAACCTGGGTCCGTACAAATATCTCGATAATCCGAATTGGTGGGTAGTCATTGGAAGTGTAGCTATAGCGAACGTATGGAAAGGTATGGGGAGCTCGATGGTTCTCTTGCTGGCAGGTATGCAAAATATTTCAAAAGATCTGTATGAAGCTGCAGATTTAGATGGCGCCTCGAAATGGCAAGTGTTCAAAAGCATTATCGTTCCGCTCGTTTCGCCGATGGCTTACATGGTACTGATCCTTTCAACGATTTCCGCATTTCATGCCTTCGATTCCTTCCTTACGTTGGTCGGTGCGCCAGGTGGCGTCAGGGATCAATTGCTAACCGTGAACATTATGATTTACCGAGATGCGTTTATTTTATTCAAAATGGGACCTGCTTCCGCAATGGCATGGTTGCTGTTCATTGTAATCTTGATCATTACAATCTTCCAACGGAAGATGGAGAAGAGGTGGGTGCACTATGACTAAAGAATCCAAATTCAGCGCAACGTTGCTTTATTCGTTTCTAATCATAGGCGGACTCTGCATGTTCATTCCTTTCTATTGGATGGTCATGACCTCGATCAAAACTGGAGCGAAAGTGCTGCAGATGCCACCACAGTGGTTTCCGGATCCGATTACTTGGCAGCATTATACTGCCGCATGGAACAGTCAAAATGTGCATTTTGCCCGTTACACGTTTAATAGCTCATTTGTAACGATTCTCGATGTTGCCGGAACGATGATTTCTTGTGCCGTCATCGCATTTGGGCTTGCAATGTTTGAGTTTAAATTAAAAAAATGGATCTACCTGGCAATGGTTTCGACTTTGATCCTGCCTGGTCAGGTGACCATGGTTCCGCAATATTTCATTTGGAAAAATCTCAATGCCCTTGACACCTTCTATCCATTAATCGTGCCAGCCTTCCTCGGAGGAGCATTCGGAATTTTTCTCATGCATCAATTTTATAAAACATTGCCAAGAGAGCTGTTTGAAGCAGCGCTTATCGATGGCTACACCCCTTGGGGAGTACTCTGGCGCATTTATATCCCGTTGTCCAAACCTGCGCTTTCGGCGCTAGCGGTGTTCACCTTCATCGGTGCATGGAGTAATACGATGGGACCACTATTGTATTTAACGGACAACAAAATGTTCACCTTGCCGCTGGGCCTCTTGTTCCTTAAGGCGGTTAATGATCAACCGAATGAAATTCCAATCGTGATGGCTGCTGCATTCATTATTACCATCCCGGTTATCGTCTTGTTCCTGTTTGCCCAGAAGCAATTTATTCAAGGGATTGCATCGTCCGGCCTGAAGGGATAAGCGGGAAGGGGGCAAGAAGTGACCCTTATTGTGGAAAGCAGGAGGTTTTAGAATGAGTTTACAGCTTCAAGATAAGGTCATTGTGGTGACCGGCGCGCTTGGCAAAATTGGCTTCGCCTCGGTGCGGATGTTCCTGGCTAGAGGAGCTAAGGTCATCGCCAATGATTGGGTGGCGGCGGAGGAATCTCCCCGCATGATGGAGCTTCAAGCACAGTATGGTTCAGATCGCCTGCTCTTCGTGCAGGCCGACGCGAGTAAAGAAGATCAGGTCGCTGATATGTTCCAGCAAATCCGCGAGCAGTTTGGCCGCTTGGATGGGTCTTTTCATAATAGCTATACACAGAATCGCAAGCCGGTTGCGGTATACACGTTGGAGGATTGGAATCAAGTTATCCAAGGTACGCTCACTTCGACTTTTCTCATATGCAAGCATGCCATTCTGTTAATGCAGGATTCCGGAGGCGGGTCCATCGTCAATACATCCTCCGTCCTTGGCGTAAAACCGCGAGCAGGAGAAGGCGCGTACGGCTCGTCCAAAGCTGGGGTCAATTTCTTGACGCAGGTCATCGCTGCTGAGAATGCCGTTTATGGTATTCGAGCAAATGTGATCATACCGGGAGATGTGAAAGAACCGAAGCCGGTGTCGCCTGAGAAGGCGGAAGAGCTGCGAAAGAGTACCTGGTTAGGACGCAGCGGCACGCCGGATGAGATTTCCGAGTTAGCTTCGTTCCTGCTGTCTGATGCTTCTTCGTATATTACGGGATCACAGTACACGATAGACGGAGGAATTCGGATATGAGACCGATGAAGATGGAGGCGGCACAAGGATGAAGAAGAGAGTCGCAGCGATCATTACCCAGTATAAGCTCAATTCGCACGCCGATGTGATTGTCAGCAGGCTGCTCGGCGAGCTTGGCTATGAACCGCAAGTTGAGCTGGTTGCGATGTACGTTGAGCAAGTAACTGAGAGAGACTTGAGTCGTGAGTTGTCCGCTAAGCATGGCGTAGCGATCTGTGCCACGATTGAGGATACTATTGCCTGGGGCGCTCCTGAACAGAAAATCGACGGCATTGTCATCATCGGGGAACATGGAGATTACCCATGGAATGAGAAACAACAGCACTTGTATCCACGGCTGCGGTTTATGAAAGAAACGCTAACTGCCATGGATCTTCACGAAATTCGCGCACCGATATTCCTTGATAAGCATTTCTCCTACGATAATGAAGATGCGCGATGGATTTATGAGGAAGTTAAGCGTCGGGATATCCCTTTCATGGCCGGATCCTCCATTCCATATACCGATTATGTGCCTCACTTCGATCGTTCCTTTCTACAAAGAGGCCGTACTTTCTTTGTCGTCAGCCATGGCGGGCATGAATCCTACGGATTTCATGGCATGGAAGTGCTGCAAGTTCTAGCTGAGCATCGGCTTGGCGCCGAGTCAGGTGTTGCGTTCGTTCATGCCTTGGCTGGGGACGAGATGTGGAAATCGATGGATCGGGCGGAATGGCCGGAGGCGCTGATGATGCAAGCACTCGCACTCGAGCCGGAGCTAGCCGGAAGACATCCACGCAATGAATGCCCTGATCCCGCGCTATTCGTTGTTGCGTATAACGACGGCACGAGGGGGTATGTAGCGCAGCTTCCTAAATTCGCTACGAGATGGAGCTTTGCCGTTCAGGATCATGCAGAAGCTAGTATCGCTGCGTATTGCAATACAGGGCGTGAGCGGCCTTACAGCCATTTTACGAAATTGACCGAATTAATCGAACAAATGATACAGTATGGCACACCTCCTTGCCCGATTGAAAGGAACCTGTTAACTACGTACCTCATTAATACGGCAATGGAGTCCTTGTATCTGAAGCGTCCGTTGTCCTTAGATGCATGGGGCGTTGCTTATGACCCAGGTTTATATACGAGCTAGCTACTCTTACATTACAAAATATGGAGGTCTTCTATGCGAACTGAGATAATGGGTTCAAACAGCTCTAAACCAATCTCACCAGCCATCCAAACGGAATCATTGGTATTCGTTTCGGGGCAAGGTGGACTTGACCCTCAGACAGGCGCCATTGTTGGCAGTGATTTGGAATCGCAAACGATTCAGACGATGGAAAACATTAAACAAATTCTCGCCGCTGCTGGACTTACGTTGGACGATGTGGTGAAATGTAATATTTATTTGAGCGATAGGAAGCTGTATGAAGAATTCAATAATATTTACAGACGTTTCTTCACCAGCCCGTTTCCTAGCCGCACAGCAGTCTACTGTGACTTGAACTATGATCTGCTCGTTGAAATTGACGTCATCGCCCAGAGACGGAAATAAGGGAGAGAAAATGCTATGGTTGCGCACGTTTACAACTGCATCTATCAGAGTGGAAGCGAAGTGCGCTGGGAGGAAATAGGGAGCGTGCCGCTTGTTGATACCGTAACTGGAGAAGAGGCACGTTTAAACACAACCGTGAAAATTTGCCGCACGGATCGCTATATCCATGTGCGCTTCGAATGTGCCGACGATCATATCGTTGCTACCTATGAGAATCGGGACGACCCTATATATAAGGAAGATGTCGTAGAGATCTTTATCGATGAGAGCGGGCAGGGCAGGTTTTATAAAGAATTCGAGCTGAGTCCTCGGGGCGTTGTATTCGATGCCCTCATTGATAAAGAAGAAGGACAGAAACAGAAGGTTGATCCTAGCTGGAATTTAGACGGATTGCTGACTCAGGTAACGTGGCCAATAAAAGGAGTAGCTGTGTACGACATGGCGCTTCCTGTTGCTTCCTTCGACCCAGCTCCGGCTCCAGGTATGATTTGGAAAATCAATCTTTACCGAATCGATCAAGACCCCTCAGGTCAACGCCATTATTGGGCTTGGTCGCCGACTGGATCGCCAAGGAATTTCCATGTTCCGGAAAAATTCGGCATACTTGTATTTTCATAAGCGATCGGATAAGCTACAATCAATAAAGCGTTTTCATCAATATAAAACGACTTCAAGGGGGAATTGCGATTGGAAAAACAACAAGCGCATAAAGTCAAATCAGCGGATCGGGTACTGGACATCTTTGAGCTATTTACCGGAGGGACCGATTCCTACAATTTATCGGAAATTGCCAAAAATCTAAATATGCCTGCCAGCAGCACCTACCTCATTTTACAGAACATGTTGAGCCGTGGGTACCTGGAGACAGACAAGTCCGGAAAGCAATTCCGTATTGGATATAAATTGTTTACGATTCGCAATCGTTATATTCAGAATACGAGCTTGACTGGCGAGTTTTATCAAATTGCGGATAAAATCTCGGAGGATTTAAACGAAACGGTCAGTTTATCCGTGAGAAGCGGGAATCAGCTTTTGTATTTAGGGGAGAAAGTAAGCAGCCAAGCATTGCGGTTTACGCCTAATCAGAGTGATGTATTTCCCCTGCATGCAACGGCTTCTGGCAAAATTTTGCTTGCCGACTTCACGGAAGAAGAATTGCACGCGCTTTATCCGGTCGAAAAACTGGAGCAAGTGACAAGTAAAACGATTTCTTCTTTAAAGCAGCTGCACCTTGAATTAGAAAAAGTAAAAGCCCAAGGCATTGGTTACAACCTAGGTGAAACGGTGCTCGGCGTTCATTGTGTCGCAGGGGCTGTTGTTGATGCGGCTAACAGAACAGTAGCTTCTATCAGCATATCTGTTCCTGAGGTGCGCATTACAGAAGAGATCTGGGATAAAGTGCATGTATGGATCAAGCGTGCTTGCGAAGAACTAAGTCAAAAAGTATATCGGTAACCTTGGATGGAAAGGAAGCTCCCCTCGATGAGTGATTCCAATTATATCAGTCGGTCATTTACAGAACCCGAGGGTTTCACCAAGAGCATTGAAGGACCTGCTTGCGATCGAGAAGGGAATTTGTATGCTGTGAATTATGCCCGTAGACATACAATCGGGAAGGTAACGCCTGCAGCCGAATGCTCTATATTTCTTGAATTGGAAAATGGAAGCACTGGCTGCGGGATCCGTACAAACCGGCTAGGCGACATGTTCATTGCAGATCATACCGGCCATAACATTCTCAAAGTCGATATCGCGACGCGCCAAATTTCCGTCTATGTTCATGAACCGACGATGAATCAACCGAATGATCTAGCGATAACGTCAAGCGGGGTCATTTTTGCTAGCGACCCGAATTGGAAGGACTCCACGGGACAACTCTGGCGCGTGGATACAAGTGGCAAGGCCACACTACTGGAAGCCAACATGGGAACGACTAACGGAATTGAAGTCAGTCCGGATGAGAAGACTCTTTATGTCAATGAAACACGACAACGCCGAATTTGGGCCTACGATCTATCGGCGGACTATCAAATAAGCAATAAACGGCTCCTTATCGAATTCCCTGATTTCGGTTTGGATGGCATGCGTTGCGATATAGCTGGAAATTTATATGTAACCCGTCATGGAAAAGGCAGCATTGCCAAAATTTCACCTGACGGCGAGATACTGCTGGAGGTCCTATTGTCGGGCAATGACTGTACCAACCTGACTTTTGGCGGACCTGACGGGCGTACTTGTTTTGTGACAGTTGCCGATGTAGGCAATATCCAAGTATTTCGATCAGATTTTCCCGGTAGGTGTTGGCAGTTACTCCAAGAGGATTGAGCGAATGGAAGGAGATCATAGATATGAAGCTAGCGATTGTCGGCCTATTTCATGAAACGAACACGTTTGCCCCAGGTATAACCGAAATGGACGATTTTGCTCCGGAATGGATTCAAGGCAACGAGCAATTTCATCAAAGATATGAGCACACACGAACATCCATGGGTGGCGTTATCGATGGGGCTCGATTGGAGCTCGCGGACTTGGCATGCGGATTGTACACCGCGGCTCCTCCAAGCGGAATGGTCAGCCGTAGAACAGTGGAGGCCCTGTTCGATTCAGTGGTTTCCTCTATTGATTTATCAGCTGATGGAATCGTTGCCATTCTGCATGGCGCAATGGTAGCCGAAGGATATCCCGATATAGAGGGTGAACTCGTTCGCCGGATCCGAGAAAAGGCAGGTCCTTCGAAACCCCTTGCCGTAACACTGGATCTGCATGCCAATATCAGCGCGCAAATGGTCGAGCAAGTCGACATTCTTGTCGGTTATGACACCTATCCGCATATCGATGCCCATGAAAGAGCGGTGGAGGCAGTTCAGCTGCTTGCGCAGATGATCCGCGGAGAGATTAAGCCAGTGCGTGCATTCGACCAACCTCGTTTACTCCTAGTACCGCAGGTGATGCTGACGGACGTCGCAGGTCCGATGCAGGAATTGATGGGGCGCGCATTCGCTATAGAGCTTGATCCGAAGGTACTCAATGTTACTGTGGCTGGCGGCTTTCCGTACAGCGATGTCCCTGATGCTGGCGTTTCTTTTGTGGTAACGACGAATAACGATCAGGCACTTGCTGAGCATTATGCCGAAGAGCTTAGCCAGATGGCATGGGGACTGCGGGATAAGCTGAGAAGCAATGGATACCCGGCAGCTGAAGCTGTTGCAATGGCTTTTGCAGAAGAGAATGGTCCCGTCATCCTCGTAGAGGGTGCGGATAATGTAGGCGGAGGCGCTCCCGCAGATGCGACACATGTATTGAAGCATCTGATCGACGCACCGCGAAAATGTCTCATTGTGATTCGCGATGCGAAAGTTGTGCAAATGGCCCATCGCCAAGGTGTTGGCGCCATATTGGAAGCTGCAATTGGCGGTAAAAGCGACCAATTGAATGGCGAGCCAGTCCCCATTACAGGTGTCATCCGACTTTTGTTTGATGGGAAATATACGCATATCGGTCCTTATATGACTGGACAATGGGCGGATATGGGCAAAACGGCTGTCATCGAAGCCGGCAATTTAACTATTATTTTAACAGAAAAGCGTACTGCACCTTGGGATCTTGGTCATGTCACGTCAGTAGGTTTACGTGCTGAAGACTTTCATGTCATCGTTGTGAAATCCGCCATTGCGTGGAAGACTGCTTTTGGTCCCCTATGTAAAAAAATCATTCAAGTCGATACGCCAGGCTGTTGTGGCGAGAACCTTGTCCACTTTCAATATAAACATCTGACTCGTCCTATTTATCCTCTTGATCCTATTTCATACAAGGAGGCATCCCAATGAGAACTTATGACAAATCGATTGCCAAGCATCAAGCAGCCAAACAGCATCTTGCAGGCGGAGTAGCCAGTTCTTTGCGAGCATCCATGAAACCAACTCCCTTGTATGCAGAGTCAGCCAAGGGTGCACGCATCCGGGATGTGGATGGCCATACATATATCGACTACTTGCTTGCTTACGGCCCACTCATTTTGGGGCATGCGCATGACGGTCTAACCGAAAGTATCCATCAAGCCTTGCTCAATGGATCTACCTACGGGCTGCAGCATGATGGTGAAATTCAGCTTGCTGATTTGCTGGCAGAGGTCCTTCCTTGCGCAGAAAAAGTATCGCTTAGCGGCTCCGGAACCGAAGCTGTGATGCTGGCGCTCCGACTGTCTCGTGCATTCACGAACAAGACAAAGGTCGTGCGTTTCCATGGGCACTACCATGGTTGGTCGGATTCGATCTTCACCTCCTTTCCCAGCTCGGACATGAGTCAAAAAGCCTCCGATGGCCAAACTTCTACAATTCCGCCGGGCACATTCGGACAAAGTGAAAACAGTCTGGATGATATCATCCTACTTCCTTGGAATGATCCTGTTGCCTTAGAATCTACACTCCGCACACGCGGTCATGAAATCGCAGCTGTCATTACGGAGCCAGTCATGTGCAATTCCGGCTGCATCCAGCCTAAGCCAGGCTATCTAGAGCTGATCCGCAAGCTGACCGAAGAGCTTCATATCGTCATGATTATGGATGAAGTGATTACCGGGTTCCGACTTAGCTTGGGCGGTGCACACGGCAGATTCGGTATCCTTCCTGACTTAGTCATTATCGGCAAAGCGATGGGCGGCGGTATCGCCATCAGTGCGGTAGCAGGTAAAGCTGAAATTATGAAGCTCGTGGACGATGGCAAAGTGAGCCATCTGGGTACGCTGAACGGAAACTGCGTGTCTACCGCAGCGGCCATCTCGACAATTAGCCACCTCGCGCAGGACAACGGTGCTGCATATGCACAAATGGAGGCTTTATTTATAGAGCTTGCAACCGGAATACGCGTTTTGCTGGGCAGACATGGTATCTCTGGCGTAGTCAACCAAATTGGCCCTGTGCTTCACATGATGTTTATTGATGCCGTGGAAGTTAATGACTTCGATACGTTCAATAAACGCGACTCCACCAAATATAGCCGTTTTGCCGAATTGATGCTGGACGAAGGCGTATTACTCCGTCCGAATGGTCTTTGGTACATTTCCACGGCACACCATAGATTGGATATTAAAGAGACATTGCTGGCAATGGATCGCGTATTATCACAATTATAATATTGCATATAATGGTTTAATTGGGTCATTAAATACAATAAAAATTAGGCTAAATAGCATAAATGGAGGTGCACGCAATGGATACACTCCTATTTCACCATTTGACAAGGGAAGAAATTACGGAATGCGCAAGGGCTGGTTACGCCGCAGTTGTGCCGTTAGCGGCAACGGAGCAGCACGGAAAGCACCTTAGTGTCTATACCGATAGCCTGATTTGCGAGCATGTAAGCACAGAGGCTGTTCGTAAAGCGACCGCTGAAGGAAAAGCGAAGCTGCTCCTGACGCCGCAATTGTCGATAGGCTGCTCTAGTCATCATCTGGCCTTTGGCGGCACGCTCTCGTTTTCCTCGGAAACGTACTTACGGATACTCAAGGAAATCGGAGAAAGCTTGATCAAGGACGGATTCCGCAAAATCATTTTTATTAATTCACATGGCGGCAACGCCAACATCATGAATCAGGCGGCGCAGGATTTAGCTGTGGGGCATCCGGTGTGGGTCGCTTCCGCCTCCTACTGGAATGCGGCTGGGCAAGCGATTACGGCTGCTCGGGAAGAAAATCGCGGAATGGTGGCAGGGCATGCCGGCCGTTTTGAAACCTCGCTGATGCTAGCGCTTGATGAGCGACTTGTACGGAAGGATCTCATTCCGCAGGAGCATCCTGAGCTGGATTGGATATTTGGTGCGCGAGCTGGCACTTTTATCGGCTGCCATGGCAAGTTAACCGGTGCTGATGGCATTACGGACAGCAGTGAGGCTGCTTCCGCCGAGCAAGGACATGCGTATTTGGCCGCCATCGTAGATGGTGTGGCTCAGTGGTTCGTAGATTGCTATGCGACAATGGAAAAGGAGTGTAAGGGATGACAACATACACGGTAGTAGTGACGGATTATGGGTTTCCGGATTTAAAGCAAGAAGAGGATGTCTTGTTGCCAATGGGTGTCGAGCTCCTTTCGGGTCAATGCAAAACGCCAGAGGAAGTGCTGCAACTAGCGAAACAGGCGGATGCGATTATTACGGAAAGAGCGCCGATTACGAAGGCAGTCATCGACAGCCTGGAGCGCTGCAAAATTATTGTCAGGTACGGCGTCGGCGTAGATAATGTGGATATTGAAGCGGCCAAGGCAAGAAATATTCCTGTTGTCAACGTTCCGGACTATGGGACGGGGGAAGTCGCCGATCATGCGATGTCCTTGCTGCTTTCGAGCGTCCGCAAAATTCCGCAAATTGTTGCCCAAGTACGCCGTGGCGTATGGCAAATAACGCCGTGCCGACCTCTTATGGGACTTACAGGGAAGACGTTAGGCATTGCCGGCTTCGGCAACATCGGGAAAGATGTGGCCAAGCGAGCGCAAAGCTTCGGTATCAACACAATCGGCTACGATCCATATGTGCAGCAGCCTGTTTTTGAGCAAATGAACACACAGAAGGTTGATTGGCATCAATTGCTGGAACAAAGCGATATGATCTCCGTTCATCTTCCTTTAACGTCGGATACGAAGCATATTTTCAATCGTGATGCCTTTGAGCGTATGAAATCAACGGCTTATCTGATCAATACGTCCAGAGGAGCGGTCATTCACACCGAAAGTCTCATTGAAGCGCTAACGAGTAACCAAATAGCTGGTGCAGCATTGGATGTACTGGAGCAGCAACCGGTTGCGCTGGACAGTCCCCTGTTGAAAATAGAGCAGTGCTTGATTACAAGCCATTGCGCTTGGTATTCGGAAAGTTCTTTAAACCGACTACAGCGTCACGCAGCTTTGGAAGTACAACGCATATTTAACGGTGAGCGTCCGAAGCATATCGTCAACGGTGTGGAGGTATACTCAGCATGAAGACGCTGGTATATCACGGGCCGAGGCAATTAAGCTTGGAGGACAAAGACGATCCGCATGCGGGTCCGGGAGAGGCCGTCATCAAGGTCGAAGCCGCAGGGATTTGCGGCAGCGAGTTGGAGGGCTATTTAGGCCACAGCAGCGTCCGAATCCCGCCATTAATTATGGGGCATGAATTCTGTGGCACGATTAGTGAGATAGAACATGGAGCAGGTGCAACAACAGGCTTTGCCGTAGGAGACAAAGTCGTAGCCAATCCGCTAATCTCTTGCGGCTCTTGCGACCGCTGCGTAATCGGCAAGCGCAATCTATGCCGTCATCGTGAACTAATCGGCATTCATCGACCAGGCGCGTTCGCTGGGTATGTGACCGTACCTGTAAGCAGCCTGTACCAGGTGCCCAAAGAAATGGATGCCGCTGTCGCCTCATTGGCGGAACCGCTAGCCGTATGCATCCATGCGATCAAGCTGGGTCTTCCGTATTTGGATGATCTCATTATTTATGGAGCCGGAACGATCGGCTTGCTGACTCTGCAGGCGGCGTTGAATATGGGAGCTAATAAAGTGCTGGTCGTGGATCGCCAGGAAGTGCGGCTGAATCACGTCAAGCTTCTAGGTGCTGAGGTTGCGACGCCTGATCAAGTGGAAGACAAAGTGACGGAGCTGTTCGCTCAGCGTGGAATCGATACGATTATTGATTGCGTCGGTGCAACTGCTGTGAGACAGCAAGCGCTGCAATTGATCAATCCTGGCGGAAATATCGTGCTCGTTGGCTTGGGAAGCGATGAATCTCCTTTGAAAATGAATCATCTTGTCCGTCAAGAAGTGAACCTACTCGGTTCCTATTCCTATACGGATGCGGATTTTAAACATGCGGTTCAGATGCTGGTCAGCGGGAAAATCAGAACGGAAGGATGGCTGGCGAAGCGCAGCTTGTCTGATGGACCCGACACTTTCCGGGCTTTAGTGGAAGGTAAAACCGAATTCAGCAAAATTACTTTACATCCTTAACTAAAGAGGGCGATACCATGCGATTTGAGAAAAAGGTTTTCATTGTTACCGGCGGCGGAACTGGCATTGGCCGGGCTACTTCCCTGCGTTTGGCCCAAGAAGGGGCCAACGTCGTCATAGCCAACCGTTCTGAGAAGAACGCGATGGAAACGCTGGAGCAAATGGAAGGCTCGGCGGGAAAAGCTATTTTCGTCAAAACCGATGTGGGACAGTCTAACGATATACAGAGGGTGATCCAGACTGCGGTTGATACCTTTGGCAGGCTGGATGGCATTGTCCATAGCGCTGCAATTGAATCCTTACTTAGTGTTGTCGAATTGTCCGAGGAGGAGTGGCACAACACGATCAATGTGAATTTAACATCCGCTTTCTTGTTAGGAAAATACGGCATTCCACACATGATCAATAGTGGCGGAGGCGTCATAATTAACGTCGCTTCCGTTCACGCGCATGCAACGATTTCAAACTATGCAGCCTATGCGGCTTCAAAGGGCGGACTGATGGCTTTGACCAGAAGCATGGCGATCGATTATGCCAAAAAAGGAATTCGCGTCAACGCGGTTCTTCCGGGCGCGACCGATACGGGCATGTTGAATCGATATGCGGAATTGGGCGGTTTGCATGGTGCTGATCTAAATGAGGAATGGAAAGATGCCCAGCCGCTTGGTCGCATCGGAAAGCCTGAGGAAGTTGCCAACCTCATTTGCTTCATAGCAAGTGACGAGGCACGATTTATGATTGGCACGGGTGTAGTCATTGACGGAGGGATGTTGGCTGAGCTATGAAACAGTACATCGCGATTTTACCGATGCTGGATGAGGAAAAGAATCGACACCATCGACCAGCACACTTGGCGTATTTGGAGGATCTGGAAAAGAAGGGCTCGATCTATCTGAAAGCTCGTTTTGTAGACGGAGCCGGTGGCATGGTGATTTACAACGCGAATTCGTTGGAAGAAGCTGAAAAGCTTGCCTCCCAAGATCCGTTCGTTATCCATGGTGCGCGCTCATGCGAGTTCCACGAACTGCTCATCGTATGACGGAACAAATCCGCTTGGAGAATGAGCACCTGTTGATTGACATCCTTCCTGCACTCGGCACTAAAATTTGCTCGCTCATCAATAAAAAGACCGGAAAACAATGGATGGATCGACCCGAAGGAAGAGGAGAGTTTCGTGAGCCCCGCTATGGCAGCTTGTGGGAGGAATGGGATCGATGCGGTTGGGATGAATTATTTCCAAGCATTGACGCTTGTTCCTATCCGGTAGATCCATGGCAGCACGTCCAAATTCCCGATCACGGAGAAGTCTGGGCATTGCCGTGGGCGTGCAACAAAGTTTCCGACACAGAGATGCATGCTGTTGTTCAAGGACGCGGGCTGCCTTATCGACTGGAGAAACAGATTGTCTTGAAAGGTAGTCAGGTGCATTTCTCTTATCGTTTAACCAACTTGAGCGAGCATGATATGCCTTATTTGTGGGCTCCACATCCGATCATTGCTGCTACGGAATCGATGCGCATCTGTTTGCCGCCATCCGTAGGCCAAATCGTAACGACCGTTTCGTTAGATCAGCGTTTGGGAACATGGGGAGCGGTGAAGGAGTGGCCAGCTTTTGTCGGTGAGGACGGGGCCAAAGTAGAAATAGACAAGATGCCTGCCCGTCATTCCGGCGTGGCCGATAAGTTTTATGTAAAGTCACCTCTTCAAGAGGGCTGGTGTTCTGTAGTTGAGGAAGCGACAGGAGAGCGATTTACACTTATTTTTGATGTGAAAACGATACCTTATTTGGCCTTTTGGATGAATGGCGGCGGTTGGAATGATCATTATCACCTTGCGTTGGAGCCAGCGACAGGGTATTTGGATAATGTGAGCATCGCTCATGATTTGAACAGCTGCCGGGTAGTAGAGGGTGGCGGCGTCAATGAGTGGGAGTTAACTTTGGAAATCAGCTAGATCTAGGAGAGTGAACCCATTGATAGGTAAAGTATATCCATCGGAAAAGAAGTCGTACATCGATGAAAAAACGGGAAAACAAGTGTGGCAGCTGACCGAAGGCTCCTCCAACAATGTTCATCTTTATTTTACGGATAATTCCTTTTCGTTAGAGGACGAGGAAATTTACTTTCTCTCCGATCGTGGGAGTGAGCGAGGGCTGTACAATTTTTTTAAGATGGATCTGGCAACAGGACTTATGACACAAATGACAGATGAGCCCGCAGGCGTCGGCTATACCGGCTTCAGCACGAAGACAACAGACAGCGAGCTGTTAGTCTACATTACAGGCAACAAGATCAAGAAGGTGAATACCCGAACGGGAGAGATCACCGTTGTCTACGAAGAAACCGAGCGTATGACGTTATGGTCACCTTTTATAAGTCCCGATAAAAAGCTAGTTGGTTTTTGCCGCAACGAGGATGTCTCCATTACATATGGCAACAATTACGCTGGCTTCAAGGAGACGATGTACGCGATTAAACGGGGCTTTGTCACGATTGCCCATATGGATGGTTCCAAGGTCTATAATGCTTTTGAAGACACACACTGGCTGGGGCATTTTCAATTTTCCCCTCATAACAGCGATCTGGCCATGTTCTGTCATGAGGGTCCGTGGAACCAGGTTCATCAACGAATCTGGCTATTAGAAATTTCCTCAGGTAAAGTAACCCCTTGCTTCAGGCAGGAGGAGGATGACTCTGTAGGGCATGAGTTTTGGACGCGAGACGGCTTAATCTTCTTCGATAATCGCAGAAAAGGACATGATGGCACGATTACCTCGAAGCGAACGCAGGCTACGATCGTTGCGGAGGAAAGCGGGCAATCGCCTTATATCGGGTTAGCTGATGAGAACGGCGAGGTGCTCAAAACGATTCCGATGCCGCATTACTGCAACCATTATCATGCCAACAACGATAACAGCTTATTGGTCGGGGATGAAGTCGATGATATTGTCCTCATCACATTGAACAACGGTCAAACAGAGCTGAAAACGTTATGTACGCACCACACCTCATGGGGCTCCCAAATGTCGCATTGCCATCCGACGTTCAGCTGGAAGGCTGACCGCATTTTATTCGCCTCCGACCGAAGCGGAACGATACAGCTCTATTTGACGGAGGTAAAGTAAAATGAAAAAAAAGAATTTATTGTTTATTACAACGGATCAACAAAGACAGGATTCACTGCCATGCTATGGATTGGATTTTATGAAAACGCCTAATCTGGATTGGATTGCTGATAATGGCATGGTGTTTAACAACTGCTACGTGACAGCTCCGGTATGCGGGCCTAGCCGATCAGCCATGATGTGTGGGCAGTATCCTTCTGTCGTCGGGACGTTATCCAACGATACCAATCTTCCTGAGGGGACACCGGTATGGCCCGAGATTGTTGGCAGAGAAGGCTATCAAACGGCTGCGATTGGCAAAATGCATTTTACCCCGTGGGATCAACTAGGCGGTTTTAAAGAACGAATCATTTGTGAGGATAAACGGCATTTTTATTTACCTGATGACCACTATACCTTTCTGAAACACAACGGATTGGACCGTTCGAGTCCAGTTGAGTTTCCGGAATATCAGGAATCACTCGGAGCGCCTTATTTTATTCATGAAAAGAAGTTTCACCCCGATGTATTCGTTGCAGAAAGCGCAGCACAATGGCTGGGAACGAATGGCGACGAGCCTTTTGCCGTCTGGGTAAGTTTTCCGAGCCCGCATGATCCTTACGACCCGCCTGCAGAAATGAAGGATATGTATGAAGCATGCGAGATTCCTGAGCCGATTCAAGGTTCTGTAGAAGCGAACTATATGTTGGAAGAACAATTGGCGTTCTGCCGGGATACGGAGAATAATTCGGTTTTCAGAATTGATCCTACGAAGGCAACTCCCGAGCAAATCAGAAGATGGCGGAAGCATTACTATGCGACAATTTCTCTGATCGATGAAGGCATTGGCAAGATGATAGAGGTATTAAGGGAAAAAGGCGTGCTGGAAGATACGTATATCGTGTTTACAAGTGATCATGGCGATGCGCTGGGTGACCATGGTTTATCCTATAAATATTTCTTTTACGAATCGATGGTCAAAGTTCCACTTCTTGTGTATGGACCAGGTGTGGCGAAAGGCAGCACATGCGATTCCCTCGTTAGCACGGTTAATCTGATGCCGATGTTCTTAGATATTTGTGAGGCTCCTAAACCGAAAACGGTTCAAGGGAAAAGCTTAATGGCATTAATCGAGAACCCTGAGAAGCCCATTAATAAGTATGTTTTTAGTGAATTCCTGGGACGTTCCATGGTGTATGACGGTAGATATAAATATGTTCATTATATTTCTGGTGGCGAAGAACTGTTTGATGTACAGGAGGATCCACAAGAGATTACGAATAGATCGAAGGATGAGACGTTGTTTGGCATAAAGGGCGATCTGAAAAGCAAACTGATTGAGCATATGTTGGAATGCCAGAGCTTACTTAAACAACGAACGACAGTTGAAACCCATCCGGAACGGAAGCGAATTGATGACGAGTATAAGCAGATGAGGATGAGTATCCGAGCTTAGGGAGGAGAACATGATGAACATTTCCTTACATTTTGAAAAGTTGTCCAAGTTTCCGCGCCATGAAGAACCTAGCACGATTGCTGTTCCTTTTGCGGAAGGGATTGTGTCAGATAGCTCAAAAGTGTCTGTTCTAGATGGCAACGAGGTCGTACCGACGCAGTGCCGAGTAACGGCAACGTGGCCGGATGGCTCTGTGAAATGGCTGCTGCTGCACTTCCTTGCGGATCTTCCGGCCAATCTGGGCAAATCATTCGCCATCTCAACGGATTGTGAAACGGTTTCGCCATCTCAACCCGTCGGAATTCAGCAACACAATGGATCCGTTGTGATTACGACAGGTGCGCTTGAAGCCGAGTTGTCAGCTCCGGGTGAAACAGGCTTATTCAAGTCGTTGAAGCGCAAGGATGGCTTTCCGACGCATAGCGTAGTAGGTCCGTCGCTTCGAGATGCATCGAACCAGGAGTATGTATGCGAAATTTCCGCTGATGGCTGGCGCGTTCTCGAAGCGGGTCCTGTTCGGTGCTCGGTTGAAGCGAAAGGGAAGCATCTCAGTGCTGACGAGAATCGCTGGTTCGATTTCGTAGTTCGGGTCTATGCGTTTGCCGGAAAACCGTGGTTGATGGTCGATTATCAGATTATCAACAAGGAGTCGGACAAGGAGCAAGTGATTCATGCTGCTGAGCTGCGTATTCAATCTGCGCAGGATGTTCTGCAATCCGAGCAGCTTCGATTGGGAATTAGCCGCTTTGGGCCGGACAAGAGATTGTCAAAGAGCGGAGTGAAGGGCGATCGATTATCGTACGGCTTTACGGCCGAATCTCTGAAAAAAGAGTTTATCGAAGACATACCGGAAACATTTTGCGGTACATTCTGGGCAGATATGAACGAACCGAGCCACGGTGGCATTAGTGTGACGCTGTTCCAGGCCCAACAAAACTTACCTAAATCTCTGGATGTGACATCCGAAGAAATAAATGTGGGCATCATTCCTGCGGGACATCCTATTACCATGATGCAGGGGATGGCCAAAACCCATCGGTTTTTCCTGCATGTACATGGAGCGGAGGAAACGCTGGAGCAGGTTAACGTACGCAGTCTGCAGATGCAGATGCCGGATCATCCTGTGCTTGAGCGCGGAGCCTACGAGCGAGCGGGGATTATCGAGGCCATCCCAGGCGATCAATTCATCGACTGGGTTGAGCGTGGATTTTATCGCATGGCGGACGGCCGAGCGAAAACCTTTGGCATGCTGCATTGGGGCGATGCGCCAGACAAGAACTATACGTTCCAAGGCAGAGGCGGCGGCGATTGGGTTTGGGTGAACAACGAGTATGATCTTCCGCATGCCATGATGCATTTGTTCGCAAGAACCGGAAGACGAAGATTCTATGATTACATGCTGCGAGGCGCTGAACACTGGATGGATGTGGATATTTGCCATTATAGCGAGGATCCTTTACGTCAAAATGGGCAAATCATGCACTCCGCCAAGCATGTAACTGGCGTCGTTAAAATATGTCACGAGTGGGTCGAAGGCCTACTTGATTATTATCATATGACTGGCGAACAATCTGCGTTAGCGGCCGCTATTGGGATTGGTGACAACATAACAAGGATCTTAAATACGCCTCGTTACCAAGGAGAGGGTGGCATTGCCGCTAGAGAAAGTGGTTGGGCGCTTCGCAGTCTGACAGCCTTGTATAATGAAACTTATGAAGAGAAATGGCTGGAAGCTGCGGATCGCATTGTTGACCATTTTGAAACGTGGAAAAATAAATTCGGTACGTTCTTGTCCCCTGCTACGGATCACACAGTTTACCGGTCAGGCTTCATGATTTGCGTAGCTGTCAACAGCTTGATGCGCTACTATAAAGTTCGCCCACAGGAACGGATTAAGCAAATGATCGTGGACGTAATGGACGATTATCTGGAGCATTGTTATGTGAAAGAAACGGGCTTATTTTACTATAAAGAGTTACCTAGTACACAGAAACTGCACAGCAACCCGATCTGTCTAGAGGCGTTGTCTTATGCCTATGAATTTACCGGTGAAGTGAAGTTTCTGGAAGCAGGTCGAGCTACGTTCCGCGAAGGCATTGATATCCGTGGGGGCGAGGGAGAAGGTAGAGAAATCTCGGGTGATGCCCTTATTTTCTGGGGAGATAGTCCGAAGAAGTTTGCGCAATATTACTATCCGATCTTCTATTATTATCAAACAATTATAAAGGCTGACATGCATCGAGATATAAAATAAACAAATAGAGGAGACATATAGGATGAAATTACTACAATTTTACACAAAGCAGGACCCAGATAAGTTGCAAGTCGGAGTTATAAAAGGTGAGAACACTATTCAAGCATTGAATGCATTTGGCAGTTCACGTGATGTGATTCGTGGGCTTGCTGTATCTGGTAAGAGTGCCGAAGAATACCTTGCTGATCTCGCGGAAAACGGTGCTGTTCATGCTTTGGAGGATGTTAAACTAGCTTCACCTCTGACAGACCCAGAGAAAATTATTTGTATCGGACTCAACTATCATGACCATGTCATTGAATCCAATATGCAGGTACCGAAGGTTCCTGTGCTTTTTCCAAAGTACAACAACTGTCTGACCGGACACGAAGATTTCGTTACGATCCCGAGCGAAGTCTCTCAATGTGATTACGAGGTTGAACTTGCCGTCGTCATTGGTAAAACGGCAAAAAAGGTATCCAAAGAAGAAGCGATGGATTACGTTTTCGGTTATACGGTGTTGAATGATGTCAGTGCCCGCGATATTCAGCTGAACGAACCACAATGGACGCGTGGAAAAGCTATAGACGGGTTTGCCCCAACAGGTCCGTGGATTGTTACCGCAGATGAGATTGAAAACCCAGGAAAGCTGAACATCTCCCTGACGTTGAACGGACAAGTGATGCAAAATTCGAACACGAAGGAATTAATTTTTGATGTGCCACATTTGATTTCGTTCCTTTCGAAGACGATTACGCTTCAACCGGGTGATATTATCTCTACGGGAACACCTCCGGGAGTCGGAATGGGCAAGAAACCTCAAGTATGGTTGAAGCCTGGTGATGTTGTGGAAGCGACGGTTGAGGGAATTGGTACCCTGCGCAATACGTTTGCAGCAGATAACTAAAGGATAGGTGACGTGATATTGGCTAACTCTCTTCGAGTAGTTGCAGACGTTAAAGCTTTGTTAGGCGAGGGTCCTACGTGGGACGCACAATGTGGATTGCTATATTGGGTAGATATTCTAAGCAACAATCTTTTTGTCTTGGAACCAGTTTCCGGACTGCAGCATGTGTATCACTTCGAACAAGCTTTAAGTGCTGTAGTACCCGATAAGAGCGGCGGTCTTCTAGTCGTCACAAATAAGGGCTATCATTCACTTTCGTTAGAGGATGGTATCCTGACACCTATTCATGATCCCGAGGAGCATTTGTCTAATAGTCGTTTCAACGATGGCAAATGTGATCCGCAGGGGCGGTTTTGGGCAGGCACCAAAGACCTTGATGATGCTCCGGGAGCGGGAAGCTTATATTGTTTGGATATAAACTTGGAGTGCCACAAGAAGCTGGATAACGTCACGATTTCAAACGGGCTGGCTTGGAGTCCAGATCATAAGACCATGTACTTTATCGATAGCGCGTCAGAACAAGTGAAGGCTTTTGATTATGACAATTGGGCAGGGAATATCTCTAACCCTCGCTGTGCCATTGATTTTAAATCTGTTGAGGGATGGCCAGATGGCATGACCATAGACGCTGAAGGCATGTTATGGATTGCCCATTGGAATGGGTGGCAGGTGTCCAGATGGAACCCGAATACGGGGGAATGTCTTGAAAGCATTCCAGTTCCGACAGCACTCGTCACTTCATGCGTATTCGGGGGGCCAGAGCTACGTACACTGTACATTACAACGGCCTCTTGTGGTCTTACAACGGAAGAGCTGCTTAGCCAACCTCATGCGGGGGCGCTTTTTGCTGTGGAGACCGAAGTACGTGGAGCCCAGACTTACTACTTTGGGAAATAATCGGGAAATGCTTTCCGAGCGGGAGGCTAGTTTTATGAAAATCGTGATTGCACCAGATTCGTTTAAAGGCAGCCTTAGCTCGGAAGCGGCAGCCGTGGCGATTAGAGAAGGGATTCTGCGGGCGATGCCTGAGGCAGAAACCGTCCTTATTCCTATCGCAGATGGGGGAGAAGGGACGGTGGATAGCCTTGTGCAGGCTACACAGGGCGTGAAGATTTCCGTTCCTGTGCAAGGCCCGCTGCAAGATAAGGTGACCGCCACGTATGGCATCCTCGGAGATGGTGTCACGTGTGTGATAGAAATGGCGGCGGCATCTGGATTGATCCTTGTTCCAGTGGAACAACGAAATCCCATGGAGACGACAACGTACGGTACCGGTCAATTGATTCGACATGCGCTCGATCACGGATATCGTTCCTTCATCCTTGCGCTGGGCGGCAGCGCGACGAACGATGGTGGTTGCGGCATGCTGCAAGCGCTGGGCTTACAGCTTTTGGATGAAGAAGGGCATGAGATTGGGGTTGGCGGACAAGCCTTGCCTCACATTAGGCGCATCGATGCCTCCAAGTGGGATGAGCGTATCGGAGAATCGCAATTTAAAATTGCGTCTGATGTTACGAACCCGTTCATCGGCCCACAAGGAGCATCGCACGTCTTCGGACCGCAGAAAGGTGCGACGCCGGAGATGGTTGAAGCGCTGGATGGAGCGCTCGCCCATTGGGCCGACATCATAGAAACGCATACCGGCACAGCTGTCCATCATCTGCCGGGGGCAGGTGCAGCGGGTGGGCTTGGCGGTGCGTTTCAAGCGTTTTTTCCCTCGAGCACGAAACGCGGTATCGATGTGGTGATCGAGATGTCCAAGCTTGAAGAGCATCTGCAGGATGCGAATCTTGTATTTACCGGCGAAGGGCAGACGGATGCCCAGACCGCTTCCGGCAAAGCGCCGATGGGGATTGCCCAGGCTGCGGGGCAGCATGGCATTTCAGTCATCGTCCTATCAGGCGCAGTCGGACAAGGGATTGAGAAGCTATATGAATATGGCATGACGAGTATTCATAGTATCGCGGACGGACCGATATCGCTTCAGGAGGCGATGAGTCGAACTTCCGAGCTGTTAGCTCAGAAGGCAGAGCAAGTCATGCGTACTTTTATGGCTGGGAGAAGGAAAGCTTAATGTACTTAAAGATACCTAGCGTCTAGGCACTATTATTATGGTGCATGGATTAGGGGTATCTTTTTTATTGTATAAAAAGAATGAAAAAGGCTATTATTTGATGATATAAACTATTATAAGGCTCACATCGTCTAATGAATGTTAATAACTTCCAAGTGAACGGAGTGCTGCTAGTGTTGGGCAAAAAAGGTATGCTTACATGTTTATCCCTTGCATTTGTGCTTGTTGCCTGTCAAGGAAATGGACCGGAGGTCGGCGATTCTCCTGTGGCCGCAAAGCGGTTGAAAGCTGATTTGATTCAACCAAATGGGACAAATGTGGCAGAACGCATTGCTGTGCCTAAAGGTTTTGAACGGATACCTGTTGAGACCGGATCATATGAAGCCTATTTACGTCAGATTCCGCTTAAGCCTCATGGCTCGAAGGTTCATTTATTTAACGGTGAGTTAAAGGCGAAAGAGGTTTACGAAGCGGTATTGGATGTGGATGTTGGGGAGCGGGATCTCCAGCAATGTGCAGATTCGGTTATGAGACTGCGGGCGGAATATTTATACGGTAAGGGATGGTATGACAAGATACATTTCAACTTTACGAATGGCTTCAAAGCTGATTATGCTACGTGGACGAAAGGAAATCGGATTGAGGTTTCAGGGAATAAGGTTTCCTGGGTGAAACGCGGAGTCAGCTCCAATAGCTATGAGGGCTTTCGCAGCTATCTGAACATGGTGTTTGCGTATGCAGGCACGCTGTCCTTGGCCAAGGAGATGGAGCATGTATCTCTATCAGAGATGCGACCCGGAGATATTTTCCTCGAAGGCGGATCACCAGGACATGCGATTGTAATCCTGGATATGGCCCAAAATCCCAAAAACGGCGAGAAGTTGTTTCTCTTAGCTCAGGGATATACGCCTGCACAAGAGATGCACATTTTGCAGAACCCTGCTAATGGTAAGGGGAATCCCTGGTACAGTATCTCCTTCGGTGATACATTGCACACTCCGGAGTGGAAATTTACGAATGAGCAGCTGTACCGATTCGATAGTTGAGATCTAGTGAAAGCGAAGGGCCTTTAGGATAAACTCCTAAGGGCCTTTTTTGATATAAAAGTCAGAATTTATACCCTTATTTAATTGCGCCCAGCTTGGGTTAAGGCGTGAGGCGAGGCGCCGCTTCTGGCACAGGCATCAGCACTAGCCACTTCGTATCCTGGCCAAGAGAATAACTGGATTTTCTACAGGTAATTCTAGCGAAAACACGGTATTTCTCAAAATAAATGGATTTCCTCCCGTTATTTCAGGCTGATTTCGCTAAACGGATCATTTGTGAGCAAAATTAGATGTAGAAAATCCAGTTAAACTCCCCAAAAGCTAGTTTTCCACGAAAATAGATGTAGTAAATCCAGTTAATCCCCAAAAGCTACCTAGCCTGGGAACACAAAAGAGTTCCAACTTAGGTAGTGCTACTTTTCACATGACTTGATAAAGGCTCCCGCCAAAGAAGGAACGCGTAGCTGTTTATTTCGTATTGGGTACATTTTATCCAAGGGGAGACATGCGTACAAGCATATTAAGCTGATAATCATTTACTAGTAATAGAGTTGTTTGAAGCAAGGAAGGTTTGCCTTAGGGAGGGTATGATTCGTGAACTATTGTGGTCCTGGAGATGATGATGACTTTCGAGCAAGCTCACATAGACATTGTTCATGTTCAATGCCTTTAAGCTGCTGCGACACTTGCGTGTGTCCAACGGGTCCGACAGGGCCAACCGGGGCGACGGGAGCGACCGGCGAAACAGGAGCAACGGGAGCGACCGGCGAAACTGGAGCAACAGGAGCAACAGGAGCAACTGGAGCGACCGGCGAAACTGGAGCAATTGGAGCAACTGGAGCAACTGGGGCGACCGGCGAAACTGGAGCAATTGGAGCAACTGGAGCAACTGGGGCAACTGGAGTAACTGGGGCTACCGGAGCAACTGGGGCAACTGGAGTAACCGGAGTAACTGGAGCAACTGGAGCGACTGGGGCTACTGGAGCAACCGGCGAAACAGGAGCAACTGGAGCAACTGGAGCAACTGGAGCAACTGGGGCAACTGGGGCAACTGGGGCAACTGGAGTAACTGGAGTAACTGGAGTAACCGGAGTAACTGGAGCAACTGGGGTAACTGGGGCAACCGGAGTAACTGGAGCTACTGGAGTAACTGGAGCAACGGGAGCGACCGGAGCAACTGGGGCAACTGGAGTAACCGGAGTAACTGGAGCAACTGGAGCAACTGGAGCAACGGGTGTAACTGGAGCAACCGGAGTAACTGGAGCTACTGGAGTAACTGGAGCAACGGGAGCGACCGGAGCGACCGGTGTAATTGGTCCAACGGGTCCAACGGGTCCAACTGGTGCCACAGGTGCAACCGGTTCGACGGGGCCGAGTTTTGGGTCGACGGGATTTTCAGCATTCCTATCTACGCTATCCGTTGCAACAAGTACGCAGCTAACGAACTGGTCGACGGCTAGCCCCTATTATGGACATGTGAACTTTAATGCAGTTACCGGCAACTTCACAGTACCGACAACCGGAAGGTATACGATACTGGCGACGATTAACTACGCCACGACTGCAGCTGTCAGCGTGAGCCTGGGCGCTGGGGTCAATCCGTTTTTTGCCGTGCAGCGAACTTCTCCTTCTGCCGTTAACTTGGTGAGCGGTTATCTACCTATTTTAAACGTTAACGTAGTATTAGTTCTATCGTTGCGCGCAGTATTGGGAACCGGTGAAATTACATTGGCCGGGGACGTTTCGTTGACGGCTGGCGATGTTGTCGGCTTATTTTATAATGCAGCTGGATTAATCATTACGATCAATATAGGCAATAGCTCGACTGGAGTTGTGTGGTCGATGCATCAGATTGCATAGTCTATTATTGAAATAAATCAGAAACATGTATAACCATTGAAGGAGAACAAACATCTAATATAAGTATGTAGGGGAAATCGGCATATCGAAGGGAGGAGGAGGGGCGGTGATCAAGAAGAAAGGCAGCGCGAGGAAAAAGTTTGTAGAGCTGACCATCGTTCATAAGACATCGTCTTCCTTCCTATCCTTAAATAAAGGGAGTGTCAATCAGCCGAAGCAGAAAAAGCGGCGTTATCGCCGATTAATGATGAAGATCACCAATCTGGTTCCCGCTTATTCTCGCAGCCGATATCCAACCAAAAAATCCAAGCCTGAATGGAACCTAAATCCTAAACCGAATCTTAAGCTCAAGCTAATAGGTAAGCCGTCAGTGGTAAAGCCTTACCCACCAACTAAACCATACCCGCCGCCTAAGCCCCGTCCATCACCGAAGCACCACCATTGCCATCCTTTACCCCCGCCAGCTCCGCTGACAACGATCAATAAAGAATGCTGCGGCAATATCCTTCTTCAAGGCACTCAGCCTGGTTTTCGAATATGGGAGATGGATGTGGATTCGAAGATTGAAGTGGCTCAGATCAGTATATTTTCAAGCTCGAGCAGCACCGAGGCTATAGAGGTTGACATTGAGACTGATGACGCAGAGAACAAACGACTGAGCGTTCCTCCCGGCAGTACGATCAATTTTATAGGCCAAGGTGTAAAAGCAATTGACATCTCTTCCCTGCACGACGAGATGAGTTATGTAGAAGGCAAGTACGCCATCTCCACGACAATTCAACTCCAATCCGAGCATCCCTGCTGCGATCATGAATAAGGTGGTTTCTCACGGTTAAGTGAAAAACCACCTATATTGCAGCGTACATTTTACATGCTGTATCGCACAGTTATGCAAAATTCCCCGGTTGCCGCTGCAGTTGAGGTAATATTAATCGTATCAAACCGCCCGACAGTAAATGAGGAGCTGCCTCCTGGCGGCACCGAAATCGCGGTCATAACGGGAGTTGCCGAACGGAGAAAAGAAACCGTAATGGCAGCGGTCCCCGTTTCATTCTTAACGTATCCAGTGCCGCTAATCAGAGTTGCCATATTATCGGTGTAAACAGTGGTTGTACCTGCTGCAGGCAGCAGCCAGTTCGTACATACTTTATCCTGCACGTATGTTTTTTCTGAACAACAACTAAGAGATGATGTGTTACAAGAGCACATTATGAGTACCTCCTTTAGATATCAGATGGCATTACTGAATCGAATAACGGGTAGTGATACAGAATTCGCCCTGATATAAACCGGCGTCTGTTCCATCCAGTGTTAACTGGATTGTGGCGAAGCGTTGGTAAGTAAAAGCCAGACTTGTTCCAGGTTCAATGGAAATGGGCGCTGTTAAGATGGAAGCACCCGCGCTGTTCAATACATCCAATGTAATCGCAGCAGGTCCCACATCGAATTTCACATATCCTGTGCCTACAAGGTTTGGATTAATATTATTCGTATAAACGACAATGTCTACATCCGTGGCAACTACTGTGCCAGTCCATGGTGCACATACTTTATCCTGTACGAAATTTTTCTCTGAGCAGCAAGTTAAAGCAGCAGCCGAATTATCGCATGCCATAGGTAAGAAAACCTCCGTTTCTTAGTTTCTAAACTATTTAATGCAGGCAATTACCCGAACGCTTGGACATCTGCCTGAACGAGGAATATTTAATACACTATCTCCACCACTGTGGCTTATTTGACATCTATCTACCCTTGCCTTATTATTTAAACAAACGTTTAATTAAAATGATTGTTTAATGAACAGGAGTGGTCACATGAGAGAGGCAATAGCAACATTTTTAAAACCTGCGACAACAAAAGTAGGAATTATCACAGCGATTACGTTCCAGTTGCTGTTTAGTATCATATGGATGACAGGATATTCGGGAGTATCGGATAATACGAACCATTTGAAGATTGCGATCGTCAATGAAGATCAGGCTATGGGAGGCAAAATCGTTCAAAGCCTGCAAAGTAATCTGCCTTTTAAGACGGAAGTGATCGCTTCAAATGAGGAAGCTCAAAGCAAGCTAAATCTGCGCGAAGTGCAGTTGGTTATGCACATTTCGTCGGATTTTTCGAAAAAGCTGCAAACCCCAGGACAAACAGCACCGATCGCTTATACGATCAATGAGTCGAATCCGTCCATGACGAAGTCGATCATGCAGGCTGTGGCGGGGAACATTACCGCAACGGTGAACAAAGAGGCAGTGGCAGCAGGAGCATCGGCTGTACTGACGCAGATGAATCCACAGCTTCCGGCAGAGCAAGCGACTCAGATTGCACAAGGGCTGGCAAGCAAAGTGAGTTCAGACATTCAAAGCACGAATAAAGTCAAGGATATGCCGAATCAAATGCTGCCGATGATGCTTGTGCTTGCCTCCATTGTGGGCACAATGATTATGGGAATGAACTTCAGCGTTTCTACTAATCTAATAGGTACTTCTCTGTCTAAAATGCAAAAAATGGCCGCTCGTATCGGAATAACCGTGATTGCCGCGGTAGTCGTTGGACTCATTAGTGCTATTATGGTCGTTTCATTGGGGGGCCAAGTAGATAAAGGCTTCGTTGCGCTTTGGGGCTTCGAATCGTTGTTCTTATTAACGTTTGCTTTGGTTGCCCAAATGTTTTTGACATTGTTTGGGAACGCGGGTATGCTTTTTAACATCGCGATGTTATCGTTGCAATTGGTCTCTTCTGGTGCGATTGTACCAAGAGAGCTTCTGTCAAATTTCTATCATTCGATTAGTAACTTCTTCCCGGCGACTTATGCAGTAAATGGATTGATGAATATCTTGTTCGGTGGGCCTGGTGTAGGACAAGAAGTTGGCTTTTTGCTTTTGATTGCCGCGGTGGCGCTTGTCTTGGATATTGTAGTTGTGGTTGTCAAAAAGGCAAAAGCAGCACCGTCCGCAGGACGTGTTCAATCCAACGCTTAACTATGATTTAGGAGGGCGCTAGGCATGGTTCAACAAGAGTTAGATATGAAAATGAAAATTGTGCTGGCAGCGAAAAAGCTGTTCGCCAAACATGGATATGATGCAACTAGCGTTCGTCAAATATGTGAGGAGGCCGGGGCCAATGTGGCTCTGGTTTCCTATTATTTTGGTGGAAAAGAGAGCGTTTTCCATGAAATATTCAAACAGTTTTTCCCTTCAGAGAAATTAGCTGAATTTTTTAATGTTGAAGATCCGTATGCAGGTATCCAAATGGTCATTAGGGAAGTTGTAAAGATCCGAACGGCGGATCCGGAGATGATTAGCCTTATTCAAATGGAGATTATCGCGATCACTCCGCGTGTGGAAAAAATAAGGGAGCTTGTTTTTCCGCTATGGAAAAAAGTTCGTGAATTATTGGACAAGGGAAGTCAAGATGGCTTGTATGAGTTCGAATCGTTGGACAGCACGCTTATGTTTGTGTTAGGCGCGATGTTTTTCTATAAGCAGAGGGAGTTTTTCGAACCGTTGTTTACGGAAGAACGGCCAGATATGGACAAACTGATTGAGCAAACGACGGCTTTTATCATGCGCGCACTCGGATATAAACAATAGAGGGGATGTTGGGGATGGGCAAAATAACGGAAACAACGCAACCGACGAAGACCATGATCGTCTGCTTAGGTGAGCTGTTGATTGATTTTGTGCCGGAGGCGAATGGCCAAGATTTGGCCGACGTAGGGAAGTTTGGGCGGGCCGCAGGCGGAGCGCCGGCCAATGTAGCTGCGGCGGTCGCCAAACTAGGCGGCGACGCAAGGTTTATCGGCAAAATCGGCCGGGACCCCTTCGGCGATTACTTAGTTCGCACGCTGCAGGACGTTGGCGTGCAGACGGCGGTGCTCCAGACCGATGAGGCGAAGACCGGTCTGGCTTTTGTTTCGCTGCGCGCGGATGGTGAGCGCGATTTCTTGTTTTTCCGCGACCCGGCGGCGGACATGCTGCTGCGCGCTGACGAAGTCGAGCCGCAGTGGCTCGAAGACGCCGCGGTCTATCACTTCGGCTCGGTATCGCTGATCGCCGAGCCTTGCCGTTCCGCCACGCTCGACGCTGCGCGGCGAGCGAGAGCATACGGCGCATTGGTGTCGTACGACCCCAATGTGCGGCTAGCCCTGTGGCCGAGCGCGGATGCTGCTCGGACTGAGATCCTTGCGCAGCTAGGGCTTGCGGATGTGGTCAAGGTCAGCGAGGAGGAAATTGAATTCCTCCTCGGCGTGGACGCGACCACAGGTGCGCAGCAGCTGCTGCAGGCCGGTCCCAAGGTGATCATTATCACCTTGGGGGCGCAGGGCTGCCGCGTCGTGACCGCGCGGCAGGATGTCGTGATCCCCGGCGTGCCTGTGGCAGCCGTGGACACGACTGGCGCCGGCGACAGCTTCGTCGGCGGGATGCTCTTTCAATTGGCGTCGCTGGGCGTGACGCCAGCCAACATCGTAGCTGCGCTAGCGGAGCCTGGCGCAGCTGAGCGTGTGTTTGCCTTCGCTAATCGCGTCGGCGCGATTACAACGACGCGCAGGGGAGCGATACCTGCGCTGCCAACACTTGCAGAAGTTCAAGAGCGGACCTAGCATTTTTTTGTAAATACATGTTGAAAAATGGAAGTTAATGTGATAATTTAATTATATTGTTTCGAACTTATGAATATAGTTTGATTTGCGAAGAACGCAAATTTCGGAGAGTGATTTTCCGAGGTTTGCGTTTTTTTGTTGTTTCCACGGAGAGGAGGTGATCGATTGAATCGCAGGAGAAGCCTGCTGATTAGTGTGGTTGCTGCAGTGCTGGCGGGGTTGCTCGTGTACGGGGTGTATGTGCTGCAAGTGAATCAGGTGGAACTGCAGCAGACGGTTCAGGTTGTGGTTCCGAAGGATTTTATTCGCGCAGGTCAATTCATTCGTGAGGATATGGTCGAGTTCAGGGCGATCCAGAAAGGGAGTTATACCATAGGTATGTTGACTAAATTTGCTGATGTTGTTGGTCAGGAATCGATGATTCCGTTAGGTAGGCACGAGCCTATTCTGAAATGGAAAGTGAATCGATATCATCTCTTGCCGAATGAGCAGCAGGCGACTTTTCAAATTCCGAAAGAGTATTTGCTTACCGTTTCCAATGGGATCCGCGCCGGAGACCGAGTTCGCATGTATGTGTCTGGGATGGATGGCAGCTCGCGCAGGCTTTTTGATAACAAGGAAATTACGGTTGCATCTGTTAAATCCTCCGCTAATGTAGAGATTGATAATCCGAAGAATTCCAATCTGCTATCCAAAGTTGAGGGCGATGAACAGAAGATGTACACCTCAAGGCTGGAAGCCAATGGCTCCATTGATCAGATTAATTTGAATTTGACGGAGCAGGAATGGCTCCAGATCGATCAACTCTGCTCCTCGAAAAAAGCCAAGCTGGTGATAGCCTTTAGCTCGACGTCGATTCTTGCTGACGAGTAGAAGGGTAGTGAAATTTAGATTTGTTGAAAGAGAGGTGAACCTATTTGCAAATCGGTCTAGTGTCGAAGGATCAGCGTTTGATCGATGAGATTACGAATGTTGTGTATGCGAAACCGTTTGGGTGGCGAATATTTTCGGAGGTAAATGATTTACAGCCTAAATGTATGGATCCGTTATACTCACACTTGATTATTTCGGATCGGGATTTATCGTATGGGGAGCTGGAGGAGTTTCTCGAAACCATACAGGGGCATGATTCAGGGCTGAAAGTGATCGTGTTACTCTCGAATTATCATGATGTTTCGATCAATGAGAAGTATGTGAAAATGTGCAAAATGATGAAGCTGGACTACATCCTTCCGGGTCGCAGTACTGCTGTGATCGCGAACGAAATTCGCGCATGGGTTGATGGGGCGGGTGGTCGTCAATCGAATCAGGGACCTCCTGGGAAATTAATTACATTCGTTGGTTCTACACCGAATATCGGTACGACGCTAGCCTCTTTTGGCGTGGCTTGTATGTTAGCCATGGAGACTTCGAAGAAGGTAGGTTACCTGTGTTTGAACCTCAAAAGTTCCAAGCTTCATCGGTATTTGGGGCGTGAAGAGCACTTTTTTACGTTGGATGGATTGAGAGCGGAGCTTAAGGCACAAAGTCTGACACCTGAACGATTGCTTCATGTTTGTGATAAGCCGAAAGAGGTGCATGGCCTATATATTTTATATGGGAATATGCTTCGTGAGCAGGCAGAGTTTTTTACGCCATCGGAAATTATTCATTTATTGCGGGTGGCTCGTGGCGCTTTTGACATTTGTATCATAGAAGTGAGCGCATATTGGGATAATGCGGCTACGGTTAGTGGCCTGCTTGAAGCAGACAGTAAAATCGTTGTCACGACGGGAGATATTGCGCATTTTCAGGAGGATTTCTCGAAGTGGATTAGGCAGGTTGGGTCAGTATTTGGTTTACAGCCGCATGCGTTCGAGCTTATGGCGGTGCAAACGGATCGACACGCGAAGCAAAGTGAATTCACGATCAAGGATATTCGCAAAGAAACGCAGCTACATTTAATTGGACATGTCAGCAGACATGGGGATGCGCTTGCTCGCTGCAACCAAGGGAAGCTGATGGAGCTATTAAACGCATCGCATCCGATGCATCATGAGGTGAAGGCTGTGGCACGGAAATTTGCTGATTTTTATCATCTGCCTCAGAGGAAGAGTGTGCGACAGGAGACCTGGTTTCAAAAGCTTATCGCCGGCAAACGCGCGGTCAGTGAAATTCATATCAGGAGGTAAAAGGAGTGAGTGGGAAAAGATTTTCGATGATTACCTACATGCATGAACGTAGGACGGAGGAGGATTCACATACTGCAGAATTAAACGATTCCAAAGATGGGGCCAGCGAATCTGAGGTGCGTACAAGCGGTATGGGTCAGGATCACGCTAGAGAGAAAGCTATTTTTCAGCAATGGGTCCAGGAAATTCGCAGTGAGCTTGTTGCCTTGAAAGGCAGATCAGAGAGTGAAAAGCAGCTATATAACGAGACGCTGAATCGCGCGATTTTGGGCTATGAAGAGGATCGTGGGAAGCTGCTGGCGATTATTCATGATCTCGTGTCGAAAAGAAGACTTTCCGACATTCCACCTCGAGCTAGTGGGTATACGACATTGCCGGAAGCGATTTTTGCCGAAATCATCGGATTAAATGTATTAGAACTCGTCCTTAAACAGAAGGAAGGCTTAGAAGAGATTCAGGTTGTGGGAAAGAAGATTTTTGAGGTGCGAGGCGGTATAGCCACTCCTTCTCTTTACGAGCTTCCATCCATACGTGAATTAGAGCGAATTCAACAAAATTTGGTGTTATTCAACCATGATACCCTCAATCCGAGAAAGCGTTGGGCAGAGGTTGTTCTTCAGGATGGTTCACGTGTAACGATGACGGGCTTCGGATTTACAGCAGAGCCGACTTTAACGATACGATTTTACACGGTAAAAATATTTGATTTAGCCTCGCTTTCTTCACCTGATTTTGCCACGATGGATACCCGTATGGCGTTGTTACTGCGCTGTTTTATCCACACCTACTTCAATATGGTCGTCATTGGACCGACAAACTCCGGAAAGACCAACTTAATTAAAGCGATCATCGCGGAAATGAACGATAATGAGCGAATTATTACGATTGAATCACGGTTTGAATTGAATTTAAAACGGGATTTCCCACACAAAAATATCGTCGAATACGAAATAGACGAGGAGGACCCGAGACATTCGGGTTTGCAGGCTTTTAAACTGGCGTTAAGGCAGTCTCCGAAGCGCATATGTCACGCTGAAATACGGGATGAAGATGCTAATTTGTATGTTCGCGCCTGTACGCGTGGGCATGAGGGCAGTTTGACGACGGTTCATGTGAGTGAACTGGAGGATGTACCGGATGCGATTGCAGACATGTGCATGCTGGATGGCAGAGGGATGGATTCGAAGCGTTTGACGAAACGCATTACTGAATTTGTGACACATATCGGGATAGAAATGCAGGTTGTTCACGGTAAAAGAAAGATTGTACGAATCGTCGAATACCGCTATGAAAATGAATGCGTTTTCGTCACGAATCTAGCTCTTTATGACAACTCGACAGACAAATGGACATTTCCCGGGAAATTGTCGCTTCATGCATCGCAAAAAGTAAGAAAGGCCGACCAAGGGAGTTATGCGCTGTTGATCGAGCACGGATTTATCGAAAATAGAGGGAAGGAGGCGATGTAGAGGGGTGATTTTCGCCAAATATGTCTTTCTCTTGTTGCTGTTTTTGCTCGTGTATGTGGTATTTCAAATGCTTTTAGAGCTGACTATCCGACAACGCAAGGCCCGGTTCAGATTGCACTATGTAAAAAATGCTACGGTTAGCGCGAGATTAAGTGCTTATTTGGAGACATTGGGTTGGATATATAAGCATATGAAAGAGTTGCTGGAATCCGTCGAATCGAAATTTACCTTACGAGCGATGCTGACGATTAGTCTTTTTGGGTTGTTAACCGGTTTGTTAGCAGGGGTTTTATTTTTTCAATCGTTAAAAGGAGCCCTCATCATTACATTGATCGGTGCTTCGCTGCCCTATTTGCTGCTGCGTGTGAATCTGGTAAGCGTCAGGTTGCGAACGAGACTGGAGTTTCTTCCGGCTGTCGAAGTCTTTTACCAATATTACATGATGGATCCTAATCAAAATATGAAGATCGCGCTGAAGTATTGCCTTGAAGAAAATCGAATTCTGTATCCGATTAAGCCTGTTTTCGAGCAGTTGTATCGTCATTTAATGACGCAAAGGGATACAGAAGAGAGCTTGCGAATTTTCTCCCTGGCACTTGGTCATATGTGGGCGGACTATTTTACAGGGATTATACGAGTTGCCTTGAAAGAAGGTAGCTTCGTCGGAGACAGCTTGAAGGAACTCATTACGGATATGCGGAAAGCGCAGCGTTTTGACCAGATGGAAAGAAATCGATTGCTGGAAATTCGGATTGCCAATTTTACGCCAATTGGATTCATGGCTTTATTCATGTGGATTAACTTTAAAGTGAATGCAGACAATGCTTATTTGTATTATGTGATCGACCCTGCAGGTCGGGATATGATTTTGGATGCACTTCTCTTGATATTTGTATCGTTTTTGATGGGGATCTACTTATCCATGCGAAGAATGTGAGGAGGTGATTGCGCTTGGTTATTGTTAATACCCAGCTGCTTATGCTGCAGTACGTGACGCGTTTGGTCTTATTTATTCTTTGTATGTTGATGATCTATCACGGTCTTAGGCTCATACCTGGGCGTAAGAGAAGATGGCGATCACTTCATGTGAAAAGCACGTTAAAAGAGGCAGAAATCCCCTCATGGCTATATAAAATGCTGGGCATGAGCACGAAAACAGTAGAGGCGAAGCGCCAATTGTTGTTGGGGTGTGGCATATGGATGAATGCAAATCTGTATGAGGGGGTGAGAAGGCTGCTTTTAGGTTTTGCGCTTGCCATTGGGGGTCTAGCGTATGCGGCTTTCCAGCGTCCGTGGCTTGTCTTGCATATGCAACCTGTGTATGTTCTCGTTGGTGCTGTTGTGGCGTCGATTTTTTTGATGTGGGATGGCAAGGTGCTTGCTCAGCTGAAAGAAAAGCGAACACAGCGCATCGTGCGTGATATTTATGCGATTAGTCGACAGTTGTTGTACTACAATGAGTCGAAATTGAATCTGCATGATAAATTATCTCTATGTGTTGGTCAGACGACATCAATTCGTCCGCATGTTCAGCTACTGCTGAATGAATGGTATCAGGGAGCGGAAGAGGCGATTGCTTATTTTAAAAGGAGACTTGGAACTGAGGAAGCCCACAGCTTTGGCGAGACGCTGAATGCGCTCAGGTTGAACGAGCATGGAGGCTATTATGAGCTGCTGAAGCAGCGCATTCAGGATTATAAAGAGAAAATGGAATTGATTCGCGACAGCAAGAAGGAAACGGTATCTTATGTGCTTTTTGTGCTGGCGGGATTGCCAATTTTGAATACATTTCGGGTGTTTATGTACCCTTGGATTGCTGAAGGGCAGCGATTATTTGATGCTATTAATTAATACGCGATAGGAGAGCGGGATTATGAGAAATATTTTAGTAACGGTGATGATGCTGATTGTGGTTGCGTTGTTATTTACTTCGATTATTAATGATGGATCAACGGGGATGCGACGGAATATTGGCACGCATGGCACGACGGCCAATACGAATATTACAGCACTTCAACCATAGATATGGCAGGTAAAGCATGAAGTCTATTCTAATAACGGTGCTGCTGCTGATTGTTGTTATTGGCATTTATTCCGAAGTTGTAGGGGGAAGCACCGGGACTCGCAGGCAGGTTAGTGATAGCGGGGCTAGAATTAACGGGTCGATCGAGCGAATTAATCCATGAAGCAGATTTTGGTGTTTATTCTTTTTGCTACTTTACTCTGTTGGTTCATGTTCGCACCGGTGTATAAGCATATTATCATTGTTAGGCAGGCTGTGCTGCAAAAGGAAGTCGATTATTTACTCGAGGTCGGTGCCAATGGAAGCCATGGATATATTAATGAAGCGATGATTCAGGAGTCCAGAAATCGCTTGGGAGAAAGAGGCTTCGAAGCTGGCGAGCTTGAGTACGTAGTAGATACCACCACTGGTGTTGGCGGCATGGATGCGAACGCACCTGTATGGCGAGGAACGGGCTTGCGGTTAACGATGACGTATCCGTATCAGCGGCTTTTTGTGATTGATCAGCTTGTCGGGATCACGGTTCCTACTGAATCAGATCGCATGGGCGCAACAGGTATGAAAATGAGTGAATATGTGCCATGAGAGTTGAGGGATTGGCGTGTATAAACTGCTTTTAATGATGTTAATGAGCGTGTTGTTTATGTCGCTATATGCGCTTCAAACCGACGAGGAGTTGGCGATGCATACGGTGTTTCAAGGAAAGCATGCACTGAACAATGCCGTACATGCGGCTGCTCAGCAAAGTGATGGGGCGAAACTCGCACAAGGAATTTACTCGATTGATGAGGCAAAAGCAAGAGAAGCTGCAATGGCCTATTTGCAGGCAAATTTACGATTAGATGCAGATAATAAGCCGCTGCCGGATACTTTTTTGCAGAGTATGGTGGTTGTTGAATTGTTTAAGGTTGTGAATGAAGAGGAATTATTTCCCTATACGTATAGGGATGATGCGCATGATTACACAGTCACGCTTGAACGACCTGGGGTAATTATGTTTATTCGGTTAGCGTTCCCGCGAACGTATACGGTTTTGCAGCCGATTACGTGGACGATCAAGTCATCTGCGGAAATGGTGTTTTGAAGATTGGGTGATGGGCTATGGTTTAGTACTGAAGAGCACAAAAGAGTGTGAAAGAGTACGGAAAGAACATGAAATAGTACTGATTGAGCGATGAAGGTTATTTCAATGTATAATGAGGGTGAGGTGTTAATCTACGGCGTATAGGAGTCGATTTATATGACGATTTTTCAGCAAAGGCAGCAGTGGCTGCAAGATGAGATGCGTAAGCGAGGGTGGTCAGGCTTCCTGGTCACACACCATGTCGATATATATTATTACTGCGGCTCGATGCAGACCGGGTATTTGTTCATTCCGACGGAGGGCGAAGCAATCTATCTCGTTCGTCGCAGTTTGGTACGCGCGGAGGAGGAAGCGGCAGCGGCCGTCGAAGCGCTCGGCTCTTGGAAGACGCTCGGCGAGCGGCTTCGCGCTCGCTGTGCGGTTGATGCAGCGGCGGGTGAGACGCTGCGTGTGGCGACGGAGCTGGACATGTTACCCGTCCAGCTTTACTTGCGCTTGCAGACCGCGCTGCCCGGCGCGGTCTGGGAAGATGGCTCGCTGCTCGTGCGAGAGCAGCGCATGATCAAATCGCCGGACGAAGTCACGGCGATTCGGGCGGCCGCGCGCGTCGTGGACGACGCGCTGGAGGCGGTCATCCCCCACATTCGTGAGGGGATGGCGGAGTTTGAGCTGATGGCGCTCATTGAGCATCAGCTCAGGCTGCGCGGGCACCAAGGGCTGATGCGCATGCGCGCGTACAATTCCGAGTTAATCACCGGAATGGTCGCGTCAGGCGCTTCGGCAGCGGTGCCGACGTATTTTGACGGGCCGGCCGGGGGCACGGGGCTTCACCCGTCCAGCCCGCAAAGCTCAGGCCGCGCGCTGATTCGGCGCGGCGATCCGATCCTCGTCGATATCGGCTGCACCATCGACGGATACTTAATCGATCAGACGCGTACGCTCGTGATCGGGGATCTAGACCCTGAGCTGCAGCGAGCCTATGACGTGGCGGAGGCGGTCCTCCGCGCCACGGAAGCCAGGCTGCAGCCTGGCATGATTGCCGAGCATCTGTATCTGCTCGCGCTGGATCAAGTGCAGGAAGCGGGGCTGAGCGCCCACTTCATGGGGTACGGCGCTGACCAAGTGAAATTCCTTGGTCACGGCATCGGGCTCGAAATCGACGAACTGCCCGTTCTCGCCAAGGGCTTCAAATACCCGCTGGCACCCGGCATGGTCATCGCGATCGAGCCCAAGTTCACCTTCCCGGGACGAGGTGTCGTCGGTATAGAAGATACGTATCTGATCACCGATGATGGATACGAGAAATTAACGCTATCCCGTGATGGGATACGGCGATTATAGGAAGAGCCCCGCGGCGGATGCTGCGGGGCTTTTACGCGTTTGACGCTGATTTAGAAGCTTAGTTGTGGAACGTCATTCCCCTATTTGACGGGAAAAAGCGTTTTTGATATCGTTGCGGAACCTCATTCCGTTATTTGCTGCTTTTTAGCGCGAAATCGCGGGAATAGCGGACGCTCGTTCCGCAACTCGTAGAATATGTCCTGTTTTCCGAGATATAGTGGAACCACGTTCCGTATCTTAGTCGGCTCAGTCATATAGCTTAGTTTGCACCGCTTTGCCGATTCGCTGTCGTTATCCCTTAGAATCCTACTCATTCGTAAGCTTCAAAACCTCCAGCAGCTTAAAAAACAAACTAAGCACAATCGTAGCGACCGTTGCTAGGGCCATACCTTTCATTTCAAAATGCCCCCACTTCAATGTCGCTCCGCTGAGGCCGATGACAAGTACAACGGTCGTTAGAATTAAGTTGATCGGTTTGGCATAGTCGACTTTGGTTTCCACGAGCATTCGGATTCCGGATGAGGCGATAACTCCGAAAAGCAGCAAAGATACCCCGCCCATGACAGGCGTTGGAATGGTTTGAATCAGAATGGCTATTTTCCCAACGAAGGAAAGGATAATTGCTAGGATAGCGGCGCCCCCGATGACCCATACCGAATAAATGCGGCTGATGGCCATGACGCCAATGTTTTCGCCGTACGTGGTGTTGGGCGTTGAGCCGACGAAAGACGATAGCATGGTGGAGACACCATTTCCAAGCAATGATCTGCTCAGACCTGGATCTTTGGATAGGTCCTTACCGACCATATTTCCGGTGACGATTAAATGTCCGATATGCTCCGCAATAACGACTAGCGCGGCTGGTGCGATAATAATAATACTCGGCCAGTCGAACGAGATGGTGTAAAAGGTGGGGATTTTAAACCAATCTGCGGAACGCAAGGTGTCTCCAATTTGTATCAATCCCAATACAGCCGCAAGCACGTATCCAGCGATGATGGCTATCAGAATCGGAATGACCTTCAAAATCCCTCGAAAAACAACGGACCCGATGACACCGACCAGTAACGTAAAAATGGATACGGTTACTACGGTTGGATCCGGCGACCAGCCCGCTGGTGTACCACTTGGAGCAATAAGACCCGCCATACCAGCTGCTGTCGGCACAAGCTCTAGTCCGATAACGGCAACGATAGCGCCCATGGCTGCATGTGGAAAGACAACATCAATCCATCCCGTTCCAATGACCCGAATCAATAAAGCAACAATGGTGAAAATCAATCCAACCACTAGAAATCCACCCAATGCGGCACTGTAACCTTTGGATGCCAGCACGATGAAAACAGGTGAAAGGAACGCGAAGCTTGAACCTAAGAAAGCTGGTATTTTCCCTTTTGTAATAAAAATATAAATCAACGTACCGATCCCATTCATCAGCAGGATAGTGGCAGGATCGACCTTAAATAAAATGGGTACCAGCACGGTGGAGCCAAACATCGCAAATAAATGCTGCAGACTAAGTACAATACTTTCTCCGATAGGCGGACGTTCATCAACTTGAACGATGCGAGACACACTGTAACCTCCTTGTTGTTAACTGCTTAAAGGATATATTACCCAAATTTTCGTTATTAAAAAAAGGACAGCCCAAAAGTCAGATAAATGACCTTAGGTGCTGCCCTTTTTAATAAGTTAGAAGCTATTAAATCCGTTCAATAACTTTATCAATCAACCCATACACGCGTGCATCCTCAGCGTCCAAGAAGTAATCGCGATCTGTATCCAGCTCGATTTTCTCAATTGGTTGTTTGGTGGTTTGGGAAAGGATACCGTTGAGAACTCTGCGCGTTTTGAGAATATGCTGAGCACGAATGTGAATATCACTCGCTTGCCCTTGCGCTCCTCCCCAAGGCTGATGAATCATGACTTCGGCATTCGGGAGAGCGAAACGCTTCCCAGGTGCACCTGCGGTTAGAAGAACAGCGCCCATGGAGGCTGCCATACCTACACAGATCGTGGATACATCAGGTTTAATGAAGTTCATTGTGTCATAAATCGCGAGTCCAGCTGACGTAGATCCGCCCGGCGAGTTGATGTAAAGGGAAATATCTTTCTCCGGGTCCTCCGCGGAAAGGAACAATAATTGAGCAATAATCGCGTTCGCGACTTGATCATTTACCTCTGTACCCAGGAATACGATGCGATCTTTCAGCAAACGGGAATATATATCGTACGAGCGCTCTCCGCGCGCGGTTTGTTCGACAACCATAGGAATAAAGCTCATTGAAATCATCCTCTCTATGATGAAAATAGTATTGTTTAAGCTGGTAAATGGTTTAGCCCATTAAGCGGCTTTGCATTGGATTGAATTTGTATGCACGACTTGTTTCTGACCAAAACCAGAGGAAATCACAATGAGACGAATAGGCTCTTCATTATAATTCGTAGGGAATTCTCGAACGGTAACCGTTGCTTCGGTATCTATAGTGGCGGCATCTTGTCGGCGATAGGTATCGAAGTCAATAACATTGCTGTTGGAAGAGTTTTTTGAACTGCGTTCTCTCGGCTGTTCCCAAGCAATGACAGGTGAAACTGATGACGAAGTTGTCTCCTGCGGCTCTTGCTTTTGCTCATGACTCATAGTAAATACCTCTTATTCCTTCGGTTTGGGGTAAATAGCTAGTAAAACATGGTATGCATCTTCAGCCTTATCCTGAACCCCGGAGTATCTTTCTACTAACTGCTGGACCATCGCCGCATACTCCTCAATGAACGCTTGTCGCTGCTGCTCCGTACATAGCTGAACTTGAAGCTGCAGTGTCGCGCTTGGAATCTCTTCGCCGACGTCAGATTGCTCCATGAGCAGCATGGCATCTCGGCGGATTCGCTCGGACGTCGTCACGAGATGAGCGAGGGAGCTCTGATCTTTTAGCTTTTGCAAGGTTTCCGGCTTCATGCTCAGTGATTCGGCGAGCACAAAGGTTTTGGCAATCGATCGGTAGAGCACCTCGACCAGATTGCGCACTTGGCGTGTGCCTACGCGCTGCACTAAGCCGGCTTTCTCCAACGCTTTCAGGTGATAGTTGATGCGCTGAGCGGTTTCACCTAAGGTTCGCGCCACTTCTGCGGCGGATCCCGGCTCTAAGAGCTGAGCGATGATTTCACTGCGAAGCGGATTGAGCAGCACCGTTGCCTGCTCGGGGGACTCGATGTAGTAGCTGTCTTGAATTTCATTTTCTTGTGGCATGGAGTGGATGGCCTCCGTGTACAAAGTATATGTTACGTAAAAATATTTTATTACGTGGAAAAGGGAAAGTCAATGGGCTTTGGCTGATGAGGGAGGAGGAATCGTTTTGGGTGACAAATAAGTTTTGAAGTAGACAATAAAGTTTTGAAGTAGTAACAAATAAAGTTCTGATTTCGGCTAGATTGTATAGTACCGAGATTAAGGACCTTGGTCCTTTGTCAGCAACTGCGTTCACTCCATTGGGTGAACGCATCTTTATTTTAGGGGGAAAGCAGGATGAATAGAGGTAGTGCTATACTCAAAACGCAGATGAATTTCTGATGCAGTAACAAGTTATAAGATTTTTAAGCGTTGGGTAGCAGCGACTGATTTCGGAAATGCTGCGGAGATATCCCCTCCAACCTTTTAAATATCCTACTGAAATAAAAACTGTCTTGAATCCCCACTTCTTCCCCAATTTCTCCGATAGTCTTGTCAGAGCTTAGTAGCAAATGCTTGGCTCTTTGCACCTGTAACTGATGTACATACTGGACAATTGTGGTTCCGGAATACTTCTTGAATACTTGGCATAAATACTCATATTTTCGGTCCAAGCTCATTTCTAAACTTCCTCTATTAATATCTTTATCAAAATAATTATTCAATTGGTTAACTAGTTTTCGATAAGTAATATAGGACACTGGAAAGTTGGTGTCATGGTGACTTTGCTCTAGGAAGTCATTCGCGATCGAACGTAGGATTTCTCCAAGCAATAGAGTTTGGTGAAAACGGAAGTATCCTTTTGGCGTATTCGATTCGCTAACAAGTTTTTCAAATAGCTCAAGCAATTGAAACCTGCGCCTGGATAAATGGACCTTAGGAATAACAAGAAGATCTTCATGACTATTAGCAGTTGTACGCAACTCCGTTTTCTCCATATGGACAATATTAAGGTCGGGTACTCTAGTATGAATAAATGGGCTGAGCTCAGGATTAGATGAGAATTGAGTCCAAAAAAACAAACCCTGTCGCTCTCCGCGGTCCCATCCTGTATGTTTTTCCCAAGGCAGTAGAAGAAGCGATTCTCCTGTTTGCAATGTGTACCGTTGATTATTTGCCTCAATCCTAATGGGTCCTTCAACAGCAACAATGAGCTGATAAAATGGATTTTCATGCGTTCTTTGGAAGGATGCTGAATTTGCATCGAATAAATCAGCCCATTTCACATCAAGTGCTGAGAGCCTAGATAACGAATAATACATGTCAACCGCCTCTTTTTTTCTCTGCGACATATCAATATCCTCCATGGTATCGGCTTGCACACGATATTATAATTACGTTGAATTCCTATTGAGCAGTTTACCGTCATTATAGCAAATTGGAGGAGACAAACCTATGAGCATCAGTATCTTAAACGAAAATGATTATTATAGAACTGTTTATGGAGGTTGGCTGGGTAAAAATATTGGAGGTACATTAGGAGCTCCAGTAGAAGGAAAGAAAGAGCTATTACATCTAGATTTCTATCCTGTGCTTCCAGATGGTCCACTGGAGAACGATGATTTGGATTTACAATTAGTATGGCTACATGCACTCGAGCAATACGGACCGAAGCTCACCTGCAAAGAATTAGGTCAAGAATGGGTAGAACACATTTTCTTTCCCTTCGACGAATATGGGTATGCACTAACAAATTTGAGAAGAGGTCTCGTGCCACCTGTTGCCGGAGCGTTCAACAATCCATTTATCGATTGCATGGGGTCTCCTATTCGTTCTGAAATCTGGGCGATGGTCTCGCCAGGTGCTCCTCACGTTGCTGCGCATTTCGCCTACCAGGATGCTGTTGTGGATCATGCGGGGGGAGAAGGGGTCTACGGTGAAATGTTTTTCGCTGCGATTGAAAGCGCAATCTTCATGGAGAAAGACAGAGACAAGCTGATTGCCATCGGTATGTCCTATATTCCTCCGTCTTGCCGAACTGCGAAAGCATTGGTTGATCTTCTAAGATGGCATCGTGAAGGAAAAAACTGGTTGGAAGCACGCGAACTGATCTTAGAACATCATGGTCACGATAACTTCACCGATGCACCTCAGAACATCGCATTTACGATCTTGGGTTGGTTATATGGCAACAGCTTCGAAGATGCAATCTTAAAAGCAGTTAATTGTGGATACGATACGGATTGTACGGCGGCTACCCTTGGTGCAATACTCGGTATGATCGTCGGACCGGAAGGATTACCTGAGAAATGGGTGAAGCCTGTAGGTGATCGTGTCGTTGTTAGCCCACCTATCAAAGGATTTTCGGCTCCAAGTAATCTGGACGAGCTGACGAACCGAACCATTCGTATAGGGAAGCAGGTTCTTGCCGTCTGGGATACGAATATCGTTGTACTTCCGGGGGATCCTACCGATTTCGGAGTTAAGGCATTAGAATTGAAAGCGCCCCTTAACGAATTAGTGAACAGTAATGTGTTGATAGATCGCAGGTTGCTGCCGAACAATTCAATTGAAGCACTAAGTCTTGTCCTAGAAGTAGATTATGGCGAAAACGGACCTTCCATAGGTCGTAATCAGCGTAAGCAACTAATACTAACGATCACCAACCGTTCGACTGAAGCGTGGCAAGGAAACTTGTCCCTAGAACTACCTAACGGCTGGGAGGGTACGGAAGAACAATCGTTTAGAATCAAAGCAGGTAATGCCTCTAGTTTTACCTTTGACGTATGTTCCACTAGCAGTGCCACTTCTACATACGAACTTGCAGCAGTCGTCACAAGAATACATGACAATTCTATTTGGTCGCAGTGGAAGGAACCGATACACCTCGTTTCTGCTGCGGAATGGACAATATGGGGCCCTAATGACGAAAAAGGCGTCCATGCGATATTTCAAGGAAATCGTATCGAATGGGAAACCACATTGAATAAGGAGCTTAACGGCGTATATCGTGCTCGAACATTGCTATGTAATCCATCAGAGCGTAAGGTCAAGCTCATCGTGGCCTCCAATGGGCTCGTTTCTGCAAAGCTTAACGGTAACACCGTCATTCATTGTAGCAAGATAGAAGAATTTATGCCGGCATATCACAGAGCGCCAGAGAGCCAGCGGGTAGAAATAACTTTACCTGCCGGAAGCCATGAGCTTGAAATTGTTGCACATAGAGAGAACGCACCTCTATTGGTATACGTACTGCCAGTTGCACTACATAAAACAGAGCAGTCAGGACCGTGCTACTATCATACGGATATATTGCTATGCAACTAAAACATAGTTAACTTAATGGGTCTGCCCCGTATGTCTGATAAAGACATGCTGGGCAGGCTATTTGTATTTACGGAAAGTTTGATATAAATAATTTCTATACATTTGAGCTAGGAATCAGAAGGCTATGGCTATCGGAACAAGACTGAGGTCAGTATAATTTAAAAAAAGACACATTAGTTCATCATTTATCAGTAACTACAGGAGGTTTTTATGAACAAGCTAGCCCAACCCAAGAAGCTAGGAGCAATCAGCGTCAGAACTCGGCAGAGCAATGAGCTGCTATCGTATTTAAAGAGCAACTACGATATGTACCTGCTGCTTATTCCCGGATTGTTGTTTATTCTCGTGTTCAATTATTTGCCTATGTATGGAATTGTATTGGCGTTTAAAGACTTTGACATGTTTGCTGGCAGTAACCCGTTTACTTCTCTGCTCAAGAGCGAATGGGTAGGGTTCGAGCATTTTGATAATCTATTTGGGCGAGCTGACTTCAGACATGTGTTGGGAAATACACTCATTATTAGTTTCTACAAGTTGATTTTTTTGTTTCCCCTTCCGATTATTCTCGCTGTTATGTTGAACGAGCTTCGCATTGCGGTTTACAAAAAAGTATTGCAGACCGTTATCTATTTGCCACATTTTCTTTCATGGGCGGTTGTAAGCGGTATCTTCGTCACATTGCTCGGCACCAATGGCATCGTCAACCAGTTTCTTGATCTTCTCACTGGCCATACAATCAGCTTTCTGATGGATACGTCCGTGTTCCGCTCAGTACTGGTAGTAACAGACGGTTGGAAGGACATCGGTTGGAGCTCGATTGTATATTTGGCAGCAATAACGGCTATTGATCAGGAACAATACGAAGCAGCTACTGTCGATGGAGCTAGTAAATTCCAGAAAATCTATTATGTTACTCTACCAGGCATTGCGCCAACGATTCTGCTTCTGCTCATCTTGAAGGTTGGACATATTTTGGAAGCAGGATTTGAGCAAATTTTTATTATGTATAATCCAACGGTGTATGATGTTGCAGATATTATTGGCACATATGTCTACCGCATGGGATTAGGGCGAATGGACTTCAGCCTCGGGACGGCAGTGGGCTTATTCAATTCCGTTGTCGCTTTTATATTAATTGTATCGGCTAACGGGCTGGCAAGAAAATGGTTGAAAAAAAGTATTTGGTAAAGGGGGTGTCTGCCAATGATTAAAACGAGTATAGGTGAAAAAATATTTAATGGTATAAATATAATAGTCTTATTTCTATTAGGGCTCTTAACATTGCTTCCATTCCTTCATGTGGTGGCGAAATCGATGAGCAGTCAAGTCGCAATTAATTTGGGTAAAGTTTTTTTTTGGCCGGTCAATTTGCAGTTTAAGACGTATGTATACGTAATGAGCGATCCTCAGTTTTTGAATTCGTTTCGAAACTCTCTTGTCATCACAGTGGTGGGAACGGTGTTGGCACTTACTCTGACAGTCATGATTGCGTACCCTCTGTCGAAGCCAAAGCTGAAAGGTAGAAAGTTTTTTCTGCTCTGTTTTGTATTCATCATGTTGTTCAGTGGCGGCATGGTTCCCAATTATTTGTTGTACAAAACGTTAGGGATGATCAACACATTGTGGGCGCTTATTGTACCTGGTCTTATGTCCGTATTTAATATTTTGTTGGTCAAAACCTTCTTCGAGGGGTTACCGGAAAGTGTGGAGGAATCTGCGCGAATAGACGGAGCCAGCAACTTTACGGTGTTGTTCCGTATTGTGCTGCCAATGGCGATGCCCGTGTTGGCTGCGGTTGGATTGTTTTTTGCAGTTAGCTATTGGAACAGTTACTTCTCAGGTGTGCTGTATATTACCAAGCCGCATCTGAAGCCGTTGCAGCTTTATCTGTACGAGCTGATCAGCCAATCGACGCCGGATTCGGGGGGAGAAATCGATGTTGAACGCATGATGAATATCGATCCAGAGTCTATTCGCGCAACTACGATTATTTTGTCAACACTGCCTATATTATGCCTCTATCCTTTTCTGCAAAAATATTTTGTGAAAGGAATTACGATTGGTTCAGTCAAAGGATAAAGATAAAAGGATATAAATTTGAACTAGAAACCATAAGTTCGTCATCTTCCCAAATGAAACAAGGTTCACGATAATGTAGATATGATCAGAAGAAAATAAAAAAGAAGAGGTGTCTACTTTGCACAAAGAAAAGTATGGGGTCGTTCTATTGACAGTAGCAGCATTGACGGGGTCATTATTGGCGGGATGCAGTTCGAACGGAACAAATGCACCGGCAGCAAGCTCAACCGTTGCCCCGAAGGCGGAAGAGAAAAAACCAGTGTTGAAAGTTCTAATTCCCTTCCAGTCGTTTGATCCAAACACGGACCCTGCGGCATTACGCATGGAGAAGGAAACGGGCTACAAGGTAGAATACTTTACGTTACCGAAAGATAATGCGAATCAGAAGTTGATGTTGGAGCTTGCTTCAGGAGAAGAGTACGATATTATTAAAGTAAGCAATCAGCAGTTCACCGAGCTTCTCGGCAATGGCTCATTGCGAGAGCTGGATAGTCTGTTAGCTGCAGATGGCAAGCATATTATGAATGCGGTTTCACAGCAAGGATGGAGTTCAGCTACATCGAATGGCAAGAAATACGGCGTGCCGCTTGAAGGCGGCGGCGACGTTAACGATCCCTATGGCCTGATTCAAGGTGGAATGGGCATAAGGACGGACATCCGTGACGAATTGAAACTGCAGACGCCAAAAACGGTCGATGAGTTCTACAATACTCTGAAGGCCGTTAAGGAGTCCAAGGGAATCATTCCACTAACTGCGAGCGGATCGGACGGGTTTAATGCAACCATTGGAAGCGCGTTTGGACTCGGGGCAACTCCTTGGTACGAGATTGGCGGCAAGCTAACTGCGCGTGTAAAGACACCGCAATATTTTGAGTACGTCACATTTATGAATAAATTGTATCAGGAAGGTTTACTCGATAAAGACTTCCCAATCAACAAAGCTGCCACAACGTTGCAGAAATTTAATTCAGGTCAGGCTGCGATGTTTTCACCGACTTACTTCTGGGACATTCCGACGATATTACCAGCATTAAAGGAGAACAACGCAAAGGCAAACTTGGATATTATTACACCATTGGTTGGTAAGAACGGTAAGCCGTTTGTGTCTCAAAGAATGCAGGCGTCGGTTTACGAAGTTATTCCGAAGACAGCGAAAAACCCGGAACATGCCATGAAATATATGAATCTTCGCGCTGAACCGGGAATCTTCCTGTCGACCTACCTGGGAGAGAAAGGAAAGCATTTTGAGATTAAGGACGGTAAATACTTCCCGATTCTTCCAGCATTCGATGAATTGAAAAACTCGAAACAATTCACTGGAGCACCGAAGGCTGGCGAGGAATATAAACTGTGGATGGCACGGGCTAGAAAAACACCGGAGATGGCGGTTGCATTTGAGAAGATGAATGCGGATTTGAAAAAGGACTGGTTTCATATCGACTATACGGGTTACGCTACAAGTTTGAAAGAATCGCAGCAATATCAAGTGTCTTTGAGCAACATGGAGAAGGATTTTCTGATTAAAGCCGTTGTAGAAAAAGGCGATTTGAAAAAGCTGTATGAGACGTTTCTAGCTGAGTATGACAAGCAAGGCGGCGTAGTGCTGGCGGACGCGATGAATGCGTGGTACGCAAAGAATAAGTAAAACGGCAAGGAAATCAATACCAAGCATGCCTGGCTATTTGTTGGGCTTGCTTGGTATATTCCATAATTACGGGGAGTGAAATTGACATGCAGCGAATGATTATCGTGGATGATGAGATGTCGACCCGGACGGGCTTGCGTGATTATATGGATTGGTTTAGCTACGGTATCGAGGTTGTTGGGGAAGCTGCGGACGGTGAGAGCGGTTATGAACTCTACGAGAAACTTCGTCCCGATATTGTTATTACGGATATTAAAATGCCCAAATTGGATGGAATAGGGTTGGCGAAACGGCTGCGACAGGCCAATGCAAACGTCAAGATTGTGTTCATTAGCGGGTACGACGATGTGGATTATTTGAAGTCGGCGATGAAGATGGATGCAATTGATTATATTCTAAAACCAATCGACCGCAAGGAGCTTGGCGCCGTATTCAGTAAAATTGCCAAACTTGCCGACTCGGAAAGGCAGCAGCGCGAGTTGATGAATGAAATGACGGCGAAGCTCCAGCAAAGCGTGCCGTTGCTTAAGGAAAAGTTTCTGCTGCGTTTAATTACGGAGCGGGATCATAATGCCATTGAGCTGCAAAGACAAATCGACTTTCTGGAGTTGAATTTGCCGCTCGAAGCGGAGTATGTCGTTTGTGTTATCGCGATCGATGACCGGCAGTTGCTAGTTGAGCATATGGTCCAGAAGGACATCGAGTTGATCTCGTTCTCCATCCAAAATATTTGTCAGGAAACAATCGATCGGGTAATCAATGGTTATGTGTTCGAGTGCCGGAAAGGTATATTTGCCGCCATTCTTAGATTTCGGACAGAATCAGAAGTAGAACAGCTCTATGAAACGTTGGTTGACTTGAAGGAGAAGCTGGACGATTTCCTGATAAGGATGATGAATATCAGCGTATCGATCGGCGTAGGCAATCCAGTTCGGCAGCTTAGGCTGCTGCACCAGTCGTTCGGTCAGGCGGAGGATGCGCTGCTGCAGAAGCTGTTTCTAGGCAAAAATAAGCTTATCATGATCGATCAATTGGATTCGGAGGACTCCTTCGACTACATGGCAATTCGGGAAGAGTTGTATAAGTTCGACGCGATGTTAAAGTCGGCTGAAATTACTAGAATTAATCAGTTTCTGGAGGAACTGGCGAATCGGATGTCTCGGACGCGTCATGTCTCTGTCAAATATTGCCGTATGATCTTTCATGACATCGTCTCCGGATCATCCCGTTTTCTCGCGGGCATTCATGCTTGGACGGATCAGCAAGAGGGACAGGAGGCAGTCGTCAGGAAAAGCATCTCCAATTTGGAGACGATCAGCGAAATGAAATCCGCCGTGCAGCAGTATATGGCTGGCGTAGCTCAAAATATTTTTGATAAAAAATATAAAAAATCCCGAAATGTGATCGAAAAAATCAAAGCGTTGATTGAAGCTCGCTACAATGAAAATTTGACGATTGCCCATATCGCAGATGAAATTCATTTGACAACGACGTATGTATGTCTGATTTTTAAGCAAGAGACGGGTTACACGTTGAACGAATATGTCACGAAGGTAAGAATGGAGATGGCAATGGAGCTGCTGAAGGATTCTGGTAATCGTCTATACGACATTTGCCACGCTATTGGTTATTCGGAGCCTGGGTATTTCAGCAAAATGTTCAAGCGACATACGGGCTTAAGTCCCAGTGAATTCCGCAATCTACAAGTAGCGTTTGAACCGGAGGGAAATTAAGTGTGGAAACGAATGAGAGCGGTGCTTCAGTGGTACAAACATTCTTTGATGTCCCTGCTGGTTGGTATGAAACAGAAAAAAATATGGGGAGTGTATCTGCTTATTATCATTGTGCCGACACTCCTGTTTGTTCGACATTACTTTGAGAAAACGTCTGCCATTATGCAGGACGAAGTGGCTGATTCGATGTTGCAGGCCGTGCGACAAGTGGAATCGAATATCGCCTACCGGTTGTCCAAAGTAAAGGAGACTTCAGATAGTCTGGTGAAAAATATCGAGCTTTACAAACGCTTGGGCAGACCGCCGGAGGAGGACACGTTTCAGGCGCAGATTGAGGATATGACGCAGTTGAACAATATGATTCAATCGCTGGAGAGACGTAACGAGGTGTTAAAAATAAGGTTGTATGTCGAGGATCGCAAACTGTATGCATCTGAGAATCTGACCTACTATAGTTTGCAAGCTATGAAGAATGAAGATTGGTTCGGGCAGGTGGAACAAAAGCAGGGAGCAGCGGTCTGGCTCCGGACGCAGCAGCTTTATTATCTTAACGCGGTCGGGAGTGCGCAAGTTATTCCACTTGTTCGAACGATCAAACATCCGGATGATTTCTCCTATATTATTGGGGGGCTTGCAGTCGATATGCCGGAAAAGCTTATTTCTTCCGTGTTGGACAGCGTAAGTTTCGAAGGAGACGATATTGCGGTATATGACAAAGTAGGAAATATTGTGTCGCATGCCAACAGCGCGAAAATTGGGCAGTCCATGGACGATGAGAGCTGGAAACTGATAAGCGGAATCGAGGAAGGAATTGTAAGCGCTACCAGAGGGGAGTATCTGATTTTTAAAGCAGTAAGAGGAACGGATTGGAAGGTAGCCGTACGAATTCCGTTGGCGAACATCTCAGCAGGCAACGAGAAGTACGCCACGATCTCTACGCTTGTTATCGTGATTAGTTGTTTAATTATCTTTATTGTTTTAGTCATTTTTATTTTTGCCGTCATTACGGAAGCTATGGTGCGTAAAATACGCAACATGATAGTGATGATCAAGAAAGAAGGGGTCGATGCGGACATCGGGCAGATTGCCAGCCACACCGGTTCGATAAATAGCCTGGAAAGCAACGTCAGTCTACTGATCGGAGCCATCAAAAATCTGTCGATGGAAGCCTACAGCGCCAATGCGAAAGAGCGGGAAGCTCAGCTGAGGGCACTGCAGGCGCAAGTGAATCCTCATTTTCTGTACAATACGCTGGATACAATTAACTGGATGGCCATTCGCAAGGGTTCGGATGAGATTAGCACCATTGTGAATTCGCTTGCGCAATATTTCAGATTGTCCCTTAGTAAAGGAAAAGACATCGTGACGGTAGCGGATGAAATCAACCTGGCGAAATCCTATTTGGAGATCCAGAAGCACCGCTTCCATGAGATGTTTGAATATGAAATTACGGTTCAAACCGATCTGCTGGCTAAAAAGATCCCGAAGCTAAGTCTTCAACCGATTATTGAAAATGCGCTGCTCCACGGCATTCAACAATTGGAAGGCAGGAGTGGACATCTTAAGATTGAAGGCTGCCTGATCGAGAATGGTTATTGGCTGGCGGTCACCGACAATGGCGTCGGGATGGACGAGACGACACTGGCGATGCTGTCAAGAAATGATGTACAGGAGGAGCGGCTTAGCTACGGGTTGTTTAATGTCAAGGAGAGAATTGAGCTGTATTTCGGTCCGAGATCTGGCGTACACATCGAGTCGAAACTGCATGAAGGAACCAAGGTAGTAATTAGGGTAGCGGAGGACTAGTCATATTTATTCCTATCTAAAAAAACCATACGATAACATCAGAAAAAGAAAGAATGAGCATTCGAATTGGTTCGACTATGGTCTACAATAAATAGCTGTTAGGTCCTCAAAACAGACTGGAGGTAGTTGAACAAATGGATGAGATGACGATGTACGATGTTGTTGTATATGGGGGCAATGCAGGCGGAATCGCAGCAGCGGTACAAGTAGCCAGAATGGGTTTAAAGCCCATTGTACTTGAACCGGGTATCCGGATCGGTGGACTTACGACAGGAGGGTTGGGCGCAACAGACGCTGGGGATCCCGCTGGTGTTGGCGGCTTTGCCAAGGAATTTTACGAGCGTTTAGCCAAAAATAGCGGATTGGAAGGCTTGATGTGGCGCTTCGAGCCCAAGGCCGCTCTTCGGGTATTCGAGGAGTGTTTGGAGGAGTGCGGTGTAAGCGTCAGAGTCAACGCCAGGTTGGACGAGCAATACGGTGTTCAAATGGAAGGCAAGAAGATTGTATCGTTGAGGCTTGAATCGGGTGAAAGGATCAGTGGTCGCGTTTTTATCGACGCCAGTTATGAAGGTGACCTGATGGACGAAGCTGGTGTTTCGTATACGGTGGGCAGGGAAGGAAACAACCAATACGGTGAGTTGAATAACGGCATACGTCAACCGAAGCGCATCACTCCCGTCATTGATCCCTATCGCGTGCCAGGAGACCGCGCAAGTGGACTATTGCCCCGTGTGAATGAGAATCCGGGTGGGGGCATCGGTGAAGGAGATCGGAAGGTGCAGGCCTACAATTACCGCATGTGTCTGACCAATGATTCGGATAACTTAGTTCCAGTTGAAAAGCCGGAGCTTTACCAAGAGGAAGATTACGAGATTTTATTCCGGCTGCTTGAGGCCGGTTACCGAGAGCCGCTATTCAAGCTGACGATGATGCCTGGCCGGAAGACAGATTCCAATAATAATGGCGCATTCTCCACGGACTACATCGGCATGAACTATCATTACTCCGAGACGGATTACGCTACCCGTCAAACAATCGAGAAAGCGCACGAGACTTACCAGAAAGGTCTGATCTGGACCTTGCAGAATCATCCGCGCGTGCCTGCGGAAATTCGGGAGTTTTACCGGCCATGGGGGCTTCCGAAGGACGAGTTCATGGACAACGGACATTGGCCATCGCAGCTATACGTAAGGGAAGCAAGGCGCATGCTTGGAGAACGCGTCGTGACGGAGCGAACGGTAGAACGGGAAGTGCTGGACGATGATCCAATTGGGCTTGGGTCGTATTCGATGGATTCCCATTACACGCAATATTGCTTGGATGAAGAAGGGTTTTTCTGTGTGGAAGGCGGATTTATGGCTGCGGTAAAAGCGCCGTTTGCGATCAGCTATCGGGCGATAGTACCACGCAGCGACGAATGCGAAAACTTACTAGTGCCCGTATGTCTGTCGGCTAGTCATGCGGCCTATGGCTCGATCCGGATGGAGCCGGCATTTATGGTACTCGGACAATCGGCGGGAGCGGCGGCTGTACTGACTGTGCTCAGGGGAGGGACCGTGCAGGAACTACCGTACCCGGAGCTGCGTGAAGTTTTGGATCGAAGCGGTCAAATATTGGACCTTGGCGTCGACTATGTCACACCTCCCGAGACTTCCGGGAATCCGCTTTAAGCCAAGCAATGAAGGAGGAGTAGGGGAATGGAAAGCAGCTTTGATGTGATTGTTGTTGGTGGCGGAATCGCTGGTGCGATGGCCGCGATTGGTGCTGCGCGCTGCGGTGCGAAGACGGTATTGATTGAGCAATACGGATTCATGGGTGGCATGCTGACCGCCGCAGGGGTAGGACCGATGATGACCTTTCATTCGGGGGCCACGCAAGTTGTGCAAGGACTTACCGGTGAACTGATCGACAGACTGAAGGCAAAAGGCAAATCGCCCGGTCATGTCGAGGACACGACGGGTTATACGTATACCGTCACGCCATTTGATGCCGAAGGTATGAAATACGAACTGGACCTGATGTTTACGGAAGCCGGCGGGCAATTGTTGTATCATACGATGCTTGCGGAGGCGAACGTCGAAGGTGGAACAATTCGTTCAATTAAAGTGGTCAACAAAGCGGGACTGAGCGAGATTACCGGCCGCGTGTTTGTCGACGCCTCAGGCGACGCCGACCTGTCCGCATGGGCAGGCGTGGAGTTCAATAAAGGTAGGGAGCAGGACGGCGCAACACAGCCGATGACGATGAATATGAAGGTGCGCAATGTCGATATCGCCCGTGTGAAGGAATATATCCGATCTCATCCGGAGGAGTTTCCAAGGCTTGCAACCGTAGAGGATAGGGAGCGGGTGTTGCGGGCGGAGCGGTTGTCCATTGGTGGATTCGTAAGCGCGATGAGGGAAGCGATGGATAACGGCGAGCTGTCGGGCGTTCGCGATGATTTGTTATTCTTCGAGACGAACAACCCAGGCGAGGTCATCGTCAACACCTCGCGGATTCTCGGCTATGACAGCACCAACCCCTGGAGCTTGAGCGAAGCCGAGGTCGTAGGCAGAAGACATGTGAAGGAGCTGGAGTCGTTCCTGAAGCGGAAAATTGTCGGCTTTGAAGACGCCATCGTCATGTCGTCCGGTCCATCGGTCGGCATTCGGAGTTCAAGACAGATCAAAGGCTTATATACACTAACACTTGACGACCTGCTGCAATGCCGCACTTTCGACGATGTGATCGCCCACGGCGGCTATCCGATCGACATTCATCCACCGAAGGGCGAGCAGGAGGAGCATTTCAAGAAAAGGAATCGGGAGATTACACATCTGAAGTCGGGAGAAACATACAGCATCCCCTATCGTTCTCTGATCAACGATAAAATCAGCAATCTACTTACAGTAGGCCGGTGTATCTCGACCACGTTTGAGGCACAAGGGGGTATTCGTGTGACGCCAATTGCCGGTGCAATCGGACATGGCGGCGGCGTCGCTGCCGCACTAGCGGCGCTGGGTAACAAGCCGACAGGCGAAATTTCCATTTCCGAGCTGCAAGATGAGCTGAAGAAGCAAGGCGCCTACCTGGAAATATAAGATATTAAACAACAAAGGACGGTACTAGCATGAAACATAGCAAGCATGACGTGCTTATATGTGGTGCCACGTTAGCCGGGATCGGTGCAGCGATTGCTGCACGCGAAGCAAACCGGGATGTCATCCTGGTTGAGCGAACGGGGGGAGTTGGCGGAGAATGGATTGAGGCGATTCACCCAGGAAGTATGGGGGAGGAATTACTGACAGATGTCGGTAATGCGCTTCGTGAAGAGCTGCAGGAGCGAAATCTACTGGCGAATGATGGACCCATTCATTTGCCAGGGCTGCATCCAGTCCTCTGCTCGTGGATTCAGCGGTTGGGAATCCAGGTCGCCTTCTTAACGGAGGTAATTGAGATCACCAATCCGAATGAAGGCGGAGGATACGAAGTAATGTTGTATGATGCCGCTGGCTATCGGAATATATCGGTCGGGCAAGTGCTGGATACATCTTCGGAGCGGCTGACGACGCCAACACAACTGGCTATACCCAAGCGCAAGTGGCTGAACGCTTATCTGCATCATCCGGATAACGGACGTACGTCATGCCCAGCACCGCTGGATGCATCGATGTCTATTCGCCAAGGCCGGTTTCTTGCGGAAATCATTATGCAGCGGGAGTTTGATTCGGCGACTAGCTGGCAACAAGCGAGACAGGAGCTGCATCGTTACTGGCAGGCGCGCGGGGAGCAATGGTCTGCGTGGACGATTGCAGCGATAGGGAGTACGTATGCGTGCGAAGTACCGCAAGGGCCGCATCAGATTACAGCACAGTGGCAATGGTTACCGTCCGCATCTTATGCGAACCCGTTGGCGGCATTTGAACAAGGTTATGCGTATGCGCGAAAGGCGGTGGAGAGTCGACATGCAGCACACGGATGAGATATACGACGTAATCGTAGTGGGGCTCGGCACGGCGGGCGCGATTGCTGCGATTGCCGCTGCGCGCAAAGGGCTGCGAGTCCTTGGCATTGATCGTCATACGAGTATGGGCGGAGTAGGCACGGCCGGTGGCGTGCTCGGCTATTATTATGGGATGCGCGGGGGCTTGTTCGAAGAGTTCGACACCCAGGTGTTAGCGACGGAGAAGGACGTCTATACGCCAGCGTTTGGCGTTAACCCGGAAGGAAAGCAGTTCGTGCTGGAACAGGAAGCAGAACGGGCGGGCGCTGTTATTCGTTACAGTACAACGGTCGTACGCGTATGGACGACAGACAAAACGGTGCGAGGTGTTGAATGCTTCTCTCCAGAACGCGGCCGCTATATGGTCGAGAGCAGGATCGTGATCGACAGCACAGGCAATGCTGATATATGCCGTCTGGCTGGATGCGAATTGCAAGGAGGCCGTTCATTTGACGGTCAGGCTCAACCGTTTTCGAACGCGCTGTTCAAGATCGACAAAGGTCGTATCCGCGGCTACTATACAGATTCCGGATACGTATGTCCGGAGGAGCCGGAAAGCATGTCGCGCGCAATCGTGCAGTCGGCGCTGTTGTCTACGCATTTGTTGCCACGATATACCGAAGAGGAGCGTTATATGCGGATTGCGCCGCAGCTTGGCGTACGTGAAGGAAAATGTATTGTCGGGGAAGAGACTGTTACGCTGGAGAGCTTCTTAAAGGAACAATATTCGCGTGAGCCGCTGTTTATGGCTTACTCCAATCTGGATAACCATAGTAAAGATGTCGCTTTCGAAAGCGAGCTGCAACGGGATTGGACAGTGGCTGCAAGTCTGTGGGGATTGAAGTTTACCGTGCCGATTCCACTTGGCGCACTTATTCCGAAAGGTTATGATGGATTGCTAGTTGCAGGCCGCTGTCTGGCAGTGGATCACGATATGGCCGCCTGTGTCCGCATGAAACGGGATATGCAGAGAAGCGGCGAGGCCGCTGCCTATGCCGCCTACATGGCGATCGCCAAGCAAGTACCGCTGCGAGAGGTGCCCTATATAGAGCTTGCCAAGCTGCTGCGAGCAACGGGCGTCCTGACTGAACGCGATACCGTGTACTTCGAACATCGTGCTGCGTCAGCGGCGGAGCAGGAGCCGCCTATTCGCTGGATGAACGATGCAGAGGACATCCGCGCAGGTCTATCGGGAGTGAAGCCCGGCATTGCTATTTGGTCTGCTTGGCGCCTTGGAGATGCGCTGCGACCGCAGCTGTGGCAATGGATCGGGTTGCGTGACAACGTGCATTTGTATCGCAACAGCGCGATGGCGCTTGCGCTGCTAGGCGATGTATCGGCGGCGTCGGTGCTGCGCGAGATGGCGGAGGAGCGGGATTCGTTTATGCCTAAGACGAGTCTGAAATACAATCAGGTACGCGGATACGCAGCCGTCTATTTGCTTGGCAAGCTGGCAGATGAACCGAGCGTCCCGCTACTGATCCAACTGCTGGAGTCGCGGGAAGGGTTTACGTTTGAGGACGCCAACAAGGAGTTTTTGTCAGGCGATGAAGATTTGCGGTTTCAGTATGTCTCTTATACATTGATGGCGCTCGCTTCAATCGGCGATGTGCATGTGGAGACACGCCATGCCATTCGCGAGGCATTTGATCGATATGAGAAGCAACTCGACGGATCGCTTGTCATTTCATTCAAGGGAAGCTCTGTAATTCGCAATGTAATGGATGATAAAATTCGTTTGCATATCGAGCGTGTGCTGCGGCGGTGGCAGTAGCCTGAGGCGACCGCCACTCCAATCTAGCAGGACATAGTCATAATGAGCGGAATAGAAGTGCAGCAGATGGCAAGGCTCGGCTTCGAGCATCAAGCATTCGCGGGAAGATTTTTGTAATTTCAAGCAGCTATTCAAGAATAGCGCCTCGCCTGAAAACCAATACAAAAGGGCAAATGAGAGAAGGAGCTAAGTGACTTGCAAAGTGTTTAGCTCCTTTGCTTTGATGTTCCCAGGCTTCTTTCTTCAGGATGTTGTTTTTATTTTCACTTGGAGGTGGTTATTATGAAAAAGGTTTTATTATTGGGTGATTCTATCCGCATGGGATATGACGAGTATGTGAAGGATATTTTGAGAGGTAAATGCGAGGTTTATTATGATGATGCAGACAATGGTCGCTTTACATCCTATACGCTTTGGCAAGCAAACCAATTATTCAGAAAGCATGGCAAATTTGATGTGGTTCACTGGAATAACGGATACTGGGATATGAATATAGAAGCACCTATGCTAGAAGCAGTACACCCAGTAGATGAATATATTCATTTTCTAAAGAGAATTATTGTAGAGATTCGACGGAATGGCGCAGAGATAATTTTTGCTACTACCACTCCAGTTCTAAACAGAGGCTCTTCTTTGGATAACACTGGATTAGGGGTGAAAATCAAATATAACAATGATTGGGTTATTAAGTATAACGATGCGGCAAAAAGATTAGCGGCTGAAGGAAATATAACGGTAAATGATTTATACACACTTATGCTTCAGGATAAGAACTACTATAAATGTGAAGACATGCTCCACCTCACTGAAGAAGGCTATAAGTTGTGTGCTGAACAAGCAGCAAGACTAATTATGGAAAAACTATGATGAGGGTGTATTTACATGCTCTGCCCTACAAATTAGTAAATTAGTATACAAATGAACTAAAAACCATAAGCCTACCATCTATCGGAAAAAGTCAACTTGTCGGTATTATGAAGTTGTTTCAAAGTTACACGGATGAAAACGGGAGAAAGTATTATTTATGGAGGTTTTTTCAGAAGTGAAAATGTAAACGCTTCAAACTATCAATAACGAAAGGAGGAGTGATAAATGTCAAAAAAAGTGAAGCGGCTAGTGAGCAACTGAGCTTACTGATGCAAGGGCCTCTAACGGAGCAGAAAACAAGTTAAAGAACGATTGCAATTTGTAAGGAGCACTTCCTTAAGCTATTTATTGTTCATGAAAACCAATACAGGATGGAAGGATGTTGATGTAATGAATGTCTATCGACGCCTCAAAAAAAAGTATTTCTTAGTCGTTGTTTTAGCTCTGGCATTAGGTGGCATCTTCGGCGGTTCTGCTCTTGCATATGCGGACGACTTTGACCATCTGAGGACGAGAATGCAAGATCTCATCCTTGGAGGCAATTATGATCCGAACGACCCTGATATTATCACGCAAATCAATAATGTTACGTCAACTGCAAACGGGTACTGGAGTTCGATGGACAAGTCTACAGGGCGCACTTATATTTGGAGTGACGCGACGTTTCCTCCTTCGAACAACAGTATTTTAACGACCTATCAAAGATTGAGGACGATGGCAGTCGTTTATCATACGGTGGGTTCATCCCTCTACCATGATGCCGGTCTTCTAACGGATATTATCACTGCATTGGATTGGGTTAATACGAACTGGTACGATTCAAGCATACCCATGCCTTCAGGACCCAAGACCGACGATAACAGTTGGTTTGCATGGGAGATCGGCATTCCTCTGAATGTAAATGATATAACTATTTTATTGTACGACGAACTCACATCCACGCAAGTTTCCAACTATATGGCTGCGGTGATTAATTCCACGGGGCCAGACTGTACCCAAAGGGAAGGATCGGTAGGAAGCGGAATAACCAAAACCGCTACTGGTGCTAATCTGGTTTGGAAGTGCAATGTCCAGATTGGCTATCATACGTTGGTCAAAACGGGGACGGGGCTTGCCAATGCGGTTAATGCGCTTGAACCAGTGTTGAACTACGTCACAACCGGGGACGGATTTTATGAAGATGGATCGTTCATCCAGCACAAGTATTTAGCTTATACAGGTGGCTATGGTCTCAACATGCTGACCGATATAGTCGACTTGATCTATTTGGTAGGGGATTCACCATGGGAATATACCAAACCGAACATAGCCAATCTATATCAATGGATTTATAAAGGTTATCAGCCATTGGTGTATCGCGGCTCGTTGATGGATATGGTGGCCGGTAGAGAAATCAGCCGTAAACCCCTTGCGAACCCTATAACAGGCATTTTTGATCAGGAGCATCAGAAGGGTCAAACGTATATCGGCAATCTGATCTTGCTTTCTATGGTAGCTCCACCGCAGGATGCTGCCAACTTCAGAAGAATGGCCAAAGGGGTGGTGCTCGCTGATACGTATTCCCCTTTTCCTGGGAAAATCAGACGATTCGCCATTGCTCCGATCAAAGATATTTTGAATGATCCGAGTGTAACGCCAATCAGCGATCTGAACTTACACCAGACCTTTCGTACAATGGATCGAGTTGTCCATCAGCGCCCCGGATTTGCCGTAGGGTTAAGCATGTTTTCAACACGAACTCAAAATTACGAAGCGCTTGGCAAAGAGAACATAAAAGGCTGGTATACCGCCTATGGGATGCTGAACTTGTACACGGCTGTGGATTTTAGTCAACATAGCGATTATTTCTGGCCGACGGTCGACCCCTATCGACTTCCTGGCACGACTGTCGATAAAGGGACGAGAGCAAATGCTTCCAATGATGAGACACTCTTGGGACAAAAAACTGGGTTGGAGGCGTATCGCTTAATAATCTATATGGGGCTGCGGGAATGGATCTTAAGGATATGGCTAGCCCGCTAGCGGCGAAAAAATCCTGGTTTATGTTCGATGATGAAATAATAGCTCTTGGGGCAGGCATTACGGACTCCCGTCCAGATCATGTAGAAACCATTGTGGAAAACAGGAGAATAAACGGCAACGAGTCGTTAACGGTCAACGGTGCGGCCAAATCAACGACATTAGGCTGGTCTGAGACGATGACAGGCACTAATTCGATTCACCTTGGAACTCAAAATCTGGGGTATTACTTCCCGAATGGAGCCACCGTGCAAGGTTTAAGAGAAACGAGAACAGGGGCCTACAGTGATATTGCGACCTGGAATAATCCAGATCCAACACCAGTCTCCAGAAACTATATGACCTTGTGGCTCGACCATGGCGCTACGCCGTCTAACGCCATGTACGCATACACGATTTTACCGAACAGAACCAGTACCCAAGTAAGCAATTATGCGGCCAACCCGAATACCGTTACTTTGAGGAATGATACTACAGTGCAGGGAGTATATAATTCGTCATTAAAAATAATAGGAGCCAATTTCTGGACCGATACTTCAGCTTCCGTCAATGCGAATGGAATCACTGACTTTCTGAATAGTGATAAGAAAGCTTCGGTTATGACAAAGGAGACGGCTACCAACCTAGAGGCGGCAGTGTCGGACCCAACACAAGCGAATACTGGTACGATTAATATTGAAATCAAAAGAAGCGCGACTGGGATCATATCTAAGGATCCGGCCATTACTGTGACGCAATTAAGCCCAACCATTAAATTCAGCGTGAATGTGAATGGAGCCCTAGGTAAATCGTTTCAAGTGAAATTCAGCTATGTATATGAGGCGGAAGACCTTACAACAACAGCATCGGGAGCAGTAGAGGCTGATTTTACTGATGCAGGTACCTCTAACGGGGCAGGCAACAAGTTAGATGCCGATGGGATCAACGACTATGTGGAGTATAGTATTACTATCCCGTCAAACGGAACGTATAACATCAAGGTGGGAATAAAAAAAGGAAATTCAAGAGGGAAATTCAAGATATATCTGCCACAAGGCAATGCATATGTAGGTACGGAGCAAGACCAGTATGCTTCAGTCATTGATCATGTGGAATTGGATTTTGGAAACTATACCTTTAACTCTAGCGGAACGAAGATCATCAGGTTTATTGTTACAGGTAAAAATGCAAGCAGTTCCGGATACACTTTGGCGAACGACTATATTAAGCTAACACCGCAGTAATGTAAACTGTGGCGCACCAATAAGGCCGGGAAGCTCCCCGGCCTTATTGGTGCGCTTGCGCTGGGAAAATTGTAATGAATTTATTGAAGTTTATAAAATGATAGATCCGTCACTGTAGGCAATGATTTGTTATAAGTACTTCAAAACTTATTTGTAATTCAGGTTTTTTGCCCGAAAACACCACTTCAAAACTTAATTTGTAAATAGATTTTATAAGAAAAGCACTTCAAAACTTATATGTCACCCGACATCCCGGTGAGATTTATTGTGCGGATGGGAATGTTCTCCCATAAGTGAACGAAGAAGAGACGGATGAACGTTCATCCGTCTCTTTCTGATTCATTTCCAAGTAGGCTGAAGTTGTATAGCTGGATCAGGGCGATGCACGCCTTGTGGTTTGTAGCCGAGCAGCGAGCTGTAGCCGCATAGATCGGCCAGCAGCCAAATAATGCTCAGCCACATTTCCGTACCTTGGAGGCCTGGTGGGAACGAGCGCTCCAGCTCGAAGCTGAATCCTTTTCCATCCACCCATTGACCAAGTGCCCGATTAAGCTGCTCTTTCGCCCATTGCACGGCTTCGCTTCGGCGGTAGTCGGTTTGCTTCGCGCATAGCCACAGCGGATGAATCACATCGAGGACATTGCATGCATTGCCCGCGTCTTGTCGGAAGTATTTGCGATTACGGCTGTGTGCCAAAATTGTGTCGATCGCCGCTTCAGGGTAAGGAAGAGGTAGTCCGAACTGGGCGAACGTTCCACGGGTCAGCCGGTAGAAGCCGTTCACTGGTTGAAGCCATTGCTCTTCAGCCGTCGGCAGTCCCCACATACCCGTGTATGGATCTGCTTGAGCGTACAACCAGCCAAAAACATCATGAGGCCGCTCGCCGTCAAAATGCTTCTGATTTAAGTAAAGGCCAGTCCCGAAGCAGTCAATCCAATCGCCGGCTGACCAAGCATTCCTCTTCCAAGGCAGCGACGCCAGCTTGTTATAAAGCCGCTCTCCTTTCAGCTCCTCCACGGCACGAACGGGATAGGATAAAGTTGAATCCAGCAGCTCCAAGGCGTAGCCGACGGCCAACAGGTGATAACGGGACAAATGATCCGTCAACAGAGTAGGATCATTGTCAGCCGCAGGCGGGTTCCACGGATCAGGAAGGAGACCGCTGACAGGATCTTGAAAGCCGCGCAGCTTAGCGATGAGCTCTTCCTTGCTCAAACCAGGTGGCAGCGTGCCGAACAAGGCAGCGATTTCTATCGCGTCGCACCATGCGCGGATTGTTTTTTTGGCACCAGGTATAGACTTATCCAAATAGATGTGTCCATCTTCGGTTTGTACATAATAGGACGCGAGCAGCTCCTGATGCTGATCTTTTACTTTTGTCCCGAAATCGGATAAAGCCTTCTCCAGATCGGAGGAGAGCGCAGCAGAAGCGTACGCTCCTTCTAACCGGTTGCGCAGAACCTTGGCAGGATTGCCTCCCGCGATACTGTATGCGGGGACGTCCTTAGTGACGATCGCCCCAGCCGCAATAATGCTATGAGCGCCGATCGTGACGCCGTCCAAAACCACGGCATTGGCGCCAATCCACACATCATCCTCAATGATGATGCCCTTCGTAGTACAAGGCTGCTGGTAGATAGGTCGCGTCGTATCTTCATACCCATGATTGAAGCCAAAAATGGAAACGTGGGACGCGATGCGGACACCATCTCCAATCTCTACACGGCCAGCCACAATGGCATATGAATTAACAGTGCTGTTGCTGCCAATTTGAATATGTTCACCTCGAACCGTTGCGCCTCCTGCAATGAAACTTTTCTCGCCAATAGCAAAACGCTCTGGAAAGAAATGAGCTTTCCGAGATACATAGCTGTTCAGTCCGAACTCCGCATGGTACCTGTTGATCAGAAATTGCTGCCATTCTTTTTGCTGCTCAAGCTGCTCTTCCGTAGGCGAGATCCACGGCATATAATCAAGCTCCTCATCTTGCCAAAGCTCTGTACTTTCTAGTGTTTTATCCATAAAGTCTCCTCCTCAGGATGTTTTTTTCTAAATGTAGCAGCAATTGTAAGGCCAATGGAATAGCCAAATCAGTCATTATCATTTGTAAAAAACGCTCCTAATTATGCTACAATTGAAGAAACTGAATAGGGAGGTGCGAGGGATGGAATTAATGGAAGGCTCAACAATAAACAACCTTGCACTGCGCGTGTTATGGGTGTATGACAAACGTACAACTCCAGGTTGGACAGATATTCGGCAAACGACAGATGTGCATACGTTTTACTGGATTGCAGGTGGAGAGGGGATTTTTACAGATGAAGAAGAGGAGTCCTTTCGGGTTCGCAAAGGGTATCTGGCTTACCTGAAACCAGGCTTTCGCCTCCATATGAAGACGGACGAAGAATATCCTTTGAGAATGATCATGGTACTGACGGATATTGGCTACCTCTCATACAAACGGAGAGAGTGGGGGAGAGTTGAGCCGCTTGCCTCGCTGCCTTTTCCTTTCCTGAGAACGTTCACGAGCGAGCAGGCGAAGTATATTGATAAAATGTTTCATAGTCTGATCGAAGGCCAGATTCCTGGCGATCAAGGCGGTACGCTGGCGGATCAGCTGAAGCTGCTTCAGCTCATTCAGTATCTTCAAGAAACGAAGGGAGAGGAGCATGAAGATCGCCCTGCCCAAGAAGCTTTTGTACAGATGAAAAATTATCTGGAAACCCATTATTCAGCTAATATCAAGCTCAGTGAGCTTGCTGATCGATTCGGCATCTCTGAATCCTACTCGCGTAAGATGTTCCTGAAACAGCTTCAGCAAACACCGAAGCAGTATTTGCAGTCAATTCGGGTCGGACATGCCAAACAACTGCTGGAATTTACGGACATGTCGATGAGGGACATTGCGTTGGCTTGCGGCTACGGAGATGAGTTTCATTTTAGTAAAATGTTTAAGTTGATGGCGGGCGATGCCCCGTCGGTGTATCGGACGAAATCCATTTCAAAACTTTAATTGTCATTATAATTATCACAAAAAAGCCAGCAAACCCTTGAACTGCACCCCATTTGTTAGACACAACTAACAATGGAGGTGTAGTTTTTTTGTCTAAATTCAGTTTAGATGAGAAGTTAAAGGCCATTCATAGGTATCAGGATGGTACTGAAGGAGTTAAAAACATCGCAAAATCACTAGGGATAAATTACGAAGTTGTACGTATGTGGATTAAGCAATACGAATATCACGGGTTAACAGCTTTTGGAAAGAGCTATACAGCTTACACCATGTCATTTAAACTAGACGTACTCAACTATATGAACGAGAATGGGACGTCTCCGAATGAGGCTGCTGTCATCTTCAATATTTCCTCTCCTAGGATCATTAGAAAATGGCGTAGTCAGTTTAATGAAAATGGAATGGACGCCCTGAAATCGAAGAAAAAGGGGCGTTCACTTATGTCAGATAAGAAAGAAAACAATACGAAGAAACAAGAACCTACGGAGGGTTCAATAGAAGCTCTAAAAGCAGAATTAGAACGTTTACGGATGGAAAACGCCTATCTAAAAAAGTTGAATGCCTTAGTTCAAAACAAGGAAAAATCACCAAACAAGACAAAGCACAAGTAGTCTATGAATTAAGGCATGAATTCCCGGTGATTGCATTGCTAGCGATCGCTAGCGTCCCGCGTAGTACCTTTTATTACTATGTAAAGCAGTTTGACAAGCCCGATCTAAACGTAGACCTAAAACGCCTTATCCAATCCATTTACGAGGAACATCAGGGACGCTACGGCTATCGTCGTATTCGTGATGAACTATTTAATCGGGGACACCGAGTTAATCATAAAAAAGTACAGCGTATCATGAAAGAATTAGGCTTGAAATCAGTGGTGCGTATGAAGAAATATCGTTCATATAAAGGAACAGTTGGTAAAATTGCACCTAACGTTCTCGATCGTAATTTTAATGTGGAAAAACCAAATCAGAAATGGGTTACTGACATTACGGAATTTAAATTATTTGGAGAAAAGCTGTATGTATCACCTATTTTGGACTTGTTTAACGGGGAAATTATCACTTACACAATAGGGTCCCGCCCTACCTATTCCTTAGTCTCAGAGATGCTAACCAAGGCCTTTAAATGCTTATCCAAGGAGGATGAACTGCTCCTACATTCGGATCAAGGCTGGCACTACCAGATGAAACCCTATCAACATGCATTGAAGAAACAAGGAATTACCCAGAGCATGTCACGTAAAGGAAATTGTTACGATAACGCGGTAATGGAGAACTTCTTTGGCATTATGAAGTCGGAGTTTCTTTATCTAAATGAGTTTGAAAGTGTAGATCACTTCAAGCAAGAATTAGCACGATACATGGATTACTACAACCACAAACGTATCAAGTCAAAATTAAAAGGCATGAGCCCGGTACAGTACCGAGTTCATGCCCAAAAGGTTGCTTAAAATATTTGTCTAACTTTAAGGGGTCACTTCACCTTGTGTTTGCTGGCTTTCTTCATTTCAAAACCAATTTGTCACCCAACAAGTAAAAGTGAAGAAGAGAAGGAAGGATGCCTGTTAGGAGACATTAAAATTTTGAACAGCTTTTATTATTGTTTAAGAAAGATGCTTTCGGAAATCACGTGGTGTTACACCCGTATGCTTTTTGAACATCCGGTTGAAATGGCTGATATGGTTGTAGCCCACGCGTGAAGCAATCTCGGTTACATTCAGATCAGAGTCTCTTAAGAGTTCCATAGCCACTTGCATACGGATAGCAGATAAGAGCTCAATATAGGACTTCCCTTTTACAAGTCGCAGCATACTGCTGAAATAAGAGGGAGACATATAGGCGATATGAGCAACATCTTCAAGATGAAGGTCCTCATGATAGTGCGATTCCATATAGGCAATCGCTTTATGAAAAGCCTCACGATGAAACAACACCTCTCGCTGTTCTTGTTGCCCCGTAGTTTCTGAATAACGGGCATATTGTCGACCAGTAATCACAAGTAGCTTTAAAAGCTCAGCTTTGATTGCCAGTTGGTAGCCGTCTTCCATTTCATCCCATTCGGTTCTCATCACCTGTAGGACATTCTCAACCGATGATTGAATGCTCGGGGGAAGAGCCATTTTAGGAATAAGATCTTCTTGTGAGATCAGCGGTCTAATATAAGCAAAATCTACGAAGGTTTGCATACGGGTGAGGTCTCGGAGACTTTCATTAATAGCATGGGGCATAAAGTCAATCTGAATTAAGACAAAATCCATCGACTCGCGCAATTCCAGACGGTGCTCCTGATAAGGAGGGATGGAAAATAAGTCGCCTTTGGTCAAGACATAGGACCGACCATTCGTGACATGTAAACAGCTGCCCGACATCATATAGCAAAGCTGCAAATGTTCATGAGCATGCTTAGTTTTATTCATATAAGCAGGTGTTCGTACTTCAACTTTGAATGGAAACTCTTCATCCAGCATTTCTTTGTACGCATAGACGGGGAAGTCTGACATCGTATACACCACACATTCCTATTTCATCCTACTTGTCATGTTACATGGGGTCGTGGAAATGTGCAATAAATCCGTGGAAAAGGGAAAGTTTCTTCGCTCACGTGGGGCTACAATGGAAGTAATCAAAGTTGAAGATCACGTACAGGAGGAATGAAGCTTGAGAAACCTAGCCTATAGTACTCTGCCTTGTGAAGGCTGGAGCTTGGCAAAGATGATTACGTTTGCAAAGGAATGTGGATTTTCAGCGATGGAATTACGGGAGGGTAAAGCGTGGATGGTATCCACCGAGATGACTTCAGATGAGCGTTTAGAGGCACTTCATTTATTTGAAGAAGCTGACATAAGGGTCACGGATATTGGTTCGAATGTTTGCTTCAATGGATCAGATCGTGATCAGGCGATGTCGGAACATTTCGAGAAGGTTGCAAACCTGGCACATGACTTGAAAGCACAAGGTATTCGAGTTTTCTTAGGATACTTCAACGGTCGCAGAGACAAGGAAGTACCTGCTATCCCATATGGAAATATTGTCGCTCGCGTGAGGCAAGCCTGTGATTATGCCGCATCCTTGCAAGTGCAGGTTTGGCTAGAAACGCATAATGAATTTGCGACGGGGAGAGTGCTTCGTAAGCTGCTGGATGATGTCGATCGGACGAATTGTGCAGTAATCTATGATATTATTCATCCGCTTGAAGAAGGTGAATCTCCAGCTGATACGATTTCACTTTTGGGAGCACAATGCGCTCATGTTCATATGAAAGACGGTGTGCCCTTTGAAGACAAAATGGAAATAAATTGGAAGTATACGAAAGTTGGAGAAGGTATCATTCCTATCACCGAGATTGTCAGCTTACTGGATCAAGCAGGTTACCAGGGGTACTATTCCTTAGAATGGGAAACGAAATGGCGCAAGGAGCTTCAGGTACCTGGTATGGAACCGGAACTGATTTTTCCCGCTTATGTAAGCTATATGAATCATTTAACTCAAACCATTAACGAAATGAGGACAATCTAGTGAAAACATTAGTTACGATGAAGAATCCTGAACTTAGAGAGTTACTTTGGCAGGAAGCGACAATTCAAAAGCTAAAGAGCTTAAGCGATGTTGATTTTATTGCGTTAAATGAGAAATTCACAAGTGAGGATTTGGCTGAAAGAATCGGCGAGTATGATGCATGTATCACATCATGGGGATCGCCAGTGTTTACCCCAGAGGTGCTGGCTAGAGCGACTAAATTGAAGTTTATCGGCCATGGTGCCGGAAGTGTTGCAGCTATTGTGAATGAAGATGTGTTTGAAACGAATATTACCATTGTTACCGCAAATAAAGTGCTGGCGCACTCGACTGCCGAATGTGCATTCTCCATGATTTGTGCTGGAGCCTGGAATTTCTCCACACTTAGTGCCAGCCTAAAACAAGGTAAATGGAGCAACAACAACGGCGATACAGTTCTCGGTGTAAGCAGGAGAGTCATTGGTTTGGTGGGATATGGAGAAATATCCAAGCAAGTGATACGGATGTTGAAACCATTTCATGTAAAAATCTTATTGTGTTCCAGTTATTGCTCGCAAGACGAAGCGAACGCTCAAGGCGTCCAGCTTTGTGAATTGAACGACCTTTTTGAACAGAGCGATATTGTATCGGTTCACAATACACTGACGGACCAGACGCGTGGAATGATTGGCAGCGAACAGCTGAAGCGATTGCGCGATGGAGCATTATTCGTGAATACGGCACGAGGACCTATCGTACAGGAGCATGCGCTGCTTGAAGAGTTACGTACCAACCGTATAAAAGCCATGCTGGATGTATACGATCGTGAGCCGCTTCCCATTGACCATGAACTCCTGAAGCTGCCAAACGTCGTCTGTTTGCCGCATATTGGCGGGTTCCACGGAATTCTTAAGCGAGAGCTTTGCGATTTTATTGTCGATGAATTAAAGCGCTTTTCTGAAGGAGAAGCTCTGCAAGGAAAAGTAACGATTGATCAATACCGCAGATTAACGCGTAAATAAACATGATTAAAGGGAGTACACCATGAACAATTTATCAACTATCGTTACATTTATTACTGACAAAACGCAACGCAACGCTGCGAAATACGGAGATCGTCTACCTGCGCATACGAAAGATGGAGTTTATGAGTTTTCTGAAAATGGGTTTTGGACAGGTGGCTTTTGGACAGGTTTGAATTGGTTGTGTTATGAATTGACTGGGGATGAAAATTTTATTCGCACTGCTCGCGACTCGTATCCGCGTCTCTTGAAACGCTTATATGACACACCGGAAACACTGGATCACGATATTGGTTTTCTTTATTCGCTGTCTTTCGTGGCAGATTACAAAATTACAGGAAATCCTGAAGCGCTCAAGGTGGCTTTGGATGCAGCCGATCGTTTGGCCGAACGATTTAACGAAAAAGGTCAATTCATTCAAGCGTGGAATGTGTGGAAACAAGGAGATCCCTTTAGTGAAGAAAACAGAGGCCGTATTATTATTGACTGCATGTATAATTTACCGCTCCTATTCTGGGCTTCGGAGATAACAGGTAACCAAACATACCGCCAAATTGCAGAGGCGCATGCGAATACGTGCATGAGTACGATAATTAGATCAGATTACACGGCTTACCATACATTTGTATTTAACCCTGTTACAGGTGAGCCGAAGTTCGGTCAAACCCACCAGGGATATGCGGATGAATCCGTCTGGTCTCGTGGACAAACATGGGCAATCGGTGGCTATACGCACGCTTATCGCTACACAGGCGACGATGTGTATCTGAATGTGGCTCGTAATTGCGCGAAAGTATTTCTCGATGCTGTTGAACCCGATCTGATTCCTATATGGGATTTCTCTGTTCCTGATCCAAAGACAGCTAAACGTGATAGTTCTGCAGCTGCCATTGCTGCCGCAAGCTTATTGGAACTTGCTAAGTTTGTGGAGGGCTCGGAACGAGCAGCCTACGAAACGTATGCCAATCAGGTTGTCCAGAATCTCTTTGAGATGTATTCGACAAATCAGGATGAAACACATGAGGGCTTGCTTATTCACGGCTGTGGGCATCATCCCGCAGGCAAAAACATAGATTGCTCACTCATATATGGTGATTATTATTTTGTGGAAGCTGTAGCACGGTTACTCGGTCAGACCAAAGTATACTGGTAAGCATGTATGTGCAACAAATAGAACCTAGCCGTCGGCTGGGTTCTATTTGTTTGGCCTTCCGGCGACTCGCATTTAAAAGTAAAGAATTTTACACAATTTTGAAGATTATCGAGCTAGCTTCATCTATCCTTGTCAACTACAATTCAAGTAAATAGGAAAAAGGAGGATAGTGATGATCCATACTTTCATTATTGAAAGCGCTTCAATACTTATTTGATCCTTAGTGCAATCCATGTATGCTTGTTAGAAAAAGCTCCACCCATCTAAGGAGGATTGATTATTTTGAGGAAAGTTTGGTTTTTAGGTTTATTATTTCTATTTATTGCTTGTTTGGCCGGACAGGGGAAAGCTGAAGCTGCCGTAACCAATGTTTCGTCAATTAGCGATTTACAGACGGCGGTGACGAATGCCACGGCTGGCGCAGAGATCGTTCTGGCTAACGGAATCTATGATAATGATGGAAGCAACTCCATGATCATACTAAGCAATAACCAAGGGACTTCCACCCAACCTATCATTATTCGGGCTGCGACGCCGGGACAAAGTGTATTTACCGGCACTGTTGCCATTAGATTGTCGGGTGCCTGGATGGAATTTAGAGATTTTAAATTTGAGGTACAGTATGTGGCCGGCAATAACAATCGGAATGTTATTTCGCTGATTGGAGCGAAAAATATGAAGGTGAGTAACAATTATTTTCTTAACAGCGGTGATACAACCAATCCAACCTCCCATATTATTAAAATGTTAAATAGCTCCCACGACAATGTGATTGAGTCCAACACATTTGATGGCAACCGCTCAAGTGGTGTCGGTGTCCAAATTGGAACATCCACACAAACCAATCACGATAATACAATTAGCACGAATTACTTCAGGAATATTCGTTATGTAGGGGATTTGTTCCCCGGCCAAACCAATGGTATGGAGCCTATCCAAATCGGGCAAGCCACCAATAATGATATAACTGGAACGATTGTTGAGCATAACCTGATGGAAAACGTAACTGCCGATGGAGGCGAGATCATCAGTGTCAAATCGAGCGGGAATACCGTCCGCTACAACACTTTTCGCGATTCGCCATCTGGGGTTACCCTTCGGTTTGGCAACAATAATACAGTGAATGGCAACTTTTTTATCCGCACCAAAGAGGGCATACGTGTGTATGGAAGCTCCCATTCCATATTCAATAATTATTTTAAAGATATTACGAATAACGCAATCAATTTGGATGGCGGCGATAATGTAGCGAATGGGCATTACGCAGCCGACCAGGTGACGGTGAGTAACAATACGATCGTTAATGCAGGCATTGGCATCAATATTAACAATAGCATGTATCCAATTACGCCAACGGGGATTACCATCCAGAACAATCTGATTCAAACAGATAGAGGCAAAGCTTTTAATGAAAATGGTTCTAAGGTAAACAATCTTACTATTCCGACGTATGCGAAAAATCTATTTTTCTTAAGCGGGAGTGCACTCCAAGGTGTTGGAAGAACCGGCATTAACTCTGCTAATCCGAGCCTTACTGGCACGGGAGATGTGCGTCGGCCGCAATCCTATAGTGTTATAAGCAACTATGGGAATACAGTTACCGGACTGAGCACGGACATGGATGGGCAAACACGCAGTGGTAACCCGGATGCAGGAGCAGATGAAATTTCGGGAAGCTCGGTTATATACGCGCCAAGAACTGCAGCAAATACGGGGGCATTATGGGCTAACGGGACGGATCTTCAGGCACCTACGGCTCCGGTAAATGTTACAGCGTCCAATGTGACTGACACCAGTGCAGTCTTATCCTGGACAGCTTCAACAGATAATACGAGTGTAACGGGCTATGATATCTACGTGAGCTCTGTACTCAAGGCAACATCAACAAGCCCCACTTACACGATGACAGGCCTTGTTGCCAACAAAACCTACCAAATTACGGTGAAAGCTAAGGATGCTGCGGGCAACCGTTCCCCTGCGTCCAATGTTGCTACGGTTGTCACTGCCGCATCCTCCATTGTGGATACGACTGCACCAAGTGCGCCAACCAATTTTAAAGCGTTTATGAGAGAGCCTGCCTATCTCAGCTTTACTTGGTCATCTTCGACTGACAATGTCGGGGTGAGCAGCTATGAAATGTATGATAATGGGGTGTTCGTCACTTCAAGTGGCTCCTCCGCTAGTTCTATGCAATTAAGAAATGTGGACCCTGATACACACTACTATTCGATCAAAGCTAAGGACGCGGCAGGCAATTTGTCTGCAGCAAGCGACGAAGTATGGGTAACCTCATCCGGGCGTACCATCGCTTTCAATGGAAGCGCCGATCGCTATTTGGAGTCGGAATGGAACAGCTTTAAGACAGGTAACATTTCTTTAGTTAGCGATTCCGCTGCTTCCAGCGGGAGCTATATGAAGATCAATAACGGAAACGGGGATGAGAATACAAACGTTCGGATGGAATATAGCCTCAATGTCAGCAATGGGGGCACTTTCTATTTATGGCTGTTGGGTAAAGGTGTCGACGCTAGCAGCAATAAGGTGTATGTCCAGGTTGATGGAGATACAAAGATTGAAAATACACTAACGACGGCAGCATGGGGCTGGACAAAGTCAGCCTCACCGATTACCTTACCGGATGGTTGGCACACAGTGAAAATTATTAATAAATTAGACGGCACCCAGATCGATAAGCTGATGCTGACCAAAAGCAGTGCGACCGTACCTAGTGGAATAGCCGATACACCACTGGCTGTCGTTAACGATGGCGTCGCACCAACGGCACCTGCCAGCCTGGCTGCCACCTCGATTACAAGCAACTCGGCCCAGCTGAATTGGACCAGTTCTACAGACAATGTAGCTGTAAAACGTTATCTGATCTCTAACAATGGAACAGAACTCATAGCCTCTACATCAGTAAATTCTTTGGCTCTGACCGGGCTGACTGCCAATACCACCTACAGTCTGACTGTATTGGCGAATGATGCCGCAGGCTTCATCTCATCCAATAGCAATACCTTGACGTTTAGTACGGCTGCAGATACAACGGTACCAACCGTTCCAACTAATTTGGCGTCGGATTCCCAAACTTCTACGAGCGTACACATTCATTGGACGTCATCCATCGATGATACGGGAGTCAAAGAATACGACATCTACCGTAACGGAGTCAAGGTGAGCACGACTTCCACACCATTGGTTTACAGCTCTACGTTCTCTGGACTGACACCGAACACCAGCTACACCTTCAAGGTAGTCGCCAGAGATTTTGCCGGGAACGTGTCTGCTGCTAGCACGACAATGACCGTTTCAACGTTGCCTTGATCTAAGATTATTACACATTTTTGAAGAATGCATGGCTAGTTCCTCCTGTAGTGCCATCTTATAATTGAGATAGAAGATGACAAACAGGAGGGACGAAATGCTTAGTGAACGCACAAGTACGATGAAAATATCGAGTGCCACCAAAATAAAAAGAACCTACTTTCGAAGCTTTATACAGAATAAATGGCTATATCTGATGATGGTTCCTGGCGTTGCGTTTTACATTATCTACAAGTACATCCCGATGATGGGATTATTGATTGCCTTCCAAGATTACAACATTATGAAGGGCATTATGGGTAGTCCTTGGGTAGGCTTTAAGCATTTTGAAACGATTTTTAGCAGCCCGGATTTCTATGTACTACTTCGCAATACAATGGTAATCAGTCTTTATAAAATTCTGTTCGGCATGCTGCCGGATATTGCGATGGCACTTGCCTTGAACGAGATTCGCTCCGCTTGGTTTAAAAGAACGATTCAGACGATTACGTATGCGCCGCATTTCATGTCCTGGGTAATTATTTACGGCTTGGTGATGGCGTTCCTAGCTACAGATTCTGGTTTGGTCAATCAATGGATTCGCGATTCTGGTGGAGAGTCCATTAATTTCCTGACCTCCAACAGCTGGTTCAGGCCCTTGCTGGTTTTAACGGAAATATGGAAGGATACTGGCTTTGGGGCTATCATCTATCTGGCTGCTTTGACGGGCATCGACCCGCAATTGTATGAAGCAGCGATTGTAGACGGAGCTGGGCGCTGGAGGCAAATCTGGCATATCACGCTGCCGGGCATTCGCAATGTGATTGTCTTGCTGCTGCTGTTGAAAATTGGGCATATCCTCGATGCCGGCTTCGGCCAAATTTATATCTTCTTAAATACCCGGGTCTATGAGACTGGAGATATTATCGACACCTGGGTATATCGCCGGGGGCTGGAAAGTATGGAATTCAGTTTTGCCTCCGCAGTCGGTTTTTTCAAATCCTTCGTTGGTTTGGTGCTTGTACTTGGGGCTAATAAGTTAGCCAAAAAATATAGTGATTCGGGAATCTGGTAGGAGGAGTACGGATGTCATTAGTTGTCATTAAAACAAAAACGGATCGTGCTCTGGACGTCCTGCTATATACTGTCCTTACTGTAGCCGGTCTGGTAACGTTGTTTCCCTTTTATTATGTCATCATTATGTCTGTGACCCCAATTATTGAGGTGTTAAAAAATGGTGGTTTCGTGCTTATGCCTACAAAGTTTACGCTGGTCGCTTACAAGGCCATATTTCAAAGCGCACTGGTTCCGCGTGCTTTACAAATAACGGCTATCATCACCATAGTCGGTACAGCCTGCAATTTGCTGGTAACCACGTTGCTAGCGTATCCATTGTCAAAGAAGTGGCTGCCTGGAAGAAATATCGTGCTAATGATGATTGTGTTTACCTTGATTTTCACCGGTGGCATGATTCCTACTTATCTGGTAGTCAAGCAAACGGGCTTGCTCAACAGCATTTGGGCCTTAATCATCCCATCGGTAGTTTCTACCTTCAACCTGTTAATCATGAAGTCTTTCTTCGAAAGTTTATCGGAAGAAATTCAGGATGCAGCCAAAATCGATGGCTGTAATGATATGCAAGCGCTTTTTCACATCGTGCTGCCACTTTGCAAGCCGATCCTGGCGACCATGATGTTGTTCTATGGTGTAACGCACTGGAATGAATTTTTTAATGGCATCATGTACATGAGTGATCCGAAAAACTATCCGCTTCAGGTGGTGCTGCGCAATATGTTGCAGCAGCCGCAAATCAGTCAGGAATTGCTTGCCTTAAATCCGGAGGCGCGGGTGGAATTGCCACCGGAAACGCTAAGAATGGCTTTGGTGGTCGTCTCGACATTGCCTATGCTGGTGATCTACCCCTTTATTCAAAAGCATTTTACCAAAGGTATGATGCTGGGTGCGATTAAAGGGTGACAAAATATATTGATGGGGGTTTTTAGATGAATCGAAAGTGGAAAACAGGTATGATTTCATTGCTGATGCCGCTAGTTGTGATTGCAGGCTGCTCGACGAAGGAAGGAACAACAGAACCCGCAGCTACAGGGACCGGACCGACAGCAAAAGCCTCAAAAAAATATACGATTGAGGTGTTTCAGCAGAATGCCGGCTCGGTAACCCTTCCCCCGGCCGATCAGGATTTTGTCAAAAAAGCGATCGATGAGAAGCTAAACATTGATTTGAAAATAACATTTATGCCTGCTGGTCCCGACTATACGAACAAACTGAATGTGCGTTTCGCTTCTGGTGACGTACCTGATCTATTCACCATCGGAGGCCGGGAAATACAGACTTATGCCAACAATGGGTCTTTGACTCACTTATCAAGTTATTTAAATGACAAATATTTGCCGAATTATTTGAAATGGGCGGATGCCCCTTTACTGAAGGCGGAGCGGGACAAGAACAACCCAATGGGCTTTTGGGCAATGAGGCCGTATGCGAAGACCGAATATTCAACTTGGTATATCCGTAAGGATTGGCTAGATAAGCTTGGATTGAAGGTTCCTAGCAACAATGATGAGCTGCTGAATGTCATGAGGGCCTTTACGTTTAAGGATCCGGATGGCAACGGCAAACAGGATACTTACGGATTCAGTGCTACTGGCAATGGAGAACAGGTCGGGCAGGAATGGCCGATGTGGGCCAAATACGGAATGATGGGTACGTTTACGAACGATGGCAAGCATGTTAAGGATAATCTGGTTGCACCTGAAACTGGAAAAGTATTAGCCGAGATTAAGGCTGTTATCGATGAGAAAATCGTGGATCCTGATTGGTTCTTGAACAAAGGCGAAGCTGTTTTTGAGAAGTTTGCTCAAGGCAAGGTAGGGATCGTAAACTCGCGGGGCATTAACAATTTTCTAGAGGGCAATCCGAACAGCTTCTTAAACAAAGGTAGAAAAATTAATCCCAAATTTGATATCGTGGCTTTTAATCCATACCCCGACCAAGCGACATGGGTAGAAGCGACTGGCAACACAGGATGGGCGATTCCCAAGGCGGTTGCTGACAAGGATCCAGACAAGGTACTGCGTATTCTTCAGCTAGTTGATTATTTGTGCAGTGAAGAAGGCTATCTGCTAACGCATTATGGCAAGCAGGATGTGCATTACAAGCGCGAGGGCAACAAAATTTTACCTAATATGGTGGAGCTTGATAAAATAGCAAAAGAGCAAGGCGATTTCTTGAAAATTTACGGAGCATTTTCCCCTACAGAGAGCGAAGCCAGACAAATTGGGCTCGACATTGTTAATCCCAATTTGACCGATCGTGACCGAGAACTTTATAAGCAGCTGGCCACTTATAAAAGGGCTCCGTATTCCAATGGTATTCAAGTAACGCCGCCAGACGGCATCAATATTGCGGATTTCCGTAAGCAGCAGAATGTGTTTCACACCAAAATTGTGTTTGGCGAAATCCCAATCGAGAAATGGCCGCAATTGAGTGATGAGCTGATGAACAAATATCGTGGCAAAGAAATTTTCGCTAACTACGAGAAGCAAATGCGTGAAGCAGGCGTTTTAGAATAAGTTTGCCATAATAATAGGGGGAGAGGGCTATTCATGCCTCTCCTTTTTCGAATAGGAGGATACCACAAACCAATCAGAAATGCATAGGTCATATCCCATTATTATGATACAATGTAAGGGTTTTCAGACTTGTCTACGGATGGCAGGCTACAGGAGGTACAAGGATGCCCACAAGAGCAAATCGGCTTCATTTTTTATTTTCGAGCATAGGAACGAAGCTCTTTTTGATAACCTTCTTTTCTTTTCTACTGGGGCTTTTATTGGTAGGAGGCATCGCATTTTACAATAATTCGGCTATTATTAAGCAAAATCAGGAAGAGTCGTTGCAGCTATTAATGGGGCAGGTCGAGGGGTATCTGCAAATACATATGACGGCGATCCAGGAAAATTTATTATTTTTGACAGACAAAGAAATTTTCGATTCGCTCAAGTTAACCGATTACCAGGTACTGATGGAAAATATGGTCAAGCTGCACCCGGATACGATCAAAAGTATTTATTTAATTGTTGACGGCCAATACAATATTAGTGCCCCACAGTCAATGAAATATTTCGTGAACAAGGAGCAAATGGCAGAGGTATATAATCAAGCGAGGTTATGGGGCTTCTGGTGGAGCCAGCCTTATCTATCGTCCTTTTCCAAAAAAACGATTACTGCGGCAAAAACAATTGAGTCCTCGACGGTTAAGGGCGTGATCGCCATTGATCTAAACCTAGACAATCTGGCCAGCTCTTTAACCGTTCCCACGCTCAAGAAGAGAATGGATTTGTATCTGCTGTCACGAACCGGAGAACTGATCTCCACCAATACACCGATGACCTTCGAGGAGAAAACAAACGGAGACCATCCGATGGTTCATATGCTCAAGGATAAGGTTAAAAACAATGATTTGGAATTCGACCATGTGGACCTGCCTGACGGGCGGTATAAGATATTAAAAAGCAACCGTAACCGCTGGGATTGGGTAGTATTTGCCGCCATTAATGAAATGGAGGTTTATGAGATTCTACAGGTAGTCAAGAAGCAGTACGTATTGATGCTGTCGCTCTGGATTTTACTTTCTTTGGCGATTTCCTTTTGGCTTGGCCGGTACTTCCGCGCCCCGATCAAAGAGATTTCCAGGCAAATGAACTATGGAGCCTTAGGGAATTTGGAGCACCGCATTGATATGAAACGGATGGATGAATTCAGTTATGTAGTCAGCGGCTACAATAAGTTGATGGATCGAATCGGTACCTTATTTAAAGATCTACAGCACATGGAGGATCAAAAAAGGTACCATGAGTTAAAAGTGTTACAATCGCAGATTAATCCTCACTTTTTATATAATGCGCTGAATACGATTTATTGCTTGGTTGAAACCGAAAGAGTCAAGGAAATCGGTTCTGTTATTCAATCATTGGTCAGTATTTTGCGTTTCTCTATTGATAAGATCGATGAGGTAGTACTTCTGAAATTTGAAGTGGAATGTGTATGGAAATACGTGGACCTGATGAAGCTGCGGTTCGGAGATATTTTTGATATGGACATCATCATTCCAGAGCCGTTCGAGCAGGCATATATTCCGAAACTTACGCTGCTTACTTTAATTGAAAATTCGATATTCTATGGCTTGAACAAGCCAGGCGAACGCAATCATATTATTATAATGGCCTATCAGGAGCAGCCTGGAATTATTTGCTTTGAGGTGTCGGATACGGGCCCTGGCATTGAGGAGGAAATGATTCGAAGATTGATTGTTACGGAAGCTTCCAATGAATTCTTAAAGGATTCCTTACTGCTGGATCGTCCGGACAAGGAACGAAAGGGTTTAAATAATTTAGGCATACGCAACATCCATGAGCGGATTCAGTTGCATTTTGGCAAGCCGTTTGGCCTGGATATTGAAAGCAGCCTGGGTGAAGGGACGCGGGTGATGGTGCGTCTGCCCTTCAGATCTGCAGAGCGGAACAGCAGGCAAATAGAAATGGGGCAGAGACGTGATGCTAATTAAAGTACTCATTGTAGATGATGAACTGCCAGTTCGTGAACGGTTTACCCAGCATATTCCTTGGGAGGAGCACGGCTTTGTATGCATCGGTGCAGCCGGGCATGGACAAGAAGCGTTAACGATGATGGAGAAGGAGCTTCCGCATCTGTTATTGGTCGATATCACCATGCCTATCATGGATGGATTGGAGCTTGCGGAGCTAGTGCGCAAACGTTGGCCGGAGATATCGATTATTTTTTTGACGGCACATTCCGAGTTTCACTACGCACGCCAGGCACTTCTACTGGGAGCCAAAAACTATTTGCTGAAAATTGCTTTATCGAAAGAACAAATTATTGCGGCCTGTCAAGCAGCTGTGGAAGATTTAAAGGTACTATTGAAGGACAAAGCAGGCAAGACGGTGACCATGGATAGGGCGGAGGATTCGGCACCAAAGTCCATATCTCATTCATGGAAGAGACGTGAAGAGCTAATTGATCATTGGTGGGAGAGCAATGCGCATCAGAGAAAAGGTATTTGGAGTGAGATCAGTAAAGAGCTATCCACGGAGCTAAAGCGCCATGTGGCTGTGCTATGGGTAGGTATAGATGTATTCGAGGAGCTTTGGAATCAAGCAACTTGCCCTATTGAAGAGACCACCGATAGACAGCAAGAGCTGGCTGCGAGGATCGAAGCTCTAGCTGCAGCTGACCAGCAAATGGTTGCATTTCCACTCGGGAAGACGAAGCTGCTTTGTGTGATAACCAGCGATACGGATGCAAGCTCCAACAACTTTGAAGCTGCTCTCTACCAAACAGCACAGGTACTGTTGGCCAAGGAAGGCGACGTTAAGCTATATGTATGGAATAGCGGCAGCTTGGTAGGTGAGAATGCCGAGATGCATGCACAAATTTCGGAGGGGCTAGAGAAGCTAAGCCGATACTTTTATGAAAAGCAAGAATATACTTCCTTGCATTCCCCACTACATCATGTGAATTTCCAGGAAATCAGTGTGATGGAGCAGGTGGAGTTACTGTCGAAGGCGACAAAGGCTTTTTATGGTGGTGGTGCGGTTCTGTTACAGGAGGTTGTCCAACAACTGACTACGCTTCCGCTGGAGGCATCGCCGTATTCACCTGCCCAGTTGATTCGACTATCTGGGGATATCATGCTGAAATGCCCGTGGCTGGAACAGGATGCGAGCCTCATGCAATGTCACCAAATGCTGCTGTTTATCGAGCGCTGGGAAGACTTTATCCGGTGGTGGAACCGTGTGTTTGATTTGTTGACGGACCCCAAGCTTCATCCCGAAATGAATGTGACGCGTTGGGAGGTCCAGCAGGTTTGCCAGTACATCCATGAAAATTATATGAAGGAGATCAGGCTGCCGGATTTATCCGAGCGGGTTGGCCTCAACACCATTTATTTGGGACAATTGTTCAAACAGGTTACGGGCGAATACTTTAATGACTACCTGCACCGCACCAGAATGCAGAAAGCCCAGCAGTTGCTGCGGCAATCCGGCAAGAAGGTATATGAGGTTGCAGCGGAAGTTGGCGTTTCGGACTACCGTTATTTTTGCAAGCTATTTAAAAAACATATAGGGATCTCCCCCTCTGAATATAAAAATAAATATATTGGCAGCATGCGATAGCTGGAATGCATCAGTTAGCTTAAAGCATAAAAAAAGGGATAACAGTTTACGTTATTCCTTTTTGGTTTCTCTTTAATTCTTGTTGTGGTCGTGCTCCAGCATTCGGCGAAACTCCCTAGGCGAAAAGCCAGTAGAGTGTTTGAACATGGTTGAAAAATTATGATGTTCAATGCCGACGGCTTGGGCGATGCTGCCGATGGATTGGTCAGACGCCAGCAGGGCACGTGCCTTTTCCATTCGCAAGCGATTAATGTATTGAATGGGTGAGCAGCCAAGAACGGAATGAAAGCTGCGAATAAAGTAATTGGGATGGTAATGAACCAGGTCGGCAAGCTGTTCAACAGTGATCCTATCTTGCAGGTGCTCTTCAATAAATTGAAGAACACGTCCCATTTTCTGGGTAGAAGCTGAAGGGGAGGCTATCTCCTCAAAGTGTTGGTCGACAACCATCCCCAGAAGATGCAGTAAAGAGGCTTTTATATCTAGAATCGTACCTAGTCCCGGACTGCTTATGCCACGTACCATTCGCTCGAACCAAACTTCGACCTCAGATGATGAGGGCACGTCTATACAAACCGGGAACCGATACATCTCGAATAGATCACGATTTCCAACACGAGCTGTAAAGTGGCACCAATATTTATTAAAGGTATTGTCGTTAATTGTGGAATAAGACTGTACAGTATGACAAGGCATCAGGACAAGTTGACCTGGCTTAGGATGATAGACAGCGCCATCTACTTCAATGCGTCCTTCGCCACTCCGAATATAATATAAACGGTTAAAACTGTGAACAAAATTACGGCGCTGCCAGTCAGGGCCGACAGTTTGCAGGTTGGCGATGATGACGTCCACCTGGATGTTGGTCAACACATTACGAAGTGAATGGTAGGTTGGCAGATCTGACAAGTTCAGCACTCATTTCTTGATAATGAAGTTAGAATTCACTAAAAACAGGTTAACAAATCGGAAGATTGCTGTAAATAGAAAAGGTATGATAGAAGCAAGTCAGCAGTTATAACAACTAATAGGGGGATAAACATGTTACCAAGATTTCATGATGCGCGAGACCGTTTTTTCGAATTAAGATTCGGCATGTTTGTCCATTGGGGCTTGTATGCTATCCCTGCATGGCACGAACAACTTCCATGGAGGGGCAATATTACCAGACGCCAATATGAACAATTCATTCATGAATTCAATCCGCAGGAATTCGACCCGAACGAATGGATTGATTTAGCCGAAGAGGCTGGCATGCAGTATTTATGCGTTACAACGAAGCATCATGATGGCTTCTGTATGTGGGACACTGCACATTCAGAATACAAGGTGACGAATACACCCTATGGCAAAGATGTGTTAGCGATGCTTTCGGAGGCATGCCAGAAGCGGAACTTCCCGCTTAGCCTTTATTACTCTTGTCCAGATTGGCATCACCCTAATTATCCTAACCTTGGTCGACATCATGAAATGTTCGGACCCCGTCCTGGAGATGAACCGGATATTGAACGATATTATGAGTATGTGAAGAAGCAGTTGCAGGAACTTCTCACGCAATATGGTCCGATCTATCAGTTTTTCTGGGATGTTAATGTAGCTGAGTACCACAATCCAGCGATCAATGAATTTGTACGGTCGTTACAGCCGGACATTCTTATCAATAACCGTGGACCAGATAAAGGTGATTACAGCACACCGGAGAGGCATGTGCCTGATGGCGGATATTTCCGGACGCCGACAGAAGCTTGTCAGTCTTTAGGACGAGAAAGCTGGGGGTATCGCAAGGATGAAGATTATTATTCCACCAAGTTCCTTATGCAGAGTATGGATAAGATCATGGCTATGGGCGGCAATTATTTGCTAAATGTGGGCCCTACCGAGAAAGGTAAGATCGTGCAGGAGAATATGGATACGCTGAGACGTATTGGTCGTTGGTATAAGAAGGTGAAGGAAGCGTTAGTTGATGTAACTCCTGCTTCTTACTTAGGCGGGAAAGACGAGTTTATCGACGCGAATGAAGTAGCAAACCGTGTGTTTCGTGACGAGGTGCTGCTGACTCGCAGAGGTAACACCATCTATGCTCACGCCTATCGTGATTTACAAAGCTCAACCATCATCATGAAGCCACTGAATATGCTGCCCAAGCGTGCTGTCTTGCTAAATGATGGACGGGAGTTGGAGACAACAGTAGAGCAACTGCCTTGGTATTGGCGGGAGAGGCCTTACCTAAGGATTCGCAATCTGCCAGTGAATGAGATTACGGATGAGGTGCTTGTGGTAAAGCTGGAGTTCGGTGACGATGTAGCTGAATAGGAGGGGATCAAGATGCAGTTTGAATCAATTGAACTTTTTAATGTTGCAGAGGCGGAGGAAAACAAGCTTACACATGGCTTGACATTACAACGTTATCCGAAGGCAGTTCGTGAAGTGATGAGCGAACGTGGAGGCTTTGTTTCACAACAGGCCAGCGGATGCGAAATTAGGTTTGTTACGGATTCCCAGAATGTTCGTATATCTTTAACAGCTGTTGAAGGGGATGGAGAGGTTATCATCTACCAGGGAGACTTTTACCATTCTCATTATACGCTGAGAAGCGGTGTACAGCATACCTTGCATCTCGTTCAACGGCTAGACACTAGCAAAGTAAATCTTGATGCCATCAAAAATAAGCGCTTTGCACCACAAGTATGGCGCGTCATCACGGGACGCTATGCGGTTAGGTTCCACGGAATTGAGGTATTCAGCCATTCCGTTCGTCCGCCGTTGCCAGATGAGGTGCCCGCTGTTCGCTGGCTCGCTTATGGTTCTTCTATCACTCACGGAAGTTCCGCCGTGCATAATTACAATGCTTATGTGCATAAGGCAGCACAACGATTAGGCCTTGATGTTTTGAACATGGGGCTAAGTGGTGCGTGTATGTGCGAGTATCAGGTAGCCGACTATTTGTCTTCGCGAACCGACTGGGATCTGGCCACGCTGGAGATTGGTGTGAATATGAGGAACTCTTATTCGCCAGAGCAATTTCGGGAACGTGCTGAATATTTGATTCAATCCATGTGTACGAAGCATCCGAATAAGCCCGTTGTGGTCATAACTATATTTACGAACGCGTCTACTTATGACAGCCAAGGAACGTTAGTCGGCCAGAATCAGGAAGCATTCAACGCCATTCTTCGGGAGATTGTCGCTAGTAGCAAGTACCCCAAACTTTATCTGCTAGAAGGCACTGAAATTCTGACCGATTTCGCGGGACTCACTTGTGATCTCATTCATCCCTCGGATTATGGGCATGAACTTATGGGGGAAAATCTAAGTAGGATGCTTCGCCCTATATTAGAACAAGCCTAATAATATATCAAAATAGCTCGCCGATGAATCGGCGAGCTATTCGCTATGTGCAGACTATTGTTAGCGAGTATTGTAGTTACATCATTTCGCCTAAATCAGCAATAAATACTCGCCGTGCTCCGTTAACATAGCCATTAAACACAATATGGCGATCATCTGGAGCCCAAGCGGGATGAGCATCTACGCGAAGCGAGCCGTTGAGATTCGAGGCGGCATGGGCGACATTTATCCGTACTAGCGTCTGCTCGGAGTTTGTCTGAAGATCAATCCAGCGCAGCGGAATGGTACCGTCTCCAAATGCAAGTTGCTCTCCGCCATACGTATCTGTAAGTATGTGACGGCCGTTCGGATGAACAGTCGGATGACCGGAACCAGGTATATCATCAGTGATTGTACACAAATTTGTTCCATCGTATCGGACACGGACAAGCTTCATCTGTTTGTCTCCATGAATGGCCAAGTTCATGGAGAGATGCTCGCCATCTGGAAACCAGTTAATATGATGGCCGCCTTTTTCCCATTGCTCAGGGCCTACCGCAACACATACATCGGTTCCATCTGGTTTCATGGTCAGCACCCAAAAGTCAAGATGCTGCTTGATCTGATTCCAGGGCTGAGTTTCTTGGGAATGGAACCAACGCATGGTAAAGATCAGCCGGTCCCCCTGAGGATTAAACTTACAATGGAACCCATAACATTCGCCATGCTCGTACATCGCTTTGTCTATTTGGGGAACAGCACGTTCAAAAATCTCCCGGATTGAGATGACTAGCGTTCGCTTGCCAGTCTTTGTATCGGTCATAAACAAACCGTCGTCAGCACGAAATCCGAAATTTCGCGTGACTCGTTCGTCAGGAATGACGACCCCGTATCCGTTCTGAGTCCGTCGCATGGTCACTGTGTTGGCACATATGATTTGATTACCGTCTGGAGATATGCGGTAAATAGAGCCCTCCAATTTACGCGTCACACCAGTAAGTGGGTCCATACTGACAATATAGGGTTCCCAGTTCAATGTGTCTACATTGTTAAAATAGAGGGAATGATCATCTGCGCCCCAATTAATATTGGCCCCCAATTGATACTCCCAACCGAAAGTCTGTGCAATAACCTTTTCTTCGGCGGTGTGCAAATCAATAAGAACAACATCGGCGGCTTCGCCGGGCATATTGACGCGGTCATTATCGGGCATACGCAGTACGGCTAGATACCGGCCGGATGGACTGACCGGGGAAGTGTCAAAAAAACGATGCAATCCGCCTCCTTCTCCAGGTGTTACGCACCAAACAGGCACGCTTGGATTGTACTCGGTGTACCGTGGGAATTTCTCGCTAATCCGCATAGGGTTTGTTCTCCTTTTCGTAAATACGAAGTCAACTTTCCTTCCTAAAGTATATAAAATACGGCTATATTCTTCTTTGTCTGAGATTGTGACATTTTTATCTCGAATTACGATATAATACCGATTACAGAGACATAAGAAGGGGGAAGGCATGAGTAACTTTGGGATTCAACTATTGTGGACTGCGCGTTATGATTACGAAAAAGGCGAAAATAGGAATCTGCATCAGCATGCCTTTCATCAAATTTTTTGGATTGCTAGCGGCAGCGGGGTATTTCAATGTGAAGACGACATATTCGAGCTGGAGCCTGATACCATTTTCTTTATAAGACCGAATCAATTGCATGGATTGACAGCCGTTGATCAGGTGAAAACCTTGGACATCAAATTTCAGATTATATCGGAAGAAATTGAAAGCGCTACAGGGCACATACCTGCGCGGATGCACATTCACAATAAAGAGGCAGCGCGGCTTCTTGAACTTGTACGCAGCGAGGGGCTGCAACGGCAAAGTTACTTCCGAGAGTTGGCAGCGCTTCATCTGGCAGAGCTGCTCTATGTATTGTCACGAGCTGCCGAGCACTTGGACAATGAAGGACAATCAAACGTTGTAGAGGCTCGTTCTTTGGCACCTCGAGTTTCCATTGCTAATGCCACAGCAGCGGAAAAAGCAGAGCAATGGATTTTGGAGCATTCGGATCAGGATTGGACGATTTCGGAAATGTCCAAGAAGCTTGGATATAGCCCAAGCTATATGTGCCAGCTTTTCAAAGATTACAAAGGTCTCACAATTGCAGCTTTTCTGAAGGAAGTCCGGATTTTGCGTGCCAAGGAATGGATGGCATATTCAGACTGCAGTATCAAGCATATTGCGGAAACAGTAGGCTTCAAAACGGTGCATCATTTCACACGTGTATTTAAGGAAGTAGAAGGAATTACACCTGGGCAGTGGATTGCTCGGGAGATTTCCGGCATTCGGAATGGGATTTTTTTTGACGATGCTAATCATCGTCACTAAGTGACTTAAAAAGGCAGTTAGAATTGCCGCGAGAAATTGTTGCTAAAAGGGGCCGAGCATTTTTAATACGACAGGGCTACAACGTGGTGGCCTTTTTTGCTCAAAGCTGGCAGTTTTACTTATATAAAAGCAGGTTTATGGACTGTCTAAAAATCAAGGTATAGAAAAGAACCCCACGATTATTCCAAGATTTTTAAGGACATCCCGTCATTCCTATGGATCTTGACAGTGATGGTGTTCCTGAATGGGTTGGAAACCAGAGGGATTGGGTGCCGACTGCTCTTTGTGGAGGAGGGGAAGCATTTCATTGAATTCGGCAATAACGATGTCACAAATGGTTCTTAAAACAATACAGACCCGCCGACACCAATTGGCAGCCTCGTTGAGGTAACAGGCAATAAACAAATCAAGCAGAAAGAACCGCTAAGCTTAGAAGTTTGCCTTAAGAAATTAATTTTGGTTTGGAAAAATAAAACATTGCATTCATTGTCGAAACCATGCTATATTATCACTCCGGCCGCAAGACAGGCTGGTGAGAGCAACTGAAAGTAACTCAAAAAAAAGTAGTTGCACATTAAAAGTAAACATGGTATATTACTTCTCGCTGCTTCGGTAACACGGCAGTGAACGAAAGAAATTGATCTTTGAAAACTGAACAACGAGTGAGTAAGCAAGTCGAATAATCGACTATAAATGAGATTATTAATCTCGCTAGCATCAAAATGAGCAAGTCATCTTTCTATTATGGAGAGTTTGATCCTGGCTCAGGACGAACGCTGGCGGCGTGCCTAATACATGC
>NZ_JCAUAY010000013.1:0-185228 GCF_059692195.1 Paenibacillus sp. J22P90
ATTAAGGATAATGAGTTTTTCCGCAGCTCCATATTTTTTAAACATGAAAAAGCTCCCCTTACAGCAACAGGTTTTATTATTTCACCTGTCTACCGTAAGGGGAGCATATCAATATTGTCTGCCGCGTTACTCAGCACAAACTTGACTACAATTCAAGCAGCCGCTAGTACATTTAAAGATGTAACGGCCAGTTTTTGGGGATATTCGAATATTCAATGGGCTATCGAAAATAACGTTGTTGATGGATATCCTGATCTTACATTTAAGCCAAATCAAAACGTCGAACAGGCAGAATTTATTGCAATGCTAAACCGCGCATATCAGCCTACTGATTTTGATCCAACGTCAGAAACGGGAGAATGGTCGGTACCCTATATTCGATATGCCAATAAAATGGGATGGAAAGTTGTTACACCTTCATCTTTAGGCGGACATGCAAGTTCTATCTATTTAAATAGGGGAATGGTTGCGCAATATCTTGCGAACGCTTCTGGTAAAAACTACAATATGGATGATTCCATCCAATACCTGCTTGATCTTGGACTTTCCGAAGGCAAGACTGATAAAAGCATTTACGGTTTTCAAAAGAGCGATGCAGTAACTCGCACGGAAGCGATTACGTTTATTCAGCGATTGAAAAAACAATTGAATTCACTACAAGCAAGTCCTTCTATCGAAGAAAAATATGACTGGGTCAGGGACTTAATATCAGATGATTTGAAGCTTGTTTATGACTTTGAAAAGAAATATGATACAAAAATGGATGAAATAAGATGGAGATTATTTACGAATAACGATCTCAATGAAATTGGTTATTACTATTTAGATCATGGGAATAAGGTAGACACCATTCAATATGTTTATGCTTTTAAAGTAGAAAATGATAAAACATTATTACTTGAAAAGAACTTAAAACAGTTGATGGGTGAGGGTGTTAGCTTCAAAAAAGTGAAGAATAGCATGAATGATTTGACTAAGATTCAAGAACAAGCACTGCAAATGCTTGACAATCATTTTAAATCACACAGATTTGAACTCTATATCGATGTTTTTACAAATAAAGTAGTAATTAAAGGGGAAGTTTCAGAAACTTTCCAATCAGAGTTGATAAAAGCATTAGGTGCGGACAATATTGATGTTGCGTATCAAGAAAATATTGATATACAAACAAGCATATAGTTCGAAAATGATCCGCGTAAATCGCGGATTTTTTATTTTATATGAACACATTCTAGCATGCTTCTTTCTTCTAAAATGAACGATTATCCCCCTTAATTTGTCCACACAATTTCATATAAACTTGCATCTCCTATAGTAGTTAGTGTCACTAGAATACTAGGAGGAGATAGGCAATGGCAACAGTATCCGTAGTTAGCATTTTTACTAGAGGAGCAAGATCTAGCGATACGTTTGAGATGCGCAGAGCTAGAGTGCAAAGTGATCTCGATCGTGCAACTGCAGCATGGGGGAGTGGTTTTTTTCCGGGTGTCCGCTGTAATATTAACTTTGTTTCTTTGAGAGAATATTACATCTCAGATGTAACGATTCCTGCGAATACGGTTTCAAATGTAAATGATGAACGAGTTCAGTCACTTATTATGCAAGCTAGGACGGTTAACAACAATGCGACGGCGATTTATATCGTTTATTTAAGTGGACAATCCCTAACCTCCGGTGCAGTTGGAAATGGCGGACCACAAATTACATTCTTTAATAGTACGACTGATTATGGCATATATGGTCAAGCTGTATTGACGGACGGTGCGGCTGATTCTTATTTATTCGCGCATGAAGCCGGGCACGTGTTATTCGGCCGTTTCACAAGCAACAGCTCCAATAGCTTTACGATCAGCGACCCTTCAAACCCTGGAAATGATCATAACGACAGTCCAGGGAATCTCATGTATCCTTTTGTTCCATCGAGTAACCCCTTTATTAATGGAGCACAGTGTAATGTAGCAGGTCAGAGCAAAATCGTTCTGGAGAACAGTTTGAGCACCGGAGCAGCAACAGTGAGCATTAGCGCATCAGGGTCATTAGCAAGTGGCGGCGAACATTGTTATTCATGCGAAAAAGTACCAGAGTGCCCATGCTGTGACAGGCCAAGTCCTCCGATTGAAACTGAGAAGGTTAGAAAAATTAATAAGGGAATATCTAAACTTATTAGGGAAATTGGTCCAGACAAACTTAATCTAAAGTTTAAACTTAATCCTGATCCGTATAGAAAGTGTAAATGTAAGTGTAAAGACCACCATGAAGAATAAATACAGAGTAACCGCTTTTCGACTTCACGTCGAAGGCGGTTTTTTTCATATACGCTTTGACTTTTTAAATTGTGTATAATATTATAAGTAGTAAGTAGTAAGTAGTAAGTAGTAAGTAGTAAGTAGTAAGTAGTAAGTAGTAAGTATTAAGTATTAAGTAGTCAGTAGTAAGTAAAAAATCTTCGAAAGGATGATACGACCATGTTGAAAAATTTATCAATTCCCCAAGAATTTGTCCTACTTGCCTTAGATAGTGAAACCAATAAAATAAAATCTATTTTTCGAATGCATGTTGCCTTGTATTCGGTCATTGCTTGTATAGTGGAACTTTCTATTAATGGCAACCTTACATTTGACGCCGATGATACGATCAGAATTTCTAACTCAGCACCCACAGGCGAAAAATATTTGGACAGATTACTCGAAATAATAAAGGCTGAAAAACCAAAGAAGCTAAAACAGTGGGTATCTTACTTTTACTATTATAAACAAAGAGAAATATATAAAATGGTTATAGAAAGCCTTGTAGAAAAAGGAGTTCTAGAAATCGAAAATACGGAAGTTTTATTTGTTGTTCCAATGAAAAAATATTCGGATATAGCAAATACTAGGAACCACATCGTAGAAAAAATTCGAGCTGAGTTATTAGAACAAGGGAATGTAGACGAACATACAGTAGCCTTGGTGTTATTTTTAGATAATAAAAGTATGTTAAAAGATTACTTTTCTGAATATGAACAAAAAACGTTAAAGCATAAGCTAGAGATATTACGTAAAGAGGACATTTATAAAAAAATTAGAACGGTTCATACAGCGATCTCAAATATAGAATCTGGCTTATAGCTTAGGAGAAAATTATGGGGAGAAAAAGAAGCTTAGACAAGATTTTATCATCAGAGTATGTGAGTATCAGTGAGTTGGTTGAACTATCTGGAGTTCGCTACAGTACCATTAAATATTACACAGAAGAGGACATGATCTCATTTGAACAAGAGGATACAAGACTGACAAGAAGATACCCGCGTGAATTAGCATTAAAGCGACTCGAGGAAATTCGCGTAATGAAAGAAGTAGAAGGATTGACTATAAAACAAATTAAAGAAAAATTATAATTATGAACCACTCCTTAAAATGGGGTGGTTTATTTGGATTTAAAATTCGATGTAACAATAATTATATATTGAAAATCAATAAATTTTATGTTAAATTCAATCTGCCATTAACTAATGTGTACATGTTAAAAACTATCACTGAGTAAAGGAAGGAGGCCGTGTATGAGTAACGAACCTATCATCAGTTTGCAAAATGTGACAAAACGTATCGGCCGAACCACAGTCATCGACAATCTTACATTTGATGTGCCACAAGGGGAAATTTTCGGCTTTCTTGGCCCGAACGGTGCCGGTAAAACTACGACTATCCGGATGATCGTCGGCCTGATGTCGACAACCAAGGGTCAGATTCTGATCAAAGGGAAAAATATTAAAACCGAATTCGAGCAAGCAATCCGACATGTCGGTGCAATCGTTGAAAATCCTGAAATGTACAAGTATTTGAGCGGGTACTTGAATCTTGTTCATTACGCCCGCATGGTGCCAGGGGTGACGAAGGAAAGAATCGACGAAGTGGTTAAGCTGGTCCGACTAGAGAACCGTATTCACGACAAAGTCAAAAAGTACTCTCTCGGCATGCGTCAGCGTCTGGGGGTAGCTCAGGCGTTGCTGCATCGACCATCCTTGTTGATTCTAGATGAACCTACGAACGGTTTGGACCCGGCAGGAATTCGGGAACTCCGTGATTATTTGAGGCAGTTGACCCGCTTTGAAGGAATCACCATTATCGTTTCCAGCCATCTGTTATCCGAGATGGAGCTCATGTGCGACCGAGTTGCCATTCTGCAGCAGGGCAAGCTAATCGACGTGAAGCCGATCCAACATTTTACACAGGATGCCGAGCAGACACCAACGTATCGGATTGAAGCTCAGCCGACCGAACAAGCATTGGAAGTGTTGGGGCAAATGGAAGGAATCCAGGGGGTTAAGCTCCTTGAGGAAGGTCTTATAGAAGTCACGACCGAACGGGAAAGCGTTCCGGACATGCTGTCTGCGTTGATGCAGCACCGTATTCGAGTCTATGGTATACAGCTGGTTCGTCTGTCACTGGAAGATCGTTTCTTAGAAATTACGGGTACAGGGAGGGAGCAGATTGGTTAATCTGGTGCGCAATGAAAATATGAAGATCTATCGAAGGACGAGAACATGGATTCTGGTCGGATTTATGATCGCATTGGTGCTTTTTGTCAATATTATAGAGTGGCATTCTGATCGAAGAGAAGTGCAAAGTGAAAGCTGGCAAATGGAATTGCAGCAGGAGAAAGTGCACCGAAACGAACTCTTGACTAAACCAGAGATATCTGAAGAAAGCCGCACTTATAATCTACAACGTCTCGCCCTCATCGACTATCACCTTGAGAAAAATATTCCCACTCCAGATGGTACGATGTGGGATGGCATAAACGGTTCGGCGTCTATGGTGCTCGTGATTACCGTGTTCACAATCATCATAGCGGGAGACAGCCTGGCAGGCGAATTTTCAACTGGCACGATTAAGTTGCTGCTCATCCGACCGGCTAATCGCCTTAAAATCCTTATAGCCAAATATATCTCTTCCTTGATGTTCGGCCTGCTTTTGTTACTCACGCTTTTTGTCGTATCTGTCACGGTCAACGGTATCTTATTCGGCCTTGGAGATCTGAATCTACCATTAATCGAAGTGACCTATGATGGATTTATCGTCGAGAAAAACATGGTTCTTAACTTGTGGAAAACATATATGTTAAACGGGGTATCTACGATTCTCTATGTTACTATGGCCTTTATGATCTCGTCCGCTTTTCGCAGCAGCATTATGGCCATTGGGTTCTCCATTGTCGCCCTTTTTGGAGGCAATATTCTATTGGAGGCGCTGCATCGGTTCGATTGGAGCAGGTACCTATTATTTGCAAATACCGATCTCACCCAATATCTAAGTGGGAGACCTTATCAAGACGGAATGACGCTGTCATTCTCCATCGGAATGCTTGCGGTTTACTTTCTTGCCTTTAATCTGATTTCTTGGCTTATGTTCACGCGTAGAGACGTGGCAGCTTAAGCTGAGCTTTGTTGAAAGAGCCGCGCAATTGCGCGGCTCTTTCTTATGAATAGTTAAACAAATATTAAACTATAAGGAGAGTTCAAGTTAACCTATACTTAACGATAGAAGAGAATAGTAGGCGAGATAAAGAAGGGAGCAGTAACACTTATGGAAACGTATTCATTTCATCGCAACATTCCTATCACGGAGGAATACTATGACCTCGTTGTGGCAGGAGGCGGGCCTGCCGGAGCGGCAGCGGCTATCAGTGCCTCAAGATTAGGCGCCAAGGTACTTCTTGTAGAAGGCACTGGCTGCTTAGGTGGAATGGGTACTTCCGGCTTGGTAACGGCTTTCGACCCAATGGCGAACGGTACGCGCATGCTGGTCGGCGGTTTTATGAAAGAAGTCGTTGAAACGTTGTATCGACGGGGACTTTTACGTCCTGACATCGATCCGAACAGCTGGCGGAAAAATTATCACAAATGGACCGCCTTCCAAGTCGAGGGCTATAAGTTGGTCTTGGATGAGCTTGCCGTAGATGCCGGTGTGGAGGTCCGCTTTTTTACGAAAGTCGTCGATGCGGAAGCGAATTCTGCAACTGGTGTTGTGCAAGGTGTCGTCTTACATAACATTGAAGGCTTCACATATGTTCGTGCCAAAACCTTTATTGACAGCACGGGTGATGCCGTACTAGCGGATTTGTGCGGCGCTGCTTGTGTGGAAGCCGGACGGGATACACCGGGCATTATGCCTGCGACGCTGGCTTCTCTGTTCTCTAACATTGATTGGGATCGCACGAAGGGAAGGTCGTATGAAATTCAGCAGGAGATGCTGCAAATTGCGCTTCGAGACAGTCATTTCTCACAGCCGGATCGTCATTTGCCGGGGATGGCGAAGGTCAATCATACCGTTGGCTATTTGAACGGGGGGCATCTTTTTAACTTAAATGCACTTCGCTGCAAGGATTTAACGGACGGCGTGATGCTGGGGCGTAGACTTGCAAGGGAATACATGGACTTTTATAAAAAATATGTTCCTGGCTTTGAGCATATCGAGCACGTTACGACCGCCTCGCTACTCGGGATCAGGGAATCGCGTCGAATCGTAGGTGAGTATGAGCTGAATGTGAAAGATTATTTTGCTCGTCGCCAATTTCCGGACCAGATCGGACTCTTTAACAAGTCCATCGATATTCATCCCTATAACAACTCCGAAGAAGAATACAAGCGCTATTATGATGAGTTTGAAAAAGCTGGCCGCTTAAGCCCTGGCGAATGCTTCGGTATTCCATATGGCGTACTGGTGCCGAAAGGCTGGCGCAATCTATGGGTGGCCGGGCGATGCGTCTCCAGTGATGTGCAGGTCCATGGCTCCATTCGAGTTCAGCCTGCTTGTGCTATGATGGGACAGGCTGCCGGAACTGCTGCTGTACAAACGATTCGTACGGGACAAACCGCCTGTGAGCTGGATACGGAGCAACTAATAACCACCCTGAGAGAGCATGATGCCTATCTGCCGCAAGAAGTGCTAAGTAAGCAAATGACGCGATAGAGCATCATAATGTGTCTAGAAATAGGAAGAAAGACCAGTTCAAAACACCCTAATGAGGAATGAGGTGTGTGACTGGTCTTTTTTTGCTATACATTTTCAACAGGAGGGCTGTCAGTTTTTTCTTCTTAAGGTACGGGCTTTTAAAAAAGATAAAATAGTCAGTCACATTAGCCTAGAAATAGTAGGATTCCCCCTACAGCTTGTTCCCAAAAACTCTTATAATTGAAGGGACAATTTCGTTACGTCATTTTCTGATAAGGAGACAGGAATTATGTATAAACTGGTCATTGTTGATGATGAGCCTGCCGTCCGAGGAGGACTTAGCAAATTCGTCGAGTGGAGCAACTATGGGATTGTTCTCGCTGGAACAGCGGACGATGGAGACACGGGACTGGAGCTGATCGAGCGAGTGAAGCCCGATATCGTGCTGACGGATGTGATGATGCCAGTTATGGACGGCATCCAAATGTCGAGGGAAATTCGAGAGCGGCTCCCTGAGACGAAAATCGTATTTATCAGCGGCCATAATGAAGCAAACCTTTTACGTTCAGCCTTGCAGGTTCATGCGGCTGATTATATTTTCAAACCTGTTAAACGAACTGAGCTCCAAAAGGTCATTGAAGGTGTTGTGCAGGACTTGCGTACAGAAGAAAAGGAGCGGCAACGGCTAAAAGATATGGAAGTCAAATTGACGCAGAGCATGCCATTGCTGAGGGAGAAATTTCTGATGGCGCTAATCCAAGACGGGAATGTAAAGCCGGATATGCTGCGGGAAAGAGCAGCGTTTCTCAATCTGGAACTGCCGCTCGAATCCCCATATCTCGTACTCGTTATAACCATTGACGATTCGAAAGAGGTGCTCGATAGCCGTTCGGAGAGGGACAAGCAGCTGGTGTCTTTCTCGCTCTTGAACGTCGTTCAAGAACTGATCAATCAGCACCTGCACGGGTATGCATTTGAAAACAGAGTTGCTGAATACGTTGGACTGCTAGTGCTTGACGATCAAATAAAAGACCCAGAGGCTACGCTTCTTTCGCTGGCTGAAGCTATCCGCGACAATCTACAGCGCTGGCTTCAGATAAGCGTAACGATTGGGGTAGGTGAACGTGCGGACAATATCCGTATGCTTCCAGCGTCCTTTCGGCATGCCCGCGACGCGGCAGACCAAAAGTGGTATATGGGGAAGAATCAAGTGATCACGATGGACAGTCTAGAAATGGAAGCTGCCAGCCCAATCCGGTTCGATGCCAACCAAATTGAGCGACTTGTGTCTGTGCTGAAATCAGGAGAGAAGCAACGATTGGAGCTGGAAATGGAAAGCATCCTCGAGCCGCTGGCGGGAATTCGTAAGGACGGCTTGAAATACGGTCGACAGGTAGGGCTGCAAATGATCGCTATCGCCGGCAGGTTGCTTCTTGACCTTAACCTGCTTGCTCCCGAAAAGGAAGAGCAGGAAGCTTGGATGCTGGATCGGCTCCTGAAGCTGGAAACGATGGCTGAACTGAAAAGCTCTGTAAGCGATTACCTATATGATATTTGCTTCTGGATTCAGGAGAAGCGGAACGGTAGATCAAGTAATGTGATCGAACACATTCAGAAGTTAATATCCGAGAATTATGCCAAGAACTTGTCCATTGCAGAGATTGCGGCAAGCGTTTACCTCAGCCAAACCTACGTCAGTTTACTGTTCAAACAGGAAACAGGCGAGACGATTTACGAATATTTGATGAAGGTACGTATCGCGAAAGCGAAGGAACTGCTGCGTGATCCCCACATCAAGTTTTATGAAGTGTGCGAACTGGTCGGCTATACGGATCCAAGCTACTTCAGCAAGTTGTTCAAGAAGATGACCGGACTTACGCCAAGTGCTTACCGGGATCTGCAATAGGAGCAGGAACGTTGCCATGAAAAGGGAGTTGATCCAGTGAGAGGGGTCATGCGAAAAAGAATGAGCCTTGCCACCAATTTGTGGGAAGGTGTTGTGGCGGCCAGGAGGTGGATGCTCGTCTACGGAATGCTGATTTTCTTGCCTGCGTGCATCATGCTGTTCGTCTATTATGAACAATCCTCCCGTATTTTGCAGGAGGAGGTGACCCAGACCATGCAGCAGACGTTGAAACAGGCAGGTAGTAATTTAAACTCACGGCTCAACTATGTTCAGAACTCATCCAATACGATATTCATGAATCATAAGCTGTATGAAAATCTGGATCCCGCTAATCCGATCATCGAGCGCATCGCCCAGTCGAAGGAGCTGCGCAATTTGCTCGAATCGGTTCAAACGGCACCCGACATTGTAAGGGCACGTGTGTTTACGGATCCAATGAATCTATACGGCTTCGATTTATTGAATCTATTTCCGCTAGAGAACTTGAAAGAACGCCCTTGGCATGAAGAGATCTTGAACGCAGGCGGCAGCATCGTATGGACGGGAATCTACGAAGAAAACTATCTGGACTCGGGGCCGGCAAGGATTATTTCCAGTGCGCGCATTCTGAGACACCCGCGAAATTTCGATCAGACGCTAGGTGTGCTTATGCTGGACGTCCCCGAGAGTATAGTCACAGATGTCATTTCCGAGCTTGATTTTCCTGCACAAAGCCGTGTTTATATAGTGGATCGCAATGAAACTATCATTTATAGCGCGGAGCCATTCTTGATCGGCACAAAAGCTGCGCTCGCGAGCACAGATGAAGGAATCCGCGAACGCTCTGATAACGGTGTGGACTTGTTCGAGATGCGTGCCCCCATCAAAGCTGCGGATTGGCGGCTTGTGTTGGAAGTACCCAAAACTGGCTTGACGGAACGCGCGACCACGTTAAGTCAGTGGTCCGGAATCGCAACGATTGCCGGTATGACAATTATGTTTTTGGTTCTCGTGTTTATGTTAATGGCATTTATTATTAATGGCATGAATCGTCGAATCCAATCGGTCTTCAAGACGATCCGCACGGAAGGTGTCGATGGGTTGGAAGAGCCACGTACAAATAAGGGAAGTGATTTTTATTTACTGCAACGCGTCGTCGATCACTTGGTGCATCGGGTGAAAGCATTAATGGAGGAAGCCTACCGATCGAAAATGATGGAGCGGGAGGCTGAGCTTCGCGCGCTGCAAGCACAGATCAATCCGCACTTTCTCTACAATACGCTAGATACGATCAACTGGTTAGCGATCTCTCGTGATGCCGACGATATCAGTCATATGATTGAAAGTCTGTCTGACTATTTTCGGCTCAGCCTTAACAAGGGAAAGGATTATGTGTGCGTAGCGGATGAATTAGAGCTCGCGAAAGTCTATTTGGAGATTCAGCAAAATCGCTTCCCGTCCACCTTCGAGTTCGTGATTGAAGCGGATCCAGAGGCGAGCAGGTGCGTCATTCCAAAGCTCACACTGCAACCCATCGTCGAAAATGCGCTGCTCCATGGTATCCGCAAGAACAAGGGTAAAACCGGTATCATCAGCATTCGCGCGGAGCAGAGCGGTGAGGTGCTTGAGATTACGATCAAAGATAATGGGATCGGAATGGACGAGCACCTGGCTTCCAGTCTCTTGTCAGCATCCCGCCCTTTGATGCATGCCGAAGGAAGTGGCAGCTCATACGGACTTTATAATGTGAACGAGCGAATTAAGCTGTTGGCAGGCTACGAATATGGACTGTCGGTCCATTCCCGTCTAGGCGAAGGCACTGTGGTGATCGTTCGTCTTAAGGCGATGAGAGAGGAAATAATTAAGTAGGATACGCCTAGAAAGTGTTGGATTGCCCACTACATACCGCATCATCCTGCAGGTACAATGAAGCCATAAGTGCAGGAGGTGCAACTACAATATGAGCGAGCTTACCACACAATGGAATGGAAAGGCAGGAGAGGTCAAGGTTTCGCGCAAACGTGAAGGCCCATGGCGACGAGTGCGGCGAAACAGCGACACTTACTTGCTGCTGGTGCCTGGGATGTTATTACTGGTGCTGTTTAAATACACACCCATGTATGGCGTCTTAATCGCGTTTCAGGACTACAATATTTTTGATGGGATCACAGGAAGCGAGTGGGTCGGACTTGAGCAGTTTCGAAAGCTCATGCAGTCGGCAGAATTCATGCAAGTGTTCACGAATACGCTGCTTATCAGTGTATACAAGATTGTGCTGCTGTTTCCGATACCAATCCTTATCGCCTTGCTGTTGAACGAGATTCGTTTCTCAGCGTTCAAACGGACCATCCAGACAATTATCTACATGCCTCACTTCTTGTCCTGGGTCATCATCTCCGGCTTGTTTATGACAATCTTGTCTCCTTCCGATGGACTGGTCAATGCCGTCATTCGCTGGCTCGGTGGCGAACCGATCAGGTTTTTTATGGACAATCACGTATTTCGAAGCGTCCTCGTGTTCACGGCAGGCTGGAAGGAGATTGGCTGGAATGCGATCATCTTCATCGCCGCTCTCGCTAGTGTAGAACAAGAGCAATATGAGGCGGCTTCGATAGACGGAGCGAATCGCCTCCAGCAGATGTGGCATATCTCACTACCCGGCATTGTGCCGACGATTATCCTCATGCTCATTCTTCGCATTGGCATGGTACTGGATGCGGGCACTGAACAGATCCTGACGATGTATAACCCTACCGTCTACGCATCCGGCGACGTTATTGGTACCTTTGTTTACCGAATGGGTCTTGGCAAGATGGATTACAGCTTCAGCACTGCGGTCGGCCTTTTCAATTCGGTCGTCGGCTTTATTCTCGTCATCTCCGGCAACTCGCTCAGCAAAAAACTGCTGAACCGCGGGATCTGGTAAGGAGGGGCTAAGCATGTATATCCGTAAAAGAACGTTCAGCGACTGGGTATTAAATATTTTCGTCTACGGCTTCATGATCGTGTTAGGACTGATTACCTTACTGCCCATGATCCATGTATTTTCCAAATCCGTCAGCTCGGACTGGGCACTTGTTTCGGGGCGGGTGAACCTGTTGCCGATTGGCTTCCAGCTCGACACACTCGTAAAAGTCGCCACTTCCTACGCATTTGGCCGGGCATTTGTCATTTCGGTCATCGTAACAGCAGTTGGGACATTACTTAGCATCTTAGTTACAGCCATCACGGCTTATCCGCTGTCTAAGCGGCAATTGCCCGGAATGTCCGGAATCATGATATTGTTCATCTTCACTATGCTGTTCAATGGAGGACTCATTCCGAATTATCTGTTGATCCGCGAGCTGCACCTGCTAAACAATCTATGGTCGCTCATTCTCCCGGCCATGATCAGTGTGTTCAACATGCTGGTGATCAAGAGTTATTACGAAGGGCTTCCCGAAGCGCTTGAAGAATCGGCGAGAATAGACGGGGCGAAGACGTATATGATTCTGTTCCGTATCATTCTTCCGCTGAGCATGCCTGTGCTCGCAGCAATCGCTTTGTTCTATGCGGTAGGCTTCTGGAACGATTATTTCAGTCCGATGCTTTATATTAGTGATCCGTTGTTGAAAACGCTTCAACTTCATCTAAGAGATATCGTGATGGAAAACGATACGGCCAACGCACTCAATAAATCAGCAGATGACCTGATGAATATGTCGCCAGAAAGTATTCGGGCTGCTACAGTCGTGGCATCTACGGTGCCCATCCTTCTCGTATATCCGTTTCTTCAGAAGTACTTTATTAAGGGTGTCTTGATTGGTTCCGTCAAAGGTTAATGTTGCATTAACGCTGGCGGAATCCATCCCGCTGCTTAATGATAAATCGCACTTCAATTATAGGAGGGTTTAAAAGATGAAGAAAACGATGAAATGGGTCGCGCTTCCTGTAGCGGTCAGCTTGATGCTTCTGTCTGCTTGCGGCTCGAACAGCGAAGGTGAGAAAAGCTCCAGCTCCTCGGCGCCGTCTGCACAGCCAGCAACTGCCGGCCCCAAGCCTGAACTGAAAGCGCTTATGCGATTGGCCCCTAACTTTGCTAAGGACCCGATTGCTGCAATGCTGGAAGAGAAGACCGGGTACAAAGTCAATTACGAGGCGCTTCCAGTCGATAAACCGGAGGACAAACTCAATCTGCTGATTGCTTCCTCCGAACCTTATGACATCGTCTCGACTGCTGGGGACAGCAGTTCCAAAGCAATCTATGCTGATTATGCCAAGAAGGGTGCGTTAGTCGATCTAACTCCGCTCATTGAGAAGTATGGTAAAAACATCAAAGCATCATTGTCCAAAGAGTCGCTGGAGATGGCCAAAGTCGACGGTAAAATCTATGCGATTCCGACGCGAACCCTCGAATCGGTTGGCACGAGCCTAATGATTCGCAAGGATTGGTTGGATAAGCTGGGACTGAAAGTCCCGACAACACTTGATGAGCTGCTGGTTGTGCTCAAGGCGTTCAAGGAGAAGGATCCTGGTGGTAACGGAGCCAAAAATATTCCGATGTCTATTAAGGGCGACAATCCATTGGTCGACAACCTCGTCGGCGCCTTCGGCATGGTGAACGATTGGAACGATGTTAATGGCAAGCTGATCCCCCGTGCGATGAATCCTGCGTTTAAGGAATATTTGACCTATATGACCGATCTTTATAAGCAAGGGCTGCTTGATCAGGAATTTGCTATTAACAAGGATGCAACCGTGAAAGAGAAGTTTACGAACGGCAAGGCGGGGGTCATCGTGTTACATTGGGCCGACATTCCCACTATCGACGATGCACTTAAGAAAAACTTGCCTGATGCCACTTATGCATACATTCCTGCGCTGACAGGCAAAAACGGTCAGGCAGGTCTGGCACAGTCATCCGGGTTCGACAGACTGACGTTTATTCCGAAAGCTTCTAAACATCCGGAAGATGCGATCAAATGGATGGACGCCAAGCTGGAAGTAAATACGTTTAAAAACATGGCGATCGGTGAAGAGGGCAAGCACCATACGGTTAAAGACGGAAATTATTACCCGATTTTGCCGATTTTCAATGACGAGCGCGGTACGGCCAGCAACTATTTGACCGGCATCGACGAAACCAAATATCCAATCTACTGGCAGGCTCGTGTCCGTAAAGATGATCGCCTCTACAAAGGCTGGGAGTTTCTGAACAAGCTGCAGAAGCCGGAAGTGTTCAAGCAGAACCCGCTTGGATTAGCGCCTTACTTCCCGAATTACTCCAAGGAAAACGCACAGCTCAACCAAATGGTCAATGATTATGCCGTTAAAATCATCGTCGGCGGGGAACCGCTTTCAGGATTCGATGCATTCACGGATAAATTCAAAAAAGCCGGAGGCCAAACAAGCTACGACGAGATCAATACCTGGTACGCGACTGCTCGCAAATAAGAGGACATCATCTCTGCAAACTGAATAATGAGAGGTAATGGAGAGGCTGCGTAGAATATAATTCTATGCAGCTTTTCTATGTATTGGGAAAAATGATTTATACGAACAACTGAAAATTGCGTTATAATGCCATAATGAGGTTAATCAATATTATTACTACTGCTCTAAACGGAGGATCGGATGTTATCTCATTTCAATGACTATAATCTTTTTTTACCTACATTTGAGAAATCTTCAATTGGAATGGCTTTGATATCTTCTGACGGAAGGTATATAAGAACGAATCCATCATTTTGCACAATGTTAGGATATAGCGAAAGTGAATTAATTAATGTTGGTGTTTCATCTGTCAGCCATCCTGAAGATTTAGAAGCAGGTTTGGAAAGATGGGGTAAATTAGTACAAGGTGAAATAGATGGTTATCAAGCAGAAAAAAGGTATTTCCATAAATCGGGGACTATCGTATGCGGTCTTCTAAATGTAACTGCAGAAAGGAACAAACAGGGAATAAATCGGAATGACATATTTATTTCCCAAATTGTAGATATAACAGAACAAAAAAAGAAGGAAGAAGAGTTCAAGAGAGTTGAAGAATTACATAATCTTATTTCTGAGCATTCACAGGACGTTATTTTACGTCTAACTCCAGATGGAATTATCACATATGCCTCGCCAGCTGTCCGCCAGCAACTCGGATATGATCCAGATGAACTTATCGGAAACTACGCCTATGATTATTGGCATCCAGAAGATTTGAAGGGGGGTTGGTTAAGGAAAGGCAATATTGATAATTCGGATAGCAGAATACATATTTATCGGCTTCGGCATAAAAGTGGTCATTATATATGGCAAGAATCACACACTAAAAAAATTAGAAATTCTGCTGGAGATGTACAACATGTCATCAGTATGGGGCGTGATATAACAGAACGGATCCATTCTGAAGAATTAATCCGCAGATCAGAGAAACTTTCCTTAGTTGGCGAGCTTGCAGCTGGGATCGCACATGAAATTAGAAATCCTTTGACGAGTTTACGAGGATTTATGCAACTGTATGTGAAAGAGGATATGGATGGTACAAAGAAATTACGAAATGAAGTCATGTTATCCGAAATTGATCGAATCAATGAAATTGTAAGTGAGCTTTTAGTGTTAGCTAAGCCTTCAAATGAGGCATTTGAGTTAAGGAACGTGGTGCATATTTTAAGTCACGTTACAAGATTATTTGAAGGACAAGCAAACTTATATAACGTCCAAATAAAACTAGAGTTAGATGCTAATTTATCATCCATTCAGTGTCAACGCAGTATCAATCAAGTATTTATTAATATTTTAAAGAATGCCATCGAATCCATGCCTAAAGGCGGAGAAGTGATAATACAAGCCAAGCAATTGAACGATAGCATTTACATTCGAATTAATGACAAAGGGTATGGAATCCCCCAAGATGAAATAACCAAAATTGGAAATCCTTTTTTTACTACAAAAGAAACAGGAACAGGGTTAGGACTAATGGTTTCAATGAGGATCATCCAAAATCATAATGGGACTATGCGAATCGAAAGTGAAGTTGGGCAAGGGACGATGGTTGAAGTTGTTTTGCCTATCGTTAAATAGCCACGAAAATCCAGGTTGAAAAGCGTCAACCTATTGAAAGTTATAAGGCTAAAGCTCATGCCGATTCAGGCGTGGGCTTTTTGCTTCTTGCAGTACCAAGCGGGCCCAACTTGCAAGCATTTCGCTTTTTTATCGCATAAGGTGTAATCATGAAAGGAGTGGCTGAATGGATGCAAATCACAATTGCAGCAGTCGGAGATTTGTTGATGAAAAAGCAAATGATCGCTTCGGCCGCACGGGAAGGCGGATTCGACCCTATTTTTTCAAAAGTAAAACCTTATTTACAGAGATCCGATTTAACGATAGGGAATCTGGAGACGACCTTCTCAGGCAGCAATTTTCGCGGAGAAAAGGGGAAACTGTTGTTCAACTCCCCGGATAAATTCGCTGCTACACTCCGGAACTTGGGCTTCGATGTATTAGGTACAGCCAATAACCATTGTATGGACGGAAAACTATCTGGTTTGAAAAGGACATTAAATGTCCTCGATCGACAAGGTCTACGACATACGGGTACGTATCGCTCCGCCAGGGAAGCCCGTCGGCAACTTATTGTTAACGTAAAGGGAATCAAAATCGGCATATTGGCTTATACGAAAGGAACGAACGGGATCCCCGTCACCGAGCCGTGGTTAGTCAACCGGATACACCAGAACAAAATAATAGCGGACGTGCGCAGCTTGAAGAGTAGAACAGATTTTATCATAGCTTGCCTACATTTCGGGAAAGAATTTCGATCATATCCTGACCGCAACCAAATCCGACTCATGAAGTTATTGTTTAATAATGGCGTGAATGTAGTGCTAGGTGCACATCCCCATGTGCTTCATCCGATAAAAATGTATAAGCTGAAGGACATCGACGGGGTCACTAGAAATCGGGTGGCGGCGTCTTCTCTAGGAAATTTCGTATCCACCGAGCTTCCCCGGCATACGGCTAGACTACGAGGAACCATCTTAATGATTACCTTAACGAAAAATGCAAAAGGTATAACAGATGTATTGAAAATATCCAGAGTGCCTACTCGGATTTTGCAAAACATAGGAAAGAATAACGTTTATCGAGTTGTCCCGGATTGAAAAAACAGATACCAACAATAGATTGCTAAACCGCAAGATCTCTGACAAGGAGATCTTTTTTTGTGAGGAACTAATATTTTTCATACCGGAGTTCAGGAAATTATTGGAATTTAAAGGAGATTTCTCCGTTTTAGTGCGTATTATCAAATTAGGGGGGATTCCTATGAAGAAGTCACTTTTGATTGTTTTCCTTTTTCTATTCGTGCTAGGCTGTGAAGAGCAAATTATTACTGACGCAATTACTCAAGAATCGCCAAAGACAGTAGTAATGAATCAGGGCCTTATTACTATTGAAAATAATTCCGATGGAATGGCGCGTCGCAACTTAGAATACATCTCGAATGACAAAGGGAAGATAGCTGTCGACCCAAATTATTTTAATCAAAATAATATGAATCGCGGCGATGTTATTTACTATAGAACACCTGCCATAGATCAGATCAAATATCCAAGTTTAAATCCGTCAGAGTATAATATTGCAAGAGTTATCGCTCTTCATGGTGAAGTTATTGAAATAAAAAAAGGGCAAGTTTATGTTAACAATAAAAGGTTAGATACCTTCTATGGTAAAGCACTCAGTTGGGGACTCGAAAAAGAAGAGTATTTTAATACGGTTAATAAGCCAGGTACAATTCAATGTGATGAAGCTTGTCAGAAAACCATGAAAGAATACTTTAACATGGAAATGGCGAAGGTTAAAGTTCCTGAGGGACATGTCTTTGTGATGGGTGATACGTGGTGGAGAAGTGTTGACAGTCAAATTTTTGGTCCTTTGCCTGTCGCTGCTATTAAGGGAAAGGTATTGGGGTATGCTGGTAGCTGAATATTAAATCCACCCACACGGCAGTCGGAGACGTTTTTGCACTTTTTATGCAGCGTTGATTTGTGGTAGGCGGTTAATATGGATAGTTATGTATATTTTGGACAGAATAAGCACACGTAACCATGACCCGGGAATAGGTGAACATCATGAAAGCGACAGCTCATTCAATGGACATTGCGAAAAGCTTATCCATATCTATTCAGGATAATTTGACTTTATTGAATCAAATATTTGAAAGTGCAAATGATCTAGTGGTTCAAGAATGGCGTTTCGGTAACGATTTCTCCATTTCGGCCTGTTCGATTTACTTTAAAACACTTTCCAAGGAAAAAGAAACCAATTACCTAAAAAAAGCGCTTCAAGATCTACTTAAGTCTGAAAACGGAACTGCCATAGACGTGACACTGGAAGCTTTCACCTCATTTTTTGAAAACCATGGCGTATCTACAAAGAATGCTGTTCTAGTTGAACGTCTTGATGATGTTGTTACCCATATTTTAAGCGGTCAATTTGTTATTCTCCTCGATAAATGGTGTAAAGCACTTTCTTTTGATGCATTAGACGTCGAAACCAGGCCTGTGGCAGAACCGGTAAGTGAATCCGTTGTACAAGGTCCACGCGAAGGGAGTGTCGAAGATCTTCAAACTAATGTGGGATTAATACGAAAAAGGTTACGAACCCCAGACCTTAAAATGATTTTTATGGTCGGAGGAGGCGAATCGAAGACAAATCTCGTATACGGGTATTTAGATAACCGAGTGAGCAAGCCTTTGTTGAATGCTTTTGTTGAGAAAATAAGCTGCATCCCCGAGTTGGAAATCCTCGAGACATCTTATATCGAAGAATTGGTGGAGGATAATATCTATTCTCCGTTCCCGCAAGTGCGATTTACCGAACGTCCAGATGTAGTAGTTGCTGGACTTCTTGAAGGAAAGATAGTGGTGATGGTAGACGGTACCGGTACGATGATGTTATGCCCGGGCTTATTTATCGAATTGTTCCAATCAAGCGAAGATTATTACCAACGGACTGTCCTATCGAGTTTAATCCGGTTGTTGCGCATTTTTGCATTTTTTATCGCACTCTTGCTACCCAGCATGTATATTGCGCTCACGACATTTCATCCTGAGCTTATTCCAACCATATTGCTTCTTGCCATCGTCGACGCAAGAGAGGGGATACCTTTCCCTGCTTTTGTTGAAGCTTTTCTAATGGAGTTTTTCTTCGAATTGCTTCGGGAGGCTGGAATTCGCTTGCCACGTCCTGTTGGGTCAGCAGTTAGTATCGTTGGGGCACTTGTTATTGGGGAAGCCGCAATTTCAGCAGGCATTGCATCGCCAAGTATGGTCATCATCGTGTCATTAACGGGAATTGCTTCCTTTGCTATCCCTCAGTACAGTGTGGCTATCGGGTTACGTGTTTTGCGTTTTCCCTTGATGATTTTAGCAGCATGGCTCGGAGGGTACGGGCTGATGCTAGGGTTGTTGCTAATCTTGCTTCATCTGTGCAGATTGCGCCCGCTAGGTCAATATTACATGTCTCCGCTCGCGCCTTTGAACTTACCTGAATGGCGGGATGTATTTGTTCGTGCACCACTTCGACAGTTGATGCGAAAATCAAGAACTGGCATCCTAGGAAGGACAATACAGAAGGATGATAAAAGATGAAAAAGATTCTCCAAATGAACATGATATTGGTGATTGTTTCGTTCTTCCTGACTGGTTGCTGGAGTCATTACGAATTAACAGATTTGGTATTCGTGATGGGTTTGGCGATCGATACGAAACAGGATGGAACTGTGCAGATTACTACACAGTACTATAAACCAAAAGGTGGTAAGAGTAGTAGCCAAGGTATTGGAGCCTCAAGCTTTAATGTCATATCAACCGGCGATTCGGTACTACCAGCGATACGCAAAATCACAGGAGAGCTTGGAAGGAGATCGCAGTGGAGCCATATGCGAGTCATTCTGATTAGCGAAGAGACCGCACGCAGAACGAATATTGGCGATCTACTCGATATTTTCTATCGCGATCCTGAACCTCGACTAACTGCGTCCATCATGATTACAAAAGGTAATGCACAATCGTACTTAGAAAAGAAACCAACAATAGAGCAAACCACTAGTCAACAAATCATGCGATCCGAAGAGGCGCTATACAAGTACTCAGCTCGAACAGTGAACTCTAATTTATTAGATTTAGGTAAACAGTTGAAGGACAAAACCGGCAATGCTGTCATTGCTTACATCATTCCTAACCAGGAGAAAGGCTTCAAAGTAAGCGGTTCGGCCTTGTTTAAGAAAGACAGAATGGTTGATAAATTGACAGGAGATGAAAATGATGGATATCTCATGCTAACGAATCGTTATAACTATGGTCTGCTCGAGGTGCCATGTTTGGATACAGCAGAAAACAAACAGAAAAATGAAACCGTTGAAGTCACCGAGTTTTCAAGTAATTTGAAGTATCAATTTGATAAAGACAAATTAGTCGTTTCGGTTAAGGCAATGGCCAAAGGCTCGGCGCGAGAGCTTAAATGCACTGCTTTCGATTCAGTCGATGTAGAGAAAGCTTTTGTGAAGAAGACGGAGGAGATTATTGTCGATCAGATGAAACGAACTTTTGAGAATTTGCAAAAAAAGAAGTTGGACATCTTTCTAATCGGCAATCGTGTTTATCAAAATAATGAAACCTTATGGAAAAAGATAGAGCCGGATTGGGAAAACTATTTTTCAAATGCCAGTTTTGATGCTCGCGTTACGTTAAATCTGGAAAACACGGGTACATCTGCAGGTAAACCGGTATTTTCGAAGTAACTAGGAAAGGTGAACGTATGACTGAATTTCTTATTTTGATTATCATCCTATTTGGAGCGATTCTGATTCATGATTTCAAACTTTTAAAACAAGCCCAGGCTAGAGAACGCATCGTATATGTTTCGCTATTGACGGTTACCGTACTTATGAGCATCGATTGTATATGGCATACGAAACTGTTCGCAATATACGATTGGGCGGACTATGTATTTGGTAAAAGCTCCCATAAACTGGTTGAAATGTTGAAACCCTCTTAATAACTTGGAATTAGGTGAATGCATCATGGATTCAAAAGGATATAAGCTCAGTGCTAGACAGCTCGGAGTTTTATTTTTCACATATTTGACTGGGTCAACCATTATTAATATCCCAGGCCCCTTAATTGCAGTAGCGAAAAACAGTGCATGGTTGTCCATCCTTCTTTCTTGGACTGCCGGTTGTTTGCTGCTAACGGGTATGCTTTACTTGCATAGACGCTTTCCTAGCACTGATTTTATTGACATCAGCTCTTCCTTAATCGGTAAGGCCGCGACGTTCATCATCGTTATCCTTCTTCCGTTACCTTTTCTTATTCATATTGGTACTGGAATTACGCTGGATGTCGGCCTCTTTATGGAGAGCACCATGATGAGTGAGACTCCTGTTTACATCTTTACAGCAACAATTTTAATTGTTACTGTACTGACTGTTATGTCAGGCATTGAAGTCATTGCACAGATGTTTGCATTACTTTTAGTTACTTTATTGGTTTTTGTAGGCATCGTTATTGTGCTTAGCATTCCTGATTATGATTTTAGTAATTTAAAACCCCTGTTTCCAAGTGAGTTCAAATCTGTTATTTTAGGCGCTTATATGTCTTTTTCATTTCCATACGCTGAACTTTTTTTGTTTAGCATGTTGATCCCATTTGTAAGAGAAAATGAACGAAATCGGATACCGAAGGTTATGTTTGTCTCAATGTCCTTAAATCTGATCGTATTGATTCTGGTTACCACGAGCACGATCCTAGTCTTCGGTCCCATCGCTGGCGATCGTAAATTCCCTATGTTCGAGTTGGCGCGAATAATTGAGGTACAGGAAATCATTCAACGAATTGAATCCGTGATAGGGATGTCCTTGATTGTGGGCTCTTTTATGAAAGTAACAATTGCGCTGTATGTTATGAATTTATTTGTAGTACGATTGTTCAATCTTCGTGACAGCCGGCTGTTAATATTAATCTTGGGAATGATCTTTTTTTTAAATGGGAAAGCTTCCTTCACAGGCGTGAAGAAATGGGGGGAAATCGTTAGTTATTTAGGGCCAATGTGGGAGCCTTTTGCATTTGTAATGCCTTTATCAATTTTGCTTGCGGTCAGCGTGTTACGGCGTAATGTGGTACAAGCAAGGCCACCGAATTGAATAGATTGAACTACTAATAATGGAGATTGCAGTTCAGTTGCTCAGCTGCCTTTTCTCAACTAAAGGGAGTTATTTGTTGTCCAGTCATATAAATCGTACCATTCACTGTTTCATCCTTTAATAAGGGAACCGTAATATTTTCGAATACGTTCTCACTAAAGAAGACGTTGTGGGCAGGCTGCCAGCTTGAATAGGCAGTTATTTTGAATAAGGTCAAATAAAAACATAATAAAAACTAATATTTTTATAGAGGACTCTTCTACAAAATTGTCTATAATTTTAGATGCCGTAGATTGGCAGACATACGAGTATAAAATACTATCGATAGTTTTTTCATACATTCATACTTAGGAGGACATCATTTTATGGCCATGAAAAAGTACTTGCAAGCAGCTAGTAGCATTATGACAAACGGAAATGGCTTGCCACGTTATTCGCCGCCAGCTCTGAATGAAGCTCTACTGTTTTTGGAAGGGGAACTAACCCATAGAGGAATCATTTTTCAGCAAGAGACAATTACGGAAACGCAAGGCAAGCTCAATTTGACCGTAACGGATACCCAAGGTAACGGAATGATCGCGCAAGTAAAACTATTTCCGATGTTAGCTGACGACACGATGGAAACCGTCTATCAGGCAAATCATAGAATCGATTTTATCCTTGAATATACGTTGCCGGGTGGGAGCGTAACTTTGCCACTTCCATTAACTAATGAAAATAATGGTCGTTATTTGCTCGAAGTATCTAAAGGCCCTGCTTACAAGATTGTGAAGCGAGAAATAATCGTTAACGCGAATGAGGCGTTGGCTTGTCAAATTTGCCTCCCACAAATGGTGGATTGGACTGGAGAAGGCTGGTATGCGGGGGATTTGCATCATCATAGCGTCTATTCAAGTCCTCTTCACGGCGGGACGGATGACGTTATTGAGTCGCCGCAGCAAGTAGCATTTTCAATGGCAGCCGCAGGGCTAGATTATGGCGCGTTAAGCGATCATCACAATATTAAAAATCATCAAGATTGGCTCGCTACAGCGACAGACACGTTTTTACCAATTGTATCTAAAGAGATATCTACGACGAATGGACATGTCCTGTCATTAGGTGTTCATACCGACGTTATTTATAAAATACCGAAACAGGAAGACCGCACTGAACAATATTTGCGCCAAGAACATATTCGGACTTCGGAGGAGATCAGAGCGTGCGGGGGGCTTCCTCAGATCAACCATCCATGTGACAGGAATCCTGCAATTTCATTAGATCCGAAGTTTGCAGATATGATAGAAATATTTGATACAATTGAAGTTTGGAATGGCTCCAACCCGATGATCCCTGGAACGCCAAACTATGACGCCTTTATGTTCTGGTTGTCATTACTTGAAGAAGGGCGATTTGTTGCAGCTACGAGTGGAAGTGATACCCATAATATATGGGCGGATGACTTACACGGAAGACTTGAAAAATTTCCGTGGATGATCGCACATGGTAGAGAAATCTTTGATACTCTTCCAGTTGATCGACAGGATGTCCTTCGCTATCTCTTAGAAGTGCTCCAAGAAACAACGCCTATTATGGAGGAGTGGGCAGAAAATCGCTTAGGAAGCGGTTGCGTGCAAACATATATCCATACAGAGCAGCCGTTGACGGTAGAGTCCGTTTTGGATGCGCTGCTCAAAGGACATAGCTTTTTGACAAGCGGACCGTTGCTTCGGGTATCTGTAGAAGGTAAAGGTCCTGGGGAAACGCTCGTGACGGACAAGCAGTCTGTTAGCGCAGATGTTACGATTTTGTCCAATGTTCCATTAGACAGACTTTGCTTGTACACAAATGGCGAACAAAGAACGTACATTCCGTTAACGAATCGACTTGTGGACACAGAAAGCGAGGCTCAAGGCGCGGGGATTGTCTATGATTATAGTTTGGAAGTACCGGACATTCCTGTGGATAAAGTGAAATGGATTGTAGTAACTTTAGAAAAAGGCAGGGAATTCAGAGCGATTAGCAACCCAGTATTTATTGAGGCTAAATGAAGAGCAGTTTGAAGAATTTGCTAAATTAGTTACAAGTCATTGAAATGCTCTGGTAGTATTTGTTATTATGAAAATAATTTTGAGCTTATATGTGACTGGCGAAACATGGGGATCCATGAGGAAGCATATAGGATATAGCCGTACGCCTGGGCAGAGGTAAGGGGATTTTCCCCTTACCTCTTTATGTTTATTTGAGAGGAGTTGGAGAACATTAAATACTCGGCAATTGTACTTGATTTGGACGGAACGTTTCTCAACTCAGGCAGGATTTGAAAGGCATTCACTTGAAGTCACTAAGATTCTGATCACACATTTTGACAGCCCAGAAGAGATAAGAAGTTATTTAGGGAAGCAAGTGCATTTTGTAGTAACGGATCGTGGAACACTTATACAAATAATGAATCGCTCGATAAGTAAGGCCAGCGGTGTAGAGTTGCTTCTTATGCACTTAAAGATCCACTTATCCCAAGTCATTTTGTTTGGTGACGATTATAACGACCTCGAACTTTTTGAAATGCCGTTCCACAAAGTTGCCATGTTTAATGCTGTCAGCGAACTAAAAGAGTTAGCTAATCAAATTACGGATTCCAATGATAATGACGGCATTGCAATAGTACTGGAGCAGCTATGCTTACAGGGATAAAAGCCTCCGCCAAAAGGCTGAGGCCCCTATCACTCAAACATCAAGTACACAATACGATTACCTCTACACAATCAGCTTAGTTCCCAAAGAACACCTTGTCGACATAAATGTCGTCTCCCGTGGTCGGCGTTCCGCCGCTGGAGAACTTGAAGCCGTTCAGCTTCAGGATGTTGCCAGGGGAGGCGTACGTGCCGGCGGTGCCAATGTAGTCGTTGTTAATGTACACAGCAGCTGAAGTTTTGTTCGCTTCGAGGCGGAACTTGTTCCACGCGTTCAGCGTCGAGACAGTGCTGGCGCCGCCAATCACGACCCAATCAGAGCCGTCGTAATACTTCACGCTGCCGTCGCTATTAAGCGCCAAGTGATAAATGCTGTTCGTACCCGTACTCACCGACCCGTTGATGCCGAACAAGAAGCCGGTCGGTGCTGCAGTGACGTAAGCATAGAACTCTAGCGTCTTGCTATCCGCTGAATCAGCGTTCTCTGCCGCCATCGCGATAGCGCTAGTCGAGTTGTCATAGATCCTCAACGACTTGGTGCCCTCATAAGCGCGCGTATTGGAGACTGTCGCCATAGTAGCTGTTGTATAGCCGGCAGGCGAGGACCCCACGGTATCGCTCTCGAACGTGTTATTAATTGCATTTACCTCCGTAATCAATACATCGTCCACATACGCCTTGTCGCCGGTCGGCGCGGTACCGGAGCTGGAGAATGCGAAGCCGTTTAACAACTGAACATTTGCCGGAATGGCGTACATTGTAGCCGTACCGATGAGTGTCCCTCCAACATACACTTTAGCATTCGTCAGGGTAGCATCTACCCGTACGAGGCTCCAGCTATTCGTAGGCACTGTCCCCGCCGCACCGATCTGCACCCAACCCGAGCCGTTGTGATATTGAACGGACCCGTTAGAGAATACCGCAAAATGATAAACCTCGGTATCTCCCGAACTCACCTGTCCCAGCACATTAAACATGATTGATCCTGAGGTCGCATAACCGGTCGGCTTCAAGCGGAATGACAGCTGTTTGCTCCCCGTCGCATCCACGGTTTTCTCAATCAAAGCGATCCCACTGCTCGAAGTGTCGTTGATATATAGTGCGCGATCGCTCTCAAACCCGTCAGCATTGCTGACCGTCACCATGTTGTCGTTGGAGTAGCCGTACGGGGCTTCCGATAATGCGTTATTTTCAAAAGAGTCTTCCGTCGAATAAAGCTCCAGTTCGTTCAAAGCGATGTAGGCGGATGTGCCACTGGCGAGCACCTTTACATACCGCGCCGATAAAGGAACTCCGAAATGCGTATATTCCATTGCATAATGTTTTTTGTTCGAGTACGTTTTGACTGGGATACCCCAGTTGACGCCGTCCGTGGAAAAATAAATATCCGCCGTCTCAGCCGTGCCGATGTTCAAGCTAGTGCCGATATCGGTGATCCGGTATGTTTTATCCAGTTCGATTTGGAACGAGGCGTTTGTCGTGCTACCGGCCGACCCAGTCTTAAGGGCACCGCTCCAATAATTGGTGCTGCCGTCGAAGGCTCCAGCGATGCGTGCTTCGGGATGCGAAGCATTCGAGTAACTCATGTCCGTCGTGACCGTAATTTTGCTTTGCTTGTATTTTTCATTGAGATCGATACGGTTGATCGGGGTTTTGACGACATCGACGAGCTTGCCCCAGATGGACAGTTTGTTCGGACTCGGGAAGTAAGAGTAGCTCCAATCCGCCCCGGTATCACCCACCTGCAAGAACCTGTTCGGACCGCCCGTAACTAAGCCCGTATACCCTGTAGTTTCTAACACATCTGCCGTTTCGGAAAAAGTAGAGGTGAAATTGCTCCATGAAGTGCCGTTGCCGTCCTCGGAAAGCAGAAACTTCGTATTCGGCCGGCCGTAGCTAAGCACCAGAACGCCGTTGGGCAGGAGCAGAAGTTCGGGGTCAACGCTTTGAGCATTGGTATCCGAGACACCGGGCAGCTTAGCAGGGGTGGTCCATGTAAGGCCGTTGTCGGTAGAGCGAGCGTAATACATCGGCACAAAGCTGTTGGTCCGCATGACAGCCAGCAACGAACCGTTGGCGGTCCGAGCAATCGCTGTTTCGTTGAAGCCCAAGCTCGAGACGTAGCCGATCGTGGAAATGACGTTCCATGTAGCTCCGCCGTCTGTTGATTTGGCCAACATGGAACGGTTAACAACATCGCCCGTGTAGTTGCCATAGGCTGGCATATACAGGGTACCGTCAGGATCCGCTACAATTCCGCGATGCATCCGGGGTTCACCGTTGATGGAGTTAGGGAACGTGATGGTGCCGTTCGTATACGTCGTCCAGTTGACGCCGTTGTCGGACGACGTATAATACTGCATGGTCCATTTTTTGTTTGCTGTACCAGAAACAACCCCAGTCGGTTTGAAATCGACGGCCAGAAGCGTGCCATCGTTCCGTTTAACGGCATTGATAAAAGCGAGCGACGTCCCAGTCACCTCCGTAGAAGAGGGGAATGTCAAGCCCCCGTCCGTAGAGACGCGGTACGTGTTGACAGGAGTAACGCTGGCGGAATCAGGCGACTCGCTATAGCTCAGAAAAATTTTCTTGTACACATTGCCGCTGCCATCCACCGCATCGAATCCAAATACGAATGGAAACTGCTTCAACTGGCTGCCAGTTGCCGTTGTGATTGTGCCAGGTTGACTAGTATGAACCTCTACATCTGCGATTGCCGCACCTGCGGTTAAAGCGCCGCAGAACAAGCCAATTCCCGCCGCCACAGTCAATCCTAACCATTTGGCGGATTTTATCCTCCAGTCTACCCAATCCCTATTTCCCATCAACATCGCTCCTTCGCAATTTTGAAATGAATTACAAATTTAATTAATGAAATGGAGGGCCAAAATATAAGGTGAATTTATACAGGTTTTAGTTGAATTTTTCGGTTTTCAAAAACACTGGGCTTCCCCGTTCATCGATAGCCTATTTTCGTAACGCGCAGGTTTGTTGCGTATTTTGCCGAATAGAAGTATTCATTATGAAATGTGCATGATTGGGGGGATACAAGTGAATACAGAACAATTTAATGAATTAATCGAAACCCTATTTGGTGATCTCCTACAACAATTTGCTTATGGGGAGGAATTTGCATTTTATAACTATGGTCCTGATGTATTTCATCGAATTGGGTATGCAACCAATATTACTCCCGAACTTATTGAACAAGCCGCACAAAAGAAAGTAGATCTTATAGTTACCCACCATGATGCATGGGATTTTGTCTTTGGAATGAAAGAAGATTGTCATAAACTTCTGGCATCCTATGGAATCAGTGATTTTTTCGTGCATTTGCCATTGGATTATGAAACTCCGAAAAGCTAATAAAAAGAGTGGGCATTATTACAGGGGCAGGAAACTCTACAAAATGTCTCCGTGATGCCCATTATTCAGAATGCGATTTCTATATTACTGGTGAGAAAATCTTATACACAATCCAGTATGCAACATTCATTAAAATGAACCTGATTGTTGGAAGTCACACGTTCACAGAGATTTTTGGAGTGAAATCCCTGTCTGAAAAAATCAAAGAAAAATTCGACTCTTTAGAGATTATTGAATTAGTTGAAGATCATATTGAATAGATTTGTTGTTATAATATTTTAACTATTAAGGGAGCAGGAGATATTATGGTGTATAAATGGGATGAGACGTATATACCTGATCAATCGGGAAAAACGATCATAATTACTGGATCCAGCAGTGGACTTGGATTGCAAACTGCGAGAGCGCTCGCCGTTAGAGGTGCAGAAGTGATTCTTGCCGTTCGTAATGAACAGAAAGGAATTGAGGCGGCACAACAAATTAAATTACTTCATGCAAAAGCAGACGTAAAGGTCATGAAGCTTAATTTGGGTGATCTTAACGACATTCGCAATTTTGTGGTAGATTTTAATAAGCAATATTCAGATTTGGACATTTTAATAAATAATGCCGGCGTCATGATGCCGCCTCACCAGAAAACAAAGGACGGGTTCGAGCTGCAGTTCGGTACGAACCATTTGGGCCATTTTGCATTAACCGGGTTGCTACTCCCAAAGTTGCTCAGTACACCACATTCTCGTGTAGTGACGCTAAGCAGCTTAGCTGCCCAGAAAGGACGTATATTCTTCGATAATCTGGACGGTTCAAATGGGTATCGAGGATTCCCTTTTTATAGGCAGAGTAAGTTGGCAAACCTGTTGTTCGCAAAGGAGCTGCATATAAGGCTAAGTGCATCCAAGATGAACACAATAAGCATCGCGTGTCATCCTGGCATTGCAGCAACAAATATCACTTCTCGGGGTTCTGGGCGCGAAATGAAGTTCTTCAATAAATTAATGAGCTCGTTGTTCCAAACTGCAGCGATGGGTGCGCTGCCAACCTTGTATGCCGCAACGGAACCATCATTGTTAGGTGGGGAATACATTGCACCTGATGGCCGAGGAGCGAAGAAAGGAAATCCAGCAATCGATACTTCCATACATAAGCTGTTTGATAAAAGTGTTTCAGAGCGGCTGTGGCAGATTTCTGAGGAATTGACAGGGGTTCATTACACTTTCCATGAATAATTCAACAAACGGATAACAATAACACAATAACAGGGAGCAGGTTGCCACGGCAGCTGCTCCCTGTTTTATTCAAATTATTCGGACATTGGCATCGCAAATAGTACGTACTACTACGTGTTGCAGGCGATGAATACGGGCGGCTTCAGTGTTAACTCTGCGGAAGCGAGCGCGACGCTGAACGCCGCAACGCTTGATGCGCCGACAGGCTATTTTGTCTTTCGCAGCATGCGGAGCGGCGGTGGCTATACGCCAATAGGCACGGTAGCGGATGGCAGTGCGATGGGTTATATGGATAAGGGCGTAGAGAACGGTCCAGCACTGGCACGCAACTGGTTATATTTCAACTTCAGCTTATCAAGATACATATTCGTTTTAATTATCTTCCCCCTATTATTACTTAAGCCAATAACATATTCTTGAAGGAAAGACAATGGAGGGGTGGGGTATAATGTTCCAAGTCTACAAACTTAAAGATAAAGCCAAACAATTTGAAAACGCCGTCCAAATGTTTTGGAGCCAATGGGGAAGCGATAAGAATTATAAATTCTATTACGACTGTATGTTTCATTCATTGAAAACGGAGAGTGACTTGCCTTGTTTTTATATTGCAGTACAAAATGATTCAATCATCGGTACCTATGCGTTGCTAAGGAATGACTTGGTTAGCCGTCAAGATGTTTTTCCATGGCTGGCCTGTTTATACGTCCTACCGGAATGCAGAGGGCAAAATGTGGGAGCCAAACTGCTGCAACATGCACTTCACGAAACCCTGAAATTGGGATATGACACCCTCTATCTCTGCACTGATTTGGAGGGCTACTACGAAAAACATGGGTGGGTACACTTAACCAACGGATATATCTTTAATGGTGTAGAAACGAAAATTTATTCAGCATCTACAGCAACATTTAAATGTCCGGATGAAAGTCTAGTAATCCAATCCATAACGGAATGCCCTGAACGTCGAGATTCGTTTATAACCTATATTTCTGAAGCTTGGCCAGCCATAAAAGGTGCTGCAATCACCCAAATGGAAGAAAGTTTATGGATGACGAACGCTTTGCCATTGACCTTTTTGATGCTAAAGAATGACCGGATTATCGGCTTTTATCAAATGATTGAGCAGGAATATTTAGTTCGAAAAGATTTATCACCCTGGATTGCACCGTTATTCATCGACAAGAGCGAGCGAGGTCAGGCTTTAGGAGCTTTACTTTTACAACATGCAAGAAAAACGGCAGGCCAGTTGGGGTATGAAAAGGTCTACTTAACTACGGATCATATTCGATATTACGAGAAGTATGGTTTCACAGAGATTGGACTTAGCAATTTTGAGTGGGGACGCCCAAGTAAAATATATGAGAACCACACATTAGTGTGATGGAATAGGATAAAAAATTACGATGAGATAAGGAGTAACGTCATGGTCAATAGAGCCCAAGTCTGGATTAACTGTGATGTAGATATTAAACAATTCGTTGATAACCTGGTAGAACAGTTGAAAACTATTCTAGGAAATCAGCTGATAGGTATCTATCTCCATGGTTCATTAGCTATGGGCAGTTATTATCGTCCCAAAAGTGACATTGATCTGATTATAGTCGTAAACAGTAAACTGGCAGACGATTTGGCTAAAATAGTTGGCGTCTCTATCGCTAACGAGACGGTCAACAGACCTACAACTGGTAATGTTGAACTTAGTGTAATTACTGCAGAGGTAGCAAGGCAAATCCCCGATTCGACTCCTTTTGAAGTTCATTACAGCTCGGGATGGCATGAGAAAATTCTCAATGATGAAATAGATTATAGTCAAGTGAGAACAGACATTGACCTACCCTCACATTTAGCCTATGTAACGCAGCGAGGCATTTGTTTATATGGTAAACCCATATCCGATATATTTGGCAAAGTAAATTGGCAATATTTCATAGACTCTGTCATGGATGACTTTACATGGATACTTCAAGATGAGCATATTCTGGAGACGCCATTTTATAGTGTTTTGAACATTTGTCGTGTGTTTCAACTACACAGACAAGACGATCAGAGAGTCCACAGTAAAGATGAAGGCGGTGAATGGGGAATTCAACATATGCCACAGGAGTTTCATCCATTGATTCAAAGAGCACTAGATGTTTATCGTTCTTCAGATATAGTGAATGAGGAGCAACGAAGAACAGGAGGGAAGAAATGGGACAAAACTGCCCTACTCTCCTTCAGGAACTATGCCCGTATGAAATTCAATCAAAACCAAGAAAGATAGCCCCGCAGATAATACGCAAGGAGGGTAACAAGGAATGGGGAGCTGCAAAATAAACCGCCTTTACAAGGGCGGTTTTTATTTGTTGTAAAGCAATTTAAAAATTAACAGGAAACTTTTTCCAAAATGTAACGTCTAAGCATATTAGGATTTCTAAAGAAATTTCTTAAATGTACAAGTAGACAACTGGTTTATAAGACAGGAGTGGGGACTATGAAAAAAATTATTATATTAATGATTTTCCAATTACTTTTGTTTTCTAATTTTTCCTCGGCACAAGAGAATTTGTTCAGCCCGACAAAGAAAGAAAATGACAGTCTTCTTGTTACTAAAGGTCTTATAAATGATGAAATCTTGAAACTTGACTATCGTAGTGAAATTTTAGCTAATGCATTGAGAACACAAAGTATTGACGATAGTAATTTTAGAACCATTTCCAGTTCTTTATTAAACCCGATACAAAAAGGAGTATATGTCCCGAATAGTGGGCATCCAAATGGTACGCCTCCATCTCCAAAAGAGCCTGAGCGTATACCAATGAAAGTTAAGTTTAACGGCAACATGATGAATTTTGAAAATGAACAACTCCCTGTGATAAAAAATGGGCTTACATTAATTCCATTAAGAGTAATCTTTGAAGCACTTGGAGCAAAAGTTGAATGGAATCAAGATACGTATACAGTAACAGCAACAAAAGAAAATACAACAATTGTTCTCTCCGTCGGTAATTCTAATGCGATTGTAAACGGAGCTGTAGTGCAGCTAGAACTGCCTTCAGAAATTGTTAATGATAAAACAATGATACCTTTGCGCTTTGTTAGCGAAGCGCTAGGTGCAAAAGTAGATTGGATTGAATATACGAGGACAGTCCTCATTTATAATGAATTACTACCTAAAACATTTGCTTACATTGTTGTAGGTTCAATGGAACACAATGTTGTTGATGCACTCGGTCCAAATTATCAAAAAATAATAAGTACACAATTACAATTACCTGTTTGGAGGTATGATGATAAAGCAAACTTAAATTATTCTGTTCCTAATATAAATAATGTTAATGTTGATTTCCAAGGGTTATTGAATGGTTCACTCCGAACGCAATTATTCGTATATTGGAAAGCGGGGAAGATTGAAGCCTATCCTGTAATTGACCATTTTGTTTTGTATTATTTGGACCAAGATGACCAAAAGATCCATGAATATCATGTAAAACGCGATGGAACAATTGAAGAGGTCATCTTGAATTTAAAGGGTTGGTGATTATACGTCATAAGACCATTTCGAAAGGCACTCCTCTGAGCATCGGAGGAGTGTTTTCTTTATGCTTCATAGACTACCTATTCACCACTCCCTAAATATCCTTCCGTCTGTTTACCCAAAGACCCGATTTGTCCAACAATTCACGGTTTTGTCCATCCCGCCGCGTTTCCTTAGCTTGTAGAATAAAAGTGAACATGTATTAAACAAGTATGGAGGTGTAGCTTGAAGTTTGCTGCTCGATGATTTCCAATACTAGTCCCCCTTAGGAGGAAAGTTGAATGAAATTGAAAAGAAAACTGATTACGCTGCTTCTTACTGGATGTATGCTGATGATGATGCTTGCGACTGTGCCGACCCTTGCTGCGGATATGCTGGCGACTAACTACAGTTTCGAATCCGGGTTGACCGGATGGACGTACAGCACCACGGCAAGCAGTGGAGCCTTTGCTTCATCGACTGTGCAAGCGAATACTGGGAGCAAAAGCGTCAAAATGACGGACACGGGCGCAACCGATAACTATGGCTTGGAGAGCAATCGGATTACGGCAACGGCAGGCAAAACTTATATGGTTTATGCTTGGGCCTATATCGAGACCGGGAAGGCATACTTATATATCCGTTTCTACGATGCCTCGGGCAATCTACTCGCTACGCAGATCGCGGACAAAAACACACCTACGCAAGAGTGGACATACATGAAAGTGAAGCTGGCAGCTCCCGCCAATACGGCGACAGCGAGCGCCATGCTCTACACGAGCACCTCAAACACCGGAACCGTGTATTGGGATGACGTGTACATCACACAGGAATTTACGAACTTAGGCACTACTTTAACAAATGCAACACCGCAAGGCGCGACAATCGGGATGGAGAGCAGCAACGAAGTGTTCTACGTCACCATGCAGGGCAGCAAGAGCACACCAGCTCGCATTGCGGCTGTGGATATCAATACTGGCAGCGTGCTTCGTATGGTAAATCTAGGATCTGTTGGTGAAACGGAAGGAGCTTGGGGTGCCACAACTAGTTCTGATGGCTACATTTATGCCGCCACGTACCCGCAAGCCAAGGTGTACAAATACACACCAGGTGCTACATCTGCGACCGACCTAGGTACTGCTTTGTCAGGACAGACACATATCTATAACATTACGGCGGGTCTCAGCGGTAAAATTTATGGCGGCACCTATCCGAACGCTGGATTTTTCCGCTACTACAACGGTGCCTACTTGCAATTGGGCAATATGCCGTTCGCTACAGGCGAAACTTACGTTCGCAGCATGGCTTACGATCCCGTAAATAATGTATCCTACATTGGTCTTGGACCTGTTGCGGCAATCAAGCGATTTGACCATACGACAGGTCAGATAGATAACATCTTGCCTTCGACATATGCGAGCGATGATTTCGTATACGGCTTGAATCTGGAAGGCGGCAAGCTGTTCGCGCGGCTAGGTCCGAGCAACAAGCTGGTTGTATTGAATGTAGACAATGTGAATGGTGTGATCACCACAACGGTAGATGCCGAGATCAGCGGGGTTGCCTCCCAGAACCAATCTCCGGTATACAACGGCAAAGTTTATTTCACGATTGACGGAATTATTCATGCCTATGACATTGCGAACAAAACGTACAGCTCGCTCAGTGCAGATGCAACTATTCATCCAATCCGCATGGGGCTTGTTCAGCTTGATGATCAAACGAACTATCCGGGAACGACTTTGGTCGGCGTAGGCTTCAGAGAAACAGGGACTCGGATGTTCAAATACAATATTCAAAACGGGACGATCACATACAGCGATTTGAACATTCCTAGGATTGCCACCACCATTAATGCTGTAGGAACGGGACCCGATAACAAAATTTATACAAGCGGCTACTACTCCGGAGGGATGGGGATCTATTCTCCGCTACGTACAGACCAGAACGTTTACCAAGGTAATATCGGGCAGATCGAATCTTTTGCATCGATGGGCAACACGTTGTACATGGGCGGTTACCCGAAAGGCAGATTATATGCAACAACACCTTCCACCGGTTGGAATCCTACGTTCTTGTTCGATACTTCGGCATATGAACAAGAGCGGCCGAACGTGCTAGCTACCGGAGGCGGCAAAGTGTTCATGGGCACAACTCCGGTAGCTGGCAAACTAGGGGGCGCTTTAACGATCTACGATCCCGCAACCAGCAGTGTAACTGTGAAACGAAATCTCGTTCAGGATCAGAGCGTAATCTCCATCGCTTACAAGGACGGCAAAGTGTATGCAGGTACGACAATCTCTGGCGGACAAAGTGCGACTCCAACTACAAGCGCAGCGAAGCTGGCGATCTACGATATAGCGACGGATACAACGACGGTGAAGACACTTCCGGTGTCCAAAAAAGCTTTGACTGCGTTGACAGTTGGCCCGGACGGGAAAATTTGGGGGCTGCTGGAGGGATACTTGATTATATATAACCCAACCACAGGCGTGTTCGATTATAGCGCTCTGAAATTTTCAGATGTCGATTATAGTGGCAATGCTTACATTTGGCGTGACGGGACGCTGCTCGAGGGCAAGTTCGGTGACGTTCTTGGGACGCTTGACGGAAAACTGTTTACCATTGACGCTTCGACCAAAGCCGTATCCATCCTGGTTTCGAGCGGCGCGAGCGCTTTAGCAGAAGATGAATTAGGCAACGTTTATTATCGTGTAGGCACAAATTTATATAGATACGCTTACTAACCTAGAGTTCATATACGCAATCTGAAAGGAGTTCCACTCATGACTCGACAACTCATTCAAGCTCGAGAAATCAACTACTACACCGACCTGCTTCCAGAGCAGCCAATTGTGATTGCATCGTCAAGAGACGCTGAAGGTGTTCGAGCCGCACAATCTATCGAGGCCAAACTGCGTCGAGTACATGCTGACATACGCATTGAAGTTCTAGAAGATCCAAAGCCTGCGATCCTGTATCAGGCGCAAGGACCTGTGTTTCTGATCGGCAACCTGGCGGACAGCCAATGCGTGAAGGAACTGTATTTTCGCTGGTTTTGCTTGACAGATCGGTGGTATCCAGGGCCTTCCGGCTATGAAGTTCGCACTTTGATGAACCCTCTCGGAAGCGGTCATAACATCATTCATCTCGGGTATTCTGACGAAACCGGGCTCTTGGATGGGCTTCAAATTCTACTAGAACGTATAAGCTCATCGATACCGCTTCTGTCTGAAGTTCGGGCGATGCGGGTACCGATCCCAGATCATGAAGTGATTAAGTTCAAGTCGCCTAAGCCGCATCAGCACGATTGGCAAGTAAGTATCCGTCACGAGGATGTGATGAAGGGCGTCCTAGGTTATTTGATTGGCGATCAGTCTTGCTTGGACGAATACGCCCGCTTGTCGGAGATTGTGGTACGCAACGGCGTCTTGACTGATGACAAAATCGTACAGATCCACCTTGGCATTCGCAGCCGTGTAGTGTTGTTCCGATTGTTAGAGGTGGCAGGGTTAGTCCAAGAGCCGCTTCGTCAGAAGTTTGCCCAGTTCATCTATGATTGGGCGGAGAGCGCGGAAGGGTATCGATATGTGGAGAAACCGCTCTATCAGTCGCTCCATTTTCCACGGCAAAATCATGGCACCATTCCCGCGCTTGCGCTGGTATTCGCCTCTGATTATTTCACCACTCACTATCCGGGGATGGAAGAACCGAAAGTGTGGAAGGAGACCGCGGATCGCGTGTTCGCGCCTTACTCGGGCGGTAGCTGGAAGCCGGTTTGCGACGGCATGTGCCACGGCTGGTGGATGACGCAGCCAACGTTGATCGATTATGGCTTAATGGATCGAGGTCACCGATTCTTCGAGAATGGCGGGGCGCGCGCCGCAGCTGACTGTGCGGTGGCGATCGTCAATAACATAGGCTGGCTGCCGAATGCGGGAGATTCCATCCTGTTGCAATCGTTCCCCGGTCCAAGTTTGCGAGCTGCTGCCGCTTATTATGAGGACGCGCGTTACACGTACACGCATGAGCTGGCACCGGTGCATCGCCGTCTGTATCACGAGTGGGGAACGATCGGAGGGCTGCGGACGTTCGATATTGGGCTGACTCCATCCGTACCAGTATATGGGCTAGGTGTAAACGTCGTCCCTATGGATCCTTTGATTTATGAAACGTGGAACAAGGAGCCGGATCTAGCTGTTCTACTGCTCGACACGCCGCCATCAGCCCCAATCGAGCGATGCTTTGACAAAATTTCGATGCGAGCAGGGTGGCAGAAGAAGGACGACTATTTGCTGATTGACGGGCTTAGTACTAAGAGCTCCTCCCACTCTTATGCCGATGCGATGGGTATCCACGATTATGCTAGGCTAGGGGTCAGCTGCATCGTGACCGAGGATTTGTTGCTATTTCCGGAGCCAGAGAGCCATAGTCTGGTGACGGTCGTAAAAGATGGAGAGACCGGTCCTCTACCAAGCTTCGCTGAGTGCGAGGAGCACGCAACAGAGCCGGACGGGACTTATTATGTACGACTCAAGCTGACCCGTTATGCGGGAACAGATTGGTACCGGGAAATCTGGATGCGTCCGGGAAAATACGCAGTTATTACAGATACGATCGTTGCACTGGAGGAGGGGGAGTATGCAGTGGAGGCGCATTTCCGGACGCCTTCTCGCGCTCAACTGAACGGTTTTCTTATGACTAGCAGCCGGAACACAGAAGCCGGCGATCCGGTGGAGTTCCGACTTCAGAGCACATGCACATCCTCTTCCAGCTGTAGTCTTACGGAAGTGCCGATATCGTTGTTCTATCGGGTACACCCTGGTGAGCCGCAACCATTGACGTTAGACGACGATCCGGTAGAGGCGTATAAGCGCCGTTATTATACGCAAGAGGTGGAGCTGACCGAGTTCCGAGCTCGCAGTACGAGCCGGCTTCGTTCGGGGGAGTCAGTCGTGTTCAGTCACTTGGCACAGATTGCGGCGGCTGGGGAGACGCATGGTTTGCTTAAGCTGGAAGATAGAACCAAGGCGGTTGTAATCAGTGGGGAAGAGAGTTGGGAGGCGGTCTCGCAAGTCAAATCTCGCCAGCCATCCGATGCTATGGTCGCAGCAACGGCTACGACTTCAGCTTCAGCGACAGTGGAAGCATGCGTGACGAAGTCAGTACTATCCCTTCCTTCATCCATTACGAGCTTCAAGATGGCTTCAGGAGGAACGGGAGGCTTCGTGTGCGGAACTAAATCGGGAAGTGTCTATCGACTCGATCCGTCTGGACAGATTGTATGGGAAGCGAAGCTGGACGGTTGCGTGCATGATGTAGATGTGAATGGAACGAATGGGGAGGAGACGGTTTTTGCCGGACATGGGATTGACCGACTCTCCGTGCTAAGTCGAGCAGGCACAGTCCATAAGGAATCACGCATCATCCGGAATCCAAGTCCATACCCATGGTGGGAGCTGACGGGACCTACCCCGATGCGGCTCGCAGCTGCGTATGTCCCATCATTCACAGGGAACGAATTTATTGGTGCTGCTGTGGGGTGCGGTGACATGCAGCTGCGCTTCTTCGATCAAGACGGAACCGAGCGATGGAGCTGGTGGTACAAGGAAGGGTTGCCCGGACGAATCCAGGTCGGCGATGTGGATGGAGACGGGTTGGAAGAGCTCATAGTAGGGGGCGACATTATCACGGACCAATCCACATGCCGCATTCTAACGATAGAGGGCGAAGTCAAGGCGGAGTTCGCAGTGGAAGGCTGGACTAGCCGGACAACCTCATTTGACTGGGCTGTGGCTGGGACGCGCCGTATTTTGGCATGTGGGGCTAATCACGGAAGGAACCTCTGGGTGTATGATACGACTGGACTACACGATGATCCAGCGCTCCAGGCCGATTTTCAGCAATCTCGACACCGACTCTTGTTCATGAGTAGGTTAGGCGGCGCGGTGTCCGCACTGAAATTTTCAGCGGACGGGGAGCGGCTCGCAGCGGCGACTAGCCAGGGCTTTTTGTGTCTGTATGATCTTCAAGGGAAGCTCCTGCATACCAAGCTGTATGAGCATGGGATCGTATACTTGAGTTGGTTGGATGGGAAGTTTGTGCTCGTCGAGGCAAATGGCCATCTCCATGTAGTAACACCGGACGGTCGGACAGAAGCGAGTATGCTGACTGGAGTTGCCAGTACTTTTTTCTGTCAGAACGGCTTTGAGCTGTGGCAAATATCACAAAACTCCATTTATATGACAAATTTGAAGCTGTAATATAACCACCTATTAAAGCCAGCTCCCCAGCTTGATTGTAGCGACGGGAGGCTGGCTTTCGTCATGAATGTAAGAAAGTAGATTATTAGAGCGGTTGTTCTTGAGAACGATATTCGGTTGGCGACATACCGGACCATCGCTTGAACTGCTTGCTGAAATGCGCGCTGTCGCTAAAGCCAAGCTTCTGGGCGATCGACTCGAGCGGCTGCTTCGTGTTCATGAGCTCCAGCTTCGCCCGCTTCAAGATCGCGGTTGACAAGTATCGACGCGGCGACAGTCCATACACCTCGCGGAACAGTCTGGAGCAGTAGGACAAGCTGTACCCCATCTGCTGTGCTATGCTGCCGAGTCTAGTATCAAGCCGACTATGGGGAGTCTCTCCGCTGTCCGCTTCTGACTCCAGCACTTGCGCCATCCGTCGAGCGATATTGTAGCTAAGCAGATTCCCTTCATTTCCCGCCTTCTGCTCCTCCATCTGGACCTGCGCCAGCGCTGAGAACAAAGAGAACAGTACAGACAATATTTTCATACGCAAGACTAAAGATACGGATGTCCGATTGTCCGCCTTCCAAGCCAGCTCAATAAGCTGTTCCAACGGAGCGTTGCATGCTTGTTGGATAGGGGATCCGACGGGGTGATGCTTGTCAGGATGCAGGCACAGCAGTTCCTTCAGCGCAAAATCGTCCACATCAAACGTAACCACGAAGTAAACCAGTCTTCCACTCTCAGACGCCCCGCAATCATGGACATGCCAAGGCGGAATGAGTACAAGATCACCGGCTTTCATCTGATACACCGTATCTTCCACACGCATCCATTGCTCGCCATCCAGCACCACGTTCAACTCAAATATGGGGTGATCGTGTTTGCGGCATTTCCATCCAGGTTCGACGGTCCGCCAATGGCCTTCCTTCAACACTAATGTAGATTGAATATCAGGCAGAAAAAAACGGTCTGTAATGCGATCAGTAGGCGGTTGCTGCATCGAGTTAGGCAAGAGGCATTCTCCTTCATGAGTCACTACCGTAAATCTATAAAAAAATGGAATGCCTGTCTACTACTTCTTTTTATGCGATGTGATTGATTACAAAGGGGTTGCATTGATAAAATCAACTAAGTGAAGGTGGTAAATTGAAAGGTAATATGATCAAGTAATAAATTTGTACACATAAGGAGATAAAACTATGGAAAAAAACAATTTACTAAGAATGGATAATGTTAGCATCGTTGTAGAATCTCTTGATGACGCAATTTCTTTCTTCAAAGAGATTGGCTTGAAGCTGGAAGGACGAGCTACTGTCGAAGGTGAATGGGCTGGTCGCGTAACCGGGTTGGGATCACAGTGTGTAGAAATTGCTATGATGGTTACCCCAGATGGCCACAGCCGAATTGAACTTTCGCGATTTATTAATCCACCTATTATATCAGATCATCGAACTGCTCCTGTTAATGCACTCGGTTATCTACGCGTCATGTTTACCGTTGAAGACATTGACGAAATGGTATCCAGACTCACTAAGTATGGTGCTCAACTCGTTGGCGAAGTGGTTCAGTACCAGGACTCATATCGCCTCTGCTATATTCGTGGAATTGAAGGACTTCTAATCGGTTTGGCGGAACAACTCGATAATAAATAAGTGACGGAACCTACACCAAGGAGGATCATATGAGAACTATTATTTATATGGTTAGGCATGCTGAGTCACCATATTCTGAAGGAACTGAAAGAACTAGAGGACTTACCCTAAAGGGCAAGAAGGATGCAGAAACAATAACAGAGATTTTAAAAGACGAAGGAATAAACGTAATTATTTCAAGTCCCTATGCTCGAGCAATTATAACATTGGAGGGGTTGGCCAATAAATTAGAACTAGATATTAAGATATTTGAGGATCTGAGGGAAAGGCACTTTTCAGGAGAAGACTATCTTATTTCTAATGAAGAATTTATGTCTGCTATGCAGAAGATGTTTGATGACCTTGACTATGCATTGCCAGGAGGAGAGTCTAACATCGATTGCCAGAATAGATCAGTGGCAGTGTTGAAAAATATCTTAGAAGAATACAGGGGAAAGAAAGTGGCTATTGGAACACACGGGAATGTCATGACGATGATGATGAATTATTTTGATTCAACTTACGGTTTGGATTTCTTAAATCAAACAAAAAAACCTGACATCTATAAAATGCAATTTAGAGACCTAGAGTTAGAAGAGGTAACAAGACTATGGAAAGACTAAATTATAAAGTTGACACCGACAAGGAGTAAAGTTATGAAATTATTGCTCACCTCTGCAGGCATTACTAACAAAAGCATACACGAAGCGCTAGTTGACATGCTGGGCAAGCCGATCGCCGACTGCAACGCCTTGTGCATACCCACCGCGATGTATGGACACCCCTGGGTTGGCCCCGGCGTCAAAGCTTGGCAGTTCATCAGTGGGAATTCAGAGAATCCCATGGTTGACTTGGGCTGGAAGTCCGTCGGCATATTGGAGCTCACAGCGCTACCAAGCATTAGCAAAGACCGCTGGGTGCCGCTGGTCCGGGAGACGGACGTCCTGCTAGTGGCGGGAGGGGACGCCCTCTACTTGTGCCACTGGATGCGGCAGTCCGGACTGGCAGACTTATTACCATCGATGCAGGCAGTTTATGTGGGAATGAGTGCCGGGAGTATGGTGATGGCACCTAACATTGGGGAATTCTTCGTTGGCTGGACTCCACCCACCGGTGGTGATGAAACACTGGGTCTGGTTGATTTTTCAATATTTCCTCATTTGGACCACGAGTTGCTGCCTGGAAACACCATGGCTGCTGCAGAGAGAAGGGCCGAAGGAATGCAAGGGCCGACGTATGCCATTGATGATCAAACCGCCATTAAAGTAATCGACGGATCAATCGAAGTTGTATCCGAAGGGAAATGGAAACGTTTATTCGCCACCATATAAATGGGTGTATTTACCAATAAAATGAAATGAGAATTGACGTAAAGCCGCGTATTTGTGGCTTTTTTTGTTTTAACCCTAAGTCGATACACTTTGGGTCGGATTGGCGGTTCGTGAATTTAGGGATGAACCGGACGTCATAGAGACACTAGAGATAAGCGGTGGGCTTTGTTTGAGTGCACGTGTCTACGGCAATGAGGCCCATATGTGGCGAGTATATGATTCAAAATTTGATTAAATCTACCAAGTGCATCTCAAGGCCGTATTCCTGCTGAACAGCAACAAATATTAAGCCGATTGTGCCGAGGACTTGATTCCCGATAAAGTCATCCGACATCGAAACGAAGGAATTCGAGCACCTCGAAATGATGGCTGCGAACGTTATCATACAACGCCTCTTCCAACTGGGAGAGGTTAATTGTTTTTGTAATATAAAAATAAAATTTGTAATTACAAAAATATTTAGAATATACACCGAAAACATCTTGACCGATAACATTTAGAATGTTAATTTAAATTTATAAATTGATATAGTAAATACATTTTTGTTATAACAAAATTATCGATATTTATCTGTAAACAAGGAGGTGACTCGCCTCGCTGGCGTAATCCATGATACTGGACATTACTGGAAGCATTCGGAACGGGATGTGGACATACGGCGACCCGCTTCCTTCAGTGGAAATCGAACAAGTAGCAACGCTCGAGGGAGAAGGTTGGAAAGGCCATCGCTTCCAGCTGCACACATTGGCCGGAACGTACATCGAGTCGGCCGATCACCTTCTGCCGGGGAGGAAGACGATCAGCGAGCTGCCAATCGAGAGTTTCATCCGCCGTGCGTGGATCGCGCAACTCTCGGATAAGCGGGAACTGGAGCCGATTACAGCGACGGAGCTTGCGGCAGCTTGCGAGGGGCATGCCCACCGACCGGGGGATGCGCTGCTGATCGCGACCGGTTGGGATAGGAGATGGCAGGAGCCTGAGTTCGTCACACATTGCCCGTTCTTTACAGAGGAAACGATGAAATGGGTGATTGAACGGGATGTCGGGCTGCTGGGGGTGGATGTTCCTTGCATGCAGGATCCCCGCGCAGACGACGGGACGCTGGGCCGGCAGTTTTTCCAACAGGAGAGGCTGCTGCTTGCGCCGCTAGTCGGCCTGCGGCAGGCGGCATCGGGGCCGTGGACGCTAGCGGCGCTGCCGCTGTCCATCCCCGGTGTCTGCGGCGCGCCTTGCCGAGCGATCCTCATGCCAATAACGGAAGGAGGATGAGCGGGCATTATGAACATGCAGGCAACTACAGAAGAGCTTACGCAAAGGAAGGCGGCCTTGCTCGAAGCGATGGCCGAGCACGGATGGGATACAATTTGTCTCGCCGATCGGGCGAATCGGAATTATCTTATCGATACGATCGAGCAGGACGGACATCCGGCATATCTGCTGCTGGATCGATCGGGCGAGTACGTACTAATCGCCGGCGAAGGCGACGGGCTAACGGGCTGGCAGCGGGATGACGTGACCGTCCGACCCTATCCGGTCTATGACGCCGAACGATGGACGGTTCCCGCTGACAATGCAGCGAGGCTTCTCGCCGAAGCCCTTAAGTCGTCACGAGCCACACGGATGGGGACAGACATGTTGCCGGTCCGCTCCGGCAGCGGAAGCGTCGTCTCCTTGGCCAGCGAAGGCTTAATGCTATTCGATGCGAGACCGATTCTAAGCCGGATGCGCCGGACGAAGCGACCGTATGAAATCGAACGTATCCGGGATGCCGGCCGGCTGCACGAAGCGATGTATCGTGCCGTTCGTCAGCACATCTCAGAGGCGAATGATGAATTCGAGCTTTTTCACCTCATGAGTCTCGAGGCTTGGCGATTTGCGGGACGTCCGATCACTCTCGACGAACAATACGACCTGCTGTCGGGCCCCCGTACTATGCAGGCGGGAGGAAAGCCGGTGAACCGGAAACTTTGCGCAGGCGACCTCGTTTTAGTGGATTTATTCCCACGGTTGGGCGGCTATTATGCCGACACCTGCCGCACCTTCTGTACGTCAGCCGGCGGGCCGACCCCACTTCAGGAGAGACTGTTCGACCGCGTAACTCGGGCACTACGAATCGCGGAAAGCGGGCTGAAGCCCGGGGTTCGGGTGAAGGAGCTGTTTGATGAAGTGAATGCGGAGCTCGCCAAAATCGGAGGCGGTTATTCACTCCCGCATCATCTTGGACACGGCATTGGGCTTCAGGATCAAGAGGCGCCATATTTGGTCCGAGAGGGCGATGACGTTCTCGAGGAAGGCATGGTCATTTGCATCGAACCGGGCATTTATCTAGAGGGAGCCGGGGTGCGAATAGAAAATATGTATGTCGTTCGCGCCGACGGACCCGAGAATCTTACTCCGTTTGACGAAGGTTGGTAAAAAATATTTGGAGGGACTTATTATGACATTGACTGGCAACATCCCTGTAATCCCGACTCCATTCTTAAATGGTGAAATTGAATACGCCGGCTTCGATCGGCTGATGGAACGAACAATCGACCAGCTTGAAGGCTATGTCGTCTGCGGCAGCACGGGAGAAGCACCGGCTTTGTCGATGCAAGAGAGGATCGACATCGTAAATTATATAGCTCCCAAAATGCCGGCAGGCAAAGAGCTTGTTATCGGTCTGGGCCACACGAATTTGCAGGAAGCGATTCGAATCGGCTGTGCAGCCAAGGAGAGCGGCGTACGATCTGCCCTTGTATCCAGTCCGTATTATTTTCCCAATTCGCAAGCCATGGTGACCGATTACATAGGGCGGCTAGCGGAAGGCACGCAGCTTGACATCGTCTTTTACGACAATCCAGTGACTACGAAGACGCACTTTACGGCTGATGAACTCCTCCAATTGGCGAGTGCCATTCCCCAAATCAAAGCAATCAAAATGACGGATCACAATTTCGGGAAAATTCGTCAACTCAAAGCCCGTTCGAGCTTGACCGTGTTTGGCGGAGACGACATCATCTGCTTCCGTTCCTTCGAGGCGGGGGTTGACGGCAGCATGATCATTGCGCCGATCATTTATCCGGAAGAGTTCCGCGCATGCTGGCAAGCGTACCAGGCAGGAAGACGTGAAGAGAGCTACCGGATCTTCTCCGAAGTGATACTACCATTCATTCATATGTTCGGGCCAGGGGATGAGATTCCAACGACGAAGGCGCTGTTCCACCAGTTGGGTATCTTCTCGAGCAAAGAGACGAGGTCCCCACTGCTCCCGGTTACGGAGCACCGGCTACAGGAGGTCATGCTCGGTTTTAAAGCTCGGCTTGGGCATAAGTCTGTTTAGAGGGGATGGAAAAACCGATGAAAGCATTAGTGTATGAAGGACCGCGAGAGATGCACCTCCGACAGCTGGAAGCTCCTGAACCGCTGGAAGACGAGGTGCTGATTCGGGTCGCGTACTCTGGGATATGCGGCTCTGAGCTGAGCGGATTTTTGGGTCACAATGCGCTTCGTAAGCCGCCGATGGTGTTCGGTCACGAGTTTTCGGGTACGATCGAAGCGCTGGGCGGGCGCGTCGTCCGTGATGGGCTTCAAGTCGGCGCTCGGGTGACAGCAAACCCGCTCGTGACATGCGGAGAATGCCGCTTCTGTTTGAGCGGCCGGCAGCAGCTGTGTCCCTCGCGACGATTGCTCAGCGCCGCGCTTCCCGGAAGCAACGCCGAGCTGGTCAAAATCCCAGCGCGTTTCGTCTACCCGCTGCCTAACGGTATGCCGCTAAGGCGCGGGGCGCTCGTCGAACCGGTCGCCTGCGGCGTGCGGGTAGCGGAGCTCGCCGTTCCGAAGCCCGGCGAACGGGCAGTTGTGGCCGGCATGGGACCGATCGGCCTATTCGCGTTGCAAGCGCTAAAGCTGTATGGCGTCACGGATCTCTACGCGATCGACCTAAGTCCGGAGCGGCTCGAAATCGCAGCGTCGCTTGGCGCCATCCCCATCATGCCGAACCGCACCTCCGACGTTGCGGCTGAAGTGCGGCGCCTCACCGACGGCGGGGCAGACATAGCCGTGGACGCCGTCGGCGCAAGCGTTACGCGCCGGCAATGCATCGACTTTACCGCGCCTGGCGGACGGGTCATCGTAACGGGGCTGCACGAAGCAGAATCGTCACTGCAGGTTAACATGATGATCCGCAGCGAAATCTCGCTCCTCGGCTCGTTCGCCTACTCAGCCGTTACCTTCGAAAAGGCGCTTGCTTACCTCGCAAACGGTTCGTTCATACTGGACGAGTGGGTAGAGGAAGCTCCTCTGGAGACAGGTGCGGCTTGGTTCGACCGGCTCATCACGAAACCAGGGAAAACCGCGAAAGTGCTGCTCGTGCCATAATCCGAGCAAGGATCCGCCGGAATGAGTTCATTCCGGCTCTTTGCGATTGGGCAGGAATGGAAGAAATAGACTCTTAATAGACTTGTCTCCGGAAAGAAGGCAGGTTATTATATTGGAATAGGTAGTCCGAGGTAAATCAACTCGTATTTAAAAGTCAGATAATTCGGAATAGTCGTTAAATTAGTCAATGAAAGTTTGTTCTCCTCGAAACATAACGAAATAGGGAGGGTGACTTCTTTGAGCGGAATGCGAAAGTCGAATCGAAGAAAAAGTATCCTGATTACGATACTGATCTCGTATATCGCCATCCTACTCTTTCCCGTCACGGCCGGCGTATATCTATACCAGCGGGTAGAGCGGATCATGGTGGACAATGCGAACCGAACAAATCTTGGCCTGCTCGAACAGATCACGCTTGTCGCAGAGGACCGGTTTAAAGAGGTTGAGGGCATGGCCGTGCAGCTCGCCTTTAATCCGAAGCTTCAGTGGTCACTAAGCAACCTGGAAACCGATTATACGAAGAACGAGTTCGATTTGGCCGACATCATGAAGGATTTCCGCAATGTCAATAAGGCCAGCAGCTTCATCTATGATTTTATGGTCTACTTCAAAAATTCGGATATGATTCTAACCTCATCCGGAAAAGCCAATTCCTCCTTCTATTTTGATAAAATCCTCAACTTTAACGAAAAAGGCGCTGGTTGGGTAAGGGATACCCTGTTAACTGGAGCTCATTACAAAACGTATTTGCCGGTCACTTCGATCAAGGAAGGCGAGCGGGTCACCAACGTCTTGACGTATGTCCAGTCCCTCCCGATTGGAGAAACTGTGAATGTAAAGGGAAATCTGGTCATTCTCATCAATGAAGCGGAGTTCGACCGACTGATCAAGCAGATTGAAAAAGTGAACCAAAGCTCGATTTATATTCTCGACGAACACGGACAAATCATCATGACGACGGCAAAGCAACACCCACTGGAAAACGGGTTGTTTGCGCAGCTTGGAAACGACTCTGGGTACCAAACCTTTCAGCAAAACAATCAATCGATGATGCTGTCCTACACGACAGGGCAGAACGGTTGGAAATTCGTCTCGGTCGTCCCGATGTATATGGTGTTAAAGCAGGTGAACGCCGTAAAGGAAATCGCACTGCTACTGCTCTTACTGATCGTCGTTGCCGGGATTATCGCCTCTTATATCATGGCCTACCGTAATTACTCCCCAATTCGCGATGTCGTCCAAACCATTATGAAAGAGAACACCACGCATAAGCAGGATATTGACGAGAATGAGCTCGAGTACATTAAACAATCGTTCGTCCGCACGTTTAGCGAGAATAAGGAGATGGGCCAAACATTAAAGCGGCATGCGCCCGTCATCCAGGCCAATTTCCTGTCCCGACTGATTAAGGGGCACATTGACGAATCGTCGCTAAGCGACGACTCCCTTGCCTTCATGGACGTTCAATTTGAATACGACTATTTCGGTGTAATCGTGCTGGATATCGAGGATTGCCGGGACTTCATTAAGGATAATACGGAGCAGGAATGGGCACACGTGCGATTTATACTGACCAATATAAGCAATGAGCTGTTAGGCAGCAAAGGTTTTATCGTAGAGATGGATCGCAGCCGAATGGCTATCCTACTTAATGTCAGCACCAATGCCGGACCGATGAAGCAAGAGGTGGCGGCGCTCATCAACCAGCTGCAGAAAACCGCGGCAAATCGGTTTTATTTGAAAATATCGATTGCCATCAGCCAGTTCCATAAGGGGCTTGAGGAAATCGGCAGATGCTACCGCGAGGCATTGATTGCACTCGATTATCGAATGATAAAGGGCTCTAATGCGGTCATCTATCATGAAGAAATAGCGGGTTTTGAACCTCGCTTTTACCATTATCAGATGGAGGACGAAGTCCAGCTGATGAACTTTGCTAAGAGCGGAGATTACACGAGCGCGGAAAGACTCCTTAACCAGATTTATACCGCAAATTTCCAATCGAACGTCTTGACTCCGGAGATGGGGAAGTTTCTTTTGATCGATCTACTCAGCACGGTTGTGAAGGTGATGAACGGTCTGCAATTCGCCGACAAGCCGCCGTTCGAGGGCTCGTTCGATCCTGCGAAGGTCTTGGTTGAATGTACAACCGCCGAGGAAGCGATTCAGAGAACCAAAGACATTTACCAGACGATTTGCACGTTTACCCGGGAAGAAAAAACCGACCATGGAGATCGGTTGTATCGCCGTATATGCCAATACATTGACGAGCATTATTCGGAAAACGGCTTAAGCCTAGCTTCCATGGCTGATCATTTCCACATTAGCCTTCAATATTTGTCGACGTTCTTTAAGAGGCACAGCGGGGAAAATATTACAGACTATATCGCCACCGTACGAATTCGGCAGGCAAAAAACATGTTATCCGATCCGAGTATTACCATTGCGGAAATCGCGATCAAGGTCGGCTATGCCAATGCGGTCGGCTTCGTCCGATTTTTTAAGAAGGTGGAAGGCGTGCCACCTGGTAAGTATCGCGAAATGCTGAGTCGATAGAGCGGAAGAGAGGGGATGGGCGCATGCTCCGATATCGAGGGAAGAGATTTGTCTCGTTGCTGAAATCGGCGTTGCTGGCTTGCGCGATGCTCAGCCTGGTCGCGGCCTGTGAAGATAGCGCTGAGCCGCAGGCTGGGCATTCCCCACTTGACGAGTCAAGTCGATACCCGTCTTCCCTTACGTACTGGGTACCGATGGATACGGATGCGGCGGTTACGCTTAAAAACTATGGTGAAATGGGACTATACAAGCAGTTGACGAAGATCACAGGAACCCGGGTCAATTTCCTGCATCCGCCGGCCGGGGAAGAACAGGCGCAGGATCAATTCCATTTGATGATGGCGTCTGGCGAGCTACCTGATGTCATCTATACGGATTGGTCAAAGAATAGCCCGGATAAAGCGATTCAAGACGGAAAGATTCTACGGTTAAACGAGCTCATTGAACGGTACGCGCCGAACTTATCCAGACTACTGGACGAGAAACCATATCTTCGGAAAGAATTAACGAGCGACGAAGGGAATATCTATATGTTCCCCTTGATTGGCGACGATCCTCCGGTATTTGCGTACCATGGGTTAATGCTTCGCAAGGATTGGCTTGATAAACTTCATTTGAAGACACCGGTTACGATCGACGACTGGGAAAAAGTGATGACGGCTTTTCGCGATGGGGATCCGAACGGGAACGGACGGAAGGACGAAATTCCGTTTTTCTATCGTCAGACGGATATGGAGACGAGCTATCCCTTCATTGGAGCATTCGGCATTACAACCGGCTTCTATCAGGAAGACGGCATGGTTAAGTACGGTCCCGCCCAGCCTGCCTTCAAGACATTTCTGACCCTGATGAACAAATGGTACGCAGAGGGACTGATCGATCGCAATTATTTGACCTCCGATATCAAAATTCGGGATGGGCGGATGCTGGATAACCAGCTCGGTGCGGTGGCCGGTTGGGCCGGCAGCGGACTCGGGGCTTATATGCAGGCCATGAAGAAGAAGTTGCCCGATTTTAACCTGATCGGTGTCCCATTCCCTGTGCTCAAAGTCGGTGGAACAGCCGTATCAATGGCAAGACCGCTCATCATTGGACACGGTGCAGCCATCTCGGCAAACGCGAACCATCCGGAACGCATTGCGGCATGGCTCGATTACGGCTACGGTAAAGAGGGGGCGATCTTGTACAATTTCGGCGTGGAAGGTCAAAGCTACACAATTGCGAACGGAAAGCCGCAGTACACCGATCTGATTCTTCACAATCCCATGGGATTGACTGTTTCTCAGGCTCTGTCGATCTACTCGCTACAATCGGGCAGCGGTCCGTTCGCTTCAGATTCCGATGCAGACAAACAATGGCATGCAGATCCCGAGCAGGCGGACGCGATGGTCAAGTGGACACAGGCTGATCATTCGAAAGCGTTGCCGAATGGGCTGCTGAATGCAGGGGAGCAGGAGCAATTTGCTTCGATCATGGCTGACCTTCTAACCTATAAAGATGAAATGGTCAATAAATTCATTATGGGTGCGGAACCGTTGTCAGGGTTCGACGATTATGTCCGTAAGTTAACTAAATTCGGGTTGCATGAAGTTGTAAGAATAAATCAGACCGCATACGACCGATATTCGAAGAAGTGAAGAAGACGCTCTCAGGCGTCTTTTTTTGTTTTGAGAAGAAGTAAAGGGGATAACCGATGTTTAATATGGACTATTTGGAGGGATCCGCCCCTGATATATAGTCGTAGAGATGGCCGGAGCTCGATCAGGCCTTTAACCAATTTATGAGGAGTCGATAAGCGTATGGAAATGATGGAGCTTCTGTTGGGTACAGCGAAGGTGGATATTACGCCGCAGAGTCCGATGCCGCTAGCAGGTTTCGGTCATCGGCACGGCGATTTCGAAGGCATTGCTCATCCGTTATATTTGAAGGCTTGGTTTTTTGAACAAACAGAAGCCTCCGGCTCAGCAAGGAAAGCACTACTTGTGCAGGCGGATATTCTTGCGTGGAGCACAGAACGTACAGAAGCGCTTCAACTCTTGTTATCTGAACGATTCGGTCTGGAACCAGCGGCGATTATCCTTCATGCGACCCATGCACACTGCGGTCCGAGAACGCTCGATATTCCCGATCCTATGAACACCGGCTATGTGAAAGCTTTGGAGTACTGCCTGTTGGAAGCGGTCAAAGAGGCATATCAGAAGCTAGAGCCCGTAACAATCGAGCGAGGATCCGGTGAATGCCGGATCGGTATTCACCGCCGTAGGTTCGTTGACGGTGTAATGACCATGGCTCCGAACGAGGCGGGACTGATCGATCCGGAGGTCAACGTGATCCGATTCAGGAGTCAGCGAACGAAAGAAACGACAGGCGTGTTGTTCCATTACGCCTGTCACCCGACCACGACCGATCATAAATTCATAAGCTCGGAATTTCCAGGCATTGCGATGGAGCACGTGGAGCAGGCCATCGGAGGCGGGGCGATTGCCTCTTTCCTACAAGGCTGCTGCGGCGACATTCGTCCAGCCTTGATCAAAGGAGATGCCTTCTACCGAGGAGGCGATGAGGACGTACGGAGGCTCGGAGCGCAGTTATCCGAAGTCGTACTGCAGGTGCTGCAACAACCGATGCGACAGTTATCACCCGGACGGATAGAGGCGGAAGCCGTAGAGGTGCAGCTTCCGTTCGATTCGGTACCGGACGCCCTGCAGCTGCAACAGGCAGCGAATAAGCCTGGCATGGCCGGGGAATGGGGCCGGCGAATGCTGGATGAACCCAAACGACTCACTTCGCATATTCCACTTAAGCTGAATCAGGTTACGATTGCTGACGATCTTGTCTTCTTGGCGATGAACGGAGAAATTATGGTCGAGTACGGTCTGTTCATCAAGAGTCTACATCCAGGTGGTGTGCTTCCACTCGCATACAGCAATGGTATGGTGGGCTATGTTCCGACGGATCAGCAGCTTACTGAAGGAGGCTATGAACCAATTGAGTCCATTTTATACTATCTCTTGCCTGCACCATTTTCCCCTGGAATCGAAAAAGCCATATGTGACGCGGCTTCCCAGCTTCTAAATCGCACAATACTTAATCGGGATAACCCATATATAATTTAGGCTATTTGCTCTTGACCGTGCTCTTTATATAGTGAAATCGAGCCAACAGCTCACGATTTTCAGAATCTAAGGGAGGTTTACGGTATGAAGTTTAAGCGTAAGAAACAGATTGCGGCATTACTTTCGGTTTCCGTGCTGGGGGGGCTAGTGGTCGCCTGCAGCAATGACAACAAACCGGCAGTGAGCTCAGCGAGTCCATCGAACGAAAGTCCGAAACCGACGGCAGCCCAAACGACCACGGGTCCGAAGTATCCAGCTTCATTCTCGTATTGGAACATCATGGATACGGAAGCAGCGGTTTCAATCAAAAATTACAGCGAGATGGGCATTTACAAACAGCTGGAGAAAATTACGGGAACGAAGGTAGAGTTTCAGCATCCACCCGCAGGCGAGCAACAGGTTAAGGATCAATTCAATTTGATGATGGCGACCGGTAAGCTTCCTGATGTTATGGGGTACTCGTGGAAAGCGAATTCCCCGGACAAAGCAATTAAGGACGGCAAGATCCTCCGTCTGAATGAGATTATCGACAAATATGCTCCCAATTTATCGAAAATGCTGAAGGATAAGCCCGACTTGAAACGCCAGCTGACCAGCGACGACGGCAATATTTACGCATTCCCGTTCGTGGGCGAAGACAACCCTGTATTTGTATATCACGGTTTGTTTTTGCGTAAGGATTGGTTAGATAAGCTCAAACTGCAGCCGCCAGCGACAGTCGATGAATGGGAAAAGGTTCTGACGGCTTTCCGCGACGGGGATCCGAACGGCAACGGCAAAAAAGATGAAATCCCTTATTTCTACCGCCAGACGGATTACGAAACAAGCTATCCGTTCCTCGGCGCATACGGCCTCAACGCCGCTTTCTATCAGGAGAACGGTGTGGTCAAATACGGCCCATACCAGCCGAAGTTCAAGGATTACTTGACGCTGATGAATCGCTGGTACAGTCAAGGCTTGATCGACAAGGACTATTTAACCTCGGACACCAAGCTTAGAGACAGCAAGACACTGAACGATTTGATCGGCTCGCAAGCTGGCTGGGGCGGAAGCGGATTAGGCGGCTATTTGCAGCTTAAGCGGCAGCAGGATCCGAACACGAGCTTCAAATTGGTCGGCGTTCCAGTCCCTTCTCTTAATAAAGGTGAGCTGGCGGTATCAGCAGGCGCACCGACCGCCCAATGGAGCGGCATCGGCGTAGCCATCACCACTTCGGCCAAAAATCCGGAACAGATTGCTGCATGGCTCGATTATGGCTACAGCAAGGAAGGCAAGATATTGTACAACTTCGGTGTAGAAGGTCAAAGCTATACCATTGATAACGGGAAGCCGAAATACACGGAGACGATTACGAAAAATCCGAACAAATTATCGATCACGCAGGCGCTCGGCATCTATACGATTGTCGCCTCCAGCGGTCCGTTCCAAGCGGATGAGGACGCCGATCTGCAGTGGCATCCAGATCCAGATACGCAAAGTGCCATGAGAGAGTGGACGAAGGCGGATCACTCAAAATTCATGCCGTCCTTCCTCAATTCGGATGAGCAGGCCAAAATCGCCTCCATTATGACGGATCTGCGGACATACCAATACGAAATGATTAACAAGTTCATTATGGGCCAAGAGCCGCTTTCCAAATTTGACGAATTCAACGCCACGCTCAAAAAGCTGGGGATCGAAGAAGCTACGAAAATTTATCAAACGCAGTACGACAGATACATGAAGAAATCGTAAGCATCATGCAGATGAAGGAGGCGGAGGGCCGTTAAGTGATGCGGACCTTCCTTCCTCCTTCGTACTAGGAGGAATCGTCTATGCAGCTTGGTTCGAAGGCGGTGACGACGCTCCCGAAAGCAGACCGAACGAAATACGGCTATCGGTTGAAGCGGGATTTGAAAGTGAATCGTTATCTGTATCTCATGGTATTGCCGGTTGTCGTCTATTACTTATTGTTCCATTACGTTCCGATGTATGGCATCCAGATTGCTTTTAAGAACTACTCGCCTGGCACGGGCATCTGGCACAGCCAATGGGTAGGCTTTAAATATTTTAACGAGTTTTTCCATAGCTTTTATTTCGGAAGGCTGATTCGGAATACGCTGATCCTCAGCTTCTACGAACTCATTTTTCAATTCACGGCCCCAATTGTACTGGCGTTCCTGCTGAACGAGCTTCGCAGCGCTTTATTTAAACGGATCGTGCAAACGATCGCTTACCTGCCATACTTTATCTCCATCGTCGTCGTGGTAGGTTTTATTGTCGACTTCCTGGCGAGAGACGGGTTGCTTACCAACATGCTTAATTTCCTGTTTGGCATGGAGAAGGTGGCGTACCTGAGCAAGCCCGAATGGTTTCGGGCAATATTCGTCAGCTCAGGCGTCTGGCAGAACGTCGGATGGGGCACCATCATCTATTTGGCGGCGATGGCGAACATCGACCCTTCGCTCTACGAAGCGGCGAAAGTCGATGGGGCCAGCCGGCTGAAGATGAGCTACCATATCACATTTCCCGGCATTATGCCGACGATTATCATCTTATTGATTCTGCAAATCGGCAGCCTGATGTCGGTGAATACCGATAAAATCCTGCTCCTGTATAATACAGCCACCTATGAATCGGCAGATGTAATCGGCACCTATGTTTACCGAAAGGGCATATTGGAGGCTAACTTCAGCTACAGCGCCGCAATCGGATTATTTAACTCCGTCATTAACTTTGTACTTCTCGTGATGGCCAATGCGCTCAGTAAACGCGTAACAGAAACAAAACTTTGGTAGAAGGGGGGAAACGCGATGATTAGGCGGTCCACAGGAGAACGAATTTTTGATATCGGCAATGTCCTTTTTATGCTGCTGCTCGTGTTTGTCACCTTATATCCGTTCTGGTACGTGTTCATCTCCTCGATCAGCGACCCGGCATGGGTGGCGCGTACACGCGGGTTGATCTGGCTGCCGCACGGCTTCAACCTGAACTCATATAAAGCGGTTTTTAATAATCCGATCATTCGATCGGGTTACCTGAACACGCTGTTCATCGTGGTCGTTGGCACGACACTCAACATCATCATGACCTCGCTTGGAGCCTATGTTCTTTCCAGACAGAATGTCATGCTTAAAAACGGCATTATGTTTATGATCGTGTTTACGATGTTTTTTGGCGGCGGCTTGATTCCGAATTACATCCTTGTGACCAGCCTCGGCATGCTCGACACCTTGTGGGCGCTCATCATCCCGGTGGCCGTAGGCTCCTTCAATTTGATTATCATGCGAACCGCTTTTCAAGCGGTCCCCGTCAGCCTTGAGGAATCGGCGCGAATGGACGGAGCGAACGATTTCACGATTTTGTTCCGGATTGTGCTTCCGCTTTCGCTGCCTGTCGTTGCTGTCATGATCTTGTTTTACGGCGTCGCCCATTGGAATTCCTGGTTCGGTGCGCTCATCTATCTGCGGGACCGCACGCATTATCCGTTGCAGCTGATCTTAAGAGAGATTCTCATCAGTAACAGCACAGACAGCATGACGGCGGATTCCAGCGGGGATAAGCTGCAGGTCGCGCTGACCATCAAGTATGCGACGATCATCGTGGCCACGGGTCCGATACTCATTCTTTATCCTTACTTGCAAAAGTTCTTTGTGAAGGGCGTTATGATAGGCGCCATAAAGGAATGACGAGGAGAGTGAATTCATGTTCGGCCGAAAAATTATTGCGGGAAGCTTAAGCCTTGCCATCATTTGCAGTCTAGCTTTTACGGGTGAGCCCAAGGCGTATGCAGCCGCAACGGATTATTATGTTTCTGCAACAGGCAGCGATTCCAATCCCGGCACACAGGCGCAGCCCTTTCTGACGATCCTCAAAGCGTCCCAAGTTGCAGCGGCTGGTACCACCGTTCATGTTGCGCCGGGGACGTACACGGGCGGCTTTCAGACGAAAGCAAGCGGGACGGCTTCTGCCCGAATCCGGTATGTGTCCGATACATTGTGGGGTGCGCGTCTAGTACCTCCTGCAGTGAACGCCAGCGGTATCGTCTGGGATAATCAGGGCAGCTACGTGGATATCGAAGGCTTTGAGGTGGATGGGAACGGCAGCGACACGCGCAACGGCTTATATAATGAAGGTTCTTATGTAGCGATCAAGAACAACCACGTCCACGATATTGCAACGAACATCGTGTGCACTGGCAGCGGTGGAGCAGCCATTAACACCGATTATTACCATTATGGCGTGGAAACGGAAATCAGCGGCAACATCGTCCATAACATCGGCTACGTTGGCTGCAGTTACATACAGGGCATCTATGTCAGCACGTCGGGTACGGTGAAGAATAACCTTGTCTACCAGAACGGCGGTGCTGCCATTCACCTGTGGCATGACGCCAATCATGTAACGATTGCGAACAACACCGTTTTCTCTTCGTGGTTTGGCATGGTCATCGGCGGCGGAGACTTCTGGCATACACAAGGCCCGGCCGATGAAGTTCATGTATCGAACAACATCGTATTTGACAACAGCTATGGGATCTCTGAGCAGGGGAAAACTGGAACAAACAATACGTACTCGAACAATCTTATTTTCCACAACAGTATTTACGACTTAAGTCTGCAGAATGGCTTAACAGCTGTCGGTACAATTGCAGCCGATCCACAGTTTGTGTATTACGATCCGGCCGGCGGTGGCAATTATCACCTGAAATATACATCTCCGGCTCTCGACGTGGGGATACCGAATGATGCGCCTACGATCGATTTGGATGGGAAACCTCGGCCTCGGGGCGCCGGCTTTGATATGGGGGCTTACGAATATGATCCGAACGATTTTACGATTCAGGCGGTATCGCGTGCGCTTCGAATCGGCGAATCAACGCCAATCGTTTCTTCCTCCGATTTGAGCGGTGCGCAGTATACGAGCGACAACCCCGCCGTAGCCATAGTTAGCGGGAACGGACTTGTCACGGCTATTTCTAACGGTGTCGCCACGATCACGGCTGACGTGGACGGAAATGGGACGCCGAAGAGCAGTTCGGTTCAGATCAAGGTGGCAGAGCGCTTGCAGTCCGTTGCGCTGCAAACGAGTGAGCCAACGCCAGAAATCGGGCAAACCCAGAAGTATACGGTATCCGGGCTAATGAGCGACGGCAGCGCTGCCGATCTTAGCGCCGCATCGATCCGCTACTATATGAAAAGCAACTCCATTGTGTCTGTCAGCTCGACCGGTTTGGTGACGGGTCTGAATAGCGGAACGGACACGCTCAATGTGGATGTGACGTTGGACGGTGTATCGAAACGGACGAATATACCCATCACCATCGCTGCGCCTACAATCGCATCCGTAAAGCTCTCCGCACCGGTCAGCTCTCTGGTCAAGGGACAAACGACGCAGCTAACCGTTTCGGGGACATCGACGAATGGGAAGCCGGCATCACTAAAGACATCTACCATCGTCTACCAGAGCAACAATGCCGGAGTCGCAACCGTCAGCGCTGCGGGGCTCGTCACGGCGGTTTCCCCGGGGACATCCGTGATGACGGCCAACGTTACACTGAACGGAACAACGCATTCCGCCTCGTTCATGATTACCGTGCAGCCTGGCTTATCGATCGTATATGGGTTCACCAAGCTGCCGATCATCGCCAAGACCATTGGCACGACTATCTACGCACCGACCCTGCAATTCGACGCCAATGCTGTAGGTCACGCCATCACGTTCGATGTGGATGTGCCGGAAACGCACCTGTACCAGCTTCGTATGACGACCTTCAAGGCTACCAGCTACGGCAAGTATACGATCAAGCTGGACGGACAGCCGCTATTGGACTATAACTTCTACGGTTCGACGGGAAGAGGAGCAGTGTTCGAGCCGATTGGGTCTACGCAGCTGACGAAAGGCGTTCATCAGCTTACCTTCGAGAATATCGGGAAGAACGAGGAAGCCACCAATTACAAAATGGGGATCATCGATCTAGAATTGCTCGCGATGCCCGATACAACACAGCCAATAACGAGCGCAGCGGTTCAGGGGGACGCCCATAACGGTTGGATTACGTCCGACGTAAGTATCAGCTTAAGTGCGACGGACGGCGATACAGGAGTGAACCGAACAGAGTATCGTTTGGACAATACAGTGAATTGGTCAACGTACAGCGGACCGATCACGATTTCGGCAGATGGCGCTCATACCCTTGCTTACCGTTCGATCGATGCGGCGGGGAATCTGGAACAGGCGAAATTACTGCCGATCAACATCGACCAAACGGCGCCTGGCTTAACCGTTACGTTGGATCGATCGACGCTGTGGCCTGCGAACCACAAGATGGTGACCATCCATGCACAGTTGAACGCGGTCGACACGGCATCCGGAATTGCGGCGGTTACCTTAACCTCTATTACCAGCAATGAACCGGATAGCGGGGATGGGGACATTATCGCAAATATCGGCTCGTCGGACGTTACTTTTCAATTGCGTGCGGAACGCAAAGGTAACGGAAACGGTCGAATTTATACAATCACATATACAGCCGTCGACAAAGCAGGCAATCAAACGCCGGCTTCCGCCACCGTATCCATAAGTCACGATCAATCACATAACTAACCAATAGAAATCTTGGGGGGACGACAAAACACATTCAAAATCCATTTGGAAAGGGGTGAGGATGATGTAGCGTGTTAACCCGGTCAACGGGTCGCTGAAGGCAGCCGGACATCCATGAATAGGCAGGGAAAGGATGTTTAAAAACCTGAAGGAGGAATCGTATGTTGATCAATTGTTATGTTGGAAGGAAATTGGTGTTTGGAAAAGTGTCGGCCATCTTCTTGTGTCTGGCGATGATGTTCAGCTTGCTCATGCTGGTGCCGATGAAAGCTCATGCCGCAGGGGACATTTGGGTAGCGCCTGCGCCTGTAGGGAACGATTCGTCTCCGGGCGACGGTTCGCAAGCGCATCCATACGCAACGATCGGCAAAGCGTACGCTGTCGCGACTTCAGGCGACACCATTAAAGTCAAAGCGGGGACGTATGCGGTGGGTACGTCATCGGCAGGTTTCAAAACAACGAAGGATAACATCACCTATGTGTCCATCGATGGGCCCTATCAAGCGACCATCACACCTACCGACGCCACCAAAGAATTTATCATTTGGGAAAACTGGGGAAACAATGTCGTAATCGATGGATTTGAGGTTGACGGCACGGGAGCAAAAGCAAGAAACGGGATTTTAAATCAAGGTTCGTACGTCACGATAAAGAATAACGATGTCCACAATATCATGCAAACGTTTTGCGACAGTGGCGGAGGCGCCGGTATTAACATCACCGATTACAACACGACCACCACTAGCTTCATGGTAGGTACGGTTGTTACCGCAAATAGAGTTCACGACATCGGTAATGGAACTTGTGGTTATGTCCAAAGTATTTACATCAGCACAAGAGCGACTGTAACGAACAACGTTGTCTATAACAATGCAGGCGGGGCAGGCATTCATCTATGGCATGATGCCCACCAAGTCACTATTGTGAACAACACGGTTGTCGACCATAAGTTCGGCATCGTAGTAGGCGCCACCAATGGTACAAGTGGTGGATACAAAGCCTGCACCGTAGAAAGTTGGGGTTGTTCAGCTGATAACGTCTATGTATCCAATAACATCGTTCAGAACAGCAATTCCGGCACCACTTATGGTATTGACTTATCCGGGACGGTAGGCTCAAGTAACACCTACGATTACAATCTGTTAAACGGTACCACTTACTATTGGTACCCAACTACAATGACACACGGTACCCACAATATAACAGGGGTAAGTCCATCTTTTGTGAACAGTGCGGGCCATGATTATAATCTTACTTCCACCTCTCCGGCCAAAAATGCGGGAAGCTCGACGAATGCACCTAGCGTAGATTTTGACTGGGATACCCGTGACTCGTCACCGGATATCGGGGCTTACGAATACGGCGCAACTGGAAGCAAGTCATTGACGTTCTGGGAGAAGGACAGCGAAGCAGGTACCACCTCGACGTACTGGTATAAACAGGCACTTGTTGACGGTGTTGTCGTCTGGGAAAGCGACGTAACAGCAGATGGGACAGCGTGGCAGTCGCATACCGTCTCGATCAATCCATCCAATCCAACGTTTTCGTTGCAGTTTAGGCTGATCAGCAAGAAGGCTGTCTCCAATTACCCGATTTCCTTGTACGTCGACGACGTTTCGGTGAGCGGAGCGACGATCACAAACGCAGACTTCGAGGGGACGACGGGCTGGACTTACAGCGAATCAAATTCTCCATTCACCGGCGCTTATGATACGACGTTCCATGGCGGAGCCAAGTCCTATAAGATTGCGTATCCAGGATCAACCGTTTCTACGGCGGGCGATAACGCCTCGATCTCGCAATCGGTGACGAGCAACACTCGGACGCTGACATTCTGGGAGAAGGACAGCGAAGCTGGTTCCACCTCGACTTACTGGTATAAACAGGCGCTTGTGGATGGCGTTGTCGTTTGGGAGAGCGACGTGACGGCGGATGCGACGTCATGGCAGTCGCATACGATCACGATCAACCCGACAAGTTCGAGCTTTTCGCTGCAGTTTAGGCTAATTAGCAAAAAGGCTGTCTCCAATTACCCGATTTCCTTGTACGTCGACGACGTTTCTGTGAGCGGAAAGACGATTACGAACGCCGACTTCGAGGGGACGACAGGCTGGACTTACAGTGAATCAATTTCTCCGTTCACAGGCGCTTATGATACGACATTCCATGGCGGAGCTAAGTCTTATATGATTTCATTTCCTGGTTCAACCGCTTCGTCAATAGGTGATAACGCCTCGATCTCGCAATCGCTATGATTTTGACGGAGTAATCACAAAGTGAGATTCAGAAGGGGGCAGGGCATATTTCTTGAGCTGCCCCTTTCTGTTTCCTATATAAAACTTATGTAAAGGGTGGATACGTATGAAGTTTGGCATGTCCAAGGCGGATATCACGCCGCAAACGCCTGTATTTATGTCTGGTTTTGGAGACCGTACGCACGAAAGCGAAGGAATCCATGATCCTGTTTATGCGAAGGCTGTGCTCCTTGAGGCAAACAAAACCCTTCTAATCATCACCTTGGATTTGTCGGGGGGCGATCGCAGCTTCATCGATGGGATCAAAAACACACTAGAACAAACGTTCGATCTGAAGCATGACGAAGTGCTTATCAATTTTTCTCATACGCACCACGCCGTTGCCGCAAGAGGGGAAGGAAATGCGAGCACGAACAGCGTGGTATACCGAAGCGCGGTTGATTACGGCTTTATTCGAGATACGATCGTGGGTCTAGTGAACGAATGCTATTCTCATTTGGAAGAAGGTCAGCTTCAGCTCGCGCGCGGAACCTCCGTATTCGGTGTTAGCCGCCGAAAGCTGACGGACAGAGGCGTCCTGTGGAAGCCAGCCTACGATGTGGAAATCGATCATGATCTTTTCGTGCTGAAGCTAGTCGATCAGACGAACGATCTCAAGGGAATCCTGTATAGCTACGGCTGTCATCCGACCTCGATGAGCTCGGATAATTATTTGATTTCGAACGATTATCCAGGAAAAACGAACAGTTATCTGGAAGAAACCTATCCTGGCGTGAGTGCTGTGTTTCTACAGGGCTGCGCTGCCGAAATTAAGCCACTGAAATGCGCGGTCGGCGACGATTTTATTAGCTGTAACTTCGAGCAAATGGAGGAGGCAGGCGTCGATCTGGCCAAAGACATCATTCGTGTGCTTGAGGAGCAGACGTTCAACCCGATCGAAGGTGTCTTCAAGACGGTTTTGGTTGAAGCAAACCTAATTATGGAGCATACGCCTATCGAATTTTTCGAAAACATTGTAGCCAATCCCGCGATAGGCGAAGTTCGGCGAAGAGGGGCGAAACGCAAAATCGAATTCATGAAGGAAGGCCTCACGAAGGATCGAACGTCCATCTATATCAGTATCTGGCAGCTGGACGATGATACGCGCCTGATTGCGATGGAAGGCGAAATTTCAACCGAGTACTCGCTCATGCTCAAGAAACTGTTCCCTGGCGGGAAGACTATTGTTCTTGGTTATTCGAACGGAGTTACCTTCTATGTCCCTACTCGCAAAATGATCAGTGAAGGCGGCTATGAAGTTGACTATAACCATATCGGTGGTACATTCAGCGGCATCTTTTTACCAGAAATAGAAGATATCATCGTCGGAAAAATTGCAGTGGCCGATTTATCACTTCGTCTGACGGACGCGGCGAAATAGAAGGGATGGATACAAGATGCAGGTGGAAACCAATGCCGAGAAGTGGTTAAAGCGTCTGACGCTTGAGCAAAAGCTCGCGCAGATGATCGTAGTTAGAGGACATGACTATGCGCAAAAAGCGAAACAAATGAACGCGGAAGGTCGATTAGGCGGCGTGGGGGCCGTCATGCTGACGACAAAGGGATCCCGTGAGCTGGAGGATATCATCGCGTGGGTCAATGAGTGCCATGCGCAATCCACCGCCCCGATTCTCTTTTATTTGGATGCAGAGCACGGCCTTGCGGATACATTCAACTTTGGCACGCCGTTTCCGACACTAATGGCGCTCGGCGCTACCCGCTCTAAAGAGCTGGCCTATCAAATGGGGCGCTGCATTGCGAGGGAAGCCCGTGCTATCGGCTTCGGCGTCGTGAGTAATCCAACGGTGGATGTCAACTCCAATCCCGACAATCCGATCATCAATACGCGGGCGATCAGTGACCGGACGGAGCTCGTTGCTTCGCTAGCTGCAGAAGTGGTTCGCGGTATGCAGGAGGAAGGGGTCATCCCGACTGCCAAGCATTTTCCAGGGCATGGCGATACGGAAGAAGATTCCCATGTATCAATGCCCGTCGTGACGCGGGATAAGAGTTCCCTATTGGAGCTGGAGCTGGCACCGTACCGGGAGTTGATTGCCAAAGGTCTGCTTGGCATCATGACCGCACATATTTTATTTCCGGCGCTGCTCGGCCCGGATGAGGCACGCATACCCGCTACGCTGTCGAGAGCGATCATGACCGACTTGCTGCGCGACGAGCTCGGGTTCGAGGGGCTGCTCATCTCTGATAGCCTGACCATGCGCGGCATCAAGGTGGAATACGGAATCGAGCGGGCAGCCGTGTTAGCCGTGAAGGCCGGCCATGATATTATTCTGCAAGACTACGAGACAGATCCTGAAATCACATTTCAAGCGCTAAACGCTGCGGTGCAGTCCGGAGAGATTCCTATCGATCAGATCGATTCGTCCGTTAAACACATATTAGAAATCAAAGATAAGCTCCAGTTGCTCGAGCATCGCACGATCTCAGTTGAGGAAGCATCACTCGTAGTCAGTTCACCGAAGCATGCAGCCGTTTCGGCGGAAATCGCTGATAAATCCGTTACGGTGTTGGAAGCGGCCTCGCTGCCGTTTTCTGGGAAATCGGCGCTGGTCATTGCTACGATCGGCGAAGAAGAAGGATTAGAGGCGGAGGATCTCGGGTATGTTGTCAAAGGCAAAACAGCCTACCTTCGCGAGCGAATGAAGGACTATTCAAGTGATTACGACATGGTTCTTGTCCGTGAGCATCCGACTGAGGAGGATTTCACCGACGTTCGACAAGCGCTTGCAGCACGCCCCTATGACCATGTCGTGTATGCGACATTCGTCCGCGTTTTGTCCTACAAAGAAGGGAGCGGTACGGTTCCGGACTCCCAGCTTGCATTGATCGAATTGATCAAGCGCCATGATCCTGAGGCGGCATTGCTCATTTTTGGAAGTCCCTATATTTTGCGGAAAATGACGCCGCCGGGCAATTGCATTTGCTCCTACGGCGATTGTGAATATTCGATCGATGCAGCACTTAAGGTTTTGTATGGCCGACTCCGGGCGGAAGGAAAGCTTCCGGTAACGGTGAACGAACAATATCCATTTGGCTACGGCTTATGACGAGAGGGGAGCTGTCGTATGAGTTTGTCTCCGATGACACGCTATTTGGCGATAGTAACGGAGCATCTGTCTCGGCTGCATGAAGAAGAGAATGAGGCAGTAATGAAGGCTGCCCGATTGGTCGCAGATCACGTCAAGCAAGACAAAATCGTATACGCTTACGGTCCAGGGGGACACTCCAACCTTGGTTCGCAGGAAATATTTTTCCGGGCTGGCGGCTTGATGCATGTCAGTGCAATTCTCGACGAAGGCACGCTGCTGAGCGGAGGTGCGCTCCGGTCGATGGCGATCGAACGTACGCCGGGCTATGGCCGTATCGTGGTCGAAGACTATGGACTTCAGGCAGGAGATCTTCTGATCATCATCAATGCATACGGGATCAACTCGGCTGTCATCGATACGGCGCTTGAGGCGAAGAAAAGAGGGGTTACGACGATTGGCGTCACCTCGGTTGGACATGCGAGTCAAACGCCGGCGGAACATCCCGCACGCCATCCGTCGAAGCAGAATTTACATGACCTCGTCGACGTCGTGCTGGATTGTAAAGTAGGCGTTGGCGACGCCGTTTTGGAAATCGATGGATTGGAGCAGCGGGTGGCTGCAATATCAACATTCGCCAACGCGTTTTTACTAAATGCTCTGGTTGCGGAGACCGTTAACTTTCTTGCGGCGGAAGGCGTTAAACCGCCGATTTGGATGAGCGGCAACGCCACCGGCGGCGACGAGTGGAACAGGCAGTTTATCGAGCGCTTTAAAGGCCGGATCAAAAAGCTTTAGCTCGTAGGAGCTTGCCCTTCATAACCCAACTGTTCGGAAATCCGTAGCGCAGCATCCCGAACCTTCTGCCCGACTTCCTGATATGACATGCTGGGTAACTCGCTACGCAATGCCGTTACGCTAATAGCGGCATAGATTTGGCCCAAATGATCGAAAATGGGTGCTGCCAAGCAGCGTATCCCAACTTCGCCTTCCTCGTCCTCGATCGCATAGCCGACTTCTCGGACGTTCGCGAGGAATCTGCGGAACGTGGCAAGGTTCGTAATCGTATGCTCGGTCATGGCTGGCATGCCGTGCATCTCCACATACTGCGCGAGGGCGTCCTCCGTAACATATGCGGCTAGCGCTTTGCCCACGCCAGAGTTATGCAGATGGAAGGATTGACCCACTTCGGTTGAGAATTGCACGAAACCTGGACCTTTGACCTTCTCGATATAGCTGGCTTTACCGTTCTCCAACATCGCTAGATGTACCGTAAAGCGAAGCTCGGAGGCGAGCTTCTCCATATAGGGGCGCGCGATATTGCGTATATCCAGCCTGGACAGCATTTCCATGCCGAAGTTGTATAGCCGGAGCGTAAGCCTATACTTGCCGTCATTGGTCTTTTGTACGTACTTTAAGTCTTCCAGTGTAGTGAGAATCATAAAAATCGTAGATTTCGGAATCTTGTTCATCTCATAAATATCGGTAACGCCGAGCGGGACCAGAGAACCGGCAAGCATCTCGATGATCGCAAGACCTTTCTCGAGCGCTGGGACCGTGTATTTCCTTTTCATCATATCAATCGTCCTTTTGTAATTTTGAATAGATTCTACCTAATTATAAACCTGAGTTCCACTCTCTTACAACAACCCAATCATAAAGGAGAGGCTGTCGTTGGATTTCGATGTGATGAATGAGCCATACGCCTCCCGCCGTTCCCCTATATACGCTGGAAATGGGATGGTTGCGACTTCGCAGCCGCTTGCGGCCCAAGCAGGTCTTGACATGCTGAAAAAAGGCGGGAACGCCATTGATGCAGCGATTGCCGCAGCTGCGGCCCTGACCGTAGTGGAGCCCACCTCCAACGGGATTGGCGGAGATGCTTTCGCTTTGGTCTGGTTTCAAGGGAAGCTTCACGGTTTGAATGCCAGCGGTCCCGCTCCACAGTCTATCTCTATAGATTCATTACGGGAAGCGGGATACGATCGAATGCCCATGTATGGTTTCAGCCCGGTGACCGTTCCAGGTGCTCCTGCCGCGTGGGCGGAATTGGCTGCAGCATTCGGGAAGCTCCCCTTAGCGGAAGTGATGCAGCCCGCCATTCGATATGCGGAAGAGGGATTTCCGCTTTCCCCTATCGTTGGGAACTCCTGGAAAGGAGCGATCGAATATTTTCGCGAACGACTGCAAGGACCTGAATTTCAAGCATTGTTTGATACGTTCGCACCGAAAGGCAACGTTCCGGGTATCGGAGAAGTTTGGTCTTCTCCGGATCATGCCAAGACCCTTAGGATCATCGCGGAAACGAACGCTGAAGCTTTCTACCGCGGTGAATTAGCGGAAAAGTTCGACCTTTTCTCCAAGCAGTATAATGGGTATTTACGCATAGAGGATCTGGCGGCTTACAAGCCGGAATGGGTGGAGCCGATCAGCGTGAACTATCGCGGGTATGACGTATGGGAGCTTCCTCCTAACGGGAGTGGGTTAGTGACTTTGATGGCGCTCAATATTCTCAAAGGATTCGAGTTCACGCAGCGCGATACCGTTGATACGTACCATAAGCAGCTAGAAGCAATGAAGCTCGCGTATGCGGACGGAAAGGCGTACATTTCCGATCCGCGGACCATGTCCGTAAGGCCGGAAGAGCTGCTTTCGGAAGCGTATGCGAGGGAGCGCCGCCGCCTCATCGGATCGTCTGCGCTGCAACCAGCGCCCGGTCGACCGCCGCAAGGCGGGACTGTTTATCTATGCACGGCGGATCGGGACGGAAATATGGTTTCTTTCATTCAAAGTAATTACATGGGCTTTGGGTCCGGCCTTGTTGTTCCGGGTACGGGAATCGCCCTTCACAACCGGGGGTACGGATTTACGCTGGATAAGAACCATGGCAACTGTCTTGAACCGGGCAAAAAGCCATATCACACTATCATACCTGGTTTTCTCAGCAAAAACGGCCGGGCAGTCGGACCGTTCGGCGTGATGGGTGGAGCGATGCAGCCGCAGGGCCATCTGCAGGTCCTGATGAATACCATCGATTTCCAACTCCATCCTCAAGCGGCATTAGATGCCCCGCGGTGGCAATGGATAGAAGGGAAAACGGTAGACTTTGAACTGACAACTCCCCGCAGCATCGTCGACAAGCTCGCCAGAATGGGCCACGATGTTCGATGGTCCCAAAGCACTGGAAGCTTTGGCAGAGGCCAGATCATCTGGCGTTTGGAGAACGGCACGTTGGTCGGAGGTACCGAGCCCCGGACGGACGGTCAGATTGCGGCTTGGTGAATTCTGACAATCATATTCAGGAGGCCTGCATCATGCAAATTAAAGAACTAGACACCCCGTTCGTCTTAATCGATCTAGAACGCTTGAACGCAAATATCCGCGACATGCAGCAGATCGCAAACTCGGGTAGGGTACGGCTGAGGCCTCATGCCAAAACACATAAGATGCCTGAGGTCGCCCGCCTGCAGATCGAGGCTGGGGCGGTGGGCGTCACCGTCGCTAAGCTTGGAGAGGCGGAGGTGATGGAGGACGGGGGCGTGCGCGACATCCTGATCGCCTATCCGATCATCGGGCGCCGAAAGATCGAGCGGCTGGCCGCACTGTTGCCGCGAGCGGCGATTACCGTTGCGGTGGAAAGCGAGGAAGGCATTGAGGCGGCGGCAGAAGCCGGCCGGCTTGCGGGACACCCGGTGGCGGTCCTGATCGAAGTGGACAGCGGCTTCGGGCGCGTAGGCGTAAAGCCGGATTCATTCCTCTTGCGAGCGATGGCAGCCCGCATCACGAAGGAGCCGTATCTTGAGCTGAAAGGACTGCTGACGTTCGCTGGCCAGTCTTACGATACGGAAAGCGATGAGGAGCGTCGCCAAATTGCAACACAGGAGGCTGGGAGCGTCGAACGACTAGCCGCTTCACTGGAGGCGGACGGCTACCACATGGAGATTGTAAGCGCGGGCTCGACGCCTTCCAGTCGATTCGTCGCCGGCTTGCCCGGCGTCACGGAGATTCGGCCGGGTACGTATGTGTTCGGTGATTTGATGCAAGTGAAGCTCGGCGCCCATGAGTTGAACCATTGCGCGCTTACTGTCTATACCACCATTATCAGCCGACCTGCGCCAGACCGTGCGGTTGTCGACGCCGGAACGAAGCTGTTCTCGAGCGACGGAGAAGACTCGCCAATCGGAACTGGACGCGGCTATGCGGTCGGTCATCCGGACGTGACGCTCGAATGGATGACGGAGGAACACGGCATGCTGCGTCTTGGCGAAGCCGCGCGTGGGCTACGCATCGGCGACCGGTTGGCCTTCGTCCCTGTTCATTGCTGCGGGGTTATCAACATGACAGACCGTGTAGCCGCCGTGCGTGACGGCGAGGTTGAAGCATTCTGGAACGTCGCGGCAAGGGGGAAATTTCAATGACACAGTCCGAACACATCTTACCTGGACTGGATGCACGCATCGCCGAATGGGTGTCTTTGAACAAGGATCACCTGATCGAACTGACATCCGCCCTTATCCGCCAATCGACGGTAAATCAGGTGTTCGACGGGACCGAGCGGGAGTCTCAGGTGTTGCTGCATGACGTGATGCAGCGATGGGGACTCGAGACGGAGCTGTATTCGCCAGAGGATGCGCCAGGCTTCAGGGAGCATCCTGCGTATTTCCCCGGCAAGGATTACGGGCACAGACCGAACGTGCACGGCAGGCACCGAGGGACGGGCGGCGGCCGTTCGCTTCTGTTCTCGAGCCACATCGATACGGCGGTCGTTGCTTCCGGATGGTCTGTTTCCCCGTGGGAGCCTTATGTACGTGAGGGGCGTCTGTACGGGCTGGGCTCATACGACATGAAGGGGGGCTTGGCGGCATCTATGATGGCCTTACGCTGTGTAAGGGAGCTAGGCGTCCCGCTGGCCGGCGACGTCATCGTGGAATCAGTCGTCGACGAGGAGTTCGGCGGAGCGAACGGTACGCTAGCCGGGCGCCTGAAGGGCGTACTTGCTGATGCGGCTATCGTGCCAGAGCCGACGAATCTGGTCGTCTGTCCGGCTGCGCGCGGCGGAGCTTTGTGGCGTTTGACGTTCCGCGGCAAAACCGGGCTTTCGTTCAATGGGGAAGCGATCGATAACCCGCTTTTTGACGTCGGGCGGTTTCTCGTCTTCCTGGAGCGGCATGAACTCGAACGGAGTGGGCTGCCCGGTCCTTCGCCGTGGTATGAGGAGCCGACGTCGCTGCCGATCATCCCCACCCGGCTGGAGGCGGGCGACTTGCGTGCTGCGCTGTGTGACGTGGGTCCCGAAGTCAGCCTTCTCGACATATGGGTCGAGTGTTACCCAGGCGTGACCGAGGAGGAACTACGTAGCGAGTTGGTTGCCGGCTACCGAGAGATGTTCGGCGATACGGTATCGATTCCCGAATTTGCGAAGCTCATCCGTTTTCTGCCGGGCTCGGCGCTGCCGCCGGAATCGCCCATTCTTGCAACAGCCATTCGGCAGACGCAGAATGTTTTGAACACGGCCCCTGTCGTGCGCGGGGCACCCTTCGCTTGCGACTCATTCATGTTCAACCTGCACAGCCCAACGCCGGCTCTCGTACTCGGCCCAAGCGGTGCCAATGCGCATGCGGCGGATGAATTTGTCGATCTGGAGTCACTTTACAAGCTAACGGAAATTTACGCCCGCATCATCGTGGAGTGGTGTGGCCCTGGACACGATTAACGAAATTCTAAGGAGGTACCCTTCAATGAGAAAACCGGTTGTTACCGAGACCACTTCCAAGGGAGACGGCCCTTATTCGCAGGCGATCGTATCGTACGGTCATGTGTATGTATCCGGCCAAGGACCGCTTGATCTCGATGGCAGGATCATTGGCGTTTCGATCGAGGAACAGGCGGAGAAGACACTGGAGAACGTGCGTCAGATTCTGGAGGCGGCCGGTAGTTCGCTTGACGACGTCGTGAAGGTAACCGTGATATTGTCCGATATGGCCGACTTCGAGCGGTTTAATGCCGTGTATCGAAGCGTATTCTCCGCGCCTTACCCGGCTCGCACCTGCTTCGGCGGTCAGTTAGACGGCATACTCGTCGAGATTGACGTCGTCGCCGAGATTGCGGAAGGGAAGGGATGACGATGCGCAGATTTGAAGGAAAAGTCGTTCTTGTCACTGGGGCAGGGCGAGGAATCGGCAGGGCGGTGGCCGAGCGGTTCGCCCGCGAAGGTGCGGCATTGGCTTTGGTCTCGAATGACGAGGCCAATTTAATTGAAGCCGTCAAAGAGCTGGAGGCGGTCGCAGCGGAAATTCTTGCGATAACGGCGGACGTGTCCGATACCGGCCAAGTCCGTGACGCTGTGGAACAAACCGTGAGCCGCTTCGGTCGAATCGATATATTGGTCAACAATGCGGGAATTGCTTGGGAAGAGCCGGTTCTAGACATTACCCCGGAGCACTGGCGCCGGATCATCGACGTGAATTTGAATGGCATGTTCTGGGTGGCTCAGGAGACGGCCAAAGTCATGGTTCGTCAACGGGAGGGTGTAATCCTGAATATGGCCTCCACCAACGGTCTCGTTGGCGAAGCGAAGTACGCGCATTATAACGCGTCCAAGGGCGGCGTCGTGTTGCTGACGAAGACAATGGCGATCGAGCTGGGCGCAAGCGGCATCCGCGTGAACGCGGTTTGCCCGGGCTACATACAGACGCCGATGGCCGAAGCGATAGACGACGCACAATTTGTCGAGCAATACATTCGGGATAAAATCCCGCTTGGACGTACCGGCAAACCTAGCGATGTGGCCGGCGTATTCGCATTCCTGGCTTCGGAGGATGCGGCGTTCGTCACCGGCGAGTGCCTTGTGGTGGACGGCGGGCAACTCGCATTCTAGAGAGAGGGGGAAAACAAGTGAAACAGGTAGAAGAAAAGCTGGCACTATTTGGCGGACCGAAGGCGGTTACCAGGGCGCACGAAGAGTTGTTCCGCTGGCCGATCATCACGGCGGAGGATGAAGAAGCAGTGCTGGAGGTGCTGCGGCGCGGCGCGATGTCGGGTACCGATGTCACTGAGCAGTTCGAACGGGAGATGGCCGATTGGCTAGGGGTGCCGTTTGCGCTTGGTTTCCATAACGGAACCGCGTCGCTGCAAGCGGCTATGTTCGGCTGCGGGGTCGGGGTCGGCGACGAAGTCATTGCTCCAGCGCTCACCTACTGGGCGACCGCGATGCCAGCGTTCTCGCTCGGCGCCTCCGTCGTATTTGCCGAAATCGATCCCGTAACGCTGGGCCTCGATGCGACGGATATCGAGCGGAAGATCACGAGCTGCACGAAAGCGATCGTAGTAGTCCATTACTTGAGCCATCCAGCAGATATGGACCCGATTCTGAGCGTAGCGGCTAAGCACGGAGTGAAGGTGATTGAGGATGTCTCCCATGCGCTAGGGGGCCTCTACAAAGGACGTCCGCTTGGTACGATCGGAGACGTAGGCGCAATGTCCATGATGACCGGCAAAGCGTTCGCGATCGGCGAAGGAGGTATGCTGGTGACGAGGGATCGAACCGTGTATGAGCGGGCAATTGCCTTCGGTCATTACGAGCGCTATGGATCGAAGATCCAGACGCCGGAGCTACAGCCGTATATCGGGCTTCCTCTCGGCGGAGTCAAGTACCGGATGCATCAGCTAAGCTCGGCGGTTGGCCGCGTGCAGCTGAAGTATTATGAAGATCGCATCGCCGAGATCGAGCGGGCGATGTCTTACTTCTGGGAAGGGCTGAGCGGGCTGCCCGGAATCAAGCCACATCGTCCGGAATCCGGATCCGGCAGTCGCAACGGAGGGTGGTACGCCGCCCGCGGACGATACGAGCCGGAGGCGCTAGGCGGCTTGTCCGTGACCGGTTTTTGCGCCGCTCTGCGAGCAGAGGGAGTGCTAAGTGTAAGTCCGGGCTGCAATTTGCCTTTGCACCTGCATCCTTTTTTCCACGAAGCGGATGTTTACGGACACGGCAAGCCGACGATTTTAGCCCATGCGAACCGTGATTTGAGGCAGCCTGAGGGCAGTCTGCCGGTGACGGAGTCAATCTCGGCAAGACTGTTCGCGCTTCCTTGGTTCAAGCACGAGTGGCGTGATCAAATCGATGAATACGTGCTAGCCTTCCGCAAAGTGATCGCCCAACATCGGGAGCTGCTAGCCGTCGACACCGGCAACCCGCCTACTTTAGGTGGCTGGCACTTTTTTAATCACAGCTCATTAATAGATAGGTCGCCACAACAACCCGCAGCCAACTGAGAACGTTCACCTTATTCGTTGATAACAAAAGAGTTGTATCAAAAGCAGGGATAACCGTCTTTTGAAGCAGCTCTTTTCGTGTTGCGCTCATCCTTTCATATTATTTATTTCCGTCACTATAAAAGGTAAGGCTTTTTGTATATATAGTTCTCCTGAAAGAGAACTATTATTTTCCCAATCCACAGATGCTCCGTAAATTCCCCAACTCAACACAGTAGTACCAATTTTTAAGGCTTCCGAATCCAAGTTAGGCTGTTGTTTTAAAAATAGGGTGTAAAATAATTCTCCCAGTTCTTTTTTTATTTTTTGTTCAATTATTGCATAAAAGGATTCGATACTTCTTCTACATTGTGAACTATATTCAGTTCGTTTTTTGGTATGAAACTTAGTTAACGTAAAAAAGATTTTCACAATCGTTTCTTCATTTAAACTATCGTAATGATTCAAGTGTTTCACAATGCTTTCTATTATATCTTCTGTAATTGAGGCATCCATTAAGTCGTATTTATCTTGAAAATGAGAATAAAAAGTAGCACGATTTACGGTTGCTTCTTCCGTAATATCGTTTATTGTAATGTCTTTGAACTCCTTTCTTTGCGCTATTTTGTTAAAGGCATCCATTAACAATTTTCTTGTCCGAATAATACGTGGATCTACTTTCATCCCTTCCATATTTATCACGCTCTCTTCTATGTATAGACGACAATTTAATTCGTTTGTTGTTTAGGCGATAAAACACCAAAACTGATGATTGAGCATAAAGGAATTCTGCTTTAGAATCAATCGAGTAACCAACATTCATTGTTTAAACCAAAGATGTTGGATTAACAGAATGAGTAGAGGTCATTAAAAAAATAAGAAGGAAGTGTTTGAATATGACACAACGAATGATAAATAGAGAAGAAATTCTAGATGCGTTTAATTTTAGACGTGCAATAAAAAGCTTTGATCCAACAAAAAAAATCTCAGAGGAAGACTTTCATGTCATCTTAGAAGCAGCCCGACTTTCACCTAGCTCATGTGGCATTGAACCTTGGAAATTCCTCGTTGTCCAAAACCAGGAATTCAGAGAAAAGCTAAAAGAGATTTCTCCAGGTGCACAAGGTCATCTGCCAACTGCTAGCCATTTCGTTATCATTCTTTCAAGAACAAGCAAGGATACAAGGTACGACTCCGAATATGTAAAAAATCACTGGCTTAATGTTTGGGGTGTTCCAGATGAAAAATCTGATCAAATTATAGAGGGTATAGGAAATTTTCAAGTGAACCAACAAAATCTGTTTGAGAATGAGCAAAAAGCGTTAGATTGGGCTAAAAGACAAACCTTTCTTCCCTTTGCCAATATGATGACGGTAGGAGCGTTACTAGGAATTGATTCTTGTCCAATAGAAGGATTTTATATCGATAAGGTAGAAGAGCTGCTTGCAAAAGAAAACTTACTAGAGGATGGTCACTTAGCAGTTTCGGCTATGGTCGCATTTGGATACCGAGCAGATGAGCCTGTATTCCCTAGAGGCAGAAAAGAAATGAAAGATATCGTGCAATGGATTAATTAATGTTTTGTAATTATAGACATTAAGTATCTATATTAACTACGAAATCAACCGAACCTGTTCAACCTGTACGATAAATTAGCAGAAACGATGCTCAATTCAGTAGTGAATATCATGCAGCTAGTTTAGATTTAAACTTATTATTTTTAGACAAAGGAATGCCTTTTCAAGTAGTATCTCCTGAGGAAGCATTAAATTATTCTTATACCGAAATGGATAAGATGCATATACAGAATAACCGTAAACGATTTTATGGTAATAAATTACGGATGGTCAACTTTTGATTTGGGATGGAGGCTGCCAACATGATTGGCAGTCTCAATTACGTTAACGGGCAGCATAGTTGAATCGGATTAAAGGAAGATTTTTTTTCTTAGCGAATATTTCAATATGGCTTTTGGTTATTTGTGAAGAAGGTAAATCCATCTAACCCATATTATTATTCGAATTTCTCAAATAAGTCGTTATCGTAAATTACCTAAAGGATGATAAAAATGAAAATAAGAAAGCGATATATCATTACAGGTATTGTATTTTTTATTGTATTTTTTGCCCTTATTATCTTGTCATTTCTTTGGTATGAGAGATTCAAGATAGATATAGACACCTTAAATAAGAATTTATTAATTGAAGACATAAAGTTTGGAATGTCTGAAGACGAAGTAATACAACAATGGGGCCCAGGTGAATATATCCATGGTATGGGGGGACATGGGCGAGCGTATAACGAGAAGAAAGTTAGAATTAGTTTTCCCAATGATGCTGATAATGATCTTAATGGTAAGGTTGGTTCCTTGGAGTTTTCTAATCCTGACTACTCAATATTTTCGATTAGGATTGGAATGGACCGACTGGACGCAATAAATCATATAAAATCAAACACTAAATTTAAAACTGTAAAATATTCGGAAGATATATTTGTATGTGGTGAGTTTTCAATAGCATTAAGAGGTAAAGATATGATTGAACAAATTCAAATATGGTTTAAAGACAAAGATTTGTCAGATAGAAATTATTAATTAGATGAGCCCTAGCGAGTTCGAAGAAGAGGGAACATCCGATACCACCGTATTCACACTGCGTGGCTGCTCCTATTCGTTTGCTGAACTAAGAGCAGGATTCCGATAAAAATAGAACCGCGAAGTAGCACGAATCTTCACGGATCTTCATACGGTGGCACGAACGAGGATCTGTAGCTTAAACGTCCATAATATGGGACTTATCGATAACGTAAGGGAGTGGCCAGCCACGCGGCAGCCGCGCTCTAAATTTCCAGCTACGAGAATTGATGGTATAATTACTAAGGATATTGGGATTATTTCGATTCAGGTTAACGTCTCTTTTTTTTTATTTTGAAGGTAAACAGGTGAAGCATATGAATCTAAAAGAGCAGTTTGGCGATATTGATATTTATTTATTTGATCAGCTATTAAAAGGTAATATTACGAAGGGAATGCGAATTCTCGATGCCGGATGCGGCTCTGGTCGCAATCTTATCTATTTGCTGCGTAACGGGTATGAAGTGTATGCAGTGGATCGATCTGAGGAAGCGATTGGCGCTGTTCAGAAGCTTGCCATGAAGATAGCACCTGACTGGTCGAACGAGCGCACACGGGTTGATGCTGTTGAGAAGATGAGCTTTGATGATCACTATTTTGATTTTATTATTAGTAACGCCGTTTTGCATTTTGCTGAAAATGAGGCCCATTTTCAGCAAATAGTGCATGAATTATGGCGTGTACTTAAGCCTGGCGGGCTGATGTTTGTACGACTTGCATCATCAATTGGAATTGAAACGAAAGTAAAGCCACTCGGGGATGAACGTTATAAACTTCCAGACGGGAGCATCCGTTTTCTTGTGGATGAGGAAAGATTACAGAAAACTACGGAAGAGTTGAAGGGGAAACTATTTGAGCCTATTAAAACGGTCAATGTGGCTGGGCAGCGTTGTATGAGTACTTGGTGCGTGAGAAAGTCGATATAAATGTGAGGAAACTTTAAGTAATAACGCAATTAATAAAACACTTGAGCATTTAGGAATTACAACGATTGATGGCAAGGATGAATTCTAATTTTCGATGTCTTTAGTATTGGCTCTGATATCCTTGATTGTTGATTTCTGGCCAAAAGAAAAACCGCCCTATCAATCGTAAGGCGGTAAATTCTTAACTAACGTTTTTTCCGTTATCAATGACTCGTGGTACGGTCTTCCCCCAGTCTGTCACGACAAAGTGCACTTTATCCTTCATACGCTTGCATCAAAGATTTTATGTCAATTTTACTCTTCGTTTGGAGTAATGCTTCCATAACTCTTTCTGATTTTTCTGGATTTGGGTCGCTTACCATCTCGGTTAGAGTGGAAGGAATAATTTGCCACGACACGCCATACTTATCTTTTAGCCAACCGCAGTTTTGAGCCTCTTCATCTCCGCCTTCGGAGAGTTTTTCCCAAAAATAGTCCAGTTCATCTTGATCTTCACAGTTCACGATAAATGATATTGCCTCTGTGAATTTGAAATACGGGCCACCATTTAAGGCTACGAATTCTTGCCCGTCCAGTTGAAATTCCACAGTCATTACTGTTCCTTCTGGTATCCCGTGTTTATCTTTGCCATGGTGAGTGATTCTTCCTATCTTCGAATTTTTAAAAATAGAAGTGTACAACTCTGCCGCCTGTTCGGCTTGTGTATCGAACCACAAGTTTGGCGTGATTTTTTGGATTTTGTTATTCATAATTTTTACTCCTTAATATTCAAGAGTTTTAAAAGGTTTATACACAATACAGTTTAGCATAAAAAATGAGCCATTGTTTCTTTCGAATTGCTATGTTTACAGTTAGTTAAAAAATAAGCGGGAGGAAACGTAATATGTTGAATTTAAAGGCAGCACCGTTTCATTTGATGGATGAAGACATCCTATGGGTAGAACAAACTATCGCCTCCATGAACTTAGAAGAAAAAATTGGACAACTCTTTATTAATTTAGGGTATCGTCATGATACAGAATATTTGCAGGAACTATTGGATAAATACCATATTGGTGGCGTGCGCTACAATCCGAATACATCAGAGAATATCTATGAGCAGAATAAATATTTGCACCAACATAGTAAAATTCCTCTCCTGATTGCAGCTAACATGGAGTCGGGAGGCAATGGCGCTTGCACGGACGGAACGATGATCGGTACACATGTGCAGATCGGTGCAACCGGCGATCCGAATTATGCTTACCAGATGGGTTTTGTAAGCGGGGTTGAAGGTGCAGCGGTCGGCTGCAACTGGACGTTTGCTCCCGTGGTCGACATTAACTATAATTGGCGCAACCCCGTTACGATGACACGCTGTTTCGCAGATAATCCAGACGATGTACTTGAGATGTCAAAAGCTTATTTCAAAGGCGTTTGTGAAAGCGGTTTCGCGGCGGCGATGAAGCATTTCCCAGGTGACGGGGTTGACGAACGAGACCATCATTTGCTGACAAGTGTCAATACCCTGTCGTGCGAGGAGTGGGACCAAACCTTTGGCAAAGTATACAAGGGAATGATCGAAGCAGGCGTGCAAAGTGTGATGGTCGGCCATATCAAGCTGCCTGCTTATTCAATGCGGCTTAATGCGAATTTGGCGGAGGAAGACCTACTTCCGGCCACACTGTCGCCGGAGCTTGTGACAGGACTTTTGCGGGAGCAGCTTGGGTTTAACGGGCTGGTACTGACTGATGCCTCACGAATGATTGGCTTAACTTCCGCGATGGAACGCTCCGACATACTGCCTCAGGCGATTGCGGCGGGCTGTGATATGTTTCTGTTTTTTAACGATCCGGAAGAGGATTACCAGTTCATGATGGACGGTTATAAGAACGGCGTCATTACGGAACAGCGTCTGAATGACGCCCTGCGTCGCATACTCGGGCTCAAGGCTTCAATCGGGCTGCATCGCAAGCAACTGGAAGGTACGCTTATCCCACCGAAGTCGGCTTTAAGCCGAATCGGCTGCAGCGAGCACATGGCCATTGCGGTGGAAGTGGCAGACCGCTCGATTACGTTGGTGAAGCAGACTCGGCCCGACTTGCCGATCCGGCCGGAAACTCATCCACGGATTATGGTATATATGCTGGGGGACGAGAAGATGTTTTTCGGACTTAAACAGGACGGGGTCCGTACGCTAGTTACGGAGGAGCTGAAACGGGTAGGTTTTGAGGTTACGCTTTATGAATCTCCGGTAGCTGAAGCGGAACGTATAAAACGGGAGAGACCCGGCGAGCCAGTTGCCGTACAGCTCTTCAAACGACAAAAGGTAACGGAGTTTGCCAAGTCGTACGATGCGGTATTATTGTTTGCAAATGTCCAGCAATTTGCCCAGGCGAACTATGCCCGGATCAAGTGGCTTTCTCCCATGGGACCAGAAATTCCTTGGTATGTTACATCGCTGCCGACGGTATTCGTTTCGCTTCATAATCCTTTCCATTTGTATGATGTCCCGATGGTTAAAACGTATATTAATGCTTATGAGCCAACCCAGAACATCATCCGTCAAACAATATCGAAGATCATGGGGGACTCAACATTTAAAGGCGTCAGTCCGGTGGATGCGTTTTGTGGCGTGCGGGATACGCGATTTTAAAATTGGACCGTATGAAATTGATGAAAATGGTTTTGGAATTTGTTACAACAGCGACTATCAGAAAAAGAGATCTAATTGTTGAACTAACGAAAGAACGATAGTTTAATGTCCACAAAGTTGGACCATTCAATTTAAATGTGGTCGAAGCTACCTGAGAGGTAGCTTTATTTGGTTTTTTGGATATGATGTTTGTATATATCGAAAAGGAGCAGAGGCATATGATGAGTAACAAATCAGTAAAGTTAAATGAATTAATTAGTGAATTTGAACTTCAAATTGATGATACTTTTACTTATATAAATACTAACACAGGCGAAGTTATTACATTAATGAGAGAAGAAATTGGGGCTGCTGAAGATGAAGAGCCTCTCGAAAAATTTCCTGTATGGCAAAGGGAGAATATTGAAAAAGCAATTAGCATAATTGAGGATGAGGTTGGTGTTTACGTCGATTTCACATTAAGAAACGAATTCAATGAATATGAAATTATTGAGGAATTTATTCTGAGTATAAAGGATCAGAGGATTCGAGAAGAATTGTATGATGCCATTCAGGGAAGGGGAGCTTTTCGGAGATTTAAAGAAGGGTTATTACAACATGGTGTCGATAAACAATGGTACAAGTATAGAGAAAATAAGATTAAAGAATTAGTAATTGACTGGTGTAAAGAGCACGACCTTGAGATCCAAAGTTAATATTGGTTATTATTTGGCAATCCTAGGTTTATAATTATGTAAAATTCGAAATTTGCAGATTTGTTGTTTGTTGATCTCCGCGGAAACCATTTAGGACTGGACGTTTACAATGAGAAGATTATTGAAGAGTAATACTTTTTGGGCCTTCATACTTGCCCCTTTTTTTATTAGTATGTTTTTCCTAGAACATTTTTGGTCTTGGCTGATATTTTCATTTTATTTTTTACTTCTTGGTGTAGTTCTTATTATTCTAGGCATCTTTTCTAATGGAGGAAAGATTGAAAGCAATCTGAAGAGATTAATAACCAAGATCTTTGTAACTCTAGCTGGCTTGGGATTATTATTCTTTTTTTTCGTGATATTGTCATCTAGTTTTCTTGATATTCCTGTATATCTTTCAAAGGACCCGAAGATAAAATAATTGAATATAAAGCATATTATTTGCCACACTCAAAATATGTAATGAGTTTATATGAAATTACAAGATAACTAGGTTAATCGAGGAAGTCACAGACATCAGTTAGCACCAAATTCACGGATCGGGTCATTCGGCCCTCGGTCCTAACTATAGCTCAATACATGAACAGGCTGCCGGCATGCTGGCAGCCTGTTCATGTAACAGTTTATCGCGGTTAAACACGGTTCATAAGAAGGGAATCGTAAAATTTTGTAGAAAATATATCTTCTAAACAAATATTTTTCTTAAAGGGGGTGTTAGGGTGGGAACGAAGATATTAAATAGTGATTGGAATGATTTTTGTAATGATATCACTTGGTTTATTAAGCCACATGATATAGTTACCATAACTGAGACCATCCAAGGTAAAGATATCTTTAGATTTTCTGGCTCATTTATAAGATTATATCCTGTTTTGAGTGAATTCTTAATAAAGGCACGTGTGACTAATGTTCGAGTTAACAACGAATCTTACCAATTATTAGGGTGGACTGACCATGAAGGAAATTCTTTCGGTTGGTTAGTTAAACCTCCAGCTTTAGATATTAATAAGCCATTATGCAATGAGCATAAATTACTTTTAACATATTTCGGAGGAATAACTGAAAGATGGAACGAGACTGAGATAAGTTGGCTGTTAAATTTGAATTCAGCCTTGACTCTAGGAGATGCGGAAGAAGGTTTTCAAGGGTGGGAAAATTATATCGCAGATGTTTGTAATGATGAAAAATTCGAATGTTATATCAATCCCAACGACTACATAGCGTTCGCCTTTGAGGCTAATGGCAATATGACACTATATAATAAGAATAACTCATCAATTATTATGATTGCCCATGACCATTGTTTTGAACACATAGCACCCCTTGATGGTTATCCAGAATATACCATATATAGTATTAATGATTGTCCAAACTTTGTTGCTTGGGTCGAAGAAGTTGCCAAGCAAGAAATATGTAGATTGATTGGATAAACGATGCACTAATAAGGAAACGAAGAACTATAGTTGAACAAACGTAAAAAGGCTGCCGCGTGCAGCCTTTTGTGCTAACGGGAATGAACTAGCGGTCAAGATTTTAGATTCGTTTATTAATTCATTAAAGTAACTCAATTGGAAAAGCAAAATGATAATCAAGATAGGGTGGATCGCTTGGACGATTATGTTGGAATAATTATTGCGTTGTTGCTAGGGTTTGGATTTCTGTTTATACGGAAATCTAAACTGTATAAAAAGAATTTGACAGCTCGATTGACAGGATATTCATTTATATTAATGAGTATTATCCTGTTTTTTGTTGTTATAGTAGCGTATTTTTCTCAAGCATCTCATGAATTTGGACACTAGATGATATAACGCTAACGAGAGGCGATAGCTTAAATGTGATCCTAATTCCTGGGGGGAGCCATCCACAATTGATGGAACAAGCAGCTGATCTATTTCATCTGGGGTTTGCACCCTACATTTTGCCTTCAGGTGGCTCAACACCAAATGTTACGACTACAGAATGGGAATTTCTTTGTGCTGTAGGAATGGAACTTGGCGTTCCCGAAAAGGCGATTCTTCGTGAAGATAAAGCAACCAACGCGTTTGAGAACTCGAGATTTTCGAAACAAGTACTTCAAGAGAAGGGGATTGACCCCAATTGGATCGGATGCCTTTTCTCAAGTAACTGGCAGGTTTCATCAACCATTCCGTCGAATGTGTACAACGATATTTAATATTTTGGAGATGATTGTTTGAAATTATATGTTGTGAGACATGGTCAGACTGAATGGAATAGTGAAAATCGAGTTTGCGGAAAGACTGATGTTCAATTAACGGATAAGGGTGCAAAGCAAGCAGAGGAAATATCTAAAATATTACATGAAAAACAAATCAAAATCATCATTACATCACCCTTGACTAGAGCAGTTAAAACGGCAGAAATAATTTCAAAAGCGATTAGTAAAAACTTCGTAATTGAAAACAGACTTATAGAGCAGGACTACGGCATATTTGAAGGAACTAATCGTGATGATGATAATTTTATAAAAGCAAAAAGACATTTTCCAAGTAAGCTTAGTAGCGGGGAGTCGATTTTAGAAGTCGCGCAAAGAGTTTTTAATGTTCTAGATGAAATAAAAGAAAAATATGGCGATCATAATGTCCTAATTGTAACCCACGGTGGAGTCTTCAGAGTAATAAATGCGTATTTTAGAGATCAGACGAACGAAGAGTTTTATCAATTTCATGTTGGAAATTGTGAAGTAAAAGAGTATAAATATCAATGAACATTAGAGCAGTATGAGCTATGGAGTGTCCACTTGAAAGAAGAGCATTTTTTTAACAAAAAAATGCGTACAATGTGTTTGTTCTTTTTTAAGAACATACACATAAGTTATACAAAAATATTCTAAAGGAGGACAAAAGAAAGTAAGTCCGAGTGTTTGATGTTATATGGTGAGAAGAATGATTAAAGGGAGGGAAAAAAATGATTGGATATTTTAAGAACAAATGGATCAAGGTCTTAATGATACCTCTTATTTTGTTTTCCACATTGATTGTTACCCTAACTTTTGAACCGAAAGAAGCATCGGCTGCCGTAAATGCTGCTCCTGTTATATCACAAGGTGATGCTGCCTCCTTTACTACCAATAAAAACACTCCAGTTCCTATCAATTTAAAAGCAACGGACACCAATCGAGATGTAATGAGCTGGAAAACGGGTTCAATACCGAGCAATGGTAGTGTTTCATTTGGAACTCCAACGAATGTGAGTGGAACAAGTACTGTAGTTGTCACATATACACCGAATAAAGATTTCACAGGGGCTGATCAATTTTCTGTGGCGGTTTCGGATGGAAAAGCCACTGATTTAATTAAAATTAAAGTTACCCTTAATAAGGGAATTATTAGTTATGTGGCACTGGGAGATTCCATTGCAACTGGGACTATTTATACCGGAAAAGTGATAACATCCTATACCACCTATTTTTATGAATATTTGAAGACACAATACCCTTTATGGACTGTGACAAGATCAAGTTTTGCAACAGTTGGAGATCGAACAAACGAGCTTTATGCCAAGCTTGGTCTTGATGCTCAGAGAGCTCCTGATACTACCTTAATTTCTGCAGTGACGAACGCTGACATTATCACATTAAGTATTGGTGGAAACAATCTGATGCAAGCCGCTAAGGATAGCTCCAAACTTGGCGGGTATAACTTTAATTATATAAATACTGTTGTAGCAAACCAAGGATTGTTAGATTTCCAGAACCAGTGGGCTCCAATAATTTCTAAAATTAAAAATCTGAATCCTGACGTTCAGCTTATCGTAACTACTACCTATAATCCCTATAATGAAACGGATACAAGCTTACACAATACGGTAGATTCCTTGCTTTATAGGACAGATGGAAGTGGGCTTAATGACTACATCCTAAATAATAGCAGTAACCTTGGATATTCTGTCGCAAATGTATTCCAATATTTTAATACAAATTATAATAAAAATATGGGAGCAGTAACCTATTTTTATCCAAGTCCAATTGATATTTTGGGGAATTTAACAAGGAACCCACATCCGAATGGCACGGGTCAAATTATTATTACGAATTTAATCAAAGGTGTGTTTTTGGCTAATTTTTGATATTATGTGAGGTGACAAGAATATTATCTCACTAACGGCCGCGTAAATCGTGGCTTTTTTTGTTTTATGGGATCAAGTTCTTGTCACAAGGCAATGACAAGAACTTGATCCCATTGCCGATTTGACAAGAACCTAAACTCATTCCCGACAGATTCATTTAAACGTTCTTTGGTAACAGGCTTCGAAAGGGATTCAAATTGGTTATATATTTGGACGAATCGTTGCGCTAAGGGATACCGTTTAAGATATCAGGACGAGGCTGCCGCCGTTAGTAGCCAGCTTTTGGTTTTCTCCAGTACCAAAGGGTGCTAAAGATGAGATAGAGTCCCATGACTGCCGTAAGCAGTATAAGGGTGAAGCCCGACATGTTCTCCATGGAATCAAGCCAACCTATTCTTTTCATACCGAACAGACTGATGTTAAACACGATTCCAACCAGCATAACGGACCATATGGATGATAGGCGTACATAGATGGATCCATATATGAATCCTAACGCTACACCCAGAAGCTGCATCGCAATTCCTCCTGGCTGCAACGCCGCAATTATCAAAGCGATGACTAGAATTGGCCAGAATACGTGAACATGTTTCCGGGCTTCATTAAACATGATACCAATAAACAAGATCAGCTCAAGTGCAGTAGTTAGCACTGAGGAAAGTATAATGTAAACGAAAGGAACAGAGGCGAAATATTCTTCTGTAAAATCATTGAACGTTGTAATGTTGTAGTGAAGAAGTAGTTTCATGGAGGCAGCGTTTAATAAAGTGAACGCGAGCCCGATTGTCAACATGTGAACCGACAAGCTCGAACTGATCGGCGAGAAGCTACTAAGACTCCAGAAGCTTACCGGTGTCTGTTTCAAAAGTCGATATTTAATGGCGTAAACAATTGCGGAAAGAGCGATTGTAATTACAAGTACCATGAATACCTGGATTGGGATGTTCTTTCCTTTTCCGAATTGCCCCCATCCTAATACAGGATCGAGGACGATATTATAGAGGAAGATCACTAAAATGATGACCGTCAAATAGAGTAAGTAATTTCCCAGCATCGATAAATATCTCTTCATGAGAATCGCCGCCTTTCATTTTCTAAGAATAAACTCACTCATCCCTTTTCAGAATATTCCTTACCCATGAATAATATAATAACTCGTATTTTATTTATCGCCTGAAACAAATTTTTATGACTCAAGGAGTAGAAGGACTTCTTGAATCAGAGTTTGATTGTATGGATAATGTTATATGTGCGCATCATTTAATCTTAGAGTTTTATTGAAAATTAGATTGATTTTTCGGAATATATTATTATAAATTGGCTATATAAGGAATATGAATAAGGCAACGACGAGAAAGAGTAGTTGGACCCCGTTCTTTTAACAGAGAGCTCCGGTAGGTGCGAAGGAGTAAAGAAACGTCTGACGAACATGGTCTCTGAGCTGTGCATCGAACCCTCCCAGTGAGGTAGTAGGCCGCACCGGGCGCACCCGTTAAAGTGCCAGGGTATAATCACCTCATGTGGTGACGTACCTGTAGAGGCCGGTCACTGTGAGGGATCGGTAAATTTAGGTGGAAACACGTGAGCGACAGCTCTCGTCCTTTTTGAGGACGAGGGCTTTTTTTGTTTTCAGAAAATTTTATAACTAAGGAGGAAATTGAAATGAGCATTTTTATTGGAGGAGCGTGGCCCTACGCAAACGGATCACTTCACTTAGGGAGAGTAGCTAGCTTACTGCCAGGTGACGTTATTGCGCGGTATTTTCGGTTAAAAGGAGAAGAAGTACTTTACGTATCAGGAAGTGATTGTCACGGAACGCCAATTTCAATTCAAGCTAATCAAGAAGGTGTTTCCCCTCAAGTAATTACCGATCGATACCTTAATGAGTTTATGGATTGTTTCCGTCAAATTGGATTTTCCTACGACATTTATACTCGTACGGATCATCCATTTCACCACGAAGTTGTGCAAGATATATTTAATCAACTACTGGATAATGGTGTTCTGTATAAAAAAGCAGTTGAACAAACTTACTGTGACGGTTGCGATCGCTTTCTGCCGGACCGTTATGTTGAAGGGAGCTGTCCTCATTGCGGCAGTGGAGCTCGTGGTGATCAATGTGATGCTTGCTCAGCATTATTGGATCCTTTAGAACTTAATAATCGTTCATGTAAGTTATGCAATGGGAGTCCAACATCAAGGTTTTCTGATCATTACTTCCTGGCACTTTCAAAGTTTCAAAATGAACTAGAAAACTTTGTTGATAAAGCGGATGGTTGGAGGGAGAACGCCATTGGACTTTCAAGGCGTTATTTAGGAGAAGGGCTGCAGGATCGAGCTGCTACTAGAGACTTGGATTGGGGCGTAGATGTACCCCTAGAAGGTTTTGAAGGAAAAAAAATTTATGTGTGGGTAGAAGCTGTAAGCGGGTATCTTTCTGCCAGTAAGCTGTGGGCTAATCAGAGTGGTGAATCGTGGGAGAAGTTTTGGTCAAAAGAAAGTGTAAAAGCCTACTATATCCATGGGAAGGATAATACTCCTTTTCATACATTAATATGGCCAGCTATTCTGCTGGGATTAAAGAATTTGCACCTCATGTTTGAGGATTCGAGGCTTTCATAGCTTATCTGTGCCCACCTGGGAATATGTTGAGTGTCCAACTGGAAGAGAGTTAACACAAGTTGAAGTATTGTTCCAAAGGATTGACGTAAGTCGAATTGAAGAAGAGGTACAGCGACTAAAAAACAGCAATTAATGGAAAAAGAAAAGCAATTTTTGTGGACACTTTTGATAAAACCAGCAGTCAGTGAGGTGGGTTCACAAGATATGATAAAAACGGTTAAGGATATTTTCAATATTTTGAGAGCTTCAATAGATAAATAGAATGTGAGATTAGATGGGAGCGATAGTTGAGGTAGTTGCGGTGTCTTCGCGAACCGCGATGGTTAAAGTAATAAAAAATGTTTATTTTCTTTCATTTTCTTTCGAATGAATTTATAAATTCCCCTTATCATGATAATTGATACTATGATAATAAAAACTGGAGCGACCTCTAGAGCTAGCACTGACATTATTGGCGTTAAAGAAACTAGTATTTCATAAATAACAAAATAATCAACTATTCCTATTACTACAATTGACATAATCATCATTTGAAATTTCTGATAAAAAAGTAAGATCTTAAAATAGATTCTTTTTAAGAATTCAAAAGTTTTCAACCTACACCCCCATTATTACTTTAACATTATTTACTAATGAGTTACGATCCCACTTAAATTTGGTTTCAATATTTCTGAGAGAGGGGAGAAATTAAATTCACTCTATATAATGTATAACACCATATAAAAACATGTTAACAAGAACATTGTCCTTAAGCGGAGGATGGGAATGTGATAAGACTACGTACACTACCATCCACGAGCTCAGTTGAAGAGTTTTTTTGTTATTAAACTAAGGGCAGTATAGCACAGTGTTAGTGCATAATTTGAGGAGCCATTAATAAAAGTTGAACGTTCCATAGGTATAAGCCGTGCCTTCAAACCGATGGTTGTGCATAAAGTGACAGGGCAACCAACCATCCAAGAGGGGAAGCGAATAACATGGCTTGTAAAAAGTTTTGTGTTAATGTGACCACTAATCTAACACTTCGACAACGTCTTAGAAATTTTATTGGAAGGCAAGGTGTGGAGGTAGTCCACAAGACCAGAGGGAAATTTCTGGGTGTCATTAGGTCGGTGGGAAATACATTCTTGGTAATGACGCTTGGAGAAACTACAAGGCGTCTCAGACTGAGAATTTCAAATATTATTGATTATAATTTGCAGGAACTTGATGTTGCCATTGCACAAAAAATTATAAACAGACTCGCTATCGTATTCGCTAACTTTGCAATCAGAACAGCTGTATTTGTTCGTGTAGGTAAAGATTTCGTTGAAATAATACGGATAGATTCGGAGGACGAACCACAATTTACCACCTATATAAGAGAAATTATCCCGTGCAATCAAGTGAACGGGATTGAGTGTATATTTAATAAATGCTTTGTCAACAAAAAACGCTCAACCAAGTGTAATTGCAAATAACGACTTTTATTTCGCTCAACTATTACACAGGGAAGCCATGAGTAGAACAAAGGCAGTAACTTGCCCACTTGTACAAAATGAAACGTCGTATTTGGAGACGAGTCCATCGGAGGCGGGTGGATAGGCTAGGGTGGCAAATAATTAAATTCGCGAAACAAAGAGAAACACCATCCGTAATACACAACTTCTTTTCTTTTATCGATAGTTAATCTTGTCCTCAGACAACAGTAAAGCAGCTTTACAGTGACGGGTGACAATAACATTATCTCATTAACGACCGCGTAAATCACGGCTTTTTTGTTTTAAGGGATCAAGTTCTTCACAAGGCAATCCCTTTCCCAATTTTAACAAGAACTTGATCTCATTCCCGACAGAATCATTCAACGTTCTTTGGTGAGTTCAGTTCTAACGAGAATCTTCAATTCAAATAAACATGAGTTCCTATTGGCTGTCTTCGCTAAACTAAAGGGCAGATTAATGGAACAAATTGTCTGTATTCCTACGTATTCATCACATGATAAATTAAGGACAATACATTAAAGAACGAATGGGGTGAATAGGATTGGGTAAGTTTATGGTCGTCATTTTCACAGTTGTCTTTTTGTTGGCAGGATGCTCAATAGATGATAAGCCTAACGAGCACAACGTAAAAGAATCACCGATTCGCTCAAATGCAATAGTGACTGAAGGAGATTTTGTCTACCGCCTCGTGTCAGAGAAGTCAGTATACATCGAAAGCGAAAAAGTAGAGGTCTATGCGGAGTTGGAATACGTGGGAGATGAGCCAGAAATCAAAATCGCCCATGCCGACTCACCGTTCTATTTCCCAATGAAAGAGAAAACGAGGAATTACGAAATCAGATACGGTATGAAAGAGCCTGTACGCGTGACTATCCTAAAAAAGGGACTACCACTGAGAGAGATATTTAGGCCACATGGTGGATATAGTTCGGAAGATCAAAAAGAATATGTAGAATACATCAAAGCTTTGTGGGAGGCATCCAATAAAGGCACGCTTCTTCAGGGGGACTACCAGGTAGCTGGATCAGCTATGTTCTATCCCTTAAATGAATCGATAGTGAGTCAAGAAAGTCTTCGCTTGAACGCAGAGATCGAGTTTTTAGTGGAAAAACCTATAAATAAAGAATAATAAAAAAATATTGTTAGATAACAAGGAGCAGATTGCGCAACCAGCAACTGCTCCTTGTTATTAAAGTAATGGGCAGGATTACCTAGTATCGTGAAGGGTATCACAAATTAGAAACTGAACAAGCTCTGGAGCCTTTGTATCATTCTTTTTTATCCGAGGATGATATTAGAGAAAATAAACGGCTTTTAGAGTTTTGGGGTTATGATGAAAATACCTCTAATTAAATTTAAAAGTAATTACTATATAGGGTCTGTCACAAATGAATCATTTACATGGAGCAGATGTTGAAGATTAGTTCGCTCGTGTTTATTAAACTATTGGGCAGGTTAATAGAACTAATGTTTTTCCAATCCTGTCTATTTATATAATGATTCTTTTAGAATCTACGTTTAGGCTTAAGGAGGGTTTATGAATATCCCAGTAAAAATAAACCTTTGGTCATTCGTATTAATGTTATTCTGCTGGATAGCTTTCTTTTTAGTTCAACCTTTTTCAGCAGTACCGTTTAACCCGCATTACGTCATCTTAACTGCCACCATCATCGTGCTTATTATTAGTGTGACGGGGCTGGGAAGAGTTTCGAATTGGAGGACAGCCACGCAATCAATGATGGCTATTTTCGGTTCAATTGCCCTATGTTTAATCGAAGCTTGGGTAGTATTCATCGGTAGACTTGTAACCTAAAAAGAGAAATTGGTAAGTTTGGTGTTCAGCGAACAGAGAGCGATTGTTTAAAGCAATTATAATATAATTAATTTTAGTTCACGATGTGCGGAGGATTCCGAATCGACATTGAATGGATTAATGAGAGTTACAAGGAAGCAAGTAGAATATTTGACTCTTCTCGGGAAGCTAATGAATGGGCAGATTCACTACATTCTGACTTTGCAGGAGGTTATAGAGTTAACCTTGGGTATGCAACTCCAGATGATAAAGTTTATACATACTTAGTCGAGCACCTTCCCAAATGGGCACGCTATAACAATATAAGAATTAAGGTTAATACTTCTTCAAATTTATACGGATAACGATAGCGTAATAAGCAGGGTGCAGATCGCCTCACGGCACCTGCTCCCTAGATTCGTTGAAATAACGGGAGGAAAGTTTAATCAATGCTTTAGGTTATTTCTCTATTATTTCTCATCCTTGCTACTTTAGATCTGAAATTGAAAAGCATCAATGAAAATTGCAATGAGAAACTATAGTTGAACGCATTTTGGAGCGGCTTTTTAAAACGCTGATATATTATAAATAGGAACATATAGCCCCTCGTTGCGTTACACGAGATAAGCTTAATTATGAACACAGGAGATGTGAGATATGAAGATCGTGGGAGAGCTCGTCACAGAGACGCTCGAGTATGATGGTGGTCGTCAGGTTACGGTATACATCCCTCCGGACTCATCCCAGGCAGTCGTGTTCGCCGGTGACGGTCAGCTTATCTCGCAGTGGGGCGGGTACCTCGAGGCCGCCGACGTACCGCCTACGATGATCGTCGGTGCCTACCGAACGTCCGATGAGGATGAGATGGTGCGCATCCATGAGTACTCACCGCCGTTCGACCAGGAACGTTTCGCAGCACATGAGAGATTCTTTGTCGAAGAGGTCCGCCGATGGGTGAGATCGCGCTTCAGCGTCGCACTGCCCGCCAAACGCACTGCGGTGTGCGGCGTGTCGGCAAGTGGAGAGCTCTCACTCGCCATAGGACTTAGGCACCCGGACATCTACGGTACAGTCTTCTCCGCATCTCCAGGCGGGGGCTACCGACCGCCTGCGGTGATGCCAAGTCCACTACCGCGCACATACCTGGTAGCCGGCACACTGGAGCCGTTCTTCCTTGAGAACGCGACCCGGTGGGCGGCTGCACTTCGCGATGCAGGTGGGGACGTTGAAATGAGAGAGCGGGTCGCGTCGCACGACGAAGTGATGTGGCGAGAAGAGTTCCCACTGATGGTCGCTTGGGCGTTTGGACGATAAACATCCGCCGAGCCCGGGTTAAGTAGGTTTGATTATCATCTGTCCCGCCTACTTCGTCAAGCCCTGATGGAGAGCTGCTTAATTGTCCTGGCTTGCATCGTCAGCGGATCGCCCGGTTGGGACCATTGCATGAATCATCATTCCGCTAACGGATAACGATTGTTCAATACACAGCAATAGGAGGCTGCCGGCACGATCGGCAGCCTTTCGCTCACCTAACGGGCAATAATGTGATGTAAAGATTAAGGTGAATTCTTAATAAATTGTACACTTACTTATTCCTAAATATGGTATTATAGGGTGGCAATTTAACTTTTTGAAACCATTGTAATCAACATTACAAGATTGGGGTAATCCTATGAAAAAGTGGTTTTGGCTAATATGTTTGATAGTGGTGTTAATCATTGTTTATACAATCGTCTTTGGTTTTTCATTTTACATGCTTCCATTTGTATTAATATTTGTAGGTATAGCTTTATTAAAAATACTTAACTTTATCGAAGGAACAAAGCAAAATGATTCAGATGAGTATTATAGGTCGATGGAAAGAATTAATAGAAAAAGATAAGAAAGAATTTCGGGAAGTATGGGACATAATTGTAAACCCGTTGAGCAAACTGGGAACGTTTTTCAATACACAGTAGAGGAATGTTATGATTCCTGTTAAGTACAGAAGATATCCATCAAGCATACGAATTTATGCGAGCGAAGAATGTGAAATTAACAACTGGAGTCGAGAATGGTCATTTTCGGATTATTATATATTTTTAAGAGTACGTCAAGCAATCGATTTCTTCATGGTACTTCTGTGGTGCAGCGCTGATCTTGCGCTGCATGAACGGCTAACGGACAGATTAGTTAAGTAACTTGTATCAATAATATTATCCATTTTATGGTATGATTTAAGGTAGGTAGGATACTAAAAGAGAATCGAGGATGTCAAATGAAATTGGGAATGCCCACTTTAGTTGAATACACATCCATAACTGAAAACGTCCAATTGTGTAAAACACTTGGATTAGAATTTATCGAACTTAATATGAACCTTCCTATCTGCACACCAGAGAAATTAAGTCATTCGGAATTAACTTACTACAAAGAAAAATACGGATTAGATTTTACAATTCATCTCCCAGAAGAAATGGATTTATCCTCCTATCATCCATCAATAAGGAAGGGGCATTTAGAACGATGCAGACAAGCGATGGAGTGGGCAAATTTGTCAGGAATAAAAACACTGAACATGCACTTAAATAATGGGATTTATTTCACCCTACCGCAGACAAAGGTCTGGATAAATGAACAGTATGAATCAAATTTTTTAGAATTACTTTATGATTCGTATTCAGAACTTTATCATTTGGCTAAAACTTTTGAGGTTGAATTATGTATTGAGAATACGGGGAATTTTCATATTCCGCATATTCGAAAAGCACTTGATCAGTTAAGTTCATTCAATAACTTCTATCTTACCTGGGATGTGGGTCACGATGCAAAAGCAGGGTTCGATGAAGAATCAATCTTTATTTATTTTAATAATCAAATAAAACATATGCATCTTCACGATTATAATGGTAAATCTGATCATCAATCTTTATATACTGGAATCGTACCAATCAATAACAGATTGAATTTTGCCCAGCGGAATGATTTGTCTGTTGTTATTGAAATTAAAACAAGTCAGTCGTTAACTGAATCCGTTTCGGAGCTAAAGAAAAATGGTTACCTAAGCTAACGGAGAACGATACTTGAGGGGCTTCCTACGCGGTAGCTCCTCTTCTGTTTATTCAACAATGATGAGGTTAACATGAGGATCCCAATGAAAAGAACTAGCCTCAAGCTATTACCTTGAAGGCTAGTTCTCTCTATAAGATCGCATTATTCCTTTACCGATCCAATAACCAGTCCTTTGACAAAATAGCGCTGCATAAAAGGGTAGACAATAAGGATTGGCAGAATGGATATAAAGATTTGTGCAGCTTTGACGGAACGGTTAGAGATTTGATCCAAGGTGATTTCATCAAAGCCGGTTTTATTGAAATCTTGTACGATGACAATCGTCTGAAGCAGCGTCGCTAGCGGCCATTTGGCTGGATCGTTCATATAGATCATGCCATCGAACCAAGAGTTCCAATGGCCTACCATTGAGAATAAAGAAAGTGTGACAATAGCGGGAAGAGAAATTGCCAAATAGATTCGAAATAGGATCGTAAAGTAGTTTGCGCCGTCCATGGTCGCCGCTTCTTCAAGTTCACGAGGGACGCCACGGAAAAAGTTCATCATCAGAATAAGGTTCCACACATTGAGCAGTCCAGGTAAAATGAGCACCCAGAAATTATTCAGTAAGCCGATTTTCTGAATGACCACGTACGTAGGAACAATCCCTCCGTGGAACACCATAATAAATAGGAAGAACCATGTATAGGCATTTCGAAATCTGAATTTTTTGGAGTCAAAAGCTAGCGGGAAAGCTGCCAAGATGGTGACTAGCATCCCTAGAACGGTACCAATCACAGTTCGAAGTAAGGTTATTTGCAGTGAGTTGAAAAAGTTTTCATTGATTAATGATTTCTCATAAGCTGCAAGTGTGAAATGAACGGGCCAGAAATTAACCAAATTCCCATCAGCCGCAGATTTATCACTAAGTGAAACGGCTAATATATGAATCATGGGTAGGATACATAGGATCGCTGTAACAGAAAGAAGCGCAACAATGAAGTAATAGGAAAGCCGGTACGTAGGGTTTTTATAGTACATGTTGATACCTTCTTTTCATCAAAGTAGTGTTGCTCTAGAACACTCTGTATTTCGCTACTCGATAAGCTAAATAGTAGGCGCTTGTAATCAAAACGAAGCTTACTGCGGACTTAAATATGCCGACTGCGGACGCATAGCTGTAATTACCAGATCTGAATACAGCATAAACGTAAGTATCGATAATATCGCCCTTACCAGCAACCAACGGATTGAGCAGGTTATATACCTGATCAAAATTGGCATTGAGCACGTTACCAAGCGAGAGCGTAAGAACAACGACAATAATAGGGAGCATAGAAGGAATCGTTACGTAAAGTGTTTGCTTCCATCGCCCCGCTCCGTCAATTTCGGCAGCCTCGTAAAGCGCTGGGTTAATATTGGATAGAGCTGCGAGGAAGACGATCATCGAGAATCCGAATTCTTTCCAGATATCGCTGACGACAAGAACAACGCGAAACCAATCGCCATCGGCTAAAAATTGAATGGAAGGAAATCCCATCAATTGCACGAGCCTGTTAACCATGCCTTGAAGGGAAAGCAGATCCAGTAATATACCGGCAAGGATTACCCAAGACATAAAGTGCGGTAAATAGACAAGCGTTTGTACCCAGCGCATTAAAGCCATCTGCCGGATCTCATTCAGCAGGAGTGCGAAGAAAACGGAAACAATCAGACTAATAGACAGTTTAAGTCCGGCGATGATGATGGTGTTCGAGATCACCTGCTTGGAGTCATGAAGGGAAAAAAATAACTTGAAATTATCCCAGGCTACCCATTTCGAGTTCATAAAGCCAAACCATGGCTTGAAATCTTGAAATGCAATTACAATGCCTGCTAACGGTATGTAATGAAATACGATAGCCAGGATAACGGCCGGGAGCAGCATCACATGCAGCATCCAGTTGTTACTTACAGAAAATCGCGCAGACCGATTGTCAGTGCGAGTCCTTGGTGTTATATTTTGTCTTGAAATCATTTGTTCGAACACCCTCTCAGAATTAGTAATTTAATTCTATTCTGTACACGTTTGACTTCATAGTGATCGATTCTAAATATAACCACCATTTTCTTAAGGGGAATGATCCAATTGAAACTTCACCAATCGATTTTATTTAAGCTGAGTGGGGTCACCGTAGTACTCTTGATACCGGTTTTTTTATTGGTTTATTTATTTAACCAGACGAATGTCCGGATCATAAGTGAAGAAATTTCTTCCAATTCATCTAATCAACTGCTCCTGTTGAAGAGCCAGATCGAGTCCGGATTAGAGAATATGATGCTGCTCCCAGGTGTTCTGGCCAGAGATTCTAAACTGGTCGCGTTAAGGAAAAGTATTGTGCTTAAAGAATATTACAATATTACGCAGCAACAAATCGCGCTTCAGGAATCATTGGCGCTGCACACTTATTTGCTGAACTGGTCGCCTAGAATTGACATTTATCTCACCGAACCCAAACGCCGAATTTCGTCCTCTGGTGAGGAATTCTATAACGAAGATGTGGTGAATCAGGTCAAATACGGTCAGTGGATTTATAAGAAAGGTGTCAATACACAGTCCTCATACTTCGACTTTTTCTTTACTGAATCGCTGCCAAATACCAATAACAGCTCCGCAGGCAAAACGTTGGACAGCACCATTTTTCTGATTGAATTCAAAGCTTCAAGTATAGAGAACTTACTAGAGCAATATGGGACTAAAAACCATAAAGCCCCTTTTCTTTTGATCAATGACGATTCGATCGTGACGACCCAACTTGGGGACCATGAACTTATCGGCAAATTGACGAAACATTTACGACTTACGGATGAAACCGGTCATGCCCATATTACGCTTGATGACAAAAACTATTTTATGACGTATGTGTATGTACCGCAGATTCGCTCCTACTTAGTCGACTATGTGCCTTTAAAAGAAATATTGGGACCGATCAATCACAATCAAACCATTTTTTACATCATCATGTTCCTATTGTTGTTTTTAGGATTAGCTTCGTCTTTCATGCTGTTCCGTCAAGTTCAGAAGCCGATCAGTGTGTTGACACAAGGTTTGAAAAGAGTACGGATGGGCGATTACTCCCACCGGATTGAGAGCAAATATCATAATGAGTTTGACTTTGTGACGGTAGGCTTTAATGAGATGGGCATACAGATTCAGCATCTCATTGAAAACGTGTATGAAGAAAAGAATCGCTCTCGACTTGCGAGCATGAAACAACTGCAATCTCAAATCAATCCTCATTTTCTCTATAACAGCCTTTCTTTCGTTTCGGCATGCGCAAAGCTGGGGGAGAACGATACCATCATCCAAATGTGCTATCATCTAGGGGATTACTACCGTTACTCAACCCGGGTAGAGAATCAGAATCCGAAGATCCTGGAAGAGATGGAATTTGTTCAAAATTATTTAGAAGTCATTCACATGAGATTCGGAAGAATTAAGTATGATTTCGATGTCCCGCCTGAGTTAGCACAGGAAGTGATTCCTCGTCTTCTCATACAACCTGTCGTAGAAAATGCCATTGAGCACGGACTCGAAGGAAAAGAGGGAGTAGGGCACATCCATATAACCGCTTCCAGACAAGCCGGGTGTATCGTCTTGGCGGTCGAAGACAACGGTACTGGAATGTCTGAAGAGCAAATGGAATCACTACGAAAGAAACTCCTGCAACCGATTACAGAATCGACCGGATGCGGGTTGTGGAACGTTAATCAACGTTTATGTATCGCTTTTGGTGGGAGATCGGGTATTCGTCTTTCCCATTCCACCAATAGTTCAGGCGTCCGTGTAGAGCTAATTCTCGATCAATCCGAAGAAGAAAGCAGGGATGAACATGTATAAAATATTAATAGCAGACGATGAACCGATGCAGTTAAATAGCTTGGCAGCCTTGGAATGGGATCAGCTGGAAGTAACTCAAATCTATAAAGCTTCATCAGGTAAAGAAGCGATAGAACTTCTAGAGAAGTACCCTGTCGACGTTGTGATTACGGATATACGAATGCCGGGAGTAGATGGGTTGGCACTTAGCAGGCACATTCATGAAAGGTATCGTCAGACCAAATGTATTATCGTCTCCGGATACGCCGACTTTGAGTATGCCCGCATAGCTCTTCAATACAGCACAATCTCCTATTTGCTGAAGCCTGTTAAAGATCAAGAGCTTATTGATGCCGTTCGCGAAGCGTTGGCAAGAATTAATGAAGATTGGCAAATGATCAGTTCATACGATAATGCGATGTCTGTTTTGCGTCAAAATTTGCCGACGCTGCGCTCTGCACTTTTATCGGACATACTGGCTGGCAAAATAGATTTCATTTCGAAATTATCGGATAAGCTATCGTTGTACGAAGTCCCTTACGCGGAGGGTGACTCGTTTGCCATTGTGGTGCTTCGGTTGGAAGATTGGTTTCGTGAATCCAAGGAACAAGAGAGAGAGCTATATGTATATGCGATAACAAATATCGCTAATGAACTGATGCAGAGTGATTTTGAGTTATGGTCTTGTACAGATCATCTGGGATATATGGTTTTTTTACTTAAGCCTTTATCTACCGGAGAAGAGCCCGAGTCCAACGCAAGGCTAGCGGAGAAGTTAGCTGCACAGCTTCAAACAAGCATTCAAAATTATTTAAATGGGAGAGCATCTGTACTTCTGAGTCCTTTTGGAAATTTCCCGGAAGATATTCCCGCTCTTTACCGCGGTTGCCTGCAAAAGTATCGTCAATTACCTCTCAGATATCAGGATTACTTCATCCGGCTATCCGAAGAGAAAAAAAGCTTCGACTTCCAGACGCTGCATACTTTATATGCCCCACCTACCATCATCCAATTGTTTGAGACAGGGCGTATGGAAGACGTACGTACCAAATGCGCGGATATTCTGGCAGAAATGATGCACAAAAAAATGGATACCGAGGAATATATTCTCGAGGTGGTACTTGCATTTCGCCATGCGTTTGTCTATAGCGCGCATTTGCAAGGCATGTCTCTGATCGAACTGGAATCGGAGGTTGGGGATATTTCTCAAAGAACACTTAGATCACTTGATCAGTTATCTGAATGGGTTCTTGGTATCGTTGACAAGCTTGAGCAAAAGACGATACAGCAGACTCGAAGTACGCATGAAAAGGTCATTCTGCGGATTCATCGGTATATAGAAAGCCATATATCCAATGATGTTTCCTTGCAAGCGCTTGCTGATGATGTCATGCTGCACCCCGTTTATTTATCATCGATGTATAAGCAAGAGACGGGGGAGAACATCAGTGATTATATTTTTCGATTCCGTATGGAAAAGGCGAGTCATCTCTTGAGAAACTCCAGCATCAAAATATTTGAATTATCGCGGGAGCTTGGCTTTCAAAATCCTACTTATTTCAGTAAGCTGTTTAAAAATCATTTTGGCATGACGCCTCAAGAATATAGGGGACTAAGTTAATGCAAGGAAATGATTATTTCCGGTTCGACATACTCGTGCTAAATTATATTCGGTGGGTGTACCAAATGATATTGGGAGGTTGAGTGAACCAGTGAACAGAATGGATATTGACCAATTACCGAATATGAGTGACGAGTACATGTTGACAGAACAGCAGGTTTCCGAATATCAAAAAAATGGACACACGATGCTGAGGGCGGTTGCTTCAAAGGCTGAAATCGACGTTTTTGAACCTATTATCAGCGATAAAGTAAAAGAATTGAATTATTATCATGACAAACCATTATCAGAACGCAGTACGTATGGCAAAGCTTTTATTCAAGTTACGAATTTGAGGCTTAAGAGTGAAGCTGTCATGAAATTTACGTTAGCTAAACGATTCGCTAAAATCGCCGCTGATTTAATGGGCGTAACTGGAGTCCGCATCTATGCGGACCAAGCACTGTTTAAGGAGCCGGGCGGCGGTTATACGCCGTGGCATCAGGATCAAATCTATTGGCCTCTTGATGCCCGCACAATTACGATGTGGATGCCTCTCGTGCAAGTAGCTGAAGAAGTAGGCTCCATGACATTTGTATCAGGTTCACATGCATTCAATCATATTACAAGAATGGCTATCTCCGATGAATCCCATAAAACTTTAGGCGAGTTCATCGATAGCAAAGGATTGGAAAAGGTGAACTATGGTGAGCTACAGGCAGGAGACGCTACTTTTCATGCAGGATGGACGCTCCACAGCGCGCCGGGAAATCCTACCGACAAGATGAGGGAAGTCATGACCGTTATCTATGTGGAGGACGGAGCACGCCTGGTGGAACCGGAAACCAATGTTCGAACACAGTGCTTGCAGATGCATACACCAGGGTGCAAACCGGGAGATTTTGTGTCCAGCAACCTTAATCCGCTCGTTTACCATCGTTCATAAAAATTCGTATGTACAAGGAGTAACCTCACAGATTTCCTTGACTGTTAATGCATAATATAAATCAGGCTGCGCATCTCTGCGCAGCCTGATTTATGTAAAACAGAAAGTCTGATGACATCGCGTTAAAAATTTACTAGGTTATCTTTATTCTATATGACTACAGGAATCATTCAGCCCGTTATATGATGAATTTGCTAGCAAATTGCAATCGTTATCATTATAGAATGGGGATGTGATACGTATCAGATTGAATGAGAACTTATGCAAAACTTCGAGTGATATTATGAAAATGATTCACGAAGAATACGACACAGATTTAACAATTGAAGTCTGTGCGGAACGGCTTCATTTCCACCCCAGCAACATATGGCGTTTGCTTCGGAAGGAAGTAGGGATTAATTTCAGCGATTATTTGGCGCAATATCGACTGAAAATTGCAAAGATGTGGCTTGTTGAGACGGAGATGACGATTAAGGAGATGGCCGATAAACTAAGATATACGAACGCGCAAAACTTTATCCGGTATTTTAAGAAGCGTGAAGGGGTGTCACCGGGACAGTTCAGGTATTTACGCAAGGGTACGTAAAAGTTAAGAATTTACTATACTATCTTTAATCATTATTACTACTATGAATCTGAAGTCCGTTATAAGATGAATTTACAGCAGCTCAACATTTTGTTTAGGGGGAAAAATATGAAAAGACCAAAGCTTTTTGTCGTCTTAGTTTCCGCGTTCATTTTCACGAGCAGTTTTTTGACGGCCTGTTCGCAATCAAGCAATCCGGTAAACACGGCGGGTCCGAGCAGTACGGCTAAGCAAGATGCGGCAACAAGTGCCAAAAACATCGCAAGTCAAATACAAGCAGGAACGTATAAGTTCGAGCAACCTATAACGATCACGACTGTCAGATCAACTTCGTCCTCGCATGTTTATAAAACGGGTGAAGGTCCGACGGACAACGCCTCAACGAAATGGGCAAAAGATAAACTTGGCATTGACATTAAGTATCAGTGGGTATCGCCACTGGATCAATACAGCAATAAAATTCGGTTGATGTTAAGCTCGGGTGAAAAATTGCCGGACGTTATCCGGGTAGGTGATGCAAGGTTGATTAATGATTTGGTTGAATCAGGCAGGTTTAAAGACATTTCAGCTGATTTTGAAAAGTACGCTTCTACGGAACTGAAAAACTCTTTAAATACAAATCCAAAGTTGATGTGGTCATCTGTCAGCTTTGATGGAAAAAAGATGGGAATCCCGATCTTGACTCAAACGGCACTTAACAACTCGCTGCTTTGGGTGCGCCAGGATTGGTTGGATAAACTTAATTTGAAAGCGCCAACAACGCTTGATGAAATGGCTACCGTCTTGAAAGCGTTTAAAGACAATGCGGATAAGCTTGGCGTTGGCGCAAAAGAAATGGTTCCGCTCGGATTGAGCTTGAAGTCCGGATTCAAAGGATGGATTGCTGAATCAACGCCTATTTTCGGAATGTTCGGCACAGTGCCAGATCAATGGATTAAAGGTTCCGATGGCAAACTGGAATATGGTACCTTCAAGCCGGAAATCAAAGAAGGATTAACCGTACTCGCCGATTGGTATAAAAAGGGATTCATAAGCCCAGAAGTCGGACTTCATAACGAAGGAAAGATTGCGGAGTTAGTCGCTGCCGGGAAAGTCGGCATGATGTTCGCTCCATACTGGATACCGGCCTATCCATTACCTGATATGTTGAAGAACAACCCAAATGCCTCATTTAAACCCTATGCGCTCCCAGTAGGACCTAGTGGAAAAGTAATGGGATATGATTACAACATTAATGGCGGGGCGCTGCTCGTCAACAAAGATTTTGAACATACCGATGCGCTATTCTTATACTTAAACCGACTCTTTACAGCGAATAATCCAAAACAAGGCAGTGAATTCGAGAACGGCTGGTTTGAGGGTTACGATTATGTGATGAAAGACGGAAAAGTATCGATTAATCCGAAGGATTTCCCGGACGGAAAATGGATCAACAGTGTTAAGCATGATTTCCTAATGGAACCGATTGATCCCAATATCTTCAATGATACGGCAAAATTGCTTGCCAAAGGTAAAAAACCTGAAACTCCAATTGAAAAGAAGATTGCAGATAATAACACTTCTGATGCGATCTATGCGGCGGGTTTAGTATCCGATCGTGCCCAAAGTTACGTAGTCGACGCCTATCTTGGCGGCCCAACGCCTACATTGTTATCCAAAGGACCTGTTATCGACAAGATTAAAGCAGAGGGAATGCTGAAAATTATTTACGGTCAAGCGCCTATTTCAAGCTTTGACGATGTGGCTAAACAATGGCAAACGGCTGGAGGGAATGATCTGACCTCTGAAGTGAATAAAGCTGCAGCGAGCAATAAATAGCTGCAACTTGTGATGTTATCCATACCAACTCCTTCGGTTATCATGTGATGGGGTTGGTATTGATTTATAAAAATAAAGAGTTCCGGAGGTATTCACATTGGATAAACAGACTGCAGAGATGACTGCGAGAATGAAATTAGGCTGCCAAATTTGGTTGGAGCCTACCGACTCGTCTGAACGAGTAGACAATTTATTCTCAGCAGCTAAGCAGAGCGGTTTAGGTTGGGTTCGGATCTTCCTTATGTGGCCATGGATAGAGCCGACACCCGGTCAATGGGTTTTTGATACATTTGATTATGCGTTCGATGCTGCCTACAAATATGGGATTAAAATCAAAGCTACGCTGACTGCAAACTCGGGACCTTGGCATAATGGGACACCGTCTATGCTCCATTCCCATACAGGGTTTCTATCTCCCGATCAACGTGAGCCCATGTCCAATTACATTCAACAATGTGTCTCCCGTTATAAGGATCATCCGGCTTTAGGACAATGGATTTTATGGAACGAGCCGGTAGGAGGAAGAGAAAGGACAGAAGAGGTTCTCGTTCATTGGCGGAAATGGCTTCAGGAGCATTATACAGAGGGGATTCAAGTATTAAATGAAAGATGGCGGTCCGGATACGCATCCTTTGAAGAGATACCCTTTCCTGAAGATGTTCCACATGCTAATCATAAAGGAGAGGCCTGGAATAGTTACAGACCATGGATTGATGACTGGCAGAGCAGAGCGGCATGGCTCGTTAGTGAACTTGAATGGATCTCGTCTAAATTGAAACAAGTAGATCCCATTACAGAAACCTGTGTAAATCCAATTCCTTTACTGGATAATCAGGCCGTATCTGGTATGGATATGAACCGTATGGGATGCATTGTGGATGTCATTGGTGCCAGCTACCACCCTGCATGGATGTTTTCATATGCGAAGCGATCGCACTTTCCCCTTTTAATGGCTGCCGGGGTCAAAAAACAAATTGCATGTCCAGATGTGCGGCAAGTTGAGGTTACTGAAGTTCAAACAGGAAACACATTAAACTCATCTCAAAAACCATGCGAAGCTTCTGCGGAAGAAATTAGCAAGTTCTTCCTTGCCAGTCTGGCAGCGGGAGCCAATTCAGTAACTGGATGGTGCTTAAATGTAAGAAGCTATGATTTTGAAGCGGGCGATTGGGGACTATTGAGTGATAATGATGAACCTACTTCACGCAGTCGAGCCTTAGCGTTGTTGCAAAGCAAGCTCGCCACTTTATTTGAAGAGCTAGGTGATTGGACCATTCCTGAACCGAATGCCTGGGTCGGGTATGATCCACGCTCACAAGCGATAGAATGGGTGGATAACAATAAAAAGTTAAAAGATGTCCCAGGACGTATGGTCCAAGATGGCGCCCACGGAGCTTCCCTTTCCACGATTGCCCTTATGCAGGCAGGGTGGAATGTTTCCATGACACGCATGAATGATATGCCTACGAATGGCGAAGGCGGGAAAATCGTGTGGCTGTCCCATGTTGTGGCTTGGGAAGAGCAGGACCTGCAAGCAGTTTTATCCTTTGCTAGAACAGGTGGCACAGTCGTTATGGATGCAACATGCGGGAGAAAGGATTTTGATGCCGGATTGCATCGTCCATGGCCTGGCGGTATTGCGAATGTAATTGGATTGAAGTCGAATGGTTTACATTCCAATCCCGATGGATACGAAATCTCTTTTCAAGGTGTTCCCATGGGTGAACTATGTTTGGCTAGAATAGATCCTGAATTTCAAGATGAGGGCGCATGGTTTCCATGGGAGGATCTTCGGTTCTCCAATGACGGCCATCCCCTTGTGTGGGAGAGAGGATACGACAAAGGCAAAATTGTATTTATCAACGGTATATTGGGTCCTTCCCTCGTACATAACGGGATAGCCAAAGGTGCAGAGCGGATTGTAACCTTTGTAATTTCGCAGCTATCTCATCCGATTTTAAACCAAATTAGACCTGTGTTTTCTTCAAATTCAACGGTGGTTCTGCCTGTAGATACAGACAAGGGAAGGCTATCTATCTTAATTGGCGAAAACATACTTGAAAGATCGGGTCAGTCGATTGGACTTAAGGCACCGCAAGGCATTTATAAGGATTATTGGAACGATTGCGTGTACACGGTTGATGCTTCTGCTGAGTTATGGTTGCGTTCAAATGATGGCATTGCGATTCTTAAAGAAGTACATGATTAATGGACTGTGAGGTTGCTTATGAACCATCTAACAGCGTTAACAGCGATTGAAGCCATATTTCAGAAAATTGCCAATCAAAATTCAGACGCTTGGAATCTTAATATTTATCGATGGGATTGGTCTTGCGGTGTTGGTTTATATGGATTAGTTAGAGCCATAGAGGCAACGAACAATCCGGACTATTCTTCCTTTCTTCGTGGCTGGTTCGAAATGAGTTACTCAGGCAGAGCATTTGGCTCTGTCAATTATGTGATTCCTGCCGTCGGAGTACTCCATCTCTTGAAGGAGCAAGAAGACTACCGATACAGAAAAGTGTGCGAAGAGTATGCACAATGGTGTTTTCATCAAGCGCTTCGCACAAATAATCGCGGATGGGCGCACGTTTGGGAGGGAGGCGATCCTGACTATAAGAATCAGTTATGGATCGACTCGATGTTTATGGCGGGCATATTTATGGTCAGTTATGGACGGTTTACGGATCGGAAGGACATCATGGAGGAAGCGTTGCTACAATTTAACATTCATACGGAATGTTTGATTGACCCTCATGAAATGCTCTTTTACCACGGTTATCATTGCGTGAAACGCACTTGCCTTGGGGAGCACTGGGGAAGGGGAAACGGCTGGATGGTCGCGAGCCTGATCGACATACTTGAACAGCTAAGGGAAACGGGAGATAGTCCAAAGTATGATCTGTCAAAGAATCAACAACTATTTCAAAATGTTATGGAACGAGCCCGCGCATTGAGAACATCGGAAGGCATGTTACGTACGCTTCCTCTTGTTGAGAATTCGTATCCGGAAACAACAGCGACGGCATTGTTTGGATATGCTGCCCTGAAGGGATATCGAATGGGAGTGCTGCCGCATCCCTTTAGATTGTGGGGGGAGCAGATTGTTCAAACGGTATCTGGTTTCGTTTCCCAAAACGGTATGATTGACCATTGCTCCTATGGTACGAATCCTGAGAGTAAAGAAGTGTATATGACTAGGCCATGTGATCAATCGCTGTATGCGGACGGCATTGTCATGATGCTTATGAGCGAGTATCTTCAGAAGAATAAATAAGGGGGGTGTTAAGGTTTTAGATTAAAATGTCTTTTTCCGTTTCCCATATCCGCAATAAAAGGAGGATGAAAATGTCAATGAAATCAAGCAAATGGATAAGTATCGTACTTTCATTCCTAGTGATCGTAAGCACTTTGGGTTCCTTCAGTTTTGGATTACCTAATGTGGCACGAGCCGCAACGTTATTTTCCGATGATTTTGAAGACGGGAATGCGGATGGCTGGTCTGTAACGAAAGGAGGCAGCTTTTCAGTAGTTACGGAAGGCACAAATGAAGTATACAAATTATCTTATATAACGAACGGTTCTAGTACACATATCTCAACTGCTGGCAACTCAACTTGGACGAATTATTCATTGGAAGCCGAAGTGAAAAATTATACGAACGATAATGTAGTCGGCATTCTGGCGAGATTCCAGAACAATAACAACTATTACAGCTTAAAGATTCTTACAGCGAGCGATACGATCATTCTGGCAAAAACATTAAACGGCGTAGAAACCGAATTGAATTCAGCCGTTTCAACACTCGATCTGAATATTTCGTATGCTTTGAGATTACAAGTTGACGGGAATCAATTGACCGGATTTCTGGATGGCGTTCAAATCTTATCCGCTACAGATTCGACATTCTCTTCTGGAGGAATCGCATTCGGGGGTTATAGCAAGGGCAGCTTCAGTATAGACGATGTCATCGTTTCAGATATTGCGGCTCCGACACCGACACCAACTCCTACACCTCCTCCTTCCTCGAATACCTATACTTCCAAGAAAACGTTAACTCCTATTAATGTCGACGGTGTTTTAAATGAAAGCGTATGGACAATCGATCAAAGCATTACCAAATCAACAAGTGGAACCCCAAATAATACGGTTACATACGGGGCTCTGTGGGATAGCAAATACTTGTATGTAGGCGTTAAAGTACTCGATTCAAATCTTAATAATGATTCGACGCAATCTTTCGATGATGATTCTATTGAGCTCTTCATTGATGCGGACCACAATCACGGAACAAGTTATGACCTTAAGGATTGGCAGTTCCGAAAGGGATATAATGATTCAGCTATATTTGAATTATTGAATGAAACAGTCGGCGTGCTTCACGGCTGGTCAGCGATATCTGGAGGATATGCCGTGGAAATGGCAATCCCCTGGATAAATCTCGGTATAACCCCGACAGCTTCAGTGACGGTCGGCTTTGACATTGGAGTTAACGACGACGATAATGGAACGACGCGTGACAGCCAGCTAGTATGGGCAGGCTCGGCGAACAATTGGCAAGACACTTCTGCATTCGGTGATCTCGTTCTTTCCAGCGTTACGGTAGGCACGGCACCAACTCCGAATCCACCGCCACAACCTGTTCATCGTTACGTGACTCCACAAGGTGCAGGAACGATGGATGGAAGCAGCTGGGCAAACGCGTTTCGCGGTGATCAGGCAGGAGGGCTCCAGGCAGCATGGAATGCGACTGGCGTTACCAATACGTTGTATGTCGGTAGCGGAACATACACGGTTCCCCAAACCTTGACCTTGTCAAGCGCCGGAACTGGAGTACAAAACATGAAAAAGCTGGTCGGGTTCAATACCGGCGGCGGATTGCCAGTATTTCAAGGAGACTTTACGCTTTCGAGTCAGGGGTCGCGCAGATTTATTGATGTACCGCTGGGTGTCAGCTATTGGTGGATTCAAGATATCGTCATTAATAATTATTTCTATGGCATCTATGGGGCAGGCCAGCATGAAGGTATCCGCATCCTCAATGTTGATGTTAACAATATGAGCGATGGGGTTTATATGTGGGGTAGCGCGACTCGATCCAATGCGAATGCAGGCTCACATGACATCTTGATTAAGGATGGGGAATATTCGAATTACACGAAAAGTGCCGTACGTTTCCGCAATGGAACTTATTTAGCGAGCGTCATCGGCGTTTCGGCGGATGCCGGGGGGCAGGCTAATTGGGCGGCTGGCAACTTCCCTATGGGCTTCAGGGTCGGAAATTCACCTGCAGAATCACCGCATATATTCAATCATGACATCGTGTTTCAGGATGTTACCGCCCGAAACGCGTGGCATCAAGACGGTACGAACTATTGGAACGGTGACGGATACTCTGTTGAACGCGATTCCTACAATATTACTTACGTCCGTTCAAAAGCATTTGATAATACAGACGGTGGCTGGGACGACAAATCTAGCAACCCTATGTTGATTGACACAGTATCATTCGGGAATAAACGAAATTATCGCTTTTGGTCACTTGACAACGCTGTTCTGATACGTGCAATCGGAGCTTATTCGTTGAGACGAGGCGGAAGCGGAGGCTCGAACGGGTTATGGGCAGGCGGCGGCGGAACTGTGAATGCGTATTATAGTACTTTCTATAACAATCAAGATCAGGAAATTGCCCTCGAAGATGCTGTAGCCGTAAACATTCATCATTCGATCATCGGTAAAACGAGCGGAACCACGCTTTATGATACGGATCCAGTACCATTAACCGTAACCGATTCCGATGAGTATATCCAAGGGATTCAAGGGACTAATCCGCAGTTTGTAAATGGAACGAATTCGAACTGGGAAGGCGGCAGCAACGATTTCAACAGCCAACTATATGGAACGACGAAAGGCTACCAATATCCTGGTCCGAATAACACGCCATATACAATTCAAATCAGTGTCGCTAGTTTGACGCTGGGAAGCTACGGAAGTCAAACGATTACTGCTCAAGTATTGGATCAGAATAACAACCCGGTAAGCGATCCTGGGAATATCGTTTGGTACAGCAACAACGGTGATATTTCCAGATTGCTGCAGTCGCGAGGCGCTAGCGCAATTGTGCAAGGTCTCACGAATGGCACGACAAGTATCGTTGCGGCATATAAGGGAGAAGCGGCGCAAATATCTGTAACTGTTAATTAACAAACACTAACTAATACTAATCAGGCTGTGCAGTTATGTGCAGCCTGATTTTTTGGCCCATAAATGTATAAGAAGCCGCGGTTTACGCGGTTTTTTATTTTTATGGATACAACTTCTTGTCCATTTCGAAAGACAAGAAGTTGCACAGATTTCCGAAGGTGGACATGAAAATGATATGTTCTCCACATTAGCAGAACAATACATATTTATAGTTCACTTTGTAGGCATCCATTCACCCTTATGTCCCATAATTCGAGATGTGGTATAGTTTCTTCGATTGAAATAGCAAACGCATTTTACTATTGACTTTTGCTCAAGCACTTGGATAGAAAATACAATCATTATGAAGTCAATCGAACGAATGATTCGGCTGACTTCATTACACGATTGGGCAGGATAGTTCCAAAAAAAGGTAATAACTTATTGATAGCGAATGTATTTCTATTCAAATTACTAATAATCGATTGCAAATAAGAGGAGAAGAGTAAAATGAAGAGTTTTTTCTTAAATCAAGCAATTGAAAATATAAATACCATTAATTGGACGAATAATCATGAAAGAACCGAAGAAGAGTGTAAAATGGACGTTTTTTTTTGTCAAGGAGTTTTTCAAGCGATTGTCTCTTTTTCTTGATTTTCTTTCGGTGGAATCAAAATACCCATATATCGATCCAGTTAAATTGATCAATAAGGAAAGTAAGATTGATTATGATAAGGTTTTTGAGCTATGTCCCAATCTCATTAAAGCACCAAATGGAGTAACTCAAGCGTTATGCGTGAATCATGTTATTTGGAGTTCATTAGCAGATGAAGGAGATCCCATTGCAATTCAATTTAATGAACTATTCAAACCGTTAATTGATCTTTTTAATGGTGGAGGATCTTGGAGAACTCATCATGGCATGTTAGATATAAGCAATAAATTTCTTTGTTTCCTCTCAGATTGGAAGGAATATAAGACGATTGAGTTACGCTAACGCGGAACGATAGTTCAATAACAACAAGAGGCAGCCGACCCTATTGGATCGGTTGCCTTTTCTCAACTATCGGGCAGAATTCTTAAATCGGTTGCAGGTGCCGGCGCTAAACTAACGTAAGAATGATTAAACTAATAAACCAGTGGCAGTCTAGGATTTGTTATTAATTCCAGGACTGCCGCTGTATGAAGAACAGGAAATTCAGAAGGTGCGGTCGCTCAAAACCTTAAGAGTTTTGATAATAGGGGCAACCGTTTCTTTTCTTTTATACCCTAAGTTAGACTCAATATGATTGGTGGGTAGTATAATGGTGCCATCCAATCATACTCCCCATCTATTTTTAAAGTGCCTAATAATATTTCGCCTTGTTTGTCTGTTTTAATCGCCCACTTTCCGGAGTACACTAGTTTACCAACATTTTTTGTTACATAATCTTGAGCAGCATTGAAATCAAATGTCTGTGATAGAGACAAATCAATTTGCTGACACATCAGTTCATATTTCTCCTCTATCTGTTTCCACGGAAGTTCGGAGTCCCAGATATCAATGAACTGAAATCCTTGAATTGATCCTCTTAATACCTCCATTAATTGGTCTGATACATAAACAAAGGACAATAATGTATTTCGATTAGGTAATTTCATTCTAAACATTGATTGATTTAAAAGATTTTCTTCAACCAATGCTAAGGAATATTCATCATACTCGGCGATATCATCTTTGATATACCTTTTGATTTTGGAATTGATTGGATCAATGCAGTCCAAGATGTTCAGTACATGAAGTGGATAGTATTTCTCTTCTGAGGAATCTGTTCTAAGCGGCAAGAACTCAATATTGTCAATATTATGTCGAAGCAATATTTCTTTGGTCGCACTGCTAACGGCCAAAGCACCATTGAATCTACCTAATATGTCGGATGGTCTGCCTTTATCAACAATTTTTACGTTCACGGCTGACCATTCTTTAGCAAGGGGCTGCTTTTGGGAAAGCAAGTCATTTACTTTTCTATGTTAAAATTTATTATTATTGATAGGACTAGTAATTTAGCCTACAAGGTAAGTTAAACCAACACCAAACAAATGCATATAACAATAATTAAAATTCCTTTTTTATTAATGTCGCTATGCTTATATAATCCAATAATATACATATACTTAGGAGTTTACAACAAACGTGCTGCCATGCCTAAATGACTATGGGGAGAGAAAATTTAATAGGGTTCAAGAGTAGTGAGGTATAGAGAAATAATCAAGATTCTCAATATTTATCTAAAGATGGATAACTCGAGGAGATGCTATCCTATATGAAAAAGTTGTTAGTTTTTATTTCTGCCACTTTAGTATCTATCATGTTAGCTGGTTGTGAGCAATCGGCAAATGAATCCATAATTTCACCATCACCAACGACCACGATAGCGCCAACAGCATCCCCGAATCCAGCAGCAACGACAGTACCTGGAACTGACGCACGTATCGACAATAAGGCTTCATTCATTCTGAAAATTCGTGACCTGGAAGAAAAAACACTAAGTATCATGAGTGTTGCAGAGAAAAAGGCAATAAAAGAAAATGCACCAACCTTTGAAGAGTTAATACCAGAATTATTAAAGTACAACACCGAAAATGCGATCAAACGATGGGAAGATATGTATAATAACGATCCTGGATGGATAATGGAACCACGAGGCTTAATTTATGCTCATAAACACAGCATGTACCAACCTAGTTTCCGTTTAAAACAAGAAGCTAGTGGGAAAATCATTATTTTTTTTAATACCTATGGCAACCCAACATATTCTAGAGCAGAACAAGTGAAATACACATTAGTTAAGACAAATATTGATGACTGGAGAATTGATTCCTTGGAAGCAACTCCCCTGAATAATACCTTTTCCTTGGAGGAAGTTAAAGAGATTATGGCTAACGAGATAGAAAGTGCGGAATATGTGAAAGAAGACGATATTTACTACTACTTTAAAGCCACCAATCAAAAACAAAGTAATCAAGACTATGTATTTCATAAAAAAGACGGATATCTTGACTTAGCTCCTTAACGACTTCCTAATCGGACACAGTGCGGATAAACAACTATGAAGATAAAGAATTTATCCGATTAAGATCCCTAGGGACACTATAACGTGGCGACTGAACCGATCCGTCGCTTCTTTTCGTTTCTGTGCGATCCACTCAACTATCGAGCAGTAGAACGTGGTGAAACGACGATTTATCATCGCTCCCTTTGTGATACGGATTTCTGTAACGGGCCTTACGGTGAAAATACTTATGGTTTTTGTATACATATATTCATATAATAATAGTGTCGGTTTTTGCCATTATGTGTTGTATATAATATACAAATTTCGATTTCGTGGCATGAATTTGATAATTAGAATAATAAAATATCAGGGGTGTGTCATGATTCAACAAAGAAGTGTTGGCTTAGCAATCGTTCTATCACTTATCACATGCGGTATCTACGGTATCTATTGGTTCATTGTTTTGACGAATGATACTGGTAAATTGAGTGGAGACTCCTCATTTACAGGTGGAAAGCACTTTCTGCTATCATTAATCACTTGTGGTATTTGGAGCTTCGTCTGGGCTTATCAAATTGGTAAACAAGTCGCAGAAGCACAGCGTCAACGCGGTGCGCTCGTAACCGATAATTCAGCTATTTACCTTATACTTACAATCTTCGGATTGGGGATCGTAACCTATGCATTGGTTCAATCGGATATCAATAAACTTGCATAAGTTTAAGATGAATACACAGAGCAACTCCAAACTTGTTTGGGGTTCCTCGCTTTTCGTTGGTGGGCTATTGTATCTAGAAGTATGGTTACCGATAACAAAAATCGGTATTCCTTGTTTTTTTCACGCGTTAACAGGGTTCTATTGTCCAGGATGTGGAATAACGAGGGCTGCTTTTTCCTTGTTTCAGTTAGACTTCCTTCAGGCTTATAGGTATAATCCCTTATTGTTGTTCCTTCTCCCTTTATATGTAACTTACACATTGGCAAATAAGAAACAAATGCGGCATACATGCAATCTAATTATGGCCGTAATGATATCATTGACCACTACATTTGGAGTATTGAGGAATATTCCAGCTTTTAATTGGTTAGCTCCAGCCCCTGTTTAATTGTCAATTTGATTATACTGACTCAATCTTACTGATGGATAGTACTAATTCATAATAGTACACGAAAAGGCAACCGACTAAACCGGTTGCCTTTTCCAGCCTAACGGGCAGGACACTTCCAATATGTGTTAAAATGTAATGTGAAGGTTATTCTTGTGGCAGGAGGGAATTCCGATGAATCATTGGGTCGGTGCGGCAGCTTTATGTGTCAATTCTGATAGACAATTACTTATGGTCCTACAAGGTAAACCAGAAGAAGAGAAACGATGGGCGGTGCCGTCTGGGGGCAAAGAAGTAGATGAAACACTAGAAGATTGCTGTATTAGGGAAGTTTATGAGGAGACAGGTTACCGCTGTAAAATTAACAGAGAAATAAAGGGTAAGGCAGGGGCATTTGGTCAAGTTGAATTTCAAGTTACATATTTTGAGGTTGAAATTTTTGGTGGTCAACCAACAATCCATGACCCTGATGGACTTATATATGAAATTGCTTGGAAGACCTCTGAGCAGCTGAATGACCTGCATTTTTCCTTTCCTGAAGATAAAGAGTTCTTGTTACAGTATATCGAACAAAGAGCATTGAGCTAACTGGAACTATAGTTCAATCACGACATGAAGGCAGCCGCACACGATCGGTTGCCTTATACAACAAACTAGTTTTGGAGGTACAAATGAAAAAAATAGCGATAATAACCGATATTCATGGAAACAGCCCAGCATTAGCTGCGGTGCTTCGTGATATTTCTTCAAGGGGGCTTGATCACATTTACTGTCTGGGGGATGTGAATGATTGCGTGGTACGATAGCGTACTAAGCAAGTAGCAGCTCGCCATGCGGCAGCTGCTACTTGCTTTCGTTAAAGTAACTGGCAGGTTAGTTGATACAATTTCAACAAACGTGGTTAGTCTTCAATATCAATATTAGAACGAATCCGTCTAAAATTAGTTGTTTTATTGATAGGTTTAAAACATTATTATATTCACATCCAGAATAATCCAAAGGGTGAGAAAAATGAGTGGTTGGCACGACTCTTATATGGGCAAACTTCGTAAAGTCATTGGCACACAAAAGATAATCGCAAACTCAGTACGGGCAATCTTACTTGATGAAAAAGGTCATGCATTGTTTATAAAGCGTAGTGGTGATAGAAAGTGGGGTATGCCTGCAGGAGCCATGGAACTAGATGAATCAGTGTTTGATGCGATGAAGCGTGAAGTTAAAGAAGAAACAGGGCTTGTCGTTCTTAAGGCGACATTAATTGCTATTTATTCTTCTCCAACAACACAAACATATACAGACCGTTGGGGTAACGAGCATCACATAATAGAGTATCTATTTCGAGTCGATGAATGGAAGGGGTCAATTGAAAAAGAAACAGATGAAAGTGTGGATGCTAAGTTTTACCCACTAGATAATCTACCGGAAGCTTCAACTGAACTTTTTGCAAAGCATCACGAAAGGGTAATTAAAGATTATAAAAAGTTCGATGGAAAAATAATATTAGAATAGTAATTGTCATTGAACTAGCGGGTAACGATTGCAAAATCTCAGTGATACTTTGTAAATGGAAGAGGAGGTGCCTAAATGGGAGAAAGACGATGGGGTATTGTCAAATGGTTCAATGAAGATAAAGGTTACGGGCGGATAATGTTAGACGGTCAGGACGGTAACCATGTATTTGTTCACTTTAGTGAAATTCTACCAGACCCTATTAGGTTACCGAATGGCTTTCGGTTTCTTAAAGAGGGTCAAAAAGTTGCGTTCGACCTATTCGATTTCCCGAGCATAGCGGATTCACAGCGAATGACAGCTAAGAATGTGCAAATTTTAGAGGATTAAGGTATCGTGATGTACTTCATGAATGTATGGGCTTTCGGAATTCATCAGTAAGCTAACTGGGAACGATAACACAACGATGCTAGGCTGCCGGCATGAAGTGTTATATTTCAGAACATTTAGTATTAAAGGAGCTATTGGTATGAATTACAGAATAGAGCACCTTGAAGCGTTTTCAACGATTGGTTTCAAAGCGCGGGTAAATACTAATAAAGCTTTCGAAGTGCTTCCAGGTCTTTGGGAAAAGGCAAAACATAACGGACAGTTAGATAAACTGATTGAAATATTATGGGCATATCCGCCAAGGAATCCAAGAGGTATATTGGGGATTTGCGTCAATGGCGATTTCGGAAATAATGAGGAGTTCGATTATTACTTTGCGGCTATTTCCAGCGATGGTCTCCCCGAAGACATGGAAAAGCTGAACTTCTCCGCGAGCACATGGGCGGTCTTTGAAGTGACTCCTGAACTAGATGTTCAAGGATTTTGGAAAAGACTCTATACAGAGTGGGTTCCAACATCAGGATACGAACTCGCCAACTTGCCTGGTATTGAGTGCTACTACCCACCAGGTCATCATCCTTCAGCAGAAGTATGGATTGCAGTATCGAAAACCCCTTGATTAATCTAATGGTGAACGATAGCACGGCGATGGAAAGGATCCATCGCTTGTTTTCGTTTCTGTGCAATCGTCGCTCTACGAGCAGAATAACGCTTTAGAAAGTCCATCTCTATAAAAGGAACCTTTTGTTTTCAATTGAGTAAAAGATATATATGATTCGAAAGGAGAACCAGTTATGAGAATGAAACTGATTGTTTGTTTTACGGCCATGATCTTGTGTGCCTCTCCCAATGTCAACGCTGCAAAGGAAAATCCAAACCAGCAAACAACAATGCTCAATGTCGTTCCACCAGATTCTCTTCGTATTCCTTCTAAGATAACTCTACTTAAAGAAACTCCTTATTTCTCTGACCCCAGCAATACATCCGCAACCGGCATTTTATCAGCGTTCCATAATTAAGCATCCTATAAAAAAGAGAGTGATTAAAAAAAAATATTTAATTTATTTTCCCTTAGAACGAATTTAGAGGTGCGGAAGGGATAATCATTTTCTAAAGTCCCTTTCTAAGATACCAAATATGGAGGGGAAATAACAATATGTCTTTCAGTAAATATGGTGCATTATGTACAGAGGTATATGACCACACAAAGAAAATCGGTGATTCTTTTGGTGGGGATGTAGAGTATTATCGAGAGCATTTAAAACATACAAGGGACGCATTCTTGAAGCAAATGGTTGGTGCTGGAAGAATATTTACATGTGCTTTCTTTACCACACAAATATGAAGCAATAATTATTCCTGGCGGGTCATTTTTACTCATAGAACAACGAGAAGAAAGGAATTTTTGAAAAATTATTGATATATTAGAAAGGTGGAAGATTTTTGATAGAAACAAAACGTCTTATTATTAGAGAAATGATGCAGTCTGATTATGATGCATTGTGCCGAATATTGTGTGATGAGGAAGTAATGCGTGCTGCTTATGAAAGTGCATTCAACTTAGAAGAAGCACAAAATTGGCTTAACAGACATCTTAAAAGATATGAAGAGTATTGTTTTGGACTTTGGGCAGTTGAATTAAAAGAAACAAACGAAATGATTGGTCAATGTGGCTTGACAATGCAAGGCTGGAGAGAAAAAGAAATTTTGGAAATAGGATTTTTGTTTCAAAAAGCGTATTGGCACAAAGGTTACGCAACAGAAGCGGCAATTGCTTGCAAGGAATACGCTTTCTCAGTTCTTAATGCAAATAGGGTTTATTCTATTATTAGGGACACAAATATAGCCTCTCAAAAAGTTGCTGTTCGAAACGGTATGAATATTATTGATAAAGATACTAAGAATTTTAGGAATATAGATATGGAATTTTTTCTGTATTCTGTAGAGCGAACAAAATGAGCATAATACAAAGTAAAAAACAATTGATAATGTTAAATGCTATTATGGGGAGTTGGGGCGAACGCCCACTATATTTTGAGCTCCCAAACTCTGAGAGATAGATATGAGAACAACGTGTTATACCAAAACAAATTAACAGAGTTCAATCTCGATTTCAAGACATTCCGCTAATGGAAGAATGATAGCTCAATAATCCAGACGAAAAGGCAACCGACTAAAAGCGGTTGCCTTTTCCCCGCTAACGGACAGGGTAGTGTAGTTAACCTCCCTCCTAGAAGTACACGGGAATGCTTGGGAACGAGAGGCGCTGTACGTAAGAGTCCGTTCCTCCATATTAAGCTGGTGAAGCCTAAGACTACCGGTAGGACTACCCGTTTTCCTTGATCGCATAGCGAGAACAAATTCTAAAAAAAACATGGTCTCGTCGTCCCCAACGGCAGGACATTTTAAAAAGCGTTAATAATGATCCATTACTGCGAATACCACACCGAGCAGCTAGATATAAGGCGTGAAGTTGGAAGCAATAAAATGAATAAAGCCAGCAGGGGGGGGAATTCAGCCTTGCTGGCATTTCACTTCAGAGCAGTTATCTTATACCAGAACTCGCTGTAGCCGATTTAATAGGAGTAGCGTTGCTTTCAGATGAATTATTCACTGCTGTAGCCTTGTAGTAGTATGTTGTACCTATTACTGCCGTTGTATCTGTGTACGTCGTACCACTGACTCTTGAGCCTATATTCTGGTACGTTCCGTTCACAGCATTTGAGCGCATCACATTATAGCCGGTTGCACCTCCAACAGCGTTCCAACTGAGTATAATTTTCCCGGTTCCGATATTTGTGTCTGCATTAAAATTCTCAGGAGTAGATATTCGCACAGGTAGCGGGTTAATAGGTATTACAGTTTTAATTGGTGCTACTATGCTGTCATTAATACTACCAGTCAACGCTGGATTAGCCTCTTTAATTGTAGAGTCTTTACTTTCATTATCTAAATTATTGACAGCTGTGACTTTGTAATAGTACGTTTTACCGTTTTCAACTGTTGTATCTGTGTACGTCGTACCGCTAACCTTGGAGCCTATAGTGGCATAGGTACCATCGGAAGCAATGGACCGCTTGACATTGTAACTTGTTACGTTGGCAACGGCGTTCCAGCTAAGCGTGACCTTTCCGTTTCCTGCTGTTGCCGTGAAATTGTCGGGAGTTTGCGGTAATACAAATTGGCCGACATTGGGTAGATTAACTCCTGGCGCTACTTGGATGATATCTCCTCTTCCCACGGAGGCCTCATTGCTGCGATCGCTTTCCCCGTTTCCATCCACTGCCGTAACGACGTATCTGTAAAATTTGTTAAGCTCTACGTTCTTATCCGTGTGCGATCTCGTCTCGACATTATCAGCAATGGTTTCAAAGTCATTGATGGCAGTATTAAATCGCTTCACGTTGTATTTTTTAAAGCCGCTGATTATGTTGCTTTCTGACTCCCAAGTGAGAATAACGCCTTCAGCATTCCTTGCTGCAGTTAAATTCTGTGGCGGTGCAGGCACAATCTTTACAGGTAAAATAACGGAAGGTAAGCTTTCACCATGTTCGTTCACTGCTATAATTTGATAGTTGTACGTATTCCCTTTGAGTGCAGTGGAATCTTGAAACGTAACACGGTCGAGGGAACTGGTTTTAATTTGACCACTAGATGCATCCGTATGTTTCACAATATAGCTCGTAGCTCCATCTACGTTGTTCCAACTCAATATAACATCTGTTCGAATACTGAGAATTTCGTTATTCTTACCTTTTGTCTCCCTTACGTCTATTAAAGATGCTTTCAAATTATCGGGCGGTGGGGGAGGACAATGGATATCTTCCTTGAAGAGATTGGTGTTTAAGTTAAGCAAATTCAACCTGAATTCATCTGATGCTACTAACACATCATAGCCCGCGATCACATCCAATTTAAGAAAAGCGTTGACACCTATTGAGTCGCATCGCCCCGGTTCGTCAGTCTGACTAAATTCGCCTTGTATCCCCGGATAAAGTGAAATACCAGCATATGCCATATCTAATAAAGTCAGTGTTAATTGAAATTCAGGACCAACGGCAATACTCGCATTCCCCATGGCATTTACATCTAAAGTTGCCGTATTCGTCGTTTTATCAATGGATCGGAAACCATCGCTAAATGAGAAACTCATGCCTTCTTCGAGATGAAATTTGTCCTCAAATTTAATTTCTACGGATGCACTAAAATTCGGATCGATTCTCAAAACCAGCTTCCCTTTAACGAATACCCCAGTAAAGACGGGCACGTAGAATTCCGTCAAAGGAATGATTGTTGACTCCGTTGCCGCTCCAGCAGCTCTCAATGTCACATTCGTCGTGATATCACCAAGTAGAACAAGTTTTGAGTAGAAATCTATATCCACGTCTACATCGAACCAATCAACATCAATATCAACGTCAATACCAATATCAGCATTTACACCTAAGTTACAAAAGTTCATACGCGCATCAAAAACAAGTCCCCCATAGTTTGCGTCATCCCAGGCAATATTGAAACAGGGAGCATTTAATGACGTGTCCTGTATGGCTACTTCATTTGTATGAATTTGAATGGCAGGGTCAACTGCGACGAGCATTTTTGGATTAATTGCTTCTGTAGTATGGATGTCAAGCTTTGAGAATACGTCCTTCAGCTTAGGGACAGACGTTTTCACCACGGAAGCACCGTTCTCTTGGCTTATGGACTCCACCTTTTTTGCAATACCGCCAAAATATTTATCATTTGGTGGCAAAACAAACACATCGCCAACGTTCAAGTTTAAGTTAGGATCGTGAATGACCCATGTAGCATCGTCACGTTTCGTATAGTTCGTACTTGTTCCTTGTTTTACTTCAGGTTTGTATTCGACTATTTTGCGAGTACCATCCGGTGACTGTGTCGGCAATTTCCCCGGCATATAATGAAGGGCGCGTACTAACATCACGGCAGCTTCTGCACGAGTAGAATTATTGCCGCCTTTGAACGTACCATCTGGGTAACCTTGAATAATTCCCGTTCCTAACGCGGCTTCGATTAAGTCACGATTCTGTTTGATATCCGCTTGATCCTTCACTTTTGCAAGTAATTTTTCTTCCTTTTGAGGCGGAAGCTGTAACGCTCTGATAATCCAAACAGCCATTTCATATCGCGTAATGGGCTGGTTTGGCTTAAAGCCATCTGGAAAATCGCTGAGAAGCAAAATACCGTTCTTTACGCCCGCTGCTATATAAGGCACAGACCAACGCCCTTGTTCGACATCTTTAAATGGAACATTGTTGGAGGTTTGCGGATATTTCCGCAGTTCTACTAGCATCTTCAGAAACTGCTCACGCGTTACTTGGCCAGAGGGCTGAAACGTTCCGTCTTCGAATCCGCTTACGATGTTAGCTGCGGAAAGTTCCATAATTTCGTTGTAAGCCCAATGCGACTTAATATCGCTGAATGTAACTGGTTTTCCTCCACCAGAGTTTTCGCTTTCAGCAGCTGCTAGATAAGGGGTGACAATGCTGAACAACATCAGGAAAATGGATGTTAGGAGCAATGATTTATAGCTTCTTTTAAAGATAAAAACACCTCCTATATTAATTTAAAAAAGTAACCTTACTTGCACAGATGATTAGCGTAGATTTTACTTGAATTGCATTTCTTAATTATTTCATGTTACCACAGCCCAAATTAGACCAATATTTTCCCAAAGGTGTAGAAAAGGATGATTTTATTAACGTAGTGGATAGCCGAGAAGATTTACAAATGGCGGCGAACATCTAAAGAAAAAGGGGAGAAAAATGATGATGACACAGTTGTTTGGAATAAAGAATGGATACGACCATATGAATCATCATGGTCTATTTTTGAAAAATTCAGCTACGCAAATTTAGTAAAAAAGACACGCAACCGCGAAAAAAGCCACGAATCCACCATATGTCGGATGACAAGAACATTGTCCGATTGCCGATAAGCAGTAGACTGACTGACCGGTAACTTGCTAAGCTAACGGGCAGGTTAGCGGAATTATCTATCCACCTAAAAGGTAAAATAATGTATTCAGCGAATACATTTATAAAGAAAATTTTGTAAAGTTCAAATATCTACAGTTTCATAATATCGACGAGGTGGACAACAAATTGGGCGTTTTTGATGATCTCAGTACTATAGGAAGAATTACTTATATCGCAAACATTGGTGGGTTTCGTCCTTTATCTACAGATAACAATTGGATCGGTGGTAACTTCTTAAGAAGCAAAAATGAAGATTGGCCTGAGGAGAATGGAACACTGCTAATACCGATATTACAGTTGTATGTGCCAGATATTGAAGTCGGAAAGGAAAAATTCGGTGACAACGAACTTGTTCAAATCTTCATTAATGAAAAGAGGCTATCAAGAGATATACTTAGGAATGGTGATGGCTGGAAAATTATTTTTCATAAGAGTTTGGACGAACTTTCAATAGTTGAAGCCCCAAATTCAGCAAAAGTATTAAAACCTTTCCCAATTAGATGGACGGCTAATGAACAGCCTGATTATCCAAGTTGGGAAGAATCGTGGGAATATATGGATATGACTGAAATCAATGAATCTGAAGAGCTAAGCGATAGATTCTTTGATAAGTTTTTTCCGTATAGCAAAACTAAAATCGGAGGCTTCGCATCATATATTCAATCTCCAATATCTCAGAAATATGAATATATACTTCAAATATCATCTGAAGAGAAGCCTGGATTGATGATCGGAGACAATGGGAACATATATATTTATAAATCTAAAGATAATAATGATTGGTATTTGTACTGGGATTGTTATTGATCGAATTGTTGTAGCTTTTTACCTGTACATTTACTTCAAAAGAGTCGATTGAGCTAACGGATAACGATAGTTCAACGCGCCGGCAAATCCAAAAGGTCTGATAAGATAATGATCACAATTTCATCCAGATGGTAAAATTAGTGAAAGCAATTAATTGAGGTGAAACTAATGATGGAGATATTAATAATTCGACATGGAGAATCAGAGGATGAGAAAGTAAACGTACTTGAACCGTTAACAAGCTTAGGAATTGAGCAAAGTAAAAAAATGTCTGCACGTGTTTCAAAAGAATTTCCACCAGAGTTTATTTGGTCAAGTACACTTCAACGTGCAAGACAAACGGCGGATATTTTAGCGAGTATCGTTGATTGTGAAGTGAGATATCTTGATAATCTATGCGAGCAGGAAGTTGATGAAAGCGACATAAAATTTTATGAGCGAATCAAACAAATCTTTTCTTACATAAAAGAGAATAGCAGCCAATATAAAAGAGTTGCCATTGTTTCTCACGGAGGAACTATTACGAAACTCATTGAAAATTTCCTCCAGTTACCTTCAAATAATAATGTCTGGTTCCATACCAACAACACTGGGATTCATTTCTTACAATATCATCCCAAAGCAGATATTTTAAAATTTTCAAATAGCACTTGTCATTTAAACTAACGTAGGAACGATAGTACACTAACAAACGGGGAGCAGCTTGCCACAGCAGCTCCCTGTTTTCATTAATGTAACGGGCAGAATACTTACAACAAATTCCCACACGGATAAACAAAGGATTTTCTATTTTCCAACCGAATAGTGATGAATTGCAGCTAAGAAGAGGGCATCATTGCATGAAAGTAAAATTTGGAATATTTTCTTTTGTAATTGTAATTACTCTACAATCTATTGACAGCTTAGAGGGGAAACAATTTGAAAAAACTAATAAAATGGATATTACCATTAGTTCTGATATCAATAACTACTAGTTGTGATGAGAATGCCGATATTTCAGAAAATACTACCCCACCTAGTATGTCTGGAAAAATCACTGCCATAGGAGACGAGGGAAGAGACTTTCTAGTTGTTTCACCTGACAAATTCTTAGATAAAGATAAGAAGATGCGAGATGCCGCTTGGTACAAAATGCGAGACGATGCAGATATTGTGGACTTAAAGGGAAATATGATTAAAGTGGGAGACGTGAAAATTGGATCTACGGTTAAGGTGTGGGAAGGAAGAGACAGTGGAAGTAGTGGTCTCGATCTCAGCTACCCAGATCGAAGAAGTGGTGCTCGTCTTATGGTTACCAGCATTGATCCAGGTAAAGGTGACGCTAGAGGAAGAGTTACAGGACTGGAGAAATCTGGCGAAGGTATCAACGAGGTTTGGCATGTAAACGTAGAGGGAAAAAGATATCAGTTGCTTGATATCACTCAAGTATGGAAGGATGGGGTTCTCTCAGTAGTTAATACCGTTAAAGTTGGAGACCAAATAAAGATTTGGTTCCTTGAATATGTGGAGAGTGTGGACAGGCAAAAAGTGGTGACGCAGGTCGTTATCTACTGAAATAGATAACGTAATAAGGTGATGTGCGTATATTCATCCAATATTCAACTAACGGCGAACGATAGCACAATAACAAACAGGGAGCAGCTTGATGTACAGCTTCCTGTTTTCGTTCAAAGAATAGTTCGAACAAAAAAGGTATTGTTAGAGGGAGTTTAATAGTTAAATGATAAAGAAGAAATGGAAATTCAATGATTCGGAGAACACGGCAGTATTATCAATAAGAGAAGTTGTATTTAATAAAAATCCAATATTAGTTGTTCAGTTATGATTCCATATTGAAAAACGATTAAGACGGGAGCGATTTTTACAGGGTTTTAAGAAAGTTGTTCGATGGCGCTCCATGTCTTCGGCACCACGGATGCCACATAGACGTTTCCAGCCAAGGCATATTTCTGCGCCACCCGCAGTACCTCATCTGCGGTCACCGCCTCTACTTTGGCTACGAAAGCATCAACATCAAACTCCAATCCATACAGTGTGCTATAACTCAGAGAATCATTTAGAGTGAGCACATCATCCATACCGATTACCAGCTGTCCGGTCAAACAGGCAATGGCGCGGCGGAGCTCCGCAGCACTGACGAGACTTGTCTCCAGATCCGCCAGGTGCTTAAACAGAATTTCTCTTGCCCCGTTTACGTACGTTGCCGGCAGTCCCATATATCCCAAAAGGTAGCCGCGGTCATGAAAAGACTCGTAATCCACATCGACCGCATACGCGAGTCCCTTTTCTTCACGAATCTCATCATACAAACGAGAAGACGCATTTCCATGAGCTCCTAAAATCGTGGCAATAACTTCAAGCGCCGGCTCATCGCCGCTCCCGTAACCTGCTACCGGAATTGCCCATGAAATATGCGCCTGTTTGACGCTGCGTTCGACAACCGCCTCTTTTTGCTGCAGATCATATTCACGCCTCTCCTGCTCGGCACGATCCTTCGGCTGATGAACTTTTAGGCGTTCCAAATAGGAGAGCACCGCAAATTCATCAAAATTGCCCGTCGCTACAAAGATCACAGCGCCTGTGTGATAGTGCGCATTATAAAATTGAAGGAGATGTGAGCGCTGAATCTTCCGCACGCTTTTTTTAGTACCCAGAAGCGAGCTTCGCTTCAACAGACCTTCGAGCACTTCGCCGGAAACCGAAGACGGTTGATCGGCATACATATGAATTTCTTCGATGATGACCTGTTTTTCTTTTTCGATTTCTTCTTCCGGGAGCGCCGGCTGCCAAAAAAAGTCCGATAGAAGATCAAGCGCCTCCATGCCGTACTTGCTTTGCACCTGGATGTAGTACTTGGTTTCATCCTCCGAGGTATAGGCATTGGGAAGCGTGCCGAGGTCCGCTGCGTCCTGGTTAATCTTTTTTGCCGTTTTCGTGACGCTGCCTTTAAAGAGCATATGTTCGAGAAAATGAGCAGTCCCGGCAGGGAAGCCTACTTCCATGTTGCATCCTGCTTTAATCGCGTAGGCAAAGACCGCACTGCGCGAAGACGAATCTGGCTTCAGCACGACTTGTAAATGATTTTTTAATGTCATGATCCGCATGCGCAGATCCCCCTTTACTTTTTGCATTATGAATTTTCCGGATGGAACCTTCGTATCTGGCTTCCGTGCTAATATATATCCATATTACACTATTTTGGTTCATACCTATAGGAGGGTTGGTATGTTCGAGTCGAATGAGGAAATCAGGATCATACACTCTTCAATATAGATATTACAAACGCTGAGGATAAGGAACTACTCGAAATATTAGAGTCTGTATTAATAAAATATACCTTGAAACAGGACAATTAATTGAGGATATTACTAAGTGTTATAAAGGAAGGATTCATGAATTCCAATCTGATTATGAGCGTTTTTTGGTTATTTAAAGATATGATGAAGTTATCAGGAGAGTGCTTGTCCGTTATAGGGCATTTGTAAATGATGTATTCGAGCAATCAACGGATTGCTTTATTATCCTTAAGAATACGAGAACTCCATGGAAACAGGCTGCAGCGCAGCCTATTAAGCTAAAGGGCAGTTTAGCATGGTGATTGACAAGTGTTTGAAGTGAATCCATATGGTAAAATAAAGGATATTATTAAACATTAAAGGTTTCGATTTGAAAACTCTGAATAACCACTCCCGAAAACCAAACCCCTATGATCCAAAAAGATCAAGAGAGGGATGCCCCAGGAGTCAAACCTTAACCTACAGGTTAAGTTATATTTATTACACTTGAGTTCCAATAATAAGCCTATTGGTTATTTGATTATAGGTCAAAAGATATTTTTTCCCATTCTTCAGCCCGAATTTTAACGTGTTATTAGCCGTTAACTGGAAGAATAAATCAGGTGTTTCTACATTACTCTTCAAAATTTCAAATGTTTTACATCTACCTCCGCGAATAACGGTTATCGTTGTTCTTGTACTGTAAATTCCTAGGTCATCTATGAATGGACCGCCTAAAGTGATGTTATCTCCGTGAAGTTTATTCGGGTCAAGTTTAAATAGGGCCTGCGAACGGGTAACAGGTGCTCGAAACATTCTCATAATTCTCGTTTTTTCATTAAATACAAATAAAAACGATGTTCCTTTTTCACTCTAAATAACTGAGCTATGTTGGGATTTAATGAAGCCATACTGAAATCACATTCCGAAGCATATCCCTTAACAACACGGACCTTTTTCTTAATGGCTTCTCGTTGAAGTATAACTACAGAACCATCAGGAATTTGAAACAAATTACCTTCGGGTCCTCCACCGCACTCATTTATAAAAAGAATGTTTTAGCTTGATTAGGATTAATGCCGAAATCAACAAGTCCTCGAAGAGTATTGTATATCTATCTTTTGATGTTGCGCTTATTGCGTTGACTGCTGCTTTGTGGGCCAAAGATGACCGTTACATTTGACAAAGGGATTAATTGGATTGAGTTACCATTCACTGTTATTTCCAAAAAATCTTTGCCTATCTGAACGATCCGTCTACTATTTAAGATTGTTGGGCTATTGGTTTGGCCGTCTCTCGCTATGGAATTTAGAGCTATGCTAAACCTTCTGGCTGTAGGATTTTGTGCTTTACGGTTTATCGACATAAGTTGAAGGCCGGAAGGGGAAAGAACTAATCCACCTGAGACTTCGATCGTTGATCGTAAAACTCTGAGAATTGTTTGCTCTTCAACTTGTCCAAATGGATTGATTAACGTAGTTAATTTAGCACCTATTAATTGAGATAATCTCTGTTGCAACGTTATTGGCGTTTGTCGTGTTTGACGTATTCTATAAGGGGCAGATTTGACCATCTTTGTTCCCTCCTTTATATATCAATATATGTTAGAGATTCATAGAGCGTCTGGATGTTATAATTATTAATTGCTAAATTTCCGATGCAAAGAAAACAAAGAGCCCCCCTCGCTGCGAGAAGTATTATTTGCCGTCGTAATTACCCAACCTTAGAAGAACTTCATAAGGAAATCGATTCGTATATTATTTTTTATAATAACGAGCGTTTGCAGGCAAAACTAAACGGCCTTAGTCCGATAGAATTCAGGACTAGGGCCGCTTAACTGATTTTTGCCATATGCGAAGCCGATTAATTCGACTGCGGGGATTAGGTACGCGATCGTTGGGCGGCAGTGTAACCGTAAGGAATGGGGAATTAATCGTCTGACGAATAAGAGAGCGGGCTTTTGCCACATTCTTCGAAAAGATCGCGCTCGTTAATGTTTTGGCCAATGCTCGAACATGGGAAGGGCGTAACGCAGAACGTCCCATTATGAGATCGAAGGCATTGCAGAAACTCGTCAAGAATGCAGCGCCCATGCAAGCAGAGAAATTTCCCGGTGTTCCTGCCTCTAATCGTAACAATTTATTATTGCCAAAAGAAAACGGACCTAGGGTATTTTCTAATATATCAAGCAACCGCTCTTGCTTGCCAAGCTTCAGTACACGGGTTAACGCACATGCGAAGCGTGGATTCGAAACAATGCGATTCAATAGACTTCTCATCAGCTCAACATTTGCAACCAAGTTTCTCCTATATAAATCCATGTTAATTTTTTGTGAAGGTTTTAAGCGAGCTGGGATTTTTGTTCTATGGGTGGAACTGGTATTGTTTATTCGTCTTCCGATACGGAATATGTTTTTTCTAGTATCATACTGTACGATATAGGTCGCGTTGTTTCTTAGTTTAAATAATCTCTGGTTGGATCCCGTTAATTTGAAAGCCGGTTGGATATCGTCTTCAAATGCTTCAAAAACAACGGAGAGGTTGCGTCGAATCTGGTAGCACCGATAAAAGAGGTGTTTGGAAATTCAACTCTTTTAGATTTTGATAATCCAAGTGTTGAGCTGAATGGATTAGCACAACAAGGGAAATAGGATATTCCATTTGGAATGAGTGGAGGATATTTAAATATGAAGTAATATTGTTCTTAACTCCAATAGAGCCTGTACAAGTGGATTGCATCACATTTGCGAGGCAATAATAGGATGGTTAGCGGCTGGTATGGACGTATTATGTCCAATGTCACCTGGGGCTAGATATTAAGACGTAATTCCGCCATCATAGCCTCAGCTTTCAAAGGGTCTTCATTAAGCAGCTTCCGGTACGTCAGCATCCAATTCAGCGTTATAAGCATATGATCATATTCGTCCTTCTTGCGCTCAATGTCATTGATCTTCTGAAGAATCCATTCTATTACTTCTTGGTTCGTGCGTTCATTCGTATCGTGATCCTGCAAAATTGTCTTCAGCTCAGCTAACGAGCAGCCGATGCCCTGAAATTTCTTAATCAGTTTTAAACGTTCAATTGCTTCCTCTGAGTAGTTGCGGTAATTATTCTTCTCTCGTTGAATATGCCTGCTGTCAAGCAAGCCTTCCTTCTCATAAAAACGAATGGTATGGGGTGTTAAACCCATCAAGTCTCCTAATTCTTGAATTTTCATAAGCAATTATGCCTCCAAACGCTTGCCTTAGAGTTTACTTCATAGTTTAGACTAGAGTTATATCTTCGTCAAATGATTAAGGAGGCGTAAAAATATTATGCGTATATTTGTTACAGGTGCAACTGGTTATATTGGTACCGCTGTTGTCCGCGAGCTCATCGGTGCGGGCCATCAGGTAGTTGGTCTGACCCGTTCAGATCGTGGTGCTCAAATTTTAGAAAGCTTTGGGGCTGAGGTGGCTCGCGGTGCATTAGAGGATCTGGATATACTGCGCAGCAGTGCAGCCACTTCAGACGGTGTTATTCATCTGGCATTTAACCACGATTTCTCTAATTTCGCGGCATCACTAGCAACGGATCTTAGCGCCATCGAGGCAATGGGAGAGGGGCTTCTTGGGGGCTCAAGTAAACCACTTGTTATCACAGCGCATGCTAATGGCAAAGCATCGGAAGATGCAGCACTTGCGTTTATTGAACAAGGTGTGAGAGTATCGATCGTTTCTCTTGCACCTTCCGTTCATGGAGAAGGAGATAAAGGCTTTGTGCCGCAATTAATCCGGATCGCCCAGGAAAGAGGTTCTTCAGCATTCATTGGAGACGGCACTAATCGTTGGCCAGCGATTCATCGCATGGATGCGGCAGTTTTGTTCCGCCTCACTGTAGAGTCTGCACCTGCAGGCTCAAGACTGGATGGTGTGGACGAGGAAGGCATTCCGTTCAGCGACATTGCCGGCGTTATCGGTCGTCACGTGGATGTCCCGATAGTCAGCATCTCGCGTGAAGAGGCACCATCGGTCTTCGGTTTTCTAGGCATGGTTGCGTCACTTGACTTAGCAAGATCAAGTGACGCGACCAGAGAGTTGCTCGGCTGGAAGCCTGTCCAACAAGGGCTTCTCGCAGATCTGGAGCAAGGACATTATTTCACAAAATAGCGGAAAGTCCACAGATTAGGATGAGCTGCACAATCGACGTGGCTTATTTTGATTTAAAGAGGAAGGCACTCAGAACAACGACGCCGCTAATCAGACAATGTTCTTGCTGTCGGTTGTCAAGAACATTGTCCGAATGAAATCCACTAAAAACGCGGGCTTTTTTAGTTATCGGATCAAGATCCGACAGGGAGCAGAATGCGTCGCAACTGCACCCTTTTTCATTTAAGTAACGAGCAGAATTCATAAATAGAAAGGAGTCAAAATGAGTACTATTACAGTTCAGGGTATGCTCCCTTCAGAGTTTATAAGTACCTATAAATCAGATTTAGTTTTCAAACAAATTAAAAGATATAAGGATAAAATAAATCAAGAATGGGATGAGGTTATCCATGATTTTTTAAAATTGGATTATGAAGCTGAAAACTTAATTTATGCTTTTGTCTCATTTGTGGAACAAGATATTGATATTGGCCAAGAATTTAACCATTATTGTTATAGAAATGATCCCAAAGCAATTAAAAATATTGAATGCAGAATTTGTACAATTATTAACCCTCTTATATATTTACCCATGGATAAGATTGGAAAAGGGCATAAAGCGATATGTGTATTACAATTTAACTCAACAACTAAAGAAAGATTTCAACTTCCTGTGATTGACGGGTTTCATATGAATAAAGATGGGAACGAAGTAATTCTATTCAATGAATAGCTGGGTTCGTGAAGACAACTCGTTTGTGATGGGGGATTCAACTAACGAGAAACGTTACTTGAATAGACTACAAAATTAGGCTGCAACCGCGAAAACGATTGGCAGCTTCATTAAGCTATCGGGCAGTAGAGTGGAATAACCAAGATAGAAATACTGTAAAATGATGGAACTTTCATGGATGCTGAACGTCTAAATGTTTATTAGTTATTAAGGAAAAGGGGATTTCATGAGAAAATTTGTAATCGTTGCGATTTTAAGCTTGTTTTTGCTGAGTGCATGTTCATCTCAACAAAAATATTCTGAACAAACTAAACCTACTCAATTAATATCAATTACATTAACAGAAACTTATCCTGGGAATTTAACAAATGTAAATAGAGTCGAATTGTTTGATGGTTCTTCAGGGGAAAGAAAAATAGTAGCAGATCTGACAATAATTCAAAAATGGCTTAACCGAATTAAAGATATTAAATTAATACCTGAAAAGGATCAAGGTGTAAGGGCTGGGGACGTATTTGGAATTGCTTTATATGAAGGCTAAGTTAAAAAATTTGGGTTTCAATCAGGGAATGTAAACAATGTATATTACAAGACCAATAAAGATTTCGTAGAACCAATCAGAGCCTTATTTAAGGAACAGTTTGGAAGACAATTCTAGGCAGGCTTTTCGGTAAGAAATATCATTAAGCTAACGGATAACGTTTGTTCAATGCAGTAATGGAGGCTGCCGGAACGATCGGCAGCCTTTCGCTCACCTAAAGCGCAGAATAATGCAACTTTGCTCTAAATCACACTTTTGTATATCTAACTTATAATGGGCGGAGTTATCTAATTTAGGAATTATGAGGAATAAATCTCTTTGGGTTGCATCAATTTCAATATTTATACTAGCTGCTTACATCGTAATATCCACGACTTTTATTAATGAACAAGCTTTTGTGAAACGGGAAATAGTTGAAGTGAACTATAATAAGCATATTTTGAATTTCCAGGATGGTAAGGTAACCGTTACTTCTCGTAAATGCACCGTGGTGAGTTTCGAAGTTAAAGATCAAGATGATGTAACAATGCAGTATTTGACTACATTTAACGGAACAAGTTGGGAACTTCAAGTTCAATAATGTAAGTTGGATGAACATAATACACTTATCACAAAAGCCGTCACAACATTGTGCGACGGCTTTTGGTTAGGTATCTTTCCACAAGGATCGGAAAAAGCTCTGCAATTTGGGCAATGTGCTCAGCATGTTGTCTATAGTACATATAAGGATCAATGATGAATTCCATGCCTTGGTGAGCATGATAAACGTTCCAAAAGGCAGTCGTTTGACGATGAAATGTCATTTGGACCGGTACAGTATTAAGTTGAAAATCCTTAATGAGAGTCAGTAGGACGACCTCCTTTTTAACGCATCGCAATACAACAACATTTTAACACAATGCAGGGCAAAGACAATACGAAAGTATGAGGCTACAATGGAATCATAATAACGATTTCATCAATGAACAGACTCAAATGATGACAACACGGTAATATAATCAAAGTGAATTGTAAGCGTTTCCATTTCTAGTTCCGTATTCAAGTGCATTGGAGGTGGTAAATAGTGCTCCTATGTAACGGGGGGATGAAAAAAATATTGCATAAATAAAGGTGGATTCTTTAATAAGTTTAATTAAAGCAGGTTGGAAACCACAACTTGGCATGGAACGGCGAAACCGGCGTATTCCCCGAATTTAGGGGAATCGGTATCGCCAAAGCAACGATGATGGAAGCGGAACGGATCTTATCGAGCAGAATGTAGACCTTGCTCTGCTGGAGGTCATAACGAAGAACAAGCATGCGATTGCGGCCTATTGTAATGGAGGATTCCGCATCGTCGACCGACTTGTCAGTTTCATACGTGAAGGTGCGTGGGTGAGCAATCCCTTCGCCATGACGGGGTTCCACAATTGTGACGGACACTTGGTATCCATCACATTATATCAGTGTGAGGCTGCGCCTGAAAGAAAGAATAGTGCGTCATTCTTCCTACTGGCTTTATCCGAAGTGTTCGGAAAAGCATCAACAGGAGACAAGAGCCGAATGGGAGGTAACTGAATGATTAATTGCGGAATGTGCGAATTGGATATAACGCCGCCGATCGGTTCAAGCTTGCCCGGGTATTTCGAAAACGGCAAATCGACAGGCAATCGGGATCCGTTGTCTGCCAAAGCGCTTGTGTGATGATCTGTCGGCTATTCGTTATATCATGGATCATGTGCCTAATCCTCGTTATGAGATTTCAAGCAGTTGTTTATTGATGGCCTCGTTAAGTTATGTTTTGAATGTTTTGATGCATCGAGTTTGAATGCGTCAAGGGAATATCAAAAAATTAAGAAAAAGAGGGATTAGGAATGACAAAGAGATTACTTCCAAAAGTGAGGTTCTTGGTGGTGGCGCTTATGGTGTCGCTGCTGGCCTCGTTCATATCACCAGTTGGCAGCCCTATGGCGCCTACAGCGTTCGCGAGTACCATTAGCAACGAAAAGGTTGAGGTGTATGTTAACGGCCTGTTCGTGCGCGTACTTGACAGTAATAAGTACGATGAAAATGGAATCCTTTGGGTAGCGTCGGAGGCAATGGCAAACGACTTTCGCGCAGTATCCTACAATTTGCTTGACGGCAGCGGCTTTGCTATGAAAAATAACTACTATGAAATGATAGCCAAGCATGGCGACAGCTTTGTTACCGTTAATAACGTTGCGAACGGTGGTGGCGGAAGCATAGGGGCTAAAATTAATCTTCCAACAGGCACGCAGGTTTACAGGGAAGGCGATTTAAACTATTTACCACTTGAAACCCTTGTAAAGGCTTACAAAGAGGTATTTGGCGAGGACGCTATTAGCCTGAATATAGAAGCGACATCCTCGGCGGTAAGAGCTTTTGTTACGCTTGACGCTACTCTGTACGATATAGTCAATATCCCGCAAGCCACAACAGATCAAATAAAAACCGACGGCTTATCCAGAGACGGGTGGTATGAAATCCCGCTTGACGACCCGGACGCTAAAGTAACGGTTTGGCGCAGGTCACAAAATGCTGAGCAGTTATTCAGCCCGCAGATGGATACTGTAAACACAGGGTTTGCATGGGTACTCGCGCCCGAACCGCAATTTGTTAATAAGTTGTCTATATTCTTTCCCGGACAGGCGGGTTTTGTAGGAAGCGTGGGGAATCTTAACGAGAATGAGACTCAACTGCTTAGGGTACGGATTGAGCCTACGGATGGCAGCGCCCCGTACGAATTCCAAACTACTGTTAAAACTAAGGCGGGGCGGTTTGGATTCGGCTCAGACGTATATAACGAACAATTCTTTAGAAAATTCGTTCCTTATACCAATAATGAACTGATGTTGAGAGCCACATTTGAAAATATAAGCGTGTACTTTGACTATGATTATCCGGACAACGAACGGTTTGCTTGGAAACCCACCGCAAGTTGGGTACCATCGGTAACGGCTTCTATCCCCTTTAACACAGATCATACCCTGGAGTACAGAAAACAGGGCGAAAGCAATTGGGAAAAAGCTATGAACATGATGTATGACGACCGTTACAATAACTTCAGGGGTTCTATCGTGGGGCTTGAACCGGGCACCACATATGAAGTAAGGCTAACGATTGAAAGTAAAAGCATTGTAAAAGAAGCTTCAATCATAACATTGAGTGAGAAAATCACTTACTCTTCTACTGAATATGACGTAAGCGACTTCTACACTCCCGAGATGGCGAAGGCAGGCAAACCATTATCGCTTCAGGGCTTGAAAGGTACCGCCGACGCATGGATTAGAATAACTAACAAATACGGAATCGTGATTAACGCCACCGACGAGTTCTGGGATGCGGTCGTCCTGGGCAACTCTGAGTATGTTGAGCTTAACGGACTGATTGTAAGGGGCGGCTTGCGCAACGGTATAACCGTTCACAGCTCGGCCAAACACATTCGCATTGTGAATTGCGATGTCTCAGGCTTCGGCAGGTACGGCGCGCATTATCTGGGCAATAATCTTCCTGGGGCGGACGCCGGCGGAAGGACTATAGTGGACAGGCGCACGGGCTGGTTCTATGATGCTAACGTGCGGCCTATCAACACCGATGCCGGTATCCGCATCAGCGATGTAGATTATATCCTTGTTGAGAAAAACTATATTCATGACCCGAAAGGCTCAGCCACAGGCTGGGGCAGCAACTCCGGCGTTAATGGATGGAGCGAGAGACATCCGCTTGGCGTGGACGGTTTCTATTTGAGGGGCGGCGAAGGCGTTGTTATTCGCTATAATGACATTGTAGCGGGCAACGACAAATACTGGAGCTATGGCCTTTCAACCTATAACAACTCCTCTTATGACGGAGGGATGGGCTGGGACTCCGACCTTTACGGGAACTATGTTTTAGGCGCGAACGCCGATGGGCTTGAGGTTGACGGCGGCTCCATGAACGTTAGGGTTTACGGCAATAAGATAGAAGCCGCAAGCCAGCCGATAAGCCTTGACAGCAGTGCGCTAGGACCTATATACGTGTTCAGGAATCTTATTACCAATCAGGGGGATCAGCTTGAATATACCGTTGGCGGCTTAAAGCATGGAACAGCCGATGCAAGCCCCTCGAAACCCGCGCACTGGTATCACTACCGCGGCCTGGATCATGTATTCAACAATACAATCATACTCCCCGAAGGCGCTGTTGGCGCGCGCGGTGGCATAGCGAATACTAGCGGGATATTCAACAGGTCATTTTACAGAAATAACATAATTGAACAAGCCAGCCCTCAACTGGTGGGCATGGCCCATGTGTACGCTGTACCTGGCTCCAGCTTCGACTATGATATTTCTAACGGAGCGATACAGCTTAACACATTTGTCGGCGAGCCTAGAGAAGAACACGGCTTTACAGCGCTTACTGGTTATGACGGCGAAACGGCCAAGGCAGCGTTTGTAAACCCCGAGAGGGGCGACTACCGCCTTATGGCCGATAGCATTGGTGTAGACGACGGCTGGGTGATTCCCAACTTCAACAAAGGCTATAAGGGCGAGGCGCCAGACATAGGCGCTTTAGAGTATGACGTAAACGGCCATATGGATCTGATGCCATACAGGCCCATCGATTACTTGAACGCAGATGGTTATGAGCTTAAGCTTGATGGGAACCAGACGAAAACCATTGAGATTTTCGTAGGCGACTCAGTGCCCAGTGGTATGGGTTATACCCTGCTCAAGAACAATGAAACTGAGTTCTTCACCGTTAAAAACGCGTCGGGCCATACATCCGGCACTTTAACGGCAGGCGTGCTGACCCTTACAATAACCAGCGACATGACCAAGATCAAAGAAGATTTTAGGGGCTGGCAATATCCCGTTGGTAAAGGCGCCTTCATCATTAAGCTTGACGATGGCAACTCTGTCCCGGTCTCGGTTTATGTGAAAAACACCACGGAAGTGGCCGTACAGCAAATCGTGTTGAGTGTTGACACTACTACAATTTTCGCTGGAGACACCAAGCAGCTTATCGCGGATGTATTACCCGGCAATGCCACTGATAAGAACGTTGTTTGGACATCGAGCGACTCGGATATAGCTTCAGTAGACCAAAACGGGCTTGTAACCGCATATTCAGAGGGGAAGGCGACCATTACAGCCACGATTGGCAACATTAGCGCCAGTTGTGAGGTTACTGTAAAAGCTAAAGAGGGCGAATTGATTGAAATCCGCCAGGCGGACCCGATACCGGGAACAGGCGCGGCCAGTGCCGTTTGGATATCTTGGTTTGTTCTTGGGGATCACGCTACTCCCTCTTCCGGTAAAGTCTATGATTCCAATGGCAATCTGGTTGTGCCCACTCTAGAAGATTTCAGGGCTCCGGATGCCAACAACCCAAGGGGCTTCTACCGCTGGCAATCGAAGGGCAAAATAAACGCAGGGGTATATACAGTTGTAATCACAGCGCAATACGGCAGCACGTTTGAAACCTATACCGCTACACTCACTGTGAAGAAGGAAGGAAATTCTTATATAAGTTCTGTGCTCTCCAATGAACAATGGGTAGGTCCGCTTGTCCTTACATTAGATCAACAAAGCAGCTCCATAACTCTAGCGACTTATTCGATTACGGGCACCGTGAATAGGGCGGCGACGGTAAAAGTAAACGGGACTTCAGTTTCAGTTGGTTCAGATTTGAGATTTACCGCCACCCTGCAGCTTGGGCAAGGCAATAATAAGATCACCGTTGAATCGATCGATTCGGCAGGAATTTCAGCGGAGCCGGCCTCCATCATGCTGTTTGTCGATTCCATTGCACCGGTCGATGCTGTGTTATCAGCTGACGTTACAGCACCAACCAATATGGACGTGAACGTAACGATCAGCTATCCGGACGATGCGACGGTGAAAGAGTACAAGGTAGGCGAAAACGGCGCATGGATGGCATACGACGCTCCAGTGGCAATCTCCGAGAACAACACTGTGTATGCAAGAGGAACGGATGCAGTCGGTAATGTATCGAATGTTACCAATTATCTCGTAAGCAATATTGATAAATCTGCTCTGACTGCAATCGTAACATACAGCCAAATTACTTCTACATCAGACAAAGTGGTTGCAATCATTACACCGAATAGGCCAGTAACCATCACAAATAACGGTGGCTCAAACAGCTATTCCTTCTACTTCAATGGGTGCTTTACTTTCGATTTTGTTGATATTTACGGGACAAAGGGTACAGCAACGGCGACTGTGAACAATATTGTATCCAAAAGTAAAGCTAAGCCGGGCACAGCTGTCCTTTCCGATGACAATGGGGTTGATACTGGCCTTAAGGATGGTAATTTTAATATTCTGATGAATATGTGGTACGGAGAAAACGGCAAGATTTATAAGCTTTATGAAAATGATGTGTTAATCGATACCAAGATTCTTGCAGATAACACGCCGAATGCCCAATCAACCGTTACTTCAATTACTTATAAGCCAAATGGCATGTATCGTTACTACGCTGAACTTACCAATGCGTATGGTACAACGAAGAGTAGTGTGTACACTGTAAACGTAACGCAAGCAGCGCCAGCCAAACCGGTTTTATCCAACGATAACTGGGATGGTGACGGAAACTTCAACATCAACATGAACATGTGGTGGGGAGTCAATGGGACAACATATAATTTATATGAGAATGGGACTCTCATCTATACACAAGCATTGACAAATAACAGCCCGACTGCCCAATCTGCTTTGAATGTTACAGCCAATAAGGCAAAGGGCACCTATGCGTATCGTGCTGAGCTTGTCAACTATGCGGGTGCCACGTCTAGTGATACGATGATTGTCAATGTAACCAAGTAAGTGTTTGCACTATGTTGAGGTAGAGGCATAGGTATTAGAAAATGCAATTCGATACGGAAATGGTTGGAGAAAGTTAGGGATATAAGTTCTTCTCTGTTTTGCAAATGGGGTAAGGCCCATAATTGATAAATACCTCTCTTATATATAAAGAGAGGTTGTTTTTTAAATTGGACTAGCAGAGAACGAACGCTCAATAAAGGTCATTTGGCCTTTAACAGTTCTTTTTTCTTATGCAACTTCCTGAATATCATGAGTTCGAAATACTCCCTGGATCACCTGGTCAGATGAAGTTAGGCTTCGGCAAGCAAATTAAGCCCTCAAACAAATTATTTTATAGATTATTTTTGGCCAACTACTTGTACTTCTTTGGAGTAAACTCAAATTCAGAGAGTAAGGTTTATGTTATTACTCAAATCTGATGATTTTATTTACGTAAAAGCCAGTACCTCGATAGAAAGTTCATTACGCTAACGAATAACGTTTGTTTTATACTCATATAGCGGCAGCTGGTCCCCCGATCGGCTGCCGTTGTCTATTGAAGTAACGGGCAGTAGAGTAATAAAACACTTGTATTATATTTCGTTCATATGAATGCATGGTAAAATGTCCCTATTCGAGACAAGGTATATTAGCCGTGTTTCATTATACTATTGAGGAGACTGCAATGATGAACAACAGGATTATTTGGATCAGTTCTATCAGTCATCTTGAACAATTTACGTTACATGTAAAGAACAAACTACAAGTGAAAAATGCAGCATTTCCTCATGTACGCTTACTCACCAATTACGTACCCATTATTTATTTTTCAAAAGGAAATTTAAGTATTTCTAATGGGATGGTTTCTTATATTGCTGAGCTTTCAAAGGAAGGTTGGATAAAGAAGTATTATAACTTAGATACAAAACTACAGTTCTCCTTATTACTTGATGAAATACTTGAAATTGATAGGTATGTGCATCCAGAACATATCAATAATTACTATAGAACGAATTGGATTAGGATTAAGACTTCAAAAAAAGTATTCACAGAGGATATCCTGCTTTCTCAAGGTGGAAGTGGCCCTTCAATGAATGGAATCATTCAAAGTACAAATGAAATTTATGATAAATTGAAAGAATTAAAGGGTTAAGAAACTGGAGGGTTTCCTCGTCGATACTGAGACATATCAATCAGAGAAAGTTAGTGTAAACGTTAACAAGGAACAATTAAATGAACCTAAACCGCTTTTAATTGAAAGTAAAACATACGTACCAATGTATACTTTTTTCAAAACATTAGGATTTGAAGTCGATTGGAATCCTAAGGACCAGACTGCGAGAATTATTGATCGAAATACTGGTACCTTTGGTTTATCTTTTTTAGTTGATACAAATCAGATCCCACTCTTTTACATGCCACAAAAAAATGCTGACCCATTTATTTCTATAGCGATACTAGATGATACTCCGATTTTGATAAACGATGATGTTTATATCCCACTAAGGTCTTTTTGTGAAATTTTTGCAGGAGATATTCAATGGAACGAAGATGAACGAAAAGTGATTGTCAATGTAAATACAAATGACTTTTCAAAAATATGGAAAGCACTCGAATCCCACGAGACCAAAGAGGGGAATCAATCAAAATCTACTAAAATGACACAAAAGTCTATACCAGGCATGGTTCCTTTAGACATTAAGCAGAACTTAGAAAAGACTTTCAGCCTTAATTTCAGACAGGCCAATTTTTTGAATGGGGGAGAGAGATATCCAGCGGAGTTTTTAATTAGTGGCTCGTCTTCTGCTACTGAGACAGGTATCACATTGAAATGTGATCTTTATGGAAATTTGCCTGAAAATGTGCGTCTTATTGCTCTATCAGTGACGGGAGATAGTAAAGAAGAAGTAAATAAAATAGCCCTAGAATACTTTGCCTCGGTTGCAACCACTCCATACGATGGTTCAAATATACAGGCAGCTAAAAAGTGGGTCGTAAATAACACACTTAACAAAGGCGAAATCCGTGATACCATGATAGGTAATATAAGCTTCGAAATATCAGGTGGACCCAATTTTCGATTGCTACAAATTGCAAGTCCTCCAGAGAATAAATAACCGTTTTCGTTGTGTCTTTATGCTTAAGGAGAGCAAATAGTTAAACAAAACAAGGAGCAGCAGCTGCGGCAGATCTGCTCCTTGTTTTTATTGAGCTAACGGGCAGGTTAGTTTCAATCTCTTAAGTAAGAATGGGCTATAGAAAATAAGTCTTTATATTCCAAATAAAGGGGAAGGTATTTTTGATGAAGAATATAATATTCTTCTGGCAAAATCCCTTAAAGTCTGAGCTAATCAAATGAAGTGAAATGGAGATGAAGTGAATATGAACATATATCATGCAGTCCCAAAAAATATGATTGGTACAAAGTTAAAGTCTTTGAATGTGTTAAAAGAAACAAATTCAGAACTCTACGAACAGTACATAACCAAATACAAACCTAACAGACTAATCCTCTTGGAAAGAATGGTTCCTAAATTGAACTGTTTATGGAATGATGTAATTCATTTTCTCCCAATACACTCCAATTTAGTTTACAAAGGGGTAGTTGAGTCAGGTGGAAACCCTGAATTTACATTTAATCATTTATTTTATAAGATACCTATTGCAAAAGTTGATGAGGAGGCAACCATCGCTCTTTATAGGTATAGCAAAGAAAAATTCAAAGGAATCTTTAATGAAATCGACAATTCCGAAATACAGTTGTTAGATGACATCCAAGGATATAGAGAACTAGATTGCTTACCAGAAGTAACTGTTGACTATTATAGAGAGCAACTAAGTTTAGGGAATAAATTTGGTTTATATCATTTTGTTCCTCATATTTTTATTAGAGGAGAAGTTGATATTGAAAATGTAGAGATAATTGATTGGAGTGAGAACTCTGATATAGAAATATAGAAAGGGTCTACATTGAAGTAACGGAAAACTATAGTTCAATCACCAACACAACGGCAGCCGGCACTGATCGGCTGTCGTTGTTCGTTGAAGTAAAGGGCAGTTTAGTTGAAAAGTAATAATAAAAAAGTGCTTATTAAAAAGAAAAAACCTTAACTCGTTACAAATATGAAAACAGCCGCAAATTGTGAGCGGCTGCTTTTTTCATCTAACTGGCGGTTAATTTATTTTAAACTTGTCTTTATATTTTTCTGCAAATTCTTTAAACGAAGTTAATTTAATATTGTAATTCTTTAATAAATCAATATCTACATTATAACCCGCTACGTTATTCCATTGGTCGCCTTTTACAGCTAATGGATGAATTCCTTGCTCCAATGCCTCTTCAATACTAAGTGTTGTGATTTTAAGCTCTTTTCCTGTGACCTCCGAGATGATCTCGGCAATTTTTTTATACGACAGCGATTCGGCAGCTAACTCAATATTATGTCCATTGAATTTTTCAGGATTTGCAAAGGCAGCACAAACAAAAGAAGCAATATCTTCAACTGCAATGTGATCTATAGGTGTATCCGCAAACGTAACCGTTTTTATTTCCCCTTGTTGTAAATCAGGATACATGAACCCAGATTTTTCAGCAGTGAAATTTTCCATAATAGCTGCTGGTTTCACGATCGTCCATGTAGGAAAGCCTGCTGAACGAACAGCCTCCTCTATATCCCACTTATCTGTCCAATACTTCTCAAACCAATAACCTGTTCCCCAATCAGGGAACTCAGTACATCTGCTTGTGGCTGCAACAGAAGTGTGCACAAATTGTTCTACGCCAACTTTTTTTGCACTTTGAATTAATGCAAAAGCCTGTTTCCTCTCTCTATCCGTTTCATTGGTATCCACTCCAGAAATCGGTACAGAAAAAACAGCATCGACATTTTTCATAGCATTCTCCAAAGAGGATGGGTCATCGAAGTTACCTACTACAGCTTCTGCCCCTTTTTGAATAAGCGCCTGGGCTTTAGAAGAATTAATATCTCTAACTAAAATACGAAATTTAAATCCCTGTTTTAATGCTTCATTTGCAACAGCACCGCCTTGTAATCCAGTAGCGCCCGTAACTAAAATCAATTTTTGATTATTCATTTTGATATCACCTTTCATGGGTATATTTTTAGTTTGGTTGTAGATTATAGAACTCAGCGAGTTTCTCATACAATTTTAATCGCGTATCAAAGCCTTCTTGGGCAGTTGACACGATAAGTTCTTGGACATCTAGGCTATCCGCCAAGAAGTCCAATTTCGGCTTCAATTCGCTCCACGTACCTATTACAATCGTAGATAAAAACGATTGCGCAGCTTGATGATGAGCTTCAGAATACCGTAACTCATGTGCCTTCAGTGGATCGACACCCGTGAAGTACCCTAAGTTTTGTAAATATTTTAAACTTAGAATTCTTGTTTGATATTCTACTTCTTTATCCGTATCTCCGCCGATTACTGAAACGCCTAATATAACATCTGGTGCTGACACGCCATGATTTGCTTGATAAAGATTGCGATACAAAGAGATGGCTTCTTTTGCCCCTGCGGGGTTGAAATGATATGCAAAAGAGTAGTTGGCTGCTTCAATTGCAGCAAGTTGGGCACTATATGAGCTAGACCCTAGAATCCAGATTGGCGGAAGTAGTGCGTCTTGTGGCATCGCAATGATCTGGGCAAATGAATTATCAGACAACGACGCTGAAGGTTGGTCATATCCTCTTAATTCACGAAGCAATCCCTGTAAATCATCTGAGTTTAATGAATTCATAGAGCGACGTAAGGCAAGCGCAGTTTTACTGTCAGTTCCAGGTGCACGGCCCACACCCAAGTCAATGCGATCTGGGTAGAACGTCTGCAGTAGTTTGAAGTTCTCAGCTACTTTTAACGGAGAATGATTGGGAAGCATGACGCCACCAGAACCAACCCGTATGCGCTGCGTATTCGCAGCTATTTGACCGATTAACAGTTCGGGCGAAGTGCTGGCTACGGAGGAAAGATTATGATGCTCCGTGACCCAAAAGCGTTCGTAACCTAGTTCTTCCCCTTTGCTCGCTAGTTTAACCGAATTAAATAAAGCTTGTTTGGCTGATGTTTCATGATCGACTGGAGCCATATCCAATATAGATAAACGTTGAACCATGTTCTGCCTACATCCTTTCTAGTGATTGATCTCACGCCCATATTGATAAGGTACTCCTAAATGCTCACGTAAAGTTGTTCCTTCATAATCCTTCATGAAACAATTATTTTAAAACCACAGCAAAAGTGGTACTATTACCTTATTCCTTATAAGCAATAATAACAAGTACTGTTATTTTTAATAGGTACTATGTTTTTTGGTAGTAATGAGATTTCATTTGGCTATTTTAGGAGGAGAAATGTGACTAAAAATACGAAGTACCGTACACCTGACTGTGGATTAACAAAAGTTCAACAAATGTTAGGAGGGAAATGGAAACTCTTATTACTATGGTATCTTTCAGAGGAGCCTAGACGTTTTGGAGAGATCCGTCGGTGTTTTCCGGAGATTACTGAGGCCATGTTGACAAAACAGTTGAGGGAACTGGAGCAGGATAAATTAATCTATCGTGAAGTATTCAAGGTAGTTCCGCCAAGAGTAGAGTATTCATTAACAGATTTAGGATTAAAATTTTCTCCAATTATACAGGCAATGTATGAGTGGGGGGAAGAGAATTTGAAGGATTACACCATAGTCGCTAAACACAATTAGCGTTACTATTAGGGGATTCGTTTCTCATATTTTGTTATTTATTATTTATTATTTTTTAACGGGTAACGTTTGTTCAATACACAGCAATGCGAGGCTGCCGGCACGATCGGCAGCCTTTCGCTCACCTAACGTGCAGTTTAACTCAAAGTGATGTACGTAATCGGTGTAAATTTCATGAACAATTACAGATGAAAAATGTTAATATCTTTAGTAAAGCTAAAAGAAAGGGGCTCTTACTTTGGAATTCTGGAGTCAGGAAAGTGATTACTTCAAGTTACAACCCCTTACAAAAGAAATGGTGGCAAATGGAGAAAAAGAATTAAAGGTCAAACTACCCAAATCCTTAATTGCCTTACTGGAGAAGCAAAACGGAGGATACATTAATTTTGATGCACATCCCACTTCACTTCCAACTGAATGGGCGGATGATCATATCAAGGTTGACCACATATATGGGATAGCTCCGAATGAGGGATTACTACAAAGTTCTTACTTAATCAGCGAGTGGGGACTACCAAAGAAACTTATCATCATATCAGGCGATGGTCACTGGTGGATTGCTTTAGATTACCGCAATTGTAACGAAGAACCTCCAGTAATATATATTGAGAGCGATGGAGGATTCACGATTGAGTTGGCTAATAACTTCGACTCATTTCTAACGGGTTTATGTAATTGGGAATATGAAGATTAAAAGATTTATTTTATTGCGCTAACGGCGAACGTTTGTTCAATACACAGCAATGGGAGGCTCCCAGCACGATCGGCAGCCTTACGCTCATCTAACAGGCGGGATTGTTCAACATAAGCTGTAACAAATCGAATAAATCAAATCGTTGATTTATTATGAAAGGAGAGTGTAAGAGTTGAAAATACTCATTTCCTTCTTAGCTACTATATTCATGCTTACAGGTTGTATAATCCAAACAACTCATAATCCGACAGCTAAGGAAACTCTCGCTCAAAATCAGAATGCAGATATTTTCCAACACAAAGGAATAATCTACACTAATGCAAGTAACATTGAATGGGTACGACAAACAGAACTAACTATTGGTGAGAGAGTCGGTACAATAAAAAAGCAGTATACGGATGGTGTTGCATTTGGAAACGAAATGGCGACTAAACTTCCAGTTGGAGCAGAAATTTTTGATGGTGGGGGACGATCCATACTAATTGTTAAATTAGAGGGGAAGGAAATAAGGTATCTTGGTATGCTCGAAGGGTAACTCATTGAACTAACGGAGAACTATAGCGTAATAATCAGGGAGCAAATCGCCTCACGGCAGATGCTCCCTTTTTCGTTGAACTAATGGGGGGATATCTCCAATATATGGTGCTATATTTTTGGAGAAGTAGAATTGGCACTCTGTTGATGAGAACAAACATTTTTGGGCAAAAAATGTTGCGAAGCGATTTCCAGCCCCGGCTATACTTAATTTTGAGAGGAGGGAATTCGATGGAGTGGCTGGAACGAATGAATCGTGCATTAGATTATGTTGAAAAAAACATAAATGGGGAGATTGAGTTGAATGAGATTGCCAGCAGGGCTTGCTGCTCGTCATACCAGTTCCAGCGTATGTTTTCGTTCATTACCGACGTGTCGCTTGCCGAGTACATCAGACGGAGACGATTAATGTTAGCCGCGCTGGAGCTACAGCACAGCAAGGATGCCAAGGTAATAGATGTCGCACTTAAGTTTGGCTACGAATCTCCGGTCTCGTTCGCGCGGGCTTTTCATGCTCTACATGGCATCACACCAGCTATGGCCCGTAAAGACGGAATAGCGCTTAAAGCCTACCCCCGTCTGTCCTTCCTTATCACGATTAAAGGGGCAGAGGCAATGAATTATCGAGTTGAGACGAAAGAAAGCTTTGAAGTGTTCGGCATTGAAGGCGTATTCCGAACCAACGGGAACGGAGAAGCCCCACAAACGCCTGCCAAGCTATGGGAGCAAAGTATTGCAAATGGGGATGTGAAGAAGCTTGAAGCTAATGCTGGCGATTTACCTCCCTTCGTCGGCCGGGATCTAAATGCCGTGCATGCAATATGTAGCTACAGGAAGACTGAACTGGACACGTTCCCGTACATGCTTTGTGCCTTCAGGAGTGAAACCAGTGTCATAGAAGGGTATAACGTGGTCACTATTCCATCACACACTTGGGCCATCTTCCCATCGGAGCCGCATTCGTGGGATAAGTTCGACGAGACAATAGAGACACTTTACCGCCGCTTTTATACCGAGTGGCTCCCGACATCTGGATACGAGCAGGTGGATGGGGGAGAATTCGAAATGTACGGCACCAAAGACAGTCTCAACTATATAGAGCTCTGGTTCTCGGTTCGAAAAGTGTAATTTAAGAGTCAACCATAAGGACGGCCAAAGACGAACGAAAAATAGATTGCGACCGCAGTCTGCTTGGGCGTTCAACTAAAGGGATACGATAGTTGAGGGGCTTGCTTCGCAGCAGTTCCTCTTTTGTTATTCAAGTAAACATTCCTATTAGTGCTAAGAAATGGACTTTGAGAGAAAAGAAGCACCTCGGTATGATGGGTTTATCAACGGGTTTTACCCAATGTCACCGTGCCTCCAAGTTCAGAATTTTTGCTTCAATAGCGTCGTTGTCTCCTACACACATGGTACATGCAATAGCACGTTCCTTGTCATCCACATGAATCTCTTTTCCAATCCTGCCCAAATTTTTTTCTATAAAAGCACAAATCCGCATTCCCACCGGAATATGATTAACTATGTACAGGATTAAGGAGGAAAACTATGTACTCAGCAGAAATCAGCCGCTCCAATCCGTCTTGCTTTCTGTTTATTATTGATCAGTCCGGTTCCATGTCCGACCCTTTCGGAGCTAGCACCAAAGCCGATAGTGTATCCGATGCCATCAATCGGTTATTGCAGAATCTCATTATAAAGTGTGCGAAGTCGGAGGGGATACGCGATTACTTCCACGTTGGTGTGATCGGCTATGGCGCCAGTGTTGGGCCGGCTTTCGGTGACGTACTTGCCGGAAAAGAATTGGTACCGATTAGTGAAATCGCGGATAATCCGTCAAGGCTGGAAAAGCGTCTGAAGAAAGTTCCGGACGGTGCTGGCGGTATTGTTGATCAAATTGTAAAGTTTCCAATCTGGTTTGATCCAGTCTCAAACGGCGGGACACCCATGTGTCAGGCAATGAATTCCGCCTATACCATTCTGAGTCAATGGATCAGCGAGTATACTCATTGTTTTCCGCCAGTGGTCATCCATATTACAGATGGAGAATCCACCGATGGAGACCCGACTTCTGCCATGGAACAAATAAAAGCACTGGCTACGGACGATGGGAACGTCTTTCTATTCAACTTGCATATTTCCAGTAGACCGAATGCGGTTAGTGTGAGTTTCCCGGAAACCGCGGATGGGCTGCCTGACCAATTCTCTAGGCTGCTCTACGAAGGATCCAGCAATCTAACGCCATTTATGATGTGGGTGGCCAATCAGGAGCATCAATTGAATCTTTCGGACGGAGCAAGGGGATTTGTCATGAATGCAGATCTAACCCTTGTAGTCCAAGCGCTTGATATCGGTACGCGTCCCGCCAATCTTAGATAGGGGTTGCTATGGTGCAAATTGCAAGTGAATGTTTTTCATTGCAAAAAGCGGGAAATCGCAAAGAGGAATATGAAGATGCTTTCAACACCAGTATTTTTGTGAATAAGGATACTGCGTATCATCGATTCGCCATAGCGGATGGGGCGAGTGAATCCTCATTCGCTAATATATGGGCGGGTTTACTCGCTGGCTATTATTGCAAGGGGAAAATGGATAGTCATCAGCTCCACAACTCCATCCCCAAATTGTCCAAAGTTTGGAAGAGAAAGCTAAATACCAAAGACCTTCCCTGGTACGCTCAAGAAAAGCTGAACAGCGGGGCATTTTCTACGTTAGCTGGAATTACTTTTCGTTTGACGGATACTTGGTCAGTAGAGTTTGATGCGATTGCAATTGGTGATAGCTGCATGTTTCAAATTCGGGATGAACAAATTGAACACTTTTTTCCACTCGCTTCCGTCGAGGATTTTCATAATAGACCGATTCTCATTTCGAGTAACGGAGCTTATAACCTTCATCTTCAAGCATCCGTGAAAAATTGGAGCGGTACAGCTAAAGCGGGAGATTCCTTTTGGTTAATGACCGATGCCTTGGCCTGCTGGACTTTGACTCGCTACGAGGAAGGCACCAATGTAATCAAGCAAATACACGGGTTAACCTGTGAAGATGACTTTATCCGTTTGGTGGAGGCAGAAAGAAAGCTAGTTCGCCGCGACGGCAGCTTTTATCTAAGGAATGATGATGTTACTTTCATTCGAGTAAATCTTATGTAAGGGGAGATGAGGCGATGTTTTGGCCCACTCCACAGGATTATAGGGAAGCGATTCAAAATCCGCACATTTGTTTTCAGGACCCGGAGCTTCAATACGGACTCCCTGAATTGGATAAGCTTGGACTCCCTCGCCCCATTTCTGGCAGCTTCGCCAGTGTTTACAGAATCAAGTGCGGACATTCGGAATGGGCGATCAGGTGTTTTACCAATAATGTGAAGGATCAGAAGGAACGTTACGATGCCATCAGCTCGCATTTAAGCTCAGTGAATCTACCGTATATGGTTCCTTTTGAGTACCTCTCTGAAGGCATAAAAATAAATGGCAATTGGTTCCCTATCGTAAAAATGCAATGGGTTGAGGGGGAATCGCTGCTTTATTACATCCAAAGAAATTTGCATAACGTTGAAATTTTAAAAGGACTAGCAAATCAATGGCTAAAAATTATTAATGAGCTGCACATGGCAAACATTGCGCATGGTGACCTGCAGCATGGCAACATATTGATTCACAGGGATGAAATTATTCTGATCGATTATGATGGCATGTATGTACCAGGCTTAAACGGCATGCTAAGCAACGAGCTCGGTCACAGAAATTATCAACACCCAGGAAGAGTCGTAGAGCATTTTGGGCCATACATCGATAACTTTTCGGCCTGGGTCATTTTGATTGCAATATTAGCCGTTAGTGTGGATGCTTCGTTATGGAATTCGCTTGGCGCGGGAGAAGCTAAAGAAAGTCTCCTCTTTCGACAAAAAGATTTTGTCTCCCCTGGCGAATCACGCGCTTTTGAATTACTGGAGCTTGTTAATGATGAAACGTTACGTTCTTTAGTAAACTGCTTTCGTGATGTCATGGCATTAGAGGTGCCGAATGTGCCAAAGCCTCCTGATCCCGAATCACAGGTTAATGTTGTTCATCACCCAGCCGCTTCTGTCTCTTCTGTCTCTGCCGACTTAGCAACGAAATTAAATACTTATCTAACAGCCTTCTTTGATAAATTCACTATAAAGAAGCGGTTAGCCGTTGCCCAATCCCAAACGGAAACATTGGTTCCTGTTGATTCATCGTGGGTACTTGATTATCTTACAGCAGAAGCAAGGCCATTCAGGCCTCTGCCCACATATGGGCTCGTTTTAGAAAGAACCGTTTCATTCTCGGTCATAACCCTCACGGCATTGGCTACAACTGTTATGTACGGAAAGGCTCCGATTACAAGTTTAGCATCCTGCATTGCTTTGGGTTTAGTTATTGAAATTACCTTTTTGAGCTGGCGTTATGTGAAGCTTCCCACTGTTAAGGAAAAAAGAACCACGTCTGAAAAAATAAAGGAACTTCATGGTGCAGCCTCCGATCTGACAAGCGAATTGAACAAAATTAACTATATCAAGCAAGAGCTCCAACAAATGGAGGAAAACAAGATTAATGATCTATTACAAAGGCAAAGGGAAATATCAGAACGAGTAAAGAATGAAACCGAAGAAGTAGAGAAGGAACTCTGGAGTCAGATAAGCGAAATCGCTGGTGAAAGACAAACCATAGATCAGGAGGAACATACCGAACTTGCCGGCTTATTGGCTTCATTCCGAAAAACTTGGCTGGAAGATCAATTAAAGAAGCATACGATTAGCAAAGAAAAAATACCGGATATTGATGATGAAATCAAACGGCGTTTAAGATCAAATGGAATTCGTACTCCGGCTGATTTTTTGGATATTAATATATTTCAGTCCTATGGTCGTAAAAAAATTGAAAAGGTATATATGATATTAAAAAATGGTGGCTCGGTTCATATAGAATTGAGTCCATCCCAAGCGAAATCACTAGTAGAATGGAAAAAAATGATAGAGCGCAAGTATAGACCTAATATCCCCCAATCCATGCCTCCAGGTGAAATCACTGCCTTAAAATCAAAATTTAACGACAGGAAATCAAGATTAAATAACGTAGAACAAACTTATAAAACAAGGGCACAGGACCTGATATCTGCCATTAAGCAAACATATAGTCCGGAGCATGACCTCTTAAAGAGGGAAGAAGATGCCGCCAGAATCATCCTGAATAACGAGCTCAATCAATTCGACAAGGAGATTTTTGAAATAAACAAACACCTATTAGGGGGAAAATGGGAGCTTAACCATTTGAGCAAGCAAATGGATTCTTTTAAGGACATTAATTTTTTAAAATTCTTAAGGAAAGTATTCCTTTTTATTTGATGAAAACACGGAAGCACCGTGCCCGAAGGAGATTTTTTCTTGCGTGCACTGGTGTTTTTGTGTGTTCAACACACAAATGTGCCTACATTGTAGTCATGAGACACAAATCCACCTACTTTATAGGAGTTCGATTTTCATGTTCGTTCACACAAGAAATTCTCCGATTACCAACAGATTAATCCTAACCGCTCAGCTACGGGCAGGATTGTTCAATCATTTTGCCGAATAAACATTGACAATATGGGCGAGGGTGGTGTCTGGCTATGAGGAGTAATGCAACTGAATTAAGTTTATCCGTAAGAAAATAAAATGCCGAATCTGATTTACAAATTCATATTGCTCCAGAAAGAACGATTTGAAGAGAGCTTGAAGTCGACCAATTTGGTGAACTTTTCACGAAATATGTTCCGTATTATATGAATGAGAGCAAAGGTTATATTGAGCGTGCTATTTACGAATAGGAGGAGAGTGGCAATGAAAGAATACGACTCCTCGCTTCCAATTTTCAGCGAGATCGATCGTTTGGAACAACGCTACCTGGTCGGAAGAGAACAGGAAATCCACCTCTTCCAAGACCGTTTGAATTCGGAACCGATTTCCGGAGGTATAATTAATCTGTACGGAACAGGCGGTTCGGGAAAAAGCTTTCTATTGAACGAATTCCGAAGGAAATCGCTGTCAGTCGGTGCAAAATACGTCTTGTTCGATTGTCGTGTTCTGCCGAGAAATCCGCGTGACGCTTGCTTACACTTCCTGAATGAACTTCATTACCCTGCCGAACGGATGGATCCCGCGGCTCCTCTCGAGCAGCTAACGGAGATCTGTGTCGATGCGATTCGCTTCTACGCCAGCGGCGACAAATTCGTGCTCGCCATGGATACGTTCGAAGCTGTCGGAGAAATGGAGAGCTGGCTGAGAGAAGTTCTCCTGCCCAAGTTAATTCCGGATATTCTTGTGGTCATCTCCGGCAGATTTCCCATGCGAGGCTCGTGGTTGGCCTCTCCCGGATGGAGACATCTCATAAGTAGAATACAGCTTGCAGAGCTTGATTACGAAGCGGTTCGAGCATATTTGGAACTGTCTGGAATTACGCAACAAACTCGCATCCGTCACATATGGGCGAGGTCTAAGGGGCATCCGCTGACGCTGACGCTGCTCGTATCGACGATACTTGTCGGCACTCATTCGCAAAGCTATGCTACATATGAGAGCGACGTGTTTGCTGACGTTGCCGGGACTTGGCTTCAAGAAGTCCCAGATTCGAGTATGAAAGAAATTGTAGAAGTGGCGTCGGTCATCCGTCATTTCAACCACGAACTGCTGAATGAAGTGATGGGGAAGAGCGTCTCAGCCGAGCAGTTCCGCAAATTAATCTCTTATTCTTTTGTCCAGAGGGTAGAGCACGGATGGTTATTGCATGATTTGCTTCGCGATGCTATCGGATTGGAGTTCCGCCGAAGGAGTCCTGATTCCTATAATCGAATCTGGTTGCGCACTGTATCCTATTATTCCGACAAAATAAAGCGATTTAGCAAGAACGGCATGTCCTCTTGGGAGAACTCAGAAATCTTATTTTATATCGGAAATCATTTTATTCAGTATCTACTGAATCGTCAGTCGATCTCGCATAGTATGGAGCCCCTTCATCCCACGAACTGGGAGGAAGCGGTACAGTATTTGGAGCATAAGCGGTTTACCTCACAAGACCAATCCATCGAATACATCGATTGGAAAACAAACCAACCCTCGAGTTATTTAATGACCGCTAAGGAGAGCCTCAGTTATTTAAATCAGATCCGACTGAATGATTTATTCAACCTTGATCCTGCTTCCGTCATGCTCATCCGCGATGAGCAAGGTACCGTTTACGGTCTCATGGAGAGCATTCCTATCAACGAACATACCATGGATTATTTGAGATCACGGCCCGTATCTGCTGCATACTTCAACCACTTATCAGAGGCTGAGCGAAAAAAATTAAGTGTGCCAAGAGATACCCAAGCTGGTTATTTCGTCAAGTCGGTCGTTGTATCCGGCGAAGTCGTCCCGAACGCGATGGACGCGGCGATATCTACGTTTATGACCTATATTTTATCGGCGGGTTATCTCGTAGGCGCCCCTACAGCAAATCCCATTTCGGAAACCATATTATGCAGCTTGGGGATGGAGCAGAAAGAGGGTATCGTCCATTACGACTACGACGGCGTGACGCCAACGCCATATTACGTCCTAGATGCAAGAGGTCAGAAGATTATACCTTATATGGAGAGAATGATTTCTTCCTTCGGTCTCTCTGTATCCACAGTGCGTGAGCTTCAAAGTATCGACGATCAACTTTCTCTTCGGGAGAGAGAAGTCGTGAAGGAGGTCGTGAGAGGAAGTTCGAACAAGGAGATCGCCAGAGATCTGTTCATGAGCGAAGCTACGGTCAAGAAACACCTCTCCAACATCTTCGAGAAGCTCGATATTAAAAACCGTGTACAGCTTATTAACCGCTATAACAGGGAATCGCGCAAATCATAGGGAGCGTCGTTCAATAATGGCCCTCATCGCCGAGACACTTAGCAAAAGTGTAAAGGCTTGGGGGCTTTTTTCTCCTTTTATACAACTTTCAGCTAATATCGCCTGCCTCTTCAGGAGCCATATACTGAGGGGGAGAGCGATATTGATTTTCAAATAAATGAAAAAGGAGAGTTATATGGTGCAAAATTATGTAGAGCTGAACAAGAGTTATATCAATGGGCAATGGACAGAAGGCATGAGTGAACAGACGTATGAAATTCTGAATCCATATGACAATTCAATCATTACGCAAGTTCGTTTAGCAACAAAAAGTCAGTTGCAAGATGCATTCATTCGAGCGAAGGAAGCTCAAAAAGCTTGGGCCAAAACATCGCCGGCTGAGCGGAAAGCCATCCTTCAGAAAGCTGTCGATTACTTAAATGCCAATAAAGACGAGATTGTTAGTGTCATTGTTCGAGAAACGGGAGGTACGATTCCTAAAGCTTATGGAGAACATTGGACAGCGATTGCCGAGTTGGAAGGCGCTCTTCAAATAGCGGATGAAATGGATAAAGTGAAGGATGTACCGGCAGCTGCCGATCGTAAAGTGAATCGAGTTTATCGTGTGCCGATTGGTGTTATTTCTTCGATTTCCCCCTTTAATCTCCCTCTGAGTTTATCTATAAGAACGATCGGTCCTGCCCTTGCCCTAGGAAATTCGGTTGTTCACAAACCAGATATACAAGTTGGGTTAACCGGAGGTTCAATCCTTGCGAAAGCCTTTGAGGAAGCGGGGCTTCCAGATGGTGTTTTTAATATGATTCTGACTGATATTTCTGAAATCGGGGACGAGATGATAACTAACCCCATACCGGGATTTATAAGTTTCACTGGATCTACTGAGGTTGGCAGGCATGTCGGCGAACTCGCGGGCAAGCGCCTGAAACGGGTAGCTTTGGAATTAGGAGGAAACGCTCCTCTAGTATTATTAGCCGATGCCGATGTAGACAGGGCAGTAGATGCGGCCATCTTCGGTAGGTATTTTCATCAAGGTCAGATCTGTATGGCGGCGAATAGGATGATTGTACACCAGAATCTGTATCCTGATTTTATTGCTAAATTTGTGGAGAAATCGATAAGTCTTAAGTGCGGCGACCCTAGTGATCCTCAGACGTTTATCGGACCGATGATTAATGAGGAGCAACTCGAAAGAGCGATGAAAATTGTCAATGAAGCGAAACAATCGGGAGCGAAATTTGCTCTCGAGGGCAAACGAGTTGGAAATATCATAACTCCGTATGTAATCGTCGACGTTGACAATTCAAGCCTATTGGCGCAGACAGAGTTATTTGCTCCTATCGCCATAATAATGAAAGCGAACTCGGATGAACATGCAATTGAGCTAGCGAACGAAACGGACGCCGGATTAAGCAGTTCGATATTTACAAGAGATCTACAGAAAGGAGAACGTTTGGCACTTCAAATCGAGTCAGGCATGACTCATGTCAATGATTCACCTATCAAATGGCAGGGAGATGTTCCATTTGGCGGGACTAAAGGATCTGGCATTGGCAGATTTGGTTTTCCGTGGATCATCGACGAGTTAACAGTGTTCAAGTGGGTATCCATACAAGAATGATTTCTTTATTAAATGAGCTTTGTTTTGTATTCTGAAAGGGAGGTGTCGGGTGACTAAAACATTATCTCATTAAAACCGCGAAAATCTCAACGGTTTTTGCCGCTTCCACCAGCGAACAAACGCTGATTTTGACAGGTGCGCTAGGGGCCGTTAGATATTGGGAGGAATTTAAGTGAGCGAAGAATTCGTTAAGTCCGCATCCTACGTGCAGGTCAATGCAAGACCAGGTCCATTGACTCTAGACCCGACCAATACAGCGGTTATCGTGGTGGACATGCAAAATGATTTCATTTCTGATGGAGGTATGTTTGCCCGAGCGGGTTTTCCGCTTTCATCGTCTCGTGAAGCTGTCGAACAGACTGTACGCGTCCTAGCCTCCGCTCGCTCCGCCGGGCTGAAGGTTGTCTATCTGAAACATGAGTTCGAGAGCGACCTCTCTAATCTCGGAGGACCAGAAGCCCCAAACCGTTTCAGAAACGGTGGGGTTGGCGAGTCGGTCGATTTACCCAACGGGGGAATGGGTCGCTACTTGATTAAAGGCACTTGGAACACGGACATCATAAGCGATCTCACTCCCGAGCCCTATGACATCGTTGTTTCGAAGCACCGATTCAGCGGATTTTTCGAGACGGCGCTCGATGCAATCCTGAAAGAGTTTGGGATTAAGCAACTGATATTCACTGGCGTCACATGCTGCGTATGCGTCGAATCAACTCTTCGTGATGCATTTTACAGAGACTATCAATGCCTCTTACTAGCTGACTGTACAGCGGAAGCGTTCGGTCATAACAATTATGAGGCAAGACTTCTTGCAATAGAAAGAATGTTCGGTTGGGTATCGGACTCCGCTTCGCTTCTACAAGCACTCTCGGCAGTTGAATAGCTTTCTATCTCACTCGCCGTTGTACTCGCGGGATACGATAGTTCAGAATAAACCGCCACATTGGGCGGTTTTTCTTTTGGTAAAAAATCAACAACAGTAAGAATGTCGGTTGACAAGAACATTGTCCGATTGCCAACAAGCAGCCGGTTGGCCTGTAACTTGTTGAGCTAACGGGCAGTTGGGTTCCAATATGAGGTATCATATGATACAGGAATTGAGGTAAAGTTGATGAGTAGAAAGATAGTATTTGTCCTATTACTTATTTCATTTTTATTAACTGTATCTTGTACTAAGAAACCAATTGGATCTGAACGAAACGCCGAACGACGGAGATATCGAATTTGAAAACGAGATCAAGGAGGATCATTACTGGACCGCGATGAAAGCCGTTCAGCGATTCTTCGAGGATAATGAAGTGTACACCGATGTGTTCTTCTACCTTACAAGAACCATAAACTCCGAATCATTTTTGAGCTTTTTTTCAATCACCATGCATGGTTGTACTCATCGAAAATGAGTAGCGACCGAATCAATACTTTCGAAGATGTTTTGGAAAATCTGGAGGAAAGTGCATTCAGGAAGTATCCAGTAAATGCACCAGATACAAAGAATTCAATCGTATGGCATCTCTGGCATATTGCAAGAGTCGAAGACATGACGATGAATATTTTAGTTACAGACAGTCAGCAGGTGCTTCATTCCGATAATTGGCTACAAAAAATGAACATCAGATTTGCCCATAGCGGTAATTACATGTGTGATGACGATATCGCAGAACTAAGTTCAGTCATTAATATAAATTCACTATTAGATTACAGAATAGCTGTGGGAAAACAAACCCGACAAATCATTTCGTCACTGCAACCAGGCGAGTTCAGAATTAAAGTTCAAGATTATAGAATTAATAGGTTGTTTGATGAAACTGCTATACTTCAAGAAGCAAGTGGTATTGCTGAATATTGGAGCAAGAAGACAATAGCCGGACTTGTACTACAGATGCCAGCAACAAGACATAATTTTTTGCATTTAAATAAATGTGCTCGTATAAAGGATAAGTTGCAAAAGGAAAAGGAAAAATCAAACAGAAAAGTTTAACAAACGGGGATACGGAAGCTATTTTTATCTGAGAGGAATTTTTGAAATGTCAATTCAGGCAAATACGCTAAGTATGGAAATAAAAAAGAAAGTCCAGATGGATTATTTGCTTTCTTTTCCTGAAGGATACGAAGATCAAAAACGTGAGTGGGGACTTATTATTTTTTACATGGAATGGATATGCGGGGAGAAGACGTAACCCAACTATCGAGTTATGGTTTAATTGAAATTGCAAAAGAAGGACTAGTTTCATTACCATTCATTGTTGGGGATATGGGGTTTGGGATTTAGCTATACATAATCCAAATAAAGCAACTGCGCCGGCATTTCGCCCGCCCGGCAGTTGCTTTTATTTTGTTAATTAGTTGTCCGGCGACACAAACATAGTGCTTTAAGATCCCCATAAATTGGGGATTTTTTATTTGAAAGTACCTATGTTTATGTCGCGAGTTCAAGACACAAACATAGGTGCATAATCGTTTTAGGACACAAACATTGGTGTATAATCGTGGTGATGTTAAAGGTTTGAGTTGTAGTAATTTATTCGACTGTAAAAGGGCCATTAAAGTAACGGGCAGGTTAGTTTAGTGTTTTTATGAAACATATTGTGTTCTTACAGTGTCTAACTAGTATAAAGGGGGGGGGAGATTATGACACTTTTGGGATTACCGTTTGTATTAGTTACATCATTTCTAGCAGGGCTAATTACATATTTTCTTTCCGCCCTTTTCTTTCTTAGAATAAAATCAATGAAAGTGAAACTTATAAGAGGTATATTCGCTATTATTGTATCATTTTTATTCTTCTTACTGTATTTGAACAATCTTGCTAACATTGACTAAGCGAGGGACAATAGTGAAGTAACATGCCACGGCGGTAGCGCTTTTCTGTGCATTAAAGTAACGGGCAGAATAGTGAACCATTAATTTCCATATTACGTCTATATTTTCGACTGTACAAACGTGATGTGGTGCGAGGGAGATTGAATTTATGAGAAAGCTAGTTCCGATTCTAATCGTAATAACTTTATTGTTTGCAGGCTGTACTTCAAAAGAAGAATCCCATATGCCTGACCAGATGCCAACTGACTTTGCTTTCTCAGTTAGCTATGGAGTAGGAAGTAAAAATAAAATTGATTCCTTTGATGGGATGGTGGTTAAAGATTTAATTGGTGATGGGGCAGCTAATGCCGATGTGACCTTTTCAAATGAAGAATTAATCAGTATTTATCAAGCTATGAAAGAGATTAAGGTATTAAACCCAAAAGAACTAGTTGCTGACACGAGTTGTAGCGCAGAACCACATGCAGAGGATGTGTGGAAAATTAGGATAAATGGCATTGTAAAAAATATAGAGAACACGACCCGATATTGCGAAATTACAGAGGATGCAAAACAGTTTTTTGAATTACGAAATTTTATTTTTAATATCGTAAAGAACAAAGAGGAGTATAAAAAATTACCAGAAGCAAAGGGTGCTTATCTATAAGATAGCAGTCTTCAGTTAAACGAATACCATTAGAATTTATCTAGATTAAATGAAGCAAGGACATCGTATTCTTGCTTCGGGCATTCGGCATTCGATATGATTTACAACGGATAACGATCATGACATGACGGCAGATGGTGTATTAGATCGGCTTGCCTTTTCCATTGAAGTTGCGAGGGGATCCGAATGGACATTGAATGGATTAATGAGAGTTACAAGGAAGCAAGTAAAATATTTGAATCTACTCGGGAAGCTTATGAATGGGCAGATTCACTACATTCTGACTTTGCAGGAGGTTATAGAGTTAACGTTGGGTATGCAACTCCCGATGATAAAGTTTACACATATTTAGTCGAGCACCTTCCAAAATGGGCACGCGCTATAACAATATAAAGATTAATGTTAATACTTCTTTAGATTTAGTGGATGGGAAGTTGATTCATAAGATTTGGATAACACCGTGTGACGAGTAATACGCTTAATCTAACGGGTAACGTTAGTTCAATATCAACAAAAGAAGGCAGCCGACCTAGTGGTCGGTTGCCTTTTTTCAACGAACGAGCAGAATACTTTCAATAATTACCACACGGATAAACAAAGGGTTTTCTATTTTCCAACCGAATAGTGATGAATTACAACTAAGAAGAGGGGCATCATCGCATGAAAGTAAAATTTGGTATAGCGTTTTTTGTATTTCTAATTACTCTATCCATATACATTGTATACATTACCAGTCAAAAACAACCATATCAAGCTCAAGAAAACACGAATGATACAGAAATGAACGATTTTGAGCTTAAGATTTATTCGGACAAAGCGACATATCAATCAAACGAACCAATTAAAATATGGGCAAATTTTACATGTATTGGGGACCAAGAAGAGATATGGATAGCACACTCGTTTGATTATATAGCTTTTAACATTAAACAGTTGGATGGATGGTTTGAAGCGGTTGGGGGATGGGCTGAAATAGGTGGGCCTCACATTTCTCAATTAAAGAAGGGGATTAATTATCGGAAAGAATATGTAAAATCAGGTGGTTACTCTACGGTTGATCCTAATAGTGCTTTTTATGAAAAGTTTTATAAAGAAAAAGATTTACTTCTTCCCAAAGGCACTTACAAAATAACGGCTAATGTTAACTTTAACTTAGTTGATCTAGTAAATGTGGAACTCAAGGATAGTAACGTACCAGGCGATGGTAATAGTGACGTACCAGGCTATGGTATTAAAGAAGGCAAAGATTATTTTATACAATCTGAATTAACTATTAATGTTCTGGATTAAATTTGGTAATATTAGTTCCCTGTAAATAAAATGTTCATTGAGCTAACGGGAGAACGTAACTTCAATATACTATATACTATAAAATGAGGCTGCCGCCGCGAAAACGAGTGGCAGCCTCATTACGCTATCGGGCAGTTATGCAACAAGAATCAAAATTTAGCGATTGGATGAGAAATTGTAGGAGGACAAGAACATATATGTATAAGAAGCCGCGGTTTACGCGGTTTTTTATTTTTATGGATACAACTTCTTGTCCTTTCCGAAAGACAAGAAGTTGCATAGATTTCCGAAGGAGGACATGAAAGCGATATGTTCTCCACAGTTGTAGAACAATACATATTTATGGTTCACTTTTTAGGAATCCATTCACCCTTATGTCCCGTAAATCGAGATGTGGTATAGGTTCTTGGATTGAAATAGCGCGAGCGCATTTTACTAATAACTTTTGCTCAAGCAACGGGATTAGAAAATACAATCATTATGAAGTCAATCGACCGAATGATTCGTCTGACTTCATTACACTAACGGCAGGATAGTGAAGCATGATATGGAATATTAAGGTATTAATTTATTTTAAACTAGGGGGTATTTCATGAAGGTAAGACTAACTAATTATAGTGAAAAATGGATTCAGATGTTTCAAAATGAGGCTGAATTTTTAAAGACAATATTTGGAGAAGTAATATCTCGAAGTGAACATTTTGGTAGTACATCAGTTCCAGGCTTAAGTGCCAAGCCTGTAATCGACATGATGTGTCTGGTAAGTAACATAGAATATGTTGATTCATTCAATGAAGAAATGATTTCACTCGGATACGATGTTGCTGGTGACTGGGGCATTCCAGGTAGAAGGTTATTTCGAAAAGGTGGGGAAAATAGAACTCATCATATTCATTTTTATCAATTTGATAATCCTCAGATTGCAAGGCATCTCATATTTCGAGATTATCTGCGAAGCCATCCAGAAGAGGTTTCTAGATACAGTCGTTTTAAAGAAGAAATAGCTCATCGCTTTGAAAACACAAGTGAATATAGTCCAGCAAAAAAAGCATTTGTAAGTGAGATGGAACAACTTGCACTTTCTTGGCATGCAGAAATAACCAATAGGAGGTTTTAATTTTGATAAGGAATGCCTCAAAAGCAATATTGATTAATGAAAATAAATTGCTAACAATAAAGTACCAAGATGATCAAGGTGTGTTCTATTCTTTACCAGGCGGTGGTCAAGAATATGGGGAAACCCTAACTGAGAATGTTCGACGAGAATGTATGGAAGAACTGGGGATAGACGTAAATGTAGGAAATCTAGTATTTATCAGGGAGTTAATCAATGAGGCAAAAAGAATTCATCAGGTTGAATTTATATTTTTATGCTCATCCAGCTCCATTGAAACCGCTGGTGTGGGCGATGTTCCTGACTCTGGTCAATTGGGAATAGAATGGTTGCCATTAATGCACTTATTGGATTATCGAGTTTTTCCGCTGGAGGCACGTGAATACTTGAAAGATTTATCGGTATGCACAACATCATATCCTATTTACATAGAATCTAGATAATTTAGGATAGCGTAAAAAAACAGTTTACTTTCCAGTAATTACATTTTTGTCTGTTAAGAAGTCCTTGTAAATTGACTTAGTTCCTCATAGTTAATGTTGATTGTTTGCTTATATCTCTTTCCGTTGATATCGAATGTGCTCGAATCAGCGACAAAATTTGGTGAATTACTTTTCAATACATACATGAAAAAACCGCAGCAAATACATGCCGCGGTTCTCGTGCTTTTATGCTTGTATCACGTTACGACACTTTGGAAAACTTGAACAACCATAAAATGCGCCTTTTGAGCCTTTTCGTAATACCATTTGATTACCACAACGTGTACAACTATGTTCTTGTGTAGGAATCTCTACAATAATTTGTTTTGCCGAAGGTGCGCTCCCAGGATTCATTTTAAGTATCATTTCTACAAGATCATTACGACTAAGTAGCTTAACATTGTTCGAAGCTGCTAGTTGTTTAGCTTGCTCAGTAAACTTGCTATTGGTGATTACCCATGCTTCAGACGCACGATAATGAGCAAGAGAAGGTACAACTTCTTGAACAGCTTTTAAACCAACGCTACTTGTGTACCTTTTGGCTTGTACAGCGATTCGTTTACTTTCCTTTTCGATTATCAAATCTGCACCGAAATCGCCGCTTGCTTGAGTCACTTGGACTTTGTAGCCATGGGCTTGAAACAAATGACCTAAATATTTTTCGAATTGAATACCATCCATTTTATCAATGTCTGCAATACCTGACTTTTTAAGTCGTTCTGCCTTAACTGACTTTCTGTAATACATTACTGAAATTAGAATTCCAAGGCTAATAAAAAAGACGATTGCTGAAGCAATTAAATTTCTCGTAAAATAAAATGTCCCAAAGAAAGTTACTAAAAATATTAATTGAAGTAATGAATCCATTGGATCTTGTTTCTTTTTGCGTCTTGCCAAAGTTATTCCCCCTAGGTGCCATTTTAAAATTATCCATCATAGGAAAAATGTACCATACTGTCTGGCAATAATCTACAATTTGTGACCTGACTCTTTGAAAAAGGCTCTGGTTAAATCACATTGTTGATTTTGACACTAAGCTAACGGGCAGATTAATGAAATGGAAAAGGGGGCGTTCTATATCGTAGGTTTAGGATAACAAATTAAAACACAGATAGATTTAAATAAATATTGCCGTAAAATTTCCATTATATGGTACACTTATATTTGAAGAGATACTATATGTCTTCTATATAATCGAACCAAATTGGGGCTTTTTTATTTTTTTCCAATCTTATTATTTGATGACACTGAACGCAATTGATGGAGCACTTTTGGCTCACGTGAGCTTTAGTTTATCTAGGAGGATGAAGTATACATTGAAAAAAATAGTGATTGGGATGATTTTGGGTGCGGGTATTACATTATCTACGGCTGTATATGCATCTGATGGCATTCAAGCTATTAAGTACCAGGTGAAGTTTCTTTTTAATGGGGTTGCTAAGCAGTTGGATAGTGAATACACCGTATTGAACTATAACGGACATGCCTATGTGCCTATCCGTTTCATAGCTGAAAGTATGAGAGCCCAAGTAGAGTTCAATGAGGAAGAGCAGCAAATTTCCATAAAGTTTGGCACGCCATCAGAGCAGCTCCAATCGCGAATTGAGATGACTACCCTCCAATTAACTGAAACGGCGGAGCGCGGGGATCTGACTGAAACTAAAAAACAAGTCGATGCGATAGCGCCAATCGATCTCAACCAAGTTTTTCTTCAGATTTTTAAAATGTCACATATGTTTCAAGGCAATCCGCATGTTGCCGATTTAGTCGACCTATTGATTCAAAAGCAAGTTGATCTCAATATCATCGATGAATCCAATAGCTACACGCCGCTGCATTATGCTGCTGAACGAGCGATATATTTAACGGAAAGTCTTCTGGATGCTAATGCCAAGGTGAATGTAAGTGCAAATGGAATGACCCCGCTCATGCAGGTATCGAGCAAAAAACAGTTAGGTTTGGTTAACAAAATGCTTGCGATGGGAGCCGATCCGAATTTAGGTGGGGGAGCTCTGCTTTCGGCGCTTCATCCTTTTGCCAATTCTGGCTTAACCGATGAGAGCGTCCAAATTGTAAAAAATCTCATAGCATATAAAGCCGATGTGAACGCTACCAACGCGGATGGCGAAACACCTTTGATGTCAGCTGTATTTGCGAGTATGCCACAGTCTCGGCAAATTGTTCAATTATTGCTCGAGCACGGGGCAGATCCCTTACTAATGCCGAAAAGTAATTGGTCGGGGATGACTCCACTTATGAGAGCGGTTAATCCATACGGCTATGACTCCGTTCAGGGTATTTATACGATGGTCGAAATGTTGATCAATGCCAACGCGGATGTCAATGCATTCGACGAGAAAGGCAATACAGCGCTCTCTTACGCCGTGGAGTTCAATCAGCATTCAATGGAAGGAAACGCCGAGGTAATCCGATTGTTGTTGAGTAATGGAGCGAAGACACAGACGAAAGACAAGAACGGAGTTAAACCGCTTGATAAAGCTAAAAACATTGTAGATGAGAAGCTAAGGGCTGAAATCGTTATGCTTCTAGAAGGGCAGTCGACATAGTATTGATTTGTTCACTTTGCTCGTTACAACAAGGATAAAAAGATTTAATTCTCCTCAAAGATACGTTAAGCTAACGGGTAACAGATAGTTCAAAATAAATATACTAATCTAACTTCTCTGGAGGAAAAAATGGGTTACATTTGTCCAGTTTGTGGTTATGACGAATTAGAAAAGCAACCATATGATGAAAAGGGTAATGAATCATTCGAGATATGCGTATGTTGCAGTTTTGAGTTTGGCGTTGATGACATGCTTTATACGTTTGAAACATACCGAATGGAATGGTTATCTAAAGGTGCGAAATGGTTGTTCCATACTAGACGCAGTGATAACTGGAACGCAGATGAACAACTAAAGAATATTGACAGAATCAAACCAATGTACATACCATACAATCGTCCACCAAAGCCCTAAGCTAACGGATAACGATAGCTATACGGTGGAGCAGGTTCTATTGCATAAGTCATTTCTGATCTAAAGAGAGGTTTGGTTATCTAATGATTCTGGGTGGAATTCTTATTTTAGTTTTCGGTGTTTGGAATACTTTTTTCCCTAAGTTCACGAGAGGTCAATTTAATCAAAAAATAGGATTTACAAAAAACGGGCTACTAATCTCAAGAGTTATTGGAGTATTTTGTTTGCTTTTTGGTTTCACATGGGTTTTATTTGGACTTTTTCCAGATTGGGGAAAGTAGATTAAGCTAACGGAAAACATTACTTAAATAGGGATCGCTGGCTGCAGCGCAGTCAGAGGATCCCTATTTTGCTGAAGTAAGGGCAGGATAATGCAACGAATTATGGAGCCCTGCGTCTAAATAAACAAAGAAAAAGTTGGGGGGGGTAAGTTGTCTATTGATAGAGATAAAATGATAAGTGCACTCAAAAACGTCGTTATTCCCAGCTTACGCGACCGCGGCTTTAAGGGTGCTTTTCCTCATTTTGGAAGAATAAGCGAAAAGAAAATAGACCTTTTAACATTTCAATTCGATAAATATGGTGGTGGTTTTATTATCGAGATAGCAGTTTGTTCACCAGAGGGTCATACCTATCATTGGGGTGAAAAAGTTCCTCCGAACAAAGTGACCACACATGATTTACATCCCGATAATAGGCTAAGGATTGGAGATAAGGACGAGTGGTTTAGATACTACAAACGTAGTTTCTTTGGCAATATTTACGACAAAGTAGCGAACAAGGTGTTAAAAAGTCTTAGTGACGCGGATGATTATTAGTCCGTCACTAACTTTCGCTAAGCATAGGGGCGCACATGTGGAGGAGCAGGCGACGTAGAGGCTCCTATTCGTCATTAAATGGGCAGATTAGTTAAATTGAAACAAAAAAAGAAGGTTTTCGTCTAAGTAAAAAAGGAGTGAATGCCGATGAAAAAACCTTTTAAAGGTGGAGTACTCATGCTACTGGTGGTCTTGAGTTTAATCAACTTAACCCTGAATGGTTGTAGTAATCAAAAAGTCCAGAGTAATAATAGTGGTGATGTTGTCGCCGGAGATACGTTGTATGTGCCCGAAGGATATCAAAAAAAATTAGAGTCACTAAAATTAACGGAAGTAGTTGCAATGCCGTATTTTAAAAGCCCCTTTATTTCTGTAGCTCAAGATAGCAATGGAACCCAGTTTGCTGTGATATTTCGCGAATCTGGAGAAATTCATCGTGAACAACTACCAGTAAGATACCAGGAAATTATTAATCTAATTGAAAGCAAAGTAGGTTATAAAATTTATCTTTCCGACGAAAATTTCAAAAACATCCACATATTTGAGATTAATGGAAAACTTGTTTGGAGCTATGCTGACGGAAAAAATAAACTTTATTTAGACAAAGAGGGTCGCGAAACCGAACCATTTATCAATAAATAATTGAAGAACCTTGATAAAATTATGTCGGATGACAAGAACATTGTCCGATTCCCGAAAAGATTAAAAGGGCGCGTTCAGCTACGGGCAGGATAATTAAGGAAGTATATGGGGAAGTTACCCTTGAAAAGGAAGCATTAAGTAATATAGGGATCGTCGGCTGCCGCGCAGTCAGACGGTCCCTATTTTGCTGAAGTAACAGGCAGGATAACGTGGTGGGGATGAAGAATTCACATAAAGAAATATTCCTTTATTTGTTAATAATATACGTTTATTTATTTTGGAGGAAATTTAATGAGATTCTCTTCTTTAATGTTAATTGTAATAATTGTTTTGATGTTGTCTGCATGTAATGATAATTCGGATCTCAGTACGACTATTCTGCCTACTTCAACCAATCCAAATCAGAATAATGTAGCCTCAATGTCAAAGCAACGGGAGTATGACGAAGTTCGCCCTATCACAAATACCCAACAACCCATTAATTCGCCATCATTCTTTGTAGACGAATCAGCATGGCTCGGAACTTGGAAATGGGATCGAACAACAAAAAATGATATATCTACTATAAAAATAAAGAATATAAAAGATGGGAAGTTGTTGTTCTCGCTTAATGCATACCATGTAACGAATTCTAGCTCTGGAGAGGGTCAAAACGGCGAACTAGCCGATGAAACAGCAATTTTAAGTGGTAGTGTTGCAATATATAAAGATCAAAACAGTGATTTTGAGTTACACATTTCAATGGTAGACCACCAACTTACTGTTATGACAAAAGGGAAAGAAATTCCTTTTGGCGCTTTTGTAGAAGTAGATGGACGATATTCTAAAGTAGTTGAACACACTACATCGGATTCAATAATTGGGGATACATTGAAAGATCAGTCATTCCACGTGAACTTTGAAAGTTTAGGGGATTCCGAGTTTATATCGACAATCGAAAAAAAGAACGGAAAAGACCAACCGCATTTTTACATTAAAAATGGAAACTCATTGTCGGAATTAAAATATGAACTAGAATGGTCTCCTATACTTGATTCTATTTCTGCTGTATCCTTCAGAGATGTAGACGGCGACAGTCGAAAAGATATTATTGTGATCGTTAACTTTATGACTGGTGCGGGCCAAATGGGAGCTATACCGTTTTCGAAGATATTAATTTTTAAGCAGAACGACTCAGGTTTTTTACAGGATAAAACTGTTGAAAAAAAGGCCAGGGACGGTGTTCCTTATCGTATTTTATCGGTTCAGGACGTAATGAATGGACTGAAAACTGATCCAAAGGACAGTGTAGCCAATGCATGGAAACGTATGAAGCCTGGAACTTATAAGCGCGAGGGATCAAATGAATTGGATGGCTCCCTTCTAACAATCAAAAAAATTTCAGGTGACGGGCTTATGTTCAGCCTTGATGCTTTTTATGCACCGAATAAAGAGGCAGCAAACAAAGGAGGAGTTAATATTGGTAATATTGATTCCGGTCAAGCTACCCCTTCTTATTCAGAAATGATTTTCAGTGATGGAAAATACGAATTATCAATCGACATGATAACTAGCAGCGATCTTTATGTATGGGATAATGGCGTATCGTATTTCGGACTGAATGTTAATGTAAAAGGCATATACTCCCTCGAAAAGTAGTGAAAACTCAACGATAGCACAATACTTGAACTGGCTGCTGGCACACTGCAGCATAGTTTAATGAAATGTAAGCACGGGTATAATGGTGACAAAAACAAGCAAAGAGGTGAATAAATACTGACCATCTCAAAGATCTTCGTTTTTGTTACATTTGCAGTAACTCTTGGTGTTGGTTGCATAGCAAGCAATTTAATTAAAGAATCGAAAACATCTAAACCTGCTTCATTTAATATGTCGGGATTAAGTGAGGAACAGAGTCTTATTGGAATATCAGCATCATGTGATTTTTCGCCAAAATCATTGAAATGGAATGGTCAAATATATACATTGTCAGATTCAAAAAAATATTCAGAACCTGCTGTTAAACTTGGATATTAGCAGTGTATAGATGGAAAATTTGTATCCGCGATAGATGATGGTGGGAAAGACCATTTTATAATTTATCTAAACGGTGTAAATGATTATGAACTTGAACTAATGATTTTTGGGAAATGGGGAAAAGCATTATATTCCCCAAAATCTGACGCGGCTGCCGACATGGATTGGCAGCCGCGTTGTGCTAACGGGCAGATTAGTTTAACACTATCCCCTCAGCACTCCAAGGTCATTAAGGTCCATAGGTACTAGAAAAAGATTGGACTTTTTAAATAATCCAAAGTACAGTATATTTCGGTTATAAGTTTAAGTACAGTAATTGTTACTGTATGAAATCAGAAAATATACGTTAATAAAAATCGTTGTGTGGTAAAGTTAACAGCAAATTTTTCCATTAATCTCTTTGGAGGGGTGTCTAACAAGGATGGAAGAGAATGAGATGGGAATGAAAAGAATGATATGTTTTGTTTTAATTAATTCACTTATTTCAGCTCTTTTTATTTCTGTTTTATTTATAAGTTTTGTTCTTTTTGTTGGTATGATGGATGGACCCAAACGACCAGGTTTATCAATTATTCTTATGGCTGCTTATTTATCGTTATTTGTTATAGTCAATATTTATCTGTTGAAGAAACATTTGAAGGGGAAATATATTATTATTTTAATTTCGATATTCTTCACTACAAATATTTTATCTATTGTTTTGGGCTTGAATCAACTAATCTTTGATTATTTTGAAAACAATATAGCATCGTCGATTTAACTAACTGAAAACGATAGTTGAGGGGCTTGCTTCACGGCAACTCCTCTTTTGTTTATAATAGAAATGGGCAGGTTTGTTTAATAAAGGGTCAAATGGAATTGTACAAGCTAAATAATGGAAGCAAAGAATTAAATTAGCAGACACATAGGAAAGGGTGGTACATATGAAAAAGTACAATATTATTCGTCCTATCATTCTGATTGTGGTTGCACTCCTAACGAAAAGCTTGGTTACCAATCTTTGCATGTTGCTGGGAATGGAATCCGAGTCAGCCAAAACCATGGGTTTCGGTGCGATGGTAATTGCCGCGCTCGTGGTCTTTTCCAGAAACCGAAGAAGTCCGAAATAGGATTTGCACCACGCGATCGGCATTTCGCCAAGGGTGTTCGGGATATCGTTACTAACGGTGAACGAGAGTTGAGTAAATGTCACACGATTGAAATCTTATTTTCATTTGGTATTAATCATTAAAGTATATAATAAAAACCGACCCTCTTTAAAATATAAACTTAGACCCGCAGCCCGTTGCTGTGGGTCTCTTTTGTTATTGAACTAAAGGGCAGTTATGTTGAACAATATCGAAAAAATAATTATTGAATAAATATTCACTTTAATGCATAATAATTCTATTCATGTACTAATGTTTTCCAATTTAACATAAGTAGGGATGATAAACTATGCATATTAGAAAGGCTGTTATGAGCGATTCAGAATCAATGTTCAAATTAATTGAAATGTATGCTATTCAAGGACAATTACTGCATCGTACTCGCCAATCTATTTACGAACACATTCAATGTTTTTATATTGCAGTTGAAAATAATGAAGTAGTTGGAGTAGCCAGTTTACATGTATTAGACTTTGATTTAGCTGAAATTCGGTCCTTGGTTGTAAGTCCTAGTGTATCGCTTAAAGGAATTGGACGGTTATTAGTTAATTCAATCGTTGAGGAAACGAGAAAACTTGGAATCAATAGATTAATTGCTTTAACATATCAAGATGCATTTTTTTATAAATGTGGATTTTCCAAAGTTGAAAGAGAAACATTATCACAAAAAATATGGAAAGATTGTATCCATTGCTCAAAATTCAATTCGTGTGATGAAATTGCTATGCAAATAACGGTTCGAGGGGAGTGATGTGCTATGTCAATAACATGTGAATCTGATTCTTTGGAAGATTATTTGGTGGAAACGGAAGAAATTGATTTTGATCATCTTTCTATTAAGGAAAAATCATCAAAATTATTTTCTGTATCCTTGAATGAGGATGATTTTGTAAAGAATGCTTATGAATTTGTTCGTGATAGAATATCTCACTCGTGGGATATACAAAGTTCACGAATAACCTGTAAAGCTTCGGAAGCACTTATTTATAAAGAAGGTATTTGTTACGCTAAATCTAATTTATTATGTGCCATATTAAGGAGTAAAGGGATTCCTACAGGTTTTTGTTATCAACGACTTACTTTAGGAGATACACCAGATACAGGGTACTGCATTCATGCTTTAAATGCCGTTTACATTAAAAGTATAGGGAGATGGATTCGCCTTGATGCCCGTGGAAATAAGCCTGGTATCGATGCGGAATTTTCTATAAATGAAGAGAAATTGGCTTTTACGATACGGCAAGAATTCAAGGAAATAGACTATTCAGAAATATATAAATTACCTAATTCTAAAACAATCGAAGCACTAAAACAAAATACAAATTGTATAGATTTGTATCTTACTGGATTACCATCAACTCTGTAGATATTGGTGTAATTGAACTAACGGTGAACGTTTGTTCAATTCACAGCAACGGGAGGCTGCCGGACGATCGGCAGCCTTTCGCTCACCTAACGGGCAGTATGACGCAGTACCCGTTACAGAAAAAGGAAATTCATTATTACATGATGAATATACAAACAGGAGAATTTCGAAATCATGATGTTAGTGAATTTACAGCAATATTAACAAACTGGCCGGGTTGGCCGGAGAAATGGTGAGCTCCTTTTGAGACAAAAACTCCTTGAACATTTCCCTTTTTTGTACAAAGCGCGTGTTGCCCAGCTCGTTTTAAAGCGGCATCTTCAAAATACTTTTTCTTTCACTAGGTTTGCAAAAGTAAGGATCGAAGAAACGATGCCGTATACCTGCAAAAAGCATCAATCCCTACTTCGCAGAAAATTGGGCTCTAGCGATCCTATTCTTCAGGAAAATAAAATTTCGAATTTACGGCTAAGCATTCGGCATATAGACGGAATTATCATCCAGCCGGGTGAGACCTTCTCATTTTGGAAGCTAGTCGGTAAAACAACTGTGGAAAAAGGATACATTGAAGGCCTTCTCCTGTCGCATGGCGAAGTCAAAACCGGTGTCGGAGGAGGTATTTGCCAGCTGGCCAATCTCTTGTTCTGGCTCGCTCTTCATACCCCGCTTACAATACGGGAAAGACACCACCATAGCTTCGACCCTTTTCCTGACGATCAGCGCGCATTGCCGTTTGGCAGTGGGGCGAGTGTTTTTTACAATTATATCGATCTCCGGTTTCACAACCAGACCGATCAAGCGATTCAGTTCAAGGTTTGGCTGACTGACGAGCATCTCAAAGGATCCGTACATATTGAAGAAGAATGGTCTTATTCCTATCATGTATTTGAAAAGAATCATACCTTTCTGAAAGTTGAAGGGAAAAACTATCGACAAAATGAGATTTGGAGAAGTGTCATTGACAAAAAGACCGGGAATGAAATTAAGCAAGAGCTACTGATAAATAACTATTCAGAGGTCAGGTATGAGCTCCTGGACGACATACCTAAGGAACGAGCAGCCAATTAGTCGGAGTTCGGAGTTGTGTACATTCGAGACAGGTTTCCATTTTTTTGAAGCATGTTTCTAACGGCGAACGATAATGTAACAGCGGATGCCGATGCATCCGTTTTTTGTTTGCTGAGCTAACAGGCAGTTTTGCTTAAAAATTTTGAATAATAAAATGTTATGATAAATTTGACGCGAAAAAAATTAGGAGTGGAAAGATGTTCAAGTTCTTCAGAAAGAAAACCAACCGTATTTCCTCTGAATTTCAAATTGAAAATCCCAAATCTAAAACACCAACTGTTCAACTTGGTGACTTATTTTCCGCCGTATTACCTGATGGACGTTATGGAGCGATACGAATAATAAATCATATAGAGAAATCGTTTCTTATTGCGGTAACGACTTACTTGGATTCAAACATACCGTTGATTACAGACCCACGGCTACAAGTGATTCTCTTGCAAAATCGATTTCGTTATCAGAACGAACCTGCGATAAGCTGGTATGAAGGAAAAATACCAAAAGATTTTTTGTATTTAGGGAATATCCCAGTATCTAAACATGAGAAGAAGCTTAAATGCAATAATTATAGCGGCAAATTAAGTTCTTATTGTGTATATCCAGTTTATCGAGAGTGGCGCTGGCTGTATGATCGAGAGAATTATGAGAATGAAATCCAAGCTGAAAGACTCAAACGGGAAGAAGAAAATAAACACCGAATACAAGTACCAAAACAAATGATGTCAGATGACGAATTTTGGAATTACATATCTATGCTCGATCTTCAACAACAGGGTGAAGAAGATGCCGTTGCTCCTTTAATTACGAAGCTCGCAAAAACTAGTGTTGGGAATATTAAAAAATTCGACGAAACTTTGGCTTATAAGCTTTATTTATTGGACACGAAGGAGCATGCCAAGCATATTGGGGAATTTGGGTACAATGAGGAAAAAGATTTTATCTCTGCTGACGGATTTTTGTATGCTCGTTGTGCCGCTGTCGCAAAAGGAAAAGCCTTTTATGAATCAGCCCTTTACTCTCCACCTAATATGCCTAAAGACGAGGATTTCGAGATCCTTCTTTCTGTCACTCATGATTCTTACTTCAAGAAAACTGGTAAAGAATATAATTATGAGACAGGGTGCAGCTTCGAAACATTTCAAAATAAAGAGGGTTGGCGATAACGGAAGGATTTAAAGTTAAGCTCCCATGGAAGAATGTAATTTCTTCCATAATCTGTGGTGCCGTGGGTGGCATGGATGGCTAAAGGAAACGATAATTCAACATCTGAAGAGCTGCCGCGTGGTAGCGCTTCATTCCGCTAACGGGCAGTTATGTTAAGTTACTTCATGGCAGCCCGGGACTCAAACTGCTGCCGTTTCCATATGGAGTAAAGAAGGTTAATTACAAAGTCCAACAGTAGGCAGTTCTTCGGTGTGGAGTTCACTTTTTACTGGGGTACGATATGTTTTTACAAACATGTTATCACGGCGAAAAGATGTATATTGAGAAAGTTCTAGTATGTGGATATGCTTGGAAGATTCAACAAGTAGGGGCTTCCCAGCTTAAACAGATTATTGGTATCCTTTTAGCATTAAATGAGGAGCATAGGTGAAGTTTTGGTCATTTTTAAAATTAATGTAACTAAGAGAATGCTATGATTAGAAGGTCTACATTTGAAAGTACAAGTAGGTATATTGGAAGGTGAGCGAATTAAACTTATTCCGCTAACTCGTGAGCACACAATGGATTTATACAGTGCAGTAGACAGCATTGAAATATGGACATACCTGCCGAGTCAAATGGAAAAGTTTGAAGATATGGTTGCTCATGTTGAAGAAGCTCTGGTTAATTGGAAACAGGGCATAGAAGTTCCTTTTGTTGTAATCGATAAGTAGTCCAACGAAGTTATTGGTATGACTCGATTCTAAGATGTATCTCTTCGAAATAGCACTCTTGAGATAGGGTGGACATGGTATTCAAAAAAAGTCTGGCGTACTCGTGTTAATACAGAGGCTAAATTTTTACTTTTGAGTTATTGCTTTGATGTGTTAAAACTTGTCCGAGTTCAATTTAGAGTTGATACGCACAACTTGCGCTCACGCAAATCTGTTCTTCGAATTGAGGCAAAAGAAGAAGGAATTTTACGGAAATGAGGTATTCTGTATAACGGCTATATTCGAGATATGGTTTATTACAGTATTATCAATGAAGAATGGTTAGATGTAAAAAAACGAATTGCGGATTTATTAGCTTTTCGACCTTAATTTTATTGGTTCCACTCTTTACGCTACTGAGAACATTGTGAAGGGAAGTAATACTTATTAAATTGGACGATCTATCACGAGCTATATTGAAAGATAAAATCGAAAGCTGCCATGTGTATAAAGATGATTCTGTGGTCTTTGAATACTATAGAAACCGTAAAATGAAGGACAAACAGCATAAGGTATACTCCATCACGAAGAGTATCTTATCAGCTTTGTATGGGATTGCGATTCAAAAAGGATATATTAAAAATGAAAATGTCCCAATAGCAGACTTTTTTGAAGATATCGAGGATGCGAAAAAAGAAATTACGATTAAACATCTACTAATGATGTCCTCTGGGTTGAGATGGCAAGGGAATAAAGCAATGATACCGGCGAAAAATTGGGTGAGGTTTACGCTGGATCAACCGCTTGTGTCCGAACCTGGAACGGTAATGAAATATAGCTGTGGTAGCTCTCAAGTATTAAGTGCAATATTGCAACGAGCAACCGGAATGGATACAGTTGCATTTGCGAAAAAGTATTTATTTACACCATTAGCCATTCATAATTTCAATTGGCATCATGATGCACAAGGTGTGGCAATTGGCGGATTTGGCTTAACAATAAAGAGTGAAGATATGTTGAAAATTGGATTGTTGTATTTAAACAACGGAGAATGGAATTCAAAAACTCTTATTCCCGTTGATTGGATTCGTGAATCAACAGCAATTCACATGAGAAACCTCGAGGGAACCTCGTATGGTTATCACTGGTGGATACTCAATGATGATAGCGGCGAAACAGGTAAAACATATTTCGCTAGAGGAATGGGCGGTCAGTACATCATTGTAAATAAGGATAAGCGCATTGTTACTGTTTTTACAAGCAACACAAATATTGATCGTACAAGTCCAATGGAATATTTTAGAAATTTCATATTAAATTGACTGGTACATACCGAATTGTTCTTTCTTTTAGTACGTCAAGCTATTCGCTATCGTGTTACTTCACGTAGGAGGGATAATATGGTATCCATCATTCAAATGAAACTTGAAGATTCTTATAAAATACGAGATATCGATCGTTCAGAAACAATAAATTTCATCTATAAATGTAACGATGGAATTCTTGATGAAATAAAAGCTACTCACGAATGTCCTAATTGGAAAGAAGAAGATTATAACGAGATCATCTCACGGTTCGAGTATGAGCTTGAAAAAGGTGGTACAGCTTTTGGGGCGTATGCTGGAGATACGTTGACTGGATTCGGTGTCTTAGCTCATAAGTTTAGGGGCAAGGACCACGATCAGCTTCAGATTGATCTTTTGTATGTTTCTCGAGATTATCGGAGGCAAGGAATTGGAAGTCGAATAGTCGAAGAGCTCAGCAAAGTGGCTATTGAAAAAGGTGCGAAGTATTTATATATCTCCTCTACAGAAACTGAATCAGCAGTTAATTTTTATTCAAGCTGCGGATCGACAATAACGTCAGAAGTAGATCATGAACTATTCGCAAAAGAACCCTACGATATTCATATGATTAAGAAACTTTATAAATAAGTAAGATAGTTTAACCACGTTTCGCTAATGGCGAACATGTTTAAACTTCGAAAGGCAGCCGCCTGGCAGCCCTGTACTCCAACGTTCATTCCGAGGAACTTTAAAACATAAACACTGGGTGATCTGAGGGGGAGTTAAGTATGCTGAAAATTCAAAGGACAGTGGACTCTAGAGTAATAAATGAGTCCAAATTACTATTATTCAATGAATTATTTAAACCTCTAGGAATGCCTCGTGAAGCCCAAGAGCAACTTAAAGTACCTGGCACAGAACATTATTTCGTTTGTATTTTAGATCATTCAATTATTGGTGTAATGGTTCTTGTGATCGATGATGAAATTAGGGAGCTCCACCATGCTGCAATATCCAAAGAATATCGCGGGCAAGGTATTGGTAAAAGGATCTGGCAGGAAGTCGTTGGGTTTTGCAAATCCCAGGGAATAAAAGATATTGAGTTATACTCTAGAAATACAGCGATTAACTTTTGGCAATCTCTTGGGTTTACTGAATTGGGTGAATGGCTAGAAGTCGAATCATTTGTTAAGCATGGGATTAGACATAAAAAGATGGAGATTTTAATTTAAGGCAAAGTTAAATGATATTGTTGATCCTGTTCACTTTTGATTCTGGAGTTGATTGTAATGGATTTGGAGCAAAGACGGGCTTGGAATGAAAACCATAAGAATTTATCTGAAATTATATTAAATCCCAACGAACATGTTCGAGCAGTTGAGCTTTTTTTCAATCACCATGCATGGTTGTACTCATCGAAAATGAGTAGCGACCGAATCAATACTTTCGAAGAATCCGTTTTGGAAAATCTGGAGGAAAGTGCATTCAGGAAGTATCCAGTAAATGCACCAGATACAAAGAATTCAATCGTATGGCATCTCTGGCATATTGCAAGAGTCGAAGACATGACGATGAATATTTTAGTTGCAGACAGTCAGCAGGTGCTTCATTCCGATAATTGGCTACAAAAAATGAACATCAGATTTGCCCATAGCGGTAATTACATGTGTGATGACGATATCGCAGAACTAAGTTCAGTCATTAATATAAATTCACTATTAGATTACAGAATAGCTGTGGGAAAACAAACCCGACAAATCATTTCGTCACTGCAACCAGGCGAGTTCAGAATTAAAGTTCAAGATTATAGAATTAATAGGTTGTTTGATGAAACTGCTATACTTCAAGAAGCAAGTGGTATTGCTGAATATTGGAGCAAGAAGACAATAGCCGGACTTGTACTGATGCCAGCAACACGACATAATTTTTTGCATTTAAATAAATGTGCTCGTATAAAGGATAAGTTGCAGAAGGAAAAGGAAAAATCAAACAGAAAAGTTTAACAAACGGGGATACGGAAGCTATTTTTATCTGAGAGGAATTATTGAAATGTCAATTCAGGCAAATACGCTAAGTATGGAAATAAAAAAGAAAGTCCAGATGGATTATTTGCTTTCTTTTCCTGAAGGATACGAAGATCAAAAACGTGAGTGGGGACTTATTATTTTTTACATGGAATGGATATGCGGGGAGAAGACGTAACCCAACTATCGAATTATGGTTTACTTGAAATTGCTAAAGAAGGACTAGTTTCATTACCATTCATTGTTGCAGTTCCCCAATGTCCAAGCGAATCATTTTGGAATATGGAACGTGACACTCTTTCCGCACTGTTAGATGAGATTAGATCTACTCATCGAGTGGATTCAGATCGGATTTATGCGATTGGATATAGTATGGGAGGATATGGGGTTTGGGATTTAGCTATACATAATCCAAATACATTTGCGGCAATTGTACCATTGAGTTCTGGCGGACAAATATCAAAGGCAGCTAGCCTTAAGAAGACTGCGATATGGGCATTTCATGGGGCGAAAGATAATGTTGTCCCATTAGAGCAAATGACGAACATGATAAACGCTGTAAATAAGCATCAAAAAAACGTAAAACTAACCATATACCCAGAGATGGGGCATGACATTATGAGGAAAACACTTGGTAACCAAGAACTTTTTGCTTGATTATTGGAACAGAAAAACACTGGGGTAAATTAGTCATGACTTCACATGGAGGAATGAACAGTTTTTACAGCAACACCGGGCAACAATTTTCAACTAAGTGGTTCAAGAGCAAACCACCAGTTGTCCAATCATTAACTGATAAAAGAAGTCACCTCTTTTGAGTCAGACATCATTAAATTAACGGGTTCTGAGTTGGATAATTTTATGAATTTAGTGAATGTAACGTTATCTGAAAAATACGCAATGATTATTTGAGGATTTTAAGCGGGATAAGGATATAGAAATGAGGGTAAAAGATGAATTGTCCATTTTGCTTTCTTGAATGTGACCGAGAACAGAGCGTCATTCTTAGTAATGAATACTGTTTTTTTGTTCAAAAACCTCAAGAGATCTTACTTGGTTCTGGTTTGATTGTACCTAAAATACATAGAGAAAACGTGTTCGATTTAACGCCCAATGAATGGCAAGCAACTTTTGATCTACTACAACAGCACCCTGCAGCCTCTGTCTCTATACGCCGCAAATTCAATCTTTGTGGGTGACTATTTAACGACTGAGGGGCAAGATGTTTCTGCCGATCACCAAATCATTGAAGATTTAGGGTTTGAAATTGAGTTGAACGCGTTATAAGGCTGTGTTAACTATGGATTGGATGGAAAAAGGACTAGTGGCGTTAAACCTTGCATCGTTAGAACGCCGATTGCTCGTGAGTAGCCCTCTTCCGAAAAGCCCTGGCTGTACGGTTCGAGGAGAACGAACGTTACTCAACCTGTCCTCAAATGACTATCTTGGGCTCGCTCAGCATGTTGCTATTGTTGAAGCGATGCGAGATGCACTCCTATTGGAAGGTGCTGGAGCTGGCGCTTCACGCCTTGTAACCGGTAACCGACCACCCTATGGACAGCTTGAAAATGCACTGGCCGAATGGCAGAACTGTGATGCTGCACTCGTTTTTGCAAATGGATATATGGCTAATGTCGGTGTTATAAGCGCGCTTGTAGGCCGTGGTGATGTGGTTCTCAATGATCAGTTCAACCATGCCAGCATTGTTGATGGGATTGTATTAAGCCGAGCCGAACATGCACGGTACCGTCATAACAATATAGAACATTTGCGTTCGTTATTGAATAAGCACCGTGATAATCGGCGCAAGTTAATTGTTACGGACGCTGTTTTTTCAATGGATGGAGACCCTGCTCACTTGCATGAACTTGTTGAACTGAAACGGGAGTACGGTGCCATGCTGATGGTAGACGAGGCACATAGCGGTGGTATATATGGATTGCGTGGTGAAGGATTGTGCCGTGAGATCGGGTTGGAAGGCGAGGTTGATATCCATTTGGGAACATTCAGCAAATCATTTGGAGTCTATGGGGCTTATGTTTGTGGAAACAGTACACTCATTCAATGGTTAGTGAATAAAGCAAGAACGCTTATTTATTCAACGGCACTGCCACCTTCTACTGTAGTTGGGATCTCAAAGGCTTTGGAGCTAGTACAAAAAGAGCATTGGCGCCGTGAACATTTATTTGCAGCCAGCAGATTCTTTCGTTCCTCATTAAGCAAGGCTGGTTTTAACGTTGGCAAAGGAGATTCTCCGATTGTACCTTTAATCGTTGGCGATAACGAAACAACTCTACGGTTCAGTAGTGCTCTTGAGACAGAAGGTATCATGGCAGTTGCCATTCGTCCGCCTACCGTACCCGATGGTACTGCGCGAATTCGCTTCTCCTTGTCCGCCGTTCATACCATTAATGAATTGACAGATGCTGTTAAAAGTATACATCGAATTGGACTTCGATTAGGGGTAATAGAACCATGCGGCAAGAGTTAAGTGGCACAATCTTGTGGCTGAGTGGATGGAGTATGTCGGTGAAAGTATTCGATCAACTTCGTGATTTACTTCCAGATTTTCACCATGAGTCGGTTGAATACAGCACCGCTTCTTCAAAAGAGGAATTCTTAAACAGGACAGAAATGGCTGCAAAAACTAACTTTTCCTCTCACCCTCGTCCGTATCTAATAGTAGGTTGGTTACTTGGTGGATGCTTAGCGTTGGAACAAGCGCTCCAAGGGTTAGCGGACGGTCTTGTGCTTCTCTCTGCAACAGCGAAGTTTACCCGGTCTAAAGATCAAACGGATTTCGGTTGGGCCGATGCATACATTAGACAGATAATCACTGGACTAAGAAAAGAACGACAAGTCACCGAATATAAATTCCATCAGATGATATTTACAGAACTGGAATCTAGATCTTGTTTAAAGGATAACCTCCCTTTAGGCAACTGGACAACACCTGCACTAATAGCTGGTCTTGAACTTCTACGAAGTGTGGTGCACTCGTCTCGACTGCCGGAAATTAATTGTCCGGTTCTACTTGTGCATGGAACAGAGGATAAGGTTTGTCCATTCAAAGCAGCGGAAGAGTTGCTCAAGGGATTGCCTCGGGGTAAGTTATTAACCGTAACAGGTAGCGGACATGCACCGTTTCTAGGAAGGGAAGCTCTCATAGCGGAATCAATTAGGAGTTGGTGGCATGATCAATAGAAAAATAACGATAGAACGTCAATTTAACCGAAGCGCAGCAGGTTCGTATGATAATCATGCCAATGTGCAAGGAATCATGGTGAACGAACTTACACAATCTCTTAAGGGTTGGATTAGAAAAGGGGCAATAAACAGACCAAACATTCTTGAGATCGGCTGCGGTACCGGGTATCTTACCGAATTATTAGTAAAAGAATTTCCAGATTCATCGAACTGTGGGCGGAAAATGCTCCTGTGTCCTCGTATGATTTAATAGTTTCGAGTGCTTGTTTTCAATGGCTGAGTCATCCAAATCAAACACTAATGTACCTTCACCGGAGACTTCGAACCGGAGGTTTACTTGCATTTGCGACATTTGGCCCGGAAACTTTCCGCGAGTTGCATTTATCTTTTGATGAAGTTTACCGTTCTCATGGAATGGAGCCCCAGCGTCACGGACTATCGTTTCAATCTTATGATCAGTGGTACAAATTGCTAACGGAAACAGGATTCTCAAGCATCCAATATGATCGGTTATTTCAAATGGAAGAGCATTCTTCCGTAAGAGATTTTCTTCATACTGTAAAAGCGCTGGGAGCAAGTACTTCAAATGCTACAGCCTCTCTAGGCCTTGGATCAAGGCGACTATTCACCCAGATGTTCAAAGAGTATGAAAATAAGTTCAGAAGTCCGGGAGAGGTTTCTGCTACTTACGATGTTCTGTTTATTCAGGCATCTGCAACATGATTAATTTTACTAGAAGCAGTAAAATGTACTCGCAGGGATCACGTTTATATGTAAAAGAGGTCTCACTGAACTAACGGAGAACTATAGCTTAATAAACATCAGAAGAAGGCTGCCGAAACCAATGATCGTCAGCCTTCTCAGCTAACGGGTGAACGAGATAGCATCATGACTAACAAGCAGACTGTATTCTGGGCTGTCTGTTAAACTATCAAGCAGGATAGAAAGCATCGCCGAGGAATTAGGTTTGGAAAATAAGTAGTGTAAACATGCGCAATTGAACGAACGATATGAAGGATTTGGGAGGAAGTTCGAATGAGAAGAATTGCTATTATTGGTGCTGGCAGCATTGTATTCTGCAAAACGTTAATCCTTGACATTATGGCTACTGAGGCGCTTCAGGAGACCGAATTTGTGCTAATGGCTCCATCAACAGGAAGGACTTCGCAGGTAGAAGCCTATGCGAACGAAGTTATTAGGATGAATGGGCTGAAGTCTAGGGTCGTAGTGACGACTGATCGTCGGGAAGCGCTTAAAGGAGCATCCTATGTCATTTGTACATTCCAAGTAGGCGGCATGAGCGCGTTCGAGCTGGACTACAAAATACCGTTGAAATACGGTGTGGACCAGTGCATTGGGGATACGATGGGTCCTGGTGGTATTTTTCGAGCCTTGCGAAGTATTCCTGTTATGCTTGAGATTGCAAGAGACATGGAAGAGCTATGTCCGAACGCAACGCTGCTCAATTACGTCAACCCGATGGCGATGATAGGCTGGGCACTTGGTGAGACCAACGTAAAATTCGTTGGGCTGTGCCACGGTGTTCAGACCACCCTTGACCTGATTGCCGGGTACGTCGATGTTCCCAAGAATAACATCGACTTTGTTTGCGCAGGCATTAACCATATGGGCTGGTTCATAAAGCTGGAGCATCAAGGGAATGATTTATACCCGATACTATGTGAACGGTTCGAGCAACCGGAATTTTACGTGAACGAAAAGGTTCGAGGTGAAGTATTCCGACACTTCAACTATTTCATGACGGAGTCTACCGGTCACCTGTCCGAGTATGTCCCCTGGTTCCGGAAGAACACAAAGGCTCTTAACCTGTACTGCGATGAGCCTGCATTCGGAGGAGAATCCGGTGCCGCTTACGAATGGGGTAAGTATGTGGCTGAGAAATATAAAGAGAAGAACGTCTTGGAGGGAGAATCGACCGCACTTCCGAGTCGCAGTGTAGAATACTGTGCTTATATTATCGAGGCATTAGAAACCGGGAAGCCGTTCAAATTCAATGGAAATGTCCGTAATGAAGGCATGATCGCCAATCTGCCAGCGGACTGCTGTGCCGAAGGACCGATTTATGCTGACCGAACCGGGCTGCATCGAGTCATAGTCGGAGGACTCCCGCCTCAATGCGCCGCCTTGAACATGACGAATATCAACGTCCAGCGATTGGCCGTATTGGCTGCCCGATCGGGCGACACGGATACGCTCGTTCAAGCGGTTTCCCTGGATCCGTTGACTTCTGCCGTGCTGACTTTAAAGGAAATTAGGGAGATGGTCAGCGAAATGCTCGAAGCACAGCGGGAGTGGTTGCCCCAGTTCGCAGGCAAATCGGTCCGTCCGACTCCTAAGGTTAACATTCCTAAAAACGTAGCGAGAGTGGACGTCCCCATCGACCCAGCGTTGGTTGTATATAGTCGGTTCGGGGAACTTTCCAAGTGAATAACTAGTTAAATCATAATCCCTCTTGCAAGATAATGAAAAAGTGAGCATACAGCCCCCAACTTGTCAAAATAAGCTGAGGGCTGTATTTATGAAGAGTTAGGTTTTAATGTCGGGTGACAAGAACATTGTCCCATTAATTGCCGCGTAAAACGCGGTCTTTTTTTTATGGTATCAAGTTCTTGTCATTGGCTCTTGACAAGAACTTGATACCATTTCCGATTTTGACAAGAACTTGATCTCATTCCCGACGGCTCAGGTCGAAGAATTTCAATTGGCCAGTGTATCGACTGCCTTTACTGAACTAACGGGCAGTAGAGTTGAATATAACTAATCTTTACATAGACCATATACATAATTGGAAATAAAATAAGATGCAAAGAGGTTATTCTATGCTACAAGTAAGACCATAGGGACAAATGGAATTTGATTCTCTTATGGATATGCACTAAGAGTCTATTTATATAAACAGCTTTAAAACGCCTGACTTCTCGCTGATTTGCAGGGTAGGAAATTTAGAGTTGTCGAAAACTATAGACTATCCAATCGACAAGGAGGAGTAGCCATGATTCATCATTTCATACCTCAACTATATTTTAATACGATAGGCCAGCATCCACCTATATTGACGATTCGGGATGGGGATACAGTCATTACGACGACAGTCGATGCGAGAGGCTGGGACAACAACGGCGAAAGCGCAGCTGCTCGCGGGAATCCAATGACAGGACCTTTCTATGTAGAAGAAGCGATGCCCGGTGATACGCTAGCGGTTCAATTCGAATCAATCACTCCGAACCGCAATTGGGCTTGGACAACCAACATGCTTGCCCCAGCAGTTATCGAGCCGTATGTTGCTGCTGTATTGCCGGCATCGGACATCGTACGCTGGACGGTGGATGTTCCACAGGGGGTTGCTTTTCTCAAGGAGCCAACTCCGGGGCTGGCTGAATTGAAGCTGCCTTTGCGGCCTTTCCTGGGCTGTTTTGGTGTAGCGCCTTCCAATGGTCAGTTCATCTCAACTGCAACAAGCGGCGAGTATGGCGGTAACATGGACTATAAAGGACTGGTCGCAGGATCTACAGTTTATTTTCCAGTGTTGTCCGAAGGTGCATTGTTTTATTTGGGTGATGGACATGCCTTACAAGGCGATGGAGAAATAATCGGTACAGGGCTCGAAATATCTATGGATATTCGGTTCACAGTTAGCATTCAAAAAAGTAAAACGATAGGCTGGCCGAGGGGTGAAACCGACACGCACTGGTTTTGTATCGGAAATGCACGGCCGCTTGACCAGGCGCTTCAATATGCAACGACCGAGATGTTTCGGATGCTGCAGGAGGATTTCAGATTAACGTCTTCGGAAGCCAGCTTGTTGCTAGGACAAGCAGTGGAATATGAAATTGCCAACATGTTTAACCCCGCCTACAGCGTAGTCTGCAAGCTGCCGAAGTCGGTTTTATCACAATTAAGTTAACGAGGAATGATTGTTGCGGAGTTGCTTATTAGCAGCTCCTTTTTGGTTTTGCTGAAGTAAAGGGCAGTAGAGCGTTGCGGAAACCAGTTACTTAACATTAAAGTAACGGGCAGTTTAATGGAATAATCTGCGTGAATAAATGGAAACTTATTACAATCCCGTTACGTCTAATTCATTAGAATTAAACATTGGGAGTGATGAGTCTTTGAAAAAGTTTATTTTAGGATTAATTTGTGGAATCACTTTAACTGCAACAACTGCTGTTTATGCTTCTGAATCTATTCAGGCATATTTGTTTCCAGCTAAAATTGAAATTAACGGACAAAGCAAGGAATTACCTAGTGAATACAATGTTTTGAATTACAATGGTCATGCTTATGTTCCTATACGCTTTATAGGTGAAAGCCTTGGTTTAGGCGTAAGATATACAAATAGTTTAGAATCAGGCAAAGTAATTTCGATAATGAATGAACCGACGGACGTGGATGAAACTACAAAAAAAATATGGCAAATTCAATATCAGTTGAAAATAATGCAAGATCAAGCATCCGTAAAAGGACTTCTTGGAGAACCCACTGTAATCAGCACTGATCAAAAGCAAGAACTAGTATGGAGATACGATATTTCAGCAAAGCCAAATTATAAATTCATGGATTCGGGGCAGGGTTATAATATTGATTTCAATGCGTTGGAAAAAGGGGATCTAGGTGCCCAACTTTTTATTAGATGGTCAGATGAGGGAAGAATTATGCTGATTGATTTAAGGTATAAGCAAAAAAGTTGGATATACCAATATTATCTTTCACCTGATAATTCTGGTATAAATCTGATGGAATAACAAAAATAAAAGTGGCGAAGCAGAATGATTTGTACTTTAGTAAACTCAACGAGCAAGACTAGTCCGCTATTGTGCAACGGAGAACGCATGTGGTGTTCCGTTTCTTGTAGAAATAAATCGTACTGCTTTATTATTGCTCTTACATCGCAGCAATACTTATTGTTAATGTAGATGATAAAACGGTAATAAAAAAACTTGCCATTGAACTAACGTAAGAACGATAGCTCTGTCACGTGATTGATTGGCAACTTTATAGTTTGGAGGATATTAATTGAGAAAGATTAAAACATGGTGGATAGTGATAACAGTTATTTTACTAATTCCAGTCCTATCATCGATTAGCTCTCAAATGAAAATAGATGCTTTGGAAGAAGATTTAAAAAACTATCTCATTTATGAGAAAAATTATAAAGAAACCGATATCGCCAGTATTAAAGGTAAGAAAAGTAAGATGCCGAAGTATGTGATGTTTGTAGTTTTTACTGATGAGCCAGGTATAACTTACGAGTATACTGATAGAGGTATTGGCAAATGGACTCAGATTGGACCTAGTGACGGTGATATAATGAGAGGAATAACATACAAACATCTAGAAGAAGAGCGTAAATATATGCAGCAGTAGCAGTCTTCAATTTTATATCAATTATGTAAATACACATCAGAATTCAAAAGTCTCGAAGATAGCTCCTTAGGCACTTAATATGCCACTTCGTAATGGATTCTTGTTACGCAAACGAGAAACGTTTCTTCAATACATAGCTATGGGAGGCTGCCAGCACAAAAGGCAGCCTTTCGCTCACCTAACGGGCAGTATAACGCAACTCTACTGCATATATTGGGTCTATAGATACATGGTGGAAAGAGGGAGATGAACAATAATAAAAAATAAAAAGCTGTCTATATTGGTTATTGTCGCACTCTTTATTTTAACTTTAACCGGGTGTGTGGGATCTAATAAAAAAACTGATTTTGCGGAAATAAGTAAAAACTTAGCCCAGCATTCTAACCAATTGAATGATGAGAAAGGCGTAACATTAGTAGGTTATTCTGCTGACCCAAATGAGAATGTATTCAAAGTTGGAATAGGCTATGACTCGACATTAACAGAATTAAGATTAAAACAAATCATTAATGATTATCTCTCTAATTCTGTCTCGACAATGCAGGAAAGCGACTGGCATCAAAGGCTCAAGCCTTATAACCTGATTTTTGAACGAATAGGAGAGGTTAAAACAAACCTCCCCATCATTGCACAAAAAAATGAGGGAGAGTCCGACTTGACTTGGTTAATAACCGAAGTAAATTAATGGATATTGCAAATGCGGCTAAACTAATGACTGAGAAAGGAATCGATAATGTTTATATGCGTTGTTTGTGGATATGATCAACTAACCAAACCGCAATTTCTTGAATCAGGTGCTCCCAATTACAATATTTGCTCTTGTTGCGGCTTTCAATCCGGATTCGATGATTTACTTCGAAGAAAAACAATAGAAACCTACAGAGATGAATGGATTATTGAGGGAGCAATTTGGCTTAATAAAAAGAAAAGACCAATCGAATGGAATTTAAATGAACAATTAATGAATATAGGTATATATAGTGGGGATTAAGCTAAAGGCCGCCGTTCAACAATGGAATTGGTTTCTTTTCATTGAACTTGTCTTTTATTTATCTCTAGTTTCTTCATCGTATCTTAATCTGCAACTATCAAATAATTTATATATAAATATATAATAATATATTTTTGTCGGGTGACAAGAACATTATCTCATTAATTGCCGCGTAAATCGCGGTTTTTTTACTTTATGGGATCAAGTTCTTGTCAAAACCCAATGACAAGAACTTGATCCCATTCCCGATTTTGACAAGAACTTGATCTCATTCCCGACAGACCTATTCATACGTTCTTTTTAAAGCACATACAAGAAACTTTAGTTTAGACAAACATTACTTCCGATTGGCTGTCATCGCTAAACTAACGGGCAGTAATGCGGGGTAACCAGTTTTACAAAAAAAGGGAATAATCTGTTTCTGGCGAATTATTTATTATTGCAATGAATGTCATATTTATAACGATTCTGCTTAACGAATAAGAACCCTTAGGCAACTCAATGATGCCGTATGATGGCTAACGCCCTCGAACATAACATTTATTGATGAAAAGTACTGAATTTCTATAGTATAAAGGCATCAATTTATGACACTGATTCGGAACAAATGAATGATGAGTACGCTTATTGCCCACGTTGGAATATAGTTTTTTTTAAGGGGAGAAGTATACATTGAAAAAAATAGTAATTGGGATGATTTTGGGTGCTGGTATTACATTATCTACGGCTGTATATGCATCTGATGGTGTTCAAGCCATTAAGTACCAGGTGAATTTTCTTTTTAATGGGGTTGCTAAACAGTTGGATAGTGAATATACTGTATTGAACTATAATGGACATGCCTACGTGCCTATCCGCTTTGTAGCTGAAAGTATGAGAGCCCAAGTAGAGTTCAATGAGACTGAACAGCAAATATCCGTGAAGTTTGGAACGCCATCAGAGCAGCTCGAATCGCGAATTGAGATGACTACCCTCCAATTAATTAAAACGGCAGAGATCGGGGATCTGAATGAAACTAATAAACAAGTCGATTCAATAGCGTCAGCCGATGTCAACCTAGTTTTTCTTCAGATTTTCAAAATGGCACATATGTTTCAAGGCAATCCGCATGTAGCTGATTTAGTTGACCTATTGATTAAAAAGCAAGTTGATCTCAATATCGTCGATGACTCCAATGGCTACACACCGCTGAATTATGCAGCGGAACGAGCAATAAATTTAACTGGAAATCTTCTGGATGCGAGAGCAAAGGTCAATGTAAGTGCAAATGGAATGACCCCGCTAATGCAGGTATCGAGCAAGAAACAGCTTGGTTTGGTTAACAAGATGCTTGCGATGGGAGCCGATCCGAATTTAGGCGGAGGAGCTCTGCTTTCGGCGCTTCATCCTTTTGCCAATTCTGGTTTAACGGATGAGAGCGTTCAGATTGTAAAAAATCTTATAGCATATAAAGCCAACGTGAACGCTGCCAACGCGGATGGCGAAACACCGTTGATGTCAGCTGTAAGTGTGAGTGTGCCGCAGTCTCGGCAAATTGTTCAATTGTTGCTCGAGAACGGCGCAGATCTCTCTTTAGTGCCAAAAAGTAATTGGTTGGGGATGACTCCACTTATGAGAGCGGTTAATCCTTACGGCTATGACTCCATTCAGGATGTTTATACGATGGTCGAAATGTTGATCAATGCCCATGCGGATGTCAATGCTGCCGACGAGAAAGGCAACACAGTTCTCTCTTACGCCGTGGAGTTCAATCAGCATGCAGGGGAAGGAAACCCGGAGATAATTCGATTGTTGTTGAGTAATGGAGCGAAGACGCAGACGAAAGACATGAATGGAGTTACACCACTTGAGAAGGCTAAAAACATTGTAGATGAGAAGTTAAGGGCTGAAATCGTTATGCTTTTAGAAGGGCAGTCGACATAGCATTGATTTGATCTCTATGCTCGTTACAACAAGAATAATAAGCATATTCGGCTCGGCTAAATTGTCTTTCTACTCAACTATCAACATCGGGAAAGCTATCCGCTCGTTGGAGTGTTGATATTCAAAAATTGGGATTAACTAACGCGGAATTTCATCTGGTATTAATCATTAAAGGTTAAAATAAAAGCCGACCCCCTTTAAAATATTAACTTAGACCCGCAGCCCGTTGCTATGGGTCTCTTTTTGTTATTAAACTATAGGGCAGGATACAGAAATTACCTTATAGAAATTATATGGTGTCAATTGTATTTTAAATTCGATATATAACTGGGGGAGACCAATTAATTGCTAAACTTATATATAACTCGAC
>NZ_JCAUAY010000014.1:0-163461 GCF_059692195.1 Paenibacillus sp. J22P90
TTTGAACGGTTACAAGCAAAACTAAACGGCCTCAGTCCGATTGAATTCAGGACCAAGGCCGCTTAAATAATTTTTATTTATTGTACTGTCTACTTGACGGGGTGCAGTTCAAAATTCTAGGTTGCCGCTTTTTCCTTACCCCTCCTGCAGCGAATACGAAATGATCGCATTCGGCAGCTGGCGGAGAACCATCGACACGCCGCCGTAAGCGACGCCGAGCTCGCCGAGATCGGAGGAGATCAGCTCCAGATTGTGTAGGAAGCGCACGGGAATCATGTCATGTAGCGTCTTCCAAATGGCGTTAATAAGAGGCGCTCCGAGTAGCGCAAGGAGACCGCCGACGCAGATAACGCGAGGATTGTAGGCATTGATGACGTTGGCAAGGCCGATGCCTTGATAATGCCCGAGCTCGTTCACGGCTGCGATGATGCGGGTGTCGCCTTGCTGCAAGCCCTGCACAATGTCACTGAACGCCGTTTGCTGCGGTGTTGTATCCAACATGTCGTACAGCGCCTTCACAGAGGCGTACATTTCCCAGCAGCCTCGGTTGCCGCAAGAGCATTTTTTTCCGTTCATATGAATGGTGGAGTGTCCCAAACGACCTGCGGTTCCAGACGAACCGGCAAAAATCTCGCCTTTATGATACACGCCAACCGAGAGTCCCCAAGAGGAAGTTACGTAGACGAGATGATCCACCGTACGGGAACGGCCGAACTGAACTTCACCGATGGCCCCGGCGTAAGGCGCAGGATGGATGTAAAACGAAAGATTCGGATGAGGCTTCGTTAAGCTATCCAGCAATGGGAAATTCGTCCAACCGTTCAGGTTCGCGCTATATTCCACGACTTTATCTTGAATGTTGTAGTAAATCGGGATGACAATGCCGACACCGATGAGACCGAGTACACGATGGGCGTGTTCTTTCTCCAAAGCGGTGAGGATGCCAGATATGGCCTCAATCACAGGCTGCGGCTCGCTACAGGACATAGACACGATGCGGCTGTCCAGCTTTTTCCCTGAAATGTCAGTGATCAGCACGGTGAATTGATTGACTTCGATATCCATACCGACACAGATGCCGGCTTGATCGTTCAAGTCGACTAAGGTAGGCGGACGCCCACGGGAAGTGCCGGTGGTGCCAAGCTCCACAAGGAGTCCTTTTTGCAAGAATAAATCGACGCAGCTGGAAACGGTCATTTTATTGAGCCCGGTGATCGCGGCAATTTTAGCTCTGGAAATCGGGCGATAGGTGAGAATGGCTCCGATGGCATGCTCCATATTTATTTTTTTCACGAGATCAAAGTTGCCGATAGGGCTCTTGATATTCATGGTTAACCCCCTTAACATGAAGCGTAACACCCTTATTTAGTAAAAATACTATACAAATAAATCGAAGTTGTCAAAGATAAAGTTTATTTTTCCTAAAATGGTTGACGACATGTAGATCTGGTGCTAACATGAAAAACAAATCAAATCCAACTAAAATAGTCTGAATTTAAAAATAACGTGAAAAGTCGACCAGAACACTGGAGACTCCTGCACTTCCTCGCCAAAGTCGACGGAAGAAGTAGGAGTTTTTTTATTTCATGTTAGGAAAGAAGGGGTACATAAAAAATAGTGTAAAACTACAAAGAAATACAGTTTTTCAAATATGGAAAAAGAATTTTTTAGAAATTAATGCATTTTATTAGTATAACATTTATATTAAATAGGGAATGAACTGAAATCGTTTTCCTAATTAAGAACAAGGGGTGTTCAAAAATGAGGAAGTTGAGTCTAGCAAGTACGATCTTAGCATCATTCTTATTGGTGACTGCGTGCTCTTCGCAATCCACAAGCACGACGACGCAATCTGGTGCTAGTTCACCAGCAGCTGCTGCATCCAAAGCGCCGGAAACACAGAAGCCGGCAGACATCAAGGGAGAAATTTCATTTTGGTCTTGGTCGCCGGAGGATAATATTTGGCAGCAATTGATTAAGACTTTCAACGATAAATATCCGAATATTAAAGTGAATTATGTGCGTACGCCATCAGGTGATTATGAGAAGAAAATTCAAGTAGCAATTCAAGGCGGTGAAGTGCCGGACGTCATGGCGTTTCAGAACGGTCCGATGATCAAAAATTACTCGCCGATTCTTGAACCGCTCGCCCCTCTCGCCGAAAAGTCGCTCGGAAAAGACTGGGAAAAGTCGTTTAAGCAGACACCGCTGGACTCCGCGAAAAAGAACGACTTTAAGACGCTGCCGACTGGCGTAGCTGTCACGCCTTTCCTTTCCTATGATGTTGATCTCTTTAAAAAGGTCGGGGCTGAGCCGCCAAAAACGTACGATGAACTGAAGGCGGTCGTGAAAAAGTTTGAAGACGCCAAGCTGCCGGGCATCGTGCCTCGTTTAGGATTTGCAGGTGGGAAAGGTACGACAGTAACCGATGTCTTTTACACGCTGGTGAATCAGATTGCTCCAGGCAAGCTGTACGAGGCTGATGCAGGCAAAGCGAAGTTTACGGAGCCTGCGTTTATTCAAGCGACGAGTGCATTCAAACAATTTTACACAGATAAGCTGTTTCAAGATGGTAATTTGACAACGAAATTTGATCCGGATCTTCGTGAAATGTATGAAGGCAAGCGTCAGCTTCCGATGATTCTTGTTGGTGCTTGGATCATGACGGACGTTGCGAATAAAGATGGATTAAAAATCGGCGACCGTACCTTCGGTCTCGCACCAATGCCGACGATTGCCGGCGGAAAATCAAGCGTGCTCATTAACGGTGACGTGCCATTAGGCATTTCTAAGGATTCCAAGAACAAAGAAGCCGCATGGCGCTTCGTGGAATTCATGGCAACTGGCGAGTACCAAACGATTTTGAGCAAGGGTCTGCAATTTTTGCCGGTGAAGGAAGGCTTGTCGATGGATAAAACGAATCTGAAAACCGACATCGAGAAGCAATCCGTCGATCTCATTATTAATGAAATGACGAAGAACGTTGGCGGTATTCGTTTCTTGGATAATGCTTCGATTGAGCAAGCGATATTTGTGAATTTGCAAAAGGTAGCAAGTGGAACCATTACTGCAGAGCAGGCTATGGCCGAAGTGCAAAAAGCCTCTGATGCCGTGAAACGCTAATCTACATGACATGCACAAGGAGTGAATCTCTTGCCAGCATCGAGGACGAGAGATTCCCTCATTGGGATGTGAAGTGAGGAGGATACCTGTGGAAATGGCCATAACCGAACCGAGATCAACTAGCACGATCATCAAAAAAAAACGCAGGAGAAGCTACACGGGGTTACTGTACGTTCTCCCACTTCTTCTCTTCGTGTCTGTCTTCACGTTTTTTGGCATTTTTTATAACGTTTATATCGGCCTGTTCGAATGGACGGGGATCGGTGCCAAGTCGTTTATCGGATTGGATAACTATGTGCATCTGTTTCAGGATGCGAATTTTTATGAGGCACTCGCTCATACGGGATATTTTCTACTGCTGACGATACCGCTCTCCTTACTGATCGGGCTGCTGCTAGCCATTTTACTGAACGGTGTGTGGAAAGGGGCGAGCTTGTTCAAGTCCATTTTCTTTCTCCCGCATATCATTGCTGTTGTTACGATCGGGACGACGTTCTCGGGAATTTACGAGCCGAACTTCGGCCTGCTGAACAAGGTGTTACAAGCGCTGCATTTGTCCGGTTGGACGCATGCGTGGCTATCGGAGCCTGGCTCCGCCTTAAATGCGATTGCGGTGGTCTATATTTTTGCCAATAGCGGCTTCTATATGTTGATTTACTATACGAGCCTTCTTCATATTGATCAAGACATATTTGAAGCGTCTACCATGGATGGTGCCAACGTCTGGAAGCAAGTCTGGTATATCCTTGTGCCCATGTTGAGTGGGACGCATATTACATTGAGTATTTTAGGGATTATCCACGCCCTGAAGGTGTTCGATTTAGTTTGGATTATGACAGAAGGCGGACCGGGCGGGTCGACGGAGTTGATCTCCACCTTTTTATTCCGGGAATCGCTGCTAAAATACAACACGGGCTACAGTGGTGCGGTATCTGTCGTGCTTTTGCTTATTGCATTCGGGTATACCCTTGTTCAATTGCGTGTGTACAATCGGGTGAGGAGGTAGTGCTATGTTTGGTCATATGAAGCTGACGGAAAAGCTGTCCATGAATGTTCTGCTCGTCCTTTTGGCACTAATCTGGCTGATACCTCTCGCTTATTTACTCATGTACTCATTTGAAGGTGGGGTATGGGAAAATTATCGGGCCGTGCTGACGCTGGATTTGTTTCCGCATTTTCTGTTGAACAGTCTGATTGTCTCGACGTCGGTTGTCATACTGCTGCTAGTGGTCGTCGCTTTTGCGGCGTATGGGTTCAGCAAGCTTCGTTTTCCTGGTGATACCACCGTATTCGCTGTGTGTCTCATCGGGCTCATGATTCCGCCGGTCGCCATGCTGGTGCCGCTGTTTCAAACGATTAAATCGTTTCACTGGATGAATACGTATCTCTCCTTGATCGGCCCGGAGGTGGCGATGAGCATTCCGTTCTCGCTGCTGCTGGCGCGCAATGCGTTTGATGAGATGCCTGGCGAGCTGTTGGAAGCAGCGCAAATGGACGGCGCGAGCAGCTGGCGCAGGTTTGCACAAATTGTGCTGCCGTTGGCAGTTCCGGTATTAACGACGATCGGCATTCTTGCCTTCCTGAATTCTTGGAATCAGTATTTACTCCCGCTTGTGTTTATCAACAAAGAGACGATGCTGACGGTGACGATGGCGCCGAAGTTTTTTATTAATGAATATACCTCTGATTATCATAAAGTGTTTGCTGCGCTGGTGCTTATTACCATTCCTATCGTGATTCTGTATCTATTCGGGCAAACGTATATGCAGCGTGGTCTAACGAGCGGTGCAATCAAATAAGAAGCATGACAAGGAGGTACCGATGAGAGAACGGCAAACGACTACGTCTAAACCGAATATTGTTTTTCTGATTGCCGATGATCACCGCTTTGACGGGATTGGGTCTTATGGCAATCCAGTTGTCCAGACGCCAGTGCTGGATCAATTGGCTGCGAACGGCATTCTTTTTCAATCCATCTACACGATGGGCGGTCAAAATGCTGCGCTATGCGTGCCGTGTCGTGCGAGCCTGCTGACGGGAATGAATGTGTTCAATGCGACGGGTTCGGCAGGTGAAGTGACGTTGGGCCAGACAGAGAACAAGAAGCTCTGGGCGCTTAATCCCGACTGTACGTACTTGCCGGAGGTGTTTCGCACGAGCGGATATCGTACATTCGGTACGGGCAAATGGCATAACGGCAAGGAAAGCTTTGCTCGCAGTTTTATGGAAGGGTCTTCCATTTTCTTCGGTGGTATGGGCGATCATGTAGGGCTTCCGGTTCATGAATACGATGCGACCGGGCAATTTCCCGATGAGGCTGCGCGGCTTTCTACGACGTTCTCTTCGGAGTTGTTTGCGGACAGCGCCATCCGTTTTATTGAGGAGGCGGCGGCTGAGCCGGAGCAGCCTTTTTTCCTATACTGCGCGTTTACCGCGCCGCATGATCCGCGCACACCGCCGCCTGCGTATGCAGCGCAATACCCTGCAGCGGCGATTCCGCTGCCAGATAATTTCATGACCGAGCACCCGTTTGATAACGGCGAGCTGTCGGTTCGAGATGAGCAGCTTGCTGCGCTGCCGCGCGATCCGGCGGAAATCCGCCAACATATTGCGGACTACTATGCAATGATCACGCATCTGGACGAGCAGATTGGTCGGATTGTGCAGGCGTTGAAGGAGCATCAGCTCGACGGGGAGACCATCATCGTCTACACGGCTGATCATGGTTTGGCGCTTGGGCAGCACGGTTTATTAGGCAAGCAAAATGTGTATGAGCACAGTGTGCATATTCCGCTTCTGATGCGCGGTCCGAATCTGCCGGAAGGCTTTATCGTGAACGGCTTAGGTTGTCAGATGGACATTTTCCCAACGCTCTGCGAGCTTGCCGGACAGCCGGTGCCTGCGCACGTGGAAGGGAGCAGCATGCTGCCGCTTGTGCAAGGTGTTCAGGGGGCAGGCCGAGAGAGCGTGTTCGCGGTGTATAAAAATATGCAGCGCATGGTTAACGATGGCCGCTGGAAATATATCCGTTATATGCGTTCAGGTGAACGTGGAACGAATCGGATTCAATTGTTTGATTTAGAGGAGGATCCTGGCGAGGTGTGGGATCTTTCGCAGGAACCGGAAATGCAGGTGCATGTAAGTAGACTTGAGCAAGTTCTGCTCGATTGGCAGAGGGCTGTGAAGGATCCTCTTTTGCAGCAAATGAACGCTTAGTAGAAGAATGGAGGTGCTGCTCAGGATGAGACGTCCGAATTTCTTATTCTTGTTTCCAGATACGCATCGAGGGGATTGGATGCCCTATCCGCCGGATGTCTTGGCGGCGCTCGGGATGGAGGAGCTGCCGCTGCGCATGCCGAATCTGGAGGCTTTGATGTCACGCGGCGTGACGTTCACCAGAGCGATTACGCCTTCTCCGCTATGTGCGCCAGCTAGAGCTTGTCTGGCTTCCGGCAAGCGGTATGAGCAGGCGGGCGTCGTTGGGAATCACATGAATTACGATGTGGAGCAGCGGACCTTTTATTCGGTGTTGAAGGAGCAGGGCTACCGAGTAGGCGGTGTCGGCAAATTTGATCTCACGAAGGCAACGCCTTGGTGGGGGCTGGACGGCTGGGTCGACGAGCTGGGGCAAATGGGCTTTACCGATGGCGTCGATAATGCCGGCAAAATCGATGCCATTATTTCCGGCGCGGAGTCGCCGAAGGATCCGTACATGGCCTATTTGTATGAAAAGGGGCTCGCCGAGCTTCATCTGCGGGATATGACGGGGCGGGGGCATCAGACGCACGCCACGGACTTGCCGGACGAAGCATACTGCGACAACTGGCTGACGCGCAACGGGCTTGAGATGCTGCGGGGATTTCCGCAGGAGCAGCCTTGGTTTTTGATGGTTAATTTTACAGGGCCGCATGAACCGTGGGATGTGACGCAGAGCATGAAGGCGCAGTGGAACGATGTTTCGTTCCCTGAGCCGCGGGGCAGTTCGAAGCTGGTCAGCAACTCCAACGAGATTCGGCAAAACTATGCCGCTATGCTGGCGAATATTGACCGCAAGGTAGGAGAGCTCTTGGAGGAAGTTGCTCGTCGTGGAGAACTGGAGCACACGGTTGTCATCTATGCTTCTGACCATGGCGATATGCTAGGAGATCATGACAAATGGGGCAAATGCAAGCCCGAGCGCGGCTCGATCTCGATTCCGCTCGTAATGAGCGGACCGGGCATTGTACGCGGGCAGGTTCGCTCTACGTTGGTAGAGCTGCAGGATGTCGGGCGTACCATTGTGGAGCTGGCCGGGGCGGATATGCCCGAGGCGGTGAATGCAGTGTCGTTGGTCCCGGTGCTTGCAGGGGACGTAAACGAGCTGCGCGAGGTGCAGATCTCAGCGCTGGATGAGGGGCCTCAGCATCCAAGCGCTTGGCGAGTCGTCGCGAACAAGACGTGGAAGCTCATTGTGGAGCGGGATCGGCGGGAGCGGTTGTATGACTTGGTTCGTGATCCTTGGGAGTGTCGGAATGTTGCGGAGGCGCATCCGGATGTCGTGGCTAAGCTGCAAGCTGAACTGGAAGCGGATAAGTAACACACTTTTTGATACCGAGAACCGGATCACCTCTTCACTGAAGAGGTGATCCGGTTTTTTTTGAACATTGCGATGACCACCGATAGTTCGATATTTCCGAACTAAAACGAGGATTACGTTTGAAAAAAGGCCTGTAGTCCGATTCTGCCGAACTATTTCCCCATTTCTCATGAGGAAAGTCCGTTTGGGTTGATTTAGTTAGGCTATTTCGGACTATTTCAGATTTATTGATGTGTACAGTGAAATTAGTTCTGTAAATTCGAACTATCGGTACAGCCTTAGCAGCTCCCCCCTGTCAGATGGCATATACAAGCTCTCGAAACATACAATGAGATTGTACAAGATATTGCTGGATGATGGGGGAGCTATGAATCCAAAAACACGAATGATTTTACAAATTGCCGCGACTTACATGGGGACTGTCGTTGGTGCAGGCTTTGCCTCCGGGCAGTCGATCATGCAATTCTTCACGATATATGGTGACTATGGCGGGGTTGGCATCTTAATTGCCACGTTATTTTTTATATGGATCGGTACGAAAATGATGATTCTTTCCCACAGGCTGCAAGCCTCCTCCTATCAGGAGCTGAACAATTATTTGTTCGGTGACTTTTTTGGGAAAGTCGCTAATACCTTGACGTTTATCATCCTATTTGGCGTCACCGCTGTGATGATGTCGGGTACGGGCTCTATTTTTGAGGAGCAGCTGGGGTTACCGTATCAATTGGGCATTATCCTTAGTATTTTACTGAGCTATCTGGTGATGAACAAAGAAATGAGTGGCGTTCTGGCGGTAAATTCACTTGTGATGCCGTTGATGATCTTTTTCATGGTACTTGTGTTCATCAAGGTGATCGGCTTAGATGGCATTGGGGAAGCTTTACATTGGCAAGGGCAGCAGCCTTGGAACAATTTGAAATGGATAGCTAGTCCCTTTACCTATGTTGCACTAAACTTTGCATTTGCGCAGGCGGTCTTGGTACCATTAGGGAGTGAGGTCAAAGATGAGAGCACGCTGAAATGGGGAGGCCTCTGGGGTGGCGTAGGGCTAGGTGTTATGCTACTCATTAGCCATTTTGCGATACATACGCGGATGCCGGAAATCTTGAACGTTGATATTCCCATGGCTGAAATTATCCGAGATTTCGGGCGTTTCTTCCATGTTCTATTCATCGTGGTTATTTACGGGGAAATACTTACGACGATTATTGGCAATGTGTTTGGCATCACTCGACATATTGGGCGGATCTATGCGCTACCGCGAAATTGGGTAGTTCTAGCTACGTTGTTCTCCTGTTTGTTAATTAGTCAGGTAGGTTTTACTTCACTTCTCACTTATTTGTATCCGCTTTTCGGGTACATGGGGATGATTCTGCTTATTTTTTTAATGGTAAGACCTGCACCTGGCAAGTAATGTTGGATAAAAAGTTGAGGAGCACGCATCATGTTGGTTCAAAAAATAGCTGATTTAGAGATTCGTCGTTTGCAGTATAAGGATGTGGCAACGATTGCGGCTTTGATGAAAGACGTGGTGACTCGTCTGGCTTCACAGGATCTTTTTGCGGCGGATAATGAAGAATACTTTCACGCTCACATTGAAGATAAAGGTGAAATCTATGGCGCCTTTCAAAATGGTGAGCTTGTTGCCTATACATGTCTGGCATTTCCTGGGTTAAGTGAAGGTAATCTTGCTAGGGAGTTCGGGGTGCCTGAGCAAGAGCTGCCTTACGTAGCCGTCCTTGATGCCACAATCGTCCACGAATCGGTTCGAGGTCGAGGTTTGCAACGATATTTCAATGAGTTGCGTGAACAACGTGCACGGGAAAAAGGCTGTCGCTACCTGTACGCTACTGTTCATCCAGACAATGGGGTGAGCCTTGCGAATTTAGAAGCACAAGGCTTGATCCACCAATTTACTCGGCCCATGTATGGTGGTAAACTAAGGCATTGCTATGCCAAAAGGTTACAATAATAAGGTGAGAAAGGATTGGAAAGCAGCATGATCAGAGAGATGACGATACAAGACTATGAGGGCATGATCCAATTGTGGAATGAAATTGACGGGCTGGTCCTCAGCGAGGCCGATTCGAAGGCGAATATTGAGATGTATTTACATAGAAATAAAGGCCTCAGTTATGTATACGAAGTGGACAATGAAGTTGTCGGAACCATTCTATGCGGGCATGATGGCAGAAGGGGATTTATTTATCACGTTGCTGTAAGTCCTCAATTCCGGAATCGACGCATTGGCGTTCAGCTGGTTGAGTTAAGCTTGGGTAAACTGAAAGAGGAAGGCATTGATAAATGCCATATCTTCGTTCTCGTCGATAATGAGGTAGGAAGCCAATTTTGGGCTAAAACGGGTTGGGCGAAACGCAGCGGATTTGCGGTATATTCGAGGGACACAATTAGGTAGTCGCAGACGCTAACCAAGATAGCAGGAGCTGCAGGAAGCAGCTCTTTTTAATTTCAATAAGTGCGGGGGAACTATGCAGGAAGCAATTGATGAACTAGTCCGTCATTATTTTATAGATGCAGCTTATGAAATAGAGTCGGTTCCTTTTGGACTGACAAACACAACCAAGATTATAAGAATAGATGGAGATAAGTACGTAGTTCGAATCTACAATCCACACACCAAACATATAGCAGGACTTGAGCTAGAAGGCAAAATAACGTCTTTTTTAAGTAAACAAAATCTTACATTTCAAGTGCCTGTGTTTCTTCGTACACCTACTGGCGAGGATTACGTACAATTGTCGAACGGTATGCTAGGTGCTATTGTGTCCTTTGTTGAAGGGGACGTTCCTACATTGGTGGACATCAAGCATGCTGCTGATTACGGTCGTGTTGTCGGGGAAATATCATCTGCGCTAAGTAAATATGATGAATCGCTGGGATATGCGGGAATCGCTTTTTTGGACATGTTTGCAATTCATCTACTTGCGGATCATCAGGCTGTCATGTCGTTTATGGCGGTTCCGCCTTTTTACATTTCCGAAGCCAATTTGACGTTCTATCATGAAATGATTTCTTCAGTGAATAAAAATCTTGGTCAGTTAACGGAACTGCCCATGCAGCTTGTGCATCACGATGTCCTGATTTTTAACTTATTGGCTCTGGAAAATAAGATCTGCGGTGTGCTGGATTTGGATTTAACGTCACGTGATGTCGGCTTTATGGAATTCGCCATTGCCCTGAATCATGTTCTGCAGATGAGTCACGGTTCGTTGGAACTGGCTGAAGCTTTTATTAGAGGCTATGCTGAATTCCGAACATGCTCGCGGCAAGAAATCGATCAACTTCAGTTATTGACTCAGGTGTATCATGTGGCGGTTCTTCATTTTTATATAGGCCAGCATTATGCAGGGAACGCCATTGAACAGAATTTCACATACATATTGAATCAATTCTACACCAGACATCACTGGTTGAATCAAAATAGTGGATACATTCAAGAGTTATTACAATCTTACTTGCTGGAGGAAAAATGATTACATTTAACATTTGCTTCATTAGACAAGGCAATCATGTGTTATTACTAAATCGAGAGTTCCCAAGTTGGATGGGATGTTGGAATGGCATTGGCGGGAAGCTTGAACGGGATGAATCCCCAAGGCATTCTATGGTTCGTGAAATAACGGAGGAAACCGAAATAGCCGAATCGGACTATCTCCTGCTGTATAAAGGACTGGTCACGTGGACCGTAGATCACCAGGAGTTCGGGGGCATGTACTTGTATGAGGCACAGGTTCAGGAGGATCACGTGTACAGCACGCCTAGAAAAACTTCGGAGGGTATTTTGGACTGGAAATCCATAGAATGGATTATGAACCCGAAGAACCAAGGGCTCGCTGCGAATATAACAACCGTCATGAATTACTTGAACGAAGAATCACCTTACCATCATCATTGCAACTATGTAGAGGGGAAATTGGCTGGTATTTCATCGGAAGTCATTGACGAGAAGACGGAAGACAGTGAACGGATGCAACGATATGCAGCGTTATATACCGAGAGATTGGTAGGTGTAAAATGATCTATGTTGAAACGTCTAGACTCCTGTTACGCGATTGGGAAGAAGCGGATTTAGCGCCATTTTGTCAGCTGAATGCGGATGAACAGGTAATGAATTATTTCCCAAAGACTTTATCGAGCGATGAGACAAACGTGTTCTATCAATCCATTATTTCTGAATTTAAGGAATGTGGATTCGGGCTATATGCCGTGGAAGTCAAAGAAACTAAAGAGTTTATCGGGTTTATTGGGTTTCATAGGGCCAACTTTGAGGCTGATTTTATGCCGTGTATAGAAATTGGATGGCGTTTGAAGCAAGAGGCATGGGGCAAAGGCTACGCAACGGAGGGGGCGGCAGCTTGTTTACAGTATGGATTTAACGAATTGGGATTAACCGATGTGTATAGTTTCACAGCCGATGTGAATAAGCCTTCACAAAATGTCATGATCAAAATTGGCATGCGCTTTGTGAAAACATTCGACCACCCGAAGGTTGAGCGGGATAGTTTTTTGAGTAAGCATGTTCTGTATCACATCAATCGGAAATAAAATTGAGGTTCTCATGTATATACGGAGAAAACTTGGGCATACTAAACATTACTGCGTTAGAATTGAAAAAAGAAGTAAACCTGTTTACCGGATAATGTTCGAATAATAAATGTATCCATTTTGGAATTGAAATTGAATAAAGTATTGCCTGCAATATGTTTAAGTTCTCTTTTTCGGATAAAACGCAAGAAGGAAGAAGCTGTGATCTATGGATCCGGCTTCTTTTTTTGTTGTTAAATATATACAAATTCATCCAAATGCAATATTATGGTAAAGTGGTACAGCAATAAAGTCGAGGTGTCTGGTTATATGTATAAAGCGGTGTTTCTTGATTTTTACGGTACGCTCGTGCATGAAGATGATGTCTTAATTGAGGAAATATGCCAAAAGATTTTGACATCGACATTTACGCAAACAACAACGAAAGACATCGGGAAATATTGGTGGAATGCTTTTTCTAAAGCTTTTTATGCATCATATGGTGATCATTATAAAACACAGCGTGAAATCGAGCTTTGTTCCCTAGAGGATACGATTTCCCATTACAATTCGTCTGAAAATCCAAGAGAACTAAGTGACATGTTATTTAAGTATTGGGAAGCTCCTGATCTCTTCGAGGACACTCCTGTATTTTTGCGAAACATTCGCCTACCTAAAATCATTCTTTCAAACATTGACCGGCATGACATTGAATCAGCCATTATTCATAACGGGTTATCCTTCGAAAATATAATAACCAGTGAAGACGTCAAATCGTATAAGCCCAGATCTGAAATGTTTCAACATGCCCTGAAGACCTTTCATCTTAATCCCTCGGAGGTATTACATGTTGGTGACTCCTTGACTAGTGATGTTGCAGGTGCCCAAAACGCAGGTATTAAAGTTGCATGGATAAATAGGAAAAATAAAGATTTGCCAGCAAATTGTAACCCAGATTACATCATCACTTCGTTGGAAGAACTGATTCCTTTGTTATCTAAATAAACATGAGAAGGTGAGCGCATGAACATAGAAATAGAAAATCTAAAACCAAAAGCAATCCTCATAGACCTAGATGATACCATTATCTCGTATGATCAAGGTGTAGATACAGACGCCTGCTGGCGGAGAGCCATTCTTACACATCTACAAGGGGAAAAGGCAGCTGCTCAAGTAGATGACATGCTCTCCGCTATTAAAGATCGCGCCAAATGGCACTGGAGTGATCCTGAGAGACACCGAATTGGCAGGCAAGATCTAACGTCAGCAAGACAGGAGATCATTGCGGCAGCTTTCCTGAAATTTGACATTCATGAGCTTCATCTAGCAAGAAATATCGCCATAACTTTTGGGGAAGAACGCGAAAAAGCTTTGACCATTTTTGCGGATTCTGTTGAGACCATTACCCAATTACGAGCGCGCGGTATTAAACTTGCCCTAGTGACCAATGGAAATGCGAAAGTGCAATGGGGCAAAATTCATCGCTTTGAGCTTTCTCAGCTTTTTGACTGCATCGCGGTTGAAGGAGATTTAGGCTTCGGCAAGCCAGATGAACGGGTGTATCAGCATGTTCTGGAACAATTAGGCGTCACGGCGGAGGAAGCATGGATGGTTGGCGATAATTATGAATGGGAGGTAGTGTCGCCACAGCGCTTGGGAATTAAGGGCATTTGGGTTGATCACAAAGGCATGGGCGTCACTTCTAACGAATCCGCGCAGCCTTTTATGATGATTAAGTCATTGGGTGATTTGCTATCCGTGATATGACCCGGAATATCCTGCTGTCCTTTGTGTTTCATGTTTTGATTCTCGTTATATCAGGTATGCTAAAAACCCACAACCGCCCCGGTTGTGGGTTTCACCATTTGCGCTTACGCATGTCTGCGCGCCCGGTATTGTTTCCAGTGAAAATAGATGAAACATCCAAAGCAAAATCCGCTTAAAGCCAGCACGACAGCTAGGGTCAGCATGCTTAGTGTAATATAGGCCAGTAGCGTGAAGTTAACTAGGGAAGCCGTAATCGTAATGATGAGAAAAAGAATGGTCAACAAGTTGTTGAAACGCAGCAGCTCGCGGCTTTCTGTTCTTGTACTAACAGGGAAGAGTGGAGAGAACAGTCGGACAAAAAGGTTGTATTTTACGCCATAAGAACGACTAATGATCTGAACGATCAAAGGAAGGACCAAAATCCAAAACTGTTGACTGAGTACACTCACAACAATACATAGCAAAATACCAAGTTGATTACCCCGCACATAATGCAAAGGAACCTCATCTACACAATCGTAATTGCCCCGCAGTAGTTGGTTCGCCATGGTTATCCTCCTATCACAATGAATTGTTATCCTCATTATACATTAATTCATAGTATTCTGATAGGGATTTACAAAATAATTTTACCGTTGGTTTTTCATATACATACTTGGGGTCATGCCCTGCCATTTACGGAATTGATTCGTGAAGTGGTTATAATTTTGAAATCCAACATCATAACAAACGTCTGATGCACTGCGTCCCGTATGGGCTAGCATGAGAACTGCCTGTTGGATCCGCATGCGATTGAGTGTATCAATGATGGAGTAGCCGGTGCTCTCTTTAAAAAGATGAGATAATCGCGACGGGGAGAGGCCGACGGTTTGAGCAAGATCTTCAAGCCGGATCTGTTCACGCATCTGTTGTGAAAGCAGGAGAAGAACTTCTTCAATGCGCGGGTCCATTTTGCGAATGCTTTTCTGCGCCATGATGAGCAGAATTTCCCGCAAGGAGCTGCTGCAAAGTTCGAACCAATACTCGCCGCGTTCCCTGGAATCTGCCAAAATACGGGTGAAAGCCAAGTGAATCCGCTCTTGAATCGATTCGTTCTCGAACGTGACGAGGAACTGCTCCTCCGGCGGAAGCAAGTTGGTCTCCGGCATGGAAGCAGGGAAATGGACCCATACAAAATGCCAAGTATGGTTTTTCACTGTGCCATAATATTGCGGAGTTCCAGGTGCCAAGATGAGGAGAGTTCCTTTTTTACAAATATGCTCGGTACCTTGGTGATTGACGTAGCCTGTGCCCTCCAAGGTAAAAATCATTAACCAATCATTACGGCCTTGAGGGCGTTTCGTCACATAGGAATCAGATTCTAGGAAATTGCCAGCGAATATCGCATTTGTATCCAAAATCATGGTGGGAAATCCCTTCTTTATCTGCATAAGTTAACTCCAAGTATATCATAAAATAGCAGGATCGTAGGAATCATTAGCATGATTATTACTTCTATGAAATTGTTTTTTTCGTTATGCTTAAGACATAGAAATTCAAGTTGGCTGTGGAGGTCAGAGCGATGACGAAAACACTAGTAAGATTGACGAAGGAACAAAAGCAGCATTTTGAATCAGAGGGATATTTGATTGTGAAGGGCTTATTCTCAGAAGCAAATCTAGCTGAAATTGACGAGACTTTTGAAGCGATCAGTCATCAAACGATTCCTGGTTATTTTGTGCCTGAGCTTACGGGGGAAGTCGTAGATCCATTGAAACGCTACCCGCGCGTTATGCATCCGCATCGATTTAATGAGACGGCAAAGTCATACATGCTACATCAGCCTGTATTAGAAGTATTAGCAGATTTGTATGAGGAAGAAGCACTGGCTGCGCAAAGCATGTTTTATTACAAACCGCCGGGCTCTCGCGGGCAGGCGCTTCATCAGGATAATTTTTACCTGCAAGTGGAGCCAGGCAACTGTATTGCGGCTTGGACGGCAATCGACGCGGCTGACGAGGAAAATGGCGGATTGCTCGTTGTACCTAAAACGAACGAACTCACAATCTCATGTCCTGATATCGCGGATTCCAAAGAATCATTTACGACGCACTATGTCAAACCGCCGAAGGACGAAAAAGCAATGCCGGTCATTATGGACCGAGGCGATGTCCTCTTTTTCAATGGTAATCTGATACATGGTTCGTATCGAAATAAGACGAAGGATCGCTTCCGCCGCGCGTTCATCTGCCATTACGCCAATGCCTCTGCGACGCATATTAACACTCATTATCGACCTTTGTTCCGCGCCAACGGGGAAGCTGTTTCTTTGGAGGCTAACCCGGATGGCGGACCATGCGGCAACGAGTTTGAGACAGTGTACCCACATTAAACATGAATAATCGATGGAAAAGAATCGTTTCTAAGGCAGAGTTAGGGCCTGGGGACGATTCTTTTTTTAAATAGTTAGGGATTCCCTCGTGTATCGCTTGACAGGCTAACCTGTTCACTTTAATCTAGAGGTAAATGTTAAACGTTTAACCGATGGAGTTGAAACATAGATGAGTAAACCAAAACAAGTTACCATTGTAGAAGTGGCAGCAGCAGCAGGGGTATCGATTGCCACGGTCTCCAATGTGCTGAATCGAGGTGGGATTCGCTCGTCCAAAGAGACGATTCGCAAAGTCGAATTGGCAGCAGAGCAATTGGGGTATCGCCGCAACACCATGGCAGCAGGGTTAAGCCGGAACAAAACGTTTGAGATCGGTCTTATCGTTCCTGGTTTGAACAGCTATTATGGAGGGTTAGCGGAGCATTTGCAGCTGGAAGCTCACCATGCAGGCTATCATTTATCTGTCTTTTCCTCAGGCGGATTTGATCCGACGATCGAGCGAAGAAATTTAGAGGTGTTGCTGCAGCGCAGAGTGGATGGACTAATATGTCACGGATTAGCGATGGGGAAGGAGTCCACACGCGAAATTGTAAATAGCGGAACGCCTTTAGTGCTCATCAATGGCTGGGGGTGGCCGGAGGATATTGCGGTAGGGGCCGTCAATTTAGGCTTTGCTGAAGCTTGCAGACAGTCAACGAAGCTGCTCGCGGATCGCGGCTGTGATGAACTCATCTATGTGAGTAGCAAGCACTCGAATGTCATTGATGAGCAGCGCCGGAATGGATTTCATCTAGGTTTACAGCAGCTGACCGTGGAGATTCCACATCGCATCGTCGAAATGAAGGAACTGGACTTGGAGTCATTCTTCAGGGGGCTTATGGCGGGGAGCGCGCGTCGTACGGGGATCATTGCGTTTGATGACCATGTCGCTTTCAAGCTGCTTTCGGCCGCCAATAAGCTGAAAGTCGACATACCGGACCGTCTGCAAATGATCGGCATTAATAACGAGTATCTTGCTATGCATAGCTACCCTGGTATCTCGACTTGGGACATTCCTTACGAGCTCCAGGCCCGAATGGCCATTAGCAAGCTGCTGCATAAGTTTGGGCATGCCGTAGACGCGGGTGAGGAACGGGAGTTTGAGGTTCCGCTTGTTTTTATAGAACGAGAAACGACCAGATTGATGGAGTAAAAATGATGCGTCGCAGTCCCCTTTGGAGGGGATTGCGGCGTTTTTTTATTTGTAGGCGGAAATAGTGAGCATGTTCTGCGATATCTTTTTCGGTTCCCTCGTACCACTATGCTCCTCCCAGCCCCGTCCCCCGTCCCCCGTCCCCCGTACCTCCGTTCTCCCACTAGCTGGATTTTATGTAGTTAATTTCTCGGAATTAGCGGGAAAACGAGGAGTAGATGGATTTTGTACAGTTAATTTTAGGCGTAAGGGCCAATTGAGTCGAAACTGTGGAAATTAACTGTAGGTTTTCCAGTAAGATTGAATTTGGAGCGAAATCGTCCCCAAATAGCTGGAGTTTTTCCAGTTATACTAACGCACAAACTATAATGAGAGGCATGAAGGGCCCCTTCATGCCAGGAAGAGATTAGCGTGTTTAAATGCGCGGAAAGCTGCAGAGGGTGGTTTAGAAGGTAGGTTGGAGGGATGCCGATCATTCTACAATCACCATTTGACACAGTTAATACAATTCCCCTATAGTCAAAGTATTCTGATCCCAAAGGCAGGACTACGATGACAACTTATCCCTACTCACGTATTAAGGATGAAATCAAAAAACGAATCATGGAAGGCGAGTGGCTAAGCGAAGCTAGGCTGCCATCGTCGCGTGATTTTGCTAAATACTACGGCTCCAGTGTGAACACGGTGGAGAAAGCGATCAAGGAACTGTGCGCAGAGGGCTTGCTGACGAGGGATAACCGCAGGGGCACATATATGGAAAAAGGTGTCGCAACCCAAGAAGCACTAACAACTCCAGCCGGACAGCATCGCTCAGGCTTAGTGGCGGCCTCCGTCATCGGGATTGAAAATCCACTATGGGCCACAGCTTTACGTGGGATTGAAGATGTGCTGCATCTGCACGGCTTTCACTTGTTGAGCTATAGCGATGACCGCAACTTAGACAAGCTGGAGTCGTTGATGAAAGGTGCGATCGCTAAGCGCGTGGACGGCGTGATTCTTAGCCCGATTTACGATACAAAGCATGAAGAACGCAATCAACGGCTGTATCAATTATTGCAAACCAATGGCATCAAAGTTGTCTGTCTAGACCGCCATTTATATAACAGTGATCTTCCGTATATTACTAGCGATAACGTTGCGGGGGCGTATAAACTCACGAAAATGCTGATCGCAAAAGGTCATAGACGGATTCTTTTCATACGTAACTCCGATTTGAGCACGTTCCACGAACGCTTACTGGGCATGAAGCAAGCTTTTATGGATGCAGGCGTTCCTTTCAACGCGGATCAGGATGTGTTAATTCCTACGAAGTTTGAGAACTTCGTAGATGAGCTGGAAGCCTATAGTCATAAGATTTCAACAGTGATAAAAGAAAGCGCATGTACGGCTATTTTTGCAGCGAATGATCAAATCGCAGAGGCGGTTATCGCAGCCACGGAGCTGCTTGCACTCTCGATACCGCAGGATCTCTCGCTAGTCACCTACGATGCTTTAAATGTGAACCGGAAATTGAAGCGCAATGTAACGGGGGTTAATCAGCCGTTTTATGATATGGGGAGAGCCGCTGCCATGCAGCTCATGAACGAGCTGGAGGGGAAGAACCAGTTCTCGGTTCAGGGTCAGATTTGTCGAGCGGAAATTCATGATGGCGATACGATAGCTAAAATAGGCTGAAATATAAGGGGACTCCATTAAATGGGGTCCTTATTTGTATTAACTGTATTAAAATGTAGGCGAAAACCATTCCTTTATTGACACATACAAATGATCAACTTATTATTTAATTATATTTATAATACAGATAACGCTAAACTGTATTAATTATATTGATACAGAATTCATCATCATCCGACAAACGGAGGCTCACTCATATGCAATCACAATCCAAAGAATTGCTATTCCACATCGAAAAGTGGCTCAGAGAAAAAGATCAACTCATCTACAGACCTATCGCAACCGTCGATTTTCAATATACGCTTGTTAATCAATGGCTTCCCTACGAGGAAGCAATAGCAGGCTCGTTCCAAGCCATTGAACCCGGCACGCAATGGGGCATTAACTCGCACTACGGCTGGTTCAAAGCCACAGTAGCCATAACGCCCGAGTGCGCTGGCAAACGTGTAGAGCTTCATTTTAACATTGGCGGTGAGAGTACGATTTATGTCAATGGAAAGCTGGCTGGCGCTAGCGATTTGCAGCATACCGGCGTCACACTATCACGAGATGCCTCCAGCGGAGACGTGTACGAGATCCTTACTGAAGTCTACGCAGGCCATGATCGTCCATTGCCAGTGTACGGCACCTCACAGCTTGTCATTGTTAACGAAGAACTGTATCAGTTCTTCATCGACCTGCAAACCTTGCTGCAGCTTCGCAATGGGCTCGACTCCGCATCCCTACGCGTTAGCGAGATCGATAAAGGCTTCCGCAAGCTTATCACGACGTTGGACTGGGGAACCCACGACAACAGCGACTATGCTGGACTTGCGAAGTTAGCCCACCAAGGACGCCAAATTTTGAAACCGCTGCTAGATTGCGTGAATGGTTCTACGGCTCCAAAGCTGTATATGATGGGTCAATCCCATCTAGATATCGCGTGGTTATGGCCGATTGAAGAGACCAAACGGAAAATTGCCCGCACCTTATCCAACCAGATGGCGCTTCTGGATCAGTATCCGGAGTATAAGTATGTGCAGAGCCAGCCGTATTTGTTCCAAATGGTGAAAGAGCTATACCCTGAACTGTTTGAACGCATGAAACGTTACGTTGCGGAAGGCAGAATCATTCCGGAAGGCGGCATGTGGGTTGAGCCGGATACGAACATCCCGAGCGGTGAAAGTCTAGTTCGTCAATTCCTATACGGCAAGGCGTTCTTCCGTGAACAGTTCGGCGTAGATAATGAAATGCTGTGGCTGCCAGACGTGTTTGGCTATTCGGGAAGCTTACCGCAAATTATGCGGAAGAGTGGTATTCGTTATTTTGCATCGGTCAAAATGTATCAAACCTACGACAACGTAGCGGATCCGTTCCCCTACAATACGTTTACGTGGGAGGGGATTGACGGCTCGACCGTCAATGTCCACTTGCTGGATTATGGTCCATTCCCGAATCCAACGGATGCAGCGTATGTCCTCCTCCAGTGGAATGAACGTATTCAAAAGCAAGACATTTCCACCCGACTCGTACAATTCGGATACGGGGACGGGGGCGGCGGCGCGAATCGCGACGACTTGGAATTCCTACGAAGATTGGGCAACCTGGAAGGTGCGCCACAGACGGAGATCGCTTCGCCGATCGATTATTTTGAAGATGTACAGCAGCGTGGAATGCCAGATAGCCACTATGTTGGGGAGCTTTACTACCCTGCGCACAGAGGAACGTTCACCAGCCAAGCGAAGATGAAGAGCGGCAATCGCGCTGGGGAATTTGCATTAAGAGAGGCAGAGCTGTGGAATGCGATCGCATCTAAATTACATGGCCATACCTATGCCCAACAATCCTTAGCCGAAACATGGCGTAATCTACTGCTGCTGCAGTTCCACGATATTTTGCCTGGGACATCAATTACCAGAGTACACGTGGAGGCGGAGAAGGCCTTCGAAGAAGTATTGGATTCGGCAACTAAATTAACAAACGAAGCATTAACGGCACTGGTATCGTCTACTCGTGAAGGACAGTCGCTCTTTAACTCCTTAGCGTGGGATCGCTCGGCGATCGTGGAGTTGCCAAACAGCGACGGCCGAGACAACAAGCTTCCAAACTCGCAGGTACATGGCGGCAAAACGTATGTCCAAGTGGAGCTTCCAGCTATGGGCTATACCACCGTAGATACAGCAATTAACCGCAAGGAATCCGTCATCAGTAACGAGCTTTCAGCAACACCGACATCTCTAGAAAATCAATGGCTGAAACTTAGCCTCAACGAATATGGTGAAATCACCAGCATTATCGATAAGGAAACAGGCGAGGACTGGTCCAACGGATTAAGCAATCAATTCCTTATGTATCGCGATCAAACGTCGAATTACGATGCGTGGGAAATCGACCGCCGATACACAGAATCACCGATTGAGCTGAGCGAAAAAGCACGGATTACCGTGCTGGCGGAAGGTCCTCTTTTCGCAACTATACTTGTCGAGCGCACGTTAAATCAATCCACACTTACGCAAGAAATCCGCTTAGAAGCGGGAAGCGGACGTGTTGATTTCCGTACAAAAATCATGTGGAAAGAGAAGCACAAGCTGCTGAAGGTTGGTTTTCATGTGAACCTGCACAGTCATGAGGTGCTGAATGAGATTCAATTCGGTTATGCGAAAAGACCAACGCATTTCTCACGCCTCCACGACGCCGACCGATACGAAGTCAATCAACACAAATGGTCCGCGCTGGTAGAAGGAGACCGCTGCTTCTCCCTTTTAAATGATAGTAAATATGGGATGAATGCTGCAGGGAAGCAAATGAATTTAACCCTGCTGCGCGCTCCGATGTACCCGGATGATCGAGCAGATGAAGGCTTGCATGAGTTTACGTATGCGATGCATGTTTGGAATAAAGGCTTCATGAGCAATCCGGTCATTCAGGAAGCTTACGAATTGAACAGTCCTGTCGTAGCTGCTGCAGGCACCGTGCACCAACCGTTCAGTCTCATGAGCTGCGATCGCGCGAACATCATCCTGGACACCGTCAAGCTTGCTGAAGATGGCTCCGGTGATTGGATCTTAAGAGCGTACGAAGCTAAAGGCGCAACGACACGCTGCTCACTCCACTTGGGCATAGCCGTCACACAAGCGTGTGAAACCGACATGCTGGAACAGGATGTCATCATGGATTACGGCGATCGAACAGGCACCAGCACCCTGGCGTTATCCTTTACACCTTTTGAAGTAAAAACGATTCGAATTAAATAATCATCACTGTCCGAGAAAGTCCCTATGATGCAAATCAGTAGGGACTGTTCCCGTTGAAACGGTTATAATAAGGTGCATGGGATTCGTGCCTACGATTGATTAGACAGAAAGGGGAGCTGGCATGAAGCTTTGGCGAATCGTTCAGGAAAAGAAGTATTTGCTGCGCATTTTTTTATGGATCAACTGCATGATGCTGCTCATTTTACTTTCATTTTCCAGCCTTATCTATGTGAATGTTGAGAAAAATGTGTTTCAAAGCGAATACGAGGGAAGCCAGAAGGTCTTGTCTCAAATGAAGTACAATATCGATTATTTGGACACGATGATCAGCAAGCTTACCTTTTCTACCTATGGAAATAATGACGTCAAGGCGCTCATGTATTTGAATGACGAAGAGACGTATGATCATATGAATACGATTAATAAATTGAACGCGACCGTCGTCGCCAATTATCCGTTCGTTCAATCGGTCTATGTCTATAACAACCATAAGAAGATGTATTATTCGACGTTCGGTGATTTGTACCATAAGGATGCCGAATTAGATAAGGTTCTCGCGGAGAATCCGCATATTACCCCGTTAAAGGCGATTGTGCGGAAAATGCAAACCGGCGGCAGCGCTGCGAACCCAACCTATGATACCGTGCTGAGTTATATCATGTTTGAAAATGTGGATGAAAAAGGCGTGATGGACGGCGCCATCATTCTGAACGTGAAATTGGACTGGCTCGTCGATAACATTCGCACGATTAACCAGTTTGATTCGCGAACGCAGAGCGATTTATATATTTTAGACAATAAGAAACAGTTCATTGAAACCGATACCAACCATTTGATTGCTGAAAATGCTTCGGCCGTTACGATCAAGCAAGCTTTCGAAACGTCGGTCTCCCAAGATCGGATGCAAGCGGGGGAGCCTGCTGGATTTTATGAGTCGAAAGTGAATGGTGAGAAGTTCATCATCTCGTACATCTATCTGGAAAACACAGGCTGGACGTTGTTGGAAGCGAAGCCGTATAAAGAAGTGTACGCAAATTTGAAGCAGCTGATGGATACGATTTTGTTAATTACGGGTGCAGTATTAGTTGGGGCGTTGATCCTAACCTTATCCGTCTCTCGTGGCATTTATCGACCAGTTAAAAGGCTCATGGAACAAACATCGCTATCTGGAGCTGGAAAGGATGGGTTCCTGAAGCCTGGGGTGAAGGATGAGTTTTCGTATTTGACCGAGGTATATCGCAAGTCCAGAGAGCAGTTGTATGAATATAATTTGGAAAAGAACAATAATACAAGCATTATGAAGATTTACTTTTTGAAGAAGCTGATGGCCGATAGCTACAGTATGAATGCTGCGGAGTTTGAGGATGTTTTGCGGTTGCTGAATGACGCTTTAACGAAGGATAAGCCGTTCTTGATCTGCGTTCTGCGCATCGATGAGTACAAAAAATTCCTTAGCCATAAAAGCTTGGCTGAAAGAGAACTGCTGCGCTTTGCGATTGCGAACGTCACGACGGATGCACTATCTCAGATGAGTGTTGCTCAAACCGTGGATATGAAAGACGACTCGTTCACCATTTTATTGAACACGTCTGATGGTCAAGAGGACTCCGTGGAACAGGTGGAACAAGCGCTGCAGGAAGCGCAAAACTACATTCAGAAGCACTATCATATCTCTTTTTCGGCGACGGTTAGCGATGTCATTACGGAGTATACGGCGATTGCCGCTGCCTATAACCATACCTTGGCGAATAGCTCTTATCGGTATGTGTTTGGCACGAAGTCTGTGATCACCCAAGATCGGATCGATAGGAATATGGGGAATGTGGATGTCGAGCAAGTGTTGGAGATGGTAAGCAAATTTACGGATGCGGTGCCGAAGGGGAATGGGGTCAAAACAGAAGAAAAACTGCGCGATGTGTTCGCGCTGATCCGGAAGCTGGACTACGGCAGCATCATGTTGGTGAGCATGCAGGTTGTGCATCATTTGAAGAAGACGATTTTTGAAATGAACCGTACGAGTAAGGAGCCGATTGCTGTTCCGTCCAGACTCATGAGCCGTGAGTTGTACGAGGAGGAGACGATTGAACAGTTTGAAGGACTTTTGCTGGAAGCGGTACGTGCTATTCACAGCGAAGGGGAAGAAAAAGGCATCCAAGGCAACCAAGTCGTTGCCGATACGATCAAGGAAATCATTGACTCCAACTATTTCGATTCTTCCCTCTCTGCGGCAAGTATTTCTGACATGATGAGACTGCCTGCTTATAAGCTGAGCAAAATATCCAAGATCCACCTCGGGATGTCGATTCCCGAATATATTAATCAAGTGAAGCTGCACAAAGCGGTGGAATGGATGGAGAACTCCAAGCTCAGCATCCAGGAGATTATGCAGCGCGTGGGTGTTGAGAACGAGAGTTATTTTTATAAACTGTTCAAGGCCAAGTTTGGGATGACGCCGAGGGAGTATATGGCGAAGCGGACGCGGTAGTATAAGGAAAAAAGCCTCGGTTGACCATCATTAATGGACACCCGGGGCTTTTTATTATGTTGTAAAGTCTTATTTAATTGTGTATGGCAATTTAAATGTCCAGAGAAGTGTACCATTTTCTGGGCTTGTGCTGTCGATACCGAAATCGTTATCGTTCGTGATCGCAAGTGTATCGCCATTGATGAGCGAAACACCTTCAATTTTCTCGTAAGGGAACTTGAATTGCACGGCATCCAGTACGGTTCTCTTCGTTGTAGGCAGAATACCAGTTGCTTTCAGATCTGCCGTTGTCATTTGCTCAATCGTTTTACCTGTTGCTGCGGAAGTGTCGTATTTACCAAGAATATTGGTAGCTGTTGAAAGGTCAATGGCATAAATGCGCTTCAACTGTGCTTTATCGCCAGAGAATTTATCCCGCTCATCGATTAACAGCGTATTCTCGTTCACGACAACCATATCGGAGATTACGATATCTCCTTGAGCCAGCTCTTTAAATTGCTTCGCATCTTCAAGGACGTATACAAACTCAGCAACCGGGTTAAGCGTCGCAAGATCAAACTTAATAATCCGCACCTGACGTGAATTGTCCATTGCTTTATCCGGATTACGAAGCGCATTTTGCATCGCCATGAACATATATTTGCCATCAGGCGTAATCCCAACAGCTTCAGCTCCGCGGTTTTGGCGCAGTTTGTTGTATACTTCTGGCAGCGTCTCACGAGATGGCACAAGCGGAGCGGACGCCTGACTTGCCCAACCTTTAGGCACAATACGCTCGATGATCGTGCCATCGCGTTTCACATGGACTATTGAAGGACCGTACTCATCGGAAATCCAGAAAGTATCATCTTTCGGATTGTAGGCCAAGCCTTCGATATCAAGTCCGTATGGATCGTAAGCGAGTACCTTCTCGCCTTTCGCATCATAAGGCTCTTCGTCGCGCCCTTTAATATTTGGAAGCCCGGTAATCGTTGCTTTGCCTGAAACAGGGTCTACACCTGCGAGCTTCAAAGGGAACTTGTCTAAAATGTTGATTTCACCTTTACTAACCTCGATTTTATAAATCGTTGGTATGTAGTCTGGAAGCGGGAACGTGCGCACTGTTTTACCATTAATCGTCGGTTGGCCGTTTGGTCCGCGATCTGCTGTCGTATAGAACACATTATCAGGGTCACCTGGCAGGTGCGTTAACGAGGAGCCTACGCCCATTTTAATGCCTTCGGCAAGATTGGGTGCCTTAAGCTCGTATTTACCAGTCAAAACAGGCTTGTCCGTCAAAGATACACTGCTGCGGAACTCATCCCAATCGACATATTTGCCCATGGCTTCAGAAAGTGCGCGAACTGGCATGTACAAGCTGCCGTCCAAATTGACTGCCGGTGCTGATGGCTTAATCACTGCTCCATTGCTTGAATACGTTACATTTTCGGAGGTTACCCCGTTTACTTGCTGAGCCGTTACTGTTCCAGAAACCGCCACAGGAAGAGTAAGCAGTAAAGATGTTAACACGATCCATTTACGTTTCATTCGTAGTCATTCTCCCCTCGGTATTGTCCGCATTTTTCTTAACTTCTTACTTATACCAAAGTTATGTATGGGGCATGTAAATGGCATATTGCGAAATTGTAAATTTTTGCATAAGAGCGATTGTGATATACTGTATATGTGATATACATTTTCGGCATGCAAGGATGATGGAGGATTATGAGGATAGATGATGAGATTGATGAGGAAGTTATACAGAGCTTACCCTCAGGGGTAGCCCTGAGTTGGGGATTTATTAAGCAGCCTAGCAGGGGCCCGAAAGGCGAGCTTAGTATTAAGAAAATTGTGGACGCAGCCATCGTCATTGCGGATCGGGACGGTCTTGCGGCGGTTTCGATGAGCAGAGTCGCACAGTCATTGGGGTTTACGACGATGTCCTTGTATCGCTACATCACAAGCAAGGAAGACTTGCTCGTGCTGATGCAGGATGCCGTCTGCGATATTCCAATTCCACCGGAAGTAGCGGGTAAGCCGTGGCGCGAGGAAATAGGGGAATACGTCTGGGCTTGCGTAGATGTGTTTCGGAAGCATCCGTGGTATGGCGATATTCCGATTACGAGCGTTCCCCTTGCGCCAAATAATCTACAAGTGATCGACTGGATGCTGCGGATTATGCGGGATTTCCCGCTGAACGATTTCGAGAAAATGTCGTTCCTATTGCTCGTAAGCAGCTATGCTAGAGCATGCGGCCTGATTGCACGGGACATGGACAAGGCCATCCGCGATGGCGCGAGTCCGGAAGCATTCAGCGGCATCAACTATGGTGCTGCACTCAAGCAGTTGGTTAAGCCGGATCGTTTCCCCAATCTGTATCCGATACTGATGGCCGGTGCTTACACGGATGAGGTGGAGAATCCGATCGGTAACGATTTGGATTTTGGGCTCGAGCGGATATTGGATGGGATCGAGGAGTACCTGCGGCGGAAATAGTGGAGTAGGGGAAAGTTGATAAAAAAACGGCTGTCCGCAAGTAAAGGGATCTACTTGGGAGGGCCGTTTTTTATTAGAAGCTATTCATGTGGCTGCGAAAAATGCAAAAGTGCAACCTTTGTTATCGAGTAAACCTCGCGATCTGAAATGCGTGCGAAAATGCAACTATTTTGCTCGAATTCACCCTTTGGGCACCTTTTCGGGGCAAAAGGATGCCTTTTTGCACTTATTTATCTCGTTTGAGCTGTTTTCCCCGAAAATAAGTGTACTTTTGCATTTTTGGACGATGTTCCCAGTAAGGAACACGACCTGCTCAGGGTGAGAAGCAAGCTCACTTCCCGCCCTTCCGACGAAAAGCCAGGATACACCAGCCGATGGCAACGATCAGCAGGACTGCGCACCAACCGATGGCCCACCAGCCATTGTTTAACACCGGCGTGCCGGTAAGCAGCGCACGGATCGTCTCGATCACCGGGGTGATCGGCTGATGATTGGCGAATCCTTGCAGCCACGACGGCATCGTGTTCGTTGGAACGAAGGCGCTGGAGAGATACGGGAGGAACAGCAGCGCAAAGCCGTATCCGCTGGCAGCGGAAGGGCTGCCCGTGACGAGACCTATCGCGGCGAACAGCCACGTAAAGGTCAGAATGAACAAGATGATGATGCCAATGGCTCCCAGCCAATCTATGAATGAGCCGTTCGGGCGGAAGCCGACGAGCAGGGCGACGCCGATGACGATACAAGTAGCCAGCAAGTTTCGTGCAAGGCTTGCCGCGACATGCCCCGTGATGACGCTTATGCTGCTGATCGGCATGGTACGGAAACGGTTGATAATGCCGTTGGTCATATCCGTGGCCACATCAACAGCTGTGCTGGATGAGCCGAAGCCTGCGCACAGAAGGATAATACCTGGTACGACATAGTTCACATAGTCGCCGCTCGGATCGAGTGCACCGCCGAAAATATAGGTGAACAGCAGCATTAACATCACAGGAAGCATGATGGCCATCATGAGCGACTCGACGTTGCGCAAGCTATGACGGAAGCTGCGTCCGATGAAGACAGTATTGGTCGAAACGAAAGACGCAGGTTTTGGTGCACTTTGAACTTTATTCACATTCATACAAAAGAAGCCTCCTTATGATCAGTTGTCGTTAACGCCAGAAAGACGTCGTCCATGCTTGGCTTGCGAATGAAGATGCGCGTACCCGGCGGGCACGAGCTGCCTAAATCGTTCAACGTTTGGCGAACATCCTGAACCGTGCCGCTCGTCGGGATGGACAGAATGACTTCGTCCAACTGATTCCTGAGCTCGATGACTTCGCCGCCAACACGAGCTTTTAAGGACTCGGCGGAGCCGGATGCGACGATGCGTCCGTGATTCAGCACCGCGATTTCGTCTGCAAGCTGATCCGCTTCCTCTAAATACTGCGTCGTCAACAGAATTGTCATGCCTTGCTGCTTCAGTCGCAAAATCGTCTCCCATAGAGCGCGACGGCTCACCGTATCTAAGCCCGTCGTAGGCTCATCGAGGAAGAGCACGGGCCGGTTGACGACAAGGCTGACAGCAAGATCCAGCCTACGGCGCATGCCGCCGGAGTAAGTTTTTACCCGCCTACCCGCCGCGCCTTCAAGCTCGAATTGCCTAAGCAGCTCGGCAGCTCGCAAGCGAGCCTCACTCGTAGATAAGCCGGACAAGCGGCACATCATGATGAGATTCTCTTGGCCGGTCAGCACCTCATCCACCGCAGCGAATTGACCTGTGAGCGAGATTGAGCGTCGCACCGCATCGCGGTCAGTGATAACGTCGTATCCTTCGATAAAAGCGTCCCCCGCATCTGGCTCAGATAGCGTCGACAGGATGTTAATTAATGTAGTCTTACCAGCACCGTTAGGCCCAAGCAACGCAAATATCGTACCTTTGCCCACCACCAGGTCGATGCCGTCTAAAACGGTTTGTTTGCCAAAGCTTTTGCGCAAGCCGCTTACTTCAATAGAATTCATAGTCATTCATTTGCCCCCGTCCTTTGAATTGTCGATCATACAAACAGTGTATTGCATACTCAGTTATTTATGATCGTTCTCAAGACCGATATTGCACTCCGTCGTGCGAATCATTCATTTTGCCTCAAACGCTCCCTGCACCCCGCAGAAACCCGCATTCTATAAGGGTTCGCCAAGCCTCGATTACGAAAAGTACAGTAGAAAATCAGCCGATTTTCAAATCGTACAGTCTATTTTAACCCCAGCAAAAATGAGCAGTATCCAATTCCCTACCTACTTTCGTATGATGAAATCGCAAAGAGGACGCAAGGCCATACAGACAGAGGGAGGTAGCATACTTGGGAATCTTCACAGCTTTACGCAAGGAATGGAAGCATCTCTGGAAGGCGAGAAGCTTGTTTCTAATCGGACTGCCGGCCATTATCGTGGTGTTTATCTTTTACTACTTGCCTATGTACGGTATCGTAATCGCCTTCAAAGATATCAACTACGCCAAAGGCATTTGGGGAAGCGATTGGGTAGGGCTGCATAACTTTAAGTTTTTCTTCAACTCACAAGATGCACTTAGGATTACACGAAACACACTGCTATTAAATGGATTGTTTATCGTGGTGGGTATGTCCTGCGCTTTAGTCATCGGGTTAATGCTGGCGGAATTGGGCCGAAGATGGGTGAAGCTGTTTCAGACAATCTTGTTCTTTCCTTATTTTCTATCGTGGGTCGTCGTAGGTTTCGTCAGCTACATTCTGCTGAATCCTACCTTCGGCGTGATCAATAAGACGTTGGAGCAGCTCCATTTTGCCCCGATCGATTGGTACAGTAAGCCGGGGTATTGGCCTATCATTTTAACACTCACCTACTTATGGAAAAATGTCGGCTACACCGCCATCATCTTCTTCACGGGACTGCTGTCCATCGATAACAGTTATTATGAGGCTGCTTCTATAGATGGCGCTTCGCGATTACAGCAAATTCGGAAGATCTCGATCCCGCTCATTTTGCCGCTGATTACGATGCTGTTTATGCTCAATGTGGGTCGCATCTTTTACTCGGATTTCGGATTATTCTACTTCGTCCCCCGGGATGCTGGGATGCTCTACCCGACGACAGATGTCGTGGATACGTATGTGTTCCGTTCGCTGCGGGTTGTGGGAGATTTGGGAATGGCTTCTGCGGCTAGCTTGTACCAGGCGGTTGTTGGTCTCATTTTAGTCGTAACGACCAATTTGCTGGTCAGAAAATTTAATAAAGAGAATGCGATGTTCTAAGGAGGAGGGTGGCGGTGAAATTATCTATCAAGAAAAAGTCAGAAAATAACTGGCTAATCATTCTATTCTTTATTATTCTATCCATGTTGTTCATCTATCCCATGCTGTACGTCATTTCGGTCTCACTCTCCTTCGACGGGGATATCGCCAAATATGGCTACAAGCTGATTCCAGAGCGGATTACGTTAGTCGCGTATTCGTATATTTTTCAAACGCCGAAGGCGCTGCTGCAATCCTATATGGTGACGATTTTTGTGACCGTTGTAGGAACCGTGTTAAGCTTGATACTCACTTCTTCCTTGGCGTATATTATGACTCGGAAGGATTATCGGTATAGTAAAATAACGAGCTACTTCGTATTCTTCACGCTGCTTTTTAATGCAGGACTGGTTCCGTCGTATATCGTAATGACCAGTGTTCTGCACTTGCAGGATACGATTTGGGCCTTAATTCTTCCTTATGGCGTCAGCGCTTGGTTTACAATGCTCATGAAGGGCTTTATGGATGGATTGCCGTTTGAAATTATTGAGTCAGCTAAAATCGATGGATCTTCCGAACTGAGCACTTTCGTGCGAATTGTTCTTCCGCTTTCGAAACCAGCCCTAGCGACAGTAGGTTTGTTCTACGCCCTGGCTTATTGGAATGATTGGTGGCTGGCGATGCTGTATATTCAAAATGAGAATCTGATTCCGCTTCAATACTACTTGCAGCGTATCATGTCTAATATCGAGTTTTTGACGAAAAATATGCAAGCGGGGATCAGCATTGATATGAGTGCGATTCCAGCTGAATCTTCCCGTATGGGGATTGCCATTTTGGCAGCTGGTCCGATGTTGTTCGCTTTCCCTTTCTTCCAGAAATACTTGATTAAAGGATTAACAGTTGGCGCTGTTAAAGGCTAGCTCCATGTAAGTTTCCCATCGTTTGTCAATCCGAATCCGGATCGGATGATAATAAATAGCTTCATTAGTACCAATTCGACCATGAAATCAGGAGGGTTCGATCATATGAAAAATAGAACAATTAAAGCGTTATCTCCCGTTATTGTAAGCTGCGTGTCCCTTTCTATGCTGCTCAGCGCTTGTGGTTCCAGCACGAACAGTTCTTCACCATCCCCAGCAGCCGCTACTACACCTGCATCTCCAGCGGCTTCGACAGCTGCTGCGTCCCCAGCAGCAACGGAGCTTAAACCATATGAAATTACTTGGTATTTGCCACAAAGCGTATTCCCTGATGCGAAGCTCGTTCAGGATGCGATGAGTAAGATTACCAAAGAGAAAATAAACGCAACATTGAACATCCAATTGGTTGATTGGGGTACGTACGATCAGAAAATGCAAGCGATTGCAGCTTCTGGCGAGAAAGCGGATCTGATCTTCACATCCAACTGGACGAATGACTACCTGCAAAATGTAAACAAAGGGGCATTCCTCGATATTACGGATTTGCTGCCGAAGTACGGTCCAGATATTCTGAAGCAAGTTCCTCCATCAGCTTGGGATGCGGCGAAAGTCAAAGGCAAGCTGTATGGGATCATCAATACGCAAGTTCTAGCTCGTACACCGGGTGTACTAATCAATAAAACTACATTGGACAAATATGGCTATAAAGCTGATCAGTTTAAGACATTGGCCGATTTGACACCATTTTTCGAAAAAGTGAAAGCATCTGAGCCTGATAAATATCCGTTCAGCTTAAAAGGTGATATGGATGTCATGGGCAACTACGGCAGCGCCATCGGTCTTGAATATTTTTCACAAAAGAACCCAGGTGTTGTTCGCATCGACGATGCTTCCTCCAAAGTTGTGAATCTGTATGAGACGAAGGAATTCACGGCCTTTTTGAAACAAATGCGCGAATGGTATTCCAAAGGCATTATTCGTAAAGATGCAGCAACGATTAAAGATACGAACTCCGATGAGCTGGCAGGCAAATATGTCTCCTCCACGTTCACGGTTATCAATCCAGATACAGCAGCTAACCAAGCGCAAAAATTCGGTGGCGGCAACGCAGCGAACGTAGCAGCGATCGAGTTCTCTAAGCCTTATATGAGCACAGGCTCCATTATTGCGACTATGACGGCGATTTCCCGCACATCCAAGGATCCAGCAAGAGCGATGATGTTCTACAATTTGATGTACTCCAATGCGGAACTATTCAATTTGATGAGCTATGGTATTGAGGGCAAGCACTATACGAAAGTTTCGGACGGTCTGATCAAAAAGATGGATAATGCGGGCTACTGGGTGGATTCCGGTTGGGAGTACGGCAACATGTTTAACTCGTACCGTACAAGTGAAACGCAGCCGAAATGGTTCCCAGCAGGTCCAGATAAGAACGCCGCAGCGATTCCTTCTAAAATTCTCGGCTTCTCTTTTGACCCAAGTAACGTGAAAAGTGAATTAGCGCAAACCGCATCCGTCGTGGACGAATTCTATGCGGGATTGATCACAGGTATTGCTGATCCAGATACAACATTGCCAGCGATGAATGCCAAGCTGAAAAAAGCAGGCTTGGACAACATTCTTGCTGAAATGCAGAAACAAATCGATGCTTGGAAAGCTTCAAAGTAGATGAATGAAAGCCGCTTCTCTTCTTTTTAGAATGATGATAGCGGCTTTTTTTTCTAAAAAATGTACTACGAATCAACAACAACGAGGAGGTTTTGTAATGAGAAAAGCATGGGTTGCTAGTTTGGCACTCATCGTAGCAAGTGTATCTGTGATCACAGCGGTTGGTGTACCGACAGCGAGCGCAGATTCGATCACCACCAATCATGCGCAAAGAATAGTAAGCGCATACAAAGGGACATGGACGTCACCGCCGACGGATAGCAACTTCGGCAACACGACCAATGCACCGCTGCTGGGGAATGGCGATATCGGTGCCGTCATGGTTGGCAATATCGATGCCATGACGATTGCGCTGGGCAAAAATGAGTTTTTCTCCGTGGCGGAGCATCAACTGAAGTCCATGGCCAGAATGGGCATAGCCGTATCAGGGATGTCCGGCGCGTCTTATCTGACCGAGCAAAAGCTAGCGAGCGCGCAGGTGGATGGCACTTTTTCTCTGTCAGGCAATACGATCAACACGACGAGCTGGGCGCAGTCGACTGATACGACGAACAATTTGTACCTGACGAAATTTACGTACACGGGCAGCGGATCCAAGACGGTCACCGTCTCGCTGGCAGCAGCGAATCAGAACACGTTTACAAGTACAGCAGGTTCCTCAGGGGATATTCTGTATCGTGACGTTCGGGCAGACAATACGGATACCGTGAATGGTATCACTACGGTTAAAGCTCGTGTGGCAACGAGAGTTATCGGGATAATGGGCACGATCACAGGTGGCCAGCTGCAATTCACCGTTACGCCTGGCAACACGTATACCCTCGCTACGAGTATTATGAGCAATAAGGATTCCTCAAATTATCAAGCGCTTGCGCTTAGCAATATTAACTCGAAGACACAAGGCGATATCGATACGTTGAAAGCAGCGCACCAGTCATGGTGGGAAAGCTTTTATAGTAAATCGTTCGTTGAAATTCCGAACAAAACGATTGAGAAGTCGTTCTACGGTTCGCTGTATTTGCTCGGAAGCAGCTCGCGAACAGGTGAAGCGCCTCCAGGTTTGTGGGGAGCATGGATTGCCCGAAACTCAGATTGGGGCGGGGATTATCATCTGAATTACAACACAGAAGCACCGTTCTATTTTGCCATGCCGACGAACCATGTTGAATTAGCGAATGCGTACGATAAACCCGTACTTGATTGGGTTCCGAAAGCCCAAACGGCAGCGACGAACGCTGGATATACAGGCGTGTATTATCCGGTGGGGATCGGTCCATTTACGATGGATACGGATGGCAATTATCATAATCAAAAAACAAATGCTGTGTTCGGCGCGACCGTGATGCTGGATCATTACTATTCAACGGCGGACACGACGTATGCGAATACGATTTATGGGTTTTTGAAAGAGGCAGCGAAGTTCTGGCAGAATTACTTGACGTGGGATGGTACTAGGTATGTAATCACGAACGATGCGCAGCATGAAGGTGATGCCTATCCGCAAACGAACGGCGTCATGTCACTTGGTTTGGTTCGTTATGTGCTTCAAGGTTGCGTGGACATCAGCACGGCGCTGGGCACAGATGCCACTTTGCGAGCAACTTGGCAAAATATCCTGAACACGCTCAGTCCGTTCCCGACGCAGACGAGAAACAGCCAGACGGTATTCCGCTATACAGAAGTGGGGCGGGATTGGAGCGGGGATAACGCGATTGGGATTCAGCACATTTATCCGGGACGTCAAATCGGCCTTTCCAGTAATGCCACGTTGATCCAAACGGCGAAGAACATGATCGGCCAGATGGCTCGCTGGACGGATGGCAACGGAACGAATACGTTTTACCCTGCAGCAGCACGGGTTGGGTACGATCCAGCGACGATTCTGACGCAGCTTAACTCTTTTGTCAGCAGCGCTAGTTATAACAATTTGCATATTAAAACGGGTGGCGGCGGCATTGAGAATTTCAACGTTGTGCCTGCAACTCTAGCAGAGATGATGCTGCAATCGTTCCAGAATAAGATTCGCTTATTCCCGAATTGGCCGAATGGTACGGATGCGAAATACGGTGATTTTCGTGCGGACGGTGCGTTCCTCGTTTCGAGCAGCAAGAAGAATAATCAAGTGGAATACGTTCGTATTATTAGTGAAAAAGACAAAACAGCCGTCGTTGCTAATCCATGGAGCGGGCAAACCGTGCGCGTTTATCGGAATGGTGCGGATGCAGGCACGATGTCGGGCGCAGATTTGACGATTACAACGTCGGTTAACGAGACGATCCACCTTGCACCAGACGGTACTTCTTTATCCACGATTACTACGGCGATGAACCAAGCGTTAGGGCAAGTGATTGTAGAAACCGTAATGGCAAACCCGACCAACAGTCCTGGTGGTGAAGAGAAGGAGAAAGCTTTCGATGGCTCATCCGCTACGAAATGGCTCGTTTTTGCTAATGCAGGTTGGATTCAGTATCGCTACAGCACTCCGAAAGTGATCAACAAATATGAGATTACGTCAGCGAACGACTCTCCAGCGCGGGATCCAAAGAATTGGACGCTGAAGGGCTCCAATGACGGAAACGTTTGGACGACGCTAGACACGCGAACTAACGAAACATTTGCAAGCAGATTCCAAGTAAAATCGTATACATTTACGAATAGCACGGCTTATACGTACTATCGCTTGGATGTCTCGGCGAACAATGGGGATACGTATTTGCAAATTGCGGAGATTAACTTCATCGCATCAACAACGACGCCAACGAATGTGGCTTTGAACAAGACGGTGACGGTAAGCGATGAAATTAATTCGACTGAGTCTGGAGCGAAAGGAATCGACGGCGTTGCCACCACCAAGTGGACATCACAGCCGATCAATCTTGTCCCAGGAGACAAATGGCTGAAAGTCGATTTGGGTACGAACTATGCGATCACCCGCTGGGTCGTGAAGCATGCCAGCTCGAATGGGGAAGCAGCGAGCTACAATACGAAGGATTTCAAGCTGCAGAAGAGCAGCGACGGTACGAACTGGACCGACGTGGATACCGTTACTGGGAACACAGCTGCGACAACGGATCGGAATGTAACGTCATTTTCCTCGCGTTACGTCAGGCTGTACATTACGACAACAGTTCAAAGCGATGCCGGCTACGCCGTGACGCCGGGCGATCGGAGTAATGCGCGGATCTACGAGTTCGAAGTGTACGGGAACTAGAGCGCATACGGGCCAAGCTGAATGATCAGGAGAGTGTCCTTTTATGGGACACTCTCTTTTTGAGATGTGTCAGGAACTTGACGCGGCAGTACCAGCCTATTGCGCAGGATGACGAGGCGTAAGAGGCTGGATGTGCAGCTGCCTGCGCAGAACGGCAATGCCCTTGATCTGCTGCGTCCGGTCTTTTTTGTTTAGCGTGCGCTCGATTTTACCGCAAAATGTGATTTCAAGCTTTTGGCTCTGTGTGTTGGCGATTTCGAGCTGCTTGATCACCGATCGGAACATCGGAGCAAACAATTTGATCCGAACAAATGTGTGCGTTTTATCGGGAGCATTCTGTGAAATCGGCGCTGTCTTGAGCACAATTTCCGCCCATTGCTGGCCATTACGATCAGGAAGCGGCTCGGAGATGCTGCTGAACGTCCCTCGCATGATGACGACATCTTTCGGCTTCGGAACTGAAAATTTGTTGTACAGTTGATCCCAGTTCTCCACATACATGTCCGACCATCGTGTAGTTGTCCCGAATATGCGGAGCTCTAAATCGTTAACGGCTATGTTGCGCTCCCATTCGTGCGCAATTTTGGATAAAGCTTTTGCTGAATGGATATAGTCGGAAAGCTTCTTCTCCGCCCGATCATAATCGCCTGGCTGCCCAATTGGAATAAGATCGTCTGCGAGCAGCTCCATCAGCCTATGTTTTAATTCGTTAGGTGCGGTGATCTTTATTTTAAAATCTTTATTTGTGATGACGCCGTGTGATCGGCTGGAGGGCAATTTGAGTCTCGCGTGCCTGCCCAAGTCGTACTCACACACTTCGCGATTAATCGTCCAATGTGTTTTCATCCCAATTTTGAGGTGAAAAAAATGAGGGATATACAACCCGTTTCGAAAATGAGCGTTTACAAAGGTAACGGGCACGCCACAGTATTCACAGGTCAGATCGTTTCGGAGCGCAGCGTCCAACTCGGCGTCTTCCGCAGTAATGCGCCTGCTTGTTGGGTGAATGGCTGAAAACATATGTAAATTCGATGACAAGTCAATGCCTCCCAAGTGTCGTATCATACCAATATAATACGTTATATGAAAAAAGCTCAAGTAATCCCTGAGCTTTTTTCAGCGTCTATTGATCATAAATGATTTGGTTGAATCCCGTGCATTCACGCAGGAAGTCGATAGGAGGACCGATACATGCTCGACCCTGTAAGATAATTCTAAAGTGACCATGAGCAATGTCGCCAAATTGCCCAATTAACTTCAATTCGGCGAGGAAAAGACCAAATTCTCCGCCAATAGCAAGTGTTGGATTTGCCAAACTGAGCGTGCCGCTGAAAACCTCTGCCCCAAATACTTTGAGCGTTCCTTTAATCGTCAGTCCTTTGGGATCAACATCTAGTTCTAGGCTTAAACCTGGAATTAAACGCACAGGGATACAAACATGACCTTGCGGGCATCTGGTAATCGGAGGGAGCAGTAAATTGTTAACGATGCGCTGCGTAAGTGTAAGGTTTTTGAATATCTTTTTTAGCTGCTTAAGAATGATACGCAATTTCTTCTTCGTTTCGGCATTATATTTACCGAACTTATAAAGACGAGCAACCATTTTAAAATTCATAACAACGTTTCGTTTAATCGTTTTTAACTGCATGATGATATTGTTTAAGTCTATGCTATTATTTTGTTTGCCTGAAAGAACGAGCTGCGTTCCGATCGTGTTCTGATTTATGAGAACTCTATTGTTGATAGCCTTCAGCTGTCTCATGATCTGCTGTAATAATGCATTCTTATTATTTTTGCATGAGCAGGTGTGTCGGAATTCATCTATTTTCTTTCTATTGAGAAGAACGCGAGTGTTAATCTCTATCATTTGTTTATAGATTTTGACGTAGACACGTTTATCCACTTGTTTAACTGCCAATGTTTTCACCCCCTTTTGCGGTACTATAGTATATGTGCAGTTTCCTATTTTGGTATAGGACAAGGACTGAGTGGGCTTGGAGGAATTAGCAGGATGGATGATTGGATAGGAATAATTGCCTAAAAAGGAAAGAAGCATGGTAAAATGAGGAAAGTAAATGGCAGAGAGAACGTTGCAGAATACTAACTTAAAGAATACTGATCAGAGGTGGACAATGAACAGCTCCAACGAAAAGCTCCAAGGCATTAATTTACAAAGAATCATCGCATTTTTTATCGATCAAACTTGGATTTCCATCATAACGATCTTGCCGATTCTCCTCAACTTCAACTCTTTCATGGAAGATCCGAGTAGTCTTTTTAAGATATTCCCAATCGTTATGACGATAGCGTTCTGTCTTTATTTATTCAAAGATTGCTATAAAGGCGCAAGCATCGGGAAGCGAATTGCAGGACTCACGGTCAAATCGCTCGATGGCCAAGAGGTCCCAAAACTATTAAATTTAATTCTCAGAAATAGTTTAACTTTCATTTGGCCTATCGAACTAATATCCGTGTTAGCCAGCAAAGACGGGCGAAAACTTGGAGATCGCATCGCCAAAACAGCCGTATTTTCAACTGGGAAGAAAGTAAGCTTGCTGGTTAAAATTGTATTGCCTATTTGTGCATTTATTTTGTTTGTTGGTTTTACTTTCACAATGACAATCACATTGCTGAAGAATGATAGATCCTACGAGGTTTCAAAACAGTTTATTAGAGAGAATAGTGAAGTTCGATCTCAACTTGGAGAAGTTATTTCTTTTGGTTTCATACCAATGGGCAGCGTTTCCATAAGTAACGGTAGAGGCGAGGCTGATTTTACGATGAAGGTGAAAGGCGCGATGAAAAGTACTACGATCCGAATTCATTTAACGAAAGAGCCAAGCAGTGATTGGCAGGTAACGGATTACAAGTTGGAATAATTGAAGATAGTCTTAGAAGAGTTAAAACAGGAGATTAAGGACCACATGACGTTTTACAACCACTACCGGTACCAGTGGAATCTAAAAAGATGCCCTCTGTTCAATACAGAGATCATCTTCTTCAATATGCCTCGACTTTTTTGAGTGTCCTATACGAAGGGTACAGTTTAGGGATGGGCTTTTTGTCTTGAGCGATTAAATCGATAGGAAATGTCCACAAGTTCCAGTATATATTTTAAATCTTCCTTTTTAGCATAGCCCTCTTCTAGTTATTCATCCACACCGAGTCTATTGGTTCCACATATGTTGTGGGGGAATACACCAATTGAATGGAGGGAGGGATAGCTATGCCCGGACTAGTACGTACAATCAACGGAACGACCACCCTTTTTGCAACAGCTAGTATAAAATCTAAGCAAGAAGGCATTTTAAGCGCGAATATCGGATTGGTTACAAACGCCAGACGAGGTGTCTCCGAGATCTTGCTGAACATCACGCAGAATGCATGTAATCTAGCAACATTCAAAATACAATCTTTGAATCGTACAAGCAGTAGACTCAAAGCTTCCTTTGGAAAACAAGTAAAAGGTATCTCAAGTGCCAATTTAATTATCCAAGATAAAAACGGCAATATTTCGGCGAAAGGATTTATCAATAAGAAAGCAATCGTGCCCATTAGACTTGGATGCGGTTGCCAAACGGGGGGCTCTTGCTCGGGTACCCAAAAAATACGATTCAAAGACGGCACAACCTTGCATATCAGCATGGATAGATCTCTCCAACTTGCTCTAAAGCGACTATTTACTAAACTTGAGCGTGTGCTAATGAAGCTGATTCCGCAAAGAGGCAAACGAGCGACGATGGATCCTGATTGTAAAGCAAGATGTATTCAGATCGGAAATAATTGTAAGGCTGCATGCGGCATCTTCGCTGTCTTATGCACACCTATCTGTTTGAGTGCGCAGGCTGTTTGTATCATTAGCTGTTTGCCGACTTAGCGGCTGATTATGACTTGTTGTCTAGTATTTAAGAAATGCTTATATTCATGCGGCGGCCACAAGAAAAAGCGTACATCCCAACCAATTGGGATGTACGCTTTTTTCCATAATCAACCTACTCTAATTATCACAAGCTCCTTCGGCTGCACTTCCCCAGAAATCCTTCCAGACGCCACATGCAGATCAACAGGCTGCCCGTGCCAGATTTCAGCAACATCCTTCAATTCTGGGTAACCGTGTACCAACAATTCCCCAGCAATCGTCTCATCCTTATCGTTATACAGCGTGTAAATCACACTGGACTCATCATCACTTGGAAACATGTTGCAGTGTAAGCCAGCTTTCAATGTTGGATACAGCGGCAGCGGCTTGCTGCTTTGGAAGTTGGCTTTATTCGCCTTCCATAGCTGCTTCCATTTTTTAATCTGAGCTTTGTGCTCAGCATGATAAGGCAGCCAGCTGCCGAAAACATCCTGCCAGATGAGAATGCCTGTCCCGTTGAAGATCGCGCGCTTAATCAGCAAATCCTTACGGACGCCTACGTGCCAACGCGAAATAATCGGCGAGAAATGCTCCGTCATGACGTAGCGGAACGCGTCCACTTCAGGCATGGATTCTCTGTTTTTGAATTGATTCCAGGAACCTGTAATCAGCTTGATCTGATTCCGTTTCTTCGGACGGACCTCGGAACAGAAGACAAAGCCCGGCTTAACTTCGTTAATCGCTTCGCGGAACCCGTCAGGTACGCTGTCCATCGTATCGAGGAAAACACCGTCGATATCGGTTTCCCGAACCACCTCAACGATGCTGAAGGTAGACTGTTTGGGGGATTCGTCAAATCCAATGTCCCACGGCTTGAACGGGAGGAATACTTTGACGTCCTTTGCGTGAAACTTCGCAACCAGTTCCTTCAGTCCTGTCATGCCGCCAGGGAAATCTTCGAAAAACTGCCACTGATTTCGACGATCGACACCGAGGCGCGGGTATTGGTGCCACAGCAGCACCGAATCGTAACCGCCGAATGCCTCGCCTTCCGCTAGGAAGCGATCGACTTCAATCTCATTCGTTTCGAAGTTATAGATCTCTTTGCTATACAAGTAAGTGAAATGCTGAATAAATGTGTCCCTGTACCACTGCAGTTCAGGTCGCTTATACTCCTGAAAGTTAATCGGCATACGAGCTTCTTTGCGCCACGCACTGAAAAACTCCGTCCAGCCGTTATTAATAGCGGTGAATTTAATTTCCATCACATCCGCTAACACCTGATCAGGACGAAGCAGGAAGCGATGCTGCTGCAATTCGTTTAACGTCGTCCAAGGCTTCATGTCCATGTTGCGATTTTGGACCCAGATGAACCAATTTTCGTTCAAATTGGGAAAAGCTAAACTGAACCCCTGCTGTTGATTGGGGTGAAAGATACCAAGAGGCATGGTGAATTCAACATGCATTTGAACAATGCTGCTGCCATCACGCTTCGATTTCGGGTTCGATGGGAAGAAATAATGGTTCGCTTCTCCGTCGACAAGTTGAAGCTGAGCAAGATAAGGCATGCGCATATACACTTCGCGCGGCCCCCATTCATCCCATTCCGCTGCCAATTGGATCAGGAAACGGATCGACTGCTCCTCAAGATGGTGCAGAAGAATCATTTTCGCGAACAATCGGTTCTGCCCGAGTTCGACGCTAAGCTCGACGGATATCATTTCTTCCGTAAGATCGGAAACCGTATCAACCTTGCCAACCACCCATTGGCTAGCAGGAAGGGAATAACCACCCTCAACCTCCATGACGAATAATTCCCGCTGTTCGGCCGACAAAGCTTCGCGGACAGGAATCGCATTATGCTTCAATGAGTGCAAGCTGATGCCGTCGTTCACTTGAAGGGTGAAACCCATTTTTTCGTTTTCAATGGTGATGCATCCGGTATGATTATCTGTTCGTATCATGGTGAGCCTCCTTCACACAGCGGAATCCGACAGTTTCACAGCGATTCAAGCCTTCATTCAGCAATTGAAATTTCAGATGGAAATCGGTTGGATGCGGACCACCCTCGGCGTGCCAAGTATGCTGGGCTTTGTAGTAGGAGCCGCCGCGCAAGAAGGTGAATTTATGCTGTGCGTCATCCACGACATCTGCGACCCATTCCCATGTGTTGCCGCTCATGTCGAAGCAGCCGTACGGGCTTGCGCCCTCCGGATAGGCATCAACAGGCTGCGTATCCTGCCCTGCGTCATGGCAACGATCTGCCCCAAAAGCCGTGCCCCACGGCCATTTTAATTTGTGATCGCCGCCTGCCGCGAGCTGCCACTCGGTTTCGCTGGGAAGCCTGCTGCCATAGTGAGCAGCGTAAGCCTCAGCATCCCGCTGGCTGACCCAGATGACAGGATGATGTTCCTTGCCACTAGGCGGTTGCTTGTCCTGCCAATGCTTGAGAAAGTTGGTGTCATCGTCTGGCCAATATCCACTGGCATTGAGAAATTGTTGAAATTGGAGATTGGTCACAGGGAAGCGATCTATATAAAAGTCAGATACGGTCACGAATCGAGGACCGTGATCACATTGGCAGTCCCCTTCCATGATGCGGTGCTGCACGCGATAAATGTAGGATGTGCCTGGAATGAAAACGCGTTCATCGTAGTTTGTGTCATTTGCAATTGGAGTGGAAGTCATGGGTAATCGTCTCTCCCTTAGGACAAATTAGAATGAGCTTTGAAATACATAAGCTAGTTGACAACGTTCACTAAGACCATTTACAATCAATCACAATCATATTTGATTAAACGGTTAACCACAAGGAAAAATTTTGGAGGACTGATTTTTATGAAGAGTACCTTTCAAGATTTGATGGATGCTGCCGGTCGGATGGGCACGTTCAAAGAGACCATTATTGAGCGTGTGATCGAAGAAAATGCCGAGTACTGGGCGATGTACATGGAAACGGAACTGCTGCCTGGTGAATGGGTGAAAACGTTTTTATGGTTAGGCTTTCCAAAAGGTGCACAGGCTAATCCGGCTGTCATGCACATTCATGGCGGGGGCAGTCAGACGCTTAATCTTGACCATGTTAAGCATTTGGTGAGTCAAGGCTATGTTGCGCTAGGCTATGATTGGAAGGAAGAAATCAGCGGGGCGGACCGATTTAGCGATTTGGCAAATATGCCACTTTCTGATATGGAAGATGAATATGACCCTTTGCAATCGGTCATGCTAACGAGAGTCATTCATGCTAAGAAAATGGTTACTTGGTTAAGCTTGCGTGATGAGGTTGATCCTCATCGGATTGGCGTATTTGGTATATCCAGAGGCGGTACCATTACGTGGCTGCTGAATGCGTGGGACGATCGGCTGAAGGCAGCTGTTCCGATTTACGGCTGCGGGAAGCATTTGGCTCCTGGAAGGCTGAATCGTAATATCCGTAAGGCACATAGCTTAGAGGATACCTTGGAATGGAACAGCATGTTGGACGGTGTAACGTTAGCTTCGCGCCAGCAGGCGCCTGTTCTGGTGATGTCAGCCACCAATGACTACTGGGGCTGGATGGACGCCATTTGTGAGGCAGCGGTTCAAATCCCGCAGGCAAATCGAGGCTTATTTTTCGCGGCTAACCAGAATCATCAGCTCGACCCATGGGCTGGGAAAACGCTGGATCACTGGCTCGCTGTGCATGTAAAAGGGGAAGGACAGAAGCGGCAAGCGCCGCGCGTCACCTTCAGCCTTTCAACCACAGAAGGATATGACAGCCTGCGTGCGCATGCTATTTTAGAGGCGTCATCCATGCTCCCTGAGAAACTCCGCTTTAGTTGGTCTTGGTGGGACTTCAGCGAGGTGCTTCCGCCGGGCAGGTACTGGCAAGTTGTAGAGGTGGATGCTTCCGCAGAAGCTAGTATTGAGATTCCCGTGGTGGATCCACAAATAAGCGGCTACATGTACATAGATGCCGTATTCGCCGATGGCGTCAAAACGAGCTCTTTTCCCGTTCGTTTCTCACCAGCGTATATCGGGGTGAATCGTACGATAGAGAAGTCCAGTCACATGCTGCTTGCCGACTTCTCCAAGGGTCTTGATGGATGGAGCTGCCCATTCATGCGAACGGAGCCCTATGATGCAGCATTTCAATATGCCTTTCTTGAGCATCCGCAGGGAGGCAAAGCCTTGGGCATGGATGAGCCGGGAATCCCATTTGAGCTAGCGACGAATAAGCTTGTGGATCCGATGATGGCCAGCTTAAGTGATGCGAATACACTTCAGCTCCAGCTGTACAATGAACTTCCTGGGCATTGGGTCGTCACCCTGCTATACCGTCCTGATCAAGCGGGCCAAAAAATGTGGACCCATGAGCTCACCGTAAACCCGGGGTGGTCGGAGTTTGACTTACGTCGCAGCGCGTTTCACAGCGAGGAAGGAACGGAGCTTCCCTACTGGGATAAAGCGCATAGAATCGTGATTTCCTTCCAAGGGTTAGCTGAAATAGGTCCCAGAGGAAGTGCTGCGATTGGCAAAATTTTATTCATTTAGGAAAAAAACATAGATTGACACCGTTTTCATATTAAGATATTCTTAGTTTGCAACATTGCTTAATCGGTTAACCAGCTTGATTAATCGGTTAACCATCGTAAGTAGGTAGAAAGGGGTTGAATCCGATCGCATGAGTGCCAAATTGAAACAAATATGGACTGACAAAACGCTTTACTTAATGCTGCTCCCTGGCTTGCTCTATTTTATTATCTTTCACGTATGGCCGATTATTGAGATGAAACTAGCCTTCTATGATTTTCGGATTATGGGGGATAACGTTTTTGTAGGATTCAAATATTTCCGAGAATTATTCAGCACACCGATCTTTGCTCAAGTTATTAAAAATACATTAATCATCAGCGCGATGAAAATGTTTCTGATTTTTCCGATTCCGATCATTTTCGCTCTAATGCTGAATGAGTTTATGAATGGCAAGTTCCGCAAAGCGGTGCAAGTCATTTCATACTTACCCCACTTTCTATCCTGGGTTGTTATCGCGGGGATTTGGTTTGAGTTTCTTTCCAAGTCAACGGGTGCAGTGAATGGATTAATTCAGTTCTTCGGCTTCCCGGCGCAAGACTTTCTAACGGATAAAGATTCCATTCGCTGGGTGCTTGTCGCAAGTGAAGCATGGCGTAACATTGGTTGGGATTCGATTATCTTCCTTGCTGCCATTCTTGGGATTAATCAAAGTCTCTACGAAGCGGCGTATGTCGATGGAGCAAGTCGTTGGCACATTATTACCCGCGTGGTGATTCCGCATCTGTATGTACCGATGGTGACCATCTTCATCCTAAACGTTGGTTTTATTATGAATGCGGGTCTGGATCAGGTGTTAAACTTCACGAACGATTCCGTCAATAGTCAGATCGATATCATTGATACTTACGTGTACCGCGTTGGTTTAATTAACGGACAATATTCATTTGCCACAGCGGCGAATTTGTTCAAAAGCGCGATTGGCGTTGTGCTCGTTCTTTCTACACATTTCATTTCCAAAAAACTCACCTCAAAAGGTGCATGGTAAGGAGGCAGTTTCATGGTAGGTAGAAAAATTACCGTACCCAAGTTGTTGATCGGGGCCATATTATCCGTCCTTACATTGACGATGTTTGTACCGATTATGAACATTTTTGCTAAAGCGTTCTCCAACCCTGATAAAGTTCGCTTCATTCACGGCTATGATATTTGGCCAAAGGGCTTCTCACTTATCCACTTTCAAGTTGTATTCAGTAATGAATTGATCGGCAGGGCGCTTGCGAACTCTTTGTTTATCACCATCGTCGGAACAATCTCTAGTGTTTTCTTTACGACGATTACAGCCTATGTGTTAACTCGTAAAAACTTGGTGGGTAAAACACCGCTGATGATTTTCCTCATCATTATTATGATTTTCGAGCCTGGAATCGTGCAGGAGTATATGGTGATCAAAGACCTTCATTTACTTGATAGTCTCTGGGCTATGGTGATCTACCGTACGATTAACGTGTTCTACCTTATCATTATGATGCGCTTCATTGAGGAGATTCCTGAATCTTTGTTGGAAGCCGCTAAGATCGATGGGGCCGGGCATATGCGAATATTTACTCAAATCGTTTTGCCGCTATCCAAAATACCGATCCTGACCATCAGCATGTTCTATATTGTCGCTAGATGGAATGAGTTCTTTAAATCAAGCATTTTCCTTTCCAGTCGTGAAAATACAGTTCTACAAGTACTTCTCAGACAGTTCATCGTAGAAGGTGATACCTCGGCGTTGGTGGGGTCAACCAATCTATTGGAAAACAACACCATTGCTCAGCTCGATTTCTCAGCTTTAAAGGCAGCGACCATTGTTATCGCGATGATCCCGATTCTTGTGCTATATCCCATTATTCTCAAGCATTTTGCGAAGGGTGTAATGGAAGGCGGCGTTAAAGAATAGATGCTTACCACTTAAGCCTTTGCTTAAGCTGCCAGTATTCTGGCGAAAAACTTTTAGGAGGAACATACAATGAAAAAAGTGCTACTTACGTCGGTTGCAGCGTTAATGATGCTAACCACAGCGTGCAGTTCCGGGGGGAACAAAACAACTGAAACAACGTCGCCTGCAGCAACAAATGCAGCGTCACAAGGTCCAGTAACACTTAGCATTGTAGCGAAAGATTTCGCGGCAGACGATCCTAACGTTCAAAAGTTGGTAAAAGGCATTGAAGAAGGTATGAAAGCAGAAGGCAAAAACATTAAGCTGCAAATCGTACCGGTACAAAGCGGAACATATTCCGAAAAATTAGGACTTTTATTGCAAGGTGGTAATATCCCTGACTTGATGTACTTCCAAGGTGGCGACTATCAATTTGCGATTACGCAAAAAATCCTAACAGATTTGACGCCTTACATTGACAAGTCCACACATGTGAAAGCTTCGATGAGCGATTACAACAAAGAAAGAATGAAAAATTACCCTTACTTGTTGTGGCTATCCCCAATTAACAGTGCCGTACCAGTTGTCCGCACGGATTGGTTGGATAAAACAGCGTCTGGTAAAGAAGTATTAGCGAACCCAACACCAGATAACTACTACACGTTCTTTAAAGAATTGAAAGATAAAAACGGCGCGAAATACGCCTATACAACAGCTGGCAACTTAGATGAGCTAGATGTGATCTTTGGACAAGCATTTGGCGTAACATCCACATGGTTGAAAGGTGCAGATGGCAAGTACGTATATGGCAAAACAAGCGCAGCTGAGAAAGAAAAATTGGCCTTTTATGCGAAGTTGTACAAAGATGGTTTGCTGGATCCGGAATATTTGACGAAAAAGTTTGATACGAAAGAGAAAGCTTTCTATGATGGCCAAGCAGCGGTTGTCGCTGGTACACAAGGTAAAGTTATTGATATTTATAACACGAAAATGACAGGGCAAAATGGCGCAAATGCAAAGCTAACTCCGCTTCCACCTGCAAAAGGAAAAGGACAAGGCTATACGCCGGTTGATATCAGTAAAGAAAGCCGTGGATTCGCGATTTCCGCTGGTTCCAAGAATAAAGACGCAGCTTTCTCAGTACTTGAGTATATGGCTAGTCCAAAAGGACAATTGCTGGACAAGCTCGGTATTGAAGGTCAAGAATACACAATCGTTGATAACAAAATTAAACTAACAGATAAATTCGCTTCTTGGTTCCCGCATTTCGTAGAGTCCACAAGCAACTTCAAACCGGACAAAGCGTTTGACCCAGCGACGCCTTACCTATCAGCACCGGCAGTGAAATCTTTGGAAATGTTCACTTCCATGTCTACCAAAGACAATGCGTTTATTATGCCTGCTGACTTGGCAGCGAAATGGGATGCAGCGCTTGCGGTATACAAAGGATTTGCGGCTGATGTTGTAACAGGTAAGAAAACAGTAGCAGATTTCGATAAGTTCGTAGAGCAATGGAACGCAGCTGGCGGTAAAGATGTTACAGAATACGCAAATAAAACGATTAAATAAATAGAACTGCAAAGTGTGGGGCAGGGATGCCTCACACTCCCTGTAGAGGGAGTGGAGAGAAATGATTACTTTTGCTGAGAGAGTTAAAGGTGTAGTGTTCGGTACAGCTTATGGCGATGCTATGGGCGCTGTTGTTGAGAAGTTAACGTATGGTGAGATTAAAAGCAGGTACGGCCGCGTAGATACCACGATGACGAAGTGGTGGAAAGCGGATTGGCCGGAAGCTGCAAGGCTTGGCCGAATGAGAGGCGAAGGTATCGTGACTGACGATACATTAATGACGCTTGCTCTGATGAACGTGTATTGCACGGAACAGCGTCATCTGGACGCTTATGATCTTGCCAATGAGTTCGTGAAGGAAATCGCCTTCCGACCTAGATATATTCCGGAGTTTGGTAAAGAAGCTTTAATTATGGATAGACTCTTCTATCCAGAGAAACACATTTTCAATCGCCATGTGCTTGCGAATTGCGAGCCTCGCGAAGGCGGATACGGCAACATGGTTAACTGCGGCGCGGCTATGTATATTGCTCCAATCGGAATTGTTAACGCATGTAATCCGAAAGCAGCTTACGATGAAGCCATTCTATTTGCTTCCGGGCATCAAGTCAGCTATGGCTTAGAAGCGGCCGGTGTAATGGCTGCCTGTGTGGCCCAAGCGTTCGTACCGGGCACAACGGTGCAAGATATCGTGGATACGGCTTTGCGCTATGCCAAGGATGGCACCAAAAAGGCGATTCAAGACATCTGCCAAGCAGCAGCAGAGCTGAAACAAGAGAAAGAAGATCGCGATAAAGTCGTCGCTCGTTTTCATGCAGTTATTGCTCATTATTCTCCTATGGGAGACGATGTGACGCGAAGCATTGATAAAGTAGGCATTCCTTCCAATCATTATACGCCTAGTCGTTTGTTTGCTATTGAAGAGCTTCCCCTAGCTTTAGCTTATATCGTTTTACATGATGGCAATATGCTGGAAGCTGTGAAAGACGGTGTCAGCTCTGGCCGCGATACCGATTCGATCGGTGTCATGATCGGTGCCATTCTCGGCGGGATGCAAGGTGTAGCCGCGATCCCAGAGTCGGAGATTGCCGTGTTGGAATCTGCGAACAAGCAAGACATCGCGCACAATTGTGATCGTTTTGTCGATGCTGCAACAGCGATTATTACAGAAGATTTAGAAATAAATATGCGAAGACAAGATCAACTTCGTTTTAAATAAATAAAGGCGGGTGTTTGGTGTGATACCATCAAATTATTTGGAGAAATTATATGCCGGCTACTTGGGCATGAACATTGGCATCAGGATCGGTGCGCCTGTTGAGCCAACGATTTGGACATATGAAAGAATTAGAGATACTTATGGTGAAATCACCGACTATGTTAAAGATTATAAAAATTTCGCTGCAGACGATGATGCGAATGGTCCTTTCTACTTCTTAAGAGCACTCTATGATGATGCAAAAGATCGCGATATTACGCCGAATGATGTTGCTCGTGCTTGGCTGAACTACACGCGTGAGGGCATTGGTATGTTCTGGTGGGGCGGTTATGGGATTAGTACAGAGCATACGGCTTACATCAATTTGAAAAAAGGAGTTCCAGCTCCTCAATCGGGTTCGATTGAACAAAATGGTCTAATTATGGCTGAGCAAATTGGCGGTCAAATCTTTATCGATACGTGGGGCTTAGTGAACCCAGGTAATCCGAAGAAAGCTGCTGATTTCGGTGAGGCTGCTGCTCGTGTATCCCATGATGGCGAAGGCGTTTACGGCGCTAGATTTTTCTGCGCGGCGATTTCTGCCGCTTTTGAAACGAGTAACATTAATGAGATCATCGAAGCAGGTCTTGCTCAAATTCCTGCTGAGTCTACGTATAACAAAGTGGCAAGAGCTGTACTGAAATTCCACGCAGAGAACCCAGGCGATTTCCGAGCTTGCCGCGATATGCTTGAGCGGGATTGGGGCTACGATAAATACAGAGGCGTATGCCACATGATTCCGAATGCTGGTGTATGTATTTTGTCCATGATCTATGGTCAAGGTGATTTCAATCGTACGGTTGAAATCGCAACGATGTGCGGCTGGGATACGGATTGTAACGCAGGTAACGTAGGTACGGTTCTAGGGGTTGCTTGTGGGATTTCGGGTATTGCTGATAAATATCGCAAGCCAATCAACGATTCCATCGTGATGTCAGGGATTTCAGGTTACTTAAATATCTTGGATATTCCTACGTACGCGAAAGAACTTGCGATCCTTGGTTATAGACTAGCTGGTGAGGCTTGTCCGCAAGAGTTGAAGGATAGCTTTGTTGAAGATGAAATCTATTTTGATTTCGATCTGCCAGGTTCCACGCATAACTTCCGTGTATCCGATCCGTTCTTCTGTATGACGAAGCATTCTTCGGAGAAAGCATTTAAAGGTAAGGGTTCCCTTGAAGTCGTATTTGACCGTATGACGCGTGGCGAGCTGTCCAAAATTTACTATAAGCCTTTCTACACACGTGATGAATTCAGTGATGAAAGATATTCCCCTGTATTCTCACCAAAAGCTTTCTCGGGTCAAACGGTATCCATGAAAATTTATCTCGACCAATGGGGCGGGAATGAATTGATGGGGGTTGCTCCTTACGTACGATTGGCTAACAGCAAGAAAGAGTTAGTGCAGGGTTATGTGAAGCTGGTAAACAATGATTGGCTGCATCTTGAATTCCAAATTCCAGACTCCGAAGGTGAATTGATCGACGAAGTTGGGATCGTATTGGAAGCTTACTCGACACGTAAACCGAAAAGTCTAGGACGTATTTTCATTGACCAGTTCAGAATTTATGGTAAAGCGGATTATACGATTGACTTTGCTAAGCAAGCGGTCAATTTCGGCTGTATCACACCGTTTGCTCATAATTTAGGCGCATGGAGCATTGAAAATGGTGCGATGTACCTCATGACGGCGGAAACAGCAGAAGCTTACACAGGTGCGTACTTCGCCAAGGATTATAGCTATACCGTCAATGTAAAGCCTCATGTAGGTCTATCCCATTTGGCAGCTGTTCGAGCACAAGGTGCAATGCGCGGTTATCATGTTGGCTTTGACGGAGAGAACGAAGTTTCCTTCTATATCAATGATTTTGGGTTCAAGAAGCTAGCAAGCGTATCTTACCCTTGGCAGCATGAGCAAGATTATGTTTTCAAAGTGACTGTACAAGGAAGTACAATTACTCTATATATTAATGAAGAAGAAGTGATAAAGCATACCGATAACACCTTTGAATATGGTATGTTTGGTGTTAGTACAATTGCTGCGGCAAGGACATCTTATAGCAACATAAGATTAACCGAGATTTAGTAAGATGACACCGCTGGGATGGTAGCTGATAGAGGCCATTTCAGCGGTTTCCCTTATGCTGTCAGCCAATTGATGCATTAGAAACTTGATGGCGAATTGGGGATGGGATGAGAACATGGTTCGAGAGAAAAAACCTACATTAAAAGAAATTGCCGAGCTTGCGGGTGTAACCAAAGCGACGGTTTCAATGGTGCTGAATAATACAGGAAGAGTCAGTCAAGAGCTGCGGGAAAAAGTGAAACGGCTTGCCGATGAGCTTGATTATCGTCCCAATGTTATTGCTCAAGGCTTGGCTCGTCAGCATATGAAGCTGATCGGCATGGTGATTCCGTCATTTCATGATGACTTTAGTCATGAGGTGTTTTTGGGCATTGAAAATTATGCCAAAGAGCGCGGTTACAAAATCTTAGTAGGACTCACGAACAATGAAGGTGAAGCAGAGGACAGCATTATTGAAGAGTTTTTACAGCTGAATAGTGCGGGGCTGATCATTCATCCTTCTCCCAATGTTGACAGTAAAGAGCGCATGTATCAGAAGCTTCAGCAAGAGAAGGTTCCTTTTGTATTTTATACGCGTTATCCCATAGATGGTAATACCGATTATAACCGTGTCCTCTGTGACGATGTGCTTGGAGGAAGGTTAGCTACAGAGCATTTGCTTGAAAAAGGTCATAAACGGATCGCTTTTTATACGAATCGATATGTCAAGCATACGAATGACTCCATCAATAAGAAAACAGGGTATGAGTTAGCACATAAAGAAGCTGGCCTGGCAGTGGATCCGCAGCTTTCGGTCAGCTCGGATATGTTTTCCGCTGACAAACCGATCAGTGACTGGGTTCGGGCGCATCAAGTAACGGCCATATTCGTATCAACGGACTATACCGCGATTAATATCATGGAAAGGCTGCAAAATAGCGGCATTCGGATTCCTGAGGATGTGGCGATTGTCGGCTACGATGATATTCGTATGGCTAAGTTATGTACTCCTAAGCTGACAACCGTTCGAGTGCCTAAGAAGGAAATCGGAATGAAAGCAGCGGAGCTGGTATTGTCGATGATTGAGCATCCGATCCTGCGTCACAAACATGAAACGATCGAGACGCCAGAGCTGGTGGTCAGAAGGAGCAGTTAAGCCTATGGAAACAAAGTTTGTACGAAACCGCGTTGAAAAAGTAAGACGTTCTACCCTTATTGTCCCTGGCAATGTGGAACGCTTTATTCAGAAAGCAGTAACGCGCGGTGCAGATACAGTACAGCTTGATTTGGAAGATAGTGTTCCTATCGAGCAGAAGGACATCGGCCGTCAGATGGTGCGTGAAGCCCTGAACACGATGCCTTTAACTTCTACACAAATCAATGTGCGATTAAACAATGAGTGGGACATGTGTGAGAAGGATTTAACTTGCAGTGTCGCTCCGCGGCTGCACAGTGTAACCATTCCTAAAGTGGAAGATGTCGATATTATTCGTAACGTTGAGGCGAAATTGACAGATTTGGAACGGGAGCGCGGCTTGTCTGCAGGACATACAGAAATCTCGATTCTGATTGAATCCGCACTAGGATTGTCTCGCTTAGGCGAACTGCTTGCGGCGAGTGATCGCATTAGCACGGTAACGCTCGGGAATGAAGATTTCTGTCTCGATTTGGGGATTGAAGCCTCATCGACAGGCGAGGAGCTATTTCCGTATTATGCGCAAGTTGTTTTGCAAGCACGCATTCATCAGGTAATGCCGCTTGGTTTCGTGTCTTCAATTGCGGACTTTCGGAATTTAGATAACTTCAGACGTTTAGCGGAAAAAAGTAAGCAACTCGGCTTTATGGGCAGCTCCTGCATTCATCCAGATCAAGTAGCTATTCTGAACGAGGTGTACACGCCGCGGCAGGAAGAGATCGAGAGAGCAATGGGCATTGTTCAAGCCTATGAAGAAGCTGAGCAGCAGGGCAGATCGTCCTGTTCCTATATGGGTAAAATGGTAGATCCCCCCGTTTATTTGCGGGCGCAATTATTACTGAAACGCAACACGATTCTGGTAGGCAAGGAGTGAGTGACAAATGAATACAGCTATCGGGCGGATGTTGAATCCGTTATCCATCGCGGTCGTCGGTGCCAGTGAGAAAATGAATTACGGTGGCCGCTTAATGAAAAATTTACTGACGCAAGGTTACGCGGGGCAATTATTTCCCGTCAATCCAACAAGCAAAGAAATTTTCGGCGTACCTTGTTACGCTTCACTTGATGATATCCAGGCAGAGATCGATTTGGCTGTCATTATTGTAAAAGCAGAGCTAGTCGAGTCACTGCTTGCACAATGTGAAGCAAAAAAAGTCGGTTCTGTCTTGATTATTAGCGCCGGGTTTAGAGAGGCGGGAACAGAGGCAGGCGAACAGCGCGAGCGTATGTTAACCGCATGGTCAGAACGCACAGGTATCCCAATCTGTGGACCTAACTGCTTGGGGATTAGCTCCAGCACGGCTAACATGTGGGCGAGTTCAGCTTCCTCCATCGGTGAAAGTAAGCGTGCCGGCGGATCTGTCGGTCTTATTTCACATAGCGGCGCTACGGCGTTCGGTCCTTTGCTGAATCGTGCCAATGATTACGGAGTTGGCTACCGCTACATCGTTTCCACCGGCAATGAAGCAAGTGTCTCAATGACACAGTTTGCCGATTTCATGCTGGACGATCCGGATGTGACTGCAGTAGGATTATTCATTGAAGGCATCAAAGATGGTAAAGCCTTCGCTAAGCTTGCGGATAAAGCACTTAAGCTGGGCAAACCGCTTATTACGCTGAAGATTGGTGAATCTGCTGTAGGACAAAAAGCAGCAGCAAGCCACACTGCTTCGATGACTGGCGATCAGCAAGTATTCGATGCTTTCTGCCGTCAAAAAGGCATCCTAGCAGCGAAAGATTACGAAGAGTTCATCGCGCTTGTGAAGAGCAGTGAATATAGCAAACCGCTTACGGGGCGTCGCTTCGCGGTATTATCGCATTCCGGCGGCATCGGCGGGTTTGTTGGCGACAAAATGGGTGCTGTAGGACTAAGTGTACCTCAGCTCCAAGCAAATACTGTTTCCCGCATTGATACGCTGCTGACTGGATTCGGAACGGCGAACAATCCGCTCGATTTGTCCGGTACGATGCAAACGGAACAAATTCTGGAGATCCATGCCGCGCTTGAAGACGAGGCAGAATTGAACGGAATTGTATACGCAACCCACGGGAAATCTCCGTTAACAGAACGCCTTGGCGCGCTGGATCGTTCATCCAATAAGCCGTTGTTCTGGTTGTGGACAGGAAGTCTGGAAGATCCGGAATTGCAAGCTGTTAAGAAGCTGCCAATACCGCTCTTCTTTAATCCGAAGCAATTAGCTTCCACGCTTACACGTTTGGTCGAATTTTATGAGCGTTCACAAGGTGCTGAATTAAGCGAAGAGCTTGCAGCCAATCGTACGACGATAGATGGCGCGGCGCAATTGCAGGAATTTGCGAAGATGACGAGTTCGTTGACACTGACGGAGATCGAAGGCAAGCAAGTGCTTCAATCGGTCGGGATCTCCGTGCCAGAGAGCTATTTCTTAGCGGTGGATGGCGATATCGAGTCGTTCCTAACGTCCATACCTTTTGATGGCAAACGCTATGTGGCAAAGCTTGTTTCACGAACAATTACGCACAAAAGCGATAGCGGCGGCGTAGCTTTGAACTTGAAACAGCCGGAGCAGGTGCGGGAATTCTTTGAGCGTCGCATTCAGCAAGGTGCAGACACAGCTGATGTAGATGGTATGCTGTTGGAGGAAATGGTCGGCGACAAAATCGAGTTGATCCTGGGGTCGACAAATGATCCGATCTTCGGACCTGTTGTTCTGATCGGTCTTGGCGGTGTACTCACCGAGCTGTTCCAACTCGTTACTTGGCGTGTGGCTCCTTTCGACAAAGAGGAAGCGAAGCGCATGCTCGGCGAAATTAAGGGGCTTGAGAAGTATTTGCAAGGCTTCCGCAACATACCTGAAACGGATATGGATGCTTTACTTGATACCTTGGTCACTTTCTCCTACTGGGTATATGAGCAGCAGGATACGATTGAAAGTGTCGAGATTAATCCGCTTGCTGTATTACCGAAAGGTGAAGGGGTTAACGCGCTCGATTGTGTCATTACATTGAAATCAGATACTGAGCAAGCGGTGTACAGCGAAATCTAGGGGGTGCAGCATGCAAGAAAAGACAGCAAAAATCGTCGTGGTTGGCAGCATCAATATCGACCTCGTCGTGAAGTCTGAACACATTCCTGTCGCCGGTGAAACCGTGATAGGGCAGGAATTCGTCACGATCCCCGGCGGCAAGGGGGCCAACCAAGCCGTTGCTGCCGCGCGGTTAGGTGCACAGGTTGAAATGGTTGGCTGCGTAGGCGGCGACGCTTTCGGTAAACAAATGCTGGAGCAATTAGCTAATGAAGGTGTAGGCACATCCTACATCACGGTGGATCCTCAGCAAACGACAGGTGTGGCGCTCATTCAAGTGCAGGATGGGGAAAACCGGATTACGGTTGTCCCAGGTGCGAATGCCAGTGTGACGCCAGCGCATGTAGACCGCGCCAAGGATGCGTTTGTTGGCGCAGATGTCTTGCTTGTCCAACTTGAGATTCCGCAAGAGACGGTTTTGCGCGCTGTTCAAGTGGCGCAAATGCATGGCGTGAAGGTCATCTTGAACCCCGCGCCAGCTGCGGTGCTGCCGGAGGAGATTTGGCCGTTCGTTGATTTGGTGACGCCGAATGAGACAGAAGCAGCCATTCTGACTTCTGGACAGCATGAGGGTCCTGCTGCTGATGATGCGGGCATCATGGACGTGCTGCGCAGCATGACAAAGACCGATGTGATCATTACCCTAGGGGAAAAAGGGGTTTCCTATCACTTAAATGGGGTAGCAGGCACCTACCCTGCCTATCGTGTTAACGTTGTGGACACGACGGCAGCTGGTGATTCCTTCAATGCAGCCTTGGCGGTATGGCATGGTGAAGGTCACACACTGGAGCAATCGATCCAGTACGCGGCGAAAGTCGGCGCGCTGACGGTATCGAGCTTCGGTGCTCAAACCTCGCTGCCGACACGGCAAGAAGTGGAGCAGTTTGAGGGGACTTTTAACAAGTAATAAGTGAAATTATGGGAACCAGCAGACATTGTGTTTGCTGGTTTTTTTGCAGAGATTATATGTTTTGGGGTAAGCGAAGCTTACCCCTTATTTGCGTCCGTGCGTCGACCGCGGCGCTAGCGGCACAAGGACCTGAGGCAAAGCCTCAGGTTTTTCTTAGTGATACAACCGAATGAATCACAGCGACGTCTAACTAGTATGCTTATTGTCGGCCAAGGAGTGATTGTGTGAAATTTAAAATCATGATCTATCTCATCTCAATCGTGTGCATACTCACTATTTTTACTGTATATAGAGAAGATAACGCAGAGCTCCAAGATGGCAGCCGCCAGATCTCTGCGGAGATGCACGAGCTGATTTCCAGCTACATCATCCAAAAATACGCAAAGGCATATATGCAAACTGAAAAGCAGTTTGAGGTCCACAAAATATATGGAACGAGCGAGTCCAATGGCATCATCCGTGTCTATATGTACTCCTACTTTGGTGGCTTTACGAAGAGTTTTGGGTTGAAAAGTCAAGCGGGACACTCGCTTCCAGCTCGTATTGAACTGAAGAAAGAGGCAACTGGCTACAAGGTAATTGATTACGCCGAACCCCAGGATGGCAGCTTATATCAATCCTCTTTGAAACGAATATTTCCTGAGAAATATGTAAAAATGGCGCAACGCGATACGGGTCATATTGAAGATTTACAACAAGAAATGGATGCGAAAGTGAAGCAATGGCTGGAATTGCCGAAGTAGTTTGAATGTGATGATATGGTGATGAGGAGGATACGATGCCTAGAAAAAAGAAGATAGTGCTCATCACTCTAGTTTCACTCCTGTTTATTTATGTGTTTATTTTACCGCTCCCAACAGCGGATTTAGTGGTACGAAGAAATGTTTTGATCGGCTTGCATCCCATCCATGCTATCCGTGCGGAGGTTAAACAGACAGGCAGCACGTCGTTTGGGGGAGCTAAGTTGTACTATGTAGGCGAAATATCGCGATCCAATATTTGGGTGAAGAAATCTTGGTTAGGCTATCGTGTGATAGCGGATGGAACTGGACCCTAGCAAGTGAGGGCTGCCCGATCGGGGCAGTCCTTTTTTTGTTCCAGTGAAATCCTTTTCTAGGAGGACAAAGGTAGGAAAGGCAGTCATGCTAATACATTATTAATTCTTTTCTATAAAGTTACTAAACATTTTAGGTGTATCATGAATTGTGACGATCAAATAGCTGTAAATCGGGATCATACTAAAGTGCAGTATTCGTAGCGTAGACAGGAGTGGACTATCCTTTGATACATATCATATCCAAGCTGGCCAAACAATGGAGGCACTATTTCAAATTGTTTCGCAAGGACCCAAACGTGCAGGCGGTGGGTCTTAAGCTGTTTGTCTGGGCGGTTGGTGGCTCTGCGATTCTCTTCGTTGGCTTCAGCTTTTTCTCCTATTCGCATTCGCAGCAGCTTGTCATAGATAAAATGACTTCAGCAACCAAGCAAACCGTAGCGCAATCAAGAGACACGTTAAATATTATTTTCCGCAATTATGAGGATTTAACGTTCAGTATTTTGACAGACGAGGAAATGCTGAATCAACTCCAGATCTATGGAAGTCAGACAACGAATCAGACCGAGAAATTTGTGGCTAGGAATAAAATTGTGGAGAGCTTCGCGATTCGGTTCTTTAGCAAGAGTGATATTACGAGTATTCATTTGATTCCCCTTGACACGAAGCTCAAAGAAATCACAACGGATACACTCCACGCCGAAACCATTGAATACAACAAAGAAGAGTGGTTTCAGAGGGCTGTTATTGCGAATGGTGAAATCGGATGGCTCGAGACGAAAAGATACGGCTACTCCAATTTAGGCCAGCCTTCATTTGCCATTAACAGACTGATTAAATTGAGTTCGGGAATGAAATATGTACTCCTTATTGAGATCAGCTCCGATGTACTCAAGCGTGCCGTAAGCGATATTCAAAATGGTGAAATGGTCATTCTGAATCCTGATAACCAACTACTAACGAGAACAAAATTGGAAGTAGAAGGGGATTTTTATCATATCCCTAATTTGTTTCAGGACAATCCAATTCATGGTGGACATCCTTCTGCAAGTAAAACGGCCAAGGTCAATGGCGAAATGCAAATGGTTGTTGCGGAGAAAATTGCAGCAAGCGACTGGATTGTACAAGCCGTAATACCAGGCTCGGAATTGTTTAGAGATGCGAATACCATAGGCAATAGTATGCTGATCAGCATGGTAGGAATCGCCATTCTTACCTACTTGTTTAACTACTATTTGCAAAGGCGTCGCAATGCTGCGAAAATCCGATACATGGCCTATCATGATCATTTGACCGATTTGGCAAACCGCAAATTGTTTATGGAGGTTATCGAAAAGGAAATTCAACTCGCTCAGCAAAATAAGCTAACGTTTACCGTTCTGTTCCTGGATTTGGATCGATTTAAAATTATTAATGATACTTTTGGGCATGAGGCTGGCGACAAGCTGCTTATAGAAACGGCCCGTAGACTAGAGAACCTTCTAGATAAGTCTTGTACGATCGCTCGTTTTGGCGGGGACGAATTTTTAATCCTGATGCCGAATGCTGGGAACCCCGAAGCCATATTGTCAACGATTCAGCAAATCACACATCAGATTCAAAAGCCTGTGCCTTACGAAGGGAAAGAGCTCCATGTTTCTGTTAGTATAGGCGTTAGTATGTATCCGCAAGATGGTGTTAATATCCAAAGCTTGACCAAAAATGCCGACACCGCGATGTACAATGCCAAGGAAAGCGGTAGAAATAATCACAAATTTTATAACAGCACGATGGAAAAAAACTCGTATGAAAAGCTTTCTTTAGAAAGAGATTTGCGCAATGCGATAGATCGTGATGAATTGCTGCTGTATTATCAGCCTCAAATTGATTTGAAATCAGGCAGAGTGATTGGCGTCGAAACGCTAGTTAGATGGAATCATCCTAAGCATGGCTTCATCCCTCCCTCCGAATTTATTCCGATTGCTGAGTACTCACGTCTCATTATTCCAATTGGCAAATGGATTCTCTTCACGGCATGTAAACAAAATAAAGCTTGGCAGGATGCAGGGCTTCCTAAGGTGCACGTTGCCGTCAACTTATCGATTCATCAATTCCAAGACTCCGAGATCATCCAGACAGTTGCCGACGTGTTACATAAAACAGGTCTGGATCCACAGTATTTAGAGCTGGAAATTACCGAATCCATTGCGATGGAAGATGTGGAAAAGGTTATTTTTACATTACAGGGACTTCATGCATTAGGTGTGAAAATTTCGATCGATGATTTTGGCACGGGTTATTCGTCCTTAAACTATTTAAAAAACTTTCCGATTCAACGGTTGAAAATTGACAAGACGTTTTTAGATGAGATCGTATCCAGCGAGAAAGAACGCGCTATCGTCGGGGCGATCATTATTATGGCACATAGTTTGAATTTGCAAGTGACAGCCGAAGGTGTAGAGTCTATGGAGCAGGTGGCCTTGCTGCAAGCATGTAATTGCGATGATATTCAGGGTTATATATACAGCCGTCCCATTCCGTCTAGTGAATGCGCAGAACTATTGGCAGAAAGAAGAGTGTATGATACAACTGGGAAACTTTTACAGAATGGCTAACCAATTGAGCGCGAGGGGGAAACCATGATGAGAACGAGACAACGAGAAAGGAAACATTGGATTGTATCAATCGTATTGATTTTACTTGTTATAAGCCTGGTGGCGTGTTCCAGCCAGGAAACGGGGCCGTCACCATCCGCGCCATCCAATGACAACAAAGTGACGCTGCGTATGATCGAGAGCTTAACGAATCCGAATCGAACGGCGATTATAAAAGGACAGATAGCCCAATTTGAGAGTATGAATCCCAGTATTCAAGTGGAGCTCATATCACCTCCCTTTTCACAGGCGGATATTACCATCAAAACGATGCTAAATGTGAAACAAGAGCTCGATATTCTGGAAGTCAGAGATGTGAATGTTGCGGATCTGGCAAGCCAAGGCAATATTGCCCCTTTAAACGAGTACATGGTTTCCTGGGATCAAATAGGCACGCTGACTCGAGCAGCCAAATCGATCTCTGTTGTCGGTGGAAAGTCTTACTTTATCGCGAACGGATTGTACCAACGGCAAATGTTCTACCGGAAGGATTGGTTTGATGCTGCAGGGCTTAAGCCGCCTTCAACGTGGGAAGAAATTTATGAATCGGGTAAAAAGCTGACTGATCCCGCCAAGAATCATTACGGCTTTTCCTTCCGCGGCGCGAAGGGCTCCGTATCCAATTTGGATACGTTGCTACTTGCTTATAATGGCGATTTCGTGAATCTGAATGATGGCCCATTTTTAAATGACGGATCCACCATTTACTCTTCGCTGGAAGCGGTTAAAGCGATGGAAATGTATATGAAATTATATAAGGAAGTCTCGCCGCCGGACTCCATTTACTGGGGATTCCAAGAGCAGGTAGAGGCCTTCACCTCCGGTTCGACAGCGATATTGCTGCAGGATCCAGATGTCATTCAAACGATACAAGACAAAATGCAGCAAGGAACGTGGGCTACAGCACCCATACCTACAGGACCCAGAGGGACCGCACTTGTCAGTGTTGGCGGCGCTGGTTGGGGAATCGCCTCTCATTCCAAACATAAAGCAGAAGCCTGGAAGCTGATTTCATATCTTTCTGACGCCAAGCAAAATACCGAATTATCCAAAAAGTACGGTTTAGTTCCGATTCACACATCCGCGGTATCGGATCCATTTTTCCAAACAGGTCCCTATAAAACCTTGCTCGACATGACACTCAAGCCGGATATATTCCTGCTCTACAAGCCTCCGTTTCAATATCCTGGGAATAGCAATTGGGACAAGGTAGCGATGGAAGCGGGACAAGCGATGTTGTTAGGGAAAGTAACGATTCAGGAGACGTTAAGCAAGATGGATATATTCTGGAAGGAACAGAAGCGCACATCCGGATTGAATTAAATAGCCATGGCTAAAAAGCAGTCTTCCCCTATGGGAAATGATTGCTTTTTTCATTTGCGATTTGCGAAATGCGAAACCAAATAGTATGGTTAGCGTCTATATACGTAGAATAGAAGCAAATGATACATTTGCTGAAAAAGGAGAGCCAAGGTGAATCCAGATCGTAGCAGTTTAATTGCTGTAACTGAAAAATTAAGTGGAGCCGACATTAGCTACTCCTTGGGTGGAAGTGGTTTAATGCTTAGCTTGGGTTTAACCGATGCGGTTGGGGATTGGGATGTCATGGTCGAAGCCCCAAAAGATCAAGTGATGCAAGCTCTACAACACGAGCGAATCGAAGAAAAGAAAAGCGGTGACTATCCATTTGGAACCAAGTACAAGCTGGTCGTGCATAGTGATGGACCCCAAGTGGAGATTATTTGCGGGCTCTCGATCTATACCGATAAAGGCTTATGCAGCCTGTCAGCTAGCCCGAGCTTTACTTGGGAAGGCATTCAAGTTGGCAGTCCTGAGGTATGGTATGCCGCCTATTCGTTAATGAATAGAAGCGAAAAAGCCGCCAAATTACTCGCTTATTTGAAGGAAGTCGGAGCGAATCCACATTTTCTTAACCTACTAGTGAAAGAGCCACTCCCGGATGAAATTATGGGGGGAATTAAGTCTCTAATCGACACATAAAAGGACGACATAATGAACAATCAGATAACGATTCAAGCTTTAAAATATGGCAATCGCCAGCATTATGAATGGAATACAACCTTATTGAAAAAGACGGATTCACATATCGTTGTTTTAGGGGAGTATGGAAGGCAGCTGCATCATTATACAAAAGGCAGTGTATTTACCGTCGAAAATTGGACGATTGAGTTTTTCTCCTTTGATTCGTGGTTCACGGTTAGTGCTGATGTGGTCGATGGAAAGCTAAACGAATTTTATTGTAATATTAACCAGCCGGCCGTGATGAAAGGGAATACAGTTTCCTTCGTCGATTTGGATCTCGATTATGTGCGGCGTGGTGGTGTCTGGCAGGTTATTGATGAAGATGAATTTGCGAGCCATTCGGTTAAATTCGGATATCCCGATGAGCTGATCCTTCAAGCCGAGCAAGCGTTGAGAGACTTACAGGACAAGGTTAGCAAAAAGGAATTCCCGTTTGATGGCTATCTCGACAAGTTTATCGATTGTATTCCTAAGTAAATTCCTAGGTAACGAAGCAATGATTACGAAACTTATGGGAGGTTTCATTTATCATGATTACGGTACAGATGGTGTTAGAACGCCTTATCGAGCCTGTCGGACCCTTGAATAATACCGTGGATACGCTGAAAAGCGGACGCATGGATGTGGAAGTTCGGAAAGTGGCTGTCGTTTTTATGACGACTTATGCGGCAATTAAGCAAGCGGTGGAAGCAGGCGTCGATCTCATCATCACCCACGAACCAACGTATTACAACCACCTGGATGAAGGCGAGTGGCTCAGAGGTAATCCTGTTTACGAAAAGAAGCGTGCGCTCATCGAGGAATCTGGCATTTCTATTTTCCGATTGCACGATTACGTACATAAATATAAGCCGGATGGCATTCTTACGGGGATGTTGAGACAGCTGGACTGGCAATCCTACGCAAATCCAGAGCGGATGAACCTGCTGACGCCGCCTCCAGATGAGGTGCACACGGTGCGCACGATTGCCGCCCATCTGAAAAGTAAGCTTGGCATCGAAAGTGTGCTTGTTGCCGGGGATCCGGATCTGAGTGTGAAGCGTTTCGGCCTGATGCCTGGTGCATCCGGTGGTAACGCTCATATCAAATTCTTGGGGACTCAGGAGATCGACCTGTTAATCGTTGGTGAGACGAATGAGTGGGAGACGAACGAATATGTGAGGGACGCCGCGGATATGGGACTTAAGAAAGCACTGATCGTTACTGGTCATCAGAAGAGTGAGGAAGCTGGTATGTTTACCGTCGTGGAGATGTTGCGGGAAGCTTTTCCTGAGGTTGACGTGGCGTTCATGGAGTGCCGGCTTGCGGTACAGCGGATTTGAAGATTGATGAAATAGAAGCAGTCTAAAACAATCTAACAAACCATCTAAAGGAGAGTATGCGAATGAGCCAGGAAGTCATCGATTTTATTGAAGCTTTAAAGGAACCATGGCAGCAAGAGCTGTCTACACAATTGCGTCAGGTGGTGCTGCAGGCGATACCGGATGCTGCGGAGCGTATACAGTATAAGAAGCCTCATTTTTTAAAAAATGGAAAATACGCCGCCGTTATTTCAACGTCTAAGGACGCTGTAAGCTTCACGATCTTTAATGCCAGCGGACTTTCGTTCCCTGAGCCATTGTTCGATGGTCCTCCAGAAAGAAAGACCTTGAAGCTGCGGCAAGGACAAGCCGTCGATGCTGCACAACTGCAGTCACTGCTAAGTCAGGCGGCTGCGACACTTTAATGACAATTCTCACATTTCTTATCATTGGTTGGATACTCAATTGGTTTAAATTCGAGAAGTTAATCATTCAAGCTTTTAAGGAGCTTTTCAACAAAGATGTATCCAAGGCTACATACTACTTCTTGTTTTTTAGTGTTGGCGTATTTGGCGACGTTGTGCTGATTATCCAAGGTGCATACTATGACTATTTTTTGAATAAATGAGACTAACTCGAGTGCGGCAAGGGGTTTGGAGATAATGGATTTTCACTTGCCACGGCAGTGAGGCCAAAAGCAAAAGAGCTAAGCGATCGCTTAGCTCTTTTTTATGCTACTTCTTCTTACGCTTCTTGCTAGCCAATGTATTTGAAGCTTTTCCATTCCCACCGACAGCGTCCTGCTGCTTTGTACCCGGACTGTCGATGGCTGAGTTCGTCCCGCTCGTGCTGTACTTGCCAGCGCCGCTTGCCACTTGGGTAGCCGAGGCATTCTTAGCATGTTTGGGGAGCTTCACGATTTGATCGTTAATGACAACGACGATTTCTTTGCCTTTGCGACGTATCTCGGAAAGGTATTTGCTTTCAAGCAATCTGCCTTTTGCGCCGCCTTTCACCAATTTGTTCCTCGCTTTGCCGCCAGCCCCAACGCTTTGCTGTTGCTGACTATGCGGAGATTTAATAGCGGCGTTGCTACCAGATGCGCTGCTTCGACCTGCGCCACTTGCGAGCTGCGTCGTGTTAGGAGCATTCGTAAATTGATGGTTGATAACGAATACCAACCTATTAACACCATGAATGGGCGATTGCGCAATGATACGTTTTTTCCCTTTTTCTATAATAATCGTAACGCGGTCTGATTTCATAGCACACAAATCCTCCCTATTGGGTTCTCTCTTAAGTATATGTCCATAGGACAAATTGGTAAGGGATAGTGGCTGAGTGGCTGAAAAAAGAGGTGCGATCTCTAAGCCTATGTAAACTGTGAAGTGCCGAGGTCTTTGCGTCGATAGACACTAAGCATGATGCCGATGGCTATAAATTGAAAAATAACGAGCGAGCCGCTATAGCTAATGAAAGGGAGTTGAAACGAGCTATAGGGAGCCAGTCCCATCGACATAAGGATGCTCCAAATGTACTGTGTGATCAACAAGGTTAATAACCCAGATACTAAAGCTTTTCCGTAGGGATCTCTCACCTTCCGCGAGACGCCAACTGTTTGCTGGACGAACAGCGTGATCATCATCACCAAAGCAATACCAGCCCCCCAACCGAAACAATAGATGAGAAAAGGGAACATCATTTCAGCTTGAAACTCAGGCAACGTGTTGAGGGGAGTTCCAAATCCATGCCCCAACCAACCGGCGGATTGCATCGCTAATTTGGACTGGATGACTTGATAATTCATGCCTAGCGGATCTTCTTGTGGATGTGTAAAAGCGAAAAGACGTTGAGCTTGATAGGATTGATAGCTTAATTTTAAAATAAATAGACCAAAGGCAGCAGCAGCTAGACTGAAATGAGCAATGAGAATGGTTCGCTTCTTTTTCAAAACCAGTAACAAAGTCAAACATCCTATAAAGAAAAGAACGAAATTCGCGATAGAATATGTATTTAAAATGAGCAAACTTGGCAGCCAAACGCTTCCTAAGTTGATCCAACATTTACGGAATAATGTACGCAGGAGGGATTCGTTGATAACGATTCGTTGTGGTGAACTCCAAATTCCAGCTAAAGCGATGAGAAGCAAGTAGGGGGAGAGTGCAGGGATATTTAGTTGGACAGGCCCCCAATTCATATAGCCGCTACGTCCATTCATCACAGGTCCAAATAGTAAAACAAAGCTAAGCAATGTTATTGTAGCCGCAAAGAGGCCCCAGGAGTACCTAGCTAACTTGCTATAGTTGCTAAAGCCAATGATCAGCATCAAGCACGAGCCTGCACCCAAATACACTAGTTGTTTCAGCCCGAAAGAAGTAATATTGGGATGATTGGACAGCGCAGCTTGAGCCGAAAATATAGCGATTAACCCAATCGCCATAAGTATTACGATAATAGCAAGCAGCCCCCAGTTAAAACGAGGCCGATGGGCAAGATGAAACTGCCGCCCGATGACAACCGGCGTTCCCATTTGAACAATCGACTCCTTAACAGCTGCATCCAAATCAACCCCAGTAGTGAGCTTCTCCTCAATTAACTCCTGCAGATGACTTTCAAGCTCCAGCCGAACTTCCGCATGAACCTCTCTGGCTTTGATTTCGCGACAAACCTGCTTCAGGAACGTAGTAATCTCCTCATGATGACGAAAGTTGCTCATACCCCGTCCTCCCCAAGTACACGATCTACTGTATTGCGAAAAAGGGACCATTCCTGTTTCTTTACGCCCAATTCACCCTTGCCTGCCTTCGTGATGCGATAATTTTTGCGTTTCCGTCCTTCTTTCTCATCCCAATAAGCTTCAACATAGCCCTCAGACTCAAGCGTATGCAAAATGGGATAGAGCGTACCCTCCTTTAAGGTGAATACGCCATCGGAGTGTTTCTCCATTTCTTTGGTCATCTCGTAGCCATACATGTCTTTGCGATCCAAGAGGGTCAAGATCAAGATGACCGTGCTACCTTTCATCAACTCTTTATTAATTTTCATGGATAGCTCAACTCCTCTCATGACTATAGAATTACGATGCATCGAATATCTAGGTATAGTATAGTACGGGAAAAGTTTTTTAGCAACATTTTCCACTAAACGCGCATTCAAACTTCACACTATGATAAATTCACGCCATGAATCGGATAAAATCGGATATGTACAATGGTTTTGTACCCACTTATAATTGAGACTGAGAATTATTATCAATTATAAAAATAGGGAGTCAGCATCCGCATTCTAAATAGATGGCTTGTTCATCGTGTGTGCTTTGCTGTACAAGGAGGAAGAAACCGATGAAAGCTTTAAAAATGATGGTCGTGCTGTTACTCGCACTTGCCGTTACGGCGTGTGGCAGCTCAAAAACAACAGGTGGCAATGCGAGCAGCACGAGCAGTGCAAGCGCATCACCAGAAGCCGCTAAAGCTACAGCTGCAGCAGCAGTTGAGAAAACAATCAAGCACGCGATGGGTACAGTTACTTTGAAGAAAAAGCCGGAGCGGGTAGTCGTCCTGTTCAATGGTATGACGGATATTGTTACACACTTAGGCGTTAAGCCTGTCGGTTCGGTTGAATCCTGGGAAGAGAAGCCTTGGTACAACTATTTGAGAGCCAACATGGAAGGCGTTAAAAATCTAGGTGAAGAAACACAGCCAAACGTAGAAGCAATCGTGTCTTTGAAGCCAGATTTGATCATCGGTACAAAAACGCGTCATGAGAAGATTTACCCGCAGCTGGAAAGCATTGCGCCAACGATCATTACAGAAGAGATTTTCGATTGGAAAGCGAATTTGAAATATGCTTCGGATGCTCTTTATAAGGAGCAAGAAGGTGTGAAGATTATAGCGGATTGGGATAAAGGGGTTGCGGAGTTTAAACAAAAAGCAGGAACTAAACTGGCGACATCCGAGGTTTCGATTATCCGTTTTGAGAGAGATGGCAGTGCTCGTTTTTACGCAACAGGGTTCGCTGGAACGATCTTCAAGGAACTCGGCTTACCGCGACCGAAGGCGCAAATTGTTGAAGGTAAAGCTGTAGTCAACATTACTTCAAAAGAGCAAATGTCCCAGTTGGACGGGGAGTATATCTTTGATATCACGCGTCTGAACGCAGAGGAACCAGCCGTAGAGAAATCGCTCAACGATTGGACGTCTCACCCGCTTTGGAAAAATCTAAAGGGCGTGAAGAACGGTAAGTACTTTAAAGTAGATACGATTACTTGGAACTTAGCGGGAGGCTCGATGGCAGCGAAAGCGATGCTTGCGGATCTCTACAAATATTTTGATATCAAATAGTTGAAACACGCAGGAATGAACGATATGTTCATTCCTTTGTGGATTCCGGATTCCAAGGAGATTGTCAGCATGAATCTTATGAATACAAGCGTATGGAAAACCGCCGGGCTGTTCACGCTGGTCCTGATCCTGCTGGGGAGCTTTGTCTCCAGCATTCTTTTCGGGGCGACGCAGTTTGACTGGCATACGGCATGGGCTTCCATCTTTCATTACGATGAGAATATCAATGATCAAATCATTCTTCGCACAACGCGCGTGCCTAGAGCGTGCATTGCTGCTGCCATCGGCGCTAGCTTGGCCATCGCGGGTACGTTGATGCAGACGCTCACGCGCAACCCGCTGGCATCGCCGAGCGTACTCGGGGTCAACGCAGGAGCAACGTTGTTCGTCGTCCTTGCGGCGGTCGCTTTATCGATCTCATCGATGCAAGCGTTGATGTGGATCTCTTTTATCGGAGCGGCAGTCGGCGCCTTGTCCGTGTATATTTTGGGCTCTTTTGGCCGAGATGGCTTGACCCCACTCAAAATCGTGCTCGCAGGCGCAGCCATGACCGCGATGTTCTCTTCTTTTACACAAGGCATTCTGGTATTAAATCAACAAGGTCTGAGTACGGTGCTGTTCTGGCTGACGGGTACGATTGCCGGACGATCTCCAGATATGTTAATCACAGTAATTCCCTTCATGGCCGTATGCTGGGTAGCTGCATGGTTCATTGCACGGGATATGAATTTACTTCTCATGGGTGAGGATACAGCGAAAGGCTTGGGTCAAAAGACGATCTGGGTTAAATCAGCCGCAGGCCTTCTTATTGTCGTACTGGCGGGTTGCTCCGTGTCTGTCGCAGGTCCTATCGGGTTTATTGGCATCGTGATTCCGCATATCTCGCGTTTTTTTATCGGTGTTGATCATCGTTGGGTCATTCCCTATTGTGCCGTGCTAGGTGCGATTCTGCTCATTCTGGCGGATTTGGCTGCAAGATTTATTATGATTCCTGAGGAAATGCCTGTCGGCGTTATGACGGCCATTATTGGTGCCCCGTTCTTTATTTATATTGCACGAAGGGGGCTTATCAAATCATGAAGGGTCACGTTCCAGTTCGATTGCGGCGCGGTGAGATTTCTTTTTTAGTCGAAAAAAAAGCATTCATCATCTCCCTTGCCCTCCTGATCGTTTGCATACTCATTGCGATTGTAAGCACAGGGATGGGCGAGATGTACATATCTCCGATTGATGTTGTGAAAAGCATTATTGGCACGGGTGCTGACGATCACACCATGGTCGTTCAAAAGCTGCGTCTACCGCGCATTGTCATTTCCATGTTAGTAGGCGCTGCGCTGGCTGCGGCAGGTGCGATCATGCAGGGGATTATTCGAAATCCATTGGCATCCCCAGACATGATGGGCGTAACCGGCGGAGCTTCGGTGGCTGCTGTCACATTCCTTACCTATTTCAATGGCATGATCAGCATTCGGTGGCTGCCGGTCTCGGCGATGCTGGGCGCTGCAGTTGTTTCTGTTATTTTGTATTTGCTAGCTTGGAAAAAAGGGGTCACACCGATCCGCCTCATTCTGGTCGGCATCGGGATGTCCTCGCTGATGTCGGCTGCGACGACGATGATGATTGTTTTCAGTCCGAAAAATGATCCTGGCACAGCTTACTTATGGCTGACAGGCTCGGTTTACGCGGCGAACTGGGAAAATGTGATCACCGTTCTGCCATGGACGGTTATCTTGATTCCGCTTGCCTTTCTCTTAGCTCGCCATGTCAATATCGGACAGCTCGGGGATGATGTGGCAGCAAGTGCGGGAAGCGCAGTGGAGGTCAACCGCTTATTATTGCTGCTCATCAGTGTGGCGCTGGCGGGTTCTGCCGTTTCCGTGGCTGGCGCGATCGGTTTCATTGGGTTAATTGCTCCGCATATGGCGCGCAAATGGGTTGGTTCAAGCTTTGACAGCCTTTTACCCGTCTCAGCTTTACTCGGAGGGGCTATCGTGATGTTGGCTGATCTAGCGGGAAGAGCGTTCTTCCTGCCGTTGGATGTGCCAGTCGGTGTATTTACGGCAGCGGTGGGGGCACCCTTTTTCATCTACTTGCTGTACACCAAGCGAAATTCAAGATAGGAGTGAAGAGAGTGCCAACTTTGGAGACCCGAAATTTAAATTTGACCTATGGCAACGAAAATATTATAGAGCAGCTGAATCTGTCGATTCCCAAAGGCAAGATTACCGTATTGATTGGTTCAAATGGCTGCGGGAAATCCACACTCCTGCGTGCGATGGCACGCTTATTAAAGCCTGCCGATGGCCAGATCATTCTCGATGGCAAGCATATCACGGAAATTCCGACAAAAGAGATCGCGAAGCGCTTATCGATCTTGCCGCAAGGTCCGATTGCCCCGGAAGGGTTAACGGTATTTCAGTTGGTAAAACAAGGACGGTATCCGTACCAGAATTGGCTAAAAGCATGGTCGGATGAAGATGAGCGCCAAGTGAATGAGGCCTTAGCGGTTACCAAAACAACCGAACTGGCGGAAACCTCCGTTGATTCCTTGTCCGGCGGCCAGCGCCAGCGGGCGTGGATCGCGATGACTCTCGCGCAAGGGACCCAAACGATCCTGTTGGATGAACCTACCACGTATTTGGATATGGCTCACCAAGTGGATATTTTGGATTTGTTGTTTGAACTAAATGAACGAGAACAGCGAACGATTGTCATGGTTCTTCATGATCTCAATCTAGCTTGTCGATATGCGCATCATCTCGTGGCGATTAAAGATAAATCGGTTTTTGCCCAAGGAAAACCAGAGGAAGTTATCAACTCGGAGCTAGTTCGGCATGTATTTGGTATGGAATGCGACATTATGGAGGATCCGTTCTTCGGTACACCGATGTGCATTCCGAAAGGGAAGGGTCGAAGGGCTGAGAAGCCGAAAGCTAAGAAAACAGAGGAGGAAGTGAAGCATGAGCTCATCCGAAGTTAAACAAGTGGCAACAGTTGCCGATGTGATTAAAGAAAGAAGAACGATTCGCGAGTTCAAGCAAGACCCTGTTTCAGATGCGTTGCTGCTCGAGCTGCTAAATGTAGCCGTATGGGCGCCGAATCATGGGAACAGACAGCCTTGGCGGTTTATTTTGTATAAGGGAGAAGGACGGGAAACATTAGCTGATGCGATGCTCCAATGCTATGATGACGTGGAGATGAGAGCCAAACACGGGAAGCCCAAATGGGAGTACTTCCTGAAGGTACCCGCGCATCTTGTTGTCATTCTGAAGGAAGACACGCGCCAAAAGCAATGGGATGAAGACTACGGTGCCGTCTGCGCCCTCATCCAAAACTTCCAACTCGCAGCCTGGGAGCAAGGGCTCGGTGTCGTGTGGAAAACGAACAATTATAACTATGAGACCGAGTTTCAACAGGTAGTTGGCTTGGAGTCCGATGAGAAAATCGTCGGTGTCCTGCATGTTGGCTACCCAGCATCGATCCCAGCCGTTCAGCCACGGAAGTCGGCGGAGGAGATGCTGACGATTATAGAATTATAAATAGTCATTTACATATGCGCACGAATCACTTTTGGGGATTCGTGCGCTTTTTCTGTTACAATTGGAGATACTAGGAATATTAGTCAGGAGGGAATCATATGGAAGCTTTTGCGGAATATTTAGCGAAGATTGATAACTTACAACATCGGGACCGAACGGAAGAAGTTCTGACTTGGGTTACGAAGAAATTTCCAAATTTAGTGCCCAAAATTGCGTGGAATCAACCTATGTTTACCGATCATGACACATTTATTATTGGCTTTAGCGTATCCAAACGTCATCTGGCTGTTGCCCCTGAGAAGGCAGGTATGCATCAATTCTCTGCTGACATTGTGCAGGCAGGCTATGAACATACGAAGGAGTTAGTACGTATTCCGTGGGATCGTCCGGTTGATTTTTCATTACTGGAGAAAATGATTGACTTCAACATTTTGGATAAGGCAGATTGTTCAACTTTTTGGAGAAAATAACAAGATTAGCAAAAAAACTTTTCAAGTAAATGGAAAGCATTTATACTGAGTTTTATGGTAATGAGAATCGTTATCAATAAAATTCAGGAGGTGGAAGCTTCATATGCTGCCGATTCCGGTTTCAGTTCAGGAATATTCCCTTCTTATGCTCACATCCATACGTAAACGTCGATTCCATAAGCGAAATACGCTGCATAGAAAAAAAATCCCCGGAGATATGCTCATTGTTGTAACCCTAGGCAAAGGCATTCTCTGTGTCGATAATCAGGCTGTGCCAATCAAGCCCAACCAGACTTACTATTTAACGCAAGGCAAGCCGATTGAAGTGATGCTTGAGTCGGATTATTTAGAGTTCTACATTTTGAATGTAAGAAGCGTCTCATTTTCGAAACTGAAGGGTAGCTTTCATTGCACTCCTGCTGCGTCGCAGCCCTCGCTTTTTCCAACAGGCAAGCTTCAAATCAAACAAGTTAAGCAACACGTCGAGGCTATAGAGCAGCTCTATGAAGAAAGTCGATCCAAGTCAATCAAGGATCCCAGAATTCAGCTCAAGTTTCAAAGTCTAATTCATGCGATACCGCAGGAAGTGCCTGCTTCGATTGATAGCGAGGATGCGTCGAAGGGGATTGATCAAAGTATCACGTATATGTACAAGCATTTTTCTCATAAAATCAAATTGGAAACTTTGTCGGACATCGCCGGATTAACGCCGACTTCGTATTCAAGGAGCTTCAAGAAAGCGAAGTCGATGTCTCCGGTTGAATATTTAAATCACATTCGCATTGATTCATCGAAAGAATTGCTGCAACAGCCCGATCCCTCGATCAAAGATATTTCAACGGCGGTGGGCTTCGGGAATGAGTTTTATTTTAGCCGCATGTTTAAGAGCAATGTAGGTATTTCTCCCATGATGTATGTAAAAAGGAGACATTTAAAGGTCGCCGTTGCCTCCTGTTTTGGGTATCTGGATTGTTTGCGGACCCTTGGTGTGGAGGACGCTTTTGCATTGAATGGGTTTCGCCAGTTGGAATTAGGTGTCGAGGAAAATCAAAGGCACATTGGGGTCCAGTTGGCGGGCATGCGTAACTACCAGCCGGAGTTAATTATCGCTGATTACAGACACATTCCGCTTCTTGATCAGCTGAAGCAAATAGCACCAACCGTCATCGTAGATTTCTCGATGGATTGGCGAAAGTACTATATGCGAATAGCGGAATTGGTTGGACGGGAGAAAGAAGCGCAGCAATGCCTCACTCAACTAGCATTAAGAGTCAATTATGCAAAAGACTTTTTAACAAATACGATAGGAAATAGCAGTGTCTCCTTAGTCCGATTATACAATCGGAAAATCCGTGTGCAGGGGCTGGTAGACCACCCCCTTAGTAATCTGTTGTACGGGGAGCTTGGCTTAAAGCCTGGCAGCTGTGTTCCTTTAAATGAAAGAACGAAGGAATTCCCGTTGGAGAGCATGCTGCTTTTTGAAACAGACTATCTATTGATCGATAAGCGTCTAGCTGAATTTGACGACACAGTTCTGAACGCAGGTGTACTGAATGGAACTTCCTGGGAAGCGATGCAGGCTGGGAAGAACAGCCGAACACACGTGATCTCCAATTGGATTCGAATGAGCTGGGCACCGAACGGTCAACATCAGATCATTGATGAGTTGCTCAATTTAGGGTAAATAAATCCGCACTTGTTGTCCTAGTATGGTGAATGTGGCATATATACGACGTCTGCTCATTATACATGGGATAGAAGAACAGCATGGTGAGGAGAGTGCGCGATTTGTCCAATGAGTTCGTAATGCGTTCATTAGATGAGGTTCGGTTCTGGTCACGTATTATGAAGGAACATTCTTTATTTCTCAAGCTTGGTTTTCGGTGTGAGGATACGCTGCTGATTCAAGAAGCCAATCATTATTATACTATTTTTGAGCACATTGAGGGGCGTTCCCATTCGTATACAGAGCTAACAGACCCTGATCAAATTAGGCGATTTAATACGGAAGTCGCTGCGGCTGTTGCCCATATTTGGGCATTCAAAAGGAAAGTTCTCGGTCTTATTATTCAATGCAAGCTCCCAGGCGGCAACAATTTTCCGTTGTTAGTCGACCATACCAGTCGAGAGGCCAACTATTTTCGCAACCGATTACACGAATTGAATACAGGACGATTAGAGCCGCTGCCCGATGCGATTATTGATGAAAATGTGTTTTTCTTGCGCATTATGGCGGATCACGCCAAATTTATTGGTCACTTGCTGGACCCGTCTGAACGTCAGTTAGTGGAACAAGCGCGGAATTTTAGTCATGATTTTGACCAGCTCCTCTTCCAAGCCATTGATTTAAGCGGGATGAGGCCGCAATCCCAAACCGAGCCGCTCTTGGACCAATTCCTCGACCAGAATCGTGTCTCTGTCGTTGCACTCCGTGATTTTAAGAAGACAGCCCGTGAATTAATTGAAGCATGTAAAATCAAGAGCATTATCCATCCCTTGCTGGCGGATCATGTGTTTCGTGAGGCGGAGCGGTTCCTGGCTATTATTGATATGTTCGAACAATGCTTAATTGGGAATCCTGTGCATGGGTTGAGGGAGGAGCATGGGGGACAGTAAACGATTCGATTGACAAGGTCACTTGCAGAAGCAAGTGGCTTTTTCGCAACCAATTTTAAACAGGTCGAGCATTTCTCAAAGCCAGGTGGTATAATAGGTTAAACGTTTTACAAAACCTTGGTGAGGAGAGGCTCAGATGACGACAATTCAGAAGGGTTGGGCTCAAGAAGCATGGGCACAAACAGTAGCAAAAGTAGGTAAAACAAGCAATCGAATTGGTGACGGCTTCCCACATGCGAGTGTTGGTGGAGAGTATAAGCTGGAGCCTGCTTATTGGTGGACGGCTGGCTTTTGGCCGGGGCTGCTGTGGCTATTGTATAGAGATACGAAGGATGAGGGGCTAAAACAATTGGCTGAGTCTTGCGAACAGCAGCTCGATCAAGTCGTAACCGACTACTATCGTCTGGATCACGATATCGGTTTCATGTGGACGCTGACGAGTGTCGCGCGCTATAAACTGACTGGCGCAGATGACTCTAAGCGTCGCGCCTTGCTGGCTGCGAATTTGCTAGCCGCACGATTCAATGTAAAAGGCAGCTACATACGCGCGTGGAACCCGTGGCGCGAGGGTGAAGACAATGCAGGCTGGGCGATTATTGACTGCATGATGAATTTGCCTTTGCTGCACTGGGCTTCGCTGACGACAGGCGACCCGCGCTTTAAAGAAATCGCCGTTCGACATGCGGACATGGCGGTGGAGCACTTTATCCGTCCCGATGGTTCGGTGAACCATATCGTGATTTTTGATCCTGCCACTGGTGAAAAGCTTTCCGTGAACGGTGGGCAAGGGTTTGCGCCTGAATCGGCTTGGTCCCGTGGGACCGCTTGGGCGATATACGGCATGAGCCTCAGCTATAAGTACACAGGCGATGAAAAATATTTGCAGGCAGCGAAGCGTGCCGCGCACTTCTTCTTGGCGAACTTGCCGGAAGACCATGTGCCGCATTGGGATTTCCGCTTGCCGGATGGCATCCCGGCGTACCGCGATTCCTCAGCAGGCGCATGCGCGGCATGCGGCTTGCTCCTGATCGCGGAGCAAGTGAACAGCCAAGAAGCGTCCCTTTACCGCGATGCGGGTGAGCGCATCTTGCATTCGCTTTACACGAACTACGGTGCGTGGGACTCCGAAAACGAAGAAGGGCTAGTCACACATGGGACTAGCCACTACCCTGAAGGTAAGAATATCGATGTTCCGCTTATTTATGGTGACTACTATTTTGCAGAGGGTCTTTCAAGATTGCTTGGGCATGGCGAGTTGTTTTGGTAGTAAGGAACTTTACTCCAATATCGTCGCTTCGCGCGTTCGAATTGTTCGGCGCAGCTTGTTGGCGACGTCGCGTGTGATTTCGCCTTGTTCAAACAGCGATTGCACTTCATCCCGCTCAGCTTGAATGGCGATCCACTGCAGGTCGCGCCGCACTTCCTCGTCGCCTTCAAGGGGCTTCCCGAACGAGTACGGAGCTGTCAATCTCGCCAGCACGTCCTCGTAATGGGTCATGACGGATGCCCTGGCATCGCATGTGCGTTCCGTACGGAGGGAGGAAAGCGCAGCTTCGCACGTTTGCACTTTCAACCCGCGGATCGCTTCCCGATCCGCTTTCGACAAGTCCCGCATCGCTTTGAAGCGGGACTCTTGTTTGGTTAAGAGTGCCTTCAGCTCTTGCCACCAGAAGTTCACCAGCAGTACGAGCAGGTTCGTACGCCCGGACAAGACCATCGACATCTGTTCCAGATTGCTTTGGAACAGAGTCGCTTGCGTCTCGGTGATGTGATCGTTCCGCAGCAGCATGTTCACCGTGCGACGCTCCACTTCGATGGCTTTGAGCCGCATTTCTCGCTCTTCCAGGTCGTCCTTGCTGCGCTGCATGCGACGCACGTCGGCGTCCGGATTTCTGCGCCAGCGTTCGTAATCGGCGATGACGGATGCTGACTCGACCTCATTGTCTTCGGTCGTCGCCGAATGGACAGCGCGGATGGCCGCGCCCATGATAAGCTGTTCTCCTTTGCGCTCGGTGGCCGCGCGCTCCGCTGCTTTGTCCTCGGCAGGCTTCTGCGCGAAGAGCGGCAAAAGTACGCTCGCAGCGACGAGCGACAGCAAGATGACGACCGCTGACAAGAAGATGACGAGGCTTCGTTCTGGGAACGGCGCCCCGTTGTCCAGCAGCAGCGGGATCGAGAAGGCACCCGCGAGCGTCACTGCTCCACGTACGCCGGACAGGGAGGTCATCGCGAGCATTCTGAACGTTATTTTGACGTTGGACGCAGTCTTCTTGCCGATCCATCGACCGCCGTGTGAGAATGAGTACGCCCATAGAAAGCGCAGGGCGATCAGCATGAGGAAGATGACGACTGCGTAACCGATCACTTCTCCGTTGTTCAGCAGCGGATTTTTGAACACCTCGTTGAACACGCTCGGCAGCTGTAGCCCGAGAATGACGAAAACGAGGCCGTTGAGAATAAAGACGATGACAGACCACGTGTTGTCCGACAGCTCGTGGGACAACGGCTTGATGCTCGACATCCGGTCGCGTTCGATCGCGTGCACGACGCCTCCGGCGACTGCGGCCAAGATGCCGGATACGCCGAGGTGCTCGGCGATCATGTACAGCGCGAACGGCGTCAAGAGGTGGACGAGCATATGCATTGTCTCGTCTTCGAGACCCGAACGGCGAAGCCATAACCGGGCGCCGGAGATGAGCAGCGCCGTAACCGCACCGACCACGATGCCTCCGATCGCGATGAGGAGGAAGCTGACGCTTGCGTTCGCCAGCGAGAAGCTGCCGGTGAGCGCCGCGGCGATCGCGAATTTAAACGCGACGAGACCCGACGCGTCGTTCATGAGCGCCTCGCCTTCGAGCAGGTGCTTGAGGCTGCTCGGCAGCCGGATTCGGCCAGCCAGGCTGCCGACCGCGACTGCGTCCGTCGGCGATAGGATGGCTGCGAGGCCGAACGCGACAGGCAGCGGGATGGACGGGATCATCCAGTGGATGGCGTAGCCGATCAGGAACACCGTCGCGAAGACTAAGCCGACCGCGAGCAGGAGGATCGGGACGCGCAGCTTCCATAGCTCGGTCCGCGACACGTGCTTGCCGTCGTTGTACAGCAGCGGGGCGATGAACAGCACGAAGAACAGCTCCGGCTCGAGGTGCATGTGCAGGCCGGATGGGAAAGCAGCGACGCTCATACCGAGCGCTATTTGCATGAGTGGAACGGGCACGAGCGGGAATTGGCCGTTCAGGATGTTGGATATACCAATCAGTGCGAGTAGAATTAAGATCGTAGCAAATAATTCCATCATACTTCTCCTTTAAGTTGCGAATGTGCGTCGCACGGACTTTCATTGCGAACGCTCATGGAGAAATATACCAAAAAAGCTGACCATAAACAACGGACGGGAGAGCTGCCTAAGGGCAGCTCTTTTTGCTTTTTCTCCACACTTACGACCCAAGCTCATTAGCTATTCAAGCACACATCCCCTCCACACTGCGCCCCGACACTACCGCCACTCACCACACGCCTCCCCAGCAACACCAATAGCTGGATTTTCTACATCTAATTTTGCTAGATTTTGCTACTGCATCAGAATAGATGGATTTCCTCCAGTTAATTCGGGCCATTTTTGCCGAAATCATCATTTTGGGAGAAATTAACTGCATGTTTTCCAGTTAAAATCCATATTCGAGCGAAAAGTCAAATATTAGCTGTACCTTTTCCAGTTATTTTCCTAGGGGTCTGCTCACCACCTGCAACGTCGCTCCTCCCCCCACAAAAAGACTTTTACTACAGTAAATCGACATCCACCCTCATTGTTGGTCCCACACCCCCAAACCTATAATAAATACATAAGACAAATAGATAGTGTAGGTGAGAGCAGATGAAATCCGCTACTGTGAATGAGGTTGTCCAGCGGTCAACCGGCGCAACAAAGAAACGAGGATGGTGGAAATACGTCCTAAAGCATCGAGCTTTTTATATCATGCTGATACCTGGACTGTTGTATTTTCTAGTGTTCAAGTACCTCCCCCTCATGGCGAGCTTCATCGCCTTTCAGGATTACAACATTTTCAAAGGCTTCACAGGGAGTGAATGGGTTGGGTTCAAATGGTTCCATCAACTGTTCACGTATGACAAATTCGGACGGTTGCTCCGAAATACGCTGTTAATCAGCTTATATCAAATTGTGTTTGCCTTCCCGCTGCCGATCCTGCTGGCCATCATGCTCAATGAAGTACGAACGATGGCATTCAAGCGGATTACCCAAACGGTGCTGTATTTGCCTCACTTTTTATCATGGACGATCGTTTTCGGACTTACGTATATGCTGCTATCGCCGACACAGGGACTCGTAAATCACGTAATTTCCTCGTTCAATGGTGAAACCATCGCGTATCTTCAGAAGCCGGAATATTTCCGCCCGATCATTATCATTTCAGGAATTTGGAAGGAAATGGGCTGGAACGCCATCATTTTCATCGCTGCGCTTGCGGGCATTAATCCCTCATTATATGAAGCGGCACGGATGGATGGGGCGAATCGGTGGAAGCAGTTTTTACACATTTCGGTGCCAGGCCTGCTGCCGGCGATCATGATTCTATTGATGCTAAAAATGGGACATATCATGGACTCTGGCTTCGAGCAAATTTATCAGTTTTTGAATCCAGCCACGTTTGAGACAGGGGATGTGTTGGATACATACACGTATCGAGCGGGCATCCTGCAAGGTCAGTACAGTATCACGACGGCAATCGGATTGTTTAAATCGGTCATTGGCTTCCTCTTACTCATTATTGCGAACCGTGTGAGTAAATGGACAACCGGTGAAGGGCTATATTAAAGGGGCGATACGACGATGAAAATCAAACGAACACCAGGTGAAATCGCTTTTGATACAGCGAATGTTCTTCTGTTACTGCTCTTTTGCGCTGCGGTTGCCATCCCGTTAATGAATGTAATTGCGGGCTCACTCAGTTCAAATGAAGCCATTATCCATTCCGAGGTGTCACTTTGGCCTGTAGGCTTTAATCTACTCAATTACGAATTCGTTATCCAAAACGCAGTATTCTGGAAATCATTCGGGGTTACGATTCAGATTGTGCTAATTGGAACGGCCATCAATATGCTGCTGACGATTCTTACGTCCTATCCGCTATCCAAAGGGTGGTTGGGCGGCCGCAAGGCAATTCTTCTTTTCATCATTTTTACGATGATTTTCCAGGCTCCGATGGTACCGATGTACATCCTTGTCAAAAGCCTAGGCTTGCTCAACAGTATCTGGTCACTCATTATCCCAGGTGCGCTCAGCGCCTTCAATATGATGCTGTGCATCACCTTTATGCGATCGATTCCGGAAGAGCTTTTTGAAGCCGCTCGGGTGGATGGCATGTCGGAGTACCGGATCGTGTGGCGCATTGTGGCGCCGTTATCGATGCCGATCAATGTCACGCTGATTTTATTTTACGCAGTGGGGCATTGGAACAACTATCTCGCGCCGTTATTGTACATCACTGATCGCGAACTTCAGCCTTTGCAACTGTATTTGTATAAGCTCATCTCGCAATTCGATATGGATTCTGCCGGCGGGCAATCGGTCCTAGAACTGTCAACCGCTGTAACGCCTCAAGGTTTGCAGATGGCTACAATCGTAATCGCTACGATCCCTATCATTATTGTGTATCCGTTTTTACAAAAGCACTTCATTAAAGGGGCGCTCTTGGGTTCAGTAAAAGAGTAGGCGTTCCTTATCTGATTCCATAATGGGGGTGTTTCGGCAAATTCCAGTAATGTCCAGATGAATCTAACAAACTAACTATTTTATAATGAAGAAACTAGGGAGGGTCTATTCTATGAAAGTTAATTTTAAACAATTGGTTACGCTTGCAAGTGTGGTATGTATTGCGGGTGCTACGGTTGCCTGCTCCTCAAATAAAAGCGCCACAACAACGACACAACCTTCCGCTGCACCTGCTGCTAGCCAAAGTGCGACGCCAGCGGCTCCAGAGAAAATTAGCATTTTCGTCTCCAATAACGCGCAACAGATTCCAGCAGGCAAGTCCATGGATTTGACTACGGTTAAATATCTCGCACAAAAAACAAATACAGATCTCAACATCACCTTCCTGCCGCATGAGAACTACATGGATCAGCTCAAATTAAAGTTCGCTTCCGGCGATATTCCTAACGTTCACATGGTGTGGGGCATTGAGACCTCTGATCTGGTTATCAACGGTTTGGCGATGGATTTGAAGCCGTTGATCGATAAATACGGTCCGAATTTGAAGAAAAACATCCCGCAATCCGCATGGGACGCGGTTACATTGAATGGTAAAATTCTCGCGATTCCGCAACTAGCGCAAGGGAATGCACCAGCAGAACGTGTCATCTATGTACGTAAAGATTGGATGGATAAGCTCGGCATTAAGGAGCCGAAGACATCTGCGGAGTTCCTGGATATGCTGCGCGCTTTCCGTGATAAGGATCCGAACGGCAATGGCAAGAAAGATGAAATTGCATTCGCTTCTCGTGAGAAATTTGAGTGGGCAGATAACATTTTCGGGATGTATGGGGTGAATCTGGACTCCAACAGTCTTTACAATAATGAGGTAATGCCTGGCTTTGTGAACCCAAATATGAAAAAAGCTTTGGGCATGCTCAACACGATGTACAAAGAGAAGCTGATCGATACCGAATTCTTGACGAATACACGGGCGATTTGGGATCAAAAAATTAAGTCCGACCTTGTTGGCTCCTGGAACCACGTTGTTTTCGGCGCTTGGGATCCTTGGCAAAAAGAACTTAGCAAATTGCTTCCAGATAAAAAGCCAAACGTGCTCGCTATCGCAACGCCTAGAGGCGAAGGCTATGATGGGAAATTGGGTCGCGTAGAGAAGCCAGTATTGAAAACATTTGTCGTGCACAAAGATACGAAAAACCCTGAAGCTGTTGTGAAAATGTTCGATTGGCTCGTTTCCGAAGAGGGGCAACTATTCACGGAGCTTGGTATTGAAGGGCAATCCTACACCAAAGAGGGGACAACTCTTAAGTACAATGCAGACAAAGATCCTGATTTGAAATGGCGTTCCGCTGTGTTCCAAATGCATGGCTTCCATGAGCAAGCTCAGAAGGTGTTAATTAATAACGATGAAGCTTACAACAAGCTGATTCAAACGATCGAAACGTCCCGTAAAGAAGGTATCCCTAATCCGACTGCAGGTATGCCGCCTTCAGAAACGTTGACGAAGAACGCAGATCTTGGTTACAAAGGCTCTTTCCAAGAGGCAGCTGCCAAAATTATTCTCGGCGAGAAGCCGCTGGACTACTTTGATGAGTATGTTGCTAACTGGAAAAAACAAGGTGGAGATAAAGCAATCAAGGAATTAACCGACTGGTATAACGCAAACCGTAAGAAGTAAGTTTGTCGCATGACTCGTGCCCATCTGAAGCAGGTAGCATACTCGCTCAGGTGGGTGCTCTTTTATTGTTGATGTATTTTATTGATGGAAGGATGAGATCGGTGATGATAAGAAGGGGTAAAATGGGAAGATTACTCTCTCTCCTGTTAATCGGAACGATGCTGGTGGTGCCGTTCCAACCGAAGATTTCCTTGGCCCAGGTGTTGACAGAGGATCAATTGGGGCAAGTAGCTGATAGTGAGGTGCTCGTTTCGGATTTGAAAAAGGCAGGAGCTGCGCTCAATCCTTTGGCTCCGGCATATGGTACTTTTGAATCTGCACCCGTAGAGGGACAATCCTTTACTGAAGCATTGCGTTTTACGACGAATGTGCAACCCGCAAGTACGTATCTCTTACAATATGTTATTCCGATTGAGGCAAGAATTGAGAAAGATGATGTCATTTTGGCAACTTTCTACGCTAGAACAATTAGCTCGACAGTTGAGACTGCTGAGGGTACTTTGGGGTTTGTAATGGAAGAATCAGTAGCACCGAATAGTAAATCCATTAATGAGACGTTGATTATTCCTGCACAGTGGAAAAAATTTATTCTGCCGATTAAAGCCTCTTTATTAATGGAGGCGAATATCCCACAGATTGCCTTACGTCTAGGCTTCAAACCACAGGTGATCGAAGTAGCTAATCTTAAAGTTGTGAATTATAAGAAAGCGGTTACATTTGAAAGCTTACCAAGCACACCTGTTACATATGAGGGTATGGAAGAAGATGCACCTTGGCGTGCAGCGGCCAATGCTCGCATCGAGCAAATTCGTAAAGGTGATCTAACGGTTGAAGTGAAGGACGCAGATGGCCAACCTATCTCGGATGCTCAAGTGCATGTACAGATGACGAACCATGACTTCAAGTTTGGTACTGCCGTCAATGGGGACGTTTTATTCGGAACCGATCAGAATGCAGAAACGTATCGAACGAAGCTGAAGGAAAATTTTAACTCTGTCGTTATGGAAAATGGTACGAAATGGACTTTCTGGGAAAAGGATAAAAGTGAAACGGTTAAGTTATACAATTGGTTAGGTGAACATGGCTTCGATATTCGGGGGCATGTGCTATTATGGGATGGTTCCTCCCGAATGCCAGCGGATATTCCTGGTCTTTTGAGCAATAAAACTTCCTTAGAAAAAAGGATCCAAGATCACTTTCATGAGATCGGGGGCTACTTCCGAGGGAGATTGTACGATTGGGATGTGCTGAACGAGCCTGTTCTCAATAGCATGATTCGCAGTACGTATGCTGATCAGGGTGCACTCATGGCGAATTGGTTCAAAATGGCCAAAGAAGCGGATTCCACGGCCAAATTATATGCGAACGAAACGCAGATTCTAGGCATGGATGCTCCTGTCATCCAGAATTTCTCGTCTATTCTACAATCCATGAAGGATCATGGCGCACCGATTGATGGCATCGGTATACAAGCTCACTTTGGAAGTACGCCGGTTAATCCGATGGCTTTTTATGATCAACTTACACATTTTACACAATATGCACCAGAAATAGCGATTACAGAATTTGATATGAATTCACCAAAGGCAGATATTCAAGGGATGTTTACAAGAGATATCCTTTTGGCTTCATTTAGCCATCCGAATGTGGAATCATTCACCATGTGGGGCTTCTGGGATGGTGCCCATTGGCAGAGTAATGCACCGCTTTTCAAATCAGATTGGACATTAAAGCCATCAGGTGTGCAATGGCGCAATCTGATCTACGGAGCATGGTGGACTGACGTGAATGGAACAACTGATGCGGCTGGTCAGTATCAAACTCGCGGGTTTTATGGGGATTATGACATCACGGTTACGCGGAATGGTACAAGTCAGACGGTTAAGGCTTCTTTGCTAAAAGGTCAAGAGAATAAAGTCTCCGTCGTCTGGGGGGCGCCGTCTCAAGGCAATGTAACACCGAGCTTCGTACCTTTGCCGCTTCCAACGCAAACGGCAGAAATTACAGCACCAGTATGGCCGTATGGCAGTACATTCACCGTTTCGGAGGCGACACCAACATCGGTGACCTTCCATTGGCCAGCAGCGCATGATAATAAGAAGGTGGAAGGCTACCGCGTCTACAAAGACGGCAATCTCATGACACAAACAGCAGCCAATGTGACTAGTTATGATGTGACAGGACTAACGCCAGGTCAATCTTATGTTCTACGTGTCCAGGCCGTGGATGCGAACGGTAATTTGTCAATTGGAAGTCCAGATATGCAAGTTACAGCTAGCTCGCCTGCAGATCAGACGAGACCTGGGTGGAGTAAAGGGTCATATTTAACGGTTTCCAATCTAACTGAAACGGAATCATCGCTTGCTTGGCCGCAAGCTGTTGATAATGATGGTGTAACAGGCTATCGTATCTACGTCAATGGTCAAATTGCTGGTGACACCACCTCGCCTGTGTACACGTTGACGGGATTAACCGAGAACACGCTCTATACAGTTCGTGTGGAAGCGAAAGACGGGGAAGGTAACTTGTCTGCAGGCGGACCAATTGTGACATTCCGAACAGTGGGCGTGACCGATACGACTGCTCCAGCATGGTCGGCTTCTCCCCCAATGAATGCGACTGAATTGACAGCGAACAGTGTGAAGCTGGACTGGAACCCTGCTCAGGATGCTCGTGGTGTAACTGCGTATCGCGTATTACAAGGGAATGAGGAGATTGTGACGCTGCCAGCGACAACGAACTCTTTCCGAGTGGAAGGATTATCACAAAATACCTCATATACGTTCAAGGTAGAAGCTAGTGATCCGAGTAATAATTGGTCGGTGACTGGCCCAGTAACCACGATACAAACACTGATTAATTCTGACAGCTCGGCACCGATGTGGCCAATTGGCAGAATGTTAACTTACAGCACCTTGACCGATAAAACGGTGACATTAAATTGGACGCCAGCTCAAGACAATCTGGGGGTTACCGGTTATCGCGTGTTTAATAATAATACGGTAATTGCCGATGTGTATGGTAATGTTCAGAGTCTGCCTGTTACTGGTTTGGCAGCAGGACAACCGTATACATTCCGCGTGGAAGCCCGAGATGCGATCGGTAACTGGTCCATCCTCGGTCCAACCGTTAATCTTACAACGATTTCCGGTGTAGTGAACACACAAACTGTTCTTTATCCGACTAACGACGCTTTTGTTCAAGATTCAGATAAAGGTGGAAAAGGTACAAATTTCAATACAAATGTATTAAGGATAAAAGGCGACCTGGGACTTGGTAGTACTACAAACAGAAGGGCGTTTCTGAAATTCGATTTATCTACACTTACAGGTAGTGTGACGAATGCCACGGTTACCTTCTCTGTGTATGCGTTAGAAGCGTCGACGCAAGAAAATAATATGAGTCTATATCCGGTGAGTGATTACTATTTCGATCCAATCACGAATGCAACCAGTAGCACAGCTTGGAATGAGTCAGGAATTTACTGGAATAATAAGCCTGATGATTCATCAGCAATAAAAATTGGAACGGTAAACTTAATAAATGCAACAAAAGGTACGAAAAAGCAATTTACAGTAACTGCTCAAGTTGCTGCGGAATTCAATGGCGATAAAACAATCTCCTTCGAGCTTAAAGATGATAAATCATTAAATAGGTTCATGGAAGTTTTTTCAAAAGATACATCGGCAGCAGATGCCGGCAATAGGCCGTTCTTAACCGTTAATACGGATCAAATGCCTGTATCTACCTCAATTCCTACTTGGACCAATGGTACGTTGAATGTGGGCCAACTTGAGCCAAAGTCAGCCAAGTTAACTTGGTCGAGTGCACAGGATTTATTGGGTGTAAATCGGTACACGATTTATCAAAATGGATCGCCAGTCGCAACCGTTGGATCCGATGTGTATAGCTATGAAGTGACGGGGTTAACGCCATCAACTAGTTATACATTCAAAATCGAGGCAAGTAATTCAGGATTAGAATCAACCAGCGGACCATCTATAAATCTAACGACACCAGTTGCGGACAGCTCAGCGCCAGTCTGGTCACCGAATGATGTTTTTACCGCATCAGATGTGACTCGTTTCGGCGTAACCTTAGCATGGCCAGCAGCTGTGGATCAGTATCGTATCTCAGCTTATGACATCTATAATGGAAATAGCGTTGTAGGCTCTGTCTATGGTAATATGCTCTTTTATCGCGTATCAGGTCTTATTCCAGGGACGGATTACGTTTTCCATGTGAATGCACGCGATACATCAGGCAATAGCACTTCGGGATCTATTGTACATGTAACGACACTCGCGCCAGACACGGTTCCACCAGGATGGGGCTTAGGAAGTTTATTGACAAATACGGATATTTCTCCCTTCGGTTTGAAACTGAATTGGACGGCAGCAGCGGCTACGGATGATACAAGCGTTCATCACTATCGAATTGAACAGAATGGATTGGAAATTGCACGGGTTGCACCTTATGTAGGAAGCTACTACGTAAATGGTTTGAACGCTAATAGCGATTATTCATTTGCCGTGTTTGCAGTAGATGATGCGGGCAATCATTCACAACCGCTAGACCTCTCCGTACACACGCTGAAACTAGATACGATTACACCACAATGGCCTGCAGGTTCTCGCATCACGTCTGCAAGTGAGGCAGACCGGGAAACCCTGCACTGGGATGCGGCTGAAGACAACGTAGGGATTAAACAATATATCCTATATAAGGATGGCGTTCAAATCACGCAAGTTGAGGGTAGCACCACAGCATACACCATTATGGGGACTCCGAGTGCCTCAGCTGTCTACAAAGTCGAAGCACAGGACTTCGTCGGCAACGCGACCGTATTCGGACCGAGCACGAATGATCCAGAAATCCCAGTTCCGAGTGATGCTACAGCACCAGGATGGCCTGCGGGAAGCGCACTGACTCACGGAGCCGTAACAACGACAACCGTGCAGCTCTCCTGGAGCCAAGCGATTGATCGCATGGGCGTAACCCAGTATAAGCTGCTGATGAATGGGGAAGTCATTGCAACAACTTCCAACACTTCCTGGCAGGTAACAGGATTAACAGCGAACACAGCGTATACGTTTAAAGTGGAAGCCGCCGATGAGGCGAACAACTGGTCTAGCACTGGACCGAGCTTGCAAGTCCGAACACAAGCTGTTTCTAGCCCAGATGTGCCATCAACGGGTACGCCATCACCCCCGCCTGCCAAGCCAACGATTACCGTCGGCAACGGGGAAGCGCAAATTACGTTCCCGCCAGCAAGCGTAACGACGCAAGCGGGGAAAGTAACCGCAACTATCGATAAGGCAACATTGGAGGAAGCATTCAAGAAAACGGAAGCACAATCAGGTGGAGGCAAACAACCTGTCATCTTGCAACTACCGCAAGTTGCAGGTGCTAACAGCTATGCACTTGAATTACCAACGGAGTATCTAACCCAGCAAGCATCCACACACGGGTTGATCATTTCTACACAACTTGGCACGATTGTCTTACCTAGCAATGTGCTTGCCAATAACACGGAGGCAGCGAAACAATCCAGTATCACGATTAACATTTCGATCGATAAGCTGCCAGCACAAACCGATCTTAAAGGCAAAACAGGTGTCGTCGTGGATCTGCAGTTCACAGCATCCGGACAACCGCTGAAATTCGAGAGCAAGAACACGACAGTATCGGTAAGCATTCCATACGTTCTATCGGCAGAAGAGAAAGCACATCCTGAGCTGCTCAACGTCTGGTACGTGAACACTAAGGGAGAAGCTCAGCTAGTACCAACAGGCAGCTACGATGCTTCAACTGGAGAAATCAAATTCAGCACGAACCATTTCAGTACGTACGCAGTTTCCTACAGCAAGCCTGCATTTGAAGATTTGAATGCCACACCATGGGCGCAAAAATCCATCGAAACGCTGGCTGCGAAAGGGATTATTCAAGGGGTTAGTGCGCGAGCGTTCAACCCGGCTGCATCCATCACTCGAGCAGATTTCACGAAATTGCTTGTCGAAACCTTTGGTTTACAAGCGACGGCGGAGACGCAGTTCACAGACATTCCACAAGGTGCCTACTATGAGCGGGCTGTTAGCATCGCGAATAAACTTGGCATCGTCAATGGGATGGATGATAAGCACTTTAATCCGCAGGCAAGCATCACACGCCAAGATATGTTCGTCATGATCACGAGAGCATTGGCACAAGTCAACAAGTCATTGCCTAAAGCGAATAACGTAACACCATTTACGGACGGAGCTGACATCGCCACTTATGCAGTCGAGGCCATTCAAGCACTAGCCAAGCAAGGTTTCGTGGAAGGCAACGCCGGTAAAGTCAATCCGTTAGGCAGTGCCACTAGAGCTGAAACCTCCGTGATGCTGTACAGATTATTCCAGTACATTTACCAATAATTATAAAACTCTCGAACCGTGCCTATCCGTAGGCACGGTTTTTGTCATATTTTCATACTAAAAAGTACGATTCCTGCAGTAAATAAAACGCTTACCTCATTGCTCTAGTCCCAAATTGGGCATATTATTTAACTACTAGACGCTAAAATCACCATCGCTTTTCACAGGAGGAATATCCACTTGCTCACCATTATGGTCAAGACCCTGAAGCGTTCTCTGAAATGGAGATTGATCTCCATCATCGTGACGATTTTAATTTTTACCGTGTCGACAATCGGCATTTCCAGCTATATACAAACGACAAGCTCTGTTCGAAAAGACATCGATCATCTCAGTATGCAGGTACTCAAGCAGGCGAACATGAACTTAAACCGTTATTATTCGCAGTATGAGTTGGCCTTTCTTATGTTAAGCAACAGTTTGGAAGTGCGGGATTGGATGCGTGTTTCGTCGCCGACCGTTTCTTCGGAGCTCATCCGAACGTACGAGAGAATTAAGGACAATTATTTGAATCGCTTATTTTTGCAATATCCAGAGGTCTTGTCGGTCACCTTAGTGAATCCGAGCGGGTATGAGCAGCACTTCGTCAACACCTACGCGCTCCCTCTAAAATATTCGATCAAAAATGAACCGTATTTCGCGCAAAGCGGCAATTATGAGAAGGTCAAATTTATTACCGGCATTTCTGAAAATTATATCGATGCGACGAATCAGAAAATGAAGATTCCTGTTCTGACCCTATTTAAACAGCTGACTAACGGGTATCTGAAATTTGATATTTCACTAAAACCGTCGCAGAGTGTTATGTCACAAATTGATATTGCCAACTCGGGCGTTGCGGTCGTTATGGACCAGGCAGGTACGATCATTCATCATTCCCTCTCCGAACAAATCATGGGGCATATGGATGACCATATCGTGCAGGCGGTGAAAGATCAACAGGAGGGGTCTGTCTTCGACAAGTCGGGGAAAGAGCTCATTATTTTTCAAACCATTCAGATGACGGGGTGGAAAATTGTTGCGATTTTGCCCTATCAGGAAATTGCCCAAAGTATTAATTATACCCGAAATGTCACGATTGTTATTGCGATTTCGGCGTTGATTATATCGGTGTTGCTCACCTATTTTGCAGCTTCTTCGATCACAAGGCGAATTCTTGGTTTACGTAAAATGATGAAAGCGATGCAGCTGTCCAGCTCCTTCCATTTGCGGGCCGAGGTCGAGGGGATTGATGAGGTGGCTGATTTAAGTATTTCTTTTAACAATCTGCTCGGTCACTTGGAGCAATCGATTCATGATCACGCGGAGACGCGGGTTCTTCAACATCGGGCTGTCATATCGGCATTGCAGTCGCAGATTAATTCCCATTTTTTATATAACACACTCGAAACGATCAATTCCATGGCTGTCATTTCCAAGCAATCGCACATCGGTCATGTGGCTGTAAATCTCTCCAATATGCTGCGGTATACGTCGGATTTTAAAAATATGCAGGTCATCCTCAAAGAGGAAATCAAGCATTTGGAAAATTATTTGACCATTATGAAAGTCAGATTTAAAGATGAAGTCACCTACAGTATCGAGGTACCAGAAGAGCATTTGCAAGCAGTATGTACGAAAGCTCTCCTGCAGCCTTTGGTGGAAAATAGTATCAAACACGGCCGAGAAACGACCGGAGAATCCGTACATATTCATGTTAGCGGGGAAGTTGTGGATGGAGACAAGCTTTTGCTGACGGTTAGAGATAATGGTCCTGGCTTCTCAGTGGAAACGCTGGCTAGATTACGGCAAGAGCAAGCAGATTCGCATGCTCATCAGTATCGGCACAATCAGGTCGGGTTGTCGAATTTGATTTACCGTTTGCATATGTTTTATTCGGGCGAAGCTAAGATTACGTTTTTTAATGATCCTCTTACGGGTGGAGCGGTTGTGGAGGTCTTGCTGCCATTGCACGATAAGCTGGACAAATAGAAAGGGGACCACGGACAGATGAATAGACTTATGATCGTGGATGATGAGGATTTGATTCGGGAGAGCTTGGCGATCCAAGTAGCTGACATGGAGGGAGTCACGGTATCGGCGACGCTACCTAATGGCCGGAAGGCACTGGATTGGTTGAAGGATCATTTTGCGGATATATGTATGACGGATGTTCGGATGCCCCTGGTCGACGGTTTGCAATTAATGAAGGAGATCAATGAGCTCTATCCGTGGATGATTTGTATTGTGATTTCAAGCTATGATGATTTTCAGTATGCTAAAAAGAGTATTGAACTCGGCGCTGTGGATTATGTGCTGAAGCCGATGGATAGCGTCCTCTTGCAAGAGGCCGTGCAAAAAGCGTGCAACAGAGTCCGCAGCACCCGCCGCAACGAAGCGAATCAGCTCCTGCTGCACAAGCTGCCCGTGTATAAGCCTATGCTGGACCGTTGGGTAGAAATGGTGTTGTCCGTTTATTTGCATGGTCAGCCACTGATCATTGTCGATACGCTTGCGATATTGGAGGCATGGGTCGAAGGCCGTTATGAATTACTCAACGAACTGGCGATGGCATGGACGTCGCTTGTCATTGAAGAGCTGAAAAAGCAGGATATCCATGTGAACTACGAGGAAGGCGAAGATTTCGAGCTTGGCGAGCAAAGCTTGAAGCAATCCGATGTGCGGCAGTATTTCCGTCTATGTGCAGTTAGGCGGCTGGAGCAGGCAGCGAATATCCTCATGGATCGTGCGCGCAAAGCGAAAAACTTGCAAAAAGAGAGCGTAGTCGACCAAGTCAAACGGTATATCGAGGTGCATTACGCAGAGAACTGGGGTCTGCAGGAGCTGGCGGACCACGTCGCGATGAGCCGATCGTATTTAGCGAAGCTTTTTAAAGAGCAGGCAGGTATGACGATCTGGACGTATTGCGTCAACGTTAGAATGCGGAAAGCACGCGATTTACTGCTCACTTCCTCCTTGAAAAGCTACGAAATTGCCCTGCAGGTGGGATATGAGAACAGCATTCACTTCTCGCGTATTTTTAAACAATATCATGGCTTGAACCCGATGGAATATAAGGACCGGTTTGGAGGTAATTAGGGCACTTTGGCGGCATTTTCGTCGCATTCGTGCAGTAAATAACCTTTTTACCTCAGTGTTTTGGAAGCGATTTCAGATTATCTTAGAGGGAGGTCAGCACTGGCCAATTTGAGAAAAAGAGGTGCATGGATGATGATTTCAAAAAGAAAGAAGGTTTATGGTGTAATTGGATTAACCGTCGCGATGTTGGTAAGTGCAGCTCCACCGGCTTTGGCAGCAAGTACAGTGACCTTGTATAAGGAAACTACCTATCAGACGATTTGGGGATTCGGTGCCGCAGCCAACCACCCCGTGAATGAGTTGAAAACGAATTATAACGCCGCTACACAAGCGCAGATTCTGGATAAACTGTTTCGAACGGATGCCTCCAATGCGGGCTTATCGATCGTCAGGATGGAGATCAACCCGTATACGGCTGCGCAGGATGCTGTGCAGACGACGTTCATGCCTTCGTCCGGTGTGACCGATTGGAACACGGATCTGCATCAGCGCTGGTTCGCACAAGAAGCGGAGAATCGCGGGATGAACCAGTTTTATGCGGTGCCTTGGAGTCCGCCCGGCTGGATGAAGACGAACGGCTCGCCTAACAACGGAGGGCATTTGAGCACCTCGCAGTACGATAATTTTGCCAACTACATGAAAACGTATGTGAATCAATATCGGAATGTGTTCGGTTTTAATATTAAATGGGTCAGTGTGCAAAATGAACCGGATTTAGCTACGCCTTACGCTTCGGCGCAATATACGACGAGTGAGTTAGATCAAGTATCTGCGAAGGTGGCTGATGCTGTTCACAGCTTGAATCAGGGCGTGTTGGTCGGCGCGCCGGAGGGTTCGAATCGAACCGCTTCGAACAACTATATGACCAATTTTAGTACTTCGACACGGGATAAATTGGATTTTGTCGCGGTGCATGATTACAGCACGTATGTCGATGTGAATCATTTTGGGAAGCCGTTGATCGCGACTGAGGTTAGTAATTTCCAAACCGCCAACGATCCGAGCATCACGGATGGGTTGAAGTGGGCGAATATGATTGCTGCCGATTTGAAGCGAGGCGAGCGGGGCTGGTTGTATTGGTGGGCGGTGAATCCTGCTGCCAGCACATCAGGTGAAGGGCTCATCAATTTAGGCGCGAATAACGCGTTCACCGTGAATAAAAGGCTGTATGTGATGGGCCAATTCAGCCGCTATCTGCGGCCGGATGATACTCGCATCCTGGCGGCTTCGAGCGATAGCAACCTTGTTGCAATCGGGGGCAAGAATGGCACGGGTCGCGCATCGGTCGTGCTGATAAATAATAGTACGTCTGCAATTACGACGACGATCAGCGGTCTAACGATGGCTAATGTGTCTGGAAGACGAACAAGCGCCACCGAGGATTTAGCTAAATTAACGGACATCGCTGTGACCGGCGGAGAGATTACCGTAACGTTACCGGCTAAGTCTGTGACAAGCTATGTGGAGTACTAAGCGGATAGTAGTTTAACCGCAGCCTGATTTGGGCATCCTTTTACTAGAGTGATAGATTCTAGTGAGAGGTGGCGTTGAAGCTATGACAACGGAAGCGTTGAAGATCGGTAAACCCGTCATTCCTAGCAAAATCGCAGAATCCATAGAGAGCCTGCGAAGTGAAGGCTGGGCCGACGACGATTTTTTTAACTTTGCGCGCTATGATGAGGAGTCTGCTGAGGCTCGTATGTTATATCACTATTTTCGGAATAACCGCGTGACCTTTGCGGCGGCAATCATTAATAGCTACAGTGTGCATGAGGTGCAGCAGTAGGCGTGGTAAAGAGGAGACCCTTACCCAGCATGGCTGGGTGAGGGTCTTTACTTACACGATCAAAACGCTTTGATGTCATGTTATGTGACTATAAAAATCTAAAAACCTTATTTTTATCACTTTCATAATTTTAATGTAATAATACTTGACACATAAAATCTCTCCCCTTATAATTCAATTAACCGCACAACGTTGTGCAACTAATATACGAGGCAATGGCGCCTATCCTACCACAGGATAGGCGTTTTCTGTCTTTTTGAAAGGGTGAATACGATGATGAAACGCATGAAGGACGTTGTTTTGTTTATCCAATGTCTGCCTGTTGCTTTGAGATGGTACTAAGCGTTCATGTTAGGTTTCACTACGTGTAAGCTCATATTGCTGTAAGCGGCCTCTAGAGGCGATCACTTATTACCAGGTGACCGCTTTTAGAGGTTTTTATCTTATCTTCATACTTTGGGCAAACTTTCATGATACGATGTTGCCATTGTGTATGTGATTGGAGGAAAGTGGAATGTCAGACGAACGGTTAGCCGTATTAAATGTACATATTGATCAAGCCGGGTACGATGAGGTGCCGGATATTATTAAGGGAATTCAGTTCACGGTGAGGCAAGGTGAGCTTGTAGGATTGTTAGGACCGAACGGCGCCGGCAAAAGTACGACAATTAAGAGCATCCTCGGCTTACTGAAGGATTTTAAAGGCAAAATCTCCTTTATGGGTGAGAGCAAAAGCTACGCCTATATTCCCGAGCACCCGATTCTGTATGATGAATTGACACTTTGGGAGCATATGGAATTCGCCGCTTCGGTGTATGAGCTGGATCGCACGGTGTTTCTAGAGAGAGCAGATGATCTGTTGCACCGCTTCCGTCTACTTGATGAGAAGCATCAATTGCCTGGGAAATTTTCGAAAGGGATGCAGCAGAAGATCATGCTCATTCTTGGCTTTTTGTATAAACCGGATGTGTACATTGTGGACGAGCCGTTCATAGGCTTAGACCCGAAGGCGATTAAGGATTTCTTGGGGATGCTGGAAGAGGAACGCAAGCGTGGCGCAGGTATCCTGATGAGTACCCACGTGTTAGATACGGCGGAGCGGATCTGCAGTTCATTTGTGCTGCTTTCGGGCGGCAGATTGGTAGCAAACGGTACATTGCAAGACATCCAACAACAATGCGACATGCCGGATGCCACCTTGTTCGACTGCTTCCATTCTTTATTATGAGAGGGGGCGAGAGTGGGTTGAACAGCAGCTATCAGGTTTTTACACGTAGAGTTCGCTCAGACATACATTTCCAGATTCGGGCGTTGCGTATGGCAGTCGATTGGGTGATCGCGATTTATTTTGTCATTCCGCTGCTGATCGTTGCGGGCTATCATTATTATGCGTGGTACATGACGCCGCCTGCATGGTTAAGCGGGATTTCGATTCATACGGTGGCAACCCTTTTCTATATTTTCACATGGTTGGGTACCCTGCGTTACTTTGTGGAAGAGGGAGATCAGCTATTTCTCAGGCAAAATGAAAGCTGGTTCCGACATCTCATGCATCTCGGCTATCGGTATTCGGTGGTGCTGCAAGGGATTACTTCGTTGCTGGCAACGCTTCTTTTTCTGCCATTATTAGTGCCTGTTTATGCGTATAGCGTCACGCAGGTCATCTGCTTCTGGCTGCTGACGTATGTGGTGAAGCTGAATATTGGCCTCATTCGCCAACTGCTTGCACTTCGCTTTCAGAGATTCGTACTCTGGCTGCTGCGCATTGTGGTATTTGCAGGCGGGTTCGTCTTATTTCAACTATTAGTCACGGAAATCGCGGAACAAACTCTCATTAGCTGTGCTGCCATAGGGCTAGGCCTGCTAACCTTCATCCTTCTAACCCGGACGCGGCTGCGTGAAAAAGGGACCTTCTTCGCAGATGTCGCAAGAGAGCGAGATGCGCGGATGCGTATCGTCTCCTTGATGTTAATTCGTGTAATGGAGCGGAAAAGAAAGCCGACACGCAGGTACCCGCTTTTATTCAGCAGATCCCAGCGATTGATCAAAGGCAAGGGCGCTGGCAATGGGATTGCGGAGCTGTTAGTGAAATCCTATTTCCGCAATGGTCTACAATGGCGACAATCGATTCAATTTGTGATCGTCATCAGCGGAGCCTTGTTTATTTTGCCTGGTGCGATAAAAATTCTCGTCTGGGTCCTCGCGGCCATCCTACTCGTCTTCTGGCGGAAATCGTTCTGTAAGGATGAGCTGACGACACCGTTTTTGTCACTTTTTCCAATTCAAGATCCGATGAAACACCAGGCGCTTCAAACCGCCATTCCCATCCTAGTTCTGCCGGCACTCGTAATTATTAGCTTAGTTGCAGGCATCTCGATGTTCACTTGGTGGGGGCCGATTGTGATGATCGGAGCCGCGGTGCCGTTAGCTTACGGAACTTCATCGGTGTTTACGAGCTGGTACTGAGTAGTACGAGCACAGGGAGTTAGCAAGGTTAGCCAAGCACGATGGCTAACCTTTTTTCATTTTCGAGGTCGCAACAGGTACCATTCCACGACTAACAGATTTATTAACAAACCAATCCAAACGTTAATGTTCAAAATATCAGCGACCATTTGCTCCCTACCACCTTCGGGAAGTTTGAATCCATGCATAGCCAGATATAGCAAAATGCAAACCGGCACGATCACTCTGGAAGTGGTAGCGACTAAGGTGACCGCATAGCTGCGAATCATCCAGCTGCGATGCTGCGGGATTTGTCCTTTGACCGCATAACGGAATCCTTTCCAGGTCGTGATGAGCCACAGCACACTAAGAGCGAGGAAAGCCATAGCTTTCGTAAAATTTTCCGCGTAAAAGCTTAAGACGAGACCCAGGATGCCGCTGCCCATCACACTGCTCACATAAATGCGGCCTAAAGCCCGATGCCATGCGGGATAACTTGCTCGAAAGCGTGCGTGAAACTGAAATAATCCGCTGATCAGCCCGATCAGTGCAAGTGCAATATGAAGCGTGAGCACCGTGTAGTGCAGTGAGAAATCCTTATTAATTAAAACTCGGCTATTCGCAGGATTTAAGGTGATATAAGGGAATATCGCCACGACCGCCACCGCAATAATGATGACAATTGAGATAATTCCTAGCTGTTTACTCATAGATAGCCCCCGTTTGTTTACTCACTCCTCTCTCATAGTACAACTTAAATCTAAATAGGCGCTTATCTAATTATTAAAATAAACTAAACAATCGGAAGTAACGAGGAAATACTCTCCTGGGAATTATGTATTTTAGTGCAAATTGTTATGTCATTCAATGCATGTATCTAAATGCAGATTACCACTATGATTAGGTCATGAGTAACAAAATAGTGCAAAGATACTGGAGGAGTATATATGTTGCATCCATTTATGGGAATCCAAGATTGGGATCGTATCGGAATGTCTGTAGAGGAATCAGCCAAAGCATTACAACGTATTGCCTATGTAGACCGTCAATTGATGCGGATCGAGGCCGGTCATATGGCTGCTAGACCTGAATATGAAATAAAAGGAGCCCTTGCGCGCTTAAGCTCGCAGGATGCGGAGTACCATGATCAATTCCGTACTCGGATTAAGCAGCTGCGCATGAGCACCGTGGCATTCGATAAATGCCCAGATGTAGCGCTAAACGAGCTGATGCAAACGGTGCTGAACTCGGGGACGACTTTGTGTTTGTTGACAGCGCTTTTTGAAGTGGTGAAACCGGCACAAATTGCGGCGATCCATGCTTATCGGGGCAAAGCGCAGCCGTTGGTGGATGAGCCTACGCTGCATATATTGAAGCATCAACTTATTGATCGCGAGGAGCAAATGGATTGGGGACGCAATGCGCTTCAGTATTTGTTGCAAACCGCATCCGAAGCTGAGAAGGAACAAGCGGGGCACTGGAGAATGTATGTGGAACAGCTCCTTGCAGCCGCAGGGGGGATTACGGGATGGGAAGAACGGATTCCTGTGGATCCAGCTGTTCGGTTCGTAACGGAGCCTTTCGTTATGCCGCACACGAGTACGAGAGACAGTCGTTTTCAGTCACAAGTTGTGAAAATGCAAGGGTTTGACATACCAGACAACGAGGAAGGTCGTTTCATGCAAATGATGCTATCTCGCTATTTCGAGATGTCTCCTGCGGAAGGCGTAGCTTATGTTCATTTCACAACAGAGGGCAAGCCATGGCAGTTCTATCGCGACACGGCTAGACATATGTGGGATGAAGTGCGTCATAGCTGGTTTGGCGAGGCAGCGCTTCGGGTGAAGGGGTACGATGTGTATCAATTCCCAAACTGGACGGGGTGGTACGATATGACAGCACAGCTGTTCGAGGGCACCGAAGCATACTCGCATCTGACGATCGCCATTGAAAAGGCGGCCATGAAGTATCCGCCAGGTAAGCGCGAGGAGTGGGAGTTTTGCCGAGATGTTGCGAAGGATCCGCTCATGACGACGTTTCAGGATTTTGACTGGGCAGATGAAGTTGTGCATGCAGGGTTCGGCCAGCGTTGGATGATTGAAGATGTTCATGGCGGGGATGCGCGTGCGGCGCAAGAGGAAGCGGAAAGAACGGTACAAAAACGCGCTGTGTACATGCAGGCGCATGGTGATATAGCCAAAAACAAACCGGCAGGCAGCCTAGGAGGATACTGACGAAGATGACGACCAAGTTTGATAACGCACGTGTTAATGATGGCTCTAATCTTCCTCCACGGCTGGAAATCCAACAATCCATGTGGGCGATGATGGCGCTGGGGCCAGATGGGACGGAACTGCCGCTAGAAGCGAAGTTCGAGCGAATTGCGAACGCTGGCTTTACTGGTATTTTAGGGAGAGTTCCTGAGGCTGAGCATCGAGAATTGTGGAAAGGGTTGCTGGGCCAATACGGGTTCAGCTTCGGTACACATTGCTTTCCGTTCAGCGGCGGCGATTTAGCTGCGCATATGAAGCATGCGAATGATATCGATATGCTGTATGTGAATGCGCAGGTGGCAGATTCGTTTACTGTGGGGGATGAGGCCATTGGGCTCCTGGCTGAGCTCGGTGCCGTGACGGCTGAACACCAAGTTCCTTTTTATGTCGAGACGCATCGGGGCAAAATTACACAGGATTTGATCCGCACCGTACGATACGCGCAAGCGCTTCCGGACTTGCGTTTTACGCTCGACATCTCCCACTATGTGCTAGCAGGGGAAATGACGGAGAGACAAGAAAAAGCAGAGCTTTTACTCGACACGGTGCTGCAGCGCACGTCCGTCATTCATAGCCGAATTTCCTCAGGTGAGCAAATTCAAGTAAGTGTTGGCTACTCCGATGCGATGCTGGGGCGCTTTGAGCAATGGTGGACGCAAGCGATGCGCTATTGGCTGCAGGGAGCTAAGCCGGGCGATGTGCTGCCGTTTGTTTGCGAGCTTGGACCTGCGCCATATGCGATCATCGGGGCGGATGGCAAAGAGCTCTCCAACCGTTGGGAGCAGGCGTTGTTGCTGAAAAGCATCGCGGAAGCTTGCTGGAAACGAGCCTCTGGCGAGTAGGGATAAAGGTTGAACGAGGAGTGATCCTTGTTCAACCTTTTTTTGTCTATAACATGGAGAAGACGCTCGTTAGCAAAAATATCGTTATGAAAACATCTTAATTGCTCGTCTGGTAGAGAATTCAGAAGAATAGAGTTATGGTAGAGTGTTATTTTGATCTAAACGGCCGCATTCCGCTCATTTTGATCGAAATAGCGTTATTTCGTAGCGCTACTTTTTCCCAGAAGATGCATGTGGAGCAAATAGCGTTATGGCAGAACCTTATAACGTTGAGGGATAAGGTGTCATCTGCGCAGAAAAGGTATAATATAGGAGTAGGAAGTAAATGACAAGTGAAACGCGATTTCTGCAAGAAAAAGGAGCTGCAATGACAGATAACCAAGCTAGTACACATACAGGTTGGAACTTTGACAACAGTTATGCGGGTTTGCCGCAAGCTTTTTTTACGAAGCTGGACCCGACGCCTGGACGCTCACCGAAGTTAGTTGTGCTTAACGCTCCATTGGCAGCAACCCTAGGGTTAAACGCCGAAGCGCTGCAAAGTAAAGAGGGCGTAGCTGCCCTTGCGGGCAACCGTATTCCCGAAGGGGCGGTACCGCTGGCGCAAGCTTATGCGGCGCATCAATTCGGGCATTTTAACATGCTCGGGGATGGCCGGGCTATCTTGCTGGGTGAACAGATCACGCCGTCCGGGGAGCGGGTGGATATTCAGCTCAAAGGCTCCGGCAGAACGCCGTATTCCCGTAGAGGCGATGGCCGCGCAGCCCTTGGACCGATGCTGCGTGAATATATCATCAGCGAAGCGATGGTCGGGCTTGGCATTCCATCGACGCGCAGCCTAGCAGTGGTGACAACGGGTGATGTTGTGTACCGTGAAACCGAACTTGCTGGCGCTGTGCTGACTCGCGTAGCCGCTAGTCATATCCGCGTAGGTACCTTTCAGTATGCTGCACAATATGGCACGGCAGAGGACTTGCAAGCCCTAGCGGATTACACTATGCAAAGGCATTATCCCGAAGTTGCCGCGCAAGCGGAGGGTGACTCAAGCACAAACCGCTATCACCACTTCCTTCAGGAGGTGATCAAGCGTCAAGCGGATCTAATCGCCAAATGGCAGCTTGTTGGTTTTATTCATGGCGTGATGAATACCGACAACATGGCGATCAGCGGGGAAACCATAGACTATGGTCCATGCGCCTTCATGGATGCTTACGATCCAGCAACGGTGTTCAGTTCCATCGATACTCACGGTCGCTACGCCTATGGAAATCAGCCGCGCATTGCCGTATGGAATCTTGCAAGATTTGCTGAGACGCTTTTGCCGCTGCTGCATACGGATGAAGAGCAAGCAATCAAACTGGCCGAGGGTGCTTTATCCGAGTTTTCAACGAGATATCACCAAACATGGCTCACGGGAATGAGAGCGAAGTTAGGGATCTTTGGGCAAGAGGAAGCGGATATGGCGCTGATCCAAGAGCTGCTTAGCCTAATGGAGAAGAACAGTGCGGACTATACGAATACGTTCGTTGCCTTAACTTTTGATAAGCTGGACGACGCAGCTCTGTTCGGTACCCCAGAATTTGCTTCATGGCGGGAGCAATGGCAGGCGCGGCTGGGCAGGCAGCAAGAAGACAAAGTTGCCTCGCAGCAGTTAATGCGCAGCAGCAATCCTGCGGTCATCCCGCGCAACCACAGAGTGGAGGAAGCGCTGGAAGAAGCTGTCGAACATGGTGACATTAGCGTGATGGAGCAATTGCTAGCTGTGCTAGCCAATCCTTTCGCGCACACGGATGATCAGGCAGAGTACGCCGCATTGCCTGCGCCATCTGCCTGTGCCTATCAAACCTATTGCGGGACCTAAACGGAAAAGGAGCTAAGACGCATACTGCGCTTAGCTCCTTTATTTTTATGTTCATTTTTTGTGTCTTTTGGCTTTAGCCAGGGAGACATTCTTTACTTTGGTTGTCTTTCGAATTATTCGCGTTCTCTTTTTAATATTGCGGGCTTTTACGACTTTCCCTCTTATCTGCTTTAGTACAAGCTTTCGTTTGTTGCGCGATTGTGTGGAGCGTTTTTTAAAACGAATTATTTTCCTCTTGCTTTTAGTTCTCTTTGTTGGCAGGAATTTGGCGTTTTTAGATGGATTGCCCCGCTTCGGGCGAGGCTCCGTAGATACGGCTCTGCCTATGGCAGGAGGGGGTACGACGGGAGTTGATTCAGCAGAACAGGGATGAGCTGCATAGAATTCAGCAGGAATGCTTATCTCTCTCACATCTGTTGCCTTCAATTCGAATAGGCCGATCGCTCCGCCATCGGCTGCCATAATCTGTTGGCACACATGATAAGTATGCTCTGCAACCTTGTTCCATTGAAACTGTTTAGCCCTATTCAAACCGCGGGTTTTGAGCTTCCGTCTCAAAGAATCATCAAACAAAAGCTTATTCAATCCTTTGCTTATATCATTAATGTTATAAGCATCTACGAATACGACTGCGTCACCCCCTACTTCAGGCATACTCGTCTCCGTAGAAGTAAGCACTGGAGTACCACACTGCATAGCCTCTAATACGGGAAGACCAAAACCCTCATAGAGCGTCGGCATAGCTAAGGCTTTAGCCCCGTTATACAGGCGCAGGACTTGCGATTTGGAAATTCTGCCCGTAAAGCAAATACGACATCCGGGGATTCCGCTTTCCTCAGCTAAATTTCGCAGACGTTGGCATAAAGCTCCATTAGGAGTGTCATTGGCAAAAACAATCTGCCAGGGCTCCTCTTTTTCTCTCACAGTCTGCGCAAATGCACTAATTAGCCTATACCCGTTTTTTCGGAAATCACTCGGAGTAAAAGCAAGTATATAGGGAGCATGTATGTCAAAAATGTGGGAGAATCCCCCAAGGTCGACATGATCCAGGGGGAAGAACGAATTGTCGCACCCTGCAGAAATATTGGTCATCTTTTTCGAAGGAAAGCCAAGTCGAACCAGATCCTGACGGGTATACTCCGAATTTGTAAATAGATGATGCATCTGCTGAAGCATTTTTAACTGCTGCTTGTAAAATAAACGGGCTTCTCCCGTAGAAAGATAGAAATCTCGGTATTCCCAAGGAATGATATCGTGCACTAGAGCCGTCCACCTAACCTTAGGCAGCTCCCCGCTCCAAAACACATCCGGGAATGGAACCATGATAGGATGCGGGAAGTGAAAAAAATCGAGATTATTTTTTAAAATGAATTGAGATAGTTGTTCCACATAAAGCTCCCGAGTCATATTCCGGAAATCAGGCTGGAACATGAACAATTCAACATCAGGCAATTGTGCCAGATGTGTCATATGCCCAAAGGAATAATTTCCGATGCCGTGAAACGCACAATCATCCTGGGCGTACATCATATCTACGCCAATCCGCATTCACAATCACCTCGATTCTACGTTATCGTTCAGGTTCCGGCAATTTGCTTTAAAGCATCAATAAACGCATAGGCGGTACGGTTCCAATTCCAATACTTAGCTATTTCCCTTGCTTGTTTTCCTTTGTTTTTCGCTTCCTGCCGACGTACATAGACCCTGCGCATTAAGTTTTGCAGCGCTCCCTGATCAGGTTCTGCCCAAAATTGATCCTTACCGTACAAATTTGTATAATGCACATTTCCAGCAGGAACTAATTTGTAGGGAAGTAAATAGCCGCTGTCGGGGCTCAAAAAGTCAACAAGACCGCTCCAGCCGGTTGCAATTACGGGGACACCGCTAGACATGCTTTCTAATACAGGTAATCCAACCCCTTCTCCACGGGTGGATAGAACAAAGCAATCTGCTCCACGGTACATAGCTGCCGTTTCATCTGAAGTCATAACGCGGGTCACGATGTTCAATTTGGGAAGCCGTGTTTTTCTGATGGATTGGATGATGGATTCGTAGCTATCTTGGTCGGGTTTTTGCTGAGTTTCCATTCCATGTGTTTTAATAACTAGCGCTACTGGTTCATCTGCTTCAAATTCCTCCAGGAAAGCTTTCATCAGGACGTCGGGGCCTTTTCTGTAGGACCAGCCGAAAACAGAGAGGAATAGGAATGTGTTGTCGCTCTCTCCGAATCTTTCCTTTACGCCTTCCGATGTGTAGAGATTGGAATCTACGCCATAAGGGGCAATGTAAAGCGGAGTGCGGACTCCTGCATCCCAGAAAGCTTGCTTGTTAAATGAATTGGGTAATATGATTGCATCGAATTTATTGCAGTTGTTCGCCATAGGAGCGGGAGCTTTATTCGTTTCCCACATGGAACAATTGACAATCTTCCGGTAAAGCCTACGATCCTCATCCGTTAAATCGGTTCCAACTTGTAATAAAATTCTATCGTCCTTGTAAGGTTTGTTTTCCAGCTGCCGCAGCCGAGTTTCCATAGTAGGATCCAAAAATTCGTCTCTTCTGCCCATTGCTTCCAGCTTAATATCCGCACCTGCTTGATCCATAGCCAAAGCGATTTGCCGGGCACTATTCCCATATCCGGTAGCTTCATAGAAAACATGTCGAATTACAATCTGCACATAGATCCTCCATTTCCATATAAATCTTTAATGAAGCTTGATCGACTTCAGGGTCTATATAGACTATGTTAGAATGTGGAATCGGTATGGTCAGGCATCCATATTGCCGCCCAAGCTGAAACGAGATCTCCGACTGTGGCAAAAATATGCTTTAATTCTCACATAGGAATGGCAGAATATTTTTTCAATAAAAAACTATTGACGTATCAAACAAATGTTGGTAAATTAAAACCAAGTAATCTTATCAGAATAATATTGTATCGACCGGACCACCGGAGACACATGCTGAACTTCCATTAGGGAGAGCTGTGTCTCCTTTTTGTATTCCTTCGGTACGAGATAAACAAACAATTATAAATAAGGGGGGCTTTATCATGAAAAAAAATCTAATCACGAGTCTTGTTCTATCCACTTTACTAGTTTCGGTGCTTAGTGGTTGTGGAGCGGGATCCAAGGCGACAACGGGCTCAGCCGATACGAAGGCAACTGCAGCAGCAAAAACAACAACACTTCGCATTGGCTATCAGAAATACGGCACAGTGAACTTCCTGAAAGCGAACGGCGAGCTGGATAAAGTGTTGAAGGAAAAAGGGATCACCATTCAATGGACGGAGTTTCCTGGCGGCCCTCAGCTGCTAGAAGCGATGAATGTTGGCAGTATCGATGTCGGACATACCGGTGAAGCACCGCCGATTTTTGCACAGGCTGCTGGAACGCCTCTTGTTTACTTAGGGCATGAACCAGCAAGTCCGGCTAGTGAGGCGATCCTGATCCCAGAGAAGTCAACGATTAAATCCGTTGCTGAACTGAAAGGGAAGAAGGTTGCCTTAAACAAAGGCTCTAACGTGCACTATCTGTTAGTGAAGCAGCTTGAAAAGGCTGGTTTGAAATATGAGGATATTGAAGTAGCCTTCCTTCCTCCAGCTGACGCTAGAGCAGCCTTTGAGAAAGGCAGCGTAGATGCCTGGGTAATCTGGGATCCGTTCTTCTCTGCAGCAGAGACGTCCGCCAAAGCCAAAATTTTGGCAGATGGCAAAGACACAGTTTCCAACCATGAATTTTATTTAGCTACCCGCACGTTTGCGGAAAACAACAAAGATACGGTCAAAACCATTTTAGATCAATTGGCGAAAGTGGATACGTGGTCCAAAGATCATCCGAAAGAACTGGCCGAGACGTTGTCGCCACAATTGGGCATTGATGTACCTTCCCTGGAACGCGCAGCGAAACGCAGAACGTACGGCATTCAACCAATTGATGATGCATTGATCAGTGAACAACAGAAAATTGCCGATACCTTTTTCAAACTTGGCCTAATACCGAAAGAAATAAAAGTTAAAGATGCCGTATTGCCAGCTACGAAATAGGTTCGAGCTACTCATAACGAATAAGGGAGACGATGAAGATGGAAGTATTCTGGTTTATTCCGACACACGGAGACAGCAGATACATTGGAACTACGAAAGGGGCGCGCGCCGTCGATTATGGCTACATGAAGCAGATTGCGCAAGCGGCAGATCAGTTAGGCTATGGCGGCGTACTGCTGCCGACAGGAAGATCCTGCGAGGATGCATGGGTTACGGCATCTTCCCTGATTCCTGCCACAGAGCGGCTGAAATTCTTGGTCGCGATCAGACCAGGTCTGATGTCGCCGACCCTTTCGGCCAGAATGGCTTCCACCTTCGATCGCATATCGAATGGCCGTTTGTTAATCAACGTCGTGACCGGTGGTGACGCCAAAGAGATGGAAGCGGAAGGACTCTTCTTGGACCACGATGCCCGCTATGAGTTGACCGACGAATTCCTGCATATCTGGCGGAAAGAGCTTGCTGGTGAACAGGTTGATTTCGAGGGTGAACATCTGAAGGTTAAAGGCGGCAAGATCGTCTATCCGCCAATCCAAGCGCCGTATCCGCCACTCTATTTCGGTGGTTCTTCACCTGCTGGCATCGAGGTCGCAGCGGATCATGTGGATGTGTATTTAACGTGGGGAGAGCCTCCAGCTCAAGTTGCGGAGAAAATCAAAACGGTTCGCGAAGCCGCAGCGAAGCGCGGACGTACCGTGAAGTTTGGCATTCGTCTACATGTGATCGTGCGTGAAACTTCAGAAGAAGCTTGGGCAGATGCGGAGCGGTTAATTTCCCATTTGGATGATGAGACGATTGCTTCTGCACAAAAAATATTTGCCAGCATGGACTCTGTCGGCCAACGCCGCATGGCAGAGCTGCACAATGGCGATCGGTCCAAATTAGAAATCAGCCCGAATCTGTGGGCAGGCATCGGTCTTGTACGTGGCGGCGCGGGGACAGCTTTAGTAGGTGATCCAGAGACGGTTGCCACGCGCATGAAGGAGTATGCCGAGCTAGGGATCGAAACCTTTATCTTCTCCGGCTATCCGCACTTGGAGGAAGCTTACCGGACAGCGGAGCTGCTTTTCCCGCATTTACCTTTGAAAACGAATGAGAAGCAAACGAGTACAACTGCTAATTATGTTAGTCCGTTTGGAGAGCTGATCGCCAACACAGAGTTGCCGAAGCCCGCGAAGGGGGTTCGGTCCGATGAAAGCCAACCTGTCAAAGTCTCTGGCTAAACAGCTGCTTCCCTGGGCGCTTCCGATTGTACTCATCCTGCTATGGCAGTTACTGGGGCAGTTAGGCATCATTTCGACGAGAATTCTATCGACACCTTCCGCTGTATTAGCAGCCGGCATTCATTTGGCAGAGAAGGGGACCTTGTTTGAATATATCGGTTCCAGCTCCAAACGAGCTTTTATCGGCTTTGCCATCGGAGGCAGTATCGGATTCGCTCTGGGCTTGATTAATGGACTTTTTCCTATCCTTGAAAAGATTACGGACACATCCGTCCAAATGCTGCGGAATATTCCGCATCTGGCGATGATTCCACTCGTCATTCTATGGTTTGGCATCGGTGAGGAAGGAAAGCTTTTCCTAGTTGCGTTAGGTGTGTTCTTTCCTATCTATTTAAATACGTTCCATGGCATTCGATCTGTAGATCCAGGTTTAATCGAAATGGGCCGCGTTTACGGGCTTCGTCACTTTCATTTATTTCGCAAAATCATCGTTCCCGGTGCGCTTCCTTCGATTCTAGTTGGCGTACGGTTCTCGTTAGGCATTATGTGGATCACCTTAATCGTCGCAGAAACGATTTCATCCAGCTCCGGGATTGGGTACATGGCGATGAATGCCAGAGAGTTTTTGCAAATGGATGTGGTAATTCTCAGTATCATTGTGTATGCTTTGCTCGGTAAAATATCTGACTATATCGCCAAGATATTGGAACGCGCTTGGCTTCAGTGGCATCCGAATTTCTTAAAACCATAAAGGAGAGTGAGCACAATGGCGGAAAGTAAGGGCATTCGATTGCAAGTGAAGCAGGCTGCCAAGGTTTTTGGTCAAAAGCAAGTGCTGCAAGGGGTCGAGCTTGACGCAGCGCCTGGTGAATTCATTGCGATTGTTGGACGCAGCGGCTGTGGCAAAAGTACACTGCTGCGCCTAATCGCTGGGCTCGATAAACCCTCGAGCGGGCAAATCGAAGTCGATGGCCAGCAGCTGAAAGGCATCCACTCCGATACGCGCGTGTTGTTTCAGGATGCCCGGTTACTTCCGTGGAATCGTGTGCTCGCGAACGTTCAGGTTGGTGCGAGAGATGGCTCACGCGAGAGAGCGGAGCAGGTTCTGGCGCAAGTTGGGCTGTCCGACAGAACGAATGAATGGCCAGGCGTGTTGTCAGGGGGACAGCGCCAGCGTGTTGCTTTGGCCCGTGCTTTGGCCGGGCAGCCACGTCTGCTGCTGTTGGATGAGCCGCTTGGCGCACTGGATGCGCTGACACGCATCGAGATGCAGCAGCTGATCGAACGGCTTTGGTACCAGCAGAAGTTTACGGCTTTGCTCGTGACGCATGATGTCTCCGAAGCCGTGCAGCTCGCGGATCGTGTCATTTTGATCGAAGAAGGCCAGATTGCCCTTGATGTGAAAATTACACTGCCGCGACCTCGTGTGCGGGACAGCGGGTTTGCCTATTTTGAGCAATTGATTCTGGATCGCATTCTGGTTAAGGAGCACAATTCTGCCCTAGCAGAAATCGCAGCGGCCGACAAATATGCTTACACCATATAAGGCGTAGGAAAAAGCACTTCAAGGCACTAGTTGCCTTAGAAGTGCTTTTTTTTGAGGATTTATATGTTTTGTTTTTCAGGGGTAAGCTAAGCTTACCCCTGAAGGCTCGTTTGGCTAGGTGGCAAAAATGCGAAAGAGCAACCTTTTCAGTAGAATTCAAATAAACGTTTTAAATAAATGCAAAAGAGCATCCTTTTCGCTCCAAAAGGTCCAAAAAGAGCTGAAAAGACAGAAATTGATGCCTTTTCGCATCAATTTCAGTCGAAATCGTTGATTTGATAGAGAAAAGTTGCACTTTTGCAATTCTCAGCTGACGGAGAGTATGATGGTTGTCGTTCCCCAACCTACAGCTGGCGAGTACTTGACGACTGCACCTCAGCTGCGGCACGCTTTTCAATCACGATCGATAGTACTAGTAGACATAAAAGACCGCCAACAATGAATAGGGGATACCAAGCTGGTGCAAACGTCCCAATTTCCATAATGGCTATCATGCCTATCGTGGGTAAGAGTGGCTCTCCATAAGCTTTCCACCAATCCAGCGGAAACTTTTCATAGTAGAAAAATCCTATCATCGCGAGCGCGGAGACGGCCCATCCTCCCGTGTAAATCCAAACTGCCAAGACAGGGCTTTCAGCCGCAACGAAGGGAACGATCGCAACGACGAAAATGCCGGCCACGATCATGACCCAGAAATTCGACTTTGTTTTTCCAATGCCAGCCAAAATGCTCCCGCCAAGCCGACCCACGGAGGAGAATAAGACGCCTAGAGCCATTAACCGAATATACATGGCGGAGTCTCCGGTATTGAAGCTCTCACCGAATAGAAAGCCGTTGATTTGATCTGGGTATAAGCAAATGAGTGCTGTTAGCGGGTATAGAAAAATGTTGTTATACCGGACACAGCTCGTCCCACGGTGCCGGCTTTCCTTCAGATCCTGTGCGCTTTCAGCTACGAACGGAAAAGTGACGATCATGAAGGCCCACGTAATAATGCCGATAAATCCTGTTATTCTAAACCCATTGGATAAATAACCGACAGCGACAACCGAACTGGAACCGACCATCATGACCAAAAAGGGCTGTTGAAACGCTTTGGCAATGTTTCCGGCCCAGGAAGGAATGCCGTATGCCATCATGGTTCGCACCTCTTGGAGAGGGATATTCCCGAGCCATTTTGGATTATGCACACGTTCAACTTTCCAACCAATAAAAAGAGCAGTCAGGATCGCTCCCACGCTCATCCATATCGATATATTTTCAAGAAGGTTCAATTTGCCGAGCGGCCATATGACGCCAAGTACCATACCCGAGGTAGAGAGGGTCGTGGTGATGACCATGAAGAAGGCTTGAACGGCGAAATCACGATTGCCTGAGAACGATGCGACGCCAATATTAATCATGGAGTTGAACATGAACATGATCGAGCTTAGGATCAGGGCTCCTTTTAGCTCAGGCAGCTGATAATAATTGGCTAGGAAAGGAGCTAGCAGGGCTAGGATTAGTCCGAAAATGACACCAAATAGCGAGCTTCCGAAGAAGGCAACGCGGAAATTGGTCTGTATCGCTTGCTCCGGCTTTCTTGAAAATGTATAAATCAAGGAGGAGTTAAAGCCCACATTGAGAAACAAGGAAGCCATTCCGAAAATTTGCAGCAACAGATTCACTTGACCAAATTTGGTGGGATCGTCCAAGACGCGAGCTAGAACAATGCTTCCCACGGTTTGCAGCATTTGATTGATGAAGAGACCGAGCACGATGATGGAGACATTTCGAAGCAAAAAACGCTGCGTTTCCGTTAGTGTGACACTCCGATTCAGCATGGGGTAGCCTTCTTCCATGTAGTTGTTATCCAAAGAGTAGCAGACGACTCTGTGATTGACAACCGAGGAATTGGAAGATAAAAGGAGATATGAAGAGATAATTAAAGGTTACCTATGTCCTCTGATGAGTCAAAGAGAAATACAGGGATTGCACAATTAGGATGACTGGAAAATAGTCTCTAAACAAAAACACCCCTTAGGCATATTTGGATGTAAACTTCCAATGACTGCGATAAGGGGTGGTTTTTATTTATTTATGAATCCAAATGAGTCCAGCGGAATTATCTTTTGCTTCGCCAACAACTCGGAACTTCAAGCCATAAGTCGGCACTAGGCGTCCGGCATCTGGAATCAATGCGTTCATATAGCTCTTCGCATCAGAGAACTCCTCAACACCTTGCAAAGATTTATACGTGTATTCGCCTCTGGTTGGATTATTGATGTACCATGCTGGCGTTTTATCCAAAGAGAAAGCAGCATCCGCTACTTGATAGCGAGTCGTTTGTGCGACTGAATCTTTGCCATCTTTCTTAAAAATCATCGCATCAGCGTGCGAATCCACGACGCCAAGGAAGCCTTCTCCAGGGTGAATACCGGTCCAGTTGTCCAGATAGCTATCATCTGCATACCAAACGACAAGTCCTGTATTGTATTTGACGCCACGGCTAAAGGCAAGCGCTTTATCGGAACCCGCATAGTTTCGCCATTCCAGATAGTAATAGTGCTTCTTAAATTCTGTGCCATTTGAGACGACAAAGCCGTCTAAGCTAAATTGTGGCGTGCCCTCTGCATCGTCAGAGAATACGACCTGGCCATTGATCGTTAATTTGGCATTATCCATCGCAAAACCATTCAATGCAAGCCCGCCGTCCGTGACGTAGTCGAAGTGGAGGGTTACTTTTTTACCTGCAAAATGGCTTAAATCGTAGGACTTATCTACCCAAGCGCCATTGGAAGATTCTGCGCGTGCGTCGCCGTTCGTGTCATTGTCACCAATCACATCCAGCGTTACTTGTTCGTTGTAGGTTGAAGCTGTAACCGTTAAGTAATCATACTCAAACTCGACATCATAAAGGGTTTTGAAATCAAAAGATGCCGTCTTTGCTTGGGTTAAATCAAACTCAGGCGTTGAAAGTGTGGTGTGAAGATTATCACCTTTTGTACTGTAGTAATACTTAGCTCCGAACGCTGGTTGAATGCCAGCCACTGCCTTATCCGGCAAGTTTACTTTGACGATACCTGGGTTTTTGGACTTGGTAACACTCTGATCAATGATGGCGGCCTTGCCTAATTTCGTAATGTCAGTTGAGTCAATTTCAGTCACGTTGGCCCAGTTGCCGCCCATTGTTTTCTGGAAAAACTCTTTATTTTGAGGCGAAAAAGAACTAGGCGTTGTTCCTGCAATATTCCCGTTCCAGCTGCCACCACTCATGACGGACCAAGAAGCAATAGGCTCTCCTTGACCGGTATACTGGGTATCATATTCATCTGGCAGCCCTAAGTCATGACCGAACTCATGAGCAAATACACCAACTGCACCATCCTCGGGCTGAATCGTGTAATCATAAGCAGCCATTCGACCATTCCAATAGTCAACGGCAGCCGTTGTTCCCGGAATCGCATACACACCGCTTAACGTCCAACGGTGCGACCAAATGGCATTATCCCCTAGTTGCCCACCGCCAGCTTCTTGACCTGTACCCGCATGAATAATCATGAGGTGGTCGACGAGACCGTCGGGTTCATTTTGATCGCCATCTCCGTCCAAATCATATAAATCAAACTTGTCATAATCAGCTAAATTAAGGCCTGTTGCCACCGCAGCATTCAGTGCATCTTTTACAAGATCGCGAGGCCCCTTAGGGTTTAAGTTGTCATGACCCCCAGCAGGATTGTCATCCCCGTATTCCACAGCTTTGCCCGGAACAGTTAACCAATCGGAGACATAGCCATTCACCGTATAGCTGCCGCCAGACTGCTCTTCATAGTACTGTTTGAACGTTTTGATCTTGGAGCCATCGAATAAGGTGAAGTCTTTATCGCCAAACATCAGCTTCTGGTAATGATCACGATTAAAATCTTTGGCGAACATGAACCCAGGTTCTTGTTTCACCTGATTATGTTTGAAGTCTGAGAACTCGGTCAAAAGAACAAGGACTTTATCCTCACGTACTGGACCGTTGTAGGAATCTTGTTTGGCTGTTGGGATCGGAATGCCATTGGGGAGACCATTCTTTAAATCCAGATGGCCTTTGTTCAACTGCGATAAAAGCTTATCTTTCTGCTTCGCGATAAATGCCTTTGATTTTTTGTCAATCTCATTGTTTTGCTTGTCTGCTTTGGAGGGGGTTGGTTTGTTGTTCTTTGCGGAAACGTACGATTTGACAGTCTTGGCGATTTGATCAGGAGTTGCCGTTTTACTTAACAGCCCTCTGTCCATTAACCCTTTGGCCAATCGATCATCATCCACGATATTAAAATCTACAGGTGGTGCTTCGAGTGCCTCTGCGTAATCAGAACTTGCTGCGAATGCGGTTGTTGCTGTTGAGAAAAGTCCTGCGCTTAAACTTGTTGCTAGTAAAACTCTAGTCATCTTCGAGGTGTAATTTTTCAATAATGAAACCTCCTGCAAAATAGAGTATGTAACCAACCTTTGTTTTTAACCAGTGGTTATTTCAATTAAATACTAGATACTAGGAGTCTAGTAAGTGCTTTTGGTCCTGCTTAAATTGTCCCATAAATTTCCTGATTCTAAGTGGGAAAATGTTCGGATATTGTCGTCTTAACAGCGATTCTGTCGCCAGAATAAATGGATGGAAAACATTGTCGATAACCGTTTTAGTAGGTTGATAGAGTGGTGAAAGACGAAAAAAAGGAAACGACTGTCAATCCCTCGAAATTGTATGACTATAAGTAGGAAGAAGATCCTAGGTGCAACGAGTAGGCGAGAAGGACGCTTTAACGCCCCATTGGGGCGTTAAGACAGGTCGATTGCCGGATGGCAGGCGAGATAAGACCCGTTTGTGGTCTTAACATGCTCGCGCGGCTCGTAAGAGGCGAGATAGGACATTATTAACGCCATTGTAAGTCAATTTTATCGACTTACAGGGCCCACTTTAACGCCCCAATTCTACTTTTTTAAAAGGAGGAATTCCCATGTACACATGCCGACCTGCAACCACAGACGATTTCGGCACAATTAGTTCCTTTCCTCGCAACGCCGAAGAACTGTATTTTATGTCACCGCTGTTTCAATTTCCCCTGACTTCTGAGCAACTCATGGAATCAACTAAAACAAGACTGAAGCAAACTGTCGTGGTCGACGAGAATGGTCAAGTATACGGGTATTCGAACATTTACGGGTATGTGGAAGGTGAACGCTGCTGGCTGGGTAATGTTATTGTTTCGTCAGAAGCACGGGGCACGGGAGCAGCAGAATTCCTCATCCAAACGATGATTACGCAAGCTAAAGATGAGCTGCAAGTAAAAGAGTTGCATCTTATTTGTCATAATGTTAATACGCGCGCGTTGCTCTTTTATTCGAAGTTAGGTTTCAAGCCCTATCAGATTGAGAAGAAAACGAATCATGAAGGACAAACGATAGCCGGGATATGGATGAATTTGCTTTTGACTACTTAAATAGACAAGGTCGTGACGCCATGCAAGTTTCAATCATCGTAGCCATGGACAAGAACCGTGTAATCGGGAAAAATAACGACATTCCATGGAGACTGCCAAAAGAGTGGCAGTACGTAAAATCAACGACGGTGGGGCATTCGATTATTTTAGGGCGAAAAAATTTCGAGTCCATCGGCAAAGCGCTCCCTGGAAGGCGAAATATTATCCTGACGAGGGATGCCTCCTTTTCTGCTCAGGGGTGTGAGGTAGCTCATTCTATATCAGATGTTCTGAAGATGTGCCAGGAAGAAGAGGAGATCTTCATTTTTGGCGGGGAAGAGATATATCGTCTCTTTTTACCCTACGCGGAGAAGCTGTATGTAACCAAAATTGATCATGAATTCGAAGGAGATACGTTCTTCCCAGAGATTGACTACTCGGAGTGGAACGAGATTTCCACCCAACAAGGAATCACAGATAAGGCAAATCCGTATTTGTATGATTTCTATGTGTATACAAAGAAAAGCCTGTATATCCCATCGTAAGAATGGGTCATACAGGCTTTTCCATTGTGCGCGTAAGCTTTTATTTCACTGAGAAAAGTTTGGACATATAATCCAACCCTTTAACTTGCCCCATGGCAAGTGGTCCCAGAATTTCGGTATCGACCACGAACATTTTCTTGTTTTTGACGGCAGATAGGGAGTTCCAAATCGGGTTAGCATTGAGCGAGTCTAGTGTAACTTCACTCGTATTTGTATAGTCTTTTCCGATGAAAATGTACTCAGGATTCAATTCACTAATGCCCTCCAGCGAGATATTACCGACATTCTTCATCCCCTCAAAAGGTTTAAATCCGAGCTTCTCGTAATAAATCGCCATCCGTGAGCCGCTCCAATACGTGAAGGACTTCTGCCAAGGCATGATGAACAAAGCTGTTTTACCTTTGGTCCCAGACTTCTCCAGAGTGGCGGCAACCTCGGTTTGCTTGCTGAGGAACTGATTCACATAAGTCTCGGCAGCAGCCTCTTCCCCTACAGCAGTAGCAACTCCGCGTATGGTTTCTTGCCAATTTAATGTGGCTTTCACTGTGACAGTTTTGGCGATTTTATTCAATTGCTCAAGTTCCTTCTCATCAGCATCCGAAGCGATAATGAGATCGGGATTCAACGCCATGATTTTCTCCAATTGGTTTCATTGAAAATGAACGAGCCGCTTCCTCTCAAGATAAACACATACCCAGAAGTTGGTGTACGACGTTCCTTGGTATAGGAATGATAGGTACTATTCGCCGGTATCACAGCTTTAAACACGCCAGCAACCGTTACGATTCGTCCCGTATAATGTGCAGCGAGTGCATTGATATCCAACACAAGGGTCACCTCTTTTTCTACGTGGATGCAAAATGAAATACCGTTCCCTTGAATATACGCGCAAATCCGTCATATGACTAGGTTGAGAAGGGATTCCTAGCTCATAGGAGGTGTTAGGATTGTGCCGAAACTTAGTCGAAAGGTGAATGCTTATCTTATTTTAATCTGCTTAGCTACTCTAATCCTCGGGGTCTTTCCAGCAGGGAAAGGCGTGTTTGCGGCGTCGATTTTTAGTGACAATTTCGAAGATGGGAATGCCACAGGGTGGACGGCATCTAGTGGAACGTGGTCTGTTGTGACAGATGGGACGTACACGTACAAACAGTCGAATACGGGGTCAACGGCAGAAGGGGTAGCCTATACGGGCAATACGAGCTGGGCGAATTATGCCGTTTCTGCGAGTATGAAGCTGCATACGATGAATGCCACGGCTGCATCAGGCGTCATCGCTCGCTATACAGATGCGAACAATTATTATTTGCTCCGTATTCACGGCACGAATGGACTGCAGCTCTATCGCAAAAGCAGTGGGACTTTTACACTTCTGGGCACGTATGGATTCGCCATGGATGTGAACACGTGGCACACGTTGAAGCTAGAAGTGAATGGATCCGCCCTGAAAGGTTATTTGGATGATATGACGACAGCCAAAATCTCGGTAACCGACTCGACGATTACACAAGGCGGAATTGGGCTTCGTACGTATGGTCAGAGCGCTAGCTTCGACGCTGTGGTGGTTGACGACGGGACGACAGTTTCGCCGATCATCATTACGAATGGGGATGCGGGTTATACGGAGAGTGGAACGTGGCTGAATAGCTCACTTACTGGTTATAATGGTAGCGCTTCCAGATATTCGACGACCGCGAACAGTACTGCAACATGGAGTCAATATGCCCCGGCTACAGGGAATTATAATGTGTATGCCTGGTACCCGAACAGCAACAATACGACAAGCGTGGACTACACGATTACCTCGTTGAACGGAACATGGGTGAGGACGGTAAATCAGACCGTGAATCCAAACACGTGGAACAAAATTGCTACCGTCAGCGCAACGGTTGATACAGCGCTCACAATTCAGCTTAAAGTAAAATCCGGCAACACGCGTGCCAATGCCGTGAAATTCGAGCCGACAGCGGACGCGGCAGAGCAGATAACACCGCCTGGATCGGGGTCGGATACAACGACGATTGCGGTTTTTGTCAATCAGAGCGGCTATGATCTGGATAAGCCGAAGCGGGCGACAGTTACGAACGTAACGAACGGCACCCCTTTTTATGTGAAAAAGGCTTCAGACAACAGCACTGTATTCACAGGCTCCGTTAACGGGCAAATTGCGGACTTCACAAGCTTTAATCCTGCGAGCATCGGTGAGTACTATGTGCAGAGCAGCGGGCAGAATTCGTACAATTTTTCGATAGGAAAGTATTGGATGCAGCGGATTTCGATCCTCCCAGCCCTGCGCTTTATGGATCAGTCTCGTCAAGATACGTTCGATGTTGGCGGCAATACAGGATATGGCTGGCGCGATAGCCATCAGTTTTCTTTTGAGCTCAATTCCTTGGTGCTGCAATATATGGCCAATCCTAGTAGCTATGACCGGATGCCGTATGGCATTTCCAATCTTTCAACCAGTCAGTATCCAGAGCTTCGTGTGCAAAATGAACCCGATATTATCTGGCTCATGAAATTCGGGGCTATGCGTTATTACGATCTCAAGACGAAAAACGCCAAAGATTTGCATGCGCTTATCAAGGGGCAGCTTGCCTATTTTCTCTATATTTATCCGCAAATTAGCAATTACGTCAGCAGCAGCTTTTACACGCAAATTAGGGATTTTACGATAGGGCAGTGGTCTAATCCGAACTCGAATCTGCAATGGTACGATGTCGGCGGCTCTAGCGATAACAATCTTTTCGCGACGCAGTCGGTCATCGGAACCGTGAAGGGGCAACAGCCGCCTGGCTATGCGATCGTACCGAATTTGCTTATGTATGAAGTGGCAAAACGCGATGGATTAGCCAATTATCAGGCTTATTTTGATGCGGCGTATAACAATTGTTTGTGGTTGATTAACAATGTTGATCTGAATAATCCAGCCAACACCAAAGGTCAGCGCATGAGTGAGCATATTACGATGGAAGCGCTGGCGTATTTTCAGGAAATGTATCCAACCCTTGCCCCACCAGGACTTTCAGCTAAAATCAACACATGGTCTGATCTGATGATCAAACGTTCGAATAATCTCTGGGATTTAAGGAAATATGCCGATCCATCAGATGGAACGGGGATTTTAGATCAATGGACGGGTGGACTAACGACGTATAATGAACCGGGCAGCCCTGCAGGCTTCTTAGCTTCGGCTTATGCGGCTCGAAGGGTGCTCACGAATACGACGATGAAAGATCGACTTCAGCAAATCGGTATTGCGCAGATCGATGATGTCTTCGGGCGTAACCCATTTGGCAGACACTTTAGCTATGATGCAGCGACGGAAATTGCAGGCGTGAACAGAGGTTGGTTTGACTTCTACAATGGCGGCTATGGTCATCTCATGAGTGTGCCCGGCGTCCTAGATGGAGCGCCTAAAGAAACGGCATATCCATTCTCGCCTACGGCGGATCATGGATATACCGAGGGGTGGGTTGCTTTTAACACCGCATGGAATGATTCACTGGCGTACTCCGCAGCGGATGATTTGGAGATCAAGGCATTCAATTCCACCTTCAGCTCGGAAATTAGCTCGGCCTCGGCTGGAACCACCATCGGCATTCGCTTAAAAGCGCCGCTTAATTTTAATGAGAGTGCAGTTGAAACAGGGCAGGTCGTCATCACGGCAAGTACGGGCAGCCAGAGTAAAGTCACGGTGACAGAGGCGAGCAGCAATGACTATTACTTGAGAGCGACCTATACGATTCCAAGCGGTGTAACTTATTTAGATATTTCGTACGGGATTGGATTCTTTAAGAAAACAGTGCGTGTGAATGTGAGCTAACGAGTTAACACCTTAATGCCCATCACAATATTCCAAATAAAGACGACGAAATAGGCAAGCCCGGTTAGTATCAATGGGATGATGAATTGTGACATGTTACTTCCATTGACGATGCTGTTTAAGCCAAATATCCAGGTAAGAACGAAGCCTGCGATGGGCAAGCAGTGTGAGAGGAACGCCCATTTCGCATGATGTTTAACCTCACGGTCTGTAACAACCAAATAAATAACAATGGGCAAAAGGAAAGGAGCAAAAAATACGCTGAAATAGCTTAACGCGGATAATAGTTGTCGGTTATCCATAAAAGCCTCCCATTTTCCAATTTGTTAGTTAAGAAGTAATACGCCACGATTTGGATATTTATTACAAAACTGAAAAGGATAGAGCCATGTGCTGCTCTATCCTTCTATTGCCTTTGACTAGCGTGCTGGAGAGAAGCCAGCGATGCCCTTCAGAATAGCTTCAATTTGCTCAAGTGTTGCAGCGTCTAATTCAACATCCACAGCCTTCACGTTTTCTTCGATCTGTTCAGGCTTGCTCGCGCCGATCAGTGCGGTGCTAACGCCTGGCTGACGAAGTACCCATGCGATAGCCAGCTGAGCGATGGAAACGTCTAAACCCTGAGCTAACTGTTCCAACTCATGAACCGTCTGCAGAACCTCGTCAGTGAGATAGCTCTTGATGATACTATTCACGGAGTCGTTCGCAGCACGACTATCTGTTGGGAGAGGTTGTCCCAGTTTATATTTGCCAGTTAGAATACCTTGCGCAAGCGGTGAAAAGACGACCTGACCGAGCCCTTTCCGCTCGGATACTGGGAGAACCTCGTGCTCGATATAGCGCTCAAACATATTGTAGATCGGCTGATTTGAAATCAGCGGACGTAAACGTAGACGCTCAGCAATGCTAGCGGCTTCGGTAATTTGAGCGCCGTTCCATTCGCTGACAGCGGGGTAAAGGATTTTGCCCTGCGTGACTAAATCGTCCAGCGCGCGAAGCGTTTCCTCCAATGGCGTGTTAACGTCATAGCGATGGCAGAAATAGATGTCGATGTAGTCGACGCCAAGTCGTTTTAAGCTGGCATCACATTGCTCCATGATGTGCTTGCGGGACAGTCCGCGATCGTTAGGGCCGTCGCCCATCGGAAAATACACTTTCGTCGAGAGCACATAGCTCGAGCGCTCGTAGCCTTGGAGCGCGGCACCCATCGCTTTCTCGCCTTCGCCACGATTATAAGCATTCGCGGTATCGAAGAAATTAATGCCGCTTTCAAAAGCTTTCGCGATACAAGCATCCGCGGCTTTTTGCTCGGCAGCTGTGCCGTAGGTAAGCCAGCTTCCTAAGGCGATTTCACTTACTTTTAACCCACTGCGTCCTAGATTTCTGTATTTCATTTGCTGCTACCATCCTCTCATTTCCACTTGTTGCTGTAAGTATAAGCAAGGCGGGAGGGACCGACAAGAAGGCACTATAAGTTCAGTTAGTTACGTGAAGTTAAGTAGCCGGCGGCGAAATGAGTCAAATTAGATGGACAAAACCCAGTTGTTTCGGTATATGATGATTCTAAAAGGACGGTGTATCTATGGATACTTTGCAGCAGCCTCGCAAGCATGAAGAACGCCATGTCATTAGTTTTCTTGAAATTGTGGATGTGGGCACAGGGGAACGCCAAGTGTTGGCTGAATTTGATGATTTAATTGAGGCGCCGAATTGGACGCGTGATGGTAAGCGTCTTATTTATAATCGGAAAGGCCTGCTCTATACCTATGACATTGCTACTAGAGAGAGCAGCGTGATCGACTCTGGGTTTGCCAATTGGTGCAATAATGACCATGTGCTGTCCCCGGATAATTCGCAGATTGCGGTTAGTCATCACACGGAGGAGGACGGGCAGTCACGTATTTATGTGCTTCCGCTAGCAGGTGGACAACCGGTCTTGATTACGCCGATGGCTCCAAGCTATCTTCACGGATGGTCGCCTGATGGGCGTGAATTATCGTATTGCGCCGAGCGAAATGAGGTGTACAACGTGTACACGATTCCGGTTGAAGGCGGCGTGGAGCGGCAGCTCACCGATGTTCCAGGGCTTGATGATGGACCCGAGTACTCGCCTGATGGTCAGCATATCTGGTTTAACTCGACGAGATCCGGCCTCATGCAGGTGTGGCGAATGAACGTTGATGGCAGTGAGCAGACGCAAATGACCGTGGATGAGAGCAATAATTGGTTTCCGCACGTAGCTCCGGACGGGAATACGGTTGCTTTTATCGCTTATCGCAAGGGAGATGTAGAACCTGGTGCGCATCCTCCTAATAAAGAGGTCGAAATTCGGTTGATGGCAAGTGAGGGAGGTCCCTCTCGGACTTTAGTATCTCTGTTTGGTGGACAAGGGACGATCAACGTCAACTCGTGGTCACCGGATAGTCAGCGGTTAGCGTTTGTGAGTTACAGATTGAAAGTTTAGCAACCTACCTAATCCAATCAGTAAAAGCAGCGATAGTCATTTCCTGAGATTTACCTTATAATGACAATTAAGTGACGAAGAACGTCCCGTTCCATTCCATTGAGTGGATGCGGGGCGTTTTTCTATTTTTCAAGAAAGGGATGAGAAAATGAATGTAGATGAAGCACATAAAGCTTTTATTCAAACACATGTGGACAAACGAAGCGGGGAGCGGCGAGGCAGATTGGAGAGGGGCCATGGGCATGGAGAGGCACTCTTTGCGAAACAAATATGGTGGAAGTTGCGAGGCGATTTCGAGAATCTTCACCCTGAATATGTGAGGTGCTTGATTGGCGTGGGCGCTCCTATTTCGCGGATTTGGTGTGGTTGCCAGGTTATGTGAAGCTATTAATAGAAATAAAAGGGTACGCCTCGCATGTTCGTGACCTTGATCGACAGAAGTTTTGCAATGAATTGAACCGCGAGACATTTCTTCAAGCGATGGGATATCAGGTCATTTCTTTTGCTTTTGACGACGTAGAACAAAGACCAGAGCTGTGTATTGCTTTGCTGCGCATGGTGCTAGCAAGATATCAAGCAAGTCCAACACCTGTCCAACGCGCCAACCTGGCTGAAAAGGAAGTACTTCGCCTCGCCTTTCAGCGTGCAGAGCCGATTCGTCCGAAGGATGTGGAGCAGCATTTTGACATTGATCATCGAACAGCGGTTATGATGCTTAAGAAGCTTTGCTCGAAAGGCATGCTCACTCCTGCTTACAGCGGAAAGGGGCAGCGTATCGTGAAGTATGCATTAGCAGGGGAAAGTTTGCTAGCAAACATAGATTAAATGGAAAACATCCAGCTATTTTCGCATGAAATCATGTTTTTATCCAATTAACTGGAAAATATGTAGCTAATTTCAGCGAATACTACGGAATAGGCCTGAAACGCAGAAAATAAATGGACAAAATCCATCAATTTTCAATAATCATGCTAAAACCACTAAATTAGCTGTATAAAATCCAGTTATTTCGGCACACCCGTCCAACTCTCGCCATGCGCGCCACCCAACTCCCCACCAGCCACACAATGAAAAAGCCGCCCCCAGGTCAAAACCCGAGGACGGCTATCACATCACAACCCCAACAAAAACGGCACAACCATATCGGCAATTCGCCGATGGCCAGCCTCATTCGGATGTAGGCCATCCGAAGTGAAGTGCGGCAGCGTCAGCTTGTTCAGTCCGCTTTCCGCGTACAGATTCAGGACTGGCAGCCCATACAGCTGGCCGATCTGCCGAATCGCTTCAACATAATCAAGCAGTCGATGTCCCGCCGCATTGACGTAGAAGATGTCGTATTGATCTTTGTCCCGCTGAAGCGGCGTCCACAGACTTAGCCTGCACGTCGGGCTTTTCGTCAATATATCCTCAATTAATGTGGCATAGGCGCCATGAAACGTAAACACATCCGTGCTGCCCAGCTCCCCGATCGGCTTTTCCAAACGGAAATCATTGACCCCTGCAAAGATGGTAACGCAATCCAAGGAAGTGTCGATTGTCCGGCCAACATGGGTCGTCGCACCGTAGTCACGGTCGCCTCCGGCTGTCATGGGACAGCCGCTTTTGCCATAATTGATCACGCTCGCGAAGCCTAGCGCTTCCTGAACAAGCGGCTGATAGCCGCCGGCTTCCGTAATGCTGTCACCGAGCGTGCCCCACGTTTTTCCCACCCATTTGTTAAGCAAGTTAGTGAGTCCCCTTTCAATCAATTCTCTTCTTCATAATGAACAGAACCCACAGCGACCTCATGATTTGCATACGCTATCCCTGGATCTTCTCCCAGGTAGGCACCTTGCTCAATCAACTTGCGCTGCAGCACAGGGATAGAAACCTCGCGGAAGCCCACACCAGCGACGCTCGCTATGGAAGCAGCGACACCTGCTGCTTCACCCATCGCAAAGCAGTTCGGCATAACGCGAAGCGAACCTTGCACGGGACGATCAGACGAAACGGAACGTCCAGCGACGATGAGGTTCGACTTGCCCTGCGGAAGCATACAGCGGTAAGGGACGCCGTGGGATTTTCCTTTCGGCAGATGCTTAATCGTCATCGTGGAGTTGGCATTCGCCAAATGAATATCGATGAAATAGGAATTGCGCGCAATATCGTCTTCGAACGTACGCATCGAAAGGAAATCCTCGACAACAAGCGTATAGTCGCCTTGAATACGGCGTGTTTCGCGAATACCGATCTGGTCGCCGGAGTGGACGAGGAATATGTTTTCGAAGCCAGGTACGTATTTTTTCAAAAACCGAATCTGTGTATCGATCAATTGACGGCCTTCAATCGCAGCGCGAGTCAAGTCTTCTGCTTTTGTGCCATCGATATTGAAAATATGTCCAAAGTTAAAGCCGACCACGGAGTTGGATATCCAAGCCATTCCTGAAATACGCTTGCGACCTTCAGGCAGTTCACCATTTTGCTGGGCTAAGGTTACAAGTTCTTCAAGCTGCGGATGCTGCCCCGTTTCAGTGAGAAATTGAGAGAAACGCTCCTTATCTGCCCCCGTCACCACATAACACATCGTTCCAGGCTGCAGATCACCGTTGTTACCGCCTACTTGAAAAGGAACCCCTGCCAGCGCCGCAAGATCGGCATCTCCAGATGCATCAATATACAGTTTCGCTTGCACGACAGAGCGGCCGGATTTATTGCTAATAACGAGTCCGCTGATGCGATCGCCATCGAGAATTACCTGATCAGCAACGGTATGGAACAGAATTTGCGCACCGCTGGCTAATACTTCGGCATCATAGACGCGTTTGAGTGTCTCTACATCAATAGGTACCCAGTCCAGAAGCTTCTCATAACGGTTAAGAAAATCAGATCCAGCCGCATGCTTCATTTTTTCAAGCAAATCTAGGCCAATGCCTCGAATAACAGGCTTTTCTCCATCTGTATAAGGACAAAATGCAGGCACAAGCGCAGCCGTACCCATACCGCCGAGATAGCCCCGCTGCTCGATTAAGAGCGTACTCGCACCATTCCGAGCTGCCGCGATGGCAGCAGCGATGCCTGTGGCACCGCCGCCAACGACGACGACGTCAGGGGTGTGACTGACTGTAAGCTTTTGAGCGGGTATCGTAACGCTTAATGTATGATTCATTCGGATTTTCCTCCTAGTGTCTTTGTTTTCATTATAGATCGCTGATCGAAAGGAACTAGTTTAATTTTTGTTTCATCATAAAAGTAAGCGTGTTATGCTGGAGTCAATGATCACCTTTTTCAAAGCAACAGCCTGGAGGTGCACGATCCCCATGACCATCACCCGCAAGTCAGTCACACTCAAAACGATTGCAAATGAACTCGGTTTAACCGTACAAACCGTGAACAAAGCGCTGAAAGGCAAGCGCGGCATGTCGGAGGCGACCCGCCAACTCATCGTTCAAACAGCCGAGAGGCTCGGCTATTACACGATGGATCAGATCCGCAGTCTAAGGCTGGATCATATCGCTCCTTATCCGAGTGAACGACTGCGTTTCCTGCTCGTGCAGACAGCCGAATCCGTGTCGTATAACCGCCTGCTGCTGCAGGGGCTGCAAGATCGCTTTTTTTCCTTCGGTCATCGGATTGAGCTTCTCTTGCTGCCGCAGTATTTAAAACAAGACAAAATGGCCAACTGGCTGGAGGAAGCGGGAATCTTGTATGCGGACGGTGTGTTCATTGCGCCGAGCATCCTGCCGAAGGAATGGGAAACACCGCTCTTTGATCTTCCCATTCCACGCATTCTGCTAAGCTTCCCGCCAACTGGTGTGAAAATAGATAGTGTGATCTGGGATGTCTATGAAGCGACTTGCCAAGCTGTAGCTTATCTTCGAAGTCAGGGGCATGAGCACATCATGTACGTAGGAGATATTCAGCTGCAGCGCGGCTCTATATTACGCTGGCAAGCGTTTAATTACGCCATGCAAGCTTCCGGTATCATTCCTACACCGACGGAGCATTGCATCGGCGTGCGCGAGTCATCCACGCTTTGGCGCGAACAACTCTCCATGCAAATCGCAAACAATAAGCCGACAGCGATCATCTGCGGCATCGATCATGAAGTGCCAGTGGTCTATGACGTTTGTAAGGCACTTCAACTCCGAATCCCAGAAGATATCTCCCTGGTAGGCTTCTTGAACGAGCAGCCAGATACGCTGCCAGAATTTACACGACCGCTGCTGCCGATCTCACAAACCGGATATCGCGCAGCGGATCGGATGCTGTGGCGAATTGCGAATCCGACCTTACCTTTTGAACATATTCGCATTCAAGGTGAATTCCATATTGGTCTTACAACCGCAGGGATTTCATCCTAAAGCCAGTCATCCCTTCCTCACCATAAGATTGCACCAGAAATCATAAGATCCTCCTATGTGTCATCGTTATGTCCAAGCTATAATGAAGAGAACTGCTACTAGGGAGGCCGACACCAGATGTATAAACTTGTCATTGTGGATGATGAACCGACAGTACGTTACGGGTTAAGCAATTATTTTGACTGGAAGGCCTGGGGAATTGAAGTTGTAGGTGAGGCGGATGATGGTGACGTTGCGTTAGAGGTTATAGAGCGTGAGAAGCCGGATATTGTGCTAACGGACGTACGTATGCCTAATATGGATGGCATTCAAATGTCCAACCAATTAAGTGAACGATTTCCTCATATCAAAATTGTGTTCGTCAGCGGTCACGATGATGCTGAATATTTGAAATCTGCGCTGAAGGTTAAAGCGGTTGATTATATGTTTAAGCCCGTCAATTTGGGTGAACTGGAAATCGTTATTGAACGATTAGTAAACTTGCTAAATGCTGAGCAGCAGGAGCGTAAACTCGTAGAGGACATGCAAATTAAGCTGATTCAGAGCATGCCATTGCTGCGGGAAAAATTCCTAATGTCGTTGATCCGTGAAGGGGTTATATACGCAAACCGCGTGCAAGATCGTATCGATTTTCTGAGTTTAAACCTGCCGATGGAGAGCGCCTACTGGGTTATTGCTATTCGTATCGATGATGCAACGGAGGTCGCACAAACGCGGTCCGAGCGAGATCAACAGCTGCTTTCCTACTCCGTTCTGAATATCGTGCAGGAGCTGATTGAGCGAGATATTGGCGGCTATGTGTTTGAAAATCAGATTGGCGAATTCGTAGGAATACTTCGCATGACTCAGGAAGATGATCAGGAAAGCTTACTGTTCACTTTGGCCGAGGAAGTGCGCGAAAGCCTTCACAACTATTTAAAAATCAGTGTGACGATCGGTGTAGGCGAGCGGATTTCTAAGCTTGCCAGCCTTCCGCAATCGTATTCGCAAGCGAAGGAAGCGGCCGACCAACGCTGGTTCCTGGGGAAAAATCAGATCATTTCCATGGACAATTTGGAACAAGATGAGGAAAACGCATACCGCTTCGATGCCTCGCAGCAAGAGCGAATCGTCTCTTCTTTGAAGTCCGCAGATACCTTGAAGGTGCAGGAAGATTTGCATGAGGTGTACAATGCATTATCGCGTAACCGGACGGAAGGCATTGCTTATGGACGTAACATCAGTTTGCAGCTGTTGTTATTAGCGAGCCGAATACTTCTGGAGCTGCATGTACAGAAACAGGATCTCGAGAGCAAAGAGAACGAGCTTCTAGCGAAAGTGTTCCAGCAAGAGACGTTAGGCGCGTTACGCGGGCTTGTTGAGGCACATTTGCTTGAAGTGTGTGAACGCATCGGCGAGAAACGAAATGGCAAATCCAAAAATGTGATCGAACGAACACGGGCGATTATTGATAAACGTTTTGCGGAGAACCTGCAGGTGGGGGATATTGCAACCGAAGTGTTCCTGTCCACGACGTATTTGTGTTTGCTTTTTAAACAGGAGACTGGGGAAACGATTAACGAATATATGACCAAGGTTCGCGTGGAGAAGGCGAAAGCGTTATTGAAGGATCCCGCCAACAAGTTCTATGAGGTGTGCTATGCGGTGGGGTATTCGGATCCAAGCTATTTTAGCAAAATATTCAAGAAATATACGGGATATACGCCGAGCACCTTCCGTGAACAAGTCATGTAGAGAGAGTAGGTTTACGCATGCATTTTAAGCACCGAAGCTTGGCGTTTATTACGATGATTTTTAAAAGCGTTCTAGCCGCAAGGCTTTGGCTGATCGCCTATGTGGTTTTAATTATTCTTCCTGCTTCCATTTTTCTATATGCGTATTCCCAGCGATACTCGCACATTTTGGAAGAAGAAGTGACGCGTTCAATGCTTCAAACGTTGAAGCAGGCTGAGATTAATTTAAATCTTCAGTTCGATTCGCTGCGTGACACGTCAAATACGTTATTTTTGAATCAGAAACTAATGGATTATTTAAGTAATAGAACACCCTACAATGAACAAATTGATGCGTTGAAGGAACTGCGTTATTTAATTGATAATGGCCAGGCAAATACGAATGTGTTCCGTGTGCGTTTATATGTGGACGAAAATAAGCTCTTCTCCCATGAAAAAGTAAATTTCTTCCCGATGGATGTACTCAAGACACGTCCCTGGTATGCCGATGTTGAGCAAGCAGGCGGTCGTCTCGTTTGGACAGGCGTGTATAAAGAAAGCTTTATAAATCGAGATGATGCTTATATTTTCTCGGGTATTCGCCTCCTTAGGGACCCTGATCATTTCGATACCATATCAGGATTCTTATCCGTTGATGTTGATGCTAAGACGCTTGAGAATATTATCGCAAGTATTTCACTGAACAAAGACCAACGTGTCTTCATTGTTGCACCGAATGGCAGTATTGTGTTCCACAGTGATAAATCTTTACTCGGGACGAAGCTGTCAGATGAGGTTCTATCCGTTATAGGTGGCAACATGGAAGGCGTATCACCGATTATTGAAAATGATAATCAGCAGTATGTTGTGTACACAACTGTGGATGAAACTGGCTGGAAGCTCATAGCGGAAGTGCCGAAGAAGGGGATCAGCTCACGTGCCACCTCGTTAAATCAATTTTCGAGCGTAGCAACGTTAACTGGGGTGACGGTGTTATTTCTTATTCTTGTTTTCATTCTTTTAGCTTTTATTGTTCGGGGAATGAATCAAAGGGTTCAGACAGTGATCAGAGTCATTAAGCGAGAAGGTGTTGCTGGACTAGATGAAAGGCCGAATACCCCATATGGTGATTTTAATCTTCTAGAAAAAAGCGTTGATCATCTCATCCATCGTGTGAGGGATTTAATGGAAGAGACCTATAGATCCAAGGTCCAAGAACGCGAGGCACAGTTACGAGCCCTGCAGGCCCAAATCAATCCCCATTTCCTCTATAACACGTTGGATACGATTAACTGGATTGCCATTGGCCATAAGGCGCACGATATTAGCCAAATGATCGACGGTCTAGCGAAATATTTCCGACTTAGCTTGAACAAGGGGAAAGATGTCGTAACGGTGACGGATGAACTGGAGCTTGCCAAGGTGTACTTGGAAATTCAACAGACGCGGTTTCCCAAAAGCTTTGAGTTCGAGTTTCAACTCGTTGGAAAAGATGAAGCGGGCGAGCTACCGAATACAGGGGGTTCTTTGGAATCGTGTGTAATTCCCAAGCTCACCTTACAGCCCATTGTCGAAAATGCGCTGCTCCACGGTATCCGTAAATCCAAAGGGAAAACAGGCAAAATTACAATTCGCGCTGCTATAGAAGGGGATAATCTGCTTCTTTCTGTGACAGATGATGGCATCGGCATGGATCCTGAGTTTGCACAAACCTTGCTGACAGAACCTAGACCATCCATGCGCACAGATGGCTCTGGAAGTTCCTATGGCTTATACAATGTCAATGAACGAATTCGATTGTTCTCAGGTGAAGCTTACGGTCTTAGCATACAATCTCAGCTTGGAGAAGGAACGACGATTACAGCCAGATTTCAGCTTCAACGGCAAGCAACAGAATGAACCAGCTGACGCCCAGAGCATTTCTCGAACTATAAGCCATGTTCTGGGTGGTGTTTTTTCATTAATATCGAAAGATTGCACCAGAAATACAAATATTATCACCTATATCTCATTCTGAGCCCTCGATATAATAATTTCAAGGAGTTGATGTAAGCGTTTACGAATTAGCGGACTGTTAGTAGAGCAACACGCCAATATTTGAAGACAATGAGGAGGATTAGAAATGATGAAAAAAAGACGTATGCTTACAGGCGGTTTGGTGTTGACGTTATCGGCCATGTTTGTTTTCTCGAGCACAGCGATGGCTTATTCACACACGGGGGGTGTTACAACCGAGTACGATCTCTCTTACACACAAAGCAAAGTGACTACGAATCAAGCACCTTGGAATAGCGCCTACACGAGTATGCTCGCAGACGCGAATGCGGGGCTTCTAGTTTCAAGCCATGCCGTCGCTACTTGGAATATTCCAAATGCTTATACGGATGCGACGGGGCACAATGCGGCAAAGCTGCTTATGGAGATCGACGCGAAGGCAGCTTACTCGACGGCATTAGCCTACCGCTACACAGGCGACACAGCTTATGCTAACAAAGCTAGAGACTTGATTAATAGTTGGGCAACGACCAATACGAACATTACGGGATCAGATGCTCCGTTGGTAACGGCTTACTTGGCTGTTGGCTTAATTAAAGCCGCTGAATTGATTAAGGGGTACTCCGGCTGGAGCAGTACGGATCAAACGCAATTTGTTTCATGGGTGACGACAAAATGTTTGAACAAATGGGATGCGATCGGTCAGCGCAACAACTGGTGGGATTGGAGTCTGTATGCCCAATTGTCTCTCTACCATTTCACAGATAACAGCACAGCTTTTGCGGCAGAAGTAGCCAATCTGAAAACACAGATCGATACGTCAATTGATTCGCAAGGCTTTATTACGGATGAGACAACACGTGGAGCTAATGCGATGTGGTATCACTACTTCGCGCTTGCGCCGATGACTGCGGCAGCTGAGATTATCTACAATGATACTGGTGAAGATTTGTACAACTGGACCTCGGCTAACGGCAAAAGCATCAAACTCGCCTTAGATAAATTCTTCTATTATGTCAATGGACATGTGGGAGAATGGCCGTATGGCGGAACGCAAAATTTCGCGAACCCGATGGTTGCCAACAAATGGCCGGTAGATTTGTTTGAGGCTATGGCGGAAGTGTATCAAGAACCGAGTTACGAAAGCTATGTTGCTCCTTACCGTCCGATTACGGCTAACGTTAACAGCAACAGCGGCTATTACTTGTCCTACTCGTGGATGTATCCGACCTTGCTGAAATCCACGACCAAAGTGGAAGCAGAAAGCTATAGCGGACAGTCGGGCATCGTCGTAGCCGCGACTGCCGATGTCGGTGGAGGCAGCAAAGTTGGTCAAACCGCGAATAACGATTATGTGTATTACAATAACGTCAATTTCGGAAGCGGCGTCTCCAATATTCGCTTCAGATACGCAACGCCGAATACGAATGCTGTTCTAGAGCTGCGCAGCGGAAGCTCAACAGGCACATTACTAGGCACAGTCTCCTTATCGAGCACAGGCAGCTGGACGTCTTACCAGACAGCATCCGTGCCTGTGACAGGGGCGAGCGGGACGAAGAATGTGTACGTTGTGTTCAAAGGCGGCACGTCTGTTGCTGATTTGAACTGGTTCACGTATTAATACTTAAACGAATAGGGCTGTCTACCGAGTAGCATCAACTACTTTGGTGGGCAGCTCTTCATCACATCAACCCGGACTATCGAAAGGAGGGAAGGAATTGGCAGCTGAATCGATCCAAAATCAAAATTTGAGACCGTATATTGTGTATGCGGATCAGTTGCATTTTAAACAGTGGAACACGCACTCCAGAATCATCACCGATTATTTGCTGCTGTACGTGCTAGACGGTTCAGCGCAGTTATCCGTTGAGGGGAATACATATCAATTGAAGACCGGGCAGTTCAGTTTCATCCAACCTGGAATCGTTCATCAGCTCGAATCGGCTTCATCTCTGACGGTTCTAGCGCTCCACTTTGTGCTGCTTCCGTCTAATAATGGGGAGCGGCCGCCAATGATTGTGCCGATCGAGCAGATGCTGGGCCCAGTTGTGGCCAATATGCAGCCCAGTCTAACTACATTTGCTGACATTGATATACCTGTCGTTTTTACTTCGTCCAGAAACGAATGGATGGTTGATGTGTTTCGGCAATTACTCGAACACTGGAATCGGAAAAACGCCATCGATTTGCTCCAAGCCAATGTGCATGCCTCAGAAATTATTTTGCAACTATTAAAAGAATATACATCCCAAGACAGCTCAGAACATAAGAGCTTAACCTCTTTAAATTGGGTGCCTGCTTACATGCAGTATCGGCTATCCGAGCCGCTTTCTGTGGAGGAAATGGCACGTAAAGCGTTCATGTCCCGTTCGTATTTCTCGATGGTATTTCGAAACCAATTCGGTATGGCCCCTCATCAATATTTGCTAAAACAAAGGCTAGATTATGCAACGGAATTGTTGCGAGGCACCTCGATGTCGCTGCAAAGCATCTCGGACAGCTGCGGGTTTTCCAGTGTGCATCATTTTTCAAAAATGTATAAACTGCGCTTTGGATGTCCGCCAAGTCATATAAGACGAGAATAATGAAAAAGACGTTTTGATAAATTTATTGCGTTTTTTGATAAAGCCAAACGATGCATTCTCCACCTATAATGGTGCCATATACTTTTATTACTTCAAACTCAGGGAGGCCGTTATGATCTCGTATGCAGGCATTACTAATCCGTTCGGTACTGGCGCCTACAGTGTAGAGCGAAACTCGAAGGTGTTGCGAAGATACAGATACATCCATGAGCAGTTATTTCGCTTAGCTGCGGGGCAGCTTCCCGCGAGAGCCCACTGGCATCTGAAGGCAGCGCTGGGCAAGCATCTTTTCGAGGATGCAGAGGCGACAGGCTCACTTCGTCAGCGCATTCTGGAATTGAGAACTTCCCCTATGCTCTTGCAAAAAGAGCCGAACGCCACACTTGCTTTACTATTTGACGAGATAATTCATGCGGAGAGTGATCTGGAGCTGCTTGTTGGTGTGTACCGAGTGATGAAACCGGCTTTGCTGAGAGCGTATACACAACATATCTCGGAAACCCAGCAGCTTGTCGATTATCCGACGGTTCGCCTGCTGAAGGTGCTTTCCTCCGATCTGCGCGAGCAGATCGAGTGGGGGGAAGCCATGATTGCGGCACTAGAGCAAGAAGGGGAATCCTTGGAGCAGGCTGCGGAATTTGAAAGCAGAATCCGAGGCTATTTAGAGGCAGCCGGAGGCATTAGCGGCGATCAGGGCACTTCCACTCATGTTCCAGCCAGGTGGCGGTCCGGGAAAGTCTACGAGATGCCGAAAAAGGCCATACGGGATGCTAAAAGGATGGGACCACCTGCAATCGGACGTACAGCCATTCCTAACTTGCCTGATGATCCTGTGAAAATCCGATTGATCGAAATGATGAAGGTCAGACAAGAGGAAATGTCGGCTGTTGAAAATTTGGCAAGCGTCATTTATGACCTGAAGCAGATGCCATGGGAGTTTTATCAGGATTTGTCCCGGCATCTGTGGGATGAAGTGCGGCACGCGTTGTTCGGCCAGGCGGCACTCGAGGCAGAAGGGGTCGATTGGATGTCGTTGCGGCAATATGTGGGCGGCTATGATCCTCTGATTGAGAAACTGCCAGCTCAGCGATATGCGCTGTTGAGCATTGGCTTTGAAGAAAAAGCGATGCGGCGTCCTGGCAAAATCGCGGAGTACGAGTTTTGCCGTGACGATGCCAAGCACCCGCTGATGGAGCGGTTCCAGGATTACGACTGGGCTGACGAAGTGACGCATGCTGCGTTCGGGCGCAAGTGGACGCCGGAACTGTTCGGTGAAGACCTGGATTACGTCAGGCAGGTCGCGGATGTGGATATGGCGGAGCGGGAGAAATTTTTCCAAGCTTGGGCGAAGCTGCAAGAGGCGGAGGGTTAAGATGCTGGAACCATTCAGGAATGTCTTGAATGACAAGACCCTCACCCCCCCAGGGATTGACATGCAGATTGCGCTATGGTCCTTGCACCAGTGGGGCAGCGGAGGCAAGGCATGGTCCGTTGAAGAAAAGTTTGAGAAGATCGCCGAAGCAGGATTTACTGGCGTGTTGACGCGTTTTGCAAACTATCAAGAAGGGGAAACGCTGCGGAAGCTGGCAGATCTATATGGACTATCGTTCGGGCTTCCGATAAACGTCAAATCTCAGAAAGAGTTAACGGAGGCAGTCAACATCGCTTGCTCGCTGGGCGTACAGTATGTGAACTGTCATGCCATGGATTATTACGCATCCGATGAGGAGGCGATCCGGCTTTTGATAACGATTGTGGAGACAGCGCACACCTCGCGAATGCCGATCTTCGTTGAAACTCATCGCGGTAGAGTTACGCAAGACTTGAAGCGCACAGCGGCATACGTGAAGGCGTTACCCGAGCTTCGATTGACAATCGATTTTTCCCATTATGTTGTTGCGGGGGAGATTTCCAGTCCTGAAGCTGTATCGATCGAGGAAGAAACGTTGTTCAACATGCTGCTGCAACGCACATCCAGCATCCATGGCCGTGTATCTAACGGACAACAAGTGCAGGTTGAGCTTTCACCGGAAGGTTCTCACCCAATGGCGGCGCGTTTCGGGAGCTGGTGGACACGAGGTATGACGAATTGGCTTCGCGATGCACAGCCTGGTGACCAATTGCCGGTCGTGTGTGAATTTCTTGCTTTCCCATACGCGTTAGCGCATAACGCCTTCCGCGACCCGATCGGAAAGGAATTGGCAAATCGCTGGGCGCAATCACTTTTGATGAAAGAGATGCTGGAAGCCTGCTGGCGTGACGCACAGCATCTGTCACGGTGGACGTGTTAATCGTATGCAAGCATTCATGGACGAATCTCTGAAAATAACTCAAATAAACGAAAGAGGGATGACAATGAGCAACCAACCTACCCAAACTTATGATTTTCAAAGAAAGATCGAAACGTACGATTCAGCGGATGTTGTTGTCATTGGCGGAGGGCCGGCTGGCACAGCGGCTGCTATTAGTGCGGCAAGACTAGGGAAGAAAGTCACGCTGTTGGAAAAATCAGGTCAATTAGGCGGCATGGGCACGCTTGCGAATGTCAGCGTATTTATGCCGATCGGCAACGTAACCGGTATTTACCGTGAGATGATCGCGGAAGCATTGGCGGATCATCTGCCGAAAGATCATGATGTGTCGATCGCCCCGCAATATTCTCCTTTCATAATAAGACAGTATCTAAATGAAAAGATGAAGAAGGAAGGAATCAAGGTCATCTATCATGCGGAGTTTATCGGGACGGTAAAGGAAGACAGAACCGTGAAGGCTGTTATCGTTTCGACGCGTGAAGGCTTAAAAGCGTTCGAAGGTAAGCAATTCATCGACTGTACGGGAGATGCAAGAGCCGCAATTGATGCTGGCGTATCCTTCACGTCAGGTAGAGATGAAGACGGCATGACCCAGCCGATGACATTGATGTTTATGATGCAAAATACAGGTCAGCCCGTGAAGCAATTTTTGCCTGAAGGCTGCTATCATTACGAAGAAATCTCGGATTTACCTCAAGGCCGCCGGTTATATTGGGAGCGAAACAATGATGGCCAATTGCTTGTCAATATGACGCGTGTTAAGGGCAATGGCGCTAAAATCGAAGATGTCAACTTTGCTGAGACAGAGGCATTGAGACAAGTGTTTTCCGTCGTCAATTATTTGCAGCGGAACGGATTTGAAAACTACGCGCTCTCCCATGTTCCGAATCAAGTCGGCGTCCGGGAAACGAACCAGATTCAAGGACTCTACACCCTAACGGAGCAGGACGTGGTGAACGGAACGCGCTTTGCGGACGTGGTCGCACAAACGAACTACGAAATCGACATCCATAGTCCTGATGGCAAAAAAACAACGGATGAGCGGAAAGTCGATGGCTACGATATCCCTTACCGTTGTATGGTGAGCGAGCAGCTGGATAACCTGCTGGTAGCGGGAAGATCGATCTCAGCGACTCATGTGGCGATGTCTTCTATGCGTGTACAGGCGACTTGTTATGCGCTTGGGCAAGCCGCAGGAATCGCAGCATCCATCGCCACAGACGCTGCCTGCCCAGTCCAGGACATTTCAATCGAAGCGCTTCATAGCGCTTTAGGCGCTCAGGATGTTGTGTTTTATAAGCAAGTTTCCTATCAATAAAATTTACAAGATCAAGCCGCCTCTTACGAGAGGTCGGCTTTTTTTGTTAAACACCATAAGATTCTACCAGAAACAGGAATATTACCACCTACAAGTCATATTTCAATCTGATACAATCACAACAGTAACGATAGGAACAAGTAAAATTGATAAAGTCATCGATTCGGAATGAGGGACTACATGAATAATGAACTTCGAATAGAACACAGCATGAAAGGTTATTTCATAATTTTGGTAATTAATGGTAATAAGTATCAATTGGATAAGCGTACTACGTGGGAAGAATCTTTAGCATGTGCTCTATATGTTGCAACAAGAATGGAAATTCCGGTGATGACGAGTGAAGGGGTAATTTTCGAAAGATCATAAGATTGCACCAGAAACAGAAATATTACCATCTACAAGTCGCCTCTTGTCACTTATATAATTAACCTATAAGAACACGGAGGTGAGTCATTCATGAGTGTTACACTAACAGAGGTTGAACAAAAAACAGCTCACGCCAAGCCGAAGACAAAAGGCAGCGGTCGTTGGAAGCTGATCGTAACCAATTATGATTTATACCTATTATTAGTGCCGGGGTTATTAATTCTGTTTTTATTCAAATATGCACCAATGTATGGGATTATTATCGCTTTTCAAGACTTCAATATTTTCGATGGTTTTATGGGAAGTAAATGGGTGGGGTTGGATCAATTTGAAAAGCTCATTCATTCGGAAGAGTTTTATCAGGTATTCATGAATACCTTGTTGATCAGTCTTTATAAAATTGTCCTGCTCTTTCCGATACCGATCATCATTGCGCTTTTCTTAAATGAGGTTCGGAAGGCATTATTTAAGAAGACGATTCAAACGATTATATTCCTTCCGCATTTCTTGTCTTGGGTCATTATTTCCGGATTGTTCATTAATATCTTATCGCCATCAGGCGGCTTAGTGAACAACGTAATTCAGTGGTTCGGAGGGACGCCGATTTCCTTCTTCCTAGACAACGATTTCTTCCGAAGTGTGATCGTGTTTACAGCAGGTTGGAAAGAATCAGGTTGGAACGCAATTATTTTTATCGCAGCGATAGCAGGAATAGAGCAAGAACAGTATGAAGCGGCTTCTATTGATGGTGCAGGACGCATCAGACAAATGATCCATATTACCTTACCAGGAATTGTACCAACGATCGTTCTAATCTTAATTTTACGCATGGGTTACTTGCTTGAAGCGGGTACGGAACAGATTTTGACCATGTATAACTCAGTCGTCTATCAATCAGGTGATGTGATCGGGACTTTCGTTTATCGTCAGGGACTTGGTCAACAAGATTATAGTTTTAGTACAGCAGTTGGATTATTCAACTCTCTTGTTGGGTTTATCTTGATCGTAGCTGGCAATGAACTCAGTAAAAAGCTGATCAAGCGAAGCATATGGTAGGGGGTACTGAAGACCGTGCATAAAAAAACACTAAGCGATTGGACTTTTGATATTTGTATATATCTCGTGTTATTACTTTCTGGTTTAGCTACTTTGCTGCCATTAGCCAATGTTTTTTCCAAAGCCATTAGTGATGAATCAGCCGTAATTTCTGGCAAAGTAGGGATTTTTCCAATTGGCTTCCAGTTAGAAACGATGAAATTTGTTGTATCCTCCAGCCAGTTTCTTCACTCAATAGGGGTTTCAATCCTTATTACGGTGGTAGGGACAGTGCTAGCGATTCTCGTAACAGCAATAACAGCCTACCCATTGTCTAAAAGACATCTTCCGGGCATTTCGATAATCATGGTGCTTTTTATCTTCACGATGATGTTTAACGGCGGTATTATTCCGAACTACTTGCTGATGAAGCAGCTGCACTTGATCAATAGCCTATGGTCGTTAATGTTACCTGCACTCATTAGTGTGTTCAACATGTTAGTGATCAAAAGTTATTATGAATCATTGCCAGAAGCGCTTGAAGAGTCTGCCAAGATGGATGGCGCTCGTAACTTTACGATTTTATTCCGAATCATTATTCCTTTAAGTGTTCCTGTTATCGCTACGATTGCACTTTTCTATGCGGTATATTTCTGGAACGATTACTTTAATCCGATGCTTTACATTAATGATGCTGCTCTTAAACCATTGCAACTCTACTTGCGTGATATCGTCATGGATGCGGACAGCTCCAGTGCGGTAAACAAAAGTGTTGACGATATGATGAACGTATCACCAGAAGGTATTCGTTCTGCAACCGTCGTTGCTTCCATCATCCCGATGTTGCTCGTGTATCCGTATATGCAAAAGCATTTTGTAAAAGGTGTACTTATTGGTTCAGTCAAAGGGTGAATTTGCATTAACGCCCTTGATGTCAGCATCAAGGGTTTAATGATATATTAAACATTAGACTAGGGAGGGTTTATACATGGTAAAAAACAAAAAGAAAGTTATGCTTTTAGCTGTAGCAGCAAGCTTATCCGTATCATCTCTTGTCGCATGCTCTTCAAATGGTACAGGTGCAAAAAGCAGCACAGCTCCTGCAGCTGCAGCCAGTACGGCCCCAGCAGCAACTGCTTCAGCTGGACCAAAGCCAGAATTGAAATCGCTTCAAGTTTGGCAGCAGGAAGATTATAACACGTATCCTGTAGCTAAATTCCTTGAAGATAAGACTGGCTACAAAGTGAAATATGATATGCTGCCACAGGACAAGCCGCAAGACAAGTTGAATATCTTGATTGCTTCCGGTGAACCCTATGATGCCGTTACGACAATTGGTACGACAGATTTCAAAGCATTATATGCAGATTATGCGAAAAAAGGCGCTTTAACAGACCTTGGTCCGTTGATTGACAAATATGGACCGAGAATTAAAGAAGTCGTAGACCCTAAAGTTCTGGAAGCTGCAAAAGTGGATGGGAAATTATATGCGATTCCGACATCAACGATCTCATTTGCAGGACAAAGCTTATTTATACGCCAAGATTGGCTTGAAAAAGTAGGAATGAAAGCGCCTACTACAATCGATGAGCTAGTTGCTGTTCTTAAAGCATTTAAAGAAAAAGATCCAGGTGGAAATGGCGACAAAAATATTCCGTTAACGTTCAGTAACGGTACGTTCGCTGTGCCATTTGTTGACAATATCGTTGGCGCCTTCGGTATGGCGAATTACTGGAACGATGTCAATGGGAAACTAACACCTCGTGTTCTTGACCCTGCTTATAAAGACTATGTAAATTTCATGGCAGACTTGTTCAAACAATCTCTAATCGATAAAGAATTTGCTGCCAACAAAGATGCAACGGGCAGAGAGAAATTCACAAGCGGTAGAGCGGGCATGATCTTGCTTCACTGGGCTGATGTACCTACGATTGTTGATGCATTGGTCAAGAATATTCCTACTGCAAAAGCTGGTTATATTCCAACGTTAAAAGGTAAAGATGGTAAAGCTGGTTTAACTGCTGCAGCAGGATTTGACCGTATCACATTCGTTCCTAAAGCTTCCAAACATCCTGAAGATGCGATCAAATGGATGAACGCTAAGCTTGAGAAAGATACGTTCAGAACAATGGCAATTGGCGAAGAAAATAAACACTTTACAATTAAAGATGGTGCTTATACGCCGATTCAACCCATATTCACGGATGAGCGTAATAGAGCAAACAACTTCTTGACGGGAACAGATGACAAAAACTATCCGACTTACTGGCAAGCACGTGTACGTAAAGATATGCGCTTGTTCGATGCCTTTAACTTCATGAATTTCACTCAACCAGCAAATACGAGAATCGCAGATCCATTAGGCTTAGCTCCTTTTATGCCTGAATTCTCTAAGAACTTTCAACAACTTAACGTGTTAGTTAACGACTACACGACGAAGTTAATCTTTGGCGCTGAACCTCTCACAGGTATTGAAGCCTTCCAAACAAAGTTCAAAACGTCTGGTGGAGACGCAAGCTACAAAGAAGTAAACGATTGGTACGCAACTGCGAAGAAATAGTTTGAAGTAACGAATGCGGCAATGCTCCTGTGTTATTGGGGTGTTGCCGCATTTTTTCTATATATTTTTCGAGAGAAATCGTACGATTTTCGAGGCGGCAGAACCTCCTGTAGGCTATAATACGTGTACGGGGGTGTGTACATGTTCAAGAAGAAGCTTTCCTTTAAACTCATAGCCTCGTTATCTGTTTTGATCATGGTTATCTTCTTGGTGTCCGGGTATGCCACCTATACCGTCTATCTCAAGCTGTTTACGACGGAAATTAGTAAGCAATTCACCAAGGCCAATGAACAAGCGACAGCTCGCGTCGAAACGCAAATTCAGAATTTATATAAAGCGACCAATTATATCGTCTTTCATCCTTATATTGAAGACATTCTTAGGCGCTCAGCGGAACGTGCAGATGATACTTTTTACAACCGCTTACTTGATCAGGACGAACTGACGAAGTTGCTGAATCAGATCTCAATTGATGAACCCAAGCTATCCAGCATGTATGTGTACAATACGAAGGGCTCCGGCTACTTTTTTGAAAATAATGCAGGCACCGTCATCCCGCTCAGTGATGCCAATTATTCGGCTGTTCTTCGCTCCTTGGAGGGCTCTAATGGCGAGCTGGTGTGGCAGCCTTTAAAAATATCGAGCATCGAAAGCTCCGGTTATCGCAACGTCATTTCTGCGGCACGCTATATGAAAAACAAGAAGCAGGAGCTCTACGGCAATCTGATTTTATTTTATGATCAATCCATCTTTGGCTCGATATTGGATGAATTGGCGAAGGGCGAGAACGCACAGGTGATCCTGCTCGATAGCAACAACAAGGTCGTTTACACGAATGCGAAGGCAGATAGCGCGTTTAAGCTGGAAGACCTGCTGCACGTGTCAGATTCACAAATCGTGAAGTCGAATCGGGAATCGATCCTCGTGAGCCGCAATAAGACGCGAGATTCGGGCATGACATTAATCAGCACACTATCGCTGAAGTCCGTTAACGAGAAGAGTCAGGTTATTTTCCAAATCGCTCTCTACTCGGGTCTCGTCAGTATTTTGCTTGCTTCTTTGCTTATTTTCTTCACGGGAAAAAGATTGCTGGGTCCCCTGCACACGTTGGTTTCGGGGATGAAAAAGCTGCGAAGCGGCCGCTTTGACACCCGAATTCGCATCTCCACGCAGGATGAGCTAGCTTTTCTGGGCCATAGCTTCAACGAAATGGCAGCGAACATTGAATCACTCGTTGAAGAAGTGTACGAACGCAAGCTGAATGAGCGGGAGGCGGAGCTCACGGCGCTGCAAGCGCAATTGAATCCGCATTTCCTGTATAACACGCTGGATACGATTCATATGAAGCTGTACCTTGGTGAAAATGACGAACAGGCAGCGCAGCTGGTGCTTTCCTTATCTGGATTGCTGCGCTATGCCTTGCAGAATCCGAATGCGCATACAACTGTGAAAGACGAGATCGAACATATTACGAAATATATTAATATTCAAAGTGTACGAATTGGCGGCAGGCTGGAGACGTTCATCCAAGTTGAGGAGGAAGCGGAGCAGCTTCCAGTCATTCGGCTCATTTTGCAGCCGTTGGTCGAGAATGCTTTCGTACACGCTTTTGCCCAAATGTCCAAAATCTGCATTCTGCGCATTAAAGTATACATGGATCAATCCCTCTTATGTATCGAAATTAGTGATAATGGCCGAGGCATGTCGCAAGAGCAGATTGATAAAATCATGCAGCTGCAGCATCGCAGCCTAGAGGAGCCTACCAGTGCCACTGGAGGCATTGGACTAAAGACCGTCATTCGGCGTGTCAGTCTGATGTACGGACCCCCGTATGGATTAGTTATCCACAGCGAGCCTAACGCAGGAACAACGATGAAATTAATACTACCCGTTCAAACCCAGATGGAAGGAAGTCGGCAGCTATGAAAGGGAAACTGTTAATTGTAGACGACGAGCATCTCATTCGCAGGGGTTTATCTAAAATGATAGAAGCAAGCCATGCCGGCTGGAGTGTCGTTGGTGAAGCAGAGAACGGTGTGCAAGCCCTATCTCTGATTGAGGAGCTTGAGCCGGATCTGGTCATTACCGATATTCGGATGCCTGAAATGGACGGCGTCGAGCTCTGCAGGCGCATCTCCGAGTTAGATCGTGAGATCGACGTGATGGTGCTGACGGCGCATAAAGATTTTGAATTTGCGCAGGCAGCGCTGCGCTATGGGGCGATTGACTTCCTGCTGAAGCCGATCTCTGCACAAGAATTGGCGCCTCCGTTGGAGAAAGCCTATCGCTTATATGCGGAGCGCCAAGAGCAGGCGGAACGCAGTGAGCAGGAGCGGAATCGCCTGCTGGAGCATCATCTCCAGTCATGGCTGCTGGGCCTCCCGATGAATGAAGAGGCAGTAACCCGTTTGAAGTCGACCTGCGACGACCGACAGTTATGGGTATTTACGGTCGATACTTATTTACCTTCTTCTAAAAACTACCGGCGAGAGGATGCAAATCTCCTTCAGTTTGCCCTGCTAAATATGATGAAGGAATGGCTCGTCATTTCAGACGTATCCGGCAGTATTACGAATGTAAAGCATGATGTTTTCGCTGTGCTAGCCGATAACTCATCGACGTTCGCATCCTTCGAGCGTGGACTGGTAGCATCTACACTAAGTCTACTGGGGCTGACCCTGCAGGCAGCAGCTTACGAGAGCATGCGCACGTTATATGGACATTTCGCTTCCTTTGAAAAGAGCGGCAAAGAGGAGATGCAAATCCCCGATCATGCAGCTCGGAGTAAAAGCATTCAAACCGACGTGATGTCCTTCATCGTACAGGGCAAAACCGAGCAGCTGCGTGAATACTTGGAAGGGCTGGTCCGACAGGTCATAGACATGAATGTGAATGATGCCAAAATTGAAGGACTAAGCACCGCATTGGCGCTGGCAGCAGCGAGTAAGCGGGCTTTAGATGGAGAAGATGCCGAAGAGAAGGGGCTTGGCGAGTGGATTGCTGCCCTGCAGCCGATTCGCTTATCCGCCGAAGTTGCGAAATGGCTCTCCAAGCAGATTCAGGCTTTTATGTGGCAGCTGAATTCGTGGTTAGCTGGTAAAAATGTAAATTTACTGGATAAAGCCATCGCCTACATGGAGCGAAATTATGAGGGAGCCTGCTCCATTCATGATGTGGCCCAGCATGTGCATCTCAGTGTGAGCTATTTTAGTAACCTTTTCAAAAAAGAAACGGGCGAAAGCTACACGAATTACTTAACGAAATTCCGTTTGGAGAAGGCGAAGATATTACTGAGTAATACGAATATGAAAATATCCGAAATTGCCGAATCGGTCGGCTATGAGGATCCGAACTATTTTACCACCGTATTTCGAACGTGGGTGCATTGCTCGCCGAGTGAGTTCCGGAAGATGGGCTAGTTTGGCTGTAAGATTAAAGGCATGTAGCGAGATTCGCTGCGTGCCTTTCTCATACACCGAGCCTCTATCAACTCCGTATAATTTTCGAGGTAATGCTCATCAGATTCAAGGTAAGCTTGAAATTTTCCTTCTATAATAAGTAGTAGAAAGGAGAGAGATACGATGCACCTGAGATTGAAGGAAAGCTTGCCGCTTATTCTCATGTTGATTCCCGGCATATTGTTCTATGTGCTGTTTAGATATTTGCCGATGGGAGGGCTAGTCATTGCCTTCAAGGATTACAATTTTACGGACGGTATCCTTCACAGCCCTTGGGTCGGGATGAACAACTTCGAAACGTTGTTTAAACAAGACCAGACGTTGGACATTATTCGCAATACGCTTGTGCTGAGCGGTCTAACGATTATTTGCGGGTTCCCTGTTCCGATTGCGCTAGCGATTATGCTGAATGAAGCTCGCCGAATGTGGTTCAAAAGAATCGTCCAGACGATTCTCTATATGCCTCACTTTTTCTCATGGGTCATTGTGGGCGGCTTGATTATTTCAATCTTGTCGATTGAATCGGGCACGGTGAACAACTGGATTAAGCTTTCAGGCGGAGAGCCCTTCGCATTCTTGTACAACACGAAGAGTTGGATGGCTGTCTTTATCTCCTCAGGCGTGTGGAAGGAAATGGGCTTTAATGCCATCATCTACTTGGCTGCCTTAACCGCCATTGATCCGTCCCTGTATGAGTCAGCGAATATCGACGGTGCGAACAAATGGCAGCAGATTCGTCATGTCACGATTCCGGGGATTAGCACAACGATCGTCCTTCTGCTCATTTTACAATTAGGCAAGGTGATGGAGATTGGCTTCGATCATGTGTATGTGCTGCAAAATTCATTAAACGCCAGTGTCTCCGAGGTCATCTCGACCTATATGTATCGCGTGGGCCTTCAAGGCGGGCAATTCAGCCTGACGGCAGCGATGGGCTTTTTCGAATCGGTTGTCGGCTTTGTGCTAGTGTACTCGGCCAATGCGCTGGCTCGCCGCTTCGGACATGGATTATTTTAAATGTGGAGGTGACATGAGAACATGAGAACGTCCTTTGGAGACCGCCTCTTTTTCGGACTTAATTATGGATTGTTAGCATTAATCGCCTTGACGTGCTTGCTTCCCTTGCTGCATATTGCCTCGCTATCGCTTAGCCATACGCAGGACATCCTTTCAGGAAGAGTGACCCTGTGGCCAGTTGGTTGGAACACGGATGCTTTCACATCGATGATTGAAGGAACTCGGATGCTGTCCGCTTTTCGAAATAGTGTCGTAATCACCGTTGTTGGTGTGTCGCTAAGCATGCTTGTTACGGTGCTGACCGCGTACCCGTTGTCGCGCAAATTATTTCCCGGCAGACGCTATGTGACGTTGGCGCTCATTTTTACGATGATGTTTACCGGGGGAATGATTCCCACTTATCTTATCGTGAAAACATTCGGTCTGGTAAACAGCTACTGGGCGCTGTGGATTCCCGCTTTGGTGAATACGTACAATATGCTGGTGATGAAAACGTATTTTGAGAACATCCCGGATGAGCTGGAAGAAGCGGGTAAAATGGATGGATGCGGGCAATGGCGGCAGCTGCTGCAAATCATTTTGCCATTATCCAAGCCCGTACTGGCAACAATCACGCTATTTTATGCGGTGAGCTACTGGAATTCCTTTTTCAATGTGATGCTCTATATCAATGAATCCGCCAAATACAATTTAGCTGTCCTTGTGCAAAATATGATTCAAAATCAACAGCTTCTGCAGGAGCTCGTGTTAACAGGCGCCCAAGTCGAGGTTGTGCCGGAATCCTTAAAGGCCGCCAGTGTCATGATTATGATGCTGCCGATGATCGTGATTTACCCTTTTCTGCAAAAGTATTTCGTAAAGGGCGTCATGCTCGGTGCTGTAAAAGGTTAGTTGCAGGCAAAGTAGGATTCACCATGCTTATCAAGCTGTTCATATATGAAAGGGGTAAATATTCATGAGAAATATGAAAGTGAAGCTTGCTTTAGCGTCAACGGCTGTACTGGCTTTAACGGTGATCGGCTGCTCCAAAGATGAGGGAACCACCTCTACTGCTTCACCAGCGGCATCTACAGCAGCTACAACCGCACCAACCAAAGCGCCTGAGGTTCGCAAAGACATTACCGTAACCGCTTACGACACGGGGCGTGTCTCCCAGGAAGAAGGGACGAACGAGTCCAATCGTTGGACCAAGTGGATTAACGAGAAGGGACCGGAGAACGTCAAATTCACGGCGGTTTCTTTTGCCCAAATTAAAGAAAAAACGAATGTCATGTTCGCCTCTGGCTCTGCGCCCGACCTCTTGATGGTATTCGATCCCACGATCAGAAACCCATTGTACGAGCAAAAACAGCTGCTGCCTCTCGATGATTTGATTGCTAAGAGCTCCACCGATTATAAAAAGCTGCTTGAGCAAAATCCGCTCCTGCGCAAAGCTGGCACCAAGCCAGACGGTAAGCTCTATGAAGTTGGGCATATTCAATGGGTGAATCCACTTCGTGGCGTCATTATCCGCACAGACTGGTTGAAGAAGCTAGGCCTGGAAATGCCAAAAACAACGGATGATCTGTATAAAGTTGCGAAGGCTTTTGCGGAACAAGATCCAGACGGCAATGGGAAAAAGGATACGTTCGGTATCGCTTTGGCAGGTTCGATGGAATATACGATCAACCAAATGTTCTATGCGATTAAACCTTGGGTCGTGAAAGACGGCAAGCTCACCTATAGCTGGGAAAATATTAAGGCAGCGACTGATTTTAAGAAAAAGCTGTACAGTGAAGGCATCGTAGATAAGGACTTTTTCAATGATAAAAATATGGCGAAAGCCAAGCAGGACTTTATCACAGGCAAAGTAGGCATCATTTCACCGAACTTTAATACGCCGCAGGATATTGTGTCCCAGTTCCTAGATCCGCTGCAAAAGAACGTGCCGACTGCGACAATGACGCTCATGCCGTTCCCGACAAGTCCATTTGGACGCTTTACGCCGTCGCTGGAAAATCCAGTACAAATGACTGGCGCTGTTGCAGCTTCATCCAAAAATCCGGACGCGGTAATGAAATATATTGATTTCATGGCAAAAGATTCAACGGCAGATGTCCTCGATAATGGAACAGAGGGCGTTCACACAAAAACGGTCGACGGTTGTGCTCAAATTATTGATGCTGACAAATTTAAGAAAGAAGTTAGCGACATCACCGTTTATATGAAAATGTTAACGAATACAGGTTTGCGTTTCAATAAATGTTCCACGCCAGCTGTTCAGTATAAGAGCGATCCGCGTGTGCAGGAATACTATCAGCTGCTTCGCGATACGTATTTGACATTTGATCTGCCATACGCAGAGCTGACGCACTCCGAGCATATGCCGCAGCTGCCGAAAGACCTAGCAACGATTGTGACGAACACGGATAAACAAGTGAATAGCATGGTTGGTGCTGGCAACGGGACTGTCTGGGCAAAATCCATCGTGGAAGGGGATAAATACTCCACAGAGGATGCAATGAAGGAAGCGATTAGCATTTGGGAGAAAGCAGACGGCAAAAAGGTTGAAGAATGGATGGCCAACTGGTACGCAACGCAGAAAGACAATGCGTTCCTAGCGAAGGATATGTATGAAATTGCGAAGCAGCAGGATCAGAAATACAAACAAATTATGAGTGAAATTAAAAAATAAGCCTTAGGGGGGCAGACGGATGAGAACGTTCTGCCCAGTAAAGGGGAATCACGATGGAAGATCTGAAGAAAGTGAAGATATGCGTTGATGCCAAACCGGGCCGAGTGTTTGATGGCATCGGTGGCATTACGAGCAATGGGATGTCGAAGCTGCTCATGGATTATCCAGAGCAGCAGCGCAACGAAATCATGGATTTATTGTTTAAGCCGATGTACGGGGTTAGCTTGCAGCATTTGAAAGTGGAGCTGGGCTCCGACGTGAACACTTCGGCTGGTACCGAGCCTTCGCATATGCGGAGCCGTGAGGATTTTAATATTACGCGAGGCTATGGACTTCCTATCGCTAAGCTGGCTAAGGCAATCAACCCGGCGCTGCTGCTCGACGCGCTGCGCTGGGGGACGCCGCTCTGGATTCAGAACGACGAGGATAAGCTGGCGTATTACTTGAATTTCTTGCGCGGAGCGAGGGACGAATACGGACTCGAATTCGATTTTCTCGGTCCGGACATCAATGAGGGCGCTTTCAGTCGCGATTGGACGGTGAATACGCTTGTCCCTGGCCTCAAGCGGGAGGGCTTCGGCCATATCAAGCTCGTCGCCGACGATAGCGACCACGGGTGGGACATTGCTGACCATGCTGCAGCGGATCCGGAGCTGTTCGAGGCGGTGCACGCGTATGGCGTGCATTACCGCCAGGACAGCACGGAGACGGCCAAGGTCAGCGGAAAGTCGTTATGGCTTAGCGAAGATTTGGCGCCATTTCGCCACAGCTTTAGCCGAGGTGCCCTGAACATCGGCAAGCGCATCATCGACATGTATGTCGATGGCAAGATGGTGAAATACGAGCTGCATCCTTTGCTGGAAGCGGAGTATGAGAACACGCCGTTTAACTACAAAGGCATCTTGGTTGCAACTTGGCCTTGGTCTGGGCATTACCGTATTGACCCAGGCTTCTGGGTGATCGCTCATTTTACGCAGTTTATGCAGCCTGGTTGGGTTTATCTCGATGATGCGTGTGGGCAAACGGAGACTGGTGGGTTTGTGACTTTAGAAGATCCGAACACAAAAGATATCTCGATCGTTGTTCTCAATAATGGACCTGAGACTTCTAACTACCAATTCGACACGGGTAATTCGAATCGGAAGCTGTATATCTGGAAAACGACCGAGCATTCTCACTTCCAGTTGGTGGCAACACATCTGGAGTCGGAAGGGCCATACGAATTCACAGCCGAGCCTTATTCGATCTATACAATCACTACGACAACGGGGCAGCGCAAAGGTGACGAGGAGCTCAGCATTTCCGCGGAAACGACGTTTCAGCTTCCGTATAACGATGACTTCACGGACGGTCGTCCAAGCGGAAATCCGAAGTATTTGTCCGATCAAGGCGGCGCATTTGAATTTGAACCGTATACCGAAGGCTGCTTGATTCTTCGCCAGCAAGTAACGCAAGATCAAATTCCGGTCGACTGGACGTATCGCAGAACGCCCGAGCCATATACGCTGCTGGGCAGCTTGGAGTGGACCAACTATCGCGTGTTGGTGGAAGTCCAGCTGGGGCAGCAGGCAGGCTACATCGGCTTAGGCGGTCGTATCAACTATACCGCCAAAAGCAATGAGCCGCCGGAAGGCTACTGGCTGCGCATGCGACACACCGGGCGGTATGAGCTGATGAAGGGGAAATATCCCCTTTTGCAGGGAGATACCACCGCCCTGGACCCAAATGCATGGTACGCCTTAGAGCTGGCGTTCGAAGGCAAAACCATCAAAGCCCAGTGGAACGGTGAGCATTTGTTTGATTATACGGATAGCGAGATTCCGAGCGGTCAAGTAGCTCTGCTCAGCAGCTACCATCGTCATGCCTTCCGTGGCCTGCGCATTGAGCCTATCCGTGAAGCTGCTCCCGTGGATTGCATTCGCTACCTTAATATCGATGCAGCACTTCATTATTCAGGTAATTGGAATAGAGCTGATGGGGATTGGAACGTCTATGCGCGAACGTTGGCCAAATCAGGTACAGCTGGGGCAGAATTGTCGTTCCGATTCAAGGGGGAAGCTGCCAGCATCGTTGGGAAGAAGTGTGCGGAAGGTGGATTCTTCGATGTGTACCTGAATGGTGCCTATCAAGGGACGGTTGATACGTATAGTCCACAAATGAGATTCCGCAAATCACTCTATAGCGTCAATTGCCTAGATCCGGATATTGAGACGGAGATTAGATTAGTTGTCAAAGGGATGAAGCATCCCGAATCCGCAGATACGCAAGTGTACATTAATGCAGTGGAGGTTGTTGCAGGACAGTTGCTGATTTAAAGGAGTACGAAACAAAACGTGGCATAAGCATTGAGCTTTGATGTTTTGCCACGTTCTTTGTGCTTTCTCAAAGTAACCCAAAGGAGATGAATTTATGAGCAAAACGAGCAAAATTAAGAATAGAACTAGCGCCGCACTCGCACTAACCCTGCTGGCCTCCAGCATCGGGGGCATAACCCTGCTTCCTGTTTCGGCTGCAGCAGCACCAACCGTCGTCAACATCAATGGTACGAATGTAGGCAGTACGTATGAAGGGGTTGGAGCTGTATTCAGCAACGGAATGACGAAGCTGCTCATGGACTATCCGGCGAATCAGCGGGACGATATTATGAAGCTGCTGTTCAAACCTAAGTTTGGCGCAGCCTTGCAGCATGTGAAAGTGGAAATTGGAAGTGATGTCAATTCATCATCCGGTACCGAGCCTAGTCATATGAGATCCAGTACGGATTTCAATATTACACGGGGATCGAATTTATGGGCTGCACAACAAGCCAAGGCGTTAAACCCTTTAATCGAGCTGGAAGCCTTACGCTGGGGCACCCCTGCTTGGATTGCCAACGATAACGACCTCTACACGTACTACAAGAAATTTCTGGACGGTGCGCAAGCTAGCTACGGATTGAGCTTTGACTATTTGGCAGCTGATAAAAATGAAAATACGAAAGCAGACGATTGGAGCACAACCGGTGCCAGCCGTAACTTTGTGGTTAATACGCTTCGACCGAAGCTGAATCAAGATGGCTACAGCAACGTCGGTCTCGTGGCGGCGGACAGCAATGTGGGCTGGTTTATCGCAGATAAAGCTGTAGCGGATACCGCGCTGAGGAACTCACTGGAAGCGATGAACATCCACTATAATCAAACGAGCACAGCGAATGCGATCAGCACAGGGCTTAAGCTGTGGGATGGCGAGGATTTGGCGCCTTCGCGCAGAGACTTTGTCACGGGTCCACTGGATGTAGCTTATCGAATTATGAGAATGAATCCTGTCGGGAAATTAACGAAGTATGAGATGCACCCGGGAGTGGAGAGTGCTTATACCAGTACACCTTTTACCTATAAAAGTATGCTCGTTGCCAACACGCCATGGACGGGACACTACGATGTTTTGCCAGGCTTATGGACGATTGCCCATTTCACACAATTTTCTGAAATTGGCTGGAAGTACATCGATAGCGCGAACTATGTGGATGACCGTGGCGGCTACATGATGCTGAAGGACCCGTCCAGCAGTAACTGGAGTCTTATCGTGCTGAATACAAGTGCGGTAGCCAAGGACTACACGTTCAACCTGTCAGGCGGACTTTCTACGGGAACGATCCGTCCATGGAAAACAACAGAGAGTGCTCAATTTATTCAGCAAAGTAATATCACACCTTCTGGCGGATCTTTTACCGTTACGATTGATCCATTCTCCATTTATACGTTCACAACGACAACGGGTCAGCAAAAAGGAACTGCAACGTACGCGAACCCATCATCAGAGGCTTTTTCGCTAGCTTCAGATTATACGGATAATTTTGACAGCTACAGTGTTGGTAAAGAGGCTCTCTATTTCTCCGATCAAGGTGGTGCTTTTGAAATCGCGAACGACGGAAGCGGGAAGGCCTTAGAGCAAGTCATTACCTCTGCTACCAAACCGCTCGATTGGAAATATCGCTCAACACCTGAACCTTATTCGATTATGGGCAGTCTGGATTGGCGCAATTATGAGGTGCAGTCTGATGTGAAGCTAACGGGCTCTCCAGGGTACGTAATGATTGGGGGCCGTGTGAATCACAATCGCAAGACGGTTGCTACAGAAGGTACTGATGTTCCAGCCGATGGCTATCAACTCCAGATGCATGACGGTGGTGCTTGGCAGTTAAGAGCAGGGACGCGATTGCTTGCATCAGGCACTTATAGCGGATTTGCTACAAATACGTGGTACACCATGAAGCTGCGTTTTAATGGTACGAATGTTAAAGCTTATATTAATCCGGTTTCGAGCCCTGGAAGCGTCACCCAGCTAGCTAGTGTCACAGACACAGACTTCCCTAGCGGTCAGATTCAGCTCGGCAGTGGTTATAATACGGCGCGCTTTGATAATCTGGCTGTTCGTAAGCTTGATTCCACGACGCAGGTAGATGTGAAGCGCTATGACAATGAAGATCCGAATTTGACCTTTGTTGGTGCCTGGGAGTATGTAGCCGCTGATTATGAGAATTACTATCGTAGTCAAGTCGGATCTCGCACAGCTAACGATAAGCTGCAGTTCAAATTTAATGGAACGACGGCTATTTTGGTTGGAACACGCGATGTGGACGGTGGTCAAGCGGACGTGTTCTTGGACGGCAGCACGACGCCGACTGCGACGATCGACTTGTATGCCGCACAGAAAGAAGATCGCCGAGCGATCTACACGATTTCAGGCCTGACCGCCGGAGACCATACGCTTAAACTCGTAGCCAAAGGGACACATGCTACAGGCTCTATCGATGATTTTGTGCGAATTGATGCGGTAGAAATTATTGGCGGTACGAATTCGATTAGCAAAATGGATTACCAATTCATCAATGATACCTTTGGTACCGTTAGCCCGGGTCAACTGCCTCCTTTCTGGGCGATCGCCGCTGATTCTGGTGTGACCGCGACCGTTGAGCTGGATGGTACAGCACAAAAGCTTCGCTTGAACGACACCATCCAGACGAATAAAGCCGCACTGGAGCGCAAAATCTCCCCAGCAAGCGGCACCGTTACATGGGAATTCGAGTATAAAAGAACGACCTCAACGGGCAGCTGGAATCGCTTTTTATTGAGTAATAACAGTACGAACGGCATTGAGCTTTACGATACCGATGTATTTGGCTTAGCCTATGCGAAGCCAGATGGCAGCAAGGTATCATTAATGAACCTTACAGCTGGCACCAATTACGCGATTAAAGTTGTGGCGAATACAGCGACACAAACGTTTGAAGTTTGGGTCGATGGGGTCAAAAAATCACCGACGACTGCACCCGTCTTTACGAACGCGGTTTCGCAATTTGATCGCATGCGCGTCCAAACCGCAACCTCGAATACAGCAACTACGACAGCCTATCTGGATAACGTGAGTATTACAGCTCCAGGGGGAACGAGCCAAATGGTCATCAGAGATATATTTGATGGCTATGCGAATGGCACCTTAGCGGGAGATCCACTTACAATCGTCGGTACGAGGGATATTCAGGTGTTGGATTGGATAGTAGAAGGTGTGGATGCTTCACAAACGTGTGTAGTAGATACTTCTCAACCGGGAAGCGGCAATAGCAGCTTCAAGTGCACAGACACATTGTCGACCGACCATGTGGAAGCAACGCGTGATTTTAAACGTACGAATGCAGGTACGGTGACCATAGAATATAAATTCAGACAGGATGCAGTAGGCAAATGGACACGGTTTTTCGTATCGAATGGCTTGGATAGCGCCATTGAAATTTATGATTCCACTTCTGCAGGCGGCCTAGCATTCAAAGATGCAGCGGGCAGCGAAATCCTGTTAGGTTCAATCGCGGCTAACACGTGGTATACAGTCCGACTGGTTATTGATGTCGATGATAAGAATTTCGATGCTTATCTGGATGGCGTACCGAAGCTGATGAATCAATCCTTCACGAACAGCATCTTTACGGGCATTGATCGCGCACTGTTCAAAACAGCAGACAGCGCGAGTGTGAATGTGTGGCTCGATAATGTGAAAGTCACCTTGCAATAAAGATGGAGGGCCAAGGGTAATTCTTGGCTCTCTTTTTGTTCGAATCTCTAGAACACAGTTGCTTTAAAATGTTGCAAGTATATATGAACCTAAAAAAACCGTCAGGATGATTCTCCTGACGGTTTTTATTGTAAGATCAATAAAGGGTAGGAATAGGTGGACAGACTACGGTATCGATAAACCGTGAATCGATGCCATAATACAACCAAAATGATCCAGTCCATCTAAAACCTGATGTTCCGAAGGACTCTACACGAATCGGGTAAAACCAAAAGCTGTCGCCATTTTTTAGCCATACATAGGTGTACTGATTCACACAATCGATCATATACGAACCAGAAGCTTTTGAAGGAGTATATACTGGCGGAGGAGGCAGTTGTTGTAAACTCATCGTTTTATTCCACTCCTTTAAAAGTAGGTATTTATCATGCATGATTCATACTATGTAGGTGAGTGACCAGTTGTTTGTGCGGATGCCTACCTTTTCTCCTTCGCTTTTCCCCTCCCCCCATGACAAGCCACAAATTTATGATATAGTAGAAGAAGTGATTTATGAAAACGCTTTATAAATTTCGCGCTAACTCTCATCATATCCAGCCCTTCTATCATCCCACCTTGCAAGGAGATGTTCCATGTTCAATATCCGAGCCAGGATGAGCACTATCTACTCACGAATCCTCTTGTTTAACATCTTGCTCGTGATCATTCTCTCATTAGCTCCGCAGCTCATCTATATCCATTATTTCTCTACCGCGTATAATCAAGAAATCAATAGACAAAGTACGCAAGATGTCAACAAGCTGAAATATGCCGTAGATGAAACGATCCTAGATCGCGTTATTCGTTTGGTGAATATTTATTTCTCGGATATCCCTAGCAATGAAGTGCTCGCGTATCCGCTCACGCACGATATTAGCGGCAACGGCTACAAGATCGCTGAAGTTAGCAACTTTTTGACGGATATCCCTTACAAACTGAACTTCTTACAATCTGTGGAAGTCTGGTACACAGCTGGGAATGTCTACATTAATGATAAGTATAATTCATACTTGGATTCCGCAGGCTCTATCAAGAGTGTAGATGAAGCATGGATTAATGTCCTGCGTACTATGACCACCCCGAATCGGTGGCTGCCTCCTCGTGTAACCATGCCATCGAATACGTCGGTCATTACATATCTTTCTAATATTCCGCTGATCGATAGCCTTGCGAATCGGCAAGCTGTCGTCGCTATCAACATCAAAGAAAGCGCAATACACAATCTCATCCAGTCCTCTCCAACAGATGGCGAAGTTTTATTTATTGTAGATGAGACAGGAAAAGTGCTCGTCCATAGTGATAGCCAACTCGTAGGTCAGAATTTTAGCCAGAAGGACTACATCACAACGCTCCTGCAACATACAGAATCAGGTACGTTTGAAGCATCCGTCGATGGAGTTCAAAGTGTCGTTTCCTACGCCAAGTCTAAATATAACAACTGGAAATACGTGTCTGTCATTTCAATCGATACCCTGTATCAAAAATCGAAGCAGCTCAAGCATTATTTGCTGATCACCACAATTATCCTGCTTACTGTTAGCTTACTATTCTCGATTTATATGACTCATTGGGCCAATAAACCGTTGCGCAGCATCATTCAAACGATTCGCAAACTGGGAAGCTCAGACGGCCAAGAGAAGCAGGCTAAGAACGAGTATACGATGCTTCATCAGGTGATCGATCGTGTGTCCCATACTATCACCGATTTGAATCATCAAATGGAGACAAATAAGCCGATCATTCGCGATAAGTTTATCATGCGGTTACTGCAAGGCGACCTCGATCAGACCGATCCGCAAGTAGCAAATATGGAGAAGGTGCTGCAGCTGCATTTTGACCGAGAGAAGACGGCCTGTATGGCGCTCAAGGTTTTTGGGACAGAGGGGATTGGCCTGAAGAACGAGATGATGATTCAATACAGTATGCTGCAAAATGTAGAAAATCTCGGTGAGTATTCGCTCTGCTCAACGATGGACAATGCGGGGCATATTATTGTGATTCTTAATTACTCGCACGTTCTGGACAAGGAGCAAATTCATGCGAGCATCAGTCAGCAAATGAAAGGAAAGTTCGTTCTCGGCTTTGGCTCTGAATACACCCATGCCTACGTCAACATCGCACAGTCTTATAAAGAAGCATGTGAGTGCTTAAACTACGCCTTTATTATGCCAACGGAGTCATGTATCTCTTATGATGACCTCGCGATCTCGCAGCGTAAGGATCATGGAAGCGGACTGCAAGTGATCGAGCAGCTTTCTGTCGCCGTGCGAAATCGGAATCAGGAGATGGTGTTCTCGATTTTGGATATTTTACGCAAAGGGCTTGTTTCTGGGCGCTATCACATCGATTTCTGCCGTAATACGGTGTTTGATGTAATTTCGATCATCCGTACAACCGCCATCTTGATGGATATTGATCTAGAGCGATTCCTTGGTTATGACATTCGGGATTATGGGCGGAAAATGGACAATGTTGCTGATTTAACGGACTGGCTCACCAGTGTAGCTGTTCAAATCATGGAGTACCACACCACCGATGTGATTGACGATGACCCAGGTACCGCACTGGAACGACAGATCCTCGCCTACATTGAACAAAATATTTATAACGAAATTTCCCTTTCCTCCTTGAGCGAGGGCATTCATATGAATTCAAGTTATGTCAGCCGGATTTACAAATCGGTGATGGGATCAAATTTCTCCGAGCATGTGGCCGGTATCAAAATGAAGCATGCCGAAAGTCTCCTTCGTGAGTCGGACTTATCGATTAAAGAGATTGCAGCGAAGCTCGGCTATACGAGCCCGCGTTATTTTGCGAATGTGTTCAAAGAGCATTTCGGCTGTACGCCAAAAAGTTATCGAGATAGCCTCGGGGGCTAGTTACTTGTCTATAGAAGCTGCGGTGTGTAATCACTGCAGCTTTTTCATATTTAAAAGCAGCAAAAAAACAACACAGGTAAAAAAAGATGTCATCTAACAGCCCAAACACAGCAATAATCAGCTATTTCGCGCAAGAAGTAAAAAAAACAGCACTTCAGTAAAGTTATTAGGCGTTGTCGATCTCACCGTATAGGCCGTACGATAAGGGCATCAAATCGCACACAAGATTTCGGAACAGGAGGCATGGCATGGAAAGTAACGCAATCATCGCAGCACGAGAAGTGAAGGAGCGCGTGCAGCCGCAACTCAATAAAGAACGTGCAATTAAGCTGTACTGGAAACAGAAGTACTTTTTCTTCATGCTAATACCCGTCATCGCGTATTACCTGATCTTCCATTATGCCCCCTTATATGGGATTGTCATTGCCTTTCAGAATTATTATCCACTAAAGGGTGTTGCAGGTAGCGAATGGGTAGGGCTGGATCATTTTAAGGAGTTGTTCACGGGACTTTATTTCTTACCAGTATTAAAAAACACCCTTATCATCTCCACGTATAAATTGATTTTCGGTTTCCCGGCACCGATCATTCTCTGCCTTATTCTGAATGAGGTTCGCCTTGTATTCTTTAAAAAAGCAGTTCAGACTATCACCTACTTGCCGCATTTCATTTCCTGGGTAATTCTCGGTGGTATCGTCATCGAATTTCTGTCACCGACACGAGGATTAATCAATGCCATCATCATGGAATTTGGCTACAAACCGATTCTTTTCGTTACGAGTGAGACGTACTTTCGGTCCATCCTAGTCCTCTCCTCGATTTGGAAGGAAGTCGGTTGGTCGACGATCATCTACCTAGCAGCAATCACAAGTGTGGATCCAGAGCTTTATGATGCGGCGGATATGGATGGGGCGGGACGACTTCGGAAAATATGGAACATCACGATGCCATCGATTATGCCGGTCGTAACCATCATGTTCATTTTTGCGGTAGGCGGCATCATTAATGACGATTTTGATCAAATTTACAACTTGCTGAATGCCTCCGTTCTCTCGGTGGGGGATGTTATTTCCACCTATACGTATCAGATTGGGCTTGTGAAAGGCGATTACAGCTTCGCAACAACAGTCGGTTTGTTCAAAAATATCATTGCTTTTTTCTTAATTCTTCTCACCAATTATGTCGCTAAGAAAACCAATGACTATTCCCTATGGTAGGTGATCGCCGAAATGGCAACGAAACGCAAGAAAAAGAAACGAACTTTTGAAGATATCTTCGTTGACACGATTGTCTATACGACACTCATTCTGCTAAGTTCCCTGACGATTATCCCCTTCATGCAGGTGGTCACGGTGTCGATGAGCCCGCCTGCTGTCGTTAGCAGTTACGGCTTCCACTTGATTCCCCTGCAATTTGATTGGGATGGTTATCGCAAAATATTCGCCTATCAGCAAATATGGATCGGATACCAGAATACAATCGTCCGAGTCATTCTAGGTATTGTCGTCTCCATGACGTTAATGATTTTAGCGGCGTATCCTTTATCGAAAAAAAATCTTGTACATCGCAAGTTCTGGACGATTTTCATGGTATTCACGATGTTTTTCAGTGGTGGATTGATCCCATCCTACCTGATTGTCAAAGGCGTCGGGCTCTATAACAGCGTATGGGCGCTAGTGCTGCCTGTAGCGATTAACACGTTTACGATGTTGATCATCCGTAATTACTTCATGTCTCTGCCCGAGGAAATTCAAGAGTCAGCCCGCATCGATGGCGCGAACGAATTCGTCATTTTAACTCGCATTATTCTGCCCATTTCCATCCCGATCCTCGCCACTGTTGGTCTATGGACGATGGTTTATCACTGGAATGAATGGTTTAATGCCATGATTTATCTCAAAGATTCGAAGAAAGCTGTTCTGCAGCTTGTGTTACGAAAAATCATGTTCGAAGGCTCCGAGCCACAGGCTGTCGAGGCAGCGAATACGATCTACGCCAACACCGACACGATGAAAATGGCAGCACTCATGGTATCTCTAATTCCGCTGCTTGTTGTTTACCCGTTCCTGCAAAAATATTTCGTCAAAGGTGTCATGATTGGCTCATTGAAAGGTTAACCCCAGCCCCCTCACAGGGGATGGTTCACTAACATACATGTCTAGGAGGGTCTAAAAATGAAGCGAAAAGCAATTCGTCATGTAGGCAGCTTGGTGAGCGCAGCTTTGTTAGTAGGTAGTTTGGCAGCATGCAGCAGCGGCACAGAGAGCAGTACGACAAGTACCCCAGCACCCGCAGCTACAGGTGCAACGGCAACAGCAGCAGCTAAGAATGAAACACCAGTAACTATTGAATGGGCTGGCTATAACATCAACGATGTAGCTCCTGATGCGAACTCAGAGATCATTCAGGAAGTATCCAAACGCTTTAATGCGAAAATCAACGTCTGGACCGCTGACTCCCAGAAATACGCCGAAGTGTTCAACGTCCGCATGGCGTCGGGAGAAATTCCGGATATTATGAGACTGAAGGGCTTCGAATTATCCAAACTGGTGGATAGCGGGGTAGCAGCGGAAATTCCAGTGGATACGATTAAGCAGAAGGCGCCAAATTACTACAAACTCATCATGGATAACGATACATCAGGGTCTGCTTTCCGTACCAGTATGTACAAAGGTAAAAACTATGGACTCTCGGCCTTCCAATTGGATGGCACGTATCCGACCAGCCTCGTATGGCGCACGGATTGGCTCAAAAATGTCGGCATCACCAAAGTACCTGAAACATTGACTGAGTTTGAAGATGCCATTTACAAATTTACGAATAATGACCCTGACAAAAATGGCAAAAAAGACACCTATGGCCTGTCCAGTACAGCTATGCAAACAGTTCTAGGCGCATTTGGACCGATTCCGACAGATAATATCAAAGGCACGACGCCTTACTCAAACCTGTGGTATACCGTGAAGGATAACAAAGTGACGATGGATGCGATTCAACCTGAAATGAAAGAAGGCCTCAAGCTATTGGCCAAATGGTACAAAGACGGCGTCATCGATCCTGAGTTTGTAACGGGTGAGAATAAAGGTGGCTATTGGGCAACTTCCCATGCCTTCATTAACAATCGCGTTGGTGTAACGGGTAACGTGATGTACTACCACTGGACGCCGCCGCTTACAGAAGGAGATAAAGGTGGCCCGGTTTATCAAGAATTCCTGAAAGTAAAGCCGGATGCCAAATTCGACGAAACATGGTCACTCGGCAAAGCCATTAAGGGACCTGACGGCAAAGCCTACGGCGCGAACATTTGGGGCTATAACAACGAAACACTAGTGATTACCAAGAATGCGACGAAAGATCCGAGAAAGCTGGATACCATTTTGAAAATGCTGGATACACTGGTCACCGATAAAGATTACTACATGCTGGCTAACTACGGTGTCAAAGGGAAGGACTATGTCATTAACGCAGACGGTTCTGTCGCTTCCAATCTCAAAAATCCAACAGAAACAGCGCAACGCGGTGTCTCCACCTTTGGCATGTACACAAACAATCCGGATGTGGTGAAGCAGATATTCAAAGCGAAATATGCCGTTGCAGATAAAGTGAAAGGCACAGGCACACCGCCATCTTACCTGCCGAGCGTAGAGGCTTCCGGCAAGTTCACAGCTGATTTACAGAAGCTGACGACAGAAAATTACATCAAAATCATTACAGGCGAACAATCCATTGATACGTTTGATGAGTATGTCAAAAAGGCTAGAGCTGCCGGTGCTAACGAGATTGAGAAGCAGTACACCGATGTCATTAAATAGGTCGTAAATGAATCCATCTCCCTAAATTTGAAGACTGTCACATTCGTAGCCAAACTGCAAATGAGGCAGTCTTTTCTTTATCCGTACAAGGAGGAACTTAGCTATATGAAGCTGACAGATTTCATTACCATTTCCGATGTGGAAAATCATATTTTAGGCAAAAGCATGGAGGGCCGCATTTTCCCTGCACGGGATGATCGCGAGGCATGGGCGAGCGTACCAGAGACCTTACAGCAAGCATGGGTTACGCAAGCAGAGTCTTATCTGAACTATGAATGGCCTGTTTTGCGTGCTACCGCATTCATGGCCTATTTCGAAGAGGGAAGTCGTAAGCCGTACGATTCGGTTGAAACAGAAAGACGGAATGCGCTTTGTACACTTCTGATCGCAGAGTGCATGGAAGCCAAGGGGAGATTCCTTCGGGAGATACTTAACGTCGTTTGGCTCTTCTGTGAGCAGACGACGTGGTGCGCTCCGGCTCATCATTATTTATCTCTTCGACCCGAAGATGTTCTTTCTGACTCAGAAGAACATTTGTTCGATCTATCCGCAGGTGAAAGCGCTGCATTGCTCGCCTGGACATCTCACTTGCTGAAGTCACCGCTAGATGAGATTTCTCCCCTCATTCGAGCGCGAATTCAGATGGAGTTGGAGCGGCGAATAATAGTTCCTTATATGAAGCGGAATGATTTCTGGTGGATGGGCTTTGGCGAAAGAGAAGTTAACAACTGGAACCCATGGTGCAATGCGAATATGTTGACCGTCTTGCTTCTGCAGGAGTTGGAGCCAGAACGGAAGGTCCTGATCTTCGATAAGGTGCTGCGCAGCTTGGATCGGTACATAGAGGTACAGTTCGAAGATGGCGGCTGCGACGAAGGTTCAACGTACTGGGCTAGAGCGGCGGGAATGCTTTTGGTCAATCTTGAACTAATGTACCGAGCATCGGACGGAGTGCTGCAGGTTTACGATCAACCCTTGATTAGAAAGCTAGGGCAATTCGTCTACAAAATGAACATTGTCGGTAATTACTTTGTAAACTTCGCAGATGGTTCCGCGATCGCTTCACAGGATTACAACATGATTCACTTGTATGGCTCGCGTATTCAGGATGATCAACTGCGCGCATTGGGGCAGATTGGCTTCCGCACCTATCAAGTTCCTGATCGCAGAGGGAAGGGGATTTCCTTTTTCCAAGAAATGATTAGCTTGCATAGCTTCGCAAGTATTCATGCGGAGGTTGCATTAAAAGCGCCTCTGGTTCAAGACGTATGGCTGCCGAATCTGCAAGTAATGGCCGCTAGGGAATCGGAAGGCTCGTCACAAGGCCTATTTGTGGCAATCAAAGGCGGTCACAATGACGAAAGCCATAATCATAATGACATCGGTCACTTCGTGGTTTATATGAATGGAAAGCCGTTCTTAATTGACATCGGGGTGGAGACGTATACCCAGAAGACATTTAGTCCTCAGCGATATGAGATATGGACGATGCAATCTGGTTATCACAGTGTTCCGGTTATTAATGGTTTTGAGCAAAAGGAAGGCCGTTCCTTCCGCGCGGAGGACGTAACCTATGAGAACAGTAATGATTCTGTTCGTTTTGGTGTAGACCTGGCGAGCGCTTATCCCATTGAAGCTGGAGTACGGAGCTGGCATCGCAGCTTAACGCTGCATAGAGGGCAGCACCCTGCCATTGAGCTGAGGGAGTCGTGTTTTCTCAACAGTCCTACCGATCAAGTGCTGCTTCACATCATGTCCAGCCAACTACCCCAGATGCAAGATCAGGGCAGCATCCGTTTGCAGGATAGCGATAAGAATCAGCTACTGATTCATTATGATAATGAGCAATGGGAAGCAGCTTTTGAACACATCGCGATAACAGACGAAAGCTTAACACGCGTGTGGGGCGACAGTCTGTATCGCATCCAATTTAAGCTCCTGCATGCCGTGCAGCAAGGAGAATGGGTGTTTCGATTTGCTGAGGAATAGGTTCATGTATAGATAACCAAATGTGTTCATGGAGGAGGGAAGTATGAAGCAATTCGTGATTATGCTATTTCTGTCTATCTTGGTGTGCACAGGCTGCTCTGAGTGGCAAAATGATTTATCAGCACCCGTATACACTACGGTTGCTTATATCAACGATTCCGCGATTGATGAGCGCGAGTTTCAACTTTTTTTAAATGACGTGAAAGCTCAGACTGCTAGCTACTTTAAGCAAACATATAATGCGGATGACTCATCCTCCTTCTGGACAACGAGCTTTCAGGGAGAGGTGCCGATCGAGAAAGCGAAGCAATTGGCGCTAGACCGATTGAAAGAGGTCAAGGTGCAACAACTTTTAGCCCAGCAATACGGCCTTATTGATGTTAATGATCTTAGCTATTCAACCTTTCTCGAGAATTGGTCAAAGGAAAATCAGCGCAGGGAGATGGCAATCAAGAATAACCAAGTCATTTATGGTCCTAAGCAGTATGACGAACGAGGCTATTACACCTATATATTTTCTAATTTAGTTTTGAAAGTGAAAGCAGTTTTTAAAGAACAGACAGCACCGAAGGGAGGTGACACAGACCCTAGAGGGTTAACGGATGATCAAAAGCAACGCGAACTAGACGCCAGTTACGCAGAGAAAGTGAAGCAAATGGTGGCAGCTGCGCAAGTGAGGCTTGTAGACCACAGTTACCAAAAAATGATGCTGCAATAAGCCGTCTTCTTTTAGGCTCACACAGGTAAGCAATTATATTCCATTATAGAGGAGAATGATTGATGAGAAGTTCAAAGGCATTTCGATTGTGCCTATCGGTTAGCTTGATTTTCACACTCCTATTGACGGTCGTAGTATCCCTGCCTGCATTATCGACTACAACGTATGCAAACAATACAACCTACTATGTAGATTCGGCCGGAGGCAGTGATAGTAACAATGGTTTGAGCACTGGTGCACCATGGCAAACGTTAGCCAAAGTCAACAGCACGACCTTTTTACCTGGGGATAAAATCCTTTTCAAATCAGGCTCTGTCTGGACGGGACAATTGCACCCGCTAGGGTCAGGGGCTTCGGGGTCACCCATCATCATCGATAAATACGGCACAGGTAATAAACCGATTATTAATGGGAATGGATTAACCGGGGGCACGGTATATTTTTACAATCAGCAGTATTGGGAACTCAATAATTTGGAAGTAACGAACACTTCCGCTTCGGCAGGTGACCGTTACGGGGTCAAGGTTGAGGCGCAAGATGTGGGAACCTACAACCATTTTTACATCCGAAATATGTATATCCACGATGTCACAGGAACGAATACGGATGCGCTAAAAGTGACCGGCGGTATCTTTGTGACCGTGTCGGGAACCGCTGTAAGAACGAAATGGAACGACGTTCTTATTGATGGCAATACCATTGAGCGCACGGATCGCACGGGAATTAGCAACGGCAGTTCATGGGGGAACAATGACGGGGCAGGCAACTTTGAGCCCTACACGAATCTCGTTATTAGCAATAACACGCTGAATGATATCGGCGGAGATGGGATTGTTATGCGGGCTTCTATTAATGGTTTGATTCAATATAACGTTGTCAACACAGCTCATGCGCGAGATACCCATTATAATGTGGCGATCTGGGCGATCAATAGTACGAACCCCGTCATGCAATATAATGAAGCCTATAATACCAAAACAACGAATGACGGCCAAGGCTTTGACTGCGACTTTAACTTGACGGGCTGTACGGTTCAGTACAATTATAGTCATGACAATGAGGGTGGATTCCTATTGATCATGGGGAGTGGGACAAAGCGTAACGACAATATGATTGTTCGCTATAATATCAGTCAGAACGACCGGGCGCGTATCTTCCAATTCGATAGCAGCTACACACCGTTAAACAGCCAAATTTATAATAATACGTTCTATATTGGTTCTGGCTTAAGCACAAATATCACAACAGGGATTGGCGGAAGTAATCCGCTCTCTTTCAAAAATAACATCGTTTACAACGCAGGTAGCGGCGGTTATGCCGTCAAAGCGAATGATGTGTATGATTACAATGTCTTCTATGGTAACCATCCGACCAGTGAGCCAAGTGATCCGCATAAATTAACGAGCGATCCACTTTTGGCTGGAGCGGGCAGCGGCGGTATTGGATTAAACACGGTGAATGGCTATAAGCTCGGAACAGGTTCGCCAGCGTTGTCTTCCGGGGTCTTAATCAGCAGTAATGGAGGCAAAGACTACTGGGGGAACACCGTCTCATCGTCGACTGCACCGAATCGCGGCGCATATAATGGTGCAGGTATCGTTCTGACGACTCCGAATACGTGGATTGCTGTAGATGACGCGAATGTGAGAGATGGCACTTACGCTACAACGAACCAAGCTGGAACAACGGCTGTTACGGTTGATACGAAGAACGATTTAACCAGCTACAAACGCGATGGCTATTTTAAATTTGATTTTAATAGCTACAGCGGGTCAGTGACTTCAGCAACAATCACGCTTAAGCCAATTGTAGCTGCGATGAGCGGTATTCAGAATGAAGTCGCACTTGTTAGCGATAATACTTGGACAGAAGGGGGCATCACTTGGAATACGAAGCCTTCTTCCAGCACCGTGCTCGGTACTTATACGATCGTTGCAGGCACGCCGATTACGATTAATGTAACTTCTCAGGTGCAAGCGGCTATGTCCACTGGCAAAAAGCTATCTATCCGCGTATACAGTACATCACCAGTGAATTCAAATGGGAATGTTTCTTTTGCATCAAGCGAGAGTATCACCAGCACGGATCGACCTAACTTAACTATTACACCGTAAGCATGTAAAAGGGCTGAGTGCTTGGACGAAGATAACGACAATTCGTGTCGTGACGTCTGAGCATTTGGCTTTTTTTTGATCGTATAATTTATTTTTGAATTGGAAAAATAAAACATTGCTATGTGTTCAATATCCATGCTATATTATCAATCCGGCCGCAAGACAGACAGGCTGGTAACGAAAAAAGAAGTAAAAAAAGAAATAAAAAAAAGCTTGCAATTAAAAAATGAACATGGTATATTACTTCTCGCTGCTTCGGTAACACGGCAGTGAACGAAAGAAATTGATCTTTGAAAACTGAACAACGAGTGAGTAAGCAAGTCGAGTAATCGACTATAAATGAGATTATTAATCTCGCTAGCATCAAAATGAGCAAGTCATCTTTCTATTATGGAGAGTTTGATCCTGGCTCAGGACGAACGCTGGCGGCGTGCCTA
>NZ_JCAUAY010000015.1:0-92525 GCF_059692195.1 Paenibacillus sp. J22P90
TTTCATTATATCTTTGTCTTGATTCACTCATGGACAAACACCTCTTAGTTAATAGTTAAGATTATTATTAATTCTACACTAAGAGACGTCCACTTTTTATTCTAGGTGCAAGACGACCGTTATCATGCCATTGTCCATACATTTTATTAGCACGGGTATGTTCAATAAACTTGGTTAGTCGGTTCTGATATAACGTTTCATCGTTCCGCACGGATTGAATGTTGTCGAGCTTAATTCTCACGTAGAGGGCAGGCAAGCCTTGAAAATGGCGATAAAGCGCTTCGTCCTGACGTAATTGCGCTATGATCTCTTCATCGATGATAAAAGATTCGATAGTCATATCGGGCAATACTTGATAGCCTGCTTCTGTCATAAGGCCTAATTGATCTAACCTGCGGACGCGCTCTTTATTGAGCTCTGTCCAGTTACTCTTCTTTTTCCTGGGCGAAAATCGCTGAGCGGTTTGCGTTTCATTGAATTTTTTAACCGTGCTATCAATCCAGCCAAAACACAAGGCTTCTTCCACATAGTCTAAGTAACTATCCCCTTGACGTTCTATAGGAACTACCCAGCAATAGTCTTCCATGCGGTGAAACTCGCTGAGCCAATCGCGCCACTCTTGCCGCGTGTGAACGTGTACGATTTTATCTATGATCATTCGGGATTCCTCCAAGGTTTTATTACCATTATAACAAAACACACTGACAGCTATATGTCAGTGTGTTTTGTTGTTATATCAAGGCCGTGTCGAAAAATATTAAGTGTCCGCTACACCTGTGATTTTTGAGTCTAAGACTGCATATAGAGATCTTGATAAACGCGTCTTGGTTCATAAACAGGTAAATCATAGAAAATGTGCCGAAAAAGCGAACTATTTAAAACAATAAACTGATAAATGTTCGTTTTTTCAAATTGACATGGCACGTCAGTTGGTAGTAAACTAGGAAAGCGGGAAATGAATCCGCACTAATTGAAAATGTCGAATCAACTCGTATAAAATCAGGAATAAGGCCTGGAAGTATCTACCCAAAAACCATGAATTTTTGGACTACGAGGAAGCGAATGAGGGGAACCATAGGAAATGATGGTCTTTTTGCATTCGGTTCTTTTGCTGTCCAGCGTATAGAATCGTGAATTCTAGCTCTGGGCATTTTTATTTTTAAGGGTTTAATTATTTAGTTATATGAAGATTTTAAAAGTCGGCTTTAGAAAGAGGTTTGTGATGACGGTACGTGTTGGTGTTATTATGGGAAGCCAGTCGGATTGGGAAACGATGAAGCATGCTTGTGATATGTTGGACGAACTGGGTGTAGCGTATGAGAAGAAGGTCGTCTCCGCGCATCGAACACCGGATCTGATGTTTGAATATGCAGCATCAGCCATCGAACGTGGCCTACAAGTAATTATTGCCGGAGCAGGCGGGGCGGCGCATTTACCAGGAATGGTAGCGGCCAAAACAGAGCTTCCGGTTATTGGTGTTCCAGTTAAAACGTCTACATTGAATGGCATGGACTCTTTGCTCTCTATTGTACAAATGCCAGGTGGCATTCCGGTTGCTACGGTGGCCATCGGCCATGCAGGTGCAACGAACGCAGGCTTGCTCGCTGCGCAAATTCTGGGCGCTTTTGATCCGGAGATTCAAGCGAAAGTGAAAGCACGCCGCGCGCGCATCACGCAAACGGTGCTAGAAAGCAGTGACAATCTATGAGTGACACTTCCAGCGGTAAGGTGATTCAGCCAGGAGGCACAATCGGAATCCTAGGCGGCGGGCAATTAGGACGTATGCTTACACTAGCCGGACGCAACATGGGGTATCGCTTCGTGACGCTCGATCCGACGGAGGACGCGCCTTGCGGACAAGTCGCGACGCAGATTCAAGCGAACTTCGACGACGTGGAGGCAGCCAGAAGGCTTGCGGCACTTTCCGACGTGATCACGTACGAGTTCGAGAATGTCGACGCGCACGTCACCAACATCTTGATGGAAGAGTCCTATGTTCCACAAGGCAGTCATCTTTTATACACGACACAGCACCGTCTTCGTGAAAAGAGAGCGATTGAAGCGGCAGGCGTGCCAGTTGCGCCATACGCGGAAATCACGAGCGAGGCGGACCTTAGAGAAGCAGCAGAGCGCTTCGGTATACCGTGCGTGCTCAAAACCGCAACAGGCGGTTATGACGGCAAAGGGCAATGGGTGCTTCGCTCCTTAGATGAAGTCGCCGAAGCCTACGAAACGTTAAGCCGCGCCAAAACCGAGCTGGTGCTCGAACAATTCATTCATTTTGACAAGGAATTATCCGTCATTGCAGCTAGAAGTCCACGCGGCGAGGTAAAGGCATTTCCTGCTGCTGAAAATATACATGTTCATAATATTTTGCACGAGTCCATCGTACCGGCACGCATTCCAGTGCCAGTGCAGAAGGCAGCCGAAGAACTAGCGATCCGCATCGCGGAATCCCTTGGTGTGATCGGGCTGATTGCGGTTGAGCTGTTCCTGACGAAGGACGGTCAGCTATACGTCAATGAGCTTGCACCACGCCCGCACAATTCGGGGCATTACACGATGGAAGCTTGCCGCACCTCGCAGTTCGAGCAGCACGTTCGCGCGATCTGCAACCTGCCGCTCGGCTCCACGGAGCTGTTGACGCCGGTGGTCATGGTCAATTTGCTAGGTGAGCACATTGCGCCGCTGCATGATCGACTAGCGGAGCCAGGCTTCTTAGAGGAAGCATTAGGCGTCAGCGCGAAGCTTCATCTGTACGGTAAGAAAGAAGCGAAAGAAAAACGCAAAATGGGTCATATCAATCTTTTGACTGACGATGTTGAGAAAGCATTGACTTGGATAGAACAGGTAGGCATTTGGGAAAGTAAGTAAAAGAAACTCATTGGAGGAACGGAACATGATTGATCGTTATACACGCCCTGAGATGGCAAGCATTTGGACAGAACAGAATAAGTTTCAAGCGTACTTGGAAGTTGAAATTCTTTCTTGCGAGGCTTGGTCAGAGCTAGGCGTTATCCCGAAGGAAGATGTTAAGGTCATCCGCGAAAATGCAAGCTTCAACATCGACCGCATCTACGAAATTGAGCAAGAGACTCGCCATGACGTTATTGCTTTCACACGCGCTGTATCCGAGACACTAGGGCCTGAGCGCAAATGGGTTCACTACGGCTTAACTTCGACAGACGTTGTTGATACAGCAATGGGCTACTTGCTAAGACAAGCTAACGAAATTTTGGACAAAGACATCCAGAACTTTATTGAAATCCTTCGCAACAAAGCGATTGAACATAGAGATACAGCCATGATGGGTAGAACGCATGGTGTTCATGCAGAGCCAACGACGTTTGGTTTGAAAATGGCGCTATGGTACGAAGAAATGAAGCGTAACCTGGAGCGTTTCCGTACAGCCGCTAATGGCGTGCAATTCGGTAAAATCTCAGGAGCCGTAGGTACTTACGCGAACATCGATCCGTTCGTTGAGCAATATGTGTGCGAAAAGCTGGGCACATCGCCAGCTCCGATCTCCACGCAAACTTTGCAACGTGATCGTCACGCGGATTACATGGCGACGCTGGCACTAGTAGCTACGTCCTTGGATAAATTCGCGACAGAAATTCGCGCGCTTCAAAAGAGTGAGTTCCGCGAGGTGGAAGAGCCGTTTGCGAAAGGTCAAAAAGGTTCCTCCGCAATGCCGCACAAACGTAACCCGATCGGTTGCGAGAGCATTTCCGGTCTGTCCCGCGTCATTCGTGGACACATGGTTTCCGCTTACGAGAACGTGACGCTATGGCATGAGCGCGACATTTCGCACTCCTCCGTTGAGCGTATTATCCTTCCGGATTCGACGCAATTGTTGAACTACATGCTGAATCGTCTTGGCAACATCATCAAGAATTTGACGGTGTTCCCTGAAAATATGAAACGCAACATGCGCAGCACTTACGATGTTCCATTCTCCGGCCGCGTGATGACGAAGCTGATCGACAAAGGCTTTGCGCGTGAGCAAGCGTACGATACAGTACAGCCGAGAGCGATGCAAGCATGGGAAGAGCAACGCTCCTTCCGCGAAATCGTTGAGAACACATCGGTGATCACAGAAGTGTTAAGCCCAGAAGAAATCGCAGATTGCTTCGATCCTAGCTGGCATTTGAAACATGTAAGCACGATTTTTGACCGTCTTGGATTGAACTAGCACATATTTTGAAGGGGAAAGGGTGTGGAATTCGTGGCAAACGCAAACGTAATCTTGGATACAGCAGAAGAGATGATTAATGCACCTCTAGTGCATAAAGGTAAAGTACGTGAGCTGTATGATCTTGGCGATAGCTTTTTGATCGTGGTGACGGATCGCATTTCGGCTTTCGATTATATTCTGAAGCCTGGCGTTCCGGATAAAGGATATGTTTTGAATGCGTTGAGTAAGTACTGGTTCGGGATTACAAGCGGTTATATGAAAAATCACATCATCCATACGGACGTTGAGAAGCTGCAAGCGATCATTCCTAGCGCTGAGGATCGTGAAGTACTGAAAGAGCGTATCATTGTGGCGAAAAAAGCGGAGCGCATCTCCATCGAGTGCGTGGTTCGCGGTTACATCACGGGGAATGGCTGGAGACAGTACGAGAAAACCGGTGAAATTAACGGCATTAAATTACCAGAAGGCTTGCGTAAAAACGAGCGTCTGAGCGATCCGATTTTCACACCAGCAGCGAAAAATGATGTAGGTCACGATGAAGACATCTCCATTGACCAAATGATCGAGCTTGTTGGTGAAGAGCTAACGTACGCGCTGCAAGAGCGTAGCATTATGCTGTATGTGCTGGCGCATAGCATCTGCGAGCAAAAAGGCATCATTTTAGCTGATACAAAGTTTGAATTCGGCATCTATGCAGGTGAACTTATTATCATTGATGAGATCTTTACACCGGATTCTTCCCGTTATTGGTCACAAGAGAAATATGCCCTGGATATCGAGATCGATTCCATGGACAAAGAGCCTGTTCGCACGTACTTAGCGGGATCAGGTTGGGATAAAAATAGTGAGCCGGACGAACTTCCAGCCTCCGTTGTGGAAGAGACTTCGAACCGATATAAAGAAATTTTGAACCGCTTGGTTGATTAAAAATAACGCTGAGGAGCGATTTTACAATGAAAGCAACTGTCTATGTAACGATTAAACAGAACGTATTGGACGTGCAAGGAACTGCAGTCCAAGGAGCACTTCACTCCATGGGCTTCGAAGAAGTTGGCAAAGTGCGCATCGGTAAATATTTGGAGCTTGAGCTTGGCACAACAGACAGAGCAGAAGCAGAAGCACGCGTTAAAGCAATGTGCGAGAAGCTGCTTGCAAACACAGTAATCGAAGACTACCGCTACGAGTTGGCATAATAGACGAAGTAAGTTCTGCTAAAGCATTTTGAGGAGGAAGAAGTCATGAATTTTGCGGTTCTTGTGTTCCCGGGATCGAATTGCGATATCGACTTGTACAAAGCGATTGAAGATACAATTGGTCAACCAGTTGACTATGTATGGCATACGGACGGCGACTTGTCCAAATATGATTGTATCCTAGTACCAGGAGGATTCTCTTACGGGGATTACCTGCGTTGTGGAGCGATTGCTCAGTTTACGAATGTAATGAAGGCTGTCGTGAAGGCTGCGGAAGAAGGCAAGTACATTCTAGGTATTTGTAACGGATTCCAAGTGTTGACGGAAGCTCGTTTGCTGCCAGGCGCATTGCTGCGCAATAACGGCATGAAATTCCGCTGTCACCAAGCGGTTCTAAAAGTTGAGAACAACACAACGGCGTTCACACGTGATTATGCCGAAGGTGAATTGATCAACATTCCGATCGCGCACGGTGAAGGCAACTACTACTGTGACGAAGCTACACTAAAAGAATTGCAAGAAAACAACCAAATCGTGTTCCGTTATGAAGCGGGCAACAACCCGAACGGATCACTTGATGATATCGCAGGAATCAGTAACAAAGCAGGGAACGTTGTGGGTATGATGCCCCATCCAGAGCGCGCCATTCATGAGATTCTAGGCTCCGCAGACGGTAAGAAAATGTTCACATCAATTCTAAGTGCTTGGAGGGAAAAACATGACGCAGCAGCTATCCGCTAAGGAACCATCAGCAGAACAAATCGCGGAACAGAAAATCTACAAGCAAATGGGCGTAACCGACGAGGAGTTTGCGAAAATTTGTGGCTTCCTAGGACGTAATCCGAACTATGTGGAGATCGGCGTATTCAGCGTAATGTGGTCCGAGCATTGTTCTTATAAAAATTCCAAACCTGTTCTTCGTAAATTCCCAGTAACAGGACCTCGCGTTCTAATGGGACCTGGTGAAGGTGCAGGGATTGTAGATATCGGGGACAACCAAGCGGTTGTTTTCAAAATTGAAAGTCATAACCACCCTTCCGCAATCGAGCCTTACCAAGGCGCGGCGACAGGTGTGGGCGGTATTATTCGTGATATTTTCTCCATGGGCGCACGCCCAGTAGCGCTATTGAACTCTTTGCGCTTCGGTAAGCTGCAAAACGACCGCGTTAAGTACTTGTTCGAGCACGTTGTCTCCGGTATCGCAGGATACGGTAACTGTATCGGGATTCCGACAGTCGGCGGCGAAGTGATGTTCGACGAGAGCTACGAGGGGAACCCGCTCGTTAACGCAATGTGCGTGGGTCTTATCGACCACGACATGATCCAACGCGGTGTTGCCAAAGGTGTTGGCAACCCAGTCTTCTACGTAGGCCCGGCAACAGGCCGCGACGGTATCCACGGTGCGACATTCGCATCCGAGGAGCTGACAGCTGAATCCGAAGCGAAGCGTCCAGCGGTACAAGTTGGCGATCCGTTCATGGAAAAGCTAGTGCTAGAAGCTTGCTTAGAGTTAATCAATTCCGGCATCGTGCTCGGAATTCAAGATATGGGCGCAGCGGGACTTACATGTTCCTCCGCGGAGATGGCAAGTAAAGCAGGTAACGGCATGGAGCTGTACCTGGATGAAGTACCACAACGCGAAGAAGGCATGACAGCGTATGAAATGATGCTGTCCGAGTCCCAAGAGCGTATGCTTTTCGTTGTTGAGCCGAAGCATGAGGCGCAAGCTAAAGGCATTTTCGAGCGCTGGGGCTTGCACTGCGCGAAAGTCGGTAAGGTAACCGACGATGGTTACCTGAAATTGATCCACCACGGTGAAGTCGTGGGGAACATGCCTGTAGGCGCACTCGTGGACGAGTGCCCGGTTTACAATAAGCCGAGCAAAGTGCCGGCTTACTACGAAGCAGGCGCAGCGGTAGATACGACTCGTTACGAGGAAGTCGTGAAGTTGACGGATGCGCTGAAATCCGTACTCGCGTCCCCGACGGTAGCGAGCAAAGAGTGGGTTTACAACCAGTACGACTACATGGTTCGTACTGAAACAGCTGTGCGTCCAGGTTCCGACGCAGCTGTTGTAACGATCCGCGGCACGCGCAAAGGTCTTGCGATGACAACGGATTGTAACGGACGCTATGTATACCTAGACCCAGAAGTGGGCGGACGTATCGCAGTTTCCGAAGCAGCGCGTAACATCGTTTGTTCCGGTGCTGAGCCGCTTGCCGTGACGGATAACTTGAACTTCGGTTCCCCGGACAAGCCTGAAATCTTCTGGCAGTTGGAGAAATCCACGGACGGTATGGCAGAAGCTTGCCGCTTCTTGGATACGCCGGTTATCGGCGGTAACGTTTCGTTGTACAACGAGAACGCTAAAGGCGCGATTTACCCGACGCCGGTTATCGGGATGGTTGGTCTTGTTCATGACACGGACCACATCACGACGCAACACTTCAAAAACGAAGGCGACATCATTATCCTGCTAGGCGAGACGAAAGCTGAGCTCGGCGGCAGCGAATTCCAATACGTGATTCACGGTGTTACAGAAGGCCGTCCTCCTGAGTTGGACTTGGCTACTGAGAAACGCCTGCAAAACGCAGTGTTAAAAGCGATTCAAGAAGGTCTTGTTGCTTCTGCGCATGACTTGTCTGAAGGCGGTTTGGCTGTAGCATTAGCAGAAAGCTGCATCAGCGGAAACATCGGCGCAGAAGTTAATGTAGCTTCTGATCTACGTCCTGACTTCGCTTTGTTCAGCGAAACGCAATCCCGTATCATTCTGAGTGCTACACCAGAAAAAGCGGATGCTCTGAAACACTGGATCGCTTCCCAAGGCGTTCCTTATCAAGAAATCGGAAAAGTAACAGGTTCTTATCTAACTGTGAAAATCAATGACGAACAGCGTCTCCAGTCTCCTGTAAGCGAGCTGGCGAAGGTCTGGAAGGATGCGATTCCATGTCTAATGGCATAAAGCAATCCAAGGCCCTGAAGCTTCCTGAGGCTCCACTTGTACAACTTGATGGAGGTCAGCACGAGCTTTGGACAGGTGACTACTACAACGAAGGTATTGGCGGCCAAGGCGGATTGTTCGATAAGCTGAATGAAGAGTGCGGGGTGTTCGGGGTGTACGGTCATCTCGACGCTTCCTCCCTGTGCTACTACGGGCTGCATGCCCTTCAGCATCGTGGACAGGAAAGTGCCGGCATCTGTACGGTGGATGGTGGCAAGTTTAATTATTATCGCGGTATGGGACTGGCTAAAGAGGTATTTACGAACGAGAATTTGCATCCTCTTACGGGCTCAACAGCTATCGCGCACGTGCGTTATTCCACAGCAGGTGAGAGCAAGCTGGCGAATGCACAGCCGCTTGTTTTCAAATACCGTGAGGGCGATCTCGCGATCGCGACGAATGGGAACCTTGATAATGCAAATATTATCAAGCGTGAGTTGGAGCGTAAGGGTTCCATTTTCCAAACGACAAGTGATACCGAAGTTATGGCGCATCTGATTGCTCGTTCTGAGCATGATGATATCGTTGATGCCGTGAAAGATGCGATGAATCAAGTCATCGGCGGCTTCGCTTTCCTCATTATCACCAAAGATAAATTGATTGCAGCGCTTGATCCAAACGGCTTGCGTCCATTCATGATCGGTCGTCTCGGTGAAGCTTACTTGTTCGCATCAGAGAGCTGTGCGTTTGATGCCGTTGGCGCAACGTATTTCCGTGATGTGCAGCCAGGTGAAATCATTGTCATCGATCGTGATGGATTCCGTTCTGAGCAGTTTACAGAGGGCGGCAAGCGCGCGATCTGTGCGATGGAATACATCTACTTCGCTCGTCCGGACAGCGACATCGATACCGTCAATATTCACTCCGCTCGTAAACGGATGGGTAAACGTCTGGCGATGGAAGCTTTCGTCGATGCAGATGTGGTGACAGGCGTACCGGATTCCAGTATTTCGGCAGCGATTGGCTTTGCAGAGCAAACGGGTATTCCTTATGAGCTGGGGCTGATCAAGAACCGCTATACAGGCCGTACGTTCATCATTCCAAGCCAAGAGCTTCGTGAGCAAGGGGTTAAAATGAAGCTGAGCGCCGTTCGCAAGGTGGTCGAAGGCAAGCGTGTCGTCATGATCGATGACTCCATCGTTCGTGGAACAACGTCACTACGCATCGTCAACCTGCTTCGTGAAGCAGGGGCAACGGAAGTTCATGTGCGGATTTCTTCGCCGCCATTTATGAACCCGTGCTACTACGGAATTGATACACCGGACCGCAAAGAGCTTATCGCGGCGATGAATTCGATCGAAGAGATTCGCAAGGCGATCAATGCGGATTCGCTTCATTTTTTAACCAAGGATGGACTGTTAGATTCAATCGGTCAAGGCTCCGCAGGCAAGGAAAGCGGATATTGTACAGCTTGTTTCGATAACAGCTATCCAACTGAGATTGTTGATGTGACTAAGGTTGGCTGTGCGTGTGATTGATTGAAAGATAGAGAGAAAACGGGGGTCTAGCGACCTCCCCCATATATAGACAAACTAAGGAGTGTTGGTCAGTGTCGGATGCTTATAAAAAGGCTGGCGTCGATATCGCGGCGGGGAACGAAGCAGTAGAACGTATGAAAAAGCACGTGAAACGGACTTACCGTCCTGAAGTGTTAACGGATCTCGGAGGCTTCGGCGGGCTGTTCAGCTTGAACAAAGACAAGTATGAGGAGCCTGTACTCGTATCGGGTACGGACGGCGTGGGCACGAAGCTGAAGATTGCTTTTGCCATGGACAAGCATGATACGATTGGGATCGACGCGGTCGCAATGTGCGTGAACGATATTATCGTTCAAGGCGCGGAGCCATTGTTCTTCCTAGACTATCTAGCTTGTGACAAAGTCATTCCAGAAAAAATTGAAGCGATTATTAAAGGGATCGCTGACGGTTGTGCGCAGTCTGGCTGCTCATTGATCGGTGGCGAAACGGCGGAAATGCCGGGCATGTATGCTGAAGGGGAGTATGACATTGCTGGCTTTACGGTTGGAATCGTCGACAAGAAAAAGATCATCGACGGAACAACGATCCGTCCTGGAGATGTCGTGCTGGGACTAGCTTCAAGCGGCGTACACAGCAACGGGTTCTCGCTTGTGCGTAAGCTTTTGCTAGAAGATAACGGATATACGCTTCAAGGGCATGTTGATGAGCTTGGCGACAAGCTTGGTAACGTGTTGCTTGAGCCAACGAAGCTGTATGTGAAGCCAGTTTTGGCTATGTTGGAAGACGTAGCGATCAAAGGGATGGCGCACATTACAGGCGGCGGTTTCATCGAAAATATTCCGCGGGTTCTGCCTGATGGCGTGAACGTGGACATTCAATACGGATCATGGCCGATCCTTCCGATTTTCTCCTTGATGCAGCGTGTGGGCAACATCACGAACAATGATATGTTCCGTACGTTCAATATGGGTATCGGAATGGTTGTGATCGTGGCTGCTGACGATGCAGAGAAAGCTATTGCTGCAGCGGAAGCGCAAGGCGAAAAAGCATATCGTTTAGGCGTTGTAACAGAAGGCGAGCGTGTAGTTACGTTCCAAGGAGCTGACGTGTAATGCAGCCTTATCGCATTGCGGTGATGGCTTCAGGCAGCGGCTCGAATTTCCAGGCTATTGTGGATCAGGTACAGAAGGGGAAGCTTGATGTTAGCATCGAGCTTCTTGTCTGTGATCGCCCACAGGCGTTCGTCGTTGAACGAGCTAAGGAAGCGAAGGTGCCTGTCTTTGCCTTCAACCCGAAGGAATACGAAAGCCGTGAGGCGTATGAGACGCTTGTGCTGAAAGAGCTGCAGGATCGTAAGGTCGATCTGGTTGTAATGGCAGGGTACATGCGAATTATTACGAATGTGCTGGTTGAGCCGTTTTTTGGGCGGATGATTAATATTCATCCATCGTTGTTACCGTCGTTTCCCGGCGTGCGCGCAGTGGAACAGGCTGTCGAGTACGGCGTGAAGCAGACGGGCGTCACGGTGCATTTTGTCGATGGCGGGCTGGACTCCGGCCCGATCATTGCGCAGCGTGCCGTGGAGATCCACGAGCACGAGACGGCCGATTCGCTCACGGAGCGAATCCATGCGGCTGAGCACGTGCTGCTGCCGCAGGTTGTGCGGTGGCTGCGCGAGGGCCGCGTGAGCCTGGACGGCCGCAGGGTTAGCGTGCGGAAGTAGGGTTTAAAGTTTCGTTTGCGCGTGTTTTGCGCGCATTTGTAACGCACTTATTTATTTTCTGATTCATATACAATCCCATTCCCTAAGGAGGAAGCATAGTGGCAATCAAAAGAGCACTGATCTCCGTTTTCGATAAAACGGGCATCGTTGAATTCGCGAGCGAGCTGTCGAAGCTAGGCGTCGAGATCATTTCCACAGGCGGTACGCTTAGTTTGTTAAAGGATAAAGGGGTACCGGTTATCGGTATTTCCGAGGTTACAGGGTTCCCAGAAATCATGGACGGCCGTGTGAAAACACTTCACCCGAACGTACATGGCGGACTTCTGGCTGTTCGCGACAACGAGGAGCACCAAGCAAGCATGAAAGAGCTTGGCCTTGAGTACATCGACCTGGTTGTTGTGAATTTGTATCCTTTTGCAGAGACGATTGCTAAGCCTGACGTGACTTACGAAGATGCGATCGAGAACATCGATATCGGTGGACCTACCATGCTTCGTTCCGCAGCGAAAAACCATGCTTTCGTTTCCGTTATCGTGGACACGAACGACTATGCGAAAGTGTTGGAAGAAGTGCAAGAGACTGGCGACACTACACTTGCGACGCGTAAACGTCTTGCAGCAAAAGTGTTCCGTCACACAGGCGCTTACGATGCTTTGATCGGCGATTATTTGACTGGCCTCCAAGGCGAGCCTTACCCAGAGCGTTACACCGTAACGTATGAAAAAATGCAAGAGCTTCGCTACGGCGAGAACCCGCACCAAAGCGCAGCTTTCTACCGTACGCCGAATGCAGCTGCTGGCAACATCACAACGGCTGAACAATTACACGGTAAGGAATTATCGTACAACAATATTAATGACGCGAACACAGCGCTTCAAATCGTAAAAGAGTTCAGTGAGCCTGCGGTTGTTGCCGTGAAGCACATGAACCCTTGCGGCGTAGGTATCGGTAGGAACGTGCTGGAAGCTTACACCAAAGCGTACAATGCTGACCCGACTTCCATCTTCGGTGGGATCGTAGCTGCGAACCGTGCGATTGACGAAGCGACAGCACAATTGCTGCATGAGATTTTCTTGGAAATCGTCATCGCGCCAGACTTTACACCAGAAGCACTTGAGATTCTGGCTAAAAAGAAAAACATCCGCCTACTCAAAGTAGCCGGTTTGGATACCATTGCTGGACGCGAGTCCCAGCCAGTGATTACAACAGTTGAAGGCGGCATGCTGGTGCAAGCAAGCGACGCTTACCAACTGACAGAAGCAGATCTGAAAGTCGTTTCCGAGCGTCAACCGACAGCGGAAGAGATGAAGCAACTTCTTTTCGCATGGAAAGTAGTTAAGCACGTTAAATCTAACGCTATCGTACTTGTAGCTGATGATATGACTGTGGGCGTAGGCGCGGGTCAAATGAACCGTGTTGGCGCAGCGAAAATCGCGATCGAGCAAGCTGGCGAGAAGTCGAAAGGCTCCGTTCTTTCGTCCGATGCGTTCTTCCCGATGGGCGATACACTCGAAATGGCAGCAAAAGCAGGCATCACTGCGGTGATTCAGCCAGGCGGCTCCATCAAAGACGAAGAATCCATTCGTGTTGCGAACGAAAATGGCATTGCGATGGTCATGACAGGCGTTCGTCACTTTAAACACTAAAACAATTGAGAATGCTCACGTTTCGTAAGTGGACCGTGGGCATTCCCCATGAGAGGGGTTTCCACAAATGCGTGTATTAGTTATTGGACGTGGCGGACGCGAGCATGCCATTGTATGGGCATTGAGCAAAAGCCCGAAAATCAGCAAACTGTTCTGCGCACCAGGAAACGGCGGTATTGCTGGCTTAGCTGAATGCGTGCCGATCACGGAGCTTCAGTTCGAAGAAATCAGCACATTTGCGAAGGAGCAAGCGATTGACTTGGTTATGGTTGCGCCTGATGATCCGTTAGCGGCAGGTTTGGTTGATCATTTGGAGTCAAAAGGGATCGCAGCATTTGGCCCTCGTGCCAATGCAGCGATAATTGAAGGCAGCAAGGTGTTTATGAAGCAGCTGCTTAAAAAATACAGCATCCCTACGGCAGCTTACGAGTCATTCGACGCGTACGAGCCGGCACTTGCTTACTTGCGCTCGCAAACAGCGCCAATCGTTATCAAAGCTGATGGCTTAGCCGCTGGTAAAGGTGTTACGGTAGCTCAAACGATGGAAGAAGCGGAAGCTGCGCTGAAAGACATCATGGTGGGTCAGGTGTTTGGGGCATCGGCAGGCGCAAGCGTCGTGATCGAGGAGTTCCTGACAGGACAAGAAATGTCCTTGCTGGCATTCGTTGATGGTTCGACAGTGCGTTTGATGGTGCCTTCTCAGGATCATAAGCCGGTTTTTGATAACGATAAAGGACCGAATACAGGCGGTATGGGAACGTATTCCCCACTTCCACATATTCCAGAGTCCATCGTTCAAGAAGCACTTGTGAACATCGTTCAGCCAACGGCAGATGCGATGGTGGCAGAAGGCCGTCCGTTCAAAGGCGTGCTGTATGCGGGTCTGATTTTGACTCCGAACGGTGTGAAAACGATTGAGTTCAATGCGCGCTTCGGTGATCCGGAGACGCAGGTGATTTTGCCGCGATTGAAAACGGATTTGCTGGATATTTTCCTCGCGATCAACAACGGTACGTTGGCTGAGCAGCCGATTGAGTGGAGCGAACAAGCCGCAGTATGCGTCATCGTTGCTTCACCAGGATACCCTGGACCGTATCCGAAAGGATTGCCGATTACTGGCTTAGATCAAGTGCAGGATGCCCTTGTGTTCCACGCGGGTACAGCAGTTGATGAGAACGGGCAAATCGTTACCAACGGTGGACGTGTGCTTGGGATCACGGGCCTCGGCAAGGACATCGTAGAAGCTCGTCAGAAGGCTTATGCGGATGCGGATCGGATTCATTTTGAGGGTAAGCATTACCGGACGGATATTGCAATGAAGGCATTGAGATAGGTTTGTAAGAACAACAAAAAACACAGTCCTCTTAGAAGCGATTACCCAATTGGGGGCTTGCGTAGGGGGCTGTGTTTTTTTCATAGCGGTAAGGGAGAGATTGAGTTGTGGAGCGTATACCCGAAAGGGAATGCGTCAGTGTTGGCGAATAAATGGATTTTCTACAGGTAATGTAGTGAAATTCGCTCATTTTCGGTGACTAGATGGATTTCTTCCAGTTAATTTAAGGGATTACTTGCAGAATGAAGAAAATGGGCAGAAATAGCTGTATATTTTCCATCTAAGTCCGATAATAAGAGAAAAGGTGCAGAAATAGCTGGAGGTTTTCCAGTTACTTCTTATCCCAACCCCGAATATACTTGCTTCTGCCCTTATAGACGAAAAAGCACGCCAGTAAGGCGAGAACGACTAAGGATATGGACAACCAATGATCCGTGATATATTGCCAAAATGTCTGCATAGCGGGACCTCCCAAATGTGGAGAAGCATGGTAGTGTTAGTTTCGTGAAAGTTTGGCGTTTTTATACGAAATAGAGAGAAAAGGGGAATCGTTGGATGTGTTTTAAAAGAATGCTGCAACTCGCTGTGGTCATAACGCTAGTTGGTGTATTGGCTGGATGTGGGGAGAAGCAGCAGGAGGCTGCGGCTTCGCCTACGGCGGAGGTCACGCCCCCTGTAACAGTTGAGGTTTCGGCTGCGACACCAGTAGTTCAAGCGATAGCTACGGCTGCTCCAACACCTATGCCGACACCGACACCGGTGGTGACTCCAACACCGGTAGTAACGCAGCCTAAGGCGGCTGAACCAACCGTGGCTCCTAGGAAAAACCAGAGCAACAAGCTCGTGATGATCGATCCCGGGCATCAACGTGTTGGTAATAACGCGCCTGAGCAGGTCGGGCCGGATACGCGAGAAACGAAAGCGAAGGTTAGCTCAGGAACTGTCGGCGTACGAACGAAGAAACCAGAGTATGTGCTTAATCTGGAGGTATCCATGCTGCTGAAAGCAGAGCTAGCTCGGCGGGGGATCAATGTTGTGATGACGCGTGAGACGCATGACGTGGATATCAGCAACAAGCAGCGTGCAGATATGGCGAATGAGGCCGGTGCAGCATTGGTTGTAAGGATTCACGCGGATGGCGATGCCTCGGCGAGTACGAAGGGGTTTTCGGTGTTGTATCCGTCAGCGGGACAACCGGCTGTTAAGCCCATTGCTGCTGAAAGCAAGCAAGCGGCTGGGTATTTATTAGCTGGCTTGCAGCAAGCAACAGGCTCGAAGGGTCGAGGTCTGTCGGCACGCGACGACCTTAGCGGCTTTAACTGGTCAAAGGTGCCCGTGGCACTTGTTGAGCTAGGGTTTATGACCAATCCCGAAGAGGACGAGCTCATGTCAGAGGCGGCTTATCAACAGAAGCTGGCGGCAGGGATCGCGGATGGGATTGAGCAGTTTTTGAACGGTAAGGGATAGAGACGAGGCGCCGAAGGTTTTATTTTCACAGATTCGAGAATAATGTAGATAATTGGCATTGCATTGTGTGGGAGGAGGTGTTGCTATGTTGCCGGCATTTTTTATTGCGCATGGCTCACCGAGCTTGGCGATTGAGCAGCATGCGTATACGGAGTTTTTGCAGAGACTTGCGATGTCGATACCGACGCCTAAGGCCATTGTTTTGTTTAGTGCCCATTGGGAAAGCCCCGTGCAGAAGATTAGCTCAGCCATCGAACCGGAGATGATGTATGATTTCTCAGGCTTCTCGGAAGAACTTTATGACATTAACTATCCGGCAAAAGGGGATCTTCCCCTAAGCTTGCATATACAGCAGCTTTTTCAGCAAGAGGGGATACGCTGTGAGCTCAATGATAGGCGCGGCTTGGATCATGGCGCCTGGGCGCCTCTCTCCATTATGTATCCCGATGCGCAGATTCCAGTCGTGACGCTGTCGGTTAACCCGCGGCTAACACCGGAGGAGCATTATCGGATTGGCGCTGCGCTAAGCCCCTTGCGGGAAGAGCAGGTGCTAATCATTGGCAGCGGCGGAACGGTGCACAATCTGCAGAAATTAGACCATAACAATCCAGTGCCGCAGCTGTGGGCCGTGGAGTTTGACGAGTGGCTGGCGGAGCAGCTAGAAACGTGGAATTTGGAGGCTCTGATTCGCTACGACGAAAGAGCGCCGCATGCGCGGGAGGCGGTGCCGACGCCGGAGCATTTTGCGCCGTTGTTGATCGCGCTCGGAGCGGGCGATGCTACACGGAGCGCGAAGCTGCTGCACCATAGCTTTCAGATGGGCAGCCTGAGCTTGTGCTGTTGGATGTTCGGCGGCGTAAGCTTGCGCAAGAAGGATATTTAGGCTGAGGCGGTGGCCACTCAATCCAGGAACCGTCCCTTATGCTCCGGCTTAGGCAGCATGCAATGCTCGGTCTTGCCGAACCAGCGATAGCGGTTGCGCGCAACGAAGCTGTATCCGAGGTTGCGGAGCGGAGCCGGGATCACGATGGCCGCATAGGCGAGTGGCCAAGCGCCCCGCAAACGCCGTGCAATACGCAGGGCAGCCGAGCTGCGCGTATAAGCGCGATCCCCTTCGATTAGCACAATGGTGCTTAATCGATCTAGGGGCATTTTGTGCTGGGCAAGCAGTCGCTGTCCAGTTTCGGACTGGAGAGTAGCGAAGTGAAAGAAGCCCTTCGGGTCGTTTCGCAGGATGAACTGCACGCTGCTACTGCAGAGCAGGCAAACACCATCGAATAAAATGACAGCGTGATGTTCGGTCGTTTTGGGCATAAGATTCTCCTCCGTGCTGCGTGCTATTACTCTATTTTAAGTATACCTCAATGTAGTTTTCCAAGTTAGGGTGTTGGTGCTACAATATGAGGATAAAGTGAATATGTAAGCGATTCAGCTCAGAAAAGAGGCAACTCATGGATAGTAATATGATTTTTAATATCGTGGCACTTGGTTTTATCGTTTGGTTTTTCTATTCCCGTTTTGCAGGTGTGAAGGGGCTGCGCAATCTGACCTCAGAGCAATTTCAGGAAGGCATGGCAGCGGACAAGCATGTGCTTATTGATGTGCGCGAGCCTGGTGAATTGAAGCAAGGCTACATTCCGGGTGCGGTGAATATTCCTTTGTCCTCGATGGGGAAACGATTGAGCGAGATTCCGAAGGATCGTCAGATTTATCTATATTGCCGAAGTGGCATGAGGAGCAAGCAGGCGGCGAGAGTTCTCCGGAGAAACGGCTTTGGCGAGCTGTCCCATCTGAAGGGCGGCATCATGAGCTGGAGAGGGAAGCAAACGCAATAAGTGGTTGCGAAAAGAGGGTGTCCGAAAAGCCATGTAGATGGCGGGGGGCGCTCTTTTTTGCCTCGTGGGAGAGGGTGGTGTGCGGGGTGCGGGAATGCAAAAGTGCAAATGTACAACCTTTGATATCGAGTTGACCTCTCGATCTGAAATGCGTGCAAAAGTGCAACAATTTCGGCTGGTATTCCGCATATGGTACCTTTTCGGCCCAAAAGGATGCTCTTTTGCACTAATTTAGCTAAATTCAGCCCATTTCGCTAAAAAAGGATGCTCTTTCGCATCTTTGCCCCCGGTCACAGCCTCAATTGGTCTTACAATGGGTGTAGATACTGCCCATTTCCTCTTAGACTTCTACATTTCATGCCTCTAGCATATACATTTCATAGTTCGATAGTCCACGAGAAGAAGAGGTGCAGCCCCCTTGAAAACATTGCCGTTAATTCGTAAAAAGTCGCTTACCACATGGCTCATACTTGGATGCTCTGTCCTGACCCTTGCAGGTTGCAGTGATACAACGTCCGTTATAGTAACTGCTAGCCCGGAAACCGTCCCTGTGACTGCTTCGGCCACAACAACGCCTGCGACACAGCCTGCAACGCCAACGGTGGAAGCGCAGCTTCCTTATAAATTCCCGTTAACCGGCTTGCCCACCGATCACGAGGTGAAGACTCGTCCCTACATGGTCATGGTCGAAAATGCCCCGCAAGCCCGGCCCCAAACCGGCCTCGACCAGGCAGACATCGTCTATGAGATCCTAGCCGAGGGCGAGATTACTAGATTCGTTTCCGTGTTTCAGAGCCAAGCTGCTGGAGCGATTGGCCCTGTGCGTAGCATTCGGCCTTATTTTGTGGAGATTGGCGACGCGTTGGATGCGATTATCGTACATGCTGGCTGGAGTCAGGATGCGATGGATATGATGGCCGGCCGCAATCTGGCCCATCTCGATGAAGTGTATGGCGACGGCGCCTACTATTGGCGCTCCACCGACCGTAAGGCACCGCACAACCTATATACCTCTGTGGATAAAATGAAAAAAGGTGCCGAGGCGCGCAAGTTCCGCACCGAGTGGAACGGGCCTTTGCTCACGTTCGCCAAGGCAGGTCAAAGCAAACTCACGGGCGCAGCCGTGCATTATATTCAAATCCCCTACCTCATGGGGTATTTTGCTTCCTATGACTACGATGCTGCAAAAGGTGTCTACATGCGCTTGATGGAAGGTAAACCGCATCTCGACAAGGAAACTGGTAAACAGCTGCAGACGAAAAATTTGCTTGTCCTAGAGAGCAAGCATCAGATCATTGATAAAGAGGGACGTCGCATCGTCGATGTGTTCGGGCCGAACAAGGGCATGATCTTCCAAGAAGGCCTGTCCCAAGCGATCACATGGGAACGCAAAAACGGCATGCTCCGCGCCTACGCCAGCGATGGCAAGGAAGTGCCGCTGCTGCCGGGCAACACGTGGGTGCAGATCGTGCCGGAGGGCACGAAGTTGAAGGTGGAGTAGTTATATCGCGCAGCATATGAAAATAGACTAATTAGCGGGAGGTAGGTTCTCCCGCTAATTTATCATGTCTGGGAGGCAGGGAACGGTCTGTTACCTGCGCTTCCGCCTAGCTGTGCCGGACTTCGAGCCGCCTTTGCGTCTTTTGCCTGTGCCGGATTTCTTACGGCGTTTGCGTTTCGGACGGAAGACTTCTACCTCGTCCGAGGCTACTTTGCCTTTGCCAATGGAGCCTATGAGTGTTTTGACCATAGGTGCCATTTGTTGAAAAGTAGACATGAACTTCTGAACCTTGCCCATCGTGCCGATGATGCCGTCAATACCACCCATCCGCTCGACGAAGCCGGAAATTTGCTTCATATTTAAGCCGCTAAGTGGATTGGAGCTGCCTCCAGCACCACCGCCGCCGCCGCCAAGGAGATTGCTGAGGAAGTTGCCGCCACCACCACCACCGGCATTGCCGCCGCCACCGCCAAATAAACCACCGCCTGCACCGCCACCGCCGCCGCCAAAAAATCCACCACCGGCATTACCGCCAGCAGGAGGGCCGCCGAAGAAACCACCGCCGCCTCCTTCAAAGCCGCCGCCACCGAAGGGATTGCCACCGCCTAAGCCAGGGTATTGACCGAAGCCTTCACCGGGAAGAGTTAAGGCTCTTGTTTCCACTTCAGGACGATTTCCGCCATTACCAATAATTTGTTGTCTTGGGTTGGTCACTAGGATTCACGATCCTTTTTATCAGATTTGTCTCCTACAGGATATGTCACTTGCCTACCTTTGGTATGGACGAATGTCACGGGTGCCCGTATTTTGTTACTATTTAGTCAATTAACGCATAGAAATTTTAACGTTCTGCAATCCTAAAGGCAGGAATTGCTTTGGTCGTGTCGAATGATACACAGGGGCTTAGAGAACCTATGAGCTAACACGCTTTTTGATCGGGAGTTGACAGCAGATGCAATTAAAAAAATTAAATGATAAAGCCATAGACCAGCTTTTTGAAGCTGTACTAACCTTGAAGGATATTGAAGAGTGTTACGTCTTTTTTGACGACTTGTGTACCGTGAATGAAATTCAGTCGCTTTCGCAACGCCTTGAGGTAGCTCGTATGCTGCGCAAGGGATGTACGTATAACCAGATCGAAGCAGAAACAGGAGCTTCTACTGCAACCATTTCTCGGGTCAAAAGATGCCTGAATTATGGGAACGATGGTTACGTGCTGACATTGGATCGTTTAGGTCGTTAAATATTTGCCTGCAAAATCCTGTATTACCTCGTGTAATGCGGGGTTTTTCCTATTTAAACGGGCTTCAAATTGACATAGAGGAACACATTCTGTAGCATAGGAAGATAGGCTTAGTTCGTACGGGTGGGGGAAAAAAGGTATGAGTCAGTATGGTGTGCTTGTCATTAGCCATGGATCCCGTGATGCGGGTTGGGTTCAGCTGGTGGAGGATGCCGTGAATGCGGTTCGGATGCCTGAGAACATGCCCATTTATGCGTCATATCTGGAGCTTGTCGAGGGTAAATTGATACAAGATGGGATAACCAGCTTAGAGGAGCAGGGCGTGACCGATATCATCGTCGTTCCGCTGTTCGTGTCTTCTGGAAGTACACATATTGATGAGATCAGTTATGCGCTAGGAGTTATTGCAGAGCCGCTGCTTGAGACCGACATGGAGCTGATGGATATTCGCGCGCGAATCCACTTCACGTCACCGATTGATGATCATCCGGATATTGCAGCTATTCTTTATGGCAAAATCAAAGAGCTTTCCGTGTCGCCTGATCAGGAGATTCTCCTAGTAGTCGGACACGGAAGTAAGGAAGACGGCTTCCACCAGAAGTGGCGCCAAGGTCTGGAACAGCTCGCGGAGCGGGTGAAGACGCTGGGCGGCTTTGCGGAGGCGGATACAGCGATGCTTTTACCGGATGAACTGGCGGAGAAGATGGCTTGGTGGGCACGCGAAAAGCCGTCGTATAAAGTGATTGTTGCACCGCTTTTTTTAAGTGAAGGGTATTTTACACATAAAGTGATTCCTTCCCGTCTGGAAGGGTTCGATTATCGTTATCATGGACAGGCGCTCTTGCCTAGTCCGCAAATTTCCAAATGGATTGAGGGGCAGATTGCCTCCGTATTCCCATAAAGTGAACAGGGGATGAACTGAGTGGTCAAACGAGCACGATTGATCTATAATCCGACTTCAGGCCGGGAAGAAATGAAAAAAAGATTGCCCGAAATCCTCCAGCGCTTAGAGCGCGGCGGGTTCGAAACATCCGCTCACGCGACGATCGGTGAAGGAGATGCCACACTCGCAGCGGCCGAGGCCGTGAGTCGCGGCTTCGATTTAATTATCGCGGCTGGCGGCGATGGCACGATCTGTGAAGTCGTCAACGGCATGGCCGAAAGAGAAGGCAGGCCGCCGCTGGGTATTTTGCCGCTCGGGACGACGAATGATTTTGCGCGTGCGCTTGGGATCCCCAAGAACTTGGAATATGCCTGCGACCTCATCATTCAGCAGTATACAACCGCTATCGATGTAGGCAAAATCAACAACCGCTACTTCATCAATATCGCCGGCGGCGGCTCGATGACCGAGCTGACATATGAAGTCCCAAGCAAGCTCAAAACCATGATCGGCCAGTTGGCCTATTATATGAAGGGACTCGAGAAGCTGCCTAGGCTGAAGCCAATCGAGCTCTATATCAAAGCAGGCGATCGCGAGATGCATGAAGAAGTCATGCTCTTCCTCGTGGGCAACACCAACTCCGTTGGCGGCTTCGAGAAGTTGGCTCCGGAAGCCAACATTAATGATGGCATGTTTGATGTTATTATTTTGAAAAAATGCAACCTCGCAGAGTTCATTCGTATCGTTACACTCGCGCTCCGCGGCGAGCATTTGAGTGATCCGAACTTGATTTATTTTCAGACGAATCATATCGAAATTAATTCCCCTGACTACGTTCAGTTGAATCTGGATGGGGAGTTCGGCGGGACATTGCCTTGCGTGATGACGAATTTGCAGAGCCATTTGCAGGTGATTGTGGATGAGTCGGGTCAGTCGATTTATAAAAAGAAGTTTCTTGAGGCTTTGACCACGCCGTTTCATTTGAAAGGGCATGGGAATGGGCATGATGAGGGTGAGTAGGATTGGAGCTAAAAGCCAGTTCTCTCACTTGGAAGGTTAAAAGATGAAGTGAGGTTATTATGAAAACAAAAGGGCAATCTGGCTCGGCGCCAGGTAAACATAGAGGTAGTGGCAGGTCGGGTTCGGCGGGAAGACCGGGGAACTCGACAAATAACAGAGGAAAAAAAGAAGTGCCAGCTTGGATGGCAGGCTTGCCTGTGCAGGTCGGGCAGCAATACGAGGCTGAGATCATTGGGATCAGCCATGATGGCGAAGGGGTGGGCCGTGTGAACGGCTTTACCCTTTTTGTCGCGGGGGCGCTGCCGGGTGAGCGTGCGCTTGTCAGAGTAGGACATCTGAAAAAGCAGTATGGGTATGCTACTTTGGTGGAACTTCTTGCAGTGAGTGCGGATCGCATTGCTCCCGACTGTGTGATTTATGATGAGTGCGGCGGCTGTCAGCTGCAGCATTTGAGTTATGAGGCGCAGCTGAAAGTGAAGCGGCAGCAGGTCGTGGATAATTTGGTGCGGATTGGGAAGTTGGCTGTTGCGGGGGAAAACAGCGAAGGAATCGTTGTTCATCCCACGTTGGGGATGACCGATCCGTGGAGATATCGGAACAAGGCTCAGGTTCCTTTTGGGGAAGAGCAAGGCGGCCTCATCGGCGGATTCTATGCGCAGGGCAGCCATCGCATTATTGATATGGAGGCTTGTCTTATCCAACACGAGGCGAACGACGAGGTCGTTGCACGGGTAAAAGAGATCGGCTCGCGCTTAGGAATTCGCGCTTATAGCGAAGAGACAGGGACTGGACTGCTGCGCCATGTCGTCGTCAAAGTCGGCTTCCGCACGGGGGAAGTCATGGTCGTGTTGGTGACCAATGGGACGGAGATTCCGCGTGTGGACGAATGGATTGCTGGCATTCGCGAGGCTCTGCCTGCGGTGAAGAGCATTTGTCATAACATTAATGTGAGACAGACTAATGTTATTTTTGGGGATGAGACGCGCGTCCTGTGGGGCAGCGAGGTCATCTATGACTATATCGGCGAAGTGAAATTTGCAATTTCCGCGCGATCCTTCTTTCAAGTGAACCCCGTCCAGACGGAAGTCTTGTACGGGAAGGCACTTGAGTACGCCGCGTTGACAGGCGGCGAAACGGTTGTCGATGCCTACTGCGGCATCGGCACGATCTCCCTGTTCCTAGCGCAGCGCGCGGGACAGGTGTACGGCGTAGAGATCGTCGAAGAGGCGATCTCGGATGCACGTAAGAATGCCGAGTTAAACGGCATGACGAACGTGCACTTCGAGGCAGGACCCGCCGAGGTCGTCCTGCCGGAGTGGACACGTCAGGGCGTCCGTCCTGACGTCATCGTGGTCGACCCGCCGCGCAAGGGCTGCGACCCGGCGCTGCTGGCGACCATCCTTGAGCTGCGGCCGCGGCGCGTGGTGTACGTGTCGTGCTCCGCATCGACACTCGCGCGCGACCTGCGCGTGCTGGTTGATGGCGGCTACGGCGTCGCGGAGGTGACGCCGGTGGATATGTTCCCGTGGACGACACATATCGAATCTGTATGTCTATTGATATATAAGGGGTTTAAGTGAGAGATTAATTGGGCTGGGAACGTAAGTCATTGCGTCCCCAGTTTTTTATTGTCACTCGAACCTCGAGTAATCATGCCCCGAGAAAGGTACGGATCCCAAAGAGAAATTTTAAAATTACAGCGGGATCTAGATGAGGCAAAGTTCTACAGTGTGGGTTTAACTATGAATTTGTTCACTGGCATGTCGTATTCAACTACGGGCTGACAGAAAAAATGGAAGCTGAACTTGATGCATTTGTAGAATCCTTCGGAGTGATATACACTATTTATACTCCTGCAAGATTAGTATCTTTGATTGAGGATGTTGGAAAAAATCAGGCGTTTTTACAATGCCGTTTGTAATTTCAATAATTAAGTCGTATACCCTCTTGTTTAGTGCATACTCCGTATTTTCTTAGGTAATTGTTTAGCATATTCCATTTCGAGATTAGGCTTCAAATTCTTATCGCCCAACATCTTAAATAGCCATTTGACCTTTACTTCTTCCTTCGCATACTTTTTCAGCATTTCAGTCTGAACAGCGACTAAGGCCTCTAGAAAGCTCCGTTCCTCATTACCTCCTGCAAAACGATTATTAACATATTTATCAAACAGATCAACGACCGGATTATATTCAAAATATCGAACTCGGATTCTTAGGGGAATTTCAAGTGCTTCACAGGGATCATCCCGTCCTTTACTAAACAATTAATGGATTCATTTTAACAAGTACAGGATCAAAAAAAGTTGCCAAATATTTGCTGTTGTATAGCGCGGTCTAACGTTGATATAATCATGAAGTCATTTTGTTTGATCCTCTTTTTATGCAAAGTCCTCCTGGAAACAGGGGGATTTTTTTTCGCGCTGCGCGTGCCCAGAGGTTATAACGCGTCGTTAGCATCGGTTAAGGTGCTCTTATAGTGTTATAGTGTTCGGAATGTTGTCAGTCGTCAATCGGATTTATATCACTGTAACCTAACTACGCCACAAGGTGAATATCGCGTTTGTGTTGTGCGAAATTTCTTTGAATACGAGATTACCGTTATCGTCGATCAGCGACAGTTCCTACCACCTGAATGGAGTTCAATCTTCTTATTTTAAGTCCATACAATCATTCTTTTACTAACTTCTATCTAAAAATGAAATTCCTTCTTTTTATTATTAGATTGCCATTTGTGATGTTGGAACTTTCAGCCCACCTGCTGGCATTTTGTATTAAGATTCGTCGGTAGCGGCGTTAAGGTGAACCTTATCACCAAATGACGCAATTTTTTAAACTCCTTCCATTGAAGGAGTTCAAAGGTCACCTCAAGAAAGAAACTTGCACGTTAATATAAAACTTGTTCAAACTCTTATGAAAGAAGACGATGTTGGGTAATAAGTCAAACGAATTTTTACTTTGTTTGGCGATAGTCGGGACGCAAGCACGATAAAAAGTGTTTATCACAATTGTACAAGTATTGGAAATCGCAAAGGATTCTGAAAGAGATAATATATCACGTAGTATAGCAGAAAGGTTGTAGCTAGAGTGTAAGTGCGACTCATATGGGGAGCGTAACCCTCTTTTAGTTTTCTGTGGGCACAATGAAAATGAAGTTGGTATTTTAATAGTAAAATATTGGGAGATATCAAATGCCGATTTACATTTATTTCATAATGGGCGTATTTGTATTATTTTCATCAGCTATCATGAAAGAAATGCATTATTCAATGTCGTTTACTAAGTCTTTCATCATGGCAGTCATCCTTGGTTTTATTATTAATGTTATACATATAACAATACGCAGAAAACTTGGATATCCAGATCCCAAACCCACTGATAAAAAAGAAAGAAAAACCGGCATTAAAGATTAAATAAATAGGAGGCACCCAAATACCACGTGAACACAAAATTAAATTTATAGATGTTGGATAATTTTAGCATTACACCAAAATCTGCGAGAAGCAGAATATTTGTTTTCAATAATCAGCAAAAGGGTGACTACAGGGGGAATACAACCTTAAATGAGGATACCTTAAATAGGGGGAATACGATATAATGTCGAAAGTATTATGTGATGAGAGGTTAGCATCTAAAACAATACTTTTTTAACACAAGTAAACAGAGTTAAAAACACAAAAAAGTTCCTGGATGCTTTTGTCCAGGAACTTTTTTGTGTTATACTAAATAGAAGAGACCGAATGTATATTCTTATTTTATTGGTGTTGATGCATTAGGAGGTATAACTATGAAATATGGGCAACATGAAACATTCCATTTGAGATTAAATTGGTTGAGAAAAGGCATCAAAATGCTCAAAGAGAATCCTAGATTCTTTTTCGATAAAAATGCCGCTGAAACGATTGGGCTTGGTAAAAACATGGTTCAATCTTTGCGTTTTTGGATGACTGCTACCGAAATAGCTACGGAAACGCGAAATGAAGACAATAAGAGTATCCATATTCTCTCAGGCTTAGGGGAAATAATAAATGCTTACGATCCCTACTTGGAACTTACAGACTCCCTTGCAATTTTACATTATTCTTTAGTCGCTAAAGAGAAAACCGAAGATAAGTTATATATTTGGCATGGTTTTTTTAATGAAATCTCAAGATCCTCTTTGAAAAAAGATGAAATTACTATTGAAGTTGCAAATTGGGCTGCACGCGAAGGGGAGAATACTTCCGAAAAATCTCTTAAGAGAGATGTGGATTGCCTTATTAGATTATATTTTAAAGAGAATAGTCCTAAAGATCCTGAGGATGTAACCCATAGCCCATTTGGGAAATTAGGCTTAATTTCCATCTCTGAAGAAAATCAAAATATCATTTTTAAAAATAACTTACAGTATAAAAGCATTGGGCTCATTGCATTAATGTATAATTTGTTGAAGTATGGTGAGAAACATGAGACGGATAATGTTTCCATAGGGGAAATTGAGAACAAGACAGATTTGTGGGGGAAACTCTATAATTTACAACGATCAGAAATCATAAATGCGCTTGAAAAATTGTCGGAACATGTTTATCATCCTATTCAGTTTCAACGGACAAATAGATTAAATACGGTGTTACTCCCAAAAATAAAAGCAATTGATTTTCTTCAGGAAGAGTATGCAAGAAAGGTCGGAGTGTGACAAATGATCAAAAAAGAGTCTAAATTTCAATCAAGCATTAATATTCGTTTTGATTTAGGTAATGAAGAATTTGTTAACAGGTTTTTTCCGACTCATTCCCATGTAGTACCTTTTCAAGGAGTGCTGCAAGGGCTGAAAGGTGAAAAAAAAGCTCATATTTTGTCTGGACCATATGGATCAGGCAAATCCCTTATAGGAACAATTCTCACTGGAATTGTTTCGAAGAGGTTTGATGATCAGATATTTAAGTTGCTAATAAAAAAGTTTGAGTCAGTTGATGATAAGATTGGTAAATTAATAGACGATGCTGCTAATAGTAGTATTGATTACATCCCTGTAATATTAGAGGGAGATGTTAGTAACCTTCGTATTGCATTGCTTTCTGCTATTAACAAAGCACTGAAGCAAGATGGAATTCACATTATTTTGCCAGGAATGACTACTGAGATCTTAGAAATGGTGAAGATATGGGAAATTGAATTTCCAGAGACTTATTCTCAATTCCAAAGGCTACTGGATCAAAGTAAAGTAGAATTTGCTCAATGGATTCACCAAGTGGAGAACTATAATGAAGAAGCTATAGAATGGTTTGTTGAGAAATATCCAAGTTTGACGTCCGGAGCAACTTTTATACCCCGATTTTCAGGGGAACTAGTTTCCCAAATGAACTTTATATTGGCTGAACTAAATAAGATTGGAAAAGGTCTATTTATTGTTCATGATGAATTCGGAAGATTTTTACAGGCGATAAATAGTAAGGATGTCCATAATGCAATGCAAGATCTCCAAAGACTCGCCGAAATTGCGGATCACAATTCAATTGGGAATGTGAGTTTTTTGTTTATTACTCATAAAAATTTAAGACAATATGCGCATCGGTTTACCGATGAGTTGCAAAAAGAGTTTCAACGAATCGAGAAAAGATTTTCATTGTATAATGTGGAAAGTGATCAGGCTACATTTGTAAGAATCTCTAATCTAGTTACTCAAAATTTTCGTGAGAAATGGAGCAGTAAAGAACACAGTGCTTATCTTTGGGATGGAATAACAAGGTTTGACCTTTTTCCAGAATTATCACAATTTGAAACAACGTCTCTTATTATTGATGGGTGTTATCCAGTGCATCCAATTACTTTGTATTGTATGCCCAAATTAGCTAATATTGTTGCTCAGAATGAGCGAACCTTATTCACTTTTTTAGAAAGCAGCGAAACAAGTGGTCTAAAGAATCACTTTGAAAAATTTAATACTTGGTACACACCTGACATGCTATTTGATTACTTCGAGCCTTCTTTTGATGAATTTGAACATGATTCTATTGTTAAAAAGAGCTATCTTCTGTTTAAAAGATTGCAAAAGCGTTTACTCCCTACGAACTATCTTGGAGATCAGTTGAAAATCTTGAAACTGTTGACATTATGGGACATTTCTAATCTGAATTTACGTATTACTCCTAATCTTGAGCTCATCTCCTTTTCCTTAATGTTAAATCAAGAAGAGGTACAAGCAAGGTTGGAGGAGTTACATAAATTAAAGGTTCTTCGATATTTAAATGATGAGAGCCGTTTCATTCTGTTTGAAGGAAGTATCATTGATGTTACTCAGGAAATAGAAAATAGATTGAAGTCTTCTAGTTCTACTTTGACGCAGAAGCTCGAATTAGCAGAAAAGTTATTAGACAATAAATACTATTTGCCGAAGTTATACAACGATGAAAAAAGTATTACAAGGTTTGCAAAAGTTTCGATCGTTCATTATACAGAAATACACGACGAAAAGTTTATGGATAGAATAAGCGTTGTTGAAGCAGACTTTCATATTCTATATATAATAACAGATAATGATAGTGAGCTTGAAAGAACTAAAACGCAAACCTATTTGCAGTCATCTAAATATCATGATGAAGTGTTTGTGATTTCGAATCAGGCCATAAGTAACTTGCTCAGTAACCTAGAGAAATTGCATGTAGTAGAAAAACTTGAACAGGACAAGGTTTTTCTACTACAGGACCATTTTATATTTGATGAGTTGCAATATATAAAACGCGGAATACTATTTAACATTCGAATGGAGCTAGAACCATATCTAGAGTTCTCAAGTAACTGCGAGTGGATTTTCAAAGGGGAAAAGTTTAATGTTTCAGATGAGCGAGCTTTAAGTAATAAACTTTCAAACATAATGTTTGAGTTGTATCCCTATACACCAGAATTCCGAAATGAAGCATTTAACAGGAGAAATATTGCCAAAGTTCAAGAAAAAAATGCGTATAAGGTAATCGATAAAATTCTCTCTAAGATTAAAACCAATAATAAAGAAGAAGATATTGGGATAAGTGGATTTGGACCAGATTATTTAATTAATGCAACAATCTTGAAAAATCAAAATATTAATCCGCTAAAACCAGAGCTTATTTTAGATGAGTCATTGCTTCAACTACGCAAATATTTGTTGAATGTATTAAAAAAAGAAAGAGGTTCTTTCACAGATTTAATTGCTGTATTTCTGCAGAAACCCTTTGCGATCCGAAAACCACTAATTCCTCTATTATTACCGGCTTTGCTAGGTAAGGAATGGAAATATCTGCTTTTCTATAACAATGGAATGTTTATACAATCTATTACCGGTGAAGGACTATGGAGAATGGTTCAAGAGCCAGGGAACTATAGTTTCGCTTATCAATCAATCGAAGGGAAATACAACACACTTGTTGAAATGATTGAAAAATCTTTCGGAGCTTATATAAATGAGGAAGATAAGGGGCATCAAACATCAGTTTACTTAAGTAAGACTCTAGTACGCTGGTATCAATCACTTCCAAGATTGGCTCGTATAACTAATAAACAAAGTGCTTCATCTAATTTGTTAAGAGAGATTGTCAGGGTAAGTGAAGTGCGCCCCCTTGAAGCTATAGAACAGTTGTATGAATTGATAAATAAAAAAACAGATGAATATGCACTAGTTGCGGCTCGAATAGAAAGTGAGCAATATATTGAAGAGCATAAAAATGTTATAGAAAAAATTATTTTTAATACTGTGGATATTCATAGTTTTGATGATTTAAAAAAGTGGGCAGGAGAACATTCGATAATAGACAAGAAGAAATCAAAATTGCTATTTACACTATTAAATGCAGAGTCTGTCAATTATATTGATAAAATTACTCATGCTTTGGTTGGTGTAAATAGAAACGATTGGTCCGATGCAACAGATGAGGTATTTCAAACAGAACTTATGAATGAATTGTCATTAATCAAAAATCAGGAACGAGAAAAGGATTATATAGAAGTAAACTTTGATAGCGATTCAATTGTTATTCCAAAGTTAGAGCTTTCGACAAAGTCTCGTTTGATTTATGATGATATAAGTAGAAAGCTGAAGTATACTGGTAGAACAGTAACGAAAGATGAATTGTTAGTAGTCCTTTGGCGAATAATGCAAGAAGTCTCAACTGTAGAAGATCTTGCGGATCGTCAAGAAAAGGTGAAGTGAGGAGGCGTATACATGACTAGGAAGCCTGTCCATGTTTCAATGTTTAGCGGTGGAGCTGCTAGTGCTTATGTGGCATATCAGATGGTACAAACATATGGTAAAGAAAACTGCTATTTATTTTTCACAAATACATTGTGGGAAGATGAAGATAATATTAGGTTCATGTATGAAATTGCTGATTATATAGGAATTCCGATTACTGAATACGAAGATGGTCGGACCCCAGAAGAAGTGTTCATAGAGACGAGGTTCTTAGGGAACTCAAGATTAGCTAAATGTTCCTCCGAGTTAAAGGTAAGGCAAACCGTTTATTTTATTGAAGAATTACGCGATCAGGGTCTAGAGCCAACACTATATTTTGGTATAGGTGCACATGAAAACCATCGCGCAGAAAGTATTCGAGCCTTCTATGAACATCAAGCATTAGAGCCGGTGGAAACAAGATTTCCTTTATTAGAATCGAACATTAAAGATATAAATGCAAAAGAAATAATAGAAGAACAGTGGGGAATAAAGCTTCCAAGGATGTATAAATTAGGATTTGCTCATGCCAATTGTGGAGGCAGATGCGTTAGGGGGGGATTCAAGCACTATGCGGATCTATACCGGATCTGGCCACATCAATATAAAGAGCAAGAAGAAATGGAAGAAAAAATGAGAAGTATGCTGGGTGATGTAAGCATACTGAAGGTAAGAGATAATGGTAAGCCCTACACACTTAAGGAATACCGGGAATACCTTGATGCAATCAATCACGGTATTAATCGAGAAGTTGCCGCGGCGGCTTACTCCATAGAAATACCTAAAGAAGACGATGATGTGCCATGTGTGTGTGTGTATTCATAATTAAATTTAAGTTTTCATAAGAGATATCCACACAATAGTAGCAAAGAGGCTGTCTCAAAAGTAACAATATTAGATGTGTTGAAAAGATCCCATCGTTAAAAAAGTGAATATTCGAATGAAAAAGGGAGCTAAGCGGCTTGTTCGTGTTTAGCTCCTTTGCTTTTGGCATCCAATGCTGCTTTCTTCAGCAGATAGTGGGGAAGGGAAAGCCACCCGGCCAGAATGTGCCCGCTCTTCTTGGTTTTCGGCTTCTTCAATGGTGGCAAACAGCGTCTGTATTTTTTCCATATACCGATTGGCATTCGCTTCAATTTTGGTCCCGTCAACAAAGTAGTGCTCAAGTTGAACGTATTTCTCATCCTCTAAAAACTGTAGAACCGCGGTGAACACGGTCTCTAGCACAGCTTTCATTCGTTCGGAACGAAACCGATTGATGGTATGGAAGTCTAGGAGCTGTCTGCCTGCGATCCACATGAATATGATATTTTTTCGCGAACAGCTTTTGCAATTTGGCGGAAGAGTACAAGCGCTTTAAGCGTAAATGATAACATCTTAGGAAGGTAGCTGTCTCGTCTGTCGCCAGGATAAGCAGCGTCGAAGATGGCATCGTCTAGACGGTTTACTGCTGTATTAACAACTCGAACGAGGTGATTGTGGGGAATGTCGTCCTCTAAATCCCATTGGAAGGCAAAGTTGACTCACGGTATATTGAATATACGAAGAAACCGTCTCCTTTAAAAGTGGTGGGGTGGTACCTCCATTTTACCAAAGAGAGGGTGCCCCTCAGTCATTTATATGACTTTTGGGATACCCTCTTTTTGCTGAATTCTGAAAAAACAAAGGAAATATCAATTTAATATCGAATTATCATATTAATCTTACAATAAATAGAGGTGATAAATGATGCTAGATAATATTAGTAAGTTGTTCCTATTGCAAGCCACCTCAAAGCATTCTGTTGTGTCTGAGGCATCATTAAGTAATATTCAAAAAGACCTATATATTGAAACCGATTTGGATAAATATCTGTATGATCTTAGTATAGAAGCTATTAAAAATAAACAAACAAAATTAATAATCCTAACAGGAAATGCAGGCGATGGTAAGTCAGCAGTATTAAGAAAGTTAAGAGATAATTTAGAGTGCGTTATTTCTGAGGATCTACTAAAGATTAATGCGGATGCAACCCAGACAATAACTCCGACAGAGGACTTAATAACTACACTTTTTGCCTTTTACGACACGTTCATAAGTCAGCTGAAAGAAAATATTGCAGGTATCCATATTATTGCTATGAACATAGGTATCGCAATAAAATTATTTAACAGTAGTACGTATAATCAACTTGTTACAAACTCAATCAACGCAAATGAGCATAATAAATTAAAGGAATTATTAGAAAACGATTTGAACTTAGTGCCCGTAGAAAATATATCAGAATTAAGTTACATTTCAAAACAGGTCGAAATAATTAATTTTGATCATAGAGCGTTAGTTCAGTTTTACGAGAATCAGCAGGGAGAATTAGTTGACGAATCTTTTTTTAGAAAAATGATTAATAAGTTAGATAAGTTAGTTGATTATCAGAAGTGCAATAACTGTGATGCTAAATCAAAGTGTCCTACTAACTATAATTTAAATGCAATAAGTGACCCTGTAATTTCTTCTAAAATTGAAAATTTGTTATTTAAAACATACTTATATAATAAAGTGCATTTAACCCCAAGAAATTTATGGGATTTTTTATTTAATATATTAGTGGGGGGCACTAATAAATTTTTAGAATTAAAAGATAAGTATGCAATTGGAGATTGTGACCCATGTGAGTTAATACGAAAAATACCTGACGATGAGTTTAGGAATTTTGTGTTTTATAATAATCTTTTTGAGTCTAATTCAAATAATGTAATATTGAAGTTTATTTCAGACAATGCAAGTAAATTCGACCCATTTTATTTAAACAATAGAGAGCTAGAATTACAAAAGATCTTTCTTGTTGCAAATCCTGATAGATTTATAGAATCATTAATTAATACAAAAAAATTTAGTGAATGGCTAAAAAATGACTTAATTAAATTGCAATTTGAAAATGAAACTAACATTAATAATATGAAGTTACTTGAATCCGTAACAAGATTTACTTATTTCCATTCGAATGATTCTAATAAACTGCCTGACATGATATACAGTGATACATCGCAAGTATTTACACAAAACAATTTCAGAGAATTTATTAATTCATTGAAAAGTGAATATGAACAGATAGTTAATTCAGTAAGTGCAGATTTAGATATTAATTTATTAAAAAACGTCAGGGAATGCATTATCTCAACGTTTGGGGAAAAATCATCAGAGGGTAACACATATTTTAATATTGAAACACTTTCATCTCGAGGCAAAGGAAGGCTCTTAAAGAAATCAAACTTTAGGATACCTAAGGAAACCAGCGGGGAAAATTATCTTATTAAGAAAGAATCTCTAAAGAAGTTAAATTTCTTCCCAAATAATATTACTATAAGAGTAAACAATCAAATAATTGAAGTTGATTATGAGTTATATGAATTAATTGTTCTGAGTAGCCGGGGGTATAATATAACAAGTTTAGACCTCGATAAATTCTATCATCTCCAAGGACTAAGTAAACAAGTGGTAGACAGGGATGAAGATAATGAAATTCTTTTTGAATTAGAAAACCAAATTTATAGGTTTTTTAATAATGAAGATTTATACGTAACAGAGTTTAAGCAATTAACGGGAGGAAACTAATGAGTCCAGTCGCAACAAATTGGAATAGATATATAAACAACCTATACTGGCCTGCTAATACTCAAGCTGATGCACCAGAAAAAATACTATACTTCTTTTTTAGAGATTTATTATCTGAAAAAAAAGACAATAAAAAATTCTGGAAAAATGAGGAACGTAGTGAGTGGGATACCATTTTTCAAGATATTGAAAAGAGTCAGAGTAATAAAAACGGTTGGAAAAAATTCAAGGAATATTACACTGTACTACTTCAGGAAGGAAATGAAGGGTCATATCAATCATCACTGCCGGTCCCTTTTCATGTTCAAATTCCTGTTACTTTCATACCATTTACAATTAATGACAGGGAAATGGAAAACAAAGGGTTTGGTAACAGGTTTTTAATACTCTTATTCGTAAAGGATGGTAAGGTAAATTACGAATTAATAAAAATGCTATGGGACACATTCGAATCCAAAAAAGGGTTAAATTATTATGAAAGTTTTATTATTGAAAGAATTAATAAACTAACTGATATAAAGGCAGAGCTTCGATCTGAAGCTAAAATCAACGAAATTATAACTCGGAATTCATGGGATCTAGCGAGTTTCGTTTGTAAACATCAACCATTGCAGTTTCAGAAGGATTTGGAATATATTTTAAGTTTAGACATTGGCAGAGTGGAAAAAATCAAGTGGATTGAAAATTTAATATATTTCCACTTATCCACACTTATGTTAAGGCTATTTACTGTTGTGGAACATGAATTCAATAATTTTAAACAAATGGGGAACCTATGCTCAGAATGTACAGGTTTAGAAAAATGTATATTTAAAGGAACAATTTTAGTGAAGTCTTCCCTAAGTGGAAACAATAAGGAAACACAATTACTCGCGGAACAATATAATAATATTATGAATCACACTCTTATTAGGGGCTATAGTAGATTAATTGCAATTACAACATTGATTAATATTGCACAAGTAGTTCTAGGAAGTAGTGTTACTACATTTTCGGAACTTAAGGAAGTTATTTTTGGTATTAATCATAGAGATAATTTTCTTGAAACGTTAAATAATTATCTCCAATCGACGGTTTATCCCAAAGTTAAGGATTACACAAATACAAGTGTTGTGTTAAATAAGAATGATAATTATGTAGTTCATTTATATAATATTTTTAATGAATATTATGAAATTAGTGGTTTGAAAAGTCCTGAGAACAGTACTCGTGGTGTTTTTAACAAGCTCGCTGGTGACAAAATGGGATGTAAATATCTACACTTATCAAAAAATCAAAATCACTATTTCCGTTTTGATTCTGAATTCCTTTCTTTTATTACAAATGTTACTTTAGGCAAAGGAAAGCAATTATTGCTAGCTGACTATTGGGAAAAGCTCGCAGAGAAAGGGTTTGCTTTTATCTCACAAAGAGAAAAAGATAATATCGAAAAACAATTACATTCACTCGGACATTTACAGAGAAAATCGGACGCTGGAGAAAGCGAATTTGTGAAAAAGACTATTAGTTAATAGGGGGTGTTTTGGATGTACGAAAATCTTTATGAATATATAGCTCAATCGATTATCAAAAAATGTGAATATTTGCTCTCAACTGTTGACGATCCTGATCAATTTTTAGTCTTTTCTAACGTATTCAATAAATTAGAAGTTGAAAATTCATTAACATTGTATAGTTATGAAAAAAATGAATTTTTAGAAATGAAAGAAGAAGATTTTATATTTGGTGTTTTCAATTCTCTCATCAATAACAAAGATTTAGAAAAAATACCGGTTGAAATTGGTTACAAATATAAAATTCCTACTCTGAACAATAAATTCATTTATCCTTATTATGTTATGGAGGATTCTGGAACTAATTTACCTAACTCTGGAAATAGAGGCTTTGCTGGCAGGCTTCGAGATAATATAGAATGGCGTCAGGATAATGTAATTATCATATTTGATAATAGGCCAATAGCAACGTTAAGTTCAGCTTCTGATACGGAGATTTTAAATAATATATTGGATAAAGACAGAATTAAGAAATCTTTATTTACTAATGATATGCCTGATTGGTACGAGAAATTTGGAAGAAGTATTTTAGACGATCGAAATCATCCACATTCATTAAATATACTTGATAGGCTAAATATACTAATTTCATTGAATAACGAGTTAAACTTAGTGGCGCCGCCGTTATCAATGGTTTCTTTTCTAGAAAAAATGATACAAAAATATCGGTTACCATTATTTTTTTTAGATGACGAAGAAGTTGATTTGGATGAAAACTATAAATTTTTTAACTACGTAAATAATAAGAAACTAGAAAGAAAAGTAATGAATTTTTACAAAGAAGTAAGGCAAAATGTTATTTATGATGCAATACCTAGAAGTATAGGAGAAGAAAATTTCTTTAAACTTTTAAAAACCGAGAGTCTTCATCATTCTGATTTATATCAATATCATGAACTTACATTTAAAACAATTCAATCTATTCTAGAAAAAGGTCAATATTCTGAGTTCATAATCGACTATAGTTTGGATAATAACACTAAAGTGGAGATCATCTCTAAAAGTAAAAAATCCGATATCATTTATATAAATAAAAATCAAGCAACTATACTTAGGGTGAAATTAGGAGGGGCAATCCTTAATATTCCTGGGTGTTTTTTTCATTACTATTACAATGACTTACAAGATCTCAAGACTACTACATCTTTAAACGGTGGTATTATTGATATATCACTAAATAATCAATATCAAGCTATTACAATTGTTATTAATAATAATCAAACGAAAATTAATAGTCCGATATATACTGCTAAAATTTCAATTCAGAATATAACGAATCATACAGTATTCGCACCTGACATTTCTAATAAAGGAATTGAATGGAATAATGATATCTATCCAACGATTACCCTGGAATGCGAAGGTGACGAGGAAAACTTGGATGTATCTTATAAGGTTGTTTCAAATGATGAATGTAAAGCTATACAATGCTTACTAAAAGGAAGAGAAGAAACGCAAGCAAAGATTAAATATGATGTTTATTACAATGATAAATTTATTACAAGAACTTATGTTGCAGAAAAAATAAAAGGATTAATTCCAATAACTAAAGAACATCTATTTCATTTTGTAATAGAACAAGCCTCGCTTGGAGAAAGCATTGATCAAATACTAGATAATGTTCAACTTAATTCTAATGAATACGATAAATTTGTTTATAGAAACGAAACCATTTATCAGAGAGTCAGTCCTGAATTTTTAACTTGGATAAGGACCTATGGTTTTGAGAGTTTCAATAGTTTTTTGGAATTTATTTTAAGTGAAGAGGCAAACTATTTCAAAATAAAGGATAACGGTGACCACGAAGCTATAAATATTATACAAAATACAAGCGAGGAAGAATATCTTCTTAAACTTAGAAGGGATGTAATACAAAAGTATAAAAATTTGTATGCGGATATAAAAACCAAAAAAATTGATTTAATTCAAGAACTCAGTAGATGCATAGAACTTTATTTAAGTTATTACACTGAAATACTACCAAGATACCCGAATATGGTGAAATTAGATTGCATCGAATTAGGCAATTTGCGAGTTTTTAGTATGTTAGCTCCAGTAAATTTGGGCTTTTATCTACAGCTGATTCAGTTAATATCTACTCTAGAAAAAGATGAGTACACAGTATTTAATAAGTATTTGGAAAACCAAATAGATAATTCAGAAATTTTCAAATATGTACGTGCGGAACATGGGTGGTATATATCAAGGGAGTCTCCTGTATTTGCTTGGCTTCTATACGTTCGAGAGGATGATCATAGCCTATTAACCTCAGAGAAGTATTTGAGTGAATTAGTATTTACTAAGTTAAAGCAAATAGAATCATTGTATTACCCTTTATATAGAAAGAAAGATCAAACACTTCATATTGCAGTATTAAATCCGGGTAATGCTAAATTTCTAGTTGAAGGATTAAAAAAGTATATCCATAATTTCAAGAAAATATCAGATGATATTTATTTTCCAAGAATCCATGTTTCTTTATTATATGATGATGATAAAGAGAAAACTAATTATACTGCTTTGGATACATTATTTGAAAACGAACGAGAGAATGATGCGTTAATAAAAAGCTTGTCTTTTACAAAATTAAAGGCTACTGAAATTGAGAATAACATTAACGTCTTTTACCATTTGTTTTTTGTGAAAGATATTTTTAAAGTTACTAAGAATGATAAGAGTATGCAAGGGCAACAAGATAAATATTTTGATACTTTTTTCTCACAAGGATTAGTAAGTCGTCCATTAAAAAATACAATCTATGATTCGGATACTCAAATATCATACGTTTCATATAATAATTATGTAACTGTAGGTGAAGGGTTTTACAGAAAACTATTATCAACGATGAATATGTATTTTGTACAAGCTTTTCAATCACATGTTGAGGAAAACCAGCACCCAATTCGAACTGTTAGGGTCACAACAAAAGATATACCTCAGCTACTTTTTAAAAAGGCATTTATTGTTATATTTTTGGATAGGGAGATTGATATCGATTTATTTAATAAACGTAAAATTAAAGATGTAGAAAGACCATTTTTGTTAGATTACTCAGATTTTGGATCTAATCCAGGTGTATCAAGTCAAAAATTTTTAAGTATAACTACTCAAAAAGGACCATTTGAGGAACTTTTTAATCAATTGTTAGGTTCAGTTATAAATAAAACAGTTAGTATTACTTCTATTGATCGTTTATTTAAAGAAATTAACTTATTAAACGGTTTTTGGGTCCTTGATATATTAAAAAGCGGAAACGACAATAAAATTAAAGGGATATTAGGAACAGTTGCCGCAGCGCGGATATTAAAGAATACTTTAGGAAATAGGACTGATTATTGGAATTTTGTTTTTAGTACAGAAGAAATAATTGGAAAGAAAAGCCAACAAAAAAATGAGGATAATGAAGGTCAAAATGAAGGTCAAAATGAAGGTGTTTATTGTGATGATTTAGCAATCATTTCATTTCCAAAGAATGTGGATAATTACAAACAATTATGTATAACCATAACTACAGCAGAAATAAAAAATTCCTCTTCTGTGGATTATGTTAAAAAGGGTATCGACCAATTAAAAGGAACAATAAAATATTTAGAGCAGCAATATGCAAGTGATTCAAAAGTAACAAAGTTATTCAAGTCACAGGATCTAATATCTTGGCTTATATATCATCGGAATAAGTATCTTGTATTCGACCCAGAATATTTAGGGATTTCAACCGAATATGAAAGTTTGTTTGATATTGATTTGAAACATCTAATCACTAAAATAAATGATAATAAAATTAGCATTAAAATATCAGATGGTGTGTTAATAAATATTAATAATTCAACCATTTCTGCGGATAGATTAGAACTTGATCTTGGTGCTAAATATATTCATGTTAAAGAAGAAGATTATAATCATTCGTTGTTTGAAAATGCTGTATTTAATAAGAAATTATATGATTTATTTAGTAATTATTTAAATTTGTGTACTAGTACTTTGAAAGCTACAGATGAAAACCAAACACAAGATGCTAATCAACAGCTAATTTATGATACCAATGGAAATGGGGATTTACCAGAGGTGAATTCACCAATTATGCCAGATGTAGAGGATCATGAGGTGGAAAACGAAGAGGCAGTAGATACAGAATTAAGTGGTATCAACAATCTAGTAACTTCAGAAACCCCAGATTACAAAATCTTAATGGGTAAAACCGTAACATCTTCAAATCAACAAATTTATTATGATCCAAAAAGAAAAAACCATAATTTATCAAACATGAATATTATGATTACTGGTTCACCGGGGAGAGGGAAAACACAGTTATTAAAATCAATGATGCTTCAACTACGAGAGAAAAACGTTAATTTTTTGGTATTTGATTTTAAGAACGATTTCTCTAGTCCTGAATTTATCAATGCGGGTGGATTTAAATATATTAATTTAGAGAGAAAAGGCTTGCCGTATAATCCTCTAATCCCACCTATCAAGAAGGACAATGGTGAATCATATTATAATGTTCAAGCGCATGTATTTGCGATTGATGGAGTCTTATCTAATGTTTATGGGTTAGGGACTCAACAAGCATCTGCGTTACGTAGATCTTTACGCAACTTGTTGGAGGGCAATGGAGTGCCTTTAGAAAGAGATTTGGCGTTTGATCCTAATATCAAATTTCCTGTACTCGACCAGCTTGAGGATTTATTGCTTGTAGAGAATGAAACTGCCTATAACAGAATGGAGCCTATATTTAGCTTAGGGTTGTTCAGTAATGAATCTAAAGACATTTCTTTGACAGACCTTCTTCAAGACTCATATATACTTAATTTGAGTTCAATCGAGCATGATGTGATAAAGAATGCTGTCACAAAGATGGTAATCATAAATTCGCATCAATACTTAAATACACTTGATCATACTCAAGAAATAAGAAATGTATTTGTGTTTGATGAGGCACACAGAGTGTTAGGTGAAGAGAGATTGATTGATCTAGCTCGTGAATGTCGAGCTTATGGGCTAGCCTTGTGGTTATCATCTCAGTTTCCCTCGGATTACCCGGATTCTGTAAAAGGAACACTTGAGACAAAAATTTTGCATGGAAATGGCTCTGAGTCTGAAAAAATTAAAGAAATAAGAAAAATAACAGGATTTCAGGGTAATGATGAGACTATATCAGGGCTTGACTTATTTGATGCTTTTTTTAGCAATACACATCATCCTTTAACTTTAATTAAGACACTTGCCTATCCACATCTACTTATTCTTAAGCGCCTAGAAAGAGGGAGTATTCCCATAAACGAAGCAATTGAAGGTGTAGAGAGTAGTAGAAAAGATGAGATGGTAAATCATTTAATGAGAATGGGGATTGTACAAATTGATAATGGTTATTTATTTTTAAAAGAATAAAACTAAAGTAGTTTAAGAGCACTTCTAAGTCTTACATGAAGAAATAAGTGGAATTATCCCCTTTTGGTAGACACGAGAAAAGGACATCTTGAAAGATGGACTTATCTTGGTTGACTAGGAGGGGATTTCTCATCAGAACAGAGGAGAATTAGAAATCTCGCCCAGCTTCTCAGCGAATACGGAGGTCTAGAAAAATGTCCGGATCTGTCACCGTGCAGCGCGACTTGATTTCCGGAAAAATATTCGCCGCGGTAGGAAGGGAATAGCTTGGTACAGACATAACGGATATACGTGATAAAAATTTGTTAGTTACAATGGACGATGAACGAGGAGGGCTAGATACGAATGAGGTTGAGCGGGTCATCGAGTAGGTTATGAAACAGGGGAATAAGTTTGAAAAGAACCTAGTGGGTGGATGCCAGGTTCTTTTGCTTTAGAATAAGGTGGGGCTAACCGTAGTACATAAACGGTTAAATTTACGTTGCTGAATGGCGGTAGAAGGTACAAATAAAGGCTAGAGTAACATATTGGAAGAGAGGATAATACATATCTTATGAGAAACGAGGGATTCCGTTTGGAAAATCCTAAAACTCTATTGATTAGAACATCTAACAACCCAATTTAAATGAAGGACTATCCTAAATGTGAACTGCACCCCGTCAAGTAGACAATACAAATAATAAAAACGGTTACACGGCCTTGGTCCTGAATTCCACTGGACTAAGGCCGTTTAGTTTTGCCTGCAATCGCTCGTTATTGTAAAAATAAATGTAGGCATCTATGTCCTTATGAAGTTCTTCAAAAGTAGGGTAATTACGACGCAAATAGCGTCTTCACGCTGGCTTGGGTTTCCCGCAGAAAGTCTTGAATGGCAAGATAGATATTCTCCTGTTGGATTGAACTTAGCGTCGCCTTCTTTCGAGTTCGTCTAACTTTTTTAAGAATGCAATCTCTGTGCGTAGACGCTCATATTCAGCCTTCAGCTTCTTCATTGCAAGCTTTTGGCGGTCTGCGTCGGCTAACTCTTCATCTTCTTTTTTTCGTCCTCGACCATCCTGTAGGGCATCTTGTCCACCGTCCTGGTATTTCTTAACCCACTGGTAAATTTGCTGGTAGGAGACATGATGTTGCTCCGCTGACTTCCTGTAGTCCTGGTTATGTGTAAGTCAGTATTGAACAATCTCCAGTCGTTCCTGCCAAGTTGTTGAACGTCTCTTCGTCATAGCCTTTGCTCCCTCATTGTAGGCATTTAAGCTGCTATGACTATTATACTTCCTTACCCAATCGGAAAGCTGCGTCCGGATTGTAATCTTGTACTTGTCTATAATCTGGTATTGAGATAATTCCCCATTCAAGTAATCCTTGCCGCCACATTTAACAAGACAATAAAGGATACCCTACTTAACTCATCAATATATTTGGATCAATGATAAGTTGTTACTAAATCCTCATTTACTTAATGTAGCAATTTCCCGTGCAAAGAAGAAAATTATTATTTTCTGTACATTTCTACAGCACGACTAGTTGGACGCTATATTGATAAAAGCGCAGCGTTAGCGGAAAAAGGTTTTTTGACCATACAATCAAAAATAAAAGATTGAAGTAAACCGTCAAAGATTAGCTTTGTTGTTGCCCCTTTTTAAGGTTGGTACTTCTGTTGACAGTATTAAATTTGCTTAATTGGTTGGAGAGATATTCATCTTCCCTCGGCTCCACTAGGGCACCGATTGCAAGAGGTCGGTGCTCTTTTGTTATGAATAGTGGTAACTTGCTGTTCAAGAAAGAGTTAAACCCATCTGTTAAACTGCGGGCGATGGCTCTTTTTTACTTAATCCTGATTCGGCATGAAAGCGTAGAGCTTCTAGAACGTGGCAAGGTTAGCCCCTCCGTTTAGGCATTGATATATTTCTCCGTTTTTCTATGTCTCGTAAGACAATCACTCCTTGAAGCAAAGCATTTTAAGAGGGATACTAGAAGAGAAAAGTATCTTACATATCCGAAATGAGTGACAAATATTTTTCGGAATGACTAGCTAAACATTTCCCGGAATACGTACTCATAGCAGAATTCCTAATTGGAACACGTGTAAGTAAAAGACGGGTGAAGCACGAACAGCTCCAGCAAGCTTAATCAACTTCGTAATGAACCGCCATTCATTTAATAAACCATGTAGTCAGAGGGGCAAGTTGGACGAATCGCCGTATATGGGATTGTACTTACAGTGGTGTGAGGAGATGGAGACCCGGATGAGTCCCCGGTTGATTCTACCGATCTTCTAATTCTTTAAGTTCTGTTATAATTTCTTTTAAAAGTTCATCGTACCTTTGTTCAAGTATCCTCTTATAGTATACTTCATCTTTCTCATCTTCAACTCTTTCCAATTTAGTTGGTATGCAATGCCCGTATCTGGAAATAGATGATATTTCCGTAAAATAGTTGTCAGGGGACTTATCTTTGATTGTGTTGTTTGAATAATCTGATATGTAAGTCCTATTAAGCGGGCTATTTAATATATGCGAGTTGTTATCTCTTATGCTCTTTGATGATTCACCTAATTTTGTACAAGACCCAAGAGGAATTATATGATGATCTTGTATTTTTAAGGTCTTAATTTTATTGTTAGGGTAGGTTCTTTCCACTTCATTTGCAATATCCCAAGCATTTAATCGTAATTCCATCTCTGGCAGAAAGTCGTGTGGTTGTTTACTAAGTATGTACTGAAGAATACCTGAATCAATTGCTTTGGGAACACTTTTTTCTCTATCTTCATTCTCAAACATTAGTACTTTTTTATCAGAGTATCCTTTTAAATTTAGGACATCTTCTGATCGAAACAATTTAAACTTGTTTTCCCTGCCGCTTATCCAACCAAATAAATATTTAATATCATCTATACACCTTTGATTTTGATCAGTATTATATGCACCACTAAATAAGGATACCCAATACCAGTACTCAATCTTACTAAGTTTATTTCGATCTCTCCAATTACTATTGTCACTTAAAATATAAGCAATAGGGAGAAGCATCAGTTTATAGTTCAAGTTGCTAAAATTAACGATACCACATCTGAATTGTAAAAATGCAAAAGCTCTTTTTAGGGAGATGACCGTCTTAATGGTGTTTTGATTAATTTGTTCACAAGTAAGTGATAAGTGTTTATTTTTCTTTATTAGCTCCACCTTTAGTGCATCAAATTTCCCGAATGCCGAAAAGGAGAATATAGATAACAAATTGAGAAATTGATCTTTAAAAAATCCAGGTAACTTGCTCTTGTTATCATCGGAATCCCCCATATTGCTACATAACCATTTTTGAGGCTTTAATCCCAATACTTGGTCTAGTAATTCGGGAGAGAGTTGATTCATTTCTTTATTTGGAGAATCTATAGGTTCTAATTCAAGAGGTGTATTGATCATGTCAATTATTCTTTGAGTTAGCGGTCTATCGTTTAGTGACTGGTCTCGTGCAGCTTTAGCTACAATTAAATCAAATGTACTTAAGGGGGTCCCTCCCTTGTTAACACTTTCGAATATTGCGTTTGCCCTACCTATTTCATCAGAAGGTAGTTCAATGTCGTATATAGTATTTCTTAGTAATCCCTCTAGGAAAGCACTTATTTCTTTTACCCAATTACTTATTAAACTTGCCCAGGCCGCTTCCAATATCTTTTTACTTTCTTCATCTTCTGCATTTTCTATGGTGGAAATTAAAGGATTAATAGAACCTAAAATATCATCAATTTTTCTTCTTCCATCAGCGACATCTACCTTTAAGTGTTTAACTCGTTCATCTGCAATTTCCTTCAATGCATATTCATGTTGAGGAACAATTCTACGAACAATACTACTATTTGAAAGTAGTGAGCCATAAATTGAGTATAATGGTACTAATCCTTCTTTCGCTGCCTCCCTTGCTATCGTAAAATTTAATTTATTACTCATCGCTGGTTCTTCTTCAAGCCCCTTTGGTATAAATGCAGGATGAAACCACGCTGTTTTGTTGCTCTTTGTTATTTTTTTAATTTCTATTAATCCTAACAGCTGATCTGGTTCAAATGTATTTAACGATCTAAAATTTAAATTCCTAATACCGAATATATCATTATTCGTATCGTTTTCATCTTCATTGTATTGGATTTTTATAAACCATCGGTTTCTTAATCCTCTGTATAAACGTTCATAATTATCTGTCCATTTAACTGCAGATTCAAAAAGGTCATCAAAAACGCTTTTGAGGCAAGATATTCTTTGTTGCCCATCAAGTAAATATAAACAATCATCTTTTTGATTTGTTACATCGAGGTTAAAACACATTTGTTTTGTGGCGAAGCTACCTTTTTTGCCTGCTAAGATTAACAGACTTCCAATTGGTATCATTGTTAAAACTGAAGCGATAAATTTTTTTTGCATTTCAAGGGTCCATTCAAAATCACGTTGAAAGTCCGGCAAAACTAATTTTCCTTCAAGATTATCATTAAAAAGAGTCTTGATTTCTCTACCCATAGAATCCTCCCCAAATTTTACTCTGAGAAAATTATATGCTGAGATGTACAAGTTAATTACCTGATCCCAAATCCCTTTGGAAAGGGAATAGATTCTAAGTGGGAACGGTCTGCACACGGTAACCATAAGCAGATCAAGGTCGTAACGAACCTAAAGATCCCGTATTGCTATATCTCTTACCGCGTTCCTCGATGGTACTAGTGGAAGTATCTTTATTTCGTTAGAAACCTTTGTTACAAGTAATCTCTCCGGTACAGAATATCTTCTGTGGTTGGATAAAGGCAACAAACATACTTCTTGAAATAAGAGGTGATAACATGAATCCAATCCATCTGAAAAGGCTATGTGGAGTCAATATTGGAAGCAGAGGAAGTAATCAGAACGATGGAAATTGATCTCAATGGATATATTCAATTAAGATAAAGAAATAATTCAATTTGCAAATGAAAATAATTGAGGACCATAGAAAATTGCATTTACTCTATTAACTTAAAGTTAAACATAATCCAAAGAAGTATAGATTATTTAATTAATAACAGTTGAAAGCAAGGAGATTATCAAGTCTGTCCTAAAACGGCTCTCTCGGCATACATATGTATTATAAGAGGAGCGTGAATACAATGGACAAAAAGGTGAAACGATACTTTCAATTAAAGCAAAAGCAAAAAGAGATAGAGCAAGAATTGACGGAGTTGCGCAATGAAATTACAACCTATTGTGCAGAAAAGGATGTTACAGAACTGCTTATTGGCAGCTATAAAGTGAAGATTGTATACCAAAACAGAAAGGAATACGACGATAAAAAGCTTTACGATGCCCTGCCCGATCCGGATATCTGGCGCATGCTGTCTAAATCTGACCCCTCTAAAATTACAAGTTTGCTCAAACTTAACGTCATTTCGGATTTTGCGATTAAAGAAACGTTTTCGGTTAAGACCATTACATTGCTTCAAGTAGAAAAAGAATGAGCCAAAAAACAAACTTCCGTTAATGTTTATATTATCGGAAGTTTGTTTTTTTTAGATTTCGGAGGCTATTGTAAAGTAACGGAAACATAAAAAGGAGGATTGAAATGACTTTACAAGAACGGCTTGCGGAGGTACAACAGAACCTTGAAGCTGAAATGAAAGAAGTTTAGGATCTCAGAGAGACAACGACAAGATTGTGGTATTGGAACAACAAGAGACTGAATTAAAAGCTCAGGTTGACGAGGAAAATGCTAGACAATCCGATGTAGCGCAGCAAGAGCGTAGTCAAGCACAAGTTGGAAAGGTTGAGTCTATTACATTAACTTATGACTTCAATGCGGTGTTTGAAGATCAGAGAGCGAATGAAATAATTATCGAACTCATCACTGTTGCGGAGGCCGTACAGATGAGCGGTCTCGATGCACGAATGATTCAGCATATGTGCAAATCAGGCAAATTAATCGCTAAGTACAACAAAGGCACTTGGTATATACTTAAATCCTCTTTAGAACTGTACAGGAGCTGCTAGGGCTCCTTTTTCTATCGTCCGAATACGATAGTTTGCCATCAGTAAATAAAGAGACCTCAATACGGAATATATAAGGAACTAACGAAATAATGTAATTAGTGTGTACAATCCTATTCATTTTGAAGACGGAGGTATCGTTTGAAAGAAACAACACTATAGATAAAGTTAATGTGGAAGAAAAAGAAATAGTTCTAAAAGAAATTAGATGGTTTTAATTAACTGTGTTAATCACCTAAAAAACAAGTTAGCTGAATCTCAGCAAGATTTATTATGAATTAACTTATTAGTAAAATTAGGGGTGAGCATATGTACCTAGATATCGAGCAATTAAATGAACTTGGGTTCGAATTCGTAACTATTGCGGTTAATGGAAATAATGGTACTTCAAGTTTTGTTTTCAAATATGGAATTAACTCATCAAGTGATTTAAGGGCCTCATTCCATGTAATACCTTCAAGTGAAGATACAATTTTCTTGGATATAGAGATATCAACAAATGCCAAAGAATCTACAAAAGAAGGCACTTTTGCTCTTATCATGACAGACTTTAGCCATGATGATTTTCCAGAGAACCAAAAAGAAGTAGTAACTTCAAGTAATTTCAAAAATAAACTTAAAATCGTCGTAAATCATATTATTGACCGATCAACGGATCTACTTTACGAAGAAAGCCATAAGAAATATCAATTTATTTTGACTAATTCAGCAGAAAATTATTTGAGTTAATTATTCGTCTTCATTATATAAATGTAAGATATCAAAATACTATTTCTAAAGACAAAAATAACTGAAAAGGCTTTGATTTTCTACAGTTCACATTTGTAGAAGTCTAGGCCTTTTTACGTTGAAATGAGAGAGGCCCACAATTATCTTTGACGAAAATAAAGGAGTATGATTGTTGAATCAAGTAGAGTGGTTTCAAAAAGAATTCAGGTAAAGTTTCTTGCTTTTTAGTGAATAGTGTTTTTAAAAGAATTGGTGAGTTAAACACATAAAAGTATACAACCTGCATATATTTTTTTGGAGAAATTAATTTATTCATAAATTCTAAAGTTACACCAATTATGTGCAAACAATCGTCTTAATGTACATGCTCTAGATCTTAGAGTTAACGCTAGTTTAATGACTTTTAAATATTTTGGATTGAGATGTGATCAGAACTAATTCGAAAATTTCATTATAACAAAGGAGAGACTATGTATATCACAAAATCGGATTATCTTCTCTTTAAACAGTGTCAAAAGTCTCTTTGGTTACTTGTGAAGAATCACGAACTAGTGAATCAATTTGATCATCACAAAGAACTAGATAAGGGAAATGAAATTAGTGAGATTGCTAGAGGCCTATTTCCCGGTGGGGTTTTGGTGAGTTTTTCAAAAGAAATGACAAGCCTATTAGAACAAACGAAACATCTGTTATCTCAAGGGATAACAACAATTTATGGAGCTGCTTTTGTTTACGAAAATGCACTTGTTATTTGTGATATATTGCACCGCGACGAGGAAGGATGGAAGATCTATGGGGTAAAGTCGTCGACTTCCCTAAAAGAGCGTTATATCGATGAGATGGCATTTCAGTTATACGTAGTAAGTCATCATATTCCCGTCATTTCTACATATGCTATTTATCTCAATAGCTCGTATATTCGTAATGGTGACCTCTGCATCAATGATTTGTTTATAATTGAGGAAATATCGGGGGAATTACCCCAGAAGGTAGAATCTATTCCATTAGATCTTGCCTCAATCAATGTCCTTGTTCAAAAGAGTGAAGTTAATCAAGATATTGGTAAGTACTGTAATATGTATGGATCTGATGATTTCCAGTGTAACTTTAAAGAGCAATGTTGGTCACATATTCCAAAGTATTCAGTATTTGATATTACCCGGATTGGGAATAAGGCATTTGATTTGTATTACAAAGGTGTTATTAATATAGATCAAGTATCGGATGATATTAAGTTGAGTGAATCACAATTATCTCAAGTAAAGGTTTACAAGGAGAAAATAGCTATTTTTGATAAAGAACAAATTATCAGTTTTGTATCAAGCTTTTCATATCCACTTTATTTTTTAGATTTCGAATCTTACCAACAAATAATTCCACAATATGATGATGTAAAACCATATCAACAAATTCCATTCCAATATTCACTTCATATATTGGAATCGAATAATACAGAACCTATTCATAAAGAATTTTTGGCTAAAGAAGGAACAGATCCGAGGAGAGCAATTGCGGAAAGCATTGTTACTCACATTCCTCAGGGTGTCTGTACGGTCGCGTACAACATGGGCTTTGAAAAAGGAATTCTAAAAACTTTAAGCGGGCAGTTCCCTCATTTAGCGGATCATTTAATTGATATACATGATAACATGCTTGATTTAATGGTTCCATTCCAAAAGAATTGGTACTATTTGAATGACATGAAGGGGAGTTACTCAATAAAAGCAGTATTACCAGCTCTGTTTCCTGATGATGAAAGCATGAGATATAGCAAACTTAATATTCAAAACGGCTCGAGGGCAATGGAAGTTTATAGGTCACTACATAAACAAGACTCGGAGAAAATCCCATCCATTAGAGAGGACTTGCTTGCTTATTGCAAACTTGATACATATGCTATGGTGAAAATATGGAAAAAATTAAGTAGTCGTATAAGCCATACATCTTAAGACATTGGATGATACCAATTTGAGTCTTATTCTTAGCAGTCGAAGTCGAAAAGCAGCAACAACCATTTAACCAGAAAGAAGCATGAATTATCTTGAATTCAAAATAAATAATACACATTAGGAGGCATAATATGAAAAATGAAGAGATACTTGAAAATATTATTAACCAATATTATTTAAACCTACAAAAAAACAGAGAAATTTCATATCTTAAAGAAGGAACTTATAGCTTTAATGCATCAGACCTAGGGAAATGCCAACGAGAAATGTATTATACAATAAAAAATACTCAAAAGGATATTCCGAAAGAAAGTAGTGCAATTATTAACCGCATGTCTGATACTGAAAAAATAATCCATAAAAGTCGGCAAAAGTTACTGAAAAAATTAGAGGGAATTGAACTGATAAACGACGACGATGATCAATATTATTACATCAAAGTTAAGGAGTTTGATGGTGTACCTTCGATTGAATATGAGGATAAAAAATCTTTTTCTTATGAAGGGTTCAATTTTGATATTAGAGGAAAAGTTGATGCTATTGTGCAGTTCTTCGATCGTGATGGAGTGAGCCTGGGAGAAGTGGTTTGGGATTTAAAGAGCAAATTTAAACAAGAAAAATTAACAGGATCTGAATTGAAAAGTGAAATAGAAAAAGCGCTTCCACAAATGGTGGGATATAGTCTAGTGTTCGGTTTAGATGATATTATACTAACTTTTGAATCAATGGAGAAGGAGGGGAAAAATCCTAAAGGAGATATGAGGCATGTTCCCTTTAGGGTTGAGAGCAAAGAAAAAGATATTGTCTTAAACAAACTTGCAACTCTAATTCGGAACGTTGAAGAAAATATCATTCCAAGACAAGAATGGCAGGAAAATTATTGTAAATATGCATGTTCTTTTTTCAAAACTTGTAAAAGTGACAATGAAAAAAAAATGCGTGAGAGCTCCGAATTTGAAACTGAAAATTTACCAGAAGAACTCGAAGCATATAGACTTAATGATTATCAGGTACATTACAATAAAGAATTAAACCTTTACTACATCAATGATTATGAAACAGAGCGAGTTGCCTTTCACATTAGCGATAATAATACACTATCTTTTGAACAACTTGAAAGTATTTTTTTTGATTATGGTGTAGACGTGTTGTATATCATTGACAACAATAATAGAACAAAAGATAAATTGAATTCTGAACTATGCAAGAAAAAATATGTATCAAATAATAAAGAAGTATATAGTGATAAATCCGTGTTTGGATATAGAACCGAAGAGTTCAAAAGAAAGGTAACAGCTAAAATTAAACGAAAAAGAGTCGATAATTTAATTAAATATGACTAAATGAGGTCATTTAAAAGATCTAGGAGCAGGATGAATTCCTGCTCTTTATTGCGTTTTGAAACTTCTAAGTTATATGTATCAACTAATTTTCATTGAAAATTGATGTGTGATATAGCAGACATAAAAATAAAGTATGATCATATAATCTTGTAGGACAGGTACTGCTAGTACGAATTAAACAGGCTGATTTGCTTCTAATTCGACCTATCCAATTATACTAAGGGAGTGGAATCCTTTGAGTTCAGCTATAGTTAATAAAAAAGAATTATTCGAAGCATTTAGACACGGTAGAGGTAATTTTGATGTTTCAAAGGGGCTCATATTCTCTACAGTAATTGATCGAGCTGTGGTGAACTGCTGGGTAGAATTATACGAAAAAGGAGAATTTGACCCTGTTTACAAAGTTGTGCTATTTGAAGATATTAAGCCAAATAAAAGATATGTTCCGAACTATATGGAGGGATACATTAGGCCGTTTATTAATCAGATACTAATCCCTCTTAAGTGGGGGGAGGATATAATAAATCAAAATGTTAAATTTTTTTATAGAAGTTATGATAGCTATAATATCAAAAATGATGTGGAGTACAATATAGCAGTAAAAATTGATAATCATCATGTTATCGAATACATGGAAAACTGAAGCCCAGGTTGTGGCCTTCTAATTTAATTGGAGACCAGCTTTTTTCCAAGATTAAAATTTGGCAATTATGAGGAGGAATGTAAATGGATCACGAAGTCATTTATGCTGAAAAGGAACTCGCTAGTAACACAGTATATTTAATTGGTAGGTCAGGTCAAAATAACGTCTGGACAAATGTCTGGAAAGCTAAGTGTGATTTTGACCACTCCTTTAATGTTGGTAATGTTCAAGATATAGTTGGAGTTGTAAATCAAACAGAAATAGCAAAGTATGCTAAAAAACAAAGATTACCCTATATTACTGGGCTAATACTTACCCAAGAAATTTAGAAAGCATTATACCCCGGATTGGATTTAGTAGTTCGAGGAGTGGCTCTTTTTAGTCCATCAAGAGCATGGTTACTCGTCAGAAGCAATTTGAAATAATTTAGAGTCGTCAAGAATTTTATGTAAACTCTCAAAATGGATCTATCAAACTTTGATGCGCGGCTGTAAGTGGAGCTCTACGGGCATATTGATCGGCTATTCCCGTAATTCGGGTCATTGCTAAGGCAAATCAGCCTATTATGCACCCCCTCCATGTAAAGCCGCTTTTAGCATACCTGGACGTGTTCTTGATAGAATACTGTAAACTGTAGAAGATACACAGCGGTCACAACCAGATTATGTGCCGTAACGAACCTAAAAAACCGAATTACTTTATCCTCCCACCTACATGGCAAGATGGTACTGGTGGAATGGGCTAATAAAATAGAAATGATTCTTGAGAAACATGTTTATGTGTAATATCTAATTTTACAAAAGGGAGTGGGCACGGTGAAACTAAATCATGTTATTGAACTCAAAACGCATTTTATTTTTGAATTTTATGTTGGAGATCAAGTAACTGATCTTTTTTTAAAAGAAGAAAATAGGGCATGGAGTGCAATTGTCTCCAAAAAGGGCCATCAAATTGAAAATATAACTACCACTGCCACCAAAAGCTTTAGCTATTTATTCCGTTTTGTTGAAAAAGATGAGGTTTTATGGGGATATCGTGTGTGGGAAGCCAGCGAAAAAGCCATAAATGTGGCAGTATCCAAAGGTAATTTGATGAACGCCGACACTCGTTTCAAGGGCTTAACTCTTCAGGAGTTTCAATTAAAGAATAAAAATCTCTTTAAAGCCCAAAACAGTAGCAGACACTTTGATTTTCTTAAACGTAACCTGGACGATTTATTTGGGGTGGATTTTTACGAAACCTTAATAAATCGTCTTGATCCCCGTAAGACGAGCAATGTTGATTACTTTAAAGAAAGAATATTAAATTTAACGAATGTTGCTGAAAAGAGAATGGAAATACAAAAAATTCTGGATAATCATGTGAAAGTTATGTCAATTTTTGTTACGGTTTCTTATTATCAAAAAGGCAAGTTTTCAGTAGAATGCTCGTCCGATATAGCAAAAGCAGTGTTGATAAAGCATGCGCGTGATGTGAAAAGTCGAAATATTAACCTGGACCCAAATTGTATCTACATCTCTATACCGGAGGGGTTACTGGTAACGAATATTTCCAATGAAATAAAAGAGATCGAAGGGATGTATCTTACTCTGTCAGAGGTATTTCAAAGGGAAGGGTTCAACAGAATTTTGTACATTACTTGTGTAATCCGTGAGGATGAGGGATATAAGGAACTTCTGATCCCTGTGCCATTTACTATAGATGGAAAGATAACGGAGCAATTTGAACAATTTAAAAATGATAGGGGAGAACAACCTGGTCTGTATTATGCGGACGACATTGTTAATTATGCAGTAAATGTGATTGATTTAATTAGGCCAACTAGTCCATTGCCGTTCACAGAGTAGGATAATGGATCACAGAAGCGTTTTCATTAATATTATCATCAAAATCTAAAATTCCCACTATAGGACGCAATATAAATTATAAATGGAGGTTCTCTTATGTCGGAATACCTAGTTGGCATAAAATGTCCACGAAACAATTGTAACTGTGGAAAGCAGATCGTTCTTCATACGGAGAAATATGAAAATCTTCACCCACTGGAAAGACTGAAAAAATATATAAGGGATTCTTATCTTCTGACGAGCTCGGCATATTGTGGAATATATTCTATGACGGACACCCTTGGAAAGGATCCATCGGAGATTTCCCTGCAACTTAGAGATTATCATGACATTATGTCGGAAATAGATATTATCGAAAATATATGCGAACAGGACGAAGTTTACTTACAATTTCCGGTAGCCTTTTATGAAACATGCGTAAACCAAATAGAAAAGATTTTAACGCACATTAGTCCTGAAGAAATTGAAAATCGCCTGCTAAGTAACATGAAGGAATATTTTGAAACACCATTCATTGATCGGTGGGACATGAGCATAGTCGAGGAAGTAGTAGAACAAACTATCGAGGAAATTAAAAATTGTAAGGACGAAGAAGTCTAGGAGCAACAGGAACGATCATAGTATTCTTTGCAAGGTGATACCCCAGCGATAAAGATCAAGGGTATCACCTTGCAAGGTTTAGGTGAGTTTATTAATAATTCTGTGAAAGTTCTCAACTACGATCATAAAATATACGAAACAGCGTTTCAGATGTTCACTACAATCGGTTATATTCCAAACCCAACTTATTTAGATTTATAAAAGAATAAACAGATTGATTATTTGGGGACGGAATGGGGACGAAGGCAGTCATTTTCTATCGAACGGCAAACAAACAAAACCATACTCGATTCGAGAAAACCCTTATAAATCAAGACTTTGGGGTACAGTGGCAGATATAAACCAAATAGCCTATGTTTCCGCATACAGTACATGTGTAATTTAATTAATTGGAAAAAATAAAGAACGACCTCGAAATCTCCGAAGTCGTTCTTTATTTTTTCTGGAGAATATCTTTTGTTATCTTATGTATAAGTTTAATCTCATCAATTGTTCGATCCTCAAGAAATTGTTTATGAACTTCTAAAGCTTCCATTTTATCGATATCATCCGATGTAATATCAATCTCGTTAAATTTGAAGAAAGCCCCGAGATCTGTATCAAGTGCAGCAACTATCTTCTCCAATGAATCAAGAGAGATGTTTCGGGCGCCCCTTTCGACATCCCCAATATACGAATTCTTTAATTGTGCCAATTCTCCGAGTTTCTCTTGAGAAAGTCCTCTTTGTTTTCGTATCATTCTAATTTGTTTACCGACCAAGCTCCGTAAGTTCCCCAAACTAACCACCTCATTAATAGAGTAGGTTTTAATTCATATAGCAAACAGACCTACTTGAGTGTATAATATTCATAATTACACTTATAAGTTAAATGTGTTAACAATACACCTTTTATGGTGTACACAAATGAAGTAAATTAAACATTATCTAATAAGTACCCGGAGGCGATCCCATGCACCCCATCCAAACCCAACTCCAAAACATCATCCAAGAAGAAGCCACGCTCACGCAAAGAATCTCTCTCTGCAAAGATTGCATCGACATCCTACTTGAATATATCTCCCGTCACGCCGATTCTATTCACATCCTCACTGCCGAGGATATCGTCACGACAATCCACACGATGGCACAGGATCTAGACACGGAGCTGCTCCACGTCAGGTTCGAAAAGGGGATCCTCGAGCACAAGCTCAACGAGTTGCAGCTGCAAGCCGATCTACTCAGCGCCACTTTGCATTCCAATTAATTTCCTCAAATCATGATGTGGGGGAAAGGTAGCACGGAGCGGGTACGGAGAGTTGCTTCATTAAATACGAAATGAATAGTTTAGTTCGAAGAACACCTGATGCCCAAATCAGGTGCTTTTTACTTTTTAGCCCCAATTTACACAATCTCAACCCCTGTTAACAATCCTCTCACAATCTTCTAAACAACCGATAACACATTTCAAATATCGAACACAATGCCCTTAATTTGCTCACAATGTTTAACACTTTGAAAACAGACAATTGCACTTTCCTGTCGTACCATGGCAATAGACAGCAGAACTTAGCAAATTATCGAAGGTGAATAGGATGCGCTCATGGCCGAAATTATTGATAAAGATAGGACTTATCATCGCAATTGTAGCCGGTGCTTTTTATTATTGGCTGCGGCCGTTGTTGGTCAGAATTGAAAGCACGACGTTGGCTGACGGCATACATGTGAAGTTTAGGACACAAGGAATGAATGTCGAAGAATACACGAATGAAGCCTGGCAGCCCTATTTTGCCAAGGGGATTAATATGGGGGCGACGATCCCTGGACATTTTCCTGGTGAACTGGCCGTTTCGGAGGACGAATATGAGAGATGGTTCGGCATGATTCAGGACATGGGAGCGAATGTGATCCGGGTGTATACGATCATGATGCCCGAGTTTTACGAGGCGCTCAACAAATACAATATGAAGCATCAGGAAAATCCGCTTTTCTTCCTTCAGGGCATATGGAGTCCCGAGGAACAGCTGATTGAAGGGCAAGATGCCTATGATCCCAAGATTAAGGAGAAATTCGAGCAAGAGATTAAAGACGCGGTTGCGGCGGTTTATGGCCAGACGACGCTCACACCCGAGCCTCACTCGGGTAAAGCAGGAGGTACCTACAAATATAATGCAGGTCCGTATCTGATGGGCTGGATCGTCGGGACGGAATGGGATCCGAAGATGGTGAAGGGGACCAATGATTTGCACAAGGATACCCCAGACTATGTGGGGAAATATTTCCGCAATAAGCCGGGGGCGAACGCTTTTGAAAAGTGGCTGGCCCTGATGGTCGACACAGCGGCGCAAACAGAAATTCAGTATGGCTGGCAGCATCCGATGGCTTTTGCCAATTGGGTGACGACGGATCCGATTGCGCATCCAGGCGAGCCGTTGGTTGAAGAGGACATGGTTAGTGTCGATCCAACGCATATTGAGGCAGTGAATTGGGAGGCGGGCTACTTTGCCTCGTATCATGTGTACCCGTATTATCCGGATTTCTTTGCCTTTGATAAGTCATTCCAGGAAATGACCAACAGCAGAGGAGAACCAGATAGTTACCTCACCTACCTGAATAAGTTAAAAGCAGCACATCCCAATCTGCCGGTCATGGTTACGGAATATGGTGTGCCGGCATCCGTAGGCGTAGCCCATTTGGGCACACTCGGCCGCGATCAAGGCGGTCATAGCGAGAAGCAGCAGGGAGAGATTGATGCAGATTTACTGCAGCAGATTCATGGGTCTGGCTATGCTGGGGCGATTTTATTCACGTGGCAGGACGAATGGTTCAAAAAGACGTGGAACACGCAACGCTACGACGAAGCGGATCGCCGGGCGTATTGGTATAACACGCTGACGAACGAGTCCTTTTTCGGGGTACTCGGGATGTTCCCGAGTAAAGACAATAAACTCTTCATCGATGGGGATGCCTCGGATTGGAACAAGCTGAAGGATAAGACGAAGCTTGATGTGCAAGCTCCTGGCTTTGAGGAGATTTGGGCCACGCATGACGAAGGCTACCTGTATTTACAGGCCAAGCTATCTGAGCCGTTCGACCCGTCAAAGGAAAGCATCTATTTCGGGGCGGATACGCTGCCCGGCGGTAATCGCCACGGAGCGGAGCTTCACGGCATGACACTTGATGAAGGATTGGAAACATTAATCGAGCTGTCGGACGAAAATAAAGGACGCATGATGATCGCTGACAATTACGATATCCATGCCCGATTGTACGAACGTTCCGGACTGCCGGACATCGATCCGAAGGAAAAGCAGGATGACTCGGGGATTTTCAAGCCATGGAAGCTAGCGGTCAATTATCTGCTGGAATATCCCGACTCCCGGGTGAACCACCCTTTCGGGGATGTGGAGGTTGGCATTTTAGAAAGAGGCTACAGCGATCCAGCGCGTCCCGACTACAATTCGAAGGCGATGTGGCAGGTTCAGGGGCAGGTGCTCGAAATGCGCATCCCGTGGATGCTGCTGGGATTCAGCGATCCAAGCTCTCTCAGCGTCATCAACTACACCCAGCCGAGCAAGAACAAATTTGAAATGACGCATGTGAAAGGAGTTCGTTTTGTTCCGTGGATTGTGAAGCAAGACCAAGTCGTCGGCCGGGACAACACCGCTGCAGTGCAGCCAATTCCAGTCTCAACAATGCCGCTATACACATGGCCGGGCTGGGAGGATAAGGTGCAATACGTGGAACGACCGAAGCAAAGCTACTACATCATGAAAGATGCGTTGCATAAGATCAAAGGACCCGTTCCCCCTACCAATCCATCGGGTAGCTAAAAAGAGGAGAGTGCAAGTGTGTACACCAATCTGAATGCAGCCATACAAGCGTTATATATTATTTTGGCTTTTAATCTGGTTTGTGTGGTCATCATTTATGCCATCAAGGTGAGAAGTATAAGAAGGAGAAAATTGAACGACCGATTCCAAACGAAGTTTAAGGATTACCTAACTTATGTGCAAGCTAATCTGGATGGGATGGAGCCTTTAAGGGTCCCTCCCTGGAAGATGAACCCGGTAGAAAGGGAGGCCATGCAGGAGAAGCTGAATGATATGATGGAAATCTTCTCAGGCGAACAGCGGCACAAGCTGGCCCAGCTTTGCGTAGATCTGGGGCTCGTGCAGCACCATATGGAACGTTTTATCAGCCGATCTTATCGGGTGAATCTGGACGCCGCGTATCATTTAGGATGCATGCGGGTGAAGGCGGCGGTGCCAGCATTACTGGGTATGTTAAAGGAGCATCCGCTCGATTCGTCTCTGTTTGTGGTGGCCCGAGCTGTCGCCAAGTGTGCCCGCAGCCAGCAGGATCTCGAAGCTATGGTTCAGATTCTACTTCAGCACAACAAGAAATGCTACGAGCTGATTGTGGATATGATCGCCGATTCGGAAGTGGATGCAGGTTCCTTGTACACGAGCTATGTGAGTCGTCAGGATCCAGCTTACGTTCGGATTGGGCTGATTGGGCTCAATGTCTACACCGATCCGGCAGCTGCTTCTGCGGTTTATCGTCTCATGGACTCCAAGCACGAAGACATTCAAATCAAAGCGGTGGATTTGTACCTGAAAAGCTCCCGTCTGCTGCCTAGAAACGTTGTTAGCAAGCTGCTGAGTCATCCCAATCTGGGCATTCGTCGATTGACGATAGAGGCTTTGGCCGACATCAAAAATACGGCTTACATCGAGCTGATGAAATCCAGTCTGAGCGACGCCGATCAGCGAATCGTGTATGCATCGGCCAAAGGGTTGCTCCGTTTGGGAGAAGAAGGTATGGTGGCGCTTTGTGAGAGTGCAGCAGCGGTTCAAGGTAAGGAACGCGGGCAGTTCATGCAGCAGCTGATTGATGATGAGATCAAGCATCTGTCTATGCAGCTGCACAATTGGGATAAGCTCATGCAGTATAACCTACTCATGTACACCTATGACAAAGTATTTCACAGGTCAAAACGTATATATCGTGTTGTATAGGAGGGTTGCGTAAACATGTGGGTTTTTGGATATCAAGTGGTTTTGGATTCATTTCTTAATGGGCTAAGAGAGTTTTTGCTCTATTACAGCTACGTCGCGCTCTTTTACGTTATTCTCGTCACACTGCTCTATTATTTCATCTTCGGATTTTCGATTCGGCATATTTTCTCGATTAAGCGGGGAATCCAGTACAATCGGATCAATAAGCTATCCAGTTCCAGTCAGCTCCCGCCAGTTTCCCTGTTGGTACCGGCCTATAACGAGGAGTTAACCATTATTGAAAATGTAAGGTCGCTGCTGGCGCTCAATTATGCGGAATATGAGGTGATCGTCGTCAATGACGGTTCACAGGATGGGACCTTGAAGTGCATGCTGGAAGAATTCAAGCTGGAGCTCATTCATCCGGTGCTCTCCAGCAGCATTAAGACGGGAAAGATCAGAGGCGTATACCATAATCCCGAGTATCCCAATCTTTTTTTCATAGATAAAGTAAATGGAGGGAAGGCCGATTCGCTAAACGCAGGCATCAACCTTTCCCACTATGCGTTGATCTCCACGATTGATGCGGACTCTTTGCTTGAAAAGGATGCCTTAACGCGGATTGCCCGGGTCTACATGGAGAACCCCGAGGAGACGATTGCGGTTGGGGGCAATGTTCGAATCGTGAACAGCTGCACGGTGGAAGATGGCATTGTGAAGGATGTTCAATTTCCTCGCAAGCTGCTGCCGGCACTGCAACACGTTGAATATACGAAAGCCTTCCTCGGCGGCAGGATCGGGTGGAGCGCCGTCAATGGTCTCATTATTATTTCGGGAGCCTTTGGTGTGTTTCAAAAGGAGATGGTCATCGCCGTCGGCGGTTACCGTGGAGGTTACCCTGGTGAAGACATGAACATTGTTATTAAGCTTCACCGTCACTGCTTGGACAATAAAATTCCGTACCGGGTAGCGTTTTGCCCAGACGCCGTTTGCTGGACGCAAGCCCCTGATTCGTACCGGATCTTGAGCAGTCAGCGCAAGCGCTGGGGGCGGGGAAATCTAAAAAATATGATTGAAGAAGGTATTCACATGGTGCTGCGCCCGAAATACAAAATATTCGGGTTACTGACACTTCCCTATAACATTGTGTTTGAAACACTGAATCCGTATTTCCGCCTCAGCGGCCTATTGGCTATATTGGGCTACTGGATGCTGAATATGACAGATTGGTACACCGTCGTTATCTTTTCGTTAGTCAATTTATTTTCCTGCTTTGCCTTAAGCCTGGGGGCCTTGTTTATTGAAGAAACGGCCTTCAGCCGATATCCCAAGCTGCGTGACCTGAACAAAATGCTCTTGTATTCGCTCTTGATGTTTGCAGGTTATCGGCAAATCGGTGTTTGGTGGAGGTTAAACGGGCATGTCCAATTCCTGCGAAATAACAACTCGTGGGGAACGATGGTCCGCACCAATTTTAATAAATAGATAAGAGGAGTGGAGAAGATGGCGGTACTAGTTCATGATCCGATCCAAGAAGCAATGTTGCAATTAGCAGAAAAAGTTCAGGCTTCCTATGAAAAGGGTGCCCCATGCGGGATGATCCTTGCGCCTTGCGCATCGGTAGGCCAGAAGGTACTGGAACAAATGCAGTCCTATGTAAGCGGCTATGAGCCCGAGGCAGCCCTTCATTGCTTCTACTTAGATCCAAGCGGCCTACTCGGAATCGTTCTGTCTGGGCAAAAGCTTATCAACACCCACTACGCATCGCTCGTGCTCAAAGAGTTCCTGGACCAGCAAGATTTGCTCGAAGGTCAGACGGTCGTCGCCAGCTTTCCAGAGAGTGGGGAACTGACGGAACAATCGATGTCACAGATGCTACAGACGACGCTGCATGGAAAAGGGGAGAGTAGAGATATTCACCTGTTCATGAATCATGGGGTTCAGCAGGGAATTACATCGATTCTCATCGCCGATCCGGACGAGGTGAGCAGAGAGTTCGTCAAGCTGCGGCTTGAGATCAACGGCTACAAAGTAGAAGAGGCCAAGGACGGCAGTGAAGCGCTCGAGAAATTTGAGAAAACCATGCCCAACTTGGTGATCACTGAGCTGAACCTGCCGATTCTTGACGGGTACCAGTTAATCGACAAAATCAAGAGGAATTATGCCGACGAGGGACAAGTCATCGTTCTTACGGATAAGCAGCTGCCGAAAAGTATGGACCGTGCCTTTGAATTAGGCGCCTCCGATTATGTGACGAAGCCCTTCTCCATTTCGGAGCTGGAGTGGAGAATCAAAAAACTCAGTTCCCGTCTGAGCTAATAAACGAGAAAACTTGAGAGGGTGGAATCATAATGAATGCATTTAACCAATTAAAATATAAATTTCAAACAAAAACGGCCGAAATCGGGGTCATCGGTCTCGGCTATGTAGGGCTGCCTCTATGCATGGAGATGGCGAAGGGCGGGTTTATGGTATACGGCATTGATCTCGATTTCCGGAAGGTAGAGTCACTTCAAAGCGGCCAATCGTATATTCAAGACGTTCCGAGCGAAGAAGTGAAGAAAGCGGTCGAGTCCGGCAGATTTATTCCAACCGACGACTACTATACGGTTCAAAAGCTGGATGCCATCTCCATCTGTGTACCGACACCGCTCAGTGAAAACCAAGATCCAGATACCTCTTATATTCAGAGTGTAGTCCGGGAAATCAAGAAAAATCTTAAGCGCGGAGCTTTGATCATCCTGGAGAGCACTACCTATCCGGGAACGACAGAGGAGCTCATTCAGTTTGAGCTGGAAGCGCAAGGACTCAAGGTGGGCAAGGATTTCTTCCTCTGCTTCTCGCCGGAGCGGGTTGATCCAGGTAATCCTAAATTTAATACCTTTAATACGCCAAAGGTGATCGGCGGTACGACGGAAGCGTGCATTGACCTCGGTGTCACTTTATACAGCCATGTCGTAAAGGACGTCGTACCTGTCTCCTCGCCGAAAGTAGCGGAGATGTCCAAGCTGCTGGAGAATACGTTTCGCAGCATTAACATTGCGTTCATTAACGAAATGGCCATGATGTGCGACAAAATGGACATTGACGTCTGGGAGGTCATTAAGGCTGCTTCAACGAAGCCGTTTGGCTTTATGCCGTTCCATCCGGGGCCTGGCATCGGCGGGCACTGCATCCCGCTGGATCCGATGTATTTATCGTGGAAAGCGAAGGAATTCCGCTTCTACAGCAAGTTTATCGAGCTGGCGCAATCCATTAATGATAATATGCCGGAGTATGTCCGGTATAAAGCTTCGCAGATTCTGAATATGTATGCGAAATCCATCCGCAATTCGAAGATTCTTATTCTTGGCATGGCGTATAAGCCGGATGTGGATGATCTCCGTGAATCCCCAGGGCTGGAGCTGTACGAGCTTCTTCGGGAGAGCGGAGCTCATGTGGACTATTATGATCCGCATGCTGTTTCCTTCCTCGATAAAGATGGTGATACGGTACAATCTGTGAACTATGATCTGTCCGCTTTTGCCGAATATGACGGCATGGTGCTAATTACGAATCACCGCTGCTTCAACAACCGTGAACTCGCGGAGCTAGGCGTACCGATTATCGATACGCGCAACGCTTTTGTAGATATTCAAGCTGACAATATTTATAGATTGGGTACGGGTATTCGCAAGCGAGAAGTGAGGCTCGCCGTAGGCGTTTAAACTTGACCTAGAAGAGAGAGGAGAAAACAACGATGTGTGGCATTGTAGGGTATATAGGAAAGCGAGATGTACAGCCGATTCTGCTGAACGGATTAAGCAAGCTGGAGTACAGAGGGTATGATTCCGCGGGGATCGCGGTACTCGTGCAGGATCAAGTCAAGATTAGCAAGGCGGAAGGACGTCTGGCCAATTTATCAGTTCAGCTGGATAAACAGCCGTTGAAAGGATCGATGGGCATCGGGCATACGCGATGGGCGACTCACGGCAGACCGTCGGATGTCAACTCTCATCCACATACGGATATGTCGGGTAAATTTACTGTCGTGCATAACGGCATCGTGGAAAACTACATGGAGCTGAAAAAAGAGCTAGAGCACAATGGCGTCACCTTTGCTTCCGAGACCGACACCGAGGTGATTGCTCATTTGCTTGCGGAGCATTATGAAGGCGACATCTACACCGCCATGCTTGCGGTAGTACAGAGACTACAGGGATCTTATTCCCTTGGTGTCATGACGGAGTATGAGCCAGATAAGCTTATCGCGGTCAGACAATCGAGTCCGCTTGTGATTGGTGCGGGTCAGGGAGAATACTTCATTGCTTCGGATATCTCCGCTCTTATTGAGCATACCCGTGAGGTGTATATTTTGGAGGATGGCGATCTGGCCATCGTGACACAGGAGGGTATCTCTATCACGAAGGTCGAGACAGGGGAGCCGGCGGCGTGTAAGCTGCTGCAGATCGATTGGAGCGCAGATCAGGTCGAGAAGGGACCATTTGAGCACTTCATGCTGAAGGAAATTCACGAACAGCCGCTAACGCTGCGCAATACGATGCTCGGGCGCATCAATGATCAGGACGAAGTGATTTTCCCGGAATTGGCGCACGCAGCAGGCGCGTTTCAACAGGTGGATAAAATCTTTATCGTAGCTTGCGGCACCGCCTATCATGCCGGACTAGTCGGCAGCACAGTCCTTGAGAAGCTAACGCGAATCCCAGTGCAGTGCGATATCGCATCGGAATTCAGATATCGTGACCCGATCATCACGGATCGAACGCTCGTCATCGTCGTGAGCCAATCCGGGGAAACAGCGGATACGCTTGCTGCCCTCCAAGAGAGCAGAAGGCAAGGCGCTAAAGTATTGGCCATTACGAATGTTTCAACCAGTTCTGTGGCGCGAGATGCTGACTATGTCATCGCAACGAAGGCCGGTCCGGAAATTGCCGTGGCATCGACGAAAGCATATACCGCTCAGCTGCTCGCCTTCTATTTGTTCAGCATTTACTTGGCCCAGGAAAGACAGACGCTGTCTACCGAGCTTCATTCGGAGCTGGTCCAAGGCTTGAAGGCACTTCCCGTTCAGGTGGAGAAGGTGCTGGAAAACGCCAACGAAGTGAAGCTGTATGCGGAATCAATCAAGGATGCCGACAGCCTATTCTTTATCGGTAGGGGCTTGGACTACGCTGTTGCGCTTGAGGGTTCTCTTAAATTGAAGGAAATCTCTTATATCCACTCGGAGGCTTATGCAGCCGGAGAGCTAAAGCACGGCACATTGGCGCTGATTGAGAAGGATACGCCGGTGATTGCGCTAGCTACACAAATGAATCTGTACGAAAAAACTGTTAGCAATATTAAAGAAGTTAAGGCCCGTGGAGCACATGTCATGGGGATTACGGTGGAAGGCAATGTCGGGCTGCTCAACGCGGTCGATGAAATCTGTTTCATCCCGCCATCTCATCAGCTCCTAGCACCGATATTGGCCGTTGTTCCGCTTCAGTTAATCTCCTATTACGCCTCCCTGGCGCTGGAGAACGATATAGATAAACCGCGTAATTTGGCCAAAAGTGTGACGGTTGAATAACCAACCATACGGAGAGGAGCTGTACCACATGGAAGCATTCGCTATTCTGTTAGCGGCAGGGAAAGGCACACGGATGAAGTCGGAGCTGCCCAAAGTGCTGCATCCCGTTGGAGGCGTACCGATGATCGCCCGTTTGGTGGGCAAGCTGGAAGCGATGCCGATCACTCGAATTGTGGCAGTGATCGGGCATCGGGGAGAGCTGGTGAAGAAGTGCTTGGGAACGCGGGTTACCTACGTACAGCAGGAGAATCAGTTTGGAACGGCACACGCCGTTCATCAGACTGAGCGCCTGCTCCGTAAACGCAGCGGATCAACCTTGGTGCTTACGGCCGATACGCCGCTCATCAGGCAATCCACCATCGAACGGCTGCTGGCGGCCCAGCGGGCAAACACAAGCGCTGGTGTGGTGTTGACCGCGATCGTACAGGATCCAACTGGCTATGGAAGAATTATCCGAGATCCTGCAAGCGGCGAAGTTGTCGATATCATTGAAGAAAAGGACGCAACGCCTGAGCAGAAAGAGATTAACGAAATTAACACGGGAATTTTCTGTTTCGATAATGAAAGCTTGTTTCAAGCGCTCCCTGGTATTACGAATGATAATGCGCAGCAGGAGTACTACTTGACCGATATCGTGAGGGTCATGCGGCAGACCGGTATCTCCGGTGGCCAGAAGAAATTCGAGGCGATCATCCTCGACGATCCGACAGAGGTGATGGGAATTAACACCCCTGAACAATTGGAGGAAGCGAATCGGGCTTTTTATGAGCACATGGGGATTTTTGCCTAACAAGCTATTGGGAGGAGAGTTGATATGGGAGCTATTTTCGGTACAGATGGCGTCAGAGGGGTTGCCAATCGCGAGTTAACGCCAGAGCTGGCTTTTGAATTAGGGCTTATTGTTGGCTATATGCTGACGCGCAGCTGTGAAAGTAAACGGCCCACCGTCGTCATCGGAAGGGATACCCGAATCTCCGGGCACATGCTAGAAGCAGCCTTGGCTGCCGGGTTGTTATCAGCCGGGGCGGATGCCGTAAAGCTGGGCGTACTACCGACGCCGGGTGTGGCTTATGTCACACGGCACGCAGGCATGGATGCTGGGGTGATGATCTCTGCATCTCATAATCCGGTGGAGGATAACGGGATTAAATTTTTTGGCAGAGACGGCTTCAAAATGCCGGATGCGTGGGAAGCGGAAGTAGAGAGTCGCCTGCAGGGTGATGAGCATCGAACTTCCCGCCCAACGGGAGCGGGAATTGGTACGCTGCGTCATGATCCGCAGGGCGCACTGAACTATGTGAGCTACGTGAAGTCGACGGCTGCGACATCGCTGTCCGGCTGCAAGATCGTGCTCGATTGTGCGAACGGGGCAGCTTCCTTGCTAGCTCCGCAGCTATTCGCGGAATTGGGTGCGGAGACAGTTCTCTTGTATCATCAGCCGGATGGTTTAAATATCAATCAGGATTGCGGCTCAACGCATCCCGAGCATCTGCGTAAAGCAGTGCTTGAACATGGAGCCCATGCGGGACTTTCGTTCGACGGTGATGCGGACCGACTGATTGCGGTGGATGAACGGGGCGACATTCTGGACGGGGATCACATCCTCTACATCCTTGCCGCTCATCTGGCCAAGCAGGGACGGCTGAGTCACAACACTGTCGTTTCTACTGTTATGAGCAACCTTGGCTTTCATCAAGCGTTGCAAACCGTCGGTCTCGATTCTTTAAAAAGTAAGGTCGGAGATCGGCATGTCATGGAAGCGATGCGCAGTGGCGGGTACAACTTAGGCGGTGAGTCTTCCGGACATATTATTTTACTAGATCATTCAACGACAGGGGATGGCCTGTTAGCGGCTGTTCAGCTGCTTCAGGTCATGCTTCAAGAAGGCAAGCCTTTGTCCGAGCTCGTGTCACCCGTCGTCAAATACCCTCAGCTGATGGTTAATGTACGAGTCATCCATAAATACAAGCTAGAAGGCAATCACCGAATCGATGCCGTAATCCGTCAGGTGGAAAGTGAGATGGCCGGGCGCGGTCGTGTATTGGTGCGGCCTTCTGGTACGGAATCACTCGTGCGTGTGATGGCGGAAGGGCCGGATGAAAGGGAGCTATCCGAGTATGTGGATGGCATTGTAGAGGTGGTAAAGGAAGAGCTTGAATATAGCATGGTTTAATTCGCTAGTCCCAATGAGAAAGACGATGGTATGCTTGATCCTTATACAGATTCTAACCAATATCCCTTTGTTTTTCCCGGTATACTCGCTTATCACTGAGCTTGGGGTGGAGGTTAATGGGGAAAAGATAGCCTTTACGGATGTCCAGCCATACATCGATGAACAGACGGGGAGTACGATGGTGCCGGCAAGAGAAATTGCCGAAAAACTAGGGGCTGAAGTGGAATGGAACCGTTCTCTGGAACAGGTAACCTTTCGCAATCAGCATGCAACAACATTATTGACCATTGGTCAAAATGTAATTTCGGTTGACGATAAGCAAATCGAATTAGACGCTCCGGCTGTCCTGAAAAATGACCGAACCATGGTTCCGCTGAGAGCGGTTAGTGAGAGCCTCGGGGCTGATGTCGATTGGATGGGAGAACGGAATTTGGTACTGATCACTTCGGCGGACAAAGCGCAAAGGTCCACGTGGATCTGGGATAGCAAGCTGATTGAGACGGATGGTGACAGCATCCTCCAGTTTGCAGCGCACCAAAAACTGACTGCCATTTATCTGCGCTATGAAAAAACGTATCCAGGTAAGGACGTTTACCGGAACTTCATCCGCAGAGCGAATGATCTGGGCATCAAGGTTGAGGCGCTGGCCGGACAATCGGATTGGATCTATGACAATAAACATAGCGATATCCGGCAATGGATTGCAGCGGTTACGCAATATAACGCTTCGGTAGGTGCTCTAGAACGCTTCCAAGGCTTTCATTTTGATATTGAACCCTACACGTTGGACATGTGGAAGACCAATCAGGCCTGGGTGCTCGAACGGTGGATGGATACGATCAGATTCATTGAATCGGAAGTAAAAAGCACTGATCGCAGCATGACGATGGCCTTCGATATTCCTTTTTGGATCAACAGCAGTAAGGTTCCCGGATCTAACTACTCCTTTAGCGCGTGGCTGCTAGAGAAGGCAGATAGTGTTGTCATTATGGCTTATCGTAATACGGCACTCGGCAGCAACGGCATCATTGCCAGAGCCAAATCCATCATTTTAGAAGCAGCTACACTAAAGAAACAGGCAATTATTGCTGTGGATACGTTGCCCAGTAAGGAAGCCGATTACACGACTTTTTATAACTCGAATTCTTCGCGTATGGAGTCGGAATTGAAACAGGTCAAGGCAAGCCTCTCCCCTTATCCGAGCTATATCGGCATCGCTATCCATGATTACGTGAGGTGGATCGAACTATTGAACGCTAATCGTTGAACGGGTTCGATGAACAAAAAGGAGGAGGATGCAAAATGAAAAAAATGGGTTTGATGATCTCACTATTGGCTGGTGCGGCACTCGGTGTCTCAGGGATGGCCTTCGCTTTCACAGGCGGTAATGAGACGGCCGGAACCTTTCAGGAATCGTCTTTACCGGGAGGAGGCATTGAGGTCCCTCATAATGATCGTATTCATCTTTCTACCGATAAGCAGTGGATCTCCTCGGAAGGCCACTTGTCGGATCTCATTCGATTACAGTGGACGAAAGACCGAGCGAAGCCGGCCATCGCATGGCTGGATGAGAAGGGAACGGACAAAGCGGCTATCGTTGCTCATGCCAAAGCGAATAACCCGGAGCAGCACGATCATAATCACATGTCGTTCGAAACGACGATGGCACCTGACGGCAAAAACCCGAATGAGCTGTTTACGCGACTGGAAATTCCGTTCGACCAGGATGTGGCTGAAATTCGGACGCATTCCTCTAATTTTAATGTGATGGACGGGATTCTAAGAATTGCTGGAACTGGTGGTGTCAATCGTGATCTGACTTGGGCCAAAGCGGATGATGGGAATGTGACGACGCCTCGCTGGGCGATGCGTGCAGATAACTCCAAGGAAGATGGGGGAAATACCGGCTCCAATTTACAAATTATCCGTTATTCAGATGACGGTAAAGCATTGGATAATCCGTTAACCATCAATCGCAGCAGCGGCAATATCGGTATCGGAAACTCGGACGCCAAGACCAAGCTGGACGTCAGTGATGACAGTATACGCATCAGGAAATCTATGACGCCGGCCTCATCTACTGCCCCTGGAGAAGTGGGAGAGATGGCGTGGGATGACGGGTATGTCTATGTTTGTGTGGCACCTAATACCTGGAAAAGAACGGCACTTTCTTCGTGGTAAAAATAGCTCCAAGTCCTCTAATTATAGAGGGCTTTTTTTGGGTTACCCCCTTAAAATGGAAAAAGTTTCAGAAATCTATGAAAGGATCATAGAAAGGTGTGAACCGTTTGTGACTTGGAAAGTGTTGATTGTGGATGATGATCCGAATGTGAGAGAAATCGTCCGGCTCTATTTCCGTCAGCAGCTTATCGAATTAATCGAAGCCCCTGACGGCGTCGCGGCCCTGACCATGTTAGCGGAAGTTAAGCCTGATATCGTGATACTAGATGTGATGATGCCGGGGCTCGACGGTTATGAAACGTGCCGTGAGATTACCAAGCGTTATGATGTGCCGGTCATTATGCTGACCGCGAAGAACGATGAGTTTGATCGGGTGCTGGGCCTTGAGCTAGGCGCCGATGATTATATGACCAAGCCCTTCAGTCCGAGGGAGCTGGTGGCGCGTATTAAAGCGATTTTTCGCCGAATGCAGAAGGGACAGCCGATTATTGAGGTGGATGCACCCATCCAATATGAGTTTGATGATTTAGTCATTCATGTGAACCGCCGAGAGGTGCTCGCGGGAAGTATGAAGATTGATATGCGCCCCAAGGAGTTTGAACTGCTTGCCTTTTTTGCAAAATCTCCGGGCGACGTGTTTACGAGAGAACAGCTGCTGGAGCAGGTGTGGGGATATGATTTTTTAGGCGATATGAGAACGGTAGACGTACATATTAAAAAGCTTCGCGAAAGATTAAGCCCGTGTCATCATGTTTGCATTCATACGGTTTGGGGAGTGGGCTATAAATTTGAGGTAGCTGCATGTTCCTAAATGCCAATAAAAGCATTCTCCGTAAAATGCTAACCAGCTCCCTTGTTACGGTGCTTCTGGGGCTATGTGCGGTGGGACTCGTTATTTCGTTGTTTGCCAAGGATTATATCGTCGACTCCAAAAGTAAAGAGATGATCCGTCAAGCTAAGCAAGTTAATCTCGCCATTCAAGATCAGATCGAACTGAGTGAGCGATTTAGGGAGCAGCTGCGCTTTTTTGATGAAGCTTTTGACTCGCGTATTTGGATATTTAACTTGGAAGGTAACATCGTAACTACCTCATCCAAGGATGAGGTAAATGTAGGCAAGGTCGTCAGCACGGACGTGATCAACCAAGTCCTGAATGGTGAACCTGCCATATGGAATCAATCCGATGGTCTTAAGGAAGGCATGCTTTCGGTTGCCGTCCCATGGGGGAAAGACAACGACGTATACGGTGGTATCGTTCTGCATTCGCCTCTCAAAGGGATGAATGAGACCATCGCTCAGCTAAGAGAAACCATCCTTTGGGTGACCCTGCTCGGTATCTTCTTTTCATTTGCTGTATCCTTCTATTTATCTTGGTCCATTAGCCGACCGATCCAACAGATCGACAAGGCGGCAGCCAGGATTGCCATCGGTGATTACAGCGAGAGAATTCAAATTGATTCCAAAGATGAGATTGGTGATCTAGCAACGACCATTAATCACATGGTGGAGCAGCTTGCGCGCGTTGATCTGGAAAAGAGACAGTTGAATCAGCTGCGGCATGATTTTTTGGCTAATGTTTCCCATGAGCTGCGAACGCCGCTTACGGCGATGCGGGGGTTTTTGGAGGCACTTCAGGATGGTTTAATTGAAGAAGGGTCTCGGGATAAATATTACGAAATCATGTATAACGAAACCCTGCATATGAACCGGCTGGTCGATGATATTACCGACTTAATGAAGTTGGAAAATAAAGAGATCGATCTTATGTGCTTGGCGGTCGATGTTCAGGCGATGATGTCCAAGCTGGCCTTTAAATTCCAACCGGAGGCAGAACTTCGCGGGACGGTTATTCATTGCCTTGTGGATGAAAATTCGCCACAGGCTCACGCCGATCCGGATCGACTGGAACAAATTTTAAACAATTTGATCAAAAATGCCGTTAAGTTCACCGAGAACGGAACGATCGAATTGAAGGCGATGGCGGTTCCATCGGAAGGATGTGTCCTCATCACGGTAACCGATACGGGCATCGGTATATCACCGGAGGATCAAGGGCTCATCTGGGAGCGCTTCTTCAAAGTGGAGAGAGGCCGACCCGTGAAGCATAAAGGCTCATCCGGTCTGGGACTTGCCATTGTGCGAGAGCTTGTCGAGCTGCACAACGGAAGTATTCGCGTGCGAAGCGAGCTCGGGGTCGGAAGTGCCTTTGAGGTCAGAATTCCGCTTTATGATAGCCGTCCTTATGTGCAGCCGTTGGTGAAGTTGGCTGGTGTTGGGTAGATTGTGTTTATAGGAAGACCGTAGAAAAGGAGGGTTCCTTTTCTACGGTTTTTTTCGATTCATAGGTAGCATAATAGGTGGCAAAAATGCAAAAGAGCATCCTTTTCAGGGGAATTCACTTCAGCGTTTTAAGTAAATGCAAATAGGCATCTTTTTGGAGCGATAATGCTTAAACAGAGCTGAAAATGCAGAAATGGATGCCTTTTTGCATTAATTTTATCTGAAATCGTTTATTTGATTGAAAATGGTTGCACTTTAGCATTTTTACCCACCGCCACTGTCCAATCCAGTCAAGCTCCTCTATCCAAAGCACCTACCCCTCCCGGCAACTGACGTGATATCATAGGTCTAGATCCTATTTTTCCAATTACTTCCTATAACTCCAATTGCAAAAGGAGAAGCCATGAACATTTATTTCACAGTAAAAAGTATTGGCAAGCGGAAGCCATTTCTCACGAAGAAGGCGTACACGCTCACCTCCGCACCAGCTACCCTTCGAGGGCTGATTCAAGAAATCGTCACGCATCACGTCCGGCTGTACAACGAGCGGTCGGAGGAGCAGCCCCTGATCGCCTTCCTCACGCAGGAGGAGGTTGAAGCCAGGGGGGCCGAGGGCAAGGTCGGCTTCGGTACCCGGTACGACGACCGCCAGGCGAATGAAGCGGATGCGATTGCTGCGGCGATTTTAGCATTTGAAGATGGGCTGTATCGTGTGTTTATTCGCGATGAGGAAGCTACGGAGCTGGACGCCAGCATAGACATGAGGGACGGGGATGACATCGCGTTCATCAAGTTTACGATGTTAGCCGGCCGACTATGGTAGAGGAGGAAGCTTGACGTGTTATTTTTTCAGCGGAAAGACGAGGCTACGAAACAGTTGGAAAGTCTCCTAATGGAGAACATGGAGAAGGTGCAGCACGAGAGGAACGCACATACGAAGGAGATCGTAACGCTCTTAGACCAAATCGCTGCGCAGGGGAAGCAGGAGTCGTATTTTTCCCCTTTGATCCCGATCATTCAGAAGAAAGCCGGCGCTTATTCGGCTGAGATCCTAAGATACCTTACGAACCATATTACGGAGTATCCCTATAGTGTTGGGTATTACCGCCGGCCCTTCCGAACGCGTAATCCTCGCGTCCACATTGAAAGTGTAGTGCGGAAGCTGTATGCCCTGTACGATATATCCAAACTGAACTTCTCTCTACTTACTTATCTCACGTCCCCAGATCAAAAACCGACAGACAGCTCGATGATCCCCTACATACTTGCTTATGAGTTAGACAGCAATAACCCCAAGATACTTAATGCCCTTAAAGAAATTCTTTACGGGGATAACAATACAGCGCTGCTGAACCGAGCGATGATTCGCGGCATGTTTTTCTGCCATCAGGCGGATGTGCATCATATGCTCGGCCAAATGCTGATCGCGGCACGCCTGCAAGAAGGGCTGCGCCAAAGCATCGTGGAGGCGATGGACGAGGGCACGATGGAGGCTTTCGCCTCGCTGCTCAAGGTCATTATCGAGCACGATTTTATCCGCTACAGCTCGGTCGTTCGGGCGCTGGACGTCTGGACCGGGCTTGGCCTTGAGGCGGCGAACACGCGAATCGTGAAGCAAGGTATCGACTACGCGTACAGGTGTATCAGCGACGAAGGTCTTTGCCAAGAATGGGCAAGCAGCAACGATGTCCAAAAGCTTTATTTTGCCTTATGGGCGACGGCAGTCAGGGAAGAGGAACGTCTTCCTGATCTTCTGAAGCACATCATGGATCATGGCGCGACGTATCAGCAGATTGCGGCGCAATATTTTCTCATGCAGAGTCAAAATGATGAGGTTCGCTTCGCCCTCTCCGCCCCGTACATCGCTCAGTCGAATCTCGAACTGCAATCGCTGGTGTTGACGAACTATGTGTACCATTGGTCGCGAGCGTGGCGGTCGCATCCTGATTATGAGGAGCTGCAGAACAAGCCGATCATCGATCGGGTCCCATTGCTGGAGTCGAAGGAGGAGAGGGTGCGCCAGTTCGAGCTGTTTCGTACAATGCTGCTCCAGATGCCGAAGGCGGAAGTGGCGGAGCGGTCGCAGGTTTTTGAGTGGCGGACGTACACCCACAGTACGGATGCGATAGCGAATAAGATGCTGTACCTCGCAGCCTACGACCTGAACCCTGAGCTGATCGCGCAGGTGATTGCCCTCAAAGAGCGGGTGAGTCCGAGTCTGCGCATCGGGATTATTCAGTCTTTTATACAGGATGTGTACAATCCTATTCAGAGGCAGTACCTTTTTGACTCCTTATCGGACAAAAGTGTATCCAACCGCGAGGCGGCTCTCGCCCGCATAGGTGAAATGGCGCTCACCCCACAGGACGTGGAGCTGGTGCAAGGGCTGTTAAAGCTGAAAACGGGCGCGCTTCGGCAGAGCGCTATTAAGATTTTGCTGAGGCAGGACCTCGAGCAGCTGGATCATGCGATTGAAACGCTCGTGGAAAGTCCGGTAGAGTTGCATAGACTGGGCGCTTTGGAAATGCTGTGCATATTGAAGGAGGACGAGAAGCGGGGGGCGCAGTTCGAGCGGGTGAAGCGGCACATTGCTTCGATTCAGGAGCCTACGAGTAAGGAGCAGCCTTTGGTGGAGCGCCTCGGGCAGAAGGAGCAAAAAGGGCTTCATAACGGTTTCGGTTTATTTGACCCAGTGAAGGAACAGGCGCTATATCCCTTGCCGGAGGATGACGGTGAAAGTGTGAAGAGTGTGCTCAATCTGTCGTTCACCGCGATTCAGCGTTTTCTTCAAGGCTTGTCGGATGAAATCCATGCGCATCGGGACTACGAATATACGGTGGAGCGGTATGCCGGGCATAAGGAAAGCTTTTTGCTGGGGGCGAGGCTCGAGCGATTCCATGGCTACTTCAAAAAGGAGCAGGAACAGACGCATCTGGAGGGCTATCCGCTGGCGGAGGTGTGGAAAGGGTACCTAGAAGCGAGCGGGTGGTCGGCACGGGATCTGGTGCAGATGATGTTTTATTTTGCCTCCGACTGGCTTTATAAGTACAGCAACGATCAGCTGACAGGCTGGGAGCGCCACCGCTATACGGGATTGGGGGATTGGGGCAAGGCGTTTGTGTCGGAGTTGTATCCGATGAAAACGTTCCATGCATTCGCTGAATGGCTCCCGACGCTTCCTTATGTGCAGCAGATTCGGCAGCTTGTTTTTGCTTATTGTGAGGATAGTGATCAAGAAGAGCGCTTCGCGATATCGAGCCAAATCCTGAACAAAATCATCCGCGCTTTGCAGAACCGGGAGCTGGAGGAGAACAGCAAAGCCTGGGCGTTGCTTTCCTCGCCGTGGCTCGCTTGGGCTGGCAGCAGCGTGTACGATGACCGCTCGTTCTTGAATTATTTTGCTATGAAGCTGAATTTGGATCGGCTCACGCATTTTGAGGATTTCCATCCGGATCTGGGCGAGTTAGTGCGGGCGCTGGATTTGGGGCTGATCGAGGACGATGAGATCTATAAGGAGCTGCTGACGCGCAGAAGAAGTCGGCGGCACATCCATACGATCACCGGAACCCGGAAGGATTTCGTGAAGGAGCATCCGACGATGGGGCGTTTTAAGGAGCGGGTGCTTGCCGTGATCCTGGAGCTTGAGCTGAACCGTGGAGATCTGCCGACGGAGGTATCGGATCTGGCGATGGGCATTGACCGTTATGTGGGCATGGCCGATTTTATCGCGATTTTGTCGGGGCTGGACCGGGAATCGTTCGTTCGGGGTTACATCTATGGCAGCAGGACGAAAAAGGAAGCCCTAAGTCATCTGCTGCGCGTCTGTCATCCAGCGGAAGGCGATGATGTGAAGAAGTTAGCAGGGATGCTGAAGGGGAAAAAGATTGCCGACAAACGGCTTCTCGAAGCCGCTATGTACGCCCCGCAATGGCTCGAGCTGGTTGCCGAGCATCTGAATTGGAACGGGCTGCGCAGCGCCGCTTGGTATTTTCACGCTCATGTTAATGAGAGCTTCTCAGCGGAAAAGGAAACGATTGTGGCGCATTACTCGCCGATCTCTCCGGCTGATTTTAACGATGGCGCCTTCGATATTCGTTGGTTTCGGGATGCTTTTGCGGAGCTAGGCGCGGAGCGTTTTAACGTGCTGTACCAGTGCGCGAAGTACATTTCGGCGGGGGCGAACCATAGGAGGTCGCAGCTTTTTGCCGATGCGGTGCTTGGGAAGCTGGATTTGGCGGAGATGCGGGCCTCGGTGGAGAGCAAGCGGAATAAGGATCATCTGCTGAGCTACAGCCTCATTCCGATTAGCGAGGTGGAGTCGGAGCGGGATGTGCTGGAACGGTATGAGGTGATTCAACTTTTCCTCAAAGAGAGCAAAAGTTTTGGTGCCCAGCGCAGCGCCAGTGAAGCCAAGGCTTCGGCGATTGCCCTTGATAATCTGTCCCGCAATGCCGGCTATCCTGACGTGATTCGTCTGAAATGGGAGATGGAAGCGCGCAAAATGGAAGAGGTGCTGCACCTGCTGGAGCCGATGGCGATTGAGGAGATCGAGGTGAAGCTCGCCATTGATGAGAATGGTAGGGCTGAGATCGTGGTCGCCAAGAACGGCAAGACGCTGAAGTCGCTTCCGTCCAAGTATAACAAGCATCCGTACGTGGCCGTCTTGAAAGAAACCGTCTCGAGCCTAAGGGATCAGTTCAAGCGGGCGAAGTCGGAGTTCGAGAAATGCATGGAGGCGGAGAGCAGCTTTACATACACGGAACTGGCTAATCTGATGAAGAATCCGACGATTGCGCCTCTTTTGCGGGCTTTAGTGTTTAAAATGGGGTCGTCGTTCGGCTTCTACGAGAACGGCTGGTTGATGGACGAGACGGGCGAAGCCGTCTCGTTGGAGGGAGCGGATGCGATCTATATCGCACATCCGCTGCATTTGTATGAGAGCGGCACGTGGAGCCGCTATCAAAAGCTCCTGTTCGACCGGCAGCTGAAGCAGCCGTTCAAGCAGGTGTTTCGGGAGCTGTACCTCCCGAACAGCGATGAACTGGCGAGCGGCGCGGTGTCGCGGCGATATGCCGGGCATCAGATCCAGCCGAAGCGGGCGGCTGCGCTGCTGAAGTCGCGGCTGTGGACCGTCAGCTACGAGGAAGGCCTGCAGAAGGTGTACCACAAAGAGAACATCATCGCGCAGGTGTATGCGCTCGCGGATTGGTTCTCGCCTTCGGAAGTCGAGGCGCCGACCTTGGAGACCGTCTCGTTCATCGATCGCAAGACGTATCAACCGATCGAGCTGAGCCGGATTCCCGGCATCATTTTCTCCGAAATTATGCGGGATGTGGATCTCGTCGTGAGCACGGCACATGCCGGCGGCGTTGATCCGGAGGCGAGCTTGACGACGATTGAGCTGCGCAAAGCGATCGTCACGGAGTCGCTGCGTCTGCTGAAAATCGCCAACGTGCGGTTGGAGGGGAACTTTGCGCGTGTGGCTGGAGCGCTTGGCGAGTACGGCGTGCACCTCGGTAGCGGTACAGTACAAAAGCAAGCGGCAGGGACGCTGTATATTCTGCCGGTGCATTCGCAGCATCGCGGCAGGCTGTTCCTGCCGTTTATGGAAGAGGATCCGAAGACAGCGGAGATCCTGTCCAAAATCGTGCTGCTAGCGCAGGATACGAAGATTAAGGACCCGCAGATTTTGGCGCAGTTGCGGGCGGGGCAGTATGCTTAGGGTAGTGGATAACAGCCAGAGAAGAAGTTTTAACTTCTTCCTGGCTTTTTTGAATTTTTATCACGAGGAGAATAGCTATTGGATATAATGAACGAGTGTACGAATGCCCATGCTTTTCCGAAAAAGTCCGACAGAATTCGATTGAATTGGCAGAAATCTTAAGTTTTTTACTTTCTTCCACTTTGCATGAAAGCCAGAATCTGTTAGGATATAAAGAAAGGCGATAGATTTAGTAAGAATTAAAAGGAGGCACCTTTTCCATGGAAAAAATGATGCTTGATTCTATAGATGAAATGACGCATCTAGATCAACTCGAGGCTGAAGCGATTTATATTATTCGAGAAGTAGCGGCGGAATGTGAAAATCCCGTAATGCTGTATTCGATCGGCAAAGACAGTTCCGTGATGCTGCATTTGGCGCTGAAAGCTTTTTATCCGGAGAAGCCGCCATTTTCTTTTATGCATATTGATACAACGTGGAAGTTCAAAGAAATGATTGAGTTCCGCGATCGCAAAGCCAAAGAATTCGGAATCAACATGATCGTTCACTCCAATCAGGAGGGAATTGAGCAGGGAATTAACCCGTTCGATCACGGTTCCGCGTATACGGACATTATGAAAACCCAAGCCCTCAAGCAGGGATTAGATAAATACGGATTTACGGCTGCGTTCGGCGGCGGAAGACGCGATGAGGAGAAGTCGCGCGCGAAGGAGCGGATTTTCTCGTTCCGGAATAAGAACCATGCCTGGGATCCGAAGAATCAACGGCCGGAAATGTGGAAGCTTTTTAACACAAGAATTAATAAAGGTGAGAGCATCCGCGTCTTCCCAATTTCCAACTGGACGGAAAAAGACATCTGGCAATACATTCGCAGAGAAAACATCGATATCGTACCTCTTTATTTTGCAAAAGAAAGACCTGTCATCGAACGTGACGGACATCTCATCTTGGTGGACGATGATCGCATGAAGCTCGAGCCACATGAGAAAATTGTAATGAAGAAGATGCGTTTCCGCACATTAGGCTGCTATCCGCTTACAGGCGGTGCTGAGTCGGAGGCGAATACACTTGATACCATTATTGAAGAAACCCTGGGTGCGGTATCATCCGAACGGACAACGCGGGTGATTGACCAAGAAGCGGCTGGAAGTATGGAACGACGTAAACGGGAGGGTTATTTCTAATATGAAAAGTCTGCTTAAATTTATCACTTGCGGAAGTGTGGACGACGGAAAATCCACTCTGATTGGACATATGCTTTATGAGGCTAAGCTTTTGTTCGCCGACCAAGAAAGAGCGCTAGAACTAGATAGCAGACTTGGCAGCCGCGGCGGCAAAATTGACTATTCCTTGCTGCTTGACGGGCTCCTAGCAGAGCGTGAGCAGGGCATTACGATTGATGTGGCTTATCGGTATTTTACGACAGATCACCGTTCGTTTATCGTAGCGGATACGCCTGGACACGAAGAATATACGCGTAACATGGCCGTAGGCGCATCTTTTGCGGATCTAGCTATCATTCTTGTGGACGCAAAGAAAGGGGTAATTACCCAAACCAAGCGCCATACTCGGATTTGCGGACTTATGGGCATTAAACATCTTGTTTTAGCCGTGAATAAAATGGATTTAGTTGGTTTTGATCCGAAGGTTTTTGATGCGATCAAGCAAGAATTCTTGCAATTGACCTCTGGGTTCCACTTTGACAGCATTCAGGTGATCCCTGTTTCAGCCACAGAAGGGGATAACATTACGAAAAAATCGCCAAATACCCCTTGGTATGAAGGCCTTGCCTTGCTGCCGTATTTGGAAAATGTGGACGTTCATCAGAGCGACAATACGAAGCCATTTATGATGCCGATTCAGCGTGTGTGCCGTCCGGATCATACATTCCGCGGTTTCCAAGGCCAAATTGAGGCTGGGCGTATCGCGGTTGGTGATGAGTTGATAACGTTGCCTAGTCATGAGAAGGCGAAAGTCAAACGGATTCTCGTGGGAGACCAAGATCGCGATTATGCCTATGCTGGACAGCCCGTGACCATTCAATTGGATCGGGAAGTCGACGTGTCGCGGGGCTGTGTGTTCACGAAGGATAGCCAGCTTCAAGAAGCGGACAGTTTCAGTGCTACGATCCTTTGGATGGATGATTCTGTACTGACGCCAGGCAAAAACTATCTGGTTAAAGTAGGTACGAAAATCCTGCCAGGTACCGTAACGGCCATTAAGCATAAAATCGAAATTAATACAGGAAAAACGGTTCCCACCGACCATATTGTCAAAAATGAATTGGCCACATGTGAGTTTTCTTTATCTGACAGTATCGTAATTGATTCTTTTGAAGAAAACAAAAGCATAGGCGGATTTATTCTGATCGATCGCGTCACCAATATGACTTCGGCATGCGGCGTGATTGAACAAACCCTTCAAAGCTCCGACAATGCTGTAGGGCTAGATACGGAAGTCACCAGAGATGTTCGTGCTCAGCAAAAAGGGCAGAATCCTTTGACCTTGTGGTTCACGGGTTCGGCTTCAAATCAAGCGATACTTGCGAAGGAAGTCGAGAAACGTTTGGTATCGACAGGCCACCATACGATGTTGCTGAAGAATGGCCAAGGCGAATCGTTGCAGCGAGTAGCAGAGGTTGCCAAATTGATGAACGATGCTGGACTTATTGCATTAGTATCGAGTGATTCTCCGATTGGAAACGACCAAGCAACCGTGAGAGACATTATTGGTAAAGAGTATTTTGAGGTTTATGTGAGCTCGGGCACAAATGATCTACCTGGGAACGCGGAAATTGTAATCGATTCAAGCAAGTTTTCGACCGAAGAAGCTGCCAATTATGTAGTGAAACGGATTATTAAATATTTGATTAATGAGAGTAGTGTTGGGCAGTTTCTTAATTTTTAATAGTAATATCCCTACATCATTGTGAATCTGATGTAGGGATATTTTTTTGTGACGGCGAATGTCTCATACTTACTGTGATATAATGGTAATAATAGTAAGCGGGGAGGGGCAGTATGAACTTTGCAAAAATAGATCTATTAAAAAATGAATTAGATGGATTACGTCCTCTGCCAGCGGCTGCTGTAAGAAATTTGGAACAATTTTATCGGGTCGAATGGACGTACAACTCTAATGCAATTGAAGGTAACACATTAACACTATTAGAAACTAAATTGGTTTTAGAAGAAGGTTTAACAATTGGTGGTAAAAAGCTGCGCGAGCATTTTGAAGTTGTTAACCATTCAGAAGCGATTAATTACGTACAAGATATAGTAAATAGAAACATAGAATTGAGTGAGTATGTCATAAAATCAATTCATCATCTGGTACTTAAAAACATTGACGATGAGGATGCAGGGCGATATCGGATGATTAATGTTTTAATATCAGGTTCGGAACATACTCCTCCTAATTTTGCAACTCTCTCTGAAAAAATGGAACAATTGGTACAATGGTATGATGTACACAAAGATAAATTGCATCCAGTTGAACTAGCTGCAGAATTTCATTTTCGATTTGTTTACATACATCCTTTTTCTGATGGTAATGGGCGTACAGCAAGGCTTTTAATGAATTTAATTTTAATGAAATATGGATTTCCACCAGCTATTGTAAAAGCTGCAAACGATGCTCGTTTGAAATATTACGAGACCTTGGAAATAACTAGTATGCGAAATGAATTAAAACCATTTGTACAATTAATCTCAGAATGTGTTGAGGATAGTTTGCAAAAGTATATAGGTGCGGTAAAGTGACTTCTTTTATTATCTATATCGTCATAGTCCTCTTTTTGGGGTTTGGCGTCTTAAACCATGGCTATCTCTACGAAGTAAATTACTTATTCGCCACGAGCTTTCTGCTAGCTGCGGGGCTGATCCTCAGTTTTACCCTAAAACAGGTGCGCCTGCATCTCATGCATGTGTTTGTTGTGCTCCTCGTTTTATTTTACTGGGCCAGTGTGTTTATCGCGACGGATAGGGAACAGGCTATTCTAGAGGCGATCAAAATCACGGCCTTGCTGCCATTTTCACTTCTTGTTGCCAACCTGACCAAAGAACAACTGATGAAAATATTCAGATGGATACCCTACATGGGGGCGTTTCTCGTGGTTGTAGGCGTCGTCTTTCAGATGGAAAGACAGAACCGACTGGAGTCGACGATCGGCTATGCCAATACGTTAGCGGTTTTCTTGCTCATTTCGCTGTTGGTGACGCTCTTTTTTTATATCCAAAAAGCTCGTAAGATCGACCTCATTCTAATGGTGCTGCAAGCAAGCGGGCTTATGCTCACTTTTTCCAGATCGGTCTGGGTGCTATGGTTAGCGTCATTAGCCGCGCTGGCCTTATTTCAAGAGTTTCGAAAGCGAGGCATTTGGCTAAAAATAGTGGCTGTCCACCTGACGAGTTTTGTTGTGACGGCGCTGCTGAAAAGGGATGTTCTATTTTTTTGGTCAAGGGTAAAATCAATTCAACCCCAAACCTCGGAGTTCCGAATGAGACTCGTGTATTGGAAGGACAGCCTTCCGATGATTCGTGATCATTTGTGGTTAGGAACGGGTGGAGGCGGGTGGGGTGTGCTGCAAAATCAGTATCAATCGGAGGCTTATTTTGTACGTTTTGTTCATAATCACTATCTTCAGTTAGCGTTGGACATCGGTGTTATAGGAGCGTTATTGTTCATTGTCGGTGTTATTCTCTTCTATTATAGAAGTTCTATGCTGCTAAAGAAGATGAAGGCTTCGGACGCAGACTCATCCCGTCTATGGGTGAAGGGGATTATGCTAATAAGCACGGTGCTGCTGCTTCATGCTGGGTTTGATTTTGACTTTAGTTTCCTTATCATCTTCGCGGTCTTTCTCGTGTTGATTGCGTTCATGATGGTGCAAGGCCCTGATTCAGCCCATGTAAGTTGGGGTCCAACGAAGATTGGAAAAGCGATGCTATCGATTGCTTTGGTGGCGATGTTATTTGGTACGAGCTGGGTTGGAGTAGGGAAATACATCCAGACGAAGGGCCAGAACAGCGTTGCTGTGGGAGATATAGAATCGGCGATTCTAGCCTATTCGGTTGTACAAAAAATGCTGCCATGGTCAGCATCTGCCTATTACGACGCGGCGAAAGTGTATGTGATCAGTGGTAACCAGACAGGAAATCGTAATGACTATCTATTGGCCAAGTCTCAGATTGAACAGGCTATGGATCGCGTGCCGGATGAGGTAGTGTACAAGGAGTTACATAATGATCTTTATCATAAATTGATGAAGGAATAAACTGGTTTTACTAGATGATTATATCTTTTATGGTATAATCATTTTTGTTGTTTTTACGCTATTACTATAAAAAGGTGGCTCACAAGTTATGAAGTCTTGGAAAACTATTTTCCAAAAGATTAGCCTTGCAATAATTGTAATATTTATCCTTCAAATTAGTTTGCCAACGGTTTCGTATGCGTTTCCTGGTTTTTTTATGTGGTCAGCGCAGGATGGGAAATTACGGGGATACGTCTATGTGAAAGATCCTACTAAGGTATCTGTAGGCGTAACGAATAATGGATCCGTAACTTCCATTACTTATGATGGGGACAAGGTGAAGGAATGGCTTTTTGGTCCTTACTATGGTTATGATGACCAGAATCAAAAATTTAAAAATGTTAATATAATGGAATTTGGCTATACATCCAACACGGCGCCTGAGAAGATCGAGGCATCGGATGGTGAGACCCAGCAAGAATTTACGAAGGAAGTAGATGCAAGTGGGGATGTTCGATATTATGGTGATAATACTAGACTTGGCTATTACCGTATAGCGGGTAAGCAGTACTTATCGGCCTTAGATGCTAATCATGCGATAGCACCGTCTAGCGATCTCGTTAGCTTTACACCTGCTAGCAATGTATCTAATGCTATTCAACTAGGATTACCAATGGTTGTTAACCAATCAATAATTGATTTTACAAAACTTGAGGTTTCAGATTTTAAACTGCGTGATGACACGATAGGCAATGATGTGACTATAACCAATATTAATAGAATGGAAGGTTATGAGCAGCTTGTCCATAATCCTAATTATTTAATCAATAAAATAACACTAGAGACTTCTGGGTTTATGATAAAGAATCATACCTATACGTTGAGTTTATCTTCTTCAAGTAGCGGGGAAGAGATAAAGTTGCCTGACGAAGGAACATATTCGTTTGATCTTACTCTGGGTTTTGTAAAAGGGGAATACACCGTTGAAAACGGCATTGAGTATTTCTTTGAATCTCAAAGTGTCTCCTATTTTGATTATGTCCAACTCAGAAGCGGTCCGCATTTAAAGACGAACGCTGAATATATGGCTGTCGGTCAAGAACTTGATTTTAAAGTATTTAATAGATTTACTGATGGTACATCGGAGGAAGCTACGAATTATCAGATTGAGTCAATAACTTACTCTAATGATGAACATAAAGCTATTTCTTTTGATCGTACGACGAAGAAAATTACAGCCCTTAATCAAGGAGAAGCAACATTTGCTTTGAGATATAATGGCGGGCTCTATAGCTTTACGATTACAGTTTTCGCTGTAAATGTCGGTGGAGGATCAGGCGGCGGAGGCGGTAGCGGAGCAGAAGCTAGCTACATTAATTACGTATTTGAAGATCAAAATCCAACGCGTGGCCAAATTCATCCCAAAATATCTTGGACGATTTCTTCGGAAATCAACTATTCCGGATATGAGTTAACATTTACTAATAGCAATGGGACAGCGCTAGGTCAAACAATAAGTGTTTCCAAGCAGCAAGCCATAAATAATCCGTATATAGTGGAGATACCCAATAATACTTTACCGTCAGGCGCTGTTTTTGTGAATTTGTGCCTGAAAGATTTATCAGGTCATATAGGATCAGCAGTATATACTATGCAAATATATGACAATACATCTAATAGCCCAGTTCTTCCAGGTGGCAATTCATCAATACCAGCTCCTGTGTTACGAGATGCGTCGTTTAAAGATCAAGATACAACACTAGGTACAATCGAGGGAACAATGCTGTGGTATGACGCATCCACAGAACCTTCACCCGCCACGTCTTACAGTCTTTATTTTGTCGATGCTAATAATACCAAGTTGAAAGCTATTGCAGAAATACCGAAAACGGATTTGAGACGTATCTTTCAAGGCGTAAATCTTCCAAGCTACGAAGTATTATTCCCTAGTGGCTATCCGATGCCAAGTGGGGCACAAAGATTCGGTATTTATGGCAAGAATGATCAGGGAGAAAGTTCGCAAGGGTTTTACTTCGGATTCTGGGATAGAACGTCGGTACCAATAGGAAATGATTACTTTGAAGATGCTGACAATCGAGCCGGTCATATTAATGGTACCTTACGCTGGACGCCGATGGTAAATGAAGCAAATATTGAAAGCTATGTGGTGCGGTTCCATGGCGCATTATTTGAACCTATAGGCGCCCCCTTTACATTGGCTAAAGGACAACAGCAATATAGTGTTGATATACAAGAATATCAAATTCCAGCGAATGCCAAGCTAATTGAGCTCCGGGCACGAAATGCAGATGGACAAGAATTACTAGTGGGTCGTTATACGATTGCCGATAATGTGTTGGGAGAAGTGCCAAGCTCCGCGATAGTTGAGCAGCTTCCTGGGATTACTCAAAGCTGGAATAACGATCTTGATGGTGAAGCGGGAGAAATTGGAGGATACTTATATTTCTTTGCTGATCGTTCTGCTGTGAACACAACGATTTCACGCTATGATGTTTATTTTACGAATGATCAATTGAAGAAAATCAAACCAATCCTAAGCTTGCCTAGGAATAACGTAGGTGAGTACCACACCAGCATTCCTATGAACACCCAAATACCAAACGGTGCAACCAAGCTTGCGATCTATGGCGTTACGCCAACGGGAGAGAGCCTGCCGACAGTCATAGATCTGCAAGATTGGATTAAAGCTCCTACTCTACTGCCAACACAGATTAACATCACAAATAATAAATCAGGCACGGAAGATACGATTACCGTAACGGGGCTGCAAGAAAACGATGTTGTTAACGTGTACCGTGACGCGAATTCAGTGAATGCTTTCTTAACGGGTTCCGTTCGGGGGCAGAACGCTTCTTCCATTAGCTTTAATGTTCCACAGTTAGGGGCTGAGGCGGGCAGTGTGTATGTTACGCTCCAACGCAATACGGTTAGCAGCTCCAAAGTAAAAGCAGACTACGACAAAGAACCTGCACCCGCTGGCGGCGGCGGTGGAGGAGGCGGCGGTGGAGGACCAGTTGAATCATTCAAATGGGACATCGTCGTTCAAAATGGTAACATCCGTATCACATCCAGCATTGATGCTAATCAATTGAAGAAACTCGCTGAAAACCAAGTCAAGAATGGTAATCGTGAGATTCCGATCGACGTCAAGACAAGCGCAGAGGGCTATGATTTCCAAATCAGCGCTGGTTTGTTAGACGAAGTTACCGATAAACGGAAAGACGCTATATTAGTTTTTAATACAAGTGTAGGAACGACTCGGATTCCTTTTACTGTACTTCAAGAGGCAGTCGATGCGCATGGCGGTACCGATTCAATGAACCTTAAGATCAGTGTGGATGGGCTGCCAGCTGTAGAGCAACAAGATCTGGAGAAAAAGATCGCTGCTAACGGCGGATCAAGTGTAGGTAAGGCTTTATCCTATGAACTCACGTTGATGGATAGTAATAAAACAGTTGCGAACATTGATACTTTTTCCGAGTTCGTAGGGCATGTCATTCTTTTGCCGAAAGATCTGACATTGAATCCAGGCGAAAAGCTTAACGGAGCTGTGTGGGATCCTGCTACGAAAACGCTGATTTCCGTCCCTATGACAATAACCTTGGACAAAGATGGCAAACCTGCCTATGCAACGCTATGGCGTAAAGGTAACTCCATTTATACCGTGTATAAAGCGAATAAACAGTTTGCAGATGTGCAAGATGACTATTTTGCCAAAGATGATATTGAGTCTCTAGCAGCTAGCGGTGTTATTCAGGGGTTTGAAGATGGCTCTTTCCGTGCGGAAGCGAGTGTAACCCGAGCGGAATTTGCAACACTTCTAGGAAGAGGTCTGGGCTTGAAGACAGCCAGCAGCGCACTTAAAGATTTTACAGATGTGAAATCGGAGGATTGGTTTGCTAAGGCTGTCTATACGGCCGTAAATGCGGGGCTCATCAGTGGCTATGAAGATGGCACTTTCCGTCCAACGCGAAGCATTACGCATCAAGAAGCAATCACGATGATCAGTAATGCGCTGAAATTCATTAACGCGGATACGAAGCTAGAGGAATCAGAGCGTGGAAGGTATGCGTTGCGCTTGAAGGGATTATCCTTGCAAGTAGATGAGTGGGCAATTGACGCGACAGCGTTGGCTGTAAAATCGAACATTTTAAATGAATCGAAAGGCTTCTCTTTTGAAAAAGATGCGGCCACCACCCGTGGACAAACGGCAGTATTGTTGAATAAGCTGCTGCAGAATGCGGAATGGCCAACGACGAACTAGCACAAACAAAAACACACTTGGTATCCAAGTGTGTTTTTGTTTGCATTCTGTCTTTATTTCGTAGATCATTAAGAAATAGCATATACTACCAACATACGGAGGCCAACACATGAAAAAATGGCTCAAAACAACGCTGATTTCACTGCTTTCCCTTGTTCTTCTACTCGTAGTTGCATTTACAATTTATGTGTCTAATTATTATCATGCGGTCGACGTTTCCACAGACGCCTTGGTCAACGAAAAGACGATCACAATAGATGGCAAGTTCACCATTCTTAAGCCTTCAACGCCGAGCGAAACGGGTTTCATTTTCTATCCTGGCGGAAAGGTCGAACATATTGCTTACCTACCCATGCTCGAAAAACTACGTCAAAACGGGATAACCTGTGTGCTTGTTGATATGCCGTTTAACCTTGCAGTTTTTAATAGCAATGCTGCTGATAAGGTGTTTGGCAAACTTCCCGAAATTAAAAACTGGTACATCGGTGGACATTCACTAGGCGGAGCAATGGCAAGCAATTACGCTTCTAAGCATCAAGATAAGATCAAGGGACTTGTTTTGCTTGGCGCTTATATTTATGGTGACATTCCGCCGAACAATGCGCTAACCATCTATGGCTCGAAAGATAGTGTATTGGACAAATCGAAGATCACCTACAAAGAGAATGTGTTCGTTATCGAAGGCGGGAACCATGGGCAATTTGGCAATTACGGCCATCAAAAAGGCGATGGAACCGCGACGATCTCAAGTGAACAGCAGCAAAAAGAAACGGTTGATCACATCATTGAATTTATTAAAACGAAAGATAAGTCATAATGAAAATTGAACTGGACACCACAACCATAGACGTCAACGTCGAATACGGCAAACGCAAAAAGCTCTACATCCACATTAGTGACACAGGTTTCATCACCGTCAAAGCTCCTAACGAAACCAGTCAGGATGTAATCATTAACGCTGTTAAACAACACAGCAAGTCAATACTAGACAAGCTAAACGCTATCTCCAGAGCGCGGCAGCCTATCCCTAAAGTCAGGGAATATGAAGACGAAGGCAAGTTCCTTCATCTCGGGAAATATCATTTCCTCCATGAGTTAATTGAAACGAATGGATTCACCGAGGACGAGCTGAAAATTAACCTGAAGAAGTTTTATTTCGCTAGCTGCAAGAAGGTGATCGGGGAACGCATCAAGTCGTTTCAAGCTCAACTGAAAGTAAAGCCGAAGACGATCGAGATCGATGAGTCGAGGACGAAGTGGGGGAGCTGCAGCTCGGATAAAAAGCTAACGTTCAATTACCGCCTAGCGATGGCGCCTGTTGAGGTGATTGACTATGTCATCGTTCATGAACTATGCCATCTTTTGCATATGAATCATGATCGTTCCTTTTGGAGAAGAGTAGGGGGAATCATGCCGGATTATAAAGAGAAGGAAGCGTACCTAGCCCGCTATGGGCAGGCGATGACGCTTTAAATAAAAAAGGAGCCCACGTGGCTCCTTTTTCAATACACCCTACAGTTCATGCTCATGCAAATAAGCGATCGTTTCTGACCTGCCAGTGACATTCAGCTTTTTATAAATGGCACTTAAATAATTTTTCACAGTTCCCGTGGTTAAAAATAGTTCAGAAGCGATAGCTTGATTAGACTTTCCTAGCTTTAAGCTCCTTAATATATTCCGTTCCTGTACGGATAAATCGGGCCACTTAACATCTAGCTTTTGCACTTCTGACGTACGTAGCGCTTGGACAAGTCGCGGCTGAATACTCAGGGGATACGTAATGCCACCGTCTAAGCAGACCTGAATGGTAGCCAGTATTTTCTTCGTCTCGACACCTTTAACCAAATAGCCGCTAGCTCCCTGACGTATCGCTTCCCAAATGTACGCTTCATCCTCAAATGTGGTCAAAATGAGTACCTTGATATCAGGGAATTCAGCCTTTATTCGTTTGGTAGCCTCTAGCCCATCTAGCTTTGGCATATGGATATCCATCAGAACAAGCTGGGGCTGATGCATCTGCACCTGTGCAAGGGTGGACAACCCATCACCAGCTGTAGCTACGACAGTATATTCGTCCTCCATGCTTAAAATTGCTGCTAAACCGTCGCGGATTAGGGGCTGGTCGTCTGCGATAAGAATGGTAGTTCGAGTCAATGCGATCACTCCTTCCGATCATTTTCGACGAAGGGTATAGATATATCCAGCGTTACTCCGCCAGCTGAACCAGGATTGTTTACGACAAACGTACCTCCAACATCCTTCACTCTTTCCTTCATCGCGTATAATCCATAGCCAAAAACAATTGGAGGCGTCGGTGGATGACCATTATCGGATAAAACAAACCGAATGATCTCCTCCTGATAGGTCAATGAAAATCGGAAATAGGTACTCATTCCGTGACGAATGCCATTCGTAAGCCCCTCTTGTAAAGCTCGATAGATCGTTAGCTCAATAATGGGTGTGAGATCAGGCGACATTGTGTCTATTGTGTATGCAATTTCCACGCCGGTTTGTTTCTTTGTATCGTTGATTAAACGAATAAGCTCAGGTATGAACGTGTGATCGGGGAAGCACTCACGCAACACATGGACGGAGCTTCTCACGTCATTCAGTCCTCTGAGGATGCTTTCTTTCGTTCTATCGATCATCTCTTTGGCAAGGGGAACATGATTTTTCTCTAGTGCATGTGAGGCTGTCTGCAAACCAGTTAACGCGGATGTCAACGTGTGTCCGACGGAGTCATGAATATCGCGGGATATTCGTGTCCGTTCTTGTAATTTTGCTTTTTGCTCCAGCGCAATAGAGGCGATTCTGAGATGTTCATTGTCTATAGCCAGTTGATTCTTTTGTTGAACCGCAATCCTCGCAAGCAGGCTCATCCCGAAAATAGCAAGGAAATCGATAACTCTAGGAATCAGAAAGTAGATTTCCTCAAAAGGCGGAAACTGACGATACATCATAACGCCGAGTAGGTTGCAGACATAGGTTGTTATGGTAAAGATAATGGCATGTTTCCTGGCGTGATGAAAGGTAAATTCGCCAACGAGAATCAAAAGATAGATTTGTGAGAAATACGTTTCTGACCATACGCAGATCAGTAGGGCTAGAGCAAATTGCCCGCACAAAAACAGCATGCCCGTCTTTCCGTGCAACGCAATCTTCCAGACATAATCTCGCAGAAGAACGACAGCGACATATGTGCATGCAAGCAGCATAAGTCCAACTGAAAACTTGCTCGTGTGGAGCAATAAGAAGAAAGTTGAGCCTGCCACAAAAATATGCAAGATGAGCGTCATGATTTTACTTAGTTGTACATCCATCGTGTCGCCCTCGAGTAGAATGATATATTTTCCACTTATTTTACCACAAACATGACTTAAGTCATATAAAATGGTCGAGAAATGACGAATGAACTGCATTTTCAGTGAGTTTTTTCATCTTGGATAGGTCTTTAGAATTATTTATAATGAAAATAGAGGAATTTGACATCTAGGGAGGCATGTCCATATGTTGTTAATTTTATGGAACGTATTAGGCGGCATTCTTCTAATATTGAGTTTATATTTACCCATTCGATCACTGTTGGAACGTAACCCTGAGTAGGAGGGACTACGACTTGAAAGAAGACGAAAAAGTAGGAAATGTTATAATCTATATCTTTTCTCAGATATTCTCAGCGGAACTAAACACGCTCCCCAAGCGTCTATTAGTATGTTGCTTATAAAATTCAATGCTAGCAATCGCTGCTATAGGGGAAAGGGAAGAAGAAGGTTATGTTGAAAAAGGCAATCTTAATGGGCACACTGCTTGTGCTATTGTTTGCAAATACCGCATTTGCGTACGATGTGCAGCTCCAGTCCTTCAAAGATGAGGAACAAGACTATGCCAAAGATCCAATTTACACATTATCCGCATTAGGCATTATTAACGGCTACGAGGATCAAACCTATCGACCGAATGATGACTTGTCTAGAGAGGCTTTTATTAAGTTGCTCGTTATGGCAGGAAAAATAGAGAATCAAGCAGCCCTTGGGCGTATGCCTGCAGACGTTGCGAAGGACCGATGGTCGGCCCCTTATATTTCTGTTGCTTACGATAAGCAATGGCTGGATAGTTTGCTCGATCGTGAGGGATTATTCCATCCTGCGCAGACGATAACTAGAGAAGAAGTGGCTATGCTCGTAGGCAAATCGTTGCTAGACTCCGAGAGTGAAGCAGTTCGTCAACAATGGCTGTCCACGGAGTGGAAAAAGGAGCAGAGCGTTAGAGGATTTAAAGATGATTCAGCCATCGACGAAGCGTTGCGGCCTTATGTGTATTACGCAGCCCATCGAGGCATTATGGAGGGTGATCAGGCAGGATTTAACCCGAAAGAGTCATTAATTCGCAAACAGGCAGCTGCTGTTATTTATCGTTTGATTGATAAGCATATTGGTGAACAAAAAATCGATTTCACAGGCTATTATGCCATCCAGTCCTATTCCGCGCTTCAGCAGATGAATAAGCTTTCTAACGTTATTTTTGGTTGGTCTAACTTGTCATACAGCAGCGCTGGAACAGCTTCATTGAACATCAGCTCAACGGTGAATCGCGTGCCAAGTGGTTATGAGGAGGTCGTCGCAGCTGCGAATACTGCTCAGCTCACGAAGGAACTGATGGTATTTTATGATGGTGCGAATTTAAAAGATTTTCTAAAAGATAAGCCTGCGAAGACGAGCTTTATCGTCTCATTGCTCAGTACTTTGAAAGATCCGGCCTACACATTTACAGGAGTCAGCATTGATTTTGAAGGGTTGAGAGATGCGGCAAGTGCGGCCGATTTCACCCAATTTCTTCAGGAATTGAAAGGGCAGTTAGGTTCGCTGACGCTGTCGGTTGCTGTGCCTCCTATCTATTATTATAAAGGATATGATTTAAAAGAGATTGGCAAGCTAGCCGATACAGTGATCCTGATGGCTTATGACTTCACACATGATGATAATATGCTGCCATCTGCACCTTTGCCATTAGTGAACGATACGGTCCTAATAGCGCTTCAATCTATACCTAAGGAAAAGCTAGTGCTCGGCATCTCCAAACAGACGAACGCGGCAGCCATGTGCTGCTTTACGAAGATTCCCAAAGCATCGCCAAGAAAATTTGGCTGGCAAAGTACTATGAGCTGAAGGCAGTTTCCTTATGGTATATGGGCAACTATACGGCTGCGGATTGGGAGCAGGTTGGGAAGCAGGCTGCTAAGTAATCAAACCTTAATTGAGATTTCATAGTCAAAATAGTGAGAGAGGCATCGTCCAATGGATGAGGTCTCTTTTTTGTTAATAAGGTTAATGAAATCGTTCCCCCGCGCAAGCGTTTGAGACAGATGCCCTTCTTTACTTATATGAATGAGGCTCTGCTGCGCGAGATCAAGGATTTGCTGATGACGGAGAAATCATAAGCGGCCAATGTCGCTAACACGGAAGCAGTTGCTGCCTCTATTGGATCGTTATGAGGATATGAAGGCGAAGTTGAATCAGTCTTTGTCGGAGCGGAGTTAATGTAGAGAATGTTTTTTTTTTTTTTTTTTTTTTTTTTTTTTTTTTTTTTTTTTTTTGAAATTGGAAAAATAAAACATTGCATTCTTTGTCGAAACCATGCTATATTATCACTCCGGCCGCAAGACAGGCTGGTGAGAGCAACTGAAAGTAACTCAAAAAAAAGTAGTTGCACATTAAAAGTAAACATGGTATATTA
>NZ_JCAUAY010000016.1:0-66706 GCF_059692195.1 Paenibacillus sp. J22P90
GATGGCGGAGGGGACCCACGCGTTCCCATCTCGAACACGACCGTTAAGCCCTCCAGCGTCGATGGTACTTGAACCGCAGGGTTCTGGGAGAGTAGAACGTTGCCAAGCAGTTTCCTTTTTGGAAACTTTGATCTATGACGCGGGGTGGAGCAGCCCGGTAGCTCGTCGGGCTCATAACCCGAAGGCCGCAGGTTCAAATCCTGCCCCCGCAACCAATGATTTGAGTCATTAGCTCAGTTGGTAGAGCACCTGACTTTTAATCAGGGTGTCGTAGGTTCGAATCCTACATGACTCACCATTTGCCTTATTTACAGTATGCGCGTATGGCGGAATTGGCAGACGCACTAGACTTAGGATCTAGCGGGTGACCGTGGGGGTTCAAGTCCCTCTACGCGCATCAAACATCCCCAAGTCGTACTTTACGGCTTGGGGATCCCTATGCGGAAGTGGCTCAGCGGTAGAGCATCGCCTTGCCAAGGCGAGGGTCGCGGGTTCGATCCCCGTCTTCCGCTCCATTTTTTATTAAGCGCCCTTAGCTCAGCTGGATAGAGTATTTGACTACGAATCAAAAGGTCGGGAGTTCGAATCTCTCAGGGCGCGCCATTTTTATCACAAATGTATCGGGACGTAGCTCAGCTTGGTAGAGCACCTGCTTTGGGAGCAGGGGGTCGCATGTTCAAATCGTGTCGTCCCGATCAAGAAAGAAAGCATAGAATGTCAGCTTCAAGCTGATAGATTCTATGCTTTTTTCGTTTGTCCGCAGGTTATCCGGATTTACTATTTTCTGGGCATCAAGATTCCATTGGTGTATAGTAGACAAGGAAGAGGAGGTTACTACATGGAAATACGCTGGAGAAGGAATCTATTTATTTTATGGATTGGAGCATTCTTTTGCGCGATGGCGTACACACTCTCGATCCCGTTTATTCCTATATTTTTGCAGGAAGACTTAGGTATACATAGCGGCTTGGAGGCTTGGTCAGGGATTACGTTCTCAGTGAGCTTTCTGGCGAGCGCGCTCATCGCACCTTATTGGGGCTCTCTAGCGGACAAATATGGCAGGAAACCGATGCTGCTGCGCTCAGGGCTGAGCTTAAGTGCTGTTTATTTTTTAAATTATTTCGTGAATGATCCTTATACGTTTATTATAGTCCGTGTACTGCAAGGCCTTATGGCGGGCTACATCCCTGCATCGATGGCTTTGGTCAGCACGAACACACCGGAGAAGCACGTTGGTTATGCCCTGAGTGTCATGTCAACGGCGACGGCTGCGGGAAGCATTCTAGGACCCCTGTTTGGCGGTATGCTCAGCCACTGGGTCGGGACGAGAGAGTGTTTCTTAGCGTCAGGTTTCATTGTACTGATATCGGCTGTCATTGCAGTAGTCGGTGTAAAGGAAGTGCATCACAAGAAAGCAGGCGCACGTCCAAGTGTGTTTCAGGACATTAAGCAAGCGACTGCGAATAAGCGGTTATTATCCATTTTTGGATTAACCCTGTTAGTGGCGACCTCGGTGATGATTTTGGAACCACTTTTAACCATCTATGTGGTGCAAATCGGAGGAAGCGCCGAGGGGGCATCGCTGAGCTCGGGCATTATTTTCTCGGCTGCAGGCGTTGCGACCGTTATCATGGGGTCAAGGTGGGGCATTATCGGGCAGCGAATCGGCTATGACAAAACACTGCTCATCGGCTTAATCGGCGGCGGTATTGGTAATCTACTGCAGCTGGCAACGCATCATTTAGTCGCATTTGGGGTGCTGCGTTTCAGTTATGGGTTGTTTTTTGCCGCGGTCTATCCAGCACTGAGTGCCCTTATTGTAAAATATTCAGATGCTGACTTCCGTGGACGAGCGATGAGTTTGAATCAAACGTCAAATCAATTGGGCATGATGATCGGTCCTTTGATTGGCGGATTTCTAGGCGGTTGGGTGGGGATCCACTCCGTATTTTTATTAACGGGGTGCTCGCTGCTCGTAGCAGCTGGCTTGCTGCAGGTCAATCTTAGAAAGCAAATGAAACAGATATCGGCTGACTGAGGTTTTAACGGGGATAGATTGGTTAATACAAGATACAAGTGAACACAAACTTGAACACAGAAGGAGCAATCAGCAATGTTGAAGAGAACGTTAGGACGTTTGAACAAGGAAACCTCTGTTGTGATGTTTGGAGCAGCTAGTCTTGGTCAGGTCACACAGGAAGAGGCCGATGCCTCGATCGCCTACGCGTTAGCGCATGGCGTCGAGCATTTTGATACAGCGGCGAGCTATGGAGACGCAGAAATACGGATGGGCCCGACGATTAGCCGGGTGCGGAATGACATTTTTTTAGCTACCAAAACAGGGCAAAGAACGAAAAAAGAAGCAAAGGAAGAAATCTACCGTTCCTTGGAGAGAATGAAGGTGTCGTCAGTAGACCTGCTGCAGCTGCATGCGGTTGGATCGATGGAGGAATTGGACCGTTGTACGACCAAGGGTGGTTCGTTGGAAGCTGCGTTAGAAGCGCAAAGCGAGGGCATTGTGAAAGAGATCGGTATTACAGGTCATGGGCATGAGGCGCCTGCTGTACATTTGGAGGCCTTGCGCAGGTTTCCATTCGCTACGATCCTATTCCCGTTGAACTACTATATGTACGGGTTGTCAGAGTATCGTGAGGCGGTAGATGCCCTGATGGAGGAAGCGAACAAGCAGCAGACTGCGATTCGGGTCATCAAAGCCATTGCGAAAGCACCGTGGATAGAAGGGGCGGAGCGTCCGTATGCGACGTGGTATGAGCCTTTTGATCAGCAGCAGATTATCGATGCATGTGTGCACTTCGTGCTATCGTTCCCAAGCGTGTGTGGATTTGCGAGCGCAGGGGATGTGCATTTATTTCCTAAGATCGTGGATGCGGTCGAGCGCTATGGCTCGATGAACAAAGATGACGTGGAGCGGATATTGAGCGGGATTAGCGGGTATACGAGCGTTTTTGGAGCGCCGACGTCGATCGCTTAATGTGAACAATAGGAGGAGCCTTCACCCGATTGTGGGTTGAAGGCTTTTTTGTGTCCATTTGCACACATACGACACTTAGTGGAGGGGCTCTACGAATAGCTATGAGGTACGTTAGGAGGAATGAATATGTTTAAATTATTAAAAGCAGTACCTCGACGCTTCTGGCAAGCTTGTGTTGCAGCAGTCCTAGTCGTGGGCGGGAGCATGGCGTTAATGAGCTATTTTTACATAAAAGGACTTGATGTGTCGCTATTGAATCAGCCGCTTCCCGAGACAACTGTTGTGCTCGATAAGAATGGGCAAATGGCATCTGAGCTGTCCGCGTCAAGAATCAATGCTGTTCCTTTTAAGGAAATCCCGCAGGTGTTGGTCGATGCCATTGTCGCCGTGGAAGATAGACGGTTCTATGATCATAAAGGTGTAGATGTGAAGTCGATCTTCCGTGCTGTTGCCCGCGACGTGCTGAAAGGCAGCTATTCTGAGGGGGCTAGTACGATTACGCAGCAGTTAGCACGTAACTTGTTTCTTACTGCGGATAAAACGGTAGGTCGTAAATTGCGTGAAGCTGCTTATGCCATCAAAATTGAGAGCAATTACAGTAAGGATGACATTTTGGAAATGTATCTGAACAAGATCTATTTCGGGGAAGGCAGTTGGGGTGTCCAGGGGGCCGCGAATACGTATTTTAATAAAAATGTGACAGACCTCACCTTGCCAGAGGCTGCGGTGTTGGCTGCATTGCCTAAGGCGCCAAGCCATTATTCCCCTTTTCAGGATGAGGAGCAGGCACTGGAGCGCAGGAATACGGTCCTTAAGCTGATGCAAAAGGAAGGCAAAATATCTGAGCAAGCGTATGAGAAAGCTGCTGCTTTACCACTTGGAGCCGTGAAGACGGTCAATACGAATGAGGCGAAAGGGAGATATCGCGCCTATGTGGATGCGGTGATTGAGGAAGCGGTGACCCTATATGGGTTTACCGAAGAACAATTGCTGACTGGCGGCTTGCGTATTACGACAGAGCTCGATCCTGCCGTTCAAAAGGCAGTCACTGAGGTATACAGCAATGACAGCCTATTTCCAAGCAGTAAGCCAGATCAGCTGATTCAAAGCGGGGCGGTTCTGGTCGATCAGCGGACAGGCGGCGTTAGGGCTCTAGCTGGTGGGCGAGGTGAGGGGGTATTTCGAGGCTTCAGCCGTGCGACCCAGTTAAAAAGACAGCCAGGATCAGCCTTCAAGCCCATCGTTGTCTATGGACCAGCATTGGAGCGAGGTTACAAGCCGTCCTCTATGCTGTTTGATGGCCCGCTTAATATCGGAGGCTATCAGCCTCAGGATTGGGACCACCAGTCGAGGGGGCAGGTATCGATGCAAGAGGCGATTACTTCTTCATGGAATATACCAGCGGTCTGGCTTTTACATGAAATCGGCATCGACAATGGCTTGCAGTTTGCGAAGTCATTGGGGATAAGTCTACCGACACAAGACAGGCAGCTGGGGATAGCGCTAGGCGGGCTTTCGGAGGGAGTTTCACCGCTGCAGATGGCGCAGGCTTTTAGTGCTTTTGCAGCGAAGGGAGTTATGAATCCTGCACACCTGATCTCTAAGATCGAGACCAGCGATGGACACCTACTAGTTCAAGCGAAAGGGCAGGGGCTGTCCGTGATGCGGGCGGAAACAGCGAATGCCATGACAGCGATGCTGCAGACAGCCGTCGCACAAGGTACTGGGAAAAATGCGGCCATGAACCGTCCCGTTGCCGGGAAATCCGGTACGACACAGCTGCCAGCAACGAAGGAATTTGAGGGGATTGGCAGCGGAAGCGCCAAGGATGCTTGGTTTGTCGGCTACACACCGGAGCTGACGGCTGCGGTATGGGTCGGATATGACCGAACCGATGCGGCGCATTATTTAACCACCTCAGGCGGTGCGGTGCCTGCTGTATTATTCCGGGAAATATTGAGTCGAGCCTTAGCTCAAACACCTGTTGTTCCTTTTGATATCCCAATGAGTGTGGTAGAAAAGCCTCAGAAGGAAGGCCCTGCTGCTCCGCCTTATGGGGATATATCACCCGAGAAGCCTGATAAGGATAAGGGGCCTAAAAAGCCGCCTGAACACAGTAAAGGACACGGGAAAGAAAAGGACAGATAGAAAGAAGCCCTCGAGATCCGAAGAAGGATTACGAGGGCTTTGTTTTGGTTTTTTTAATTAGTCGCGTCTGTTGTCGTTACCGTGATTTTTCTCGTTTTTCTGATTATCTTTGTTTTTATCATCCGTTTTTTCTTTGCCTTTTTCAATCGTCTTATCTCTGTCTTTGTTGATTTCTCTATTGTTGTTATCTTTGTTATTATCTTTGCCACGATCTTTGTCATCATTTTTATCATCATCACGATCTTTGGCATGCATGTTTAAATGAACATTCAATTTAGCAGCATCGAGATTGTACTGTTTGGCAAGCTGCTGACCAAGAAGCTTCTTCGCATCAGGGGAGCTTAAGTCAAGTGAACCAAGCAAATTAGCGATCCAAGCTTGGGCTTGAGCACCTGTTAGGTGAATATTGCCTGCATGCGGAGACTGGATTCGTAAATCAATCTGCGATCCCTTATTTTGCTTGATATGCAGGTTAAAATGCTGCCCATCCACGCTGACATCCAGATCCGCTAAGTCAGTTTTGTTTTCTGACGGCGTCGCTACAGGCTTGTTGTCCTTCTGTGTCGCAGGAGTAGCCGTTGGCTCAGCAGATGGGCTAGGTGCTTCTACGACAGGAGCAGGCTGCACACTTGGAACGGGAGTAGGAGACGGTGCTGTTGATGGAGCAACCACGGTTTCGGATGTTCCTTTTACGTAAGCTACCTGTTTTTTGTTATTTAAAATAACCTCAATCTCATCCCCGGCCTTTAAATCACTCGGCTGAGCTTTCTGCTCATTAAGATACACCCAGACGGATGAAGCTAATGGAAGGGTCTGATCACCAGCATCCGTATGTAAAGTAAGCGTATCGGCGGTCAGGGCTGACAGTTTGCCATGAATGGTCGTTGACGTCGCTGAGTTGGATGACGTTGAAGCATAAGCTGTCCAACCACAGAGCATCAGGGTAGCTACAAGTGCAGCAGCAATAATTAGTTTCATGCGTTTTAACATGTAAAACACCTCCGCTAACAACTTTCGCAGTTAGGGGAGGTTTTAGGACGGTACATATCAATCTACTTACAAAAGATGGGGAAACTAGTCGTTATCCGACTGTAGGCGCTGCATGAATTCCTCAGCTGCGCTATAGCCTTGCTGACGCAAATACCAGCTGTTAGCAGCGGCTTCAATCAGACCGGCGACATCGCGCCCAGGCTGCAGTTGGATTTCAATATGTGGTATCGGAATGTCCATATAGTCAGTGAAAGTCGGTTCCAGCTCCAGATCATTGTTCAGAGCATGCTCCTGCCACTTCGTTAGCTCAATATCGAGCACGATGCGTGTTTCGTCTTGAAAAGCCTTGCGGCCATAGAGCCGCGAGACGTTAATGAGTCCAACGCTGCGCAGCGCGAGGAATTCCTTCGTTTTGCCATTGTGCGTACCGAGCAGTGTTTCAGGGCTAATCTTCTTCAGCACCACAATATCATCGGCGACAAGTCGGTGGCCTCTGCGGATCAGTGTGTGGGCTGTTTCGCTTTTGCCAACACCAGATTTCCCTCGTAGCAGGATACCGATCCCCGAAACATTGACGCAAACGCCATGGACGGCAATTTCCTGAGCTAGTGATTTACTCAAATATAAATCGACTAAGTCCTGAAATTTACTCGTTGCAGCACCCGTACGAAGAAGAGGAATTTTCTCTTCCTCGCAGTATTTCGTTAAGTATTTTAAGCCTTCCTGATTTCTCGTTACGACGAAACAAGGCGGATGGTATTTGACAATATTACCTATATGCAAATTTCTTTCATTTTCACTGAGTTTATGCAAGTAGGTAATTTCTTTGCGACCTAATAGCTGTACATGTGCTTGTGGGAAATATTCAAAATAGCCGACAAATTCCAGCCCTGGGCGGTGTGCCTTGGTTTTGGTAATAGGGCGATGGAGCTCCGTATGGCCAGCGAGAATTTCGAGAGAAAAGCGGTCAACTAAGTCTTTTACAGTAACAGGCTTCAAACGGGAGATCCTCCTTCGAGTTGTGCTTACTATGTGGGAATAGTAATATACATTTCTACCTTTACTAGATTCTCTTAATGGTATTAACAATCCTGCTATGAAAGCGCTTGAACTCCTTATAAATAGCATATTATCAGCTTATCGGTTTTTCTCATTGCTTTTGTAAGTTATGTTGATATGATTAGAGAAAAAGCAGCAGGGGGATTGAATAGAGTTATGGAAGCTACATACAAAAACTGTCAAAGTTGCGGGATGCCTCTTGCGCGTGATGAGCATGGCGGAGGTACGGAGAAGTCAGGTGCCAAGAGCAAGATGTATTGCAGTCATTGCTATCAGGATGGCGCGTTTACATTGCCAGATATAACGGCGGAGCAGATGAAGGAACGAGTGAAGGAGAAGATGGTGGAGTTCGGTTTCCCCCGGTTTCTTACGGGACTATTCACCAGAAATATTCCGAAGCTAAAAAGGTGGTCCTCCCGTTAGTCGTAAGAATAACGTCACAAATAACGCTCTGTACCATGTTGGTGCAGAGCGTTTTCTCAATTTATTTCCTTTTCGCATCCACCTCTCTGTATGTAAAAGCAGCTATCTGTGAAAGCCGCATTTTTTGGCAAGTGTTGGCCATGTTGAGAGAAACATGCTTTCCCACCTGTCTTCAGGTAATACGAGGATCCATCTCGCGATTTGATCCAAGCCCATTTCGTAAAGCGTGTGCAGTACTTCTTCTTTTTCTGATCCGGTTTTTAATGCTAACATCTCAAAACCACCTCAATCGAATGTATTCAAACAATTATGTATATGCGAAGTTTTGAAAGTATGTGACGTTTATTTTCAAAATGCTTTCATAGCACAGAAAAGAGCGCGCCCATTGGGTTCCATTTGGTGAAAATAGGATCGCATTTTTACTTAGGCTTGTCTCGTAAACGGAGGAGAATAATTGTATGTTTCAAGTTAGAATGGAACAAATTGAGCCCAAATTCGGATTTAAGCCAGCAGGGGCATGCGGGTTTGAATTGAAGCAGTTTCAGGTGCCTGAAGATGTATTTATGGTGTATGAGTTAAAAGAAGGGGATGGCGTCCCACCGTTGAAAGGCGAGTTGGTGTATCCGGGGGCTTTTTTTTTAATGTGAGGGTACGAAACGGCTGGAAGCGGAACGAGGGTACGCTATTTTTGGGAAAATGGGCTATTGTGCAAAATTGAGGAACGTAGATCCGCTATTTGCTCGTAATTTAGGCATATTTTGACCTAAATGAATGAAATAGCGGACTGACGTTCCGTTTCACTGGAAAAACAGGCTAATTCGGTCAAATAGCGAACTGACGTTCCGTTGGCTGTCTCATTTTAGCTGATTGCGTATGCTGGGATCGATGGTCTGGAGCACCTGAGCAAGCTGCTCGTCAGAAATAGACTCTCGTCCATAGCGGACACGATTATAGGCACTGGTAAGTGCGTGAACCGAAGCTTCTGTAAGCTGTGTTTGATGCGTGAGCTCCCAGCCTGTTTCGTTGGGGGTAAGCGAGCGCTTAAAGGTATAACCGCTCTTACCAGCCTGCCCAATCAGTAAACGGTAAAGGTATCGGATCCGTTCCTGATTGTTCGGCAGCTGTGACCAAGAAGGCTCACGAACGGAAGAAGGCCACAGTTTGGAACTTGCTTTTTGCCACCATACATTGGGAAGCTCTCTCCAGTCGAGAAGGGCTTCTTTCTCATCGGTATAGCCCTCGGATGCATAGCCTTGATCGCGTCGTAACGACTGCTTCCAGAAGCGGCGAATGAACGAGAGTAGGGCTGGTGCGAGCTTCATCAGGATCAGATAGAGACAGGCTAAAACAAGTGCAATCACAAGGATATAGCCGACAATTTGCACAATCACCTGCAAGAGCATGCCAAACCAGCCTTGTTCATGAGGTTCAGCTGGCGGAATTACCATAGGCGGTTGCGCCGAAGGGCTGGTTTCAGGTACTTCAGGTGGAGCATCAGATGACATCAGTCCGAGCAGCCAAGCTAAGGTGCCACGGAGAATGCGCAGCAAGATCTGCTTCACTTGTTGGAAGTAAGCAACCGCAGCGATAACGGCAATAAAGCCGATCAGCCAAATGCGGCTGGAGCGTTTCACGGTTTGAGACAGCGATGAGGCAGCAGCACGATCGTTACCTGCTAAGGTAGCGCTAAGGAGCTGAGCGCGATTCATTATAAAGAAAAATAGGATCAGGGTAGCGAATCCGAGTCCGTTTAAGGCTATTTTATACGAATGCATATGCTCCATACGGGTCATGATGGGAACACCAATGAAATACATAATACCCGAGATCACAAATATGCCGGTGGTATAAAGGTAGAGCCACCCATCCTTGGTGTACCGAATCCCTCGATAGACGAGCAGGGCTCCGATTGCCGCACATAAAGCGACGTGCAAAGGATCCATTTGAAATAAATAAGATAATGCATATCCTATAGCAGCGCAGATTAGGAGCTCATAACCTTTTCGAGATAGCCAGTTGAACTGTCCGAAATAGGCGCCGATTATGAAGCAGAGCAGCAGATGGATACAAGTTAGTACAAGCATACTATCAGCCACATAGACTTGAGCTAACGTGACTAACGGGGCGAAGATAACAAGCTCGGCGCAACCGAATAGGAATGTAAAGCCGCATGTGCGAAGGAAATTATAAAGACGATTTGACCGAGAATTCGTTGGATTAAGCAAGGGCTTGAGCATCGGATGGAGCCGCCTCCTTCTCACTGATGACGTCAAGAAGGTTGTGATCTAACGGAACAATGAAGACGGAATGTCCTAATGCTTCTAGTCGTTCGATGCTGCGGGTGATGCCATCGGAAACGAACGCTGTCAGCAGAATGATGTCCAGCGCTTCCCCTTCTACCTCGATACCATAATCGAGAAAGTCCTCACAGGAGCGGGCACAAGAGATCGCGAGCTTCGCCATCGTTTGAAAAAGATGCTCTAACTGCGACCAGCCACCGTCAGGTGCGCAGTAAACGGGAATCCCCGGCTCATTCAGCAGCCAACCGTTATAGCCAAAACCAACAGGAACCCCACGGCTTACCGCATGTTCGGCTAGAGTGGCTGCGTAGGAGAGCGCTTTTTCGACGAGTTCAGGGTCTGTAACAGCATCCCACATCGTTGCGGTCACTTGACTATTCACGACGATAAGTAATCGAGGATCGGCGGTGAACTCCCGGTTATAGACCTGAAGACGCTGGCTGCGCGCTGTAGCTTTCCAATGGATGCTATTCATCGTATCGCCATAGCGGTATTCTCTGGCACCCGAAACGAGAAACGGATCAGGCATAATCCAACGCTGAACCGTCACGTCGCCTTGCCAACGGCTGGAAAGAAGCGGGATGTCATCGCGATTCACCAAACGCGGATATACGAGCAGCTCGACATGAATGCGATGTGTGGTCGAAGCTGCTTGCAAACCGACGCAATCGCCCATGGTCGCTGCAATCGTTTCCAGCTTGTACCAGCCGCGTTTGGCTGCATGTACACCATGGCGCCGCACGATACGGGTATAAGGCATGAGGCTGAACAAGCTGCGGTGATTTTGAAAAAGGGAGCCGCTGCTCACTTCCAGATTATTCATTTGGTTGAAGCGGAGGCCCGCATGAATCGTTGACTCCAGGCGCAGCCAAGGAATTGGTGCGAGCTTGCGGTTTACGATCGTTTCGATCATGACAATATCGTCGCCGACATGGCAATGTGTCGTATTGAAGGTTCGTTCAATGCGGAGTCCGCGAAACCCCCAGCGGGCGAAAAATTGAAACTGGAGGAGGAATAGAACGGCAGCGATGATTACAATCCAGCTTATGCTCATCCGTTCGTTACCCTATTTTCACTTCCGTTGGAACGGGAGTAGCAGCAAGTACGCTCGTCAGCAGCGCAAGCACCTGCTGATCCTGCTGGCGTGAGCGCGTGCGCAGCAGGATGCGATGCGCCCAGACGGGCGCAACCAGCGCCTTGACGTCGTCCGGCAGCACATAATCGCGGCCGCGCAGCGCCGCGTATACCTGCGCCGCCTTCATCAAGGCGCGAACACCGCGCGGGCTGACGCCGAGCGCGGCATCCGCATGCGTGCGCGTCGCTTCCGCGAGCTGCACGATGTAGCGCAGCAGGTCGTCGCTGACGCGCACCTGCGTGAACTGCAGCTGCGCCTCGAGCAGCTCCGCGCGGCTCACGACCGGCAGCAGCTGATCCAGCGGATCCTGCTGCTGGTAGCGCTGCAAGATCAAGACCTGCTCGGCTGCCGTCGGATAGCCGAGGGACAGCTTCATCAGGAAGCGGTCGAGCTGTGCTTCCGGCAGAGGGAAGGTCCCCTGATTCTCGACAGGGTTCTGCGTGGCGATGACGAGGAACGGCGCTTCCAGCTTGCGCGTTTCCCCGTCGATGCTGACCTGGCGCTCCTCCATGCTCTCCAGCAAGCTGGACTGTGTGCGCGGCGTCGCGCGGTTAATCTCATCGGCGAGCACGATGTGAGCGAAGAGTGGGCCTGGGCGGAATTCGAATTCGCCAAGCTTTTGGTTGAAGAAATTGATGCCGCTTACATCAGACGGCAGCAAGTCAGGCGTGAACTGGATCCGCTTCATGGAGCCGTCGAGGGAGCGGGCTAGCGCTTTGGCCAGCTGGGTTTTGCCAGTGCCGGGCACATCTTCGAGCAGCACGTGGCCAGAGGCGATCAGCGCGATGACCAAGAGCTCGACGGTGTCGTCCTTGCCTATAATAACGTGTCCAACATTTTCTTTGATCAGGGATGCGATGCGTGCAATAGGTGCGATATTCAAAATGGTTAACCTCCTAAATAATGTATGATGCGAATGAATGCAATTCTGTGATCTGAGATGATGCTCGTCGGGCATAGGGAACGTCGTTCCGCTATTTTGCTAATTTTGGCTAGTCTTAGCGCACTGAGGTTCCCTATCGTTGTCGGGGTGGGTTGGGTATGTGGATTCCCATTCGGTTTCTATTTGTTTCCATATCTGGAGTAACCATGTGGTTCATCCGGTTAAAGATGTAGACGTGTCAGGATTTACATATCCTCAATCCTAATTTTAACACTCGACAGGGTATTTTTACCAACCTTTCCTCGTGCACTTCTCTCGCACCTCTCGATTTCCATTTGTATATTGGGTAGCCAGTGAGTACAATGGTGGTGATAATTAGAAATACGATGAACGTTGTTGCTAAAATGGGGAGTCCTGGGAGGTCAGGCATGTACAAGCTGCTGTTGGTGGATGATGAAGAGGATGTGCGCGAAGGTGTCGTCCGTGAAATAAATTGGGAAGCGATTGGCTTTGAAGTCGTCGACAAGGCGGAGAATGGGAAAGAAGCGCTGGAGATGGTGGAGCGTCTGCAGCCAGATGTCGTCGTAACGGACATTCAGATGCCGTTTATGAATGGGTTGCAGCTCGCAGAAGCAATTAGAGAGCGCTTTCCCACCATAAAGCTCATCATCCTGACAGGGCATGATGAGTTTGAGTATGCTCAGCGGGCCATTAAGCTGCATATTGATGAGTATGTGCTGAAGCCTTTTTCCGCGCAGGAGCTGGTGAATGCCCTTTTGAAAGTAAAAGGACACATCCAAGAGGAGGTTGCGCATCGTGAGGATGTGCAGCTGCTGAAGGAGCATTACCGCAAAAGCATGCCTGTGCTGAAGGAGAATTTCTTAGCGACATTAATGAATCGCAAGCTTCCGCGGGACGAGGTATTTGAGAAGGCAGCGAACTATGGGATTGAGCTCAGTGGAAATAGCTATGTGGTGGCTGTTTTGAGCATCGATGGAATCTTTATTTCGGAAGAGGATTCGGAGAATCGAGAAGAGATCTCGAAGTCGCTGTCACTGAAATATTCCGAGGATCAGGCGTTGAAATATTTTGCCCTCTTAAATATTACCGAGGAAATAGCGAATAAGCGCGGACTAGGCCTTGTTTTTATGCATAATGATCAGGTTGTGTTGTTAGCGGCGAGAGAGAATAGAGACAAGGAAGCGGCGCTGCAAGAAACGATGCGGGTGTTGGAAGAAATTCGGCAGAGTGTTGAAAAATATTTGAAATTCACCCTGACGGTTGGGGTCGGCAGTGTGATGAAGGATGTCACGAAAATCAGCTATTCGTATGAAGATGCGGTGCTTTCTCTCGACTACAGACTCATTCTAGGCAGCAATCGCATGATTTATATTGATGATGTGGAGAAGCGCAGCGTTGATAAGATTCGGTTTGACGATGTGAAGGAGCACGCGTTGACACGTTGTATCAAGGTAGGCACGATACAAGAGATCCGGGAGACGATTGATGAGCTTTTTCAGGGTATCGAGGCTGGCGTGTCGGTCAAGGATTATCAAATTTATTTGCTTGAAATTCTTACGTGCATTCTGAAAGCAGCGAAGGACTCTAATCTGAATGTCGATGAGGTATTTGGTGAGAGCTTTATTCCTTTTACCGAAATTAATAAGTTCACTTCCTTGGAGGAGGCGAAGCATTGGTTGGCCGAGCTGTGCGCGGGCATGATGAATCATATTGCAACAGATCGTCAATACACGTACAAAAACCTCGTAGATTTAGCGAAGGATTACACGAAAAGCCACTATCATGAGGGCGATATCAACATCAACAAGGTGTGCGGACATTTGCATATCAGCGCGGGGTATTTCAGTTCTATTTTCAAAAAAGAGACGAAAATGACCTTCGTGAACTATCTGAACCATATTCGAATGGAAGCTGCGAAAGAGCTGTTGCGTTCTACAGATATGAAAGCGCTGGAGATCGCGGAGAAGGTGGGCTATGCGGATGCGAATTATTTCAGCTTCTCGTTCCGTAAAAATGTTGGCGTTTCCCCAAAGGAGTATCGCAATAACAGCGCCAAAGGGCTGTAGCAACTAGAAAGGGGAGAATCGCTTTGAAACGCAGAGTGAGTGCGCTGCTAAGGGCTTTATATAACGTTATACTCGACACGATGCGGGTTAAAAGTATTCAGTTTACGATTACGTTGTCATTCATCCTTATTACCGTGACGGTTATGCTCGTCGTGTCCTTAGTCCTCTATAACAAGTTCTCCAAAACGGCAGAAGAGAGCGCCTTTCTGAATACTGCACAGGTCATTGAGCAGGTACAATTCAACCTGGAGCAGTATATCAAGGGGATGTCGGATACGTTTGAGGTCGTGGATGCTAAAATTGCAAGGAGCCGCGGCATCCCGTCGGACAAGCTGCTTGAACAGCTAGACACCATCGCGAGTACGCGTGAGGATATTGTGTCTATTCATCTTTTTACCGCGGATGGCGGATTAGTCACGGGTGTGCCCTCGACAGAGATGCGCAAAAATACACGGCTGCTCGAGCAGCCGTGGTTTCGATCTGCCCTCGACAACCCGAACCATCTCACTTTTTCCTTGCCGCATATCCAGAACCTATTCAAAGATCCTTACAAGTGGGTAGTTTCCATGAGTAAAGGGGTCACGATCGAGCAGAATGGGAACATGGTGGATGCGGTTATTTTGGTGGATATTAATTTCAAAACGCTGGACGATGTGTTCCGCACGGTTTCGCTGGGGAAGAAGGGGTATGTCTATATCATCGACGATTCGGCTGGCAGCATTGTGTACCATCCGCAGCAGCAGCTTATTTATATTGGGCTAAAATATGAGAATGTGGAGCAGGCGCTCAAATTTTCATATGGCCGCTATATGGATGTAAGTGAGGGTGAGTCACGCTTAAACGTTGTACGGACAGTCAATAATATCGGCTGGAAAATTATCGGGGTCTCCTACATGGATGAAATGGTGACGACGCGCAAGGAAATTTCCACGTTTATGATTTGGCTGCTCGTGATCGTTTTGCTCTTTATTTTGTTGATTTCCTCCTTCATGTCCGCGCGTATATCACAGCCAATTAAACGACTCAAGAAGTCGATGGAGATGGTGGAGAAAGGACATTTTGACACCTATATTCATGTTCGTGGTGCGGATGAGGTTGAGCAGCTGTCGCGGCGATTCAATCTGATGGTATCCCGTGTACGCGAGCTGATGGATCAGAGTATCGAAGAGCAGGAGATTAAGCGAAAGAACGAGCTGGAGGTTCTGCAATCGCAGATTAATCCGCATTTTTTATACAATACACTCAATTCGGTCGTTCGTATGGTTGGTAACGGGAGGAATGAGGAGGTCGTGACGACGATCACGTCGCTATCAAAATTTTTCCGGATCTCGCTGAGCAAAGGGAAAAGTATTATTACGATTGGGGAAGAGATCGAGCATATTCGCAACTATTTGATTATCCAGAAAATGCGCTATAAGGATAAATTCGAGTACGAGATTCGCGTCCCAGATGAGGTGCTTCCCTACAAAACGCTCAAGCTGATTCTGCAGCCTTTTGTGGAGAATGCGCTCTATCATGGCATTGAGTATATGGTGGACGAAGGGCTTATAGAGCTGTCTGTCACGATGGAAAAGGGCAAAATTGTGTTCGAGATTCGCGATAATGGGGTAGGCATGTCGGAGGAAACGCTCAAGAATATTATCGCGGGTCAGGTGAAAAGTGACAAAGGCTCGGGGGTCGGACTGCGAAATGTGCATGAGCGGATACAGCTGTATTTTGGCATGGAGTATGGGGTTCATGTGACTAGTGAGCTTGAAGAAGGCACAATCGTCACGATTACGATTCCAGCCTTACTCGATGGGGAGGGAGAATAGGTCGATGAGAATAAAACCCATGATGATTGCCGTGCTTATCGCCTTGCTCTCCATGTCATCTTGCACAGAGCGTGTCGAAACGATGCCTACGGAACAGAAGAAGCATTTGGAGGTCGTTCTCCGCAGTCAAGAAGGCGACTATTGGAAGACGGTGAAGTTAGGAGCAGAGGTCGCGGCGAAGGAGTTCGATGTTGCGCTGGACTTCCGAGCACCAGGCGATGAAGCAGATGTGAAGGGGCAAATTGCTCTCATGGAGCAGTCCATTTCTAGTAGTCCAGATGCGATTGTGTTGGCGGCTAATGATTATATGGAGCTGTCTGCGGTCGTTGATGAAGCGGATAAGGCGCATATTCCTGTTATTACGATCGACTCTGAGGTTGAGACGAAGCGCGTGCAGAGCTTTATCGGTGCGAATCATTACGAAGCGGGTCAATTAGCAGGGAAACAACTGATCAAGCTGATCGGGAAGAGCGGGCAAATTGCGATCGTGAGCTTTAAGCCAGGAGAGCGTAATACCGAACTGCGGGAAAAAGGACTGTTGGACGAATTAGCGAAATACCCCGACGTTCAGGTGATCGATAAGGCGTACAGCATGACGGATCGGGACCTGGCTGCTCAGCTGACGGATAAGATCATTGATAAGCATCCCGAGCTGGATGGGATTGTAGCACTGAATGAAATTTCCTCAAGCGGCGTTGCCAGCGCGGTTCAGAATCGGAATTTACAAGAGAAGGTGAAAATCATTACTTTTGATAGTACCTCTGAGGAATTGGAGCTGCTGCAAGAGGGGATTATTCAAGCGACGATTATTCAAAATCCATTTAGTATCGGCTATTTGGGTGTGAAAAGTGCTGTGGAAGCTGTTGAGGGTAAAAGTGTGCCCAAGCGCGTGGAAACTGGGATTAAGGCGATTGATTTGAGCAATATGTTCTGGTCGGACAATCAAAAACTGCTATTTCCTTTTATTAAGTGATGAAAAAGTGATGAGAATTTCGATAGAAGACATGAGGATATTGCATTTGTTTATGTTCTTTGAACCATTATAGTAAGGAATGTAAACAAACAACATACCTTTTAGGGAGGGTCTTACTTTGAAAAAATTACTTACACTTGCCGTAGCAGGCGCACTAGTGGCAACCGTTGCAGGTTGTGGAAATAAAACAGAAACTCCAGCAGCATCAACAGCTCCAGCAGCTTCCACAGGTGCAGCAGCAACGACAGCTCCAGCAGCTGGTAAAAAACCAACAATCGGTGTAGCGATCTATAAATTTGACGATACGTTCATGTCTGGTGTTCGTGCAGCGATCTCTGATGCAGCAAAAGATAAAGCGACTGTTGATATCGTAGACAGCCAAAACTCCCAACCAACACAAAACGATAAAGTTGACCTTTTCATCACGAAAAAAGTGAACGCACTTGCCATCAACGCAGTTGACCGTACAGCGGCTGGCGTAATCATCGATAAAGCTAAAACAGCTAACATCCCAGTTGTTTTCTTGAACCGTGAGCCACTTGCTGACGATATGAAGAAATGGGACAAAGTTTACTACGTAGGCGCTAAAGCTGAACAATCCGGTACTATGGAAGGCCAACTATTGGTTGACTACTTCAAAGCTCACCCAGAAGCTGACAAAAACAAAGACGGTAAAATCCAATACGTTATGCTTAAAGGCGAGCCAGGACACCAAGATGCTGAGCTTCGTACGAAGTTCTCCATCCAAGCGATTACAGATGCTGGTATGGGCGTAGAAAAAGTAGCAGAAGATACAGCTATGTGGGACCGTGTTAAAGGTCAAGAGAAAATGGCAGCATTCCTAGCTTCCAGCGAAAGCAAAATCGAAGCTGTTCTTGCGAACAACGATGACATGGCGCTTGGTGCAATCGAAGCATTGAAAGCAAAAGGCTATTTCAAAGACAACAAATTCCTTCCAGTTGTTGGTGTAGATGCAACAGCTCCAGCTCTACAAGCACTTAGCGATGGAACGCTTCTAGGAACAGTACTAAACGATGCGAAAAACCAAGGTGCAGCAACAACAAGCGTAGCAGCAGCTCTTGCAAATGGTCTAGTACCAAGCAAAGAAACGACTGGCTATGATGTAACGGATGGTAAATATGTTTGGATTTCCTACAAAAAAATCACAAAAGCTAACATGAACGAAGCGAAGTAATTGTAAGTACGGGCAAGAGAGGCGATATGTGAATAACAATCGCGCTTTTGCCTTCCTTTTTTGGAAATATAAACCCGTGCCAAGATAAAGAGAAATAAGCTTCGAATAAAGGCTTCACTTTGTGGGGATTATCGTGAGCTGTAGGGGGAGTTACCATGACTGTACATGACTATTTATTGGAAATGAATCAAATCTCCAAAGAGTTCCCCGGCGTCAAAGCGCTGGATAACGTCACCCTCAAAGTTCGTCCAGGAAGCGTACACGCGCTGATGGGAGAGAATGGAGCGGGGAAATCGACGCTGATGAAATGCCTGTTCGGTATTTACAAGCCCGATGGTGGAGAAATAAAGCTTAATGGAGAAGTAGCTTCGATTACGAACTCCAAAGATGCGTTAGCAAACGGTATTTCTATGATTCACCAAGAGCTTCACCCTGTTCCACATCGCGATGTGATGGAGAACATTTGGTTAGGCAGATTTCCGCTAAAAGGGATCGGACCTTTGAAACTAGTGGACCATAAAAAAATGCGTACAGACACAGAGAGTTTGTTCAAACAACTCCAAATGGATATTAATCCGGATACACTTGTTGGTACGCTATCGGTATCCAAAGTGCAATCTATTGAAATTGCTAAGGCAGTATCTTTCAATTCGAAAATCATTGTTATGGATGAGCCGACTTCATCGCTTACGGGTAATGAGGTTGAACAGTTGTTTCGCATTATTCGCGACCTGAAAAGCCGCGGTGTTTCGATCATCTATATTTCACATAAAATGGAAGAAATTCTTGAGATTTCGGATGAAGTAACGATTATGCGCGATGGTACTAAGATTGGTACATGGGCATCATCTGAACTGACCACAGATATGATTATTTCGAAGATGGTTGGACGTGATTTGAAGGAGCGCTTCCCAGAGCGCAGTAACGTACCTGAAGGCGTATTGATGAAGGTAGAGGACCTGACTTCGGTTGTTCCTAAATCATTCAAGAATGTGTCTTTTGAGCTGAAAAAGGGTGAGATTTTAGGTGTTGGCGGTCTTGTAGGCGCGCAGCGGACAGAACTTGTCGAAGCTTTGTTCGGATTAAGAGCAACAACCAAAGGGACCATCTCCATTCATGGAAAACAAGTGAAAATGAAGTCGCCGATCGATGCGATTAAGAATAAAATTGCGCTTCTGACGGAAGAACGCCGCGTTACTGGGATTTTCCCAGTGTTATCTATTCTTGAGAATACGGTCATTGCGAACTTGGATCGATACATGAAATTTGGATTTATCCAAGAAGCGAAGCGTAAAAAAGAAGTTAAAGAAAGTATCGAGAAGCTTCGTGTTAAAACGCCTCATATGTATCAACTGATTAAGAATCTATCTGGTGGTAACCAACAAAAGGTATTGCTGGCCAGATGGTTGCTGACTGAACCGGATGTACTCTTGCTTGATGAACCGACTCGGGGAATTGACGTAGGAGCGAAATTTGAGATTTACTCCATCATTGCTGACCTTGCGAAGCAGGGAAAAAGTATTATCATGATCTCTTCTGAAATGCCCGAGCTTCTTGGGATGTCAGACCGAATTATGGTTATGTGTGAAGGACGTCTTACGGGCATTGTAGAAGGAAAAAAAGCAACAGAAGAAGAGATTATGCGCCTTGCTGCACAGCATATGGCATAATGGAGGGAGCCTAGAACTATGACTACCAAGACAGAAACATTGAAATCCAGAGACTTTAGCGGGTTCATTACTAAATATGCTATTTACATCGTACTAGTTGTTCTAGTTATTGGGATCGCGATTTATGATCCACGATTTTTATCCGTAAGTATCCTTCGTGATATCTTATTGCAGTCTTCCACACGTGTCATTATCGCGTTGGGGGCAGCGTTCATTCTGATCACAGGCGGAACGGATTTGTCCGCAGGGCGCATCGTTGGTTTATCCGCGGTAATCTCCGCATCCATGCTCCAAACCGAGGAGTATGGCAGAAGATTTTTTCCAGACTTACCGCAATTACCGATGATTGTACCAATTGCGATTGCGATCGTAGCTGGTTTATTAGTGGGGTTAATTAACGGGATTGTCGTTGCTAAGTTCCGAGTCCCGCCATTTATCGCCACGTTAGGTACGATGGTTGCCGTGTATGGTGCGAATTCCTTGTACTTTGATATGAAACCGAACCAATCCCAACCGATCGGTGGTTTGAGACCGGACTTTGGCAGCCTGGGAACTGGCGCAATTGGTTCCAGCTCCACATATTCCATTCCATATATCGTTATCTTCGCGCTCGTTGTTTCCGTTATCGTATGGATTGTTTTCAACAAAACGAAGCTTGGTAAATATATGTACGCGATTGGCGGAAACATTCACGCCGCTGTCGTATCTGGTATTAACGTAAATCGTTACTTGATCTACATCTACGCGATTGCTGGCGCACTTTATGGACTTGCAGGGGTGCTTGAAGCAGCTAGAACAGGTGGAGCAACGAACAACTATGGTAACATGTACGAGCTTGATGCGATTGCAGCTTGCGTCGTCGGTGGTGTATCGACTTCTGGTGGTATCGGAACGGTTCCTGGTGTTCTTGCTGGGGTATTGATTTTCAGCGTTATCAACTACGGTTTGACGTTTATCGGTATCAGCCCGTACTGGCAATTGATTATCAAAGGTGTGATCATCGTTGCTGCGGTAGCGTTTGATATGCGGAAATATATGAATTCGAAGTAAGTAGTGCAGGCTGTCGAAATTATCGGCAGCCTTTTTTATTGGAAGAATTGTAAGCGTTTACGTAAAAGGAGGTAGGACTATGAAGACTAATCACAGCAGGGCTATTTCTTTACAAACGAAATTGGTGGGGGCATTTGTTCTCGTCTCTTTGCTCGTTGGGATTACCAGTGGATTATCTTATATCTATATTAAAAAAGTGGACAACTCTTATACCGAACTGCTCGATAAGAACGTGAGACTGCTTCAGGATGTCGCTGAGATTAAAGAAAAAACTCTGATGCAAACGAGCTTATTGTTTGGGTATGTGCTGGACCCGACGAAAGACAGGGAAAAGCGTTTAACGGATATGAACGGGGAGCTCTCTTCGATCATCAGTAAAATGAAAGATGCCAATGGGAATGAGGAGGAGCGATCCGCAGTCGGGGCAATGCTGGAGGCGAATCAAACCTTTGCGAGGCTGGTTCAAAAAGTGGTTGCTTATGGTGAAAAAGGAGACACCTCGCTAGCGAAGGCGGAAGCCATGCAGTGGGCGATTCCAACTACGGAAACCTTGACTCAAGCGGCGGCTAAAATAGAAGAGCTCGAGGCCGTCATCCAGGCAGATGCTTCAGCTCAAAATCATAAGACCGTTGTATCCACGATTAGGACGTTAATTTGGGTGAGTGGCGCGGCGTTAGTATTCGCATTAGCTTTGGGTATCTTCGTGTCGCGCTCGATTGTAAAGCCTGTACGAATGATGGTGAGAGCGGCTGATCGAATCGCGAATTGTGATTTATCTGTAGGCGATGTTGGGGTAAAAAGCCGCGACGAGCTGAGTGACTTGGCGACTGCCTTCAATCAGATGAAAGGCAATTTGCACGGCTTGATTCGCCAAGTTGGCCATAGTGCGGAACAAGTAGCCTCAGCGTCAGAAGAGCTTAGTGCGAATTCCAATCAAGTTAGTGAGTTATCGGAGCGGATCACAGGCACGATGCAGGTGATCTCGCAAGGCACGAACGCGCAGGTGGGCAGTGTACATCAAGGCGTTGCCATCATGGAAGAAATGTCAGCCGCGGTTACGCAAATTGCCAGTGTGACACAAACGGCGAATAAGCAGTCTTTGTTCGCCCAGCAAGAGGCCGGGGAAGGCACGGTGGCGATTGATACAGCGGTAACGCAGATGCAGGCTATTTATGGAAAGATGAAGGAGCTCGCTGTTTCTGTAGAAAGATTGGGTCAGCGTTCGGAGAAGATCGTGGCTGCAAACGCGATGATCGCGGGTATTGCGCGCCAGACCAACATGCTGGCGCTCAATGCTTCGATTGAAGCGGCACGTGCTGGCGCCGCGGGGAAGGGGTTTGCAGTGGTTGCGGAGGAAGTCCGCAAGCTATCCATGCAGACCGGCGCAGCGGCGGAGGAAGTGGCTTCTCTCGTCACGAGTATCCAGGAGGAGACGAGGGACGTGATGCGCTCCACCGAAGCGGGCAGCCGCGAGGTGGAGACGGGGCTTGGGGTCGTCGGCGAAGCGGGAGCGACGTTTGGGCGTATTCGTTCGGCGATGGACGAGGTCGCTCGGCAGATCGAGGAAGTGGCTGGCTGCTCGGAGGCGATCTCCGAGAAGACGCTCGTCGCCGTGGGCGTGATTCGCGCCATCGACGAAGTCGCCGGGCAGACCGCCGCGGGAGCGAAGAACGTCTCCGCCAACATCGAGGGCCAGTACGCGAGCATGGAGGAGATCGTGTCCTCCGCGACGGTGCTGAGCAGCATGGCTGCGGAGCTGCAGGGGTTGATTGGGCGGTTTCGGGTGTGAGGAAAATACTACCCATATTTTTACAAATATAGTATAATGGGAGTAATTAAATGGTGGTGAAGCACACCCCTGTCTGGCAAGCGTAGTTTATACGTCTGCTAGTCAGGGGTTTTTGCATTCAACTGCCTTTACAAGGAGGAAGCAGAACAATGAGGCAAGCATTGCTGTATGAAACACCTGAAGAGTTTGCTTGTATGATGATTAGGCATTTTGAAGAAAGTTTAGGCATGCTAATCCAGCAGAAAGACCCTGTAAATGAACCTCTTTTGTTGAGTATTATGGAAGCAGGTGAGGAGGAGATGATAGTCAGTCTTCACAGTGTATTTCAAACCTATCATAATTCAGGAGACATAAATATAGCGATCGCTTATTTGAATGGCATACTAGGTGTTACTGAGTATTGCAGTAATCAAGATGCAGTCATGAAGCTTGATTCTTCGTATATTTATCCAGTACTTCGGGATAAACGATATGTAGAAGAAGCGGGTAAAGGATTGGATATGATCACGGACAAGATTATTCCAGGTATGCGTGTTCTTTTTCTTGAGATCAAGACGGAGAATAACAAAATTGTGACTAGGAGTATGTTAGAAGCGAATACAATGCTAACGGAGGAGAAGGTCAAGAGAATCGGATACCGCAATCTAAGGTCTGAGGGTTGGACAAAGCCAAGGTTAGTGCTGGCAAGCCCAGCTAAGAAAACCTGTACGGTTGATGTGTTTATAGACAATCCTTTTCCCTTCGAGTGCCAATTTCTGAATCCGGGTTGGATACAGGAATATATGCCAGAGAATTTTCTGATTGCCTTTACGAATCGGAAACAGACGCTTGTCATGCGTTCAACGGAAGCGATCGATTCAGAGGTTACTGCCATCAGATTGGCTAAGAAAGCAAAGTTTGTTGATGTTGTTCGCAGAAGCTATTTGGTGATGCCTAAGCCAGTATCTGACCAGATTTATTGGGTACAGAAGGGAACATTTCATTTACTGAATATTGGGTAATCGAGCTTCGATAGAAGATTTATTCATGATATAATTATTGTACGGATATGGGTTGGAGGTGATGGGATGCGGTGGGAAGAAGTGCAAGAGAGGTTCCCTAATGAATGGGTTGTATTAGAAGCAACGAAGGCACATTCGGAAGAAGGTAGTCGATATATTGAAGAAGTTGTGGTCATTGACAAGTTTAATGACTCCATGGCAGCAATGCGTCGATATAGTGAATTGCACAGGCAAGATCCTCAACGTGAGTATTGTTTTTTTCATACTTCTAGAGCAACTCTAGTAGCCCGTGAACGCTACGTTGGAATACGAGGACCAAGATGAAGTATCATGTACACTTCGGTCTCCCTTTTGTAACTGCAAGCATTCAATTTCGTGGACAGAAACTATTTCTGGAGAAAATATTGTTAGATACGGGATCGGCGAGTACTATTTTTAATGCTAATGTAGTTGGGAGAATTGGTGTTATCCCTGAATCCGATGATATCCTTGATACGATTCGAGGCGTAGGTGGCTTTGAATATGTGTATACAAAGAATTTTGAGGCTATCTTCCTTGATGGTATTTCCTTAAATAATTTTCAAGTTGAAGTCGGTAATATGGACTACGGTATGGAGATTGATGGAATCCTTGGATTTGACTTTATCCAAACTGCGAATTTAATTATAGATACGACAACAAAGCAAGTCTTTACCATTGATCACATAAATGAATAATTTCCTAACACCATATGGGCTGTCCTGAAGTAGATTCATCTACTTCCATGGACAGCCCTTTGTCATTCTGCAACGGCTCAAGGACATCTTTCCTTTCACAATACCTAAGAAGAAGCAGATATGTCCTGTGTGTCCTGCATATAATCCTATATCAGCATACTTTGTACGGTAACAAGAAACGAATAATGGTCACCTTGTGAACTCGGGGAGTTGAGATCCAGAAGAGAGGAGTTATTCCCTTTGATTGTAACCGCAAATAAAATCATGAAATTGTTTGTGATTACGGGTGGGGTCGTTGTGTTTGATATTCTTGTGCTTTCTCCAGGATTTCTAGGGATCGCGATCGGCAATCGCGCACTGCAGACGGCATTGACGGTATCGATTCTGCTCGCGAGCACGCTAGTCTTGCTATTTGGCATTCATAGCGTATTAATGAAGCGAACCATTCAACTCCCCGTCAAACAGATGAAGAGTCCTGAGGATTTAGAGGGTGCGTTAAAACCATTCAAAGGTGTGAAACCCTTAACGCAGGAAGTCGCGCTTGCTGTGCACCAATTGGAGCGAATGCGCAAAAAACAAGAGACGCTGCGCAGTGTACTCATCCAGAGATTTGACCCGAGTGGACTCAGCTTTCAAAAGTTTGCTGCTACGACGCAAGAGGTGGAGAAGTTATTTTTTCACAATATACGGAGTATGATAAACCGTCTACGTGTGTTCGATGAAGACGAGTTTCAAAGTATCGCCAAACAGAGCGCGAGTACGTTGTCCCCACAGCTTCTTCAAGAAAAAAGAACCGTGTATAAGTCACATATTTCGTTCATTACAACCTCCTTACATATGAATGAAGAGATTTTGCTCAAATTGGATAAGTTGCTGTTAGAAATTTCCCGACTGGATAGCTTGGAGATTGGTGATATTGGACAAATGCCGGGCATGCAAGAGATTGATGATTTAATCAAGCAGACACAATTCTACAAACAGTAGAGGTGGTGCTCAAAACATGAATAAAACGAAGTTTTTCTTTGTCTCCTTCTTTATTGTGGTTATTGTATTTATCGGGGTGTATGCGGGCGTATCTGTCACAACCAATTTAGGAAAATCCCCAACTCAAGTTACTGCGGAAAATGCCGCTAAGCAGTTGAAGAAGATTTATGAGAAAATCTCCGTGGCTAACGGAACGCCGGTCAAAGGCCAGATCGACATTAATCCGACGGATGTGGCTTCGTCCTTGCCGGATATTTCAAAATTTCCGATTACCGTGAATAACACGACGGATTATTTTGTGGAAATCTTCTCATCGACGGAGAAGTCGGGTAGTGGCGTGGATGGTTGGTTAACGGACGTTGCGAATGAATTTAATAAAGCTAACATTCTTGTGAATGGGAAAGCTGCATCAGTTAAAATTCGCAATATTGCTTCTGGAACGGCGACGGATTATATCAAGTCGGGGAAATATGTGCCCGATGCTTTTACCCCTTCGAACGAATTATGGGGCGAGATGATCAAAGCGGGCGGCCCGAAAATACAGCTGGTCACGAACCGTCTTGTAGGTAATGTGCCAGGCATCGTCATTTCTAAAAAAAAGTATGATGCTCTCGTTGCGAAGTATGGATCCATCAATGTAAATACGGTCACGGAAGCTATTTCAAATAATGAATTTGCTATGGGTTACACAGACCCGTTTGCGAGCTCGACTGGACTTAATTTTCTGGTAACGGCATTAAGTACATTTGATAATAAAAATCCCATTAGCGACAAGGCTGTTCAAGGCTTTGAAAAATTCCAAACGAACGTACCGTTTATCGCGTCTACAACGATTCAAATGCGAGATGCCGCTAAGTCAGGGATGCTGGATGGTTTCGTGCTGGAATACCAAACTTTTCAAAATGCACCAGAGCTTACGAAGGATTATGTCTTTACACCTTTTGGCTATCGCCATGATAGCCCGCTCTATGCCGTAGGTGATGTGCCGTTTGTAAAGCTTGATATCATTAAACAATTTGCGGAATTTGTTAAACAGGCGAAATATCAACAAATGGCCACGGATAAAGGGTTTAATGGGCTAGAAAATTATAAAAGCGAACTCGCAGCGATAGATGGAAGCACACTTTCTTCTGCACAAAAGGTCTGGAAGGAAAAGAAGAATGGCAGCAAGCCGATTGCAGCGGTCTTCGTCACGGATGTATCGGGCAGTATGGACGGTAAACCGATTAGCCGATTGAAAGAATCCTTGCTCAAGGGACAGAAAAATTTAGGCAAAGAAAATAGAATCGGACTCGTTTCCTATTCGAGCGGGGTGACGATCAATCTTCCCATCGCCAAATATGATACGAATCAACAATCGTTATTTGTAGGTACCGTGAATAGTCTGCAAGCAGGCGGCGGGACTGCAACCTTCGATGCCATAGTCGTCGCGATGAAAATGTTAGAGGATTACATGGCTGTGGAGCCTAATGTGAAGCCGCTTATTTTCGTATTAAGCGATGGCGAGACGAATGCAGGGCACTCCCTGAAAGACATCCGAGGCTTAATTGAAACCTATCAAATCCCTGTCTACACCATTGGTTATAATGCTGATATTGGGGCGCTTCAGAGTATCTCGAGTATTAATGAAGCAGCAAGTATTAATGCGGACACCGATGATGTCGTTTATAAAATAAGTAACCTGCTTAACGTTCAGATGTAGGATTAACATACTGTCTATTAGGGGGGAGCCAGCATGTCATTTTCATTGGATATTACAGGAGTTGAAGAGCTTAAGGCCGTTGTAGAGGAGCAGGTGAAGCCAGTTCCAGAGGAAGTCCTTAAACTGAAAGCGCAGGCGGATCAGAATGTGCAAACGATCATGGAAATAGATCTCGATTCGCTGGAGAAACGAAAAAATATTTTGGCAGCAGTAGAAAACTTTGGCATAGAGACGATGCGAGCATCTTCACAGAAGAATGCTTTACTTCAAGTCACGATAGGGAAGCTTTCGAAGTCTGGGGATGAGGGAGGCATCGTGGCCAAAGGACTTGGCGAGCTGCAATTACAAATGAAGGATCTCGATCCAAGCGGGCTCGACTTCGCCAAACGCGGGTTTTTAGGGAAGTTTTTTAACCCAGTAAGGTCCTACTTTCATCAGTTCGATAAAGCAGATGTGGTCATTGCCGAGATTATGGAGACGCTGAATAAAGGGAAAGTAGGTTTGAGGGACGACAATACGACACTTCTTCTCGAACAGCACGCGCTTCGCGATCTAACGAAAAAGCTTCGCAAAGAAATTCAACTGGTCTCCTATATGGATGAAACCATCGAAGAACAAATCGCGCTCGCCAAAGCAAGAAATGATGACCCTGAGAAGATCAAATTCATTACAGAAGAGGTACTGTTCCCACTTCGTCAGAGGACACTGGATATGCAAGCCATGATGGCGGTCAATCAACAAGGATTTATCACCTTCGAGGTCGTTATCCGAAATAATAAGGAGCTTATCCGAGGGGTTGATCGGGCAAGCACAGTGACGGTAGCGGCGTTGCGGGTAGCCGTTACGGCTGCCAGTGCATTGGTCAATCAAAAGGTGGTACTGAAACAGCTCAATGCTTTGTATACAACAACGAATACGTTCATTGAACATACGGGGCAGATGCTGAAGCAACAGGGTGTCGAGATACATAAAGGTGCGATTGAGGCTAGTATTTCTGCCGATTCGCTCAAAAAAGCATTCGCTGACAGCTTCGAAGCTTTGCATGCAATTAGTACCTACAAGCAAGAAGCGCTGCCGAAAATGCGTGAAACGATTAACCAATTCCGTGAATTAGCGGAAACGGGGGAAAAACAGATTTTACGGCTGGAAAAGGGAGCGGCGGTGGGTCTGTAATGGAACAAAAGCAACCTCGGACTTCGTAAAGTCTGGGGTTGCTTTTATTTTGAGGGATGCGTCTGGCCTAGTCGCGAATCTCAACAATCAACTCAATTTCCACTGGTGTGTGGAAAGGCAGATCGCTAGTGCCGATAGCGGAGCGGGCATGCTTACCATTTTCGCCAAAGATTTCAACGAGGAAGTTAGACGCGCCATTGATGACATAAGGCTGGTCGCCAAAGCCAGGTGCGCTGTTGACGAAGCCGAGCATTTTTACGATTTTGACTACACGATCTAAGTCGCCTAAATAGCCTTTCATAACTGCTAAGCAGTTGATGATCGTTTGACGAGCTGCCTCTTGACCTTGCTCAATTGTGATTTCACGGCCGAGTTTACCTTCATACATCAGCTCACCGTTAATACGGCAATCTTGACCGGACAAGTAGATCAGGTTCCCTGTTTGGTTACATGGGAGATACGTGAAACGCGCTTCTGGGGACGGGGGAAGTGTGACGCCAAGCTCTTGCAAACGTTGTTCAATAACGGACATATAAATGACCTCCAAGTCAAAGTTAAAGTTAATTTTTAATTTTAATGTACGGGCTAAAATTTAGTGTCGGCAGCAATGCTGTGCACGAATGAAGCTGCCTTCCCGCGCATGTGTGTGTTGACCACCGGTCAATGAAAGGGCGCCATTCACCACGACATGCGAGATGCCATCCGGATATTGTCTCGGATTTTCGAATGTTGCATGATCCTGAATGGTATCTGGATTGAACACAGCGACATCGGCGATGTAGCCAGGCACGATCAATCCGCGCTTACCAAGCTTGAAGCGTGACACAGGGAACGAAGTTACTTTGCGTACCGCTTGTTCCAAGGTTAATATGCGGTGCTCACGCACGTACTTCGCAAACACCCGAGGGAACGTCCCGTATAAGCGGGGATGCGGTTTGCCTGTATCGCAAGTGAGACTATCTGAGGCGATCAGTGATTTATCGTATGCAACAACTTGCTGTACATCCTCGTCAGACATGTGGAAGTACACAATGGAGATGCGGCCTTCTTCTTCTAAAAGCAAGTCCATCATACAATCCGCTGGATGCTGCCCGCGAATTTCGCTGATCTCGGCAAGGTGTTTGCCTTCGAGATGGCGGTTGGTCTCCGTATGCATAGCGGAAAGGAACACACTTTGCCAACCTGTGGAGCAGACCAGGTTGTCCCACGTCGTCTGTTCGTGGCTCAATTCTTCACGAACACGGGCACGAAGTGAAGGATCGCGAAGCACTTCCAGCGCGCTTTCAATCCCGCCTTCAAGTACCCAAGGGGGAAGGATTGTGGTCAATGAAGTCGATCCTGCATTATATGGATACACATCGCAAGTGACGTCCATGCCGCGTGAGCGGGCATCCTCAATTAGCTCCAGCGCATCGTTGATTTGCCCCCAGTTGCGCTTGCCTGCGGCTTTGAGATGGGAGATGTGCAGCGAAACGCCAGCCTTCTCCGCGATCCAAATGACTTCCTTGACGGAAGGCAGTAAGTTGTTTCCTTCACCGCGAATATGCGTGGAGAAAAGACCGTTATACTTCGGCAGCACGGAGCATAGCTCAGCGATTTCCTCTTTGCTGGTATAGCTGCCTGGGGCGTACAAGAGTCCGATGGACAAGCCAATCGCTCCAGCACGCAAGCCCTCTTCCAGCATAGCCTTCATCTGGGCGATTTCAGGTCCGGTTGCTGGTCGATTCGCGAAGCCCATCACGGCAATACGCAATGCCCCATGAGCAACGTAAGTAGCCATATGCTCGGATGGACGTGAATTGGCAACCGCATCCATATACTCGGCAACGGATTCCCATGGCCACTGCCATTTGGTCTGACCAAGCACCGGCTGAACATAGCTTTGAAGCAATTCAGCTTGAGAAGGGACGAAGGGAGCGGGAGCAAGACCGCAGTTGCCAACGACTTCGGCTGTTACGCCTTGACGCATTTTGATTTCACTGTGCGGGTAATCGAAAATCATCAGATCGGAATGGCAATGACCATCAATAAAGCCAGGTGAGATCACTTGTTTGTTCACATCAATGACCCGCGTGGCTTCCTCATGAAGCTGACCTACAGCGACGATTTGATTACCTTGAATGCCGACATCGCCAGCAAACCATGGATTTCCTGTGCCATCGACGATGCGACCATTTTTCAAAAGTAGATCCAACATGATGCTGCACCTCCAAAATTTATTCCAGCATGCCCCGTGCGAGCACAGGCAAGCGTTCAAATGTGTCTCCAGTTTGCATCACAACATGATTGTGCAGGTTTACGGTACTGCAAATATGATTTGGAATAATGCGCAGCTGATCACCGACTTGCAGGTTGGCTGCTTGGGCCAGCGGGCCAAGCTCGACCATGCCGTGCTCTTCGTTCATCCGCACGAGAAGGGCATCTTCCAGGCCATGAATATGGCCGAAGCCGCGCAGCTGCAAGGGATTCGTCCCTGGCTGCACGTCCGTGGCGAAGGTTTTGCTGCCGCCGTCGACGATCGCCAGATCCGCGGACGGACGGCTCACGACGGTGACGAGCACGCTGCCGGCGCAGTCTTCAAGCTCACAGACGCCAAGCTGCGCCTGCATCCGGTCTTGATAGACGTAGGTGCCGGGGCGAACCTCCGTCACGCCTTCCACCGCCGCGGCATACAAAGCCGTCGGCGTAGAGCCTACGCTGACATCAGCGATAGCGATGCCAGCGGCTCTAAGGCGTTCGGCCAGCGCGACCATCAGCTGGCCCTCTTCAAGACCGGCGGCTGCCACGTCGAGCGTGGGCTTGCCGGCCAGCAGAGCGCCGCGGAACGTGTAGATACCGGTGAGCCGCAGATGCGGCATCCCCGCAATCTCCGTGGCAAGCGCGACGGCCTCTTCATACGGCACACCGGTTCTGCGCAGCCCGGTGTCGATCTCTAACCGAACCTGCAGCGAGTGGCCGAGCTTAGCAGCAGTTTGCTCCATGAGCTTAGCGCCAGCCAAGCTATCCACAGCAACGATGAGCTCAATTTCCTCACTAAGGCGAATAGCTCTCTCAATTTTAGACACCGTCACCAACGGATACGCGATGAAGATGTTATGAATGCCATGCGCCGCCATCACTTCAGCTTCAGACACTTTAGCGACAGTAATGCCGACGGCGCCAGCATCGATTTGAAGCAAAGCGACGGCAGGGAGCTTATGCGTTTTCGCATGCGGTCTTAACTTCACACCGCGATGCCCCTTGACCCGGTCGGCCATCGTTTGAATATTGCGAGTCATGATGTCCGTATCGATGATCACACAAGGGGTTTCCAAGGAGATGGTCATAGGGATTCACTCTCTTTCGCGTTACTTTTGCCTTCTTCCAGATGGCTGTATAGGGTATATTTCGAGATGTTTAAATACGTGCAAATCTTCTCGCCGCCTTTTTTAATCAGAAAAGCACCCTTGGCGTCAAGAAGCTGGATCATCCGCATTTTATCTTCTTTGGTCATAACGGCGACGGGCTTGCCGACAACCTCTTGCGCTTCCTGAATGAGGGCATCGAGCAAGTCGCTAACGCTTGTGACGAACGATTCCTTCACTTCAGCAGGTTGGCCTGCCGGGTTGATCAAGTTTTGCAGTGTTTTTTCGGCCACCATCAGATCCGTAATGTCCATGTTGATACACAGGGAACCGATGATTTTGCCTGCTTTATTTTTCATATACATCGAACTGGAGCGCAGAATGCGGCCGTCCTTCGTTTGTGTTAAATAGTTGAATTTGTTGCCGTTTACATGATTGCCTCGCAGCAACTCAAGACCTAGATTCGTGCCGGGATCTCCAACTTTGCGTCCAGTGATGTGACCGTTCGCAATGGCGACGATGGTGCTTTCGTAAGAGCCTGTCAAATCATGCAGTACGACCTCGCAGTTCTCGCCGAATTGAGCAGCAAGCCCTGTCACCAGATCGCTCAAAAATCCGAATTCATCGTGAATCGATTCCATGCTGGTTATCCCCCTCACAGGTTAAAGGTTATTCTGAGCAAAATAGTAACACAAACTTTTTAGTTGTCAAACAAAAAGTTTGTTAGACTGAAAAAAAGTATGATTTTCCAGGGGGGCTCATGATATTATGTTAAAAAGATCATGGTAAGAGAAAAGAATGGAGGATTTCCCATGATGCGGTGGTTTGCCAAATCTCTCAATCGTAAGCTCTCATTGCTTATTTTATTCGCCGTCGTTTTGCCGCTGCTTACAATGGGAACCGTATCCTACCGGATTGCAACCTCGGTGACGGAGGAGAAAGCGAAGGAAGCAGGGATGAATACCCTGAAGCAAATGACGGATAAACTCGATTTCGTTATACAGGATGTCGAGAATAGTTCGATTTTCCTGATCGGTCAGCGGGATGTCCAGTCGTATTTAGGCAAAGAAGAAAGCGATATCAACCTGTATTCGCAGCTCATCGGGACCTTATGGAACTTATCCTATTCCAAAAAGTATATTGCCAACATTACGATTACACCGAAGAATAGTAACCCTGCTTTATTTACAACCAGCATCACGAATTCAGGCTTAGCACCGCTACTGCAACAGTACGAGACGGTATATAAATCAGCGCCTAAATGGTGGTCACCCCTCTATGAAATCCAAACCTCTGATGGTTTAAAAAAGGTGATTTCACTGGTTAGGCCCATTCGGGATTTTAACCTGTTCAAAAACTTAGGCACGTTATCCTTTTCTCTAGATCAATCGGAGATTGAGCATTATTTGACCGATACTGGTTGGGAAACAAGCGGTTTTGTCGTCTTAGTCGACGCGAATAATCGTATTCTTGCTGGTGGCGATCCGAAGTGGCTCATGAAAAACATGGCTGATATATTCCCAAACCTGGAGGGACTATCGGAAACGAGCGGTGTAACGAATGTGCTGGATGGGATGCACCCGTATACCGTTCTCTACAATGGGCTTCCGCGGATCGGCTGGAAATTGGTCGGCTTCATTCCGACGGAGATTTACCAGAAGCAAAATAACTTCGTTTTGACCGTAACAGCTGTCACAATCATCATTGCGCTCCTGCTGGCGATGGGGCTGGTCATTTATTTCTTACGATGGGTCACGAATCCCCTGATGAAATTGACCAAATATTTAAAAGATCTGAATCCCGATGAAATGATTCCGACGTTAGAAGTGAAAAGTGTGGATGAGGTTGGCTTGCTCGTTCATAGCTATAACAAGCTTAGTGATCGGATCAGCCGTCTGAAGGATCAAGTCCAGCTCAATGAGGCGATGAAGAAGGAAGCGGATATTATGGCGCTGCAAGCACAGATTAATCCGCATTTTTTATATAACACCTTGTCGTCCATCCATTGGATTGCCTTGATGAATAAGGATCGACAAATTGCCGAGATGGTTGGCGCGCTTAGTGACTTTTTGCGTTTTAGCTTAAATAAGGGAGAAGAATTCTGCACCGTTCAGCAGGAGGTTTCCCATGCACAGAACTATTGCTATATTCAAGCGATTCGGTTCCCGGAACAGTTCGAGATTGAGTTCTTTATTGACCCTGAGATGACTCAAAATGTGATGCTGAAACTGCTGCTTCAGCCTTTGATTGAGAACAGCCTGATTCACGGCATTCAGAAGAAGAAAACGAGAGGACACATTTATGTGCACGGCGAGCTGCGTGAGCTTGATATGAAATTTGTGGTCGAGGATACGGGGATGGGTATGGATGAGGCCAAGCTGCAAGACATCTTGGGGCAATTGGCGCAGGCGAATCAGAAGCTAGGCATTCGAAGTGAAGCAGATGAAGAAAGGAAGAAGGTTGTGACTAGCTATGGACTCATCAATGTGCACCGTAGACTGCTGCTGCATTATGGCTTGGGGGCAGGTCTTGTCGTAGAAAGTACGATTGGGACAGGCACACGGATTACGTTTACCATTCCTCGTGAGATTGGAGAATCGTCGGTATGAGAATTTTGATTGTGGATGACGAGGTTATTATTCGAACGGGGCTATGTACCGTTATTGACTGGAAAGAGCTTGGGTTGGAGCTGCTGCCTGCAGCTTCTTCGGCCGAAGAGGCTTTAGAGCGCATTCCGCATGAGAAGCCGCATATTGTTTTGACTGATATTCGGATGTCGGGGATGGATGGCATCGAGCTTGCCCGGGAAATAAAGCTGATATTGCCCGATACAGAGATCGTGATTCTCACGGGCTATGATGATTTCAGCTATGCCCAACAGGCGTTGCGCGGCGGTGTAACGGACTATTTGCTGAAGACAAGCCGTCCAGAGGAGATCATTAAAGCAGCTTTAAAAGCGAAGCAGAACATCATGGATAAATGGGAGTCCGTGAAAAAGGACAACCTCCAGCAGGCTGCGCTGCGCTCCCAATTGCTTGAACGAGCGCTGAATCATGGCCTGCGCGATGATGAAGAGGCACGGACCCAGCTGCACCAGTGGTTTCGCCAAAAAGGCGTCGATACCGCGGCGGGTGAAAGCACGGGGGAAGGGCACGTCAGACAGGTGCTTCTTGTCGCATGCTCCGGATGGGCGACCTTCGCTAATCTGCTGCAAGGTGCTGCGGAAAATATGCTGTACGAGCTTCTCCCTTGTGTGACGCTGATGAGTAAGGATCATTTCGTCGTCGTTGTTCGCTACGAGGAGGGGGTGACCGATACGGCAGGGCTGAACGAAGCATTGAAACGTGTCGCGGATACACTCAAATGCTCTGTATTCGCAGCGCTTGGTCCTGTTGCATTTGACGATGAGGGACTTCGTGCCTCTTTTCGGACAGCTAAGGACGTTTTCGCCTATCAGGGGCTGCTTGGTTCGGCAGGGCTTTACACATCGCAAGATATTCGGGAACGCAGTGGGAGTCGCACGGTTTGCACGGAGAAAGAGGAATCGGAGCTTGCCGCGATTCTTATGAATGATAATGCGACAGACCTTAGACATTGGGTCAATCAGAAGGTACGGGCACAGCTGGAGGATGCCGCGGCAACGCCGCTTTCCGTTCAGGGATACTTACAGTCCATGGTGGTAGCTGGACATCGTTGGTTAGAGCGAGCGAGCACGGCTCAGCAGGATATGTCCGCCTTAAGCGTCCTTTCCAAGCTAGAGGGGGAGGGGCGTCCAGAAGAAGAAGTATTCAAGGTGCTGTCAGCGATCATGAGCATTTATCACCAGGGACTTGATCAGAATAAGTATGCGTACATCCATAAGGCGATTGCCTATATTCGGGACAATTTGCATCAGCCGATTTCGCTCCAGCAGGTTGCGGGATTCGTCCATATCAATCCTAACCATTTCAGCGAGGTTTTCAAACGGGAGACCGGCTGTACCTATATTGAGTTTGTGACACGGGAACGAATGAAACTGGCAACGGACATTGTGCAAAGCACGCAAATGAAAGTGAGCGATATTGCCCGCCGAGTGGGCTATGAGGATATCAAATATTTTACCCAGCAGTTCAAAAAGCACACAGGAAGAACCCCTTCAGAGTATCGACAAGGAGGCAAAGACTGAAAAATGTCCCCCTTCGCGCCGAAGTCTCTCCCGTACCTGTACAGAGAAATGTCCCCTATACTAAAGGAGTAACGAAGAAAGCTTGCAAATTAAGGAGCTAGTTGCTACGAAACTATTAGGAGGTCCAACAAATGAAAAAGTCATTTATCGTTACAGTGGCGGCTGCGATGTCACTTTCGTTGTTAGCAGGTTGTGGTTCAAGTGGAACGACAGACGGGGCGCAGGGAAGTACGGCACCAGCTAAAACAGAAACAGCGAAGCCTGGTGAGAAAGTTAAACTTTCAATCTGGCATAACTATACGGGCGAAGATACGCGTGCCAAAACGATGCGCGAATATATGGAAAAATTCAAGAAGGACCATCCGAATATCGAGTTGGATATTCAGGGGATTCCGCCCGATGGATACCGTCCTCGTCTTAAAACCGTAGCAGCAGCGAATGAAATGCCAGACCTATTCGTTATGTGGCCAGGTGTTATGACGAAGGAGTTCGTCGGTGGTGACTTGATTCAACCGATCAATGAGCTTCTCGACAGCAAAGCGGAGTGGAAAGGCAATTTCTTGCCGGGATCTTTTGATGATTTCACAATTTCTGGCAAAACTTATGCGGCACCTATGGCTTTATCGCCAACATCCATTCTTTACTACAACAAAGAAATCTTCAACAAATATAACGCACAACCGCCAAAAACTTGGGATGACCTGATGAAGCTGGTGGATACGTTTAAAAAGAATAACGTGACGCCAATCGCGCTTGGAAACAAAGCGGCATGGGTTGCACAATCCAGTATTTTGAGTTCCTTGGCCGACCGTGTAACGGGAACGGATTGGTTCTTGAAAGCTGTTGATCAAAACGGTGCGAAGTTCACGGATCCTGAATTTGTTCAGGCGCTAACGTATCTGCAACAGCTTGGCAAAGCAGGCGCTTTCCAAGAGGGCTTCAACAGCATTGATAATACGCAAATGGAACAAATGTTCGCGCAAGGCAAAGCGGCTATGATGATCGACGGCGGTTGGGCACTTCCGAACCTGGCAGCGAACGCTTCTAAAGAAGCGCTAGCCAACATGGCTGTTACTGTACTGCCATCTGTACCGAATGGTAAAGGCGATCCAAATACGCTATCCGGTGTTGTTGGAACAGGTCTAGGGATGAGTAAAAAGGTAACAGGCGCGAAGAAACAAGCAGCTTACGAGTTGATCTATGCGTTGTCTGGTCCAGAAGCACAGAAGTCGATTTTGGAAGGCAATCAGCTGGTTAGCTACAAAGTAGCGTTGGATACATCGAAAGTAACATCCATCTTCGCGGAAGTTTACAAAATGATGGGCACTGTGAAAATGACGCCAGTCTACGATGGCAGACTTAGCTCTGCAAGCGCAGACGTTGTGAACAACGGACTTCAAGAGCTTCTGATGGGCGGTAAACCAGAGGATGTTGCCAAAAAAGTACAAGAAGCACAAGCGAAATCTCTCGGTAAATAAGGTGTGACATAGGACTCCAGCCTCTGCTCGGCTGGAGCCCTTTTTCTAAAAAAGCTTACAAGGAGGGGCATCATGAACGTGTCCGCAAGAATAAGAGGATTCATTACCATAGGGCTCCTTCCAGCCTTAATCATCTATTTGTTTTTCGTTATCGTTCCGCTCTTTTGGTCGGCGTACTACGGGTTTTTCGACTGGAAAGGTATCGGGGCAGCCAAATTCATTGGTATGGACAATTATATCGAAGTATTTACAGATCCGATTTTCTGGAAAGCTTTTAAAAACAACATGCTGATCGTAGCCGCTTCCGTCTTCGGACAAGTGCCGATCGCGATGATCTTAGCGCTTCTCCTTATGCGCAGCACACCGTTTCAACGTATCATTCGAGCTTCAGTCTTTATGCCAATGGTATTGTCTTCTGTTGTTGTCGGGATTATCTGGGGATACATTTACCACCCGGAAATCGGTATTCTGAACTTCTTGCTGGATGGCGTTGGTCTAGATAGCTGGAAGAAAGCTTGGCTCTCCGATCCGAAAGTATCGATGTTCGCACTGATGGTGCCGATCATCTGGAATTATATTGGTCCTTACATGATTATGTTTATTGCTGCTTTACAAAATATTTCACCGGAAATTGAAGATGCTGCCCAATTGGATGGCGTCGGACCGGTTCGCAAGCTATTTGCCGTCACACTGCCAATGATTTGGGATACGGTGAAGGTTGCCATCGTGCTTTGTATTTCAGGCTCCTTGAAGGCGTTCGATCTGATTTATGTCATGACAGGCGGCGGACCTGCGCACTCCACGGAATTGCTGGCTTCCTATATGTACAATAGTACGTTCAATGTGTATCGTTTTGGGTTCGGTAGTGCACTTTCCACAGCGATTATTATTTTAAGCCTGCTCTTGATTGTAGGCAGTCAGTATTTAATGAAGCGAGACTATCGCTAACATCGATAATTCGTCAGGAGGGACATCTATGAAGCAGGTTGTAGCGATGCAGACGGGTTTTCCCGCTGGAGCTAAGCAACGTAAAATATGGTCACGCGGCGCCATTAATATCGTTCTATCCTTATATGCGATCGTCACGTTGTATCCATTAATATGGTTATTTATAAGTGCTGTTAAATCCAATGAAGAATTTCATTCCCGGCCTTTTTTGCTGCCGACCGTTTGGAAGTGGGATAACCTTGTTCGCGCCTGGAAAGTTTCAGGAATGGGGCTCTCCTTGTGGAATTCGACAGTGGTCACAGTGTTATCGCTCGTATTAACCTTGGTTTTAGGCGCATTGGCAGCCTTTGTTATTGCGCGGTTCGAGTTCAAATTAAAAGTATTTTTCACCGGATTGTTCTTGCTGGGAATGCTAATTCCAATCCACAGCACGCTCGTACCACTCTTTATTATCATGAAAAAAGTAGGTCTACTGAACACGTACGGGGCACTTATTCTGCCTTATGTCGCATTTGAGCTGCCGTTAGCCATCTTCATTGTAGCTGCGTATCTTGTGAGTATTCCAAAAGAAATCGAAGAAGCCGCGCTGATTGATGGCACGGGCTACTGGGGCATTTTCTTCCGCATGATGCTTCCGCTAAGCTTACCAGCGCTATCAACCGTTGCGATTCTTGGTTTCTTGCGATTCTGGAATGACTTCGCTTTCGCGCTTGTCTTCATTAGTAAACCTGCGCTCAAGACTGTACCGCTCAGCTTATCTGCCTTCGCGACGGGGTACATGACCGATTATGAATTAACGATGGCTGCACTAGCGATTGCTGTGCTTCCGACGATCGTTGTGTTCTTGTTGTTCCAAGAGCAGATTATGAAGGGCATGACGGCGGGGGCTGTGAAGGGGTAGGGACACTATCTCAGCCAAAGCAACACAAACAAAACAGACCACCAAGCAGATTCCTTTGCATGGTGGTCTGTTTTGTATTATTTCCGCAAGCGAAACCCCTAGTTTTGAGATCGCTTTTCACGATACTGACTTGGTGTTTGCCCAGTTGCCTTCTTAAAAGCGGTAAAAAAGTGGCTCTTAGATTGAAAACCAGACTGAGCGGCGATCTCCACGATTGACCAATTGGTTTGCAAGAGCAATTCTTTCACTTTCTCAATTCTGTTCTCTAGAATGTAGTCCGAAACAGAGAATTGATAGTGTTCTTTAAAAATTAATCTTACATAGTTCACAGATAATGAGACATGTTGGGCAATATCGTCGATGGTCAGCATTGGATCATGAAGATGATTGGCGATGTAGGTTAGGATATCGGTGAATACTTCTTCCTTTTGTGCATGACGATTCGACATGTCTTCCATGAGATTTAGCAGTAATTGTTCAAGCCAAACCTGAACTTCCCGAAGGTTCGTAAATTCATTTAATTTATGCTCAATCTCTTCCATGGTAAGGGGGGCATGGATTTGTTTGAAAGATTTCTGCAAAGTGAACAGGAGCTGAGTAAGCTGCAATTTGGATTCATTGGCTGGCAATACTTTTAATTCTTCAAACAAAGTATGTAACAGTTTAAGGACAGCCTCTTTGTCCCGAACACGTATGGACTGAATTAATGTAATGAGCTGGTCAATATCCATCCCGCTGACTTGCCCTTCTTTGACTATGGTACTGAGGTCACTTTGTCTGAAAATAAGGTTATCGCCAGTAATAAAACTGAGCTTGGATAATTCGTAAGCGGATTGATACACCTTATAAATATCTTCGGCAGGAGAGGTTGTGGATTCACTGAGTCCAACCACTGCGGGAATATCAATCCAACGATGTAATTGAAGCTTGGCTTCTTCCAAAATTTTGACAATGGTGGCCTCCGATTGTTGTTCGCACTCATGTGAAGAGAAGAGCATAACGATATGGTCAGAGCCTAAGTCCGCGGACTCAGAGGTTAAACCATAGTTCGTGACAACCTCGCTAATTATATTCTGCATCGCAAATTTCATCAGTTTACGAGACTGGAAGCTATAGTTTGCGTTAAATTTACTATAATTTTCGATTCGAAAAACAGCAAATCGAACCGGTTCATCTAGATTAATTTGGATCATCTGCCCAAGCTCTTCCTTCAACGAGGAGGTGATCGTGTTACTTGAAATCCACTGACGAAGCAGTTCCCCTTTGACAATGTGACCGCTATTTTTAATAGAACGGTCTTGTTCCTCGACACGGTCCACAAGTGTATCGAACCCGGAATGGATTAGTTTATATCCTTTACTAAGTGAGTACCAAGACATATCCTCTTCGATTGCTTTATTTCCATTGTAATAGTTGCGAATTTTTTGGAGCACCTCAACAAAGGGTTTGTAGGTCTGTTTGGACAGAAAATAAAGCAATACCAATAGGAAAGCAATCATGATAAAAAAAGAGCCTAAGATTTTTAAATTTAGCTGAAACAGTTTTTCTTTCCAAATGCCTAAAGGAGAGACCAGATACAATTTCCAACGATCCCCTGCTAAGGAGATGGATTGAACACCCCATTCTTGCCCGTCATATTTCCAATCAAAACCTTCAACGACAGCATTATCAACGGGTTGATCATTGTTCTTGACGTTGGCACCGCTTAAAAATTGATGAAATGCTTTCTCAAAGTCATGATTGATGTCGCCCATTAACATGGAGTTATCCGAATCAAGAACCAACAGCTTGCTTTGGAATTCATTGTTGCCTAGCAGAAGTTCTTCTGTAAGCATTTTCTGATCTAATACAATGGCTAATCGCCCTTGTTGGGTGACATTAATGTCTTCGCTGGGGAAGAAGAGCATAATCTCTGAATTGTTGTTCAGCACTTGTTTGGTGAATTGAAGAGGTCCTTCAGGCTTTTGAATAATTTTTTGCAGAAATTTTTGATCGCTAAATCCATCAAAAGGACTAGCGCCGCCATTAGCTGCAAGGATTTCTCGAGTAGCCGGGTTAAAGAGATAGACATCTTTAACAAGTCGCTCAGAGGCTTTAAAGTCGTTAAGCGACAGATCAACCAAGTGATCCAGGTAGGTATCTCTTTCTTGGGTTGTGAGCCAATACCCCACATTTCGGTTTTGATACAAGTTAGTGCTATTAATTTTTAACCGTTGAAGGATTAATTCCATGCTGTTTTTCACATGTGTAATCTTAATAGAAGCAACGTCATTGACTTCATTAATGGCGTATTTTGAAATTTGACTCGTTAAGTAGTAGGAATACAGACTAGCCATCGTTAAAAACAAAAAAGCCACCAATAAAAAAATTCGCATATACAAACCTTGCATGCGATTCAGCTTTAGCATCTGACGCTCCCCCAAGATGTGAGTTTAGGTAAGTTTTCACATAGATTTTACCTATATATATTGTGGATGCGCCTTGCCTAAATTGCAAGACTGTAAACCCGAATCGTGAGTATTCAAACTGGGTATGAGAAGCAGAACCTAGGAATCGTTCATTTCAGAACCACCTATAGATTCAGAACTATTCAACCATGCATTCATCCATTATGATCAGGGCAATCCATCGATTCCAAGCATGCATGCGAGATCGAGAAGAAAGGTGACTTCATGGAAAAGATCGTTGTACATCGTGAAAGGGTGCGTGAGCGTGAGAATGCGTTAATCCGATTGGTAAAGTTGATGCACCTTCATAGGGTTCACTACTTTATGCTAGTGCCAGGAATTCTATATTTTATCATTTATAAATACTTGCCGATGTATGGAGCTATTATTGCATTTAAAGATTTTAATATTACCGAGGGTATCGTAAACAGTCCGTGGGCGAATCCCTGGTATAAGCATTTTAAATACTTTTATGATTCTCCCTACTTTGGGCAAATCATGACTAATACGTTATTGATCAGTGTTTACAAGCTGGTATGGTTGATGCCTCCAGCCATTCTGCTGGCTATTTTATTATCTGAAATTCGTGGGAAGTACGTTCGCAATGTGGTTCAATCCATTTTGTATATGCCGCACTTTATTTCTTGGGTCATTATTTATGGGATTTGTCTCTCCCTATTTTCAGAGGCAGATGGTCTTATTAATATGATGCTCAAGGATGTTGGGTTGAAGGCAGTTCCTTTCCTAACAACAAACGAATGGATACGCTCTTTAATTGTAGGAACAGACCTCTGGCAAAACTTAGGTTGGGGCGCAATTGTGTATTTAGCTGCTATAGCGGGAATCGATCCAACGTTATATGAGGCGGCGAGAGTAGACGGTGCAGGCAGAATTCGTATGATATGGCACATTACTTTACCGGGCATTCGAAATGTTATCATCCTGATGTTTATTTTACGCTTAGGGACGATATTAGACGCAGGATTTGAACAAATTTATGTGATGTACAACATCCAGGTGTATGAAAAAATCGATATTATCGACACGTGGGTGTTTCGAACAGGCCTTGAACAGTTCAATTTCAGTCTTGGTGCAGCTGTAGGTCTCTTTAAATCGCTTATTGCTTTAATCCTAGTCATTGGGGCAAATAGCCTAGCGAAGCGATCGGGGGGGAGCATATGGTAATGAATTGGAAAGAGCGGCTGTTTAGTAGTGTAATCTATGTAATTCTGCTGCTATTATCCGTGTGCGTTTTGTTCCCGTTGCTATACGTGCTAGCGGTATCCCTGACTCCCTTCAGCGAAGTATTGAAGAATGGCGGATTTGCGATCATACCGAAAAAAGTGACCTTCGAGGCGTATGCCTTATTTTTAAATACGTCTACCATCCCAAGAGCTTACGGTATTTCATTCTTTGTTACGGTAATTGGTACGATCATCAATGTTGCGCTTACCGTATTAATGGCGTATCCACTTAGCAAGAAGACGTTGCCGGGACGCTCACTGCTATTATTTCTCATCATGTTTACGATGATGTTTAGCGGGGGGATTATTCCTACCTATTTGATCGTGAAGGCAACAGGGCTCTTGAACTCGGTTTGGGCCATGGTTATCCCTACAGCAGTAGGAACATTTTCCTTATTGATTACGAAGACATTTTTTGAAAATATTCCGGAATCCTTAATTGAGGCTGCTCGCATAGATGGTGCTTCGGAAAGCAGAGTTCTACTCAGCGTTATTTTACCGATGTCGCTTCCTGTTATTGCAACGATCAGCACCTTCTATGGTGTGATGCATTGGAATGAATTTTTCAATGCGATTATGTATATAACGGATTCTTCCTTATATCCACTGCAAGTGGTGTTACGCAATATATTGAATGCTTCAATGTCATCTGAAATCAATCTGGAACAGACCGTTCCTGCAACGACACTTCAAATGGCAGGTGTCATCTTGACCGCACTTCCAATTGTGACTGTCTACCCATTCATCCAAAAGTATTTCACCAAAGGAATGCTAGTTGGCGCAGTGAAGGGTTAGCAGTTAACATATAGCTACACGAAAAAAATATAAGGGGATGTACGTATGAAGAAAACGTTGAAATTATGTGCTGCCGCATGCTTATCTTTAAGTTTGGTGCTTAGTGGATGCGGTTCCAAGAGTGAAGTAGCGAAAACAGAAGGCGCTACGAGCAGTCCCAGCGCGACAAGCGCTCCAGAGAAATCAACCACTCCCGTTAAATTGAGTGTGCTCGTATCTGGACCTGGACTAAGTGAGGATGACAAAGCGCTTCAAGGAGAAATCGGCAAAAAATTAAATATTAATTTCGATTTTAATGCCATTGCCCCAGGCAGCAATAACGAATATGTCAATCAAATTAACGTAAGAGTCGCATCGAATAATGCGCCGGACGTTTTCACCGTCTCCAACGATCAGATGATGCAGTTTACCAAGCAAGGCGCTATTCTAGACCTTACGAAATATTTAGATAAAATGCCGAATGTCAAAAAGGCCTACACGGAAATTGATTTAGCCAAAGGGAGAGTCGATGGTAAGCAGATGACACTTCCAAAACGTGCAACTGTTCCTTATCGAGCTCTGATGATCCGCCAAGATTGGCTGGATAAATTAAAGCTGCCTGTACCGAAGACGATTGAGGAGCTAGCAGCGACGATTAATGCTTTCCACGATAAAGATCCAGACGGCAATGGGAAGCAGGATACCTACGGCTTAACGGGATATGGCTTAGATGCGTTCGCGCCAATCTTCGGTGCATTTGGAACTAGTTATGGCTATTTTAACGCATCGCTATCAATTGGAAATTTAATCGTTAAAGACAATAAGGCCATGTACTCCACCACACAACCGGAAATGAAGCAGGCCCTGACTTACATCCAGAATATATTTGCAAACGGTGCCATCGATCCAGATTTGCTGACGAATAAAGGCACTGCCGCACCAACAAAAGCTCAAAAGGGCCAAGTGGGTATCATCTATGCGAACTGGTCTGATATGTTCAAGGATGAGCACATTAAACTAATTACAGAAACGAACCCTAATGCGAAATTCATCGCCATTGATCCTCCTGTAGGCCCTGGAGGCAAGTTTATGGGCGCGTTTGACGACAGTGCTGCGGACTGGCGTGTAGCTTTGCCAAAATCGTTGGAAAAAACACCGGAGAAATTGGATCGAGCATTAGCTTATTTGGATTATATAACGGGCGCTGGCGAGGGCCAAAACTTAGTGATGTTTGGTAACGAAGGCGTTCATTATACCAAATCAGGCACGACAATTACGCCACTTCCTGAGATGTCTAAGCTTGGAACGACGTACCAATTGCAACTAACAGGCAGGGACGAACTTCCGTATCTGTACACCAAGTTTCCTAAGCAAAAAGAGTATATTGATCAAGCTGTGAAACAGCCTTATATTAAAGTGTTCAATAACTTCTCGGCCATCCCTGAAGGGGTGAATAAATCCGATAAGGATCGCTATGAGAATGAAGAAATGATTAAATTTATGTTTGGCAAACGTCCTTTATCCGAATTTGATGCGTTCCTTAAAACCTTAAACACAACGTACCAATTGCAAAAATATGTGGATGAAGCAAGTAAAGCTTTCAAAAATCAGGGTTTAATCAAATAAGGCAGACACATGTTCAAGGAGATAAGGCAAGCTTTATCTCCTTGCTGTATTTTTGCATTCATAATTAGAAAGGTGTGGTTTAACAATTATGCAAATGTGGAAATGGATCGGTCATAAAGTCGTTGCCGTGTTCGTCATGATGGCTTTGACAGCTGCTGTAAACCCAATGTCTCTGCTCCCAGAATCTACAGCACATGCAACTGTAAATGGTTATGTAAAAAGAAACATCGATAAACTGTATGAGGATTTGAATGGCAATAACGTTCAGGACGTTGCTGAACCTGATTTTCGCTATATCTCAGTCAATATTCCTGATGCGCTATTAATTAACATTTACTCGCCAATGGGAAATGATTCAGATCGCTTTCGAATCCCCTCGGATGATGAGCTGTTGGATGCGGTGAGGACGGTCAAGGCAATGGGCGGCAGAGTATTTCGTGTTTTTGCGATGAGTTCTAGTCCGACATATAATGCGGTTCGAATGATTACTACGAATAGTGCAAGTCCCGGTGCAGCCGTAACTTTAAATGAAGATGCCATGAAGGCGTTTGATAGATTACTGCAATATTGCAATCAAGAGGGAGTGCGAGCTTCGATTGGATTTACAGATAACTGGACCTATGTTGGGGGGTATAGTGATTATGGAGCGAACTTTTTTACACCAGGAAATGCCACCAATTTAAAGTTTAAAAACATGATTTCTCAAGTTTTGAATAGAACAAATAGCTTTACAGGTGTGCAATATAAAAATGACAAAGCCATCTTTGCTTGGGAGTCCGGCAATGAATTGAGTGCCAGCGATGATAGTGTATTAGATACATGGGTCTCTGACCTAGCGAATTATGTAAAAGGGATCGATGCGAATCATCTATTCATCGACGGTAGAAACTCGCCTGCTACTTTTTATAATCGATATACAGTTATGAGTAATGCGAATATTGATGTGCTATCCTACCACACCTATATCAGTTTATCAGGCATGAATGCTGTGCAAACTCTGACGGCCATGCGTAATTACACAAAGGATCAAAAAGTGCTGAATGTGGGAGAAATTGCGATGACTATGCCCACGAGCACGCTGTCGAGTTTCTTGGATGAGTTGATTAGTGGGGGAACCAGCAGCGCAAGCTGGTGGGCTCTGAGGTTTCATGCTCGAGAGGGCGGTTTCTATCATCACGCATCCTTTGAGGATCTTCACTGGCCAGGATTCTCCAATACAATAGGAGTTGCAGATATTGCGACAGAGAAGAACATACTTACACTTTTGGCGGATCATGCCTACGAAATCCAAGGATTAACAAGGCCTGCCATTGACGTTCCATTGCCGCCAGTGCTTTTGCCAATCCCTGATACAGGTCACATTTCATGGCGAGGATCTACAAATGCAAGCGCCTACGATGTGGAGAGAGCGACAACTAGCAGTGGACCTTGGACGGTCATTGCTGCAGATTTCATGGATAATGTGATTGTCAACCGTTCGCTTCTGTCTGATTCGTCGACAGCTCCGGGAGAATCCTATTATTACAGAGTAAAGGCTAAGAATTCTTCCGGCACTTCGGGCTATTCCAATGTAGTTGGGCCAGTCGTGGCAAGCTCGAGATGGTTAGTAGACAATTTATTTGATACATCGAAAATGAGTTCGGTTTCTTCCAATATGGTTATTGCCAAGAGTTACTCCAATAAGGAGGTAGGGAATGATCTAGCTGTTTTATATAGAAATGATGCCAATCCTGGAGAGGTTGTATACAATACCCAGGAACAAATGAGCAAGTTTAGAATTGAAACGTATTCGTACAATACAACCGATGTAAGTGTGATGACTTCGTCAGACGGGATAACCTATTCTAGCTTTACACCCGTCATAACCTCCTATTCGGGAAGCTATAACAAACCTAAGGTGGTGTATTCCTCATCCACTATTCCTGTGGGAACGAAGTATCTGAAAATTTCAGAGCAAGGTGCTGGTCAACCTTACAAGAAGATTAGTCGGATCGAGATCGAATCGGGGCTCACGGCTGTTGTACCTCCGACACCTACTAATATAGCTCCGTCAGCAACATTAACTGTAGATTCGTCAAATGTCAGCTATCCTAAAACAAAAGCGGTGGATGGAGTCAAAAACGATAACAATAGCCGCTGGATTTCTGCAAATACCGCAGGAACTCATGTCTTTCAGATGGATTGGCCGACGGCTAAAACAGTCAGTAGCGTCAAGCTTTGGAGTGGTTCGGTGACGGTTGCTGGCACCCAAATTCGGGACTTTACCATTCAATATTGGGACGGTAGTGCTTGGCAGGTGCTCGCAACAGTCGTGGATAATACGATAGACGCCTACAACGGCGGTCAAAATAATGAATTTAACTTTGTGCCGATTACAACGACAAAGCTTAAGGTAGACATTACCGACGGCTGCGATTATTTGACGTATGAGGACGCTAGAATTCTGGAAATCGAAGTATACGGGTATTAATCATTAGGGATCATTGCTAAGGAAATACGCAGGTTGGAGGCAGGTAAGCATGGATGAACGAATCAAGAGGGGAAATCTGGAGCACCACGCATACGATTTCATTGTTGCGGGTGGAGGTTTGGCCGGTGTGTGCTGTGCTATTGCAGCAGCAAGAGGAGGGCTTCGCACGGCCATTATTCAGAATCGACCTGCATTCGGAGGCAATTCCTCTAGTGAAATTCGCATCGTTCCTGTGGGGAGTGTCGATTTCAATTCTTGGACGATGGAGAGCGGGATCATAAGTGAGATTCTGCTCGAGGATCGGGCAACTAATCATGAGAAGTTCGGAGATGGCGCGATTAACACGCTTTATGACTTGAATCTGTATCAAGCCATTCTGAAGGAACCGAATTTGACGGCCTATTTGGATACACAGGTAAACGGAGTTGAAGTAGATCCGGAAGCGGATGGCGTTAGTTCCAAGCTGAAGGCGATTTATGCGACTCAACTTGGAAGCGGGAAAGAATTTAGATTTACAGCCCTTCAGTTTGCCGATTGCACGGGGGATGCTGAGCTTGGCTATTTGGCGGGAGCCCCTTATCGTTATGGCAGAGAGGCGAGAAGTGAATTTGGAGAACTGCTGGCACCAGTTGAAGCAGACAATCACACCATGGGAAGCAGTATCACCTTCTATGCTCGCAATACCGGCAGGCAAGTACCGTTTACGGCGCCTGCCTGGGCACACCGATACGAAACCGCTGAAGATGTAGGGATATATCGAGATATTAATAACATTAAACATGATCGCTTAGCCGGTTTTTGGTGGATGGAGCTTGCGTATCCATTTCATCAGGTCGATGACTTTGCAGCGATGAAGCACGAATTGTTGCGGTATGTGCTCGGATACTGGGATTTCCTTAAGAACCGGAGCAAGTATCAGGATACACTGTCCAGTTATTCGATTGATTGGATTGGCATGTATCCCGGGAAAAGAGAAAGCAGAAGGTTAGAAGGCGATGTCATCGTATCGGAGCGTCATATTTACGAAGATCCGTGTTGGCCCGATCGCGTAAGCACCTCTGGCATGTTTGTTGATATTCATATTAATGGAGGTCTCTTAAATATAGGGGAACCTCCAGAGCTTTCAAATGGGGATGCCAGTTACAAGGATTACACGTTAGTTGCGCCATATTCAATCCCGCTGCGCTCGTTATATAGCCGTTCTATCACCAATCTATGGATGGCAGGACGCAATATGAGTGTAAGCCGAGTAGCACTGGGTTCTGTTCGTAATCAGGTTATTCTGGCGAATATCGGTCAAGCAGTAGGCACAGCTGCAGGGTATGCAATCCGCCATCGAGTCTCGCCAAGAGAAGCTGCTGACAGAGCACATGGACATATCCAAGCGATTCAGCAACAATTGCTGCTGGATGATGTACCAATTATTGGACTGCATAACGATGACAAACAAGATTTGGCAAGAGAGGCGACAGCGACAGCATCGAGCGAGCAAGTCTTGTATCTGAACGAGCCGGATAAGAATACGCTGGTTCCACTTGACTCAACGTGGGCCCAGGTGCTCCCAATAACCTCTGACCGAATCGAGTCCGTGGAGTTTTACTTAAGCAACACTTCAGAAGAAGCGGTTACGTTGAAGGTATCTGTCTATCAACTGGAGCGTATATGGGATAAAGATGAGGGGGTTCCTGTTGGCACCTCGCAACTCCACATTCCTCCACTGCATAAAGGGTGGATCAGTATGGAGCTAAACTTCCCTGTAGTTGCGGGCAAGCCGCACCGTATTGCATTACAAAACAGTGAGCACATCGCCTGGGCCAAATCGGTCGAACAAGCAACAGGGACACTGGCTCAGTATTACGTCAAGTGCGAGGGAGGACCTCAACCCGAAAACAGGCATTATCCTTCATTTCAGGAAAGTGAGCTGATCATCCCTCCTTATGAGCGTTGGAACGAGATCAAACGAAAACACTTTTCGTTCGCATTGAAAGTACTTCCTTGCCCTGCTCCCTATAGGCCAGATCAAGTATTGAATGGAATTGCCAGACCATTCGCGATGCCGGGTTTGTGGATATCGGATCGAGCTAGCGAGCTTCCGCAACATGTGGCGCTAAGATGGGAAGAAGAGCGGACTTTTAACCAGGTTGTTGTAAATTTCGATACAAATTTAAATCAGAGCTATGCGTATATGCCTGCTTTTTGGAAAGCGCCGGAGTGCGTGAAGGATTGGCGATTATGGGTGCTTGTCCAAGATGAATGGCAATGTGTGTATGAAGAGAAAGGTAACTATCATCGCAGAAGAACGGCTACATTTGATACAGTCACAGCGACGGCTGTGAAGCTTGAGGTGCTCTCCACGAATGGCGATGTCAGTGCCAGGGTGTACGAGATTCGCGTCTACTGCAAGTAAATAAGAAGAGAGTGCTCCACGGTATTCTGTCGTGGAGCACTCTCTTTTTGTGTTGTCCACGTGTCATTCTACGTGGACGATTTCCCCTTGCGCGTCATCTCCGCAAGAGAAACCCACTGCTCATCGGTCACCTCGAGCAGGTCGTTGAACTGCCCGGCGCCTTGCAGCCACTCGCCGCCGTCAATCGTGATCACTTCGCCGTTAATATAGGCGGCGTAGTCCGAAATCAGATAAGCGGCGAGGTTCGCCAGCTCATCTTTTTCCCCAACGCGCCCCATGGGGACGCGGTTCAAGAGCTTCTGCGACAGCTCGGGCGTGGGAGCCAGTCGGCTCCACGCGCCGTCGGTCGGGAACAGACCCGGCGCGATAGCCACTTGCCGGATCCCGTACCGCGCCCACTCGACGGCGAGTGAGCGGGTGAGGGCGAGCACGCCGGCCTTCGCGGCGGCGGAAGGCACAACAAAGGCGGATCCGGTGGAGGCGTAGGAGGTGACGATGTTTAGCATCGTACCTCCAGTGCCTTGCTCGATCCACCTTTTACCCAGCTCCAACGTGGTGTAGAACGTCCCGTGGAGCACAATGTTCAGCACCGCATCGACCGCTCGCGGTGACAAGTTCGCAGTCGGGCTGGCAAAGTTGCCCGCCGCATTATTGATCAGCACATCGATGCGACCGAAGTGCTGCTCCACAGCTGTGATCATGGCAGCAACCTGCTGCGGATCACGCACATCGCAGGGATGGTAGAAGACATCCCCGCCGCCAAGACTCATTTCAGCTGCGGCTTGCGCTAACACTTCTTCTCGTCTGCTCGTGATAGCCAGCTTAGCCCCGAGCGACAGGAACTTTTCACCCATGGCACGGCCAAGTCCTGTACCGCCGCCAGTAATAAGCACGACTTTATCCTGAAGTAATGCTCCATCGAACATAGAATTCACGCTCCTTTTTTCTCATGGTATGGATATTAATTTCATGAAATTTTTATGTCCCTATTGTAATGGATAGCGCTTACATAAATGCTGTAAACCCATGTTCTCACACCAACAACCTTACTGTCCAGTACCCTTAGATGCATTGTTATCGTGCACAATCCTTGTACTCTGTGTTGGGCAGAACGCTAATAATAGTTGAAATTGACCGTCGTAATGTTGTATTCTAGTCAATAAAAATTAGCGACAGAGGAGTGGCAAAAGTGGAGATTAAAGTAGATGATTTATCCGGTCCTGAAGTAAGAGCGCTCATTATGGAGCATCTTTTACATATGCAATCGTTATCCCCGCCAGAGAGTACGCATGCTCTGAATTTGGATGGTTTGAAAAAACCGGATGTGACCTTTTGGAGTGGTTGGGAACAAGGAGAGTTAGTCGGATGCGGGGCGCTTAAAGAGCTGGATCCTCAGCATGGGGAATTAAAATCGATGCGAACTTCCTCAGCACATCATCGGAAGGGCGTTGCACAGCAAATTCTTGAACACATTATTAATGAAGCGAAGCGACGTGGCTATACACGAATCAGCTTGGAGACGGGCTCCATGAAAGCATTCGAACCTGCTCGGAAATTATATGAAAAGTTTGGTTTTACCTATTGTAAGCCGTTCGCGGATTACACGGATGACCCGCTAAGTTCATTCATGACGTTGGAATTATAAGATCCTAATGACGGAGGCCGACAGTGTGTTGCTGGAGGTCTTTTTTCTGTTCGGATTCTCTCGGAATAAAGTGATAGTGTAACGCTAATTGGACGAATGAACCACTTTCGGAGTGAATAAGACGATGGGATCATCTTATTCTTTCAAATCCAGCAGAAATTAAAGCTTAATGGAAGTAATAGCGCTATGCCATACCTCTATCCCAAAGAATTCAAGAAAGATAATGGAAATAAGATGATGCGATAACGCTATTGTTTTGACACCCAAACGTTTTACCCGCAAATATGCGAAAAGGGAGGTCGCAATCGACCTCCCAACGCATTCCCTTACTTACTCAGCCAAAACAAACTTCTCTAACACATGCCGCACGCCATCCTCGTTATTGCTCTTCGTCACGAAGTTCGCCAACGCTTTAAGCTCAGGCAGCGCATTCTCCATCGCAACGCCAAGGCCTGCGACTTCAAGCATTTCCCGATCATTCCATGCATCGCCAAGCGCAATCACTTCATCTAATGTGCAGCCGATGTGCTCAGCAAGGAACGTAATTGCATGACCCTTCGTGCCTTCCTTGTGCATGAACTCCAAATAGTGCGGCTTGGATTTCGTAATATGCAGCTGGTCACCCAGCAGAGGAAGGAGCTCCTCGCGGATTTGGTCGCATACTTCCGGTTTATCAACAATCAGCATCTTAGGCTGCGGAATATGAATCCATTGACGCAGATCGCCAATGATATAAGGCGTCTTGGACAAGCTCACATATTTTTTAATTTTATCGTTATCCTCAGCTGCATAAAGCTCGTCACCATGGTAAAGCTGAAGATGATAGTTGTTTTTCTCACAGTAATCGAGCAGGAAGCGAGCAGCTTCTACAGGCACGGTGCGTTCGTAGAGGACTTCTTCGTCTAGTAGATTTTTAATCAAAGCCCCTTGATACGTAATAATAGGGACATTGAGTCCGATGCGATTCGCAATTTTGGCAGCAGAAGGGAAGCTTCTTCCCGTGGCAATGGTAACCGTTACACCTTTGGCAACGGCTTGATGCATGGCATCAACCGTCTCTTGCGAAATCGTCAAATCATCACGCAGCAGCGTATCATCCAAGTCAGCAGCAACTAATTTATACGTCATGTTTCTCACCGATCCTATTCGTTATCTCTATTAAAATTCTGCTAATAGCATACCCGAATTACTAGAGAATTGCTACAATAAGCGGATAGAAGATAGCTAAAAGGAGGCACTTTCACAATGACATCATCTTATACGAATGACTTGGAAAAATGGCTTAGAGCCCATGCGAACGCGGCAAATGCACCTAGCATGGAAGCTTATATGAAGAATCACTTTCCTTTTCTTGGCATTAAAAATCCGGAACGCGTGGCGGTAACGAAGCAATTCACGAAGGAGCATGGTTTCCCGAAAGGGGAGGAGGCCGTTCGTATCGCCGAAGAACTCTGGGCACTACCAGAGAGGGAGTTCCATTACACGGCACTGCTCATGCTCATCCAAGTGAGAAAAACCGTAAATGCCGAGCACATTAAGGTGCTGGAGCAGTTCGTCATTACGAATTCTTGGTGGGACACCGTGGATACGATCGCTGATCACTTGATCGGCTTTCATCTACAGCGATTCCCAGAGCTGATCCCAACCTATGTGGAGAAATGGTTAGCTTCTAATAACATGTGGCTGCAGCGAACAGCGATCTTATTTCAGTTGAAATATAAAAAGAAGACCGACGTCCCATTGCTATTTCACTGCATCACAACAATGGCTCATTCGAAGGAGTTCTTCATCCGTAAAGCGATTGGATGGGCACTGCGCGAGTACTCCAAAACAGATCCTGCAACGGTGCAGTCTTTCGTCGATAGCACGGAATTATCACCGCTAAGCGTGAGAGAGGCTTTAAAGGTGATCCAGCGGGAATTACCAGAAAATTAGAACTTTATCGGCAAGTCCCTCTAGGCTGTTGACACTGAGAATCATTTTCATTATTATGAAATGAGAATCAATATCATAGATCGATATAATCAGGAGGGTTCCCCGTGTTTCAATTGAACAAAACAAAAACAACGAAAGTATCTTTCACTGTTCTTTCCGTATGTATGGCAGCAGTACTTGTAACAGCTTGCGGAAGCAACAAAGATACAGCAAGCACAGCAACACCAGCAGCTTCAACAAAACCTGCAGCTTCAGCTACAGCAACACCAGCTCCAGCTGTTGATAAAGTTGTTAAAGATATCATGGGACACGACGTTAAAGTTCCTGCAAGCCCGAAAGCCGTTATCGCTTCCTACTTGGAAGATCCGCTTCTTGCACTTGGTGTTAAACCAGTAGTTCAATGGTCCGTAAAGGGTACAACGGTTCAAGATTACCTGCAAACACAACTAGCTGGCGTACCAACGATCGGTTACGATCTTCCAGTTGAACAGGTTTTAAAAGCAACTCCTGATTTCATGATCGTGGGCAGCGAATCAGCAGTTGAGAAAGGTCTTTACGAGCAATACTCCAAAGTCGTTCCAACATACGTATTGGGCAGCGAAGTAACAGCTGACTACCGTAAGACGCTTTTGAAAATTGGCGAACTTCTCAACAAAACAGATGCAGCGAATGCAGCGCTTAAAAAATATGATCAAAAAGTAACAGAAACTAAAGCGAAATTGGCAGCAACCGTTGGCGATAAAAAAGTTGCCATCCTTTGGTTAACGAACAAAGCTTTCTATGTTGTTAACGGTAAAGTAGCGAGTGGTGCTGTTGCCTATGGCGATCTTGGTTTGAAAATGCCTAACATTTTGGCTGTCTTGCCAGATGCTAAAGCGAACTGGACAGCGATTTCCCTTGAGAAGCTTGCACAATTGGATGCTGACTACATTTTCTTGGTTAATAGTGATAAAGGCCAAGCTGGAAACTTAGAAGATCCGCTATGGAAGAACGTTCCTGCTGTTAAATCAGGAAAAGTATTTGAAATGGATACGAAGAGCAGCTGGTTGTACAACGGTGTAATCGCAGGCGAGCGTGTCATGGACGATATCGTTAAAGTCATTAAATAAATTGGGGGCTAGTATATGATGGGGTCAGAAAAGCAAGTTACCTCAGCCAATCCCCCATTGAAATCGCGTCCGTTAGCTGCATCAGGCATTATTTTGGGCGGACTGGCTTTGTTGCTGATTAGCCTAGTTGCTTCTATTTCGGTAGGAGCAGCAGATATCTCCTTCGGTGAGGTATGGCGAGCCATCTTTCATTTTAATGCGGATTCAACACAGCATTTGATTATTCAACAATTAAGGCTTCCGCGCGCGATCGCGGGAGCGTTGGTTGGAGCTGCATTTGCTGTAGCAGGAGCGATTATGCAAGGCGTGACGCGTAATCCATTATCAGACCCCGGTATACTCGGTATAAACGCAGGTGCAGGCTTTACGCTTGCCCTGTGTTTTGCCTTTTTACCGCAGCTTCCGTTTCACTACGTCATTCTATTTTGCTTTCTTGGTGCTGCAATAGGAACGGGGCTTGTATATGGCATTAGCGCGATGACTAGGGGAGGCGCTTCGACTGTTCGCATCGTTCTGGCAGGTTCAGCTGTCAGCGCTTTGCTTCTGGCGCTAAGTGAAGGGATTGCGATTACTTACCATATCGGCCAGGATATCGCATTTTGGCTGGCAGGTGGGGTTGCGGGTACGAAATGGCTGCAGGTTGACATCATGCTACCTTGGATTCTTGGTGCTTTATTATGCGCTTTTGTCATCTCACCGTGGATTACGGTGTTAAGCATGGGGGAAGATGTGGCAACGGGTCTCGGTTTACGGATCGGGCTTGTTAAGCTAGCATCCTTCGTGCTAGTTCTTGTTCTGGCTGGTGCGTCTGTGGCAGCTGTAGGAGCGATTGGATTCATTGGTCTTATTATTCCGCACATTGTTCGCTACCTTGTTGGCGTTGATTATCGTTGGATTATCCCGACTTCAGCCGTGTTAGGTGCATTGATGGTTGTTGCTGCTGATATTGGAGCCCGTATGGTGAACCCTCCTTTTGAGACGCCGATAGGTGCAATTATCTCGCTAGTTGGCGTACCCTTCTTCCTCTACCTTGCGCGTACTAAGGGGAGGGACTAATTATGACAACGATGCAGCATGGAAGCACGAAAAAAACAAGATCGACTAAAGCAATCACAGTCATGTCGATATTAGCTCTTCTTATTATCATTGTTTTTATTATAAGTATGAACACAGGCGTCATTCGTTTGAGCCCTCTTGAGGTGCTGCGAACGTTCTTTGGAGGCGGCACTGCAAAGCAGGGGATTATCCTGTTTGATTTTCGGTTGCCGCGTATCGTCATTTCGATCTTAGTTGGGGCTGGGTTAGCGGTTTCCGGCGCGATCCTGCAAGGGATTTCGCGAAATATGCTGGCCGATCCAGGGATACTTGGTATCAATGCAGGAGCAGGACTTGCGATCATTCTGGTCGTATCCTTTTATAAAAATAATGCGTCAGGTCCATTGTTCTTCATGCCGATGATCGCGATGTTGGGGGCAGGCTTGGCCGCGCTATTGATTTATACCCTTTCGTACATAAAAGGTAAGGGCATCTCGTCATCCCGTCTACTCCTTGTCGGGATCGCAGTTTCTGCGGGTATTGCTTCCCTGATGCTGCTGCTCAGCATTCGCTTGGATCCGACGGATTATCAGTTCGTACAGGTCTGGTTAGCCGGAAGTATATGGGGGACGAATTGGAAGTTTGTTCTCGCTTTATTACCGTGGATTGTCATCCTTATTCCTTACGTCATGTACAAAGCGAATGTGCTTAATGTGCTGAACTTGGGGGAGATGACGTCCATTGGATTAGGGATACGGATGGAAAGAGAGCGACTTGGCTTGCTGGCTGCGGCTGTTGCGCTTGCAGGCGCATGTGTGGCTGTCGGCGGCGGGATTGGCTTCGTAGGTTTGATTGGTCCCCATCTGGCCAGAAGGTTAGTTGGACCCAAGCATCAATACTTAATTCCAGCTTCTGCGCTTACAGGCGGGCTGCTGCTTATCATCGCGGATACGATCGCGCGGGGGATGTTCCAGCCAACGGAAGTTCCGACGGGCATCGTGGCCGCTGTGATCGGGGCACCATATTTTCTATATTTGTTAGTTCGGACGGCGAGGGCATAGAAGAGGTCGAATAGAAATCCACAATGGGCTAGATAGCCTGTTGTGGATTTTTTAAATTCTAGATACATGATTGTAAATGTTAGATTACTTAACGCATATACTAATAAAATAAATTATTTGTCATATATATTGACATAATACTTACATTCGTTTAAAGTAATTAAAATTCTTCTCTAGCACGCTGGTGCCATAGAGAGCAAAAGATGAGATGGGAGATGGCTTGCATGCGAACAACTGATTTGTTAGCGAAATTGCCTAAGGTAGATCTTCATTTACACTTGGATGGTAGTGTGAAGCCCGAGACGATTTTGGAACTCGCACTCCAACAAGGCATTTCACTTCCTGTGTACGATACAGATGGGCTCATCCCGCATATGCGAGTGACGGACAATTGCGGCAGCCTGATTGAATACCTAGGCAAATTCGATTTTACAACCAAGTTCCTACAAACTGGTGCAGCCTTAGAGCGTGTCGCTTATGAAGTTGTAGAGCAATCCGTGGAACACAATTGTCGTTATGTTGAAGTTCGCTTCGCGCCTCAATTGCACCGTAACAAAGGGTTGTCGCTGGAAGAGACTTTCCACTATGTCACGCAAGGATTGAAGAGAGCGCAACGCGATTTTGGAACGAGATTCGGTGTAATTGCTATCTGTATGCGAAATCACACGTGTGCTGATAATTTGGAAGTCATTGAGGCGGCGGCAAAGTTCGCAGGAAAAGGCGTCGTAGCTGTTGATTTAGCTGGGGATGAGGCGAACTATCCGCCTGAATTTTTCCGTGAAGTGTTCGCTAGATCACATAAGCTGGGCATTCCTGTTACCATTCATGCAGGTGAAGCCGCAGGTGCGGTCAATGTCTATGAGGCGGTCACACATCTGGGGGCCACGCGAATCGGCCACGGAGTAAGGCTGAGGGAGAATGCCGATATTTTAGAAATGGTAAAGGACCGCAAGATTCCATTAGAGATGTGTCCAATCTCCAATATTCAAACGAAGGCAGTAGCTTCATGGGAAGCGTACCCGATTCGAGAATACTTGAATCAAGGCCTGATCGTGACGATCAACACCGATAATCCAAGTGTATCCGGCACCAACATTACGAACGAGTATCGCGCGTTGGCGGATCGATTTGACTTTACAACACCGGAGCTAGTGAAGCTGATTATGAACGGTGTAGAGGCTGCTTTTATGGAAGAACACGATAAAGTGATATTTAGACAAGAGATGGAAGCTGAGCTTAGCAGCTTGGGTGTGTACAATTGAATGAGGAGCGATGAGGAATCTGTTGCGATGTGCAATGGATTCTTTTTTTGTCCATATGGAAGTAATGATGTTAAAATAAGGGAAATATGAACATGTGAAGTCAGCTGCATGAGATTTTACAGAATGGAAGTGCTGAAATGAAGAAGTTTATTTTAGGTATGGTGTGTGGGATTGGGCTGACTGCGGCTACGGGCGTGTATGCGTCGGATATGGTGCAGACGTATCTTTTTCCAGCAAAATTCATCATTCATGGTGAAACGAAAAGCACGGATGGTTATCAAACATTGAATTATGAGGGCCATGTGTATGTTCCTGTACGATTTATTGCGGAAAACATGGGGAATAAAGTAGCGTATGACGATGCGACGCAAACGATTGTTGTTGATGATGGCTTTGAGATTTTGGATATAAATAATCCGGGGATAAGTGCGGGGCACATATCTGCCCAGAAAGAGGGCAACCATTCCGTCATCAAGGGACAGCTGTTTATTGGACAAGATGCATGGGACACTAAGATGATTCAAGCTAATCAGTCGATGAATCCAAGTGCTGACTTGAGCAAAACCGAGGCAGCAGGTAACCTCGCTTTCTGGAACGAAAAGGGAGAGTTGCTGGAGAAAGTGCCTTACGTGATTAAGCAAGTGCCGACACTTAAGGAGCAAATCGTCTCGTTCCAAACGACGAGTCAAACTGATATTTCTGGCTATAAAATGGTCACCTTAGAGAGCCATACACCTTCACCCGCGCGTATGCCTGGGTATGCAGCACCAGCTTTCGTTCAGGATAATTCCAATCAAGTAACCTTTGGTCTCGTTGATGTGCTGAAAAGCGGGGAATACACGATTGTCAGAGGCTTTCTAAACAGTGTGGTGGAAAAGGGATTGCCTGCGAACACACAGATCGTCGTTACTTTTTATGATGAAAAAGGCAGTGCCTTAGGTACAGCGACTACGACGCTTGGAGTGGAGAAGCCTCAGGGGATTATGCCTTTTGCGGTGTTTATTGGTAAGGGTGATTTCACGAAGTATAAGTCGGTTAAGGTGGCGTTACAGTAATATAATCTGAAAAGGAATGGAAGGCATACATGGATACCTACATCATTACTGGCGGTTCAAAAGGCCTCGGCGCTGCCATTATTCGGAAGCTGCTGGAGCAAGGAGCTGCGGTCCACTACGTTTCCCGCAGCGAGAGCGAGACCTTGCGCCAAGAGGCGCTGCGCATGGAAGGTCAGCTGACCTTCCACGCTTACGACTTGGCGCAAACTGAAGGCATCGATTCGCTCCTGGAGCGAATCCTCGCTAAACCAGATGGCGTGACGTCGATCACGCTCATTAACAACGCGGGCACGCTCGAGCCGATGACGTCGATCGGCCGAGCAGCCCCAGCCGACCTGCAGCGCAGCCTGCAGGTCAATCTTGTCGCGCCCGCAGCGCTGACGAACAGCTTCATTCGGCTCACGCAGGCGTGGCCGATAATGAAGCGAGTCGTCGGCATCTCCTCGGGCGCGGGGCGCAAGCCCTACCCCGGCTGGGGTGCGTATTGCACCGCCAAAGCCGGGCTGGACATGCTGACGCGCTGTGTCGGCGTCGAGCAAGCGCGCGAACCACACCCTGTGCTGATCTGTTCCGTAGCACCGGGTGTGGTTGATACCGATATGCAGCGGGAGATTCGCGCTGCTTCTGAAGAGGACTTCCCGCAGGTGAGCCGGTTCGTCCAGCTCAAAGAGCAGGGCGAGCTGCGCTCGCCCGAAGACACCGCTAAGCAGCTGCTGCGCCTGCTGCAAGCGAATGCCTTTGAGCAAGGCGAGGTCGCCGACTTGCGCACAAAAGAGCCCGTGTCGTAATCCGACACGGGCTTTTTCATAAACTATTGAATACTACCGCTAACCGTTCCCCCAGATGAAAGCTCGGACGTACAGAACTTGCAGCGTGAAGCTTGCGCAGGGATTTCCGACAAGCAATGCGGACAATCTTTGGTTGTAGGTGCTTTTTCCTTCGGTGCTTCTTTCTTGCGGAACTTGCCGATTTGACGAACGACCATGAAAATAACAAATGCTACTATCAAGAAGTCCAAAAAGGTCGATAGGAATTGTCCGTATTTAAAAACGGGCGCTTCAGCCTTGACGGCGTCTGCTAAGGTATCGTAATGCGCCCCGTTCAATGGGATGAACAAATTGTTGAAATTTACTTTACCAATGAGCAAACCAACGAGTGGCATGACCAAATCATTCACAATGGAGGTAATGACTTTACCAAAAGCGCCTCCGATAATAACCCCGACTGCAAGGTCGAGCATGTTTCCTTTGAATGCAAAATCCTTGAATTCTTTTAGCATGATGTACCCCCATGAGACTATGATTGATAGCATTGTACCATAATTAATAGAGCCCAAACAAACGGGCTCTTCATAACGATATCTATGCCTTCACAGTTACAATTTGCTTCAAAGCCTGAACGAGTACGGCATTTTCTTCCGAAGTGCCAATGGAGATCCGAACATGATTCGGGAAATTCCAGCCTCCGCCGTATCGAACAATAACCCCTCGGCTCATCAGGTTGTCATAGATGGTTTTGGCTTGCGGCCCTAAATCAACGAGGACGAAGTTACTCATGCTTGGTGTGAACGGGAGCCCTAACGCACGCAGTTCCGTGTAAAGCTCTTCCCGCACAGCAGCATTATTAGAACGTGTTGCATTCAGATGCTGATCATCTTGAATAGCAGCAGCGGCGCCAATCTGTGCGAGCATATTCACGTTAAAAGGTTCCTTGACCTGGCGTATTCGCTCCAAGATGCCTGCATCTGCGATGCCGTACCCCACGCGTATACCCGCCAAGCCGTAGATTTTGGAGAAGGTTTGCAGGGCGACAACAGGATAGCCTTCATGGACTAATGCAAGGCCATCGCAATAATCATCAACGGTGACGAAATGGCTATACGCGCCATCGAAAATGACTAGCACATGAGAGGGAAGACTCTTCACAAGCCGGTGTAAGTCCGATTTCGTCATATAAGTGCCTGTCGGGTTGTTAGGGGAGCAAATATAGATCATTTTCGTGCGACTTGTTACGGCTGCCAGAATGGTATCTACCTCATAGCGAAAATTCTCGCCGAGCGGCACACGTATAATGCTAGCCCCGAGTAAGTTGGCACCAAATTCGTATTCACTAAATGTCGGAGTGGGTACAATGACCTCATCGCCAGGTTCTAAGTAAGTTTCAGAGAGAAGTGTAATCAGTTCATCTCCACCGTTCGTCACAAGGACTTGATTAGATTTGAATCCGCGTTTTTCCGCAATGACCTCTCTGAGTTGAACGGTCTCCGCATCCGGATAGCGATGTATGTCTGTTAAATAGGTCTGAATCGCCTCCAGAGCAAGCGGAGAGGGGCCTAATGGATTTTCATTAGACGCTAATTTTGTCACCTGTGTGAGCCCAAATTCGCGTTCAACCTCCCAAATAGGCTTGCCGGGCGTGTAAGGCTTCATGCGCGATAAAATACTGCGAGGCTTAATATTCTTGATTCCTGGACCTTTCATTGACACCACTCCATCTCATACAATACTTTAATTAAATAATACATTAACTTGGTAAAGTGGTAAAGTAAAAATTTTGCATACCCAGTCAATGTCAGTATGGTATATGATACAAAATATAGGTGTTTAGATAATTGAGGGGATGGCAGCAGGATGAGAAAGATGAGATTCGGTATTCGCGCCAAAATTATGATTGGATATGCATTCATCATTTTCTGTTTAAGCCTTTCTTTTTTACTTGTAAATCATCAATTAGGCGTTATGTCAAAAGATCGCAATTATGTGATTGAGCACGATTTTGCGGTTAATAGAGAATCTAGTATTCTAGAGAAATATGTCATGGATATGGAAAACGGGCAAAGAGGCTACATGCTCACTGGGGATGCTAAATATTTAGAGCCCTATACGACCGGAGAAAAGAATTGGAGAGATTCCTTTAATCGTTTGGAAGAACTAACGAATGATAGTCCTGCACAAGAGAAGAACCTGGGTATCCTCAAACAATCGATAGAAAAATGGCTAGTTCAAACAGGTGGGACGATACCCACGATGAGGAATGGTCTTGAAAACGAGAACTATTTTAATTTTACATTCTTTATTACTCATCAAGATGTACTCGATATTCGCTCCCAACTAAGTCGATTTCGCAGCATAGAAATGGGGTATGTGAAGGAGCGAGCGGCACACCTTGATGCGCAGAATGAGATGCTGACCAACTCGTTATTTGTCATGCTAGGGTTGGTGATTGTTTTTTCATTGATTGCTGCGTTAGTCATCTCAAGATCGATTGTTGGGACGATTAAACAAGTCACGAAGAGTATCGTCAAACTGAGCTCTATGCGGCGGGATCGTTCGAAGCGCATTCATGTCACCATGAATGATGAAGTGAAGGATCTGGCTGATGCTACGAATGTTTTGTTGGAAAGCCAAGAAGAAATCGAGTGGCAGCAGCGCAAACTGACGGAAGTGGTCCATATGCTGCAAGGTATTTCAGATTTGGAAACGTTAGGCACATCCTTTATTCGCAAAGCGGCTGAATTATTTGGAGCTTCTTTCGGAGTCTTTTACATTCGAAGTGTATATGAAGCAAAGGAAAGTATGATGAGGTTGGCTGTCTACGCAGCGATGGGTGAGAGTGCAGAAGCGGGTAAACCTTATTTTGTGCTGGGAGAAGGTTTAATTGGTCAATGTGCGATTGAGAAGCGAATTGTCCATCTTACGCACGTTCCTGAGACATATATCCAATTGAAATCGGGATTGGGGTCAGCGAGCCCTCAGAGTGTACTCATTGTTCCCATTATCCATAACCAAGAAGTGATCGCGATTATGGAGCTGGCTTCTTTTGAAAAATTTACGTCGCTGCAGTTAAGCTTGCTGGATGATATTCTAGAGGTGTTAGGAACTATTGTGCATAGCGTGCAAACACGTGTGGAAGTAGAGCGTCTCCTAAGAGAGTATCAGGATATGACCGAGGAGCTTAAATGCCAGCAAGAAGAACTACATAAAACCAATGAACAACTGGAGGAAAGAAACTGCTACGCAGATGAAAGGTCGAGGGAACTGGAGCATATGAAAGCCTCCTTTGAAGAATATGCCATTCAATTGGAGATGAGCTCGCGATACAAATCCGAGTTTTTGGCTAACATGTCGCATGAGCTGCGTACGCCGCTTAACAGTATCTTGATTCTTTCGCAGATGCTCCAGGAGAACAATAATCGAACCTTAACTCAGGATGAGCAAGAATATGCTCGTGTAATTCATAGATCAGGGAATGATTTGCTGCTGCTCATCAATGATATTTTAGATTTGTCCAAGGTAGAAGCGGGTAAATTGGATATTCATATTAGCGAGCTGCATGTGAACTGGCTTCCAGAGCTGTTGCAGAGTCAATTTGAGAAGGTGGCTGAACAGCGAAAGCTTGGATTTCATATTCAAATGGATGCTCACCTGCCGGAAATTATGTATACAGATGAACAGAGACTCAGTCAAATTATGAAAAACTTGCTCTCCAACGCGTTCAAATTTACACACGAAGGTTCTGTTCATGTGGATATTCGAATGGTTAGTAAGGAGCAGATTGTGCAGCTGCTGCCATCGGCAAGTTATTCACAGGTTATAGCTATTTCCGTCACGGATACTGGAATAGGTATACCGCTGGATAAGCAAGAAGACATTTTCGAACCCTTCCATCAAGCAGACGGCACAACGAACCGGAAATATGGTGGGACAGGCTTAGGTTTGTCGATTAGCCGAGAGTTAGCTAGACTTCTTGGAGGCTGCATCCAAATGCAGAGTGAGGAAGGTAAGGGGAGTACTTTTACGATATATGTGCCGTCTTTGCCGCATTTGTTGGGGGATGCCAGCCCCATGCATATGGAAGCCGCGGCGGCAAGTGCCACCCTCAGTGAATATTTGCTTCGAGATACCGGTCAGGAATCTTCCGAATTCGAAAATAGCAATCATTTTAAAGATAGAAAAGTGCTAGTAGTTGATGACGATGTGCGAAATGTATTCGCGCTCTGTAATGCTTTCGAGCAGGTAGGCATCAATGTGAGCCTTGCTCAGAATGGGCAAGAATGTCTGGAACTATTGGCCAAAGATCATAGTATTGAGCTTATCCTCATGGATATCATGATGCCGGTCATGGATGGGTATGAAGCGATGCGTTTGATTAGAAAAAATAATCATTATGCGAATGTCCCGATCATTGCGCTCACAGCCAAAGCCATGAAACAGGACCGGGATATCTGCTTGCAGGCAGGTGCTTCTGATTATATAAGCAAGCCGCTGCAGCTCAGCCAGCTTCTCTCACTTATGCATGTGTGGTTGAGCAAATAAAAGCAAAAACCCTCTGATTAACTTCCGATAGGAAGTGGTCAGAGGGTTTTTGTCTTACAGCACATTTCGTTCGGTATGAACTTCAAAATGGTAAATGGTGTTGCGCGTCAATACTCGGAAATCCAATCCGTCTTGATCGATCGCTTGCACGCGTGTTGTTTTGAATGGTGTATGTTGTCTAACCCCGGATAGTGTCATTGGACATCCAACTTCGGTCGGGTTCACCTCAAGAAATGTTTGCCCTTGAATCTCATCGAAATCGAATCGATCTGACCGATGCTTGGGGGTAATCCCATCCACCTCATAGATTTGCAGTAGCTTTAACAACCTCATATTGAATCCCTCCCATCTTTGCTTTCGTTTACATTATACACGGACACCTCAAGTTTGGCGAAGGTTACAAACCTAACAATAACCTAAAGAAGTCTTCATACTTTCCTAGCTTCCAAATTATACAATTGGGGTATCTGAATCGGAGGTGCTGCGAGATGCTACACACAAAAGTGTTGATCGGGGAAAAAGAAGTACTGATTTTTTTCGAATCCATGTACCAAGAGTTCTGGGCGGGCTGTTGAAACGATAACGAACCATTTAAGCAATGCGCAGATAAGAAGTGTATTTGATAACCTGGGCTTAGTTCACACGACGAATACGGAAGTGACCCTTTTCTCGCTAAATGGAGAGATGGAGACGCTCTTAATGATCTGATCTTGGTCTAGCCCTTTCCCCTATTTTTCGCTACAATGAAGGGGTTAGAACAAGGAGGTAGGTACGTATGGCAGTTATGAAATTGGAACATGTAGGCGTCATGGTAGCGAATTTAGAGGCGTCAATTACATTCTATGAAAATGTGATCGGACTTAAGCACAAAGGTACGTTGCTTCATACGAACGGCGTTATTCGCCTTGGATTTCTTGGCTTTGACGTGCAAGGTGAAACAGAAGTTGAATTGATTGAAGGTTATAATCCAAACTTGCCGCAAGAAGGCAAAGTGCATCACTTGGCTTTTACTGTAGATGATGTGGAAGCTGAATTCACAAGAATTCAAGGCCTAGAGGTTGATCAGCTGGATACGGAAATCACAACACTGCCGAACGGTTCTAGGTATTTCTTCTTTAATGGGTTGGATGGCGAGCGCATTGAATTTTTTCAATCGACGCGTGGCTAGGTTTAACATTTGCTAGATTGGGGCATCCTTTTACTAGAGTGATAGATTCTAGCAAAGAGGTGCTTTTTTCATGTCAAAGCTTTGGACACAAACCTTAATAGGGATAACCCTCCTTGGCCTTTTCTTTGGATGGATCCGCCATGTGGATGCACAGGCCGAGCGAGATGCGCACCTACTACTGAGTGTCGCAAAGCCGTTTTTGCAAACGAACGAACATATTGCCTTCAAATATACAGGCTATTTTGGAACATGTGCTGGTGTGGATGCCAAGATTATGGCTGCGGGCGCAAGCTTATCGCAAAAGCTAGGCTTTCACGCAGTGAATCATGAGGAACTTCCCTCCCAACAAAGTATATATACTGTAAAAGAAGAAGTTGATGCTGGCGCAAGCATGACACTAACAGTTGCCAGTCCTGTTGGACAATCAGCTTGCTATGCTGTATTGCGATTGGATGCTTCGGGAACTGTGGAACAGGATCGCCTTTTGAAATGGCAGGAGCAAATGAGCCCCCAGCTACAAGATCAGGGTATTCAAGGGATGTGGACTGTGATGATGCAAGGGAGTGCTGCAGAAGTCATTTCATTGCAACAACAGAGCCCCAAGGAATTCCTCGCTGAGCTAGTTCGTGCTTATAAAGGGAGTGTTGTTGAGAGCTATGAAGATGCCACGACCTTCAGTGTGTCGCTGAAGTCATCCGAATTCGATGCTTCTATACGAAGCGGCAATCAAAATGTTAATCTCCAACTCGCACTTCATCTAGATTCGACTTCTGGCCTCTGGCGTCTAACTGTAGGAACACCGATTATCACAATGGAATACTAGATAGGGAAAGGGTGCCGAGCAGGCATCCTTTTTGCATTATTATATGGTCGCTCATGCTTGAGAATGAATGACGAATAATTCGAAACAATTGCAATAGTGGAACTTTTCCAAAGGGGTTGTAATTGCTTTCTAGGCATGGTACATTAGTCCTCGTTGTTCTGAAGCAAACAAACACGAGCGAAACAAAAGTGGACTTGCTTCCGGCAATGAGGTATGGTAAGATGGTTTTCCGACAGACGCCGACATAAATTGACAAGAAAAAAGTGCTTGCAATTAAGAAACGTTCTGTGGTATATTATTTCTCGCTGCTTCGGTAACACGGCAGTGAACGAAAGAAATTGATCTTTGAAAACTGAACAACGAGTGAGTAAGCAAATCGGTTGAGCAATCAACCATTAATGAGATTAATA
>NZ_JCAUAY010000017.1:0-61756 GCF_059692195.1 Paenibacillus sp. J22P90
CTGCGCGCGCTTTACGCCCAATAATTCCGGACAACGCTTGCCCCCTACGTATTACCGCGGCTGCTGGCACGTAGTTAGCCGGGGCTTTCTTCTCCTATACCGTCACACAAAAGGCAGTTACTCCTCTTGCTGTTCGTCTAGGGCAACAGAGCTTTACGATCCGAAAACCTTCATCACTCACGCGGCGTTGCTCCGTCAGACTTGCGTCCATTGCGGAAGATTCCCTACTGCTGCCTCCCGTAGGAGTCTGGGCCGTGTCTCAGTCCCAGTGTGGCCGTTCACCCTCTCAGGTCGGCTACGCATCGTCGCCTTGGTGAGCCGTTACCTCACCAACTAGCTAATGCGCCGCAGGCCCATCTTTAAGCCACAGATTGCTCCGTGTTTCATAATTCTCTCATGCGAGAAAATCAGTTATCCGGTCTTAGCTATCGTTTCCGATAGTTATCCCAGTCTTAAAGGCAGGTTGCCTACGTGTTACTCACCCGTCCGCCGCTAGCTTATCCCGAAGAATAAACCCGCTCGACTTGCATGTATTAGGCACGCCGCCAGCGTTCGTCCTGAGCCAGGATCAAACTCTCCATAATAGAAAAGCTGACTTGCTCATTTTGATGCTAGCGAGATTAATAATCTCATTTATAGTCGATTGCTCGACTTACTTACTCACTCGTTGTTCAGTTTTCAAAGATCAATCACTCTTGTCCTACCCGCTCTCTTTCGAAAGCCGGAAGACCAATATACCACACTGAGTTTTTATTTGCAACCCTTAATTTCAGGTTGTTTTTTATTGTGTTTCTTGTGTTTCTCGTGTTGTCCTCAGCGGCAACTTTTATAAGATACCACAGACGATACTCACTTTGCAAGTCCTAATTTCAAAAAAAATTAGAGGCACCGAATGGCGCCTCTAAACAGGGAAATTACTCACCTTGGCGTTCACGCATCAACGGGAATAATAAGACATCACGGATCGATGGCGCATTCGTCAATAGCATTACCAAACGGTCTATTCCTATACCTAAACCACCTGTTGGCGGCATACCATACTCCAGGGCACGAATGAAATCCTCATCCATTTCATGCGCCTCATCGTTGCCCAGATCTTTTTCACGCAGCTGAGCCTCAAAGCGCTCTCTTTGGTCAATTGGATCATTAAGCTCTGTAAAGGCATTAGCGTGCTCACGCGCAACAATAAAGAGCTCGAAGCGATCCGTAAAGCGCGGATCCTCTGGGTTCTTTTTAGCAAGCGGAGAAATCTCTAACGGGTGTCCATAGATGAAGGTAGGCTGAATCAACGTCTCTTCAACAAACGTCTCGAAGAACTGGTTCACAATGTGCCCAAATGTCATGTGCGGCTCAACGGAAACCTTGTGCTCTTTAGCCAAGCCGTGCGCTTGCTCATTCGTCATATGAACGCTAAAGTCTACACCTGTGACTTCTTTAATAGCATCCACCATGGACACACGTCTCCAACCCACAGCTAAATCAACCTCATGGTCGCCATAAGGGATCGTCGTCTGTCCAAGCACTTCTTGCGCGATATGAGCAACAAGCTCTTCAGTCAGCTTCATGATATCTTTGTAGTCGGCATACGCCTCGTACAACTCAATCATCGTGAACTCCGGATTGTGACGCGTAGAGATGCCCTCATTGCGGTATACGCGGCCGATTTCGTACACTTTCTCTAGTCCGCCAACAATAAGGCGTTTCAAGTGAAGCTCGATCGCAATACGCATATGAAGCTGCATATCCAGCGCGTTGTGATGCGTGTTAAAAGGACGTGCAGAAGCCCCACCTGCGATAGAATGCAGTGTTGGTGTCTCCACTTCCAAATATCCTAGGGAATCCAAGTAACGGCGCATCGATTGAATGATTTTGGAACGAAGAATAAACGTCTTCTGGACATCTTGATTCATAATCAAATCGACATAACGTTGACGATAGCGCAGTTCAACATCGCTAAGGCCATGGAATTTATCCGGCAGCGGAAGCAAGGACTTCGTCAATACCTCAAGTGATTTCACTTTAATAGAGGTTTCGCCGGTTTTCGTTTTGAAAACGACGCCTTCTATCCCTACCATATCGCCTAAATCGAGAATATCAAAAGCTTTGTAAATGTTCGCATCAAGCGCATCTTCACGCACGTAGATTTGAATTTTACCAGTGATGTCTTGCAAGTGCGCGAAGCTAGCCTTACCCATGCTTCTCTTTTGCATAATACGCCCAGCTATACGAACTACTGCGTTCGCTTCTTCTAGGTCTTCTTTGCTCGTCTCTTGATAAGCAGTAAGGATATCCCCTGCTGAATGCGTTCTTACAAATTTGCCGCCGAATGGATCGACTCCGAGACCGCGAAGCTCGTCCAATTTGTTGCGCCTGATAACGAGCAGTTCATTTAATTCTAGTTCCTGGCTCATGCTTTCATCTCCTACGAAATTAGTTTTTAGGGCTGTGAACGGAAAAAAGCTTCCTGAGGGAAGCTTTCCAAAAGGCTTGCGGCTGCACGCTACTTTTTAATATCAACAATTTGATACTGAATGACGCCAGCAGGAACGACAACGTCGACGTTGGTGCCCTTTTGCTTGCCAAGAATAGCTTTACCCACAGGGCTTTCATTGGAAATCTTATTCTGCAATGGATCAGACTCAGCTGAACCAACAATGTTGTACTCTACCAAGTCACCATATTCCAAGTCTTTCAGCGTAACAATCGAACCAACACTAACTGTGTTAATATCGACATCATCGTTATTAATAATCCGCGCATTGCGCAGCATTTTTTCTAAAGTAATGATTCTTCCTTCAATAAAGGCTTGCTCGTTCTTCGCATCTTCGTACTCGGAATTCTCACTAATATCGCCATAACCGATGGCAACCTTAATTCTTTCCGCGACTTCCCGGCGTTTCACGGATTTCAGATGCTCAAGCTCATCCTCTAATTTCCGTAGCCCTACTGGTGTAAGAATGACCTCTTTTTCAGCCATTGCCAACTGATCTCCCGTCATGTGAAAGATTTTCATATCGTTGAATCGATGCTTCCTGCTAGGAGTTGGGTCTTTATAGAGCTGATTCAAGTAGTATGAATTCACGTTTCATAAATAAGTGGATTACTCATTAGTCTTTCAATATATGCAGGAACACATTAATATTGACTGATTATATTGCAACGGTTTCAAAATGTCAATGTCAACCATTGCTGCATGTTTTTAATGCAGCACGGCTGATTCTTCCGCTGCACCAGACGCAGAAGTCGTCGCAAGATGCTCGACATAGTCGTGTAAGGTACGAACCATTTCATCCCGCTTCAAAGTTTCCATAATGACATCCTTCACCCGAGCTGCTCCCGTCAAACCTTTGAGATACCACGCCATGTGTTTACGCATTTCTTTAATCGCTACATGCTCACCTTTGAGTGCGATCAGACGATCCATGTGTAAAATCGCGATGCGAATTTTTTCTTCCGCCGAAGGCTCAGGCGGCAGCTCGCCATTCTCTAGATATTGCACAGTACGATACAGCATCCAAGGGTTGCCTAACGCTCCGCGTCCAATCATGACACCATCTACGCCCGTCTCATCCAGCATGCGCTTCGCATCCTCAGGCGTTACAACATCGCCGTTACCGATAACCGGAATCGAAAGAGCTTGTTTAACCTCGCGAATGATGTTCCAATCCGCTTTCCCCGTGTAAAGCTGCTCACGCGTACGTCCATGTACGCTGACCGCGCTACCGCCGCCTCTTTCGACAGCTTTCGCATTTTCGACAGCATAAATGTGTTCGGAATCCCAGCCAATCCGCATTTTTACTGTTACAGGTTTACTAACGGCTGCAACAACTGTAGCGATCATCGCTTCGATCTTATCCGGTTGGAGCAACCAACGCGCACCAGCATCACACTTTACGATTTTGGGTACAGGACACCCCATGTTGATATCAATAATGTCTGCATTGGTTTGTTGGTCAACAATTCTAGCCGCCTGAACCAACGTCTCGGTGTCGCCTCCAAAAATCTGGAGACTCAGCGGTTTCTCGCGATCATCCACATACAACATCTCCATGGAACGCGAGTTGCCATGAACAATTGCTTTATCACTTACCATCTCTGCGCAGACTAAGCCAGTACCAAATTCTTTGGCAATCAAGCGAAACGCTGGATTACATACGCCCGCCATTGGGGCTAACACTACTTTATTGGGAGCTTCGACATTTCCTATTTTCAGCACCGAAGATTCCACTCCTCTCATTTCACAACTACTGCAACTAATTCATCCGGTTCTATGTTAAGAACTTGCGAAATATTTTGAATCATTTTACTATCTGGCTTGCGTGTTCCTCGTTCAATCGCCCCTAAGATGGCAATCGATACGCCTAATAAATCCGCCAATTCATTCTGGGTATAGCCTTTTAGTTTACGAAAAGCGCGAATGCGCTGTGCTATTGAGCTTTTTTCCATAGGATGACGCCTTCCTTTCCTTCCAGTTTCTCCAAGTGTGCAGAGATAGATTCGAATTGAGCGTCCTGCCGCGCGTAGAGAACCTCAGAGAGGGGGACTAATACAAAAGCCCGCTCATGCATCCGCGGATGCGGAATGATCAAGTCGGGGGTCGTTAGCTGATGGTCACCATATAGGAGCAGATCCAAATCAATCGTTCGAGGTCCCCAACGCAAGTCACGCGTCCGACCCAGACGGTTCTCGATGGCAAGCAAAGTAACTAATAACGCTTCAGGCGATAAATCAGTATGAATTTGAACAACCATATTTAGAAAAGCAGATTGATCCACATAGCCTACAGGCTCGGTCTCGTAGATGGAGGATTGCCCCGTCACGGAGATGCCCGATTCCTCATTCAGCGCTGCAATTGCACCCTGCAAATAATGTTCGCGATTATCAATATTGGAGCCTAATGCGACGTAAGCAATGCTCGTGGGTTCTCGTTCTTCGGCTGTCATTCCAATGCCCGCTTTCGATTGATCTCTATAGTAACACCGTCAAAAATAACGGCAAAGGGCGGATGCGGCTTAATAACGCGAACCGTCACTTCATTGATACTAGTATAAGTATGCAAGAGCTCGGATGCAATATTTTCTGCTAGCGCCTCGATTAATTTGTACGTACGCCCTTCAACGATCTCTTTAATTAGGAAAAAGGCTTCGCCATAATGAACGGTTTCTGTTAAGTCATCGCTCTTTCCGGCTTTATCTAAAGGGAGCATCAGCTCTACATCGATGTAGAAGCGTTGGCCCAACGTATTTTCTTCAGGGAATACACCGTGATTACCGAAAAATTGCATACGCGATAGCGTAATTTTATCCATTATAGAACCTCCAGAGGTAAAACATGATAAACCTTATATGTTAAAGGCTGCTGCGAATGATCGCATCGGTCATAACGGCCAACCGTTTAATCGCTTGGACGTCATGGACCCTAACGATTCCGCATCCTTGTGCGATGCCAAGCGCGACGGTTGCTGCCGTTCCTTCAAGGCGCTCCTCAGGAGGGAGTCCTAATGTGAGTCCGATGACACTTTTTCGCGATGTGCCCAAGAGGACCGGATATCCAAGTGCTAAAATTGAGCGCAGATTGTTCATCAAGTAGAGATTTTGTTGATAAGACTTAGCGAAGCCAATGCCAGGATCGAGAATGATGCGTTCTGGCTTAACGCCTGCTTGGATCGCATCGTTCGTGTATTTTTGTAAATCTGTGCTGACATCAAAAAGAAAATCGACATATTCTGAGCTTGTCCGATTATGAGTGATAATAAACGGACAATCGAATTCCGCTGCCACCCCTGCCATTTTAGCATCAGCTTGACCGCCCCATACATCATTAATGATATGTGCTCCCGCTTCTAAAGCTTGCTTAGCTACTTCCGCTTTGTAGGTATCAATTGAAATGGGGACATTGATTTCTCTGCGAATCGCTTCGATAACCGGGATAACACGCTGCAATTCCTCATCAGTTGTGACAGTTGCTGCCCCCGGTCGCGTGGACTCACCGCCAATATCGATGATGTCTGCTCCTTCCGCTACCATTTGATGAGCTTTGCGAAGGGCAGTCTCGACTTGGTTATAGCTGCCGCCATCCGAAAAGGAATCTGGCGTTACGTTTAATATGCCCATAATGATCGTTCGATCACCGATGGGCAGTTCGTGTCCTCTATAGGATAACACGTTCATCATGGATTCACTTCCTGACTTAAAAATAGTCTAGACATAGCGCTGCATTAACTGGCTGGTTATAGGACCTCGAGATCCGCTGCCCACCGTGTAAGCTTGTCCACTCGGAGTGTACAAGGTGGTGACAGGAACGATCTCTTGAATGGAATTCACAAGAAAGACTTCATCTGCGTCTACGAGATCTTCCCAGCGGTATAGGCTATCCTGAGCCTGCAGCTGCAGTTGATGTGCGAGATCAATAACATACGCTCTCGTGATGCCTGGCAAGATTCCGGTATCGAGCGACGGTGTGTAGAGGGTGTCCTTTTTGACGAAAAAGAGATTGCTGACAATCCCTTCTGCCACATAACCATCTTCCGTTAACATAAGGCCCTCCGCCCCGGTTGCCCATGCATATTGTCCAAGCTCTCTTTTAGCTAAAATGTTGTTCATATAATGAAAGGACTTAAAGCGATATAAGCCCTCAGGTGTATTGCGTGGCAGCTTCAGCAGCTGCAGGGCTTTGCCTTGAAGGTAGGTCCGCTCATCCCTAGGAGGTAACTGCTTGATGTAGATGATTTCTGTTGGCTGCGCATAGTTATCTGACGGTAACCCGAGTGCTTCCACGCCTGCGGAAAGGGAATAGCGGATATACGCATCGTTGAGATTATTAGCTTGGAGTAAAAGTTCGATTTGGGACGCCAGTTTGTCCAGATTTGGCTCATAGACGATGCCCAGCTCACGACAGCCTTCCGTTAAACGTGCAATATGCTGTGCAAGCAGGAAAGGCTTCCGGTCATACGTCCGGAATGTTTCAAACAAACCGATGCCGTAAAGAAAACCGTGATCATATACAGAGACCACGGCTTGTGTTTCTTCAGTTAAAGCTCCATTAATGGAGATGATCATGTGTTATGCTCCTGTTTTCGCTGTGCGGCGAAGGAAGTTGCGCAGCATTTGATGCCCATGCTGGGTGATGATCGATTCTGGATGGAATTGTACCCCTTCGATCGGATACTCTTTATGACGCAAGGCCATGATTTCGCCTTCAGCGGTTTCGGCGCTGATTTCGAGGCAATCCGGCAAGGTTTCTTTTTTAACAATTAAAGAATGATAACGGGTCGCGATGAAAGGTGACGGAAGTCCTTCGAATAAGGTTTTCCCATCGTGGAACATTTCCGAGGTTTTGCCGTGCATCAAGCGCTCTGCGCGAATCACATCGCCGCCGAAGGCTTGTCCAATGGATTGGTGTCCAAGGCAAACGCCGAAAATCGGGATAATCCCTTTAAAATGGTCGATCAGTGATAAGCTAATACCCGCTTCATTCGGTGTGCAAGGCCCTGGAGATATTAAGATATGGTCTGGCGCTAGCGCCTCGACGCCTGCCAAGTCAATCTCGTCATTCCGACGAACGATGACTTCCTCTCCGATCTCTCCCAAATACTGCACAAGGTTGTACGTAAACGAATCATAATTATCAATCACTAAAATCATTCTAAGCTCCCCTTTCGTCAGCCCACTCGGGCTTAAGCTCGGCTCATGCTCCGCTCGCTATACTCAATTGCTTTCCACATCGCTTTGGCTTTGTTCAAGGATTCGATGTACTCACGCTCTGGAATGGAATCAATAACGATCCCCGCTCCGGCTTGAATGTGACCCATCCCCTCCACGGCTACTAACGTGCGTATAATAATATTAAATTCCATATTGCCATTATAGTCAATCCATCCCATCGATCCTGTGTATGGACCGCGACGTACGGGCTCTAATTCTTCGATGATTTCCATGCAGCGAATCTTCGGCGCACCTGTAATGGTACCGCCAGGGAAGGTCGCCGCAATGACATCGTAGGCGTCTTTGTCCGGGGCAAGTTCTCCAACAACTTCGGAGACGATGTGCATCACATGAGAATAGTACTCGATGACCATAAAGTCCTTCACATGGACGGAGCCATATCGCGAGATGCGGCCCAGGTCGTTGCGCTCGAGGTCGACCAGCATGACGTGCTCGGCGCGCTCTTTGTCATTGTCGATGAGCTCGCCGGCTAGGCGCAGATCATCCTGCTCGTCCTTGCCGCGCGGGCGCGTGCCGGCGATCGGACGCGTCCGCAGGATGCCGTCCTCGAGCTGCACAAGCAGCTCCGGCGAGCCGGAGACGAGCGCGAAGCCATCGAAGCGCAGCAAGCCCATGTAGGGCGAGGGATTGACGACGCGCAGCGCCTCGTAGATCTCCTCCGGCGTCGTGCGCAGCTGCCGGCTCTGTCTGACCGACAAGTTGACTTGGAACACGTCACCTTGGGCGATGTAGGCTTGGATGCGCTCCACCGCAGCCATGAACGCAGCTTTGTCGAAGGCAGGCTTGATGCCTGCGATGCTTTCGACGTCGATCTGCAGCTGCTCGCGCGCCATCGCGGGTTGATCGGCACCGCTCAGCGGTGTGCCGGACCAGTTGCCGGCGCGAATCGCGTGCCAGCGAACGAGCATGGCTTCGGCGCGAGCGTGCGCCCCAGCGTAGAGCTCGCCGAGGTCTGCGCCTGGCGTGAATGGCGTGTGCACCGCGATGAAGAGGCTCTTCTCGGTGTGATCCAAGGTCCACACCTGATCATACAGCGCGAAGCTGTAATCAGGGATCGGCAGATCATCCTGCGATTGCTCTGGCAGCTCTTCGATAGTGCGAATCACATCATAGCTCCAATAGCCTACGCAGCCGCCGACAAATTTGGGTGCTCCTTGGACTTTCGGACTATGGTAAGCGGACATCCATTGCTTGACGACGTCTAGCGGCTTGCCTTGAGCGCGAGACATTGCCCCGTTGGCATGACTTTTGATTTCTGCTTCCAAGCCTGTTCCGTGAATCGTCGAAAAGGGATGCAAACCAAAGTGCGTATATCTCCCGCCCTTCCCGCTCTCAAGCACGAAGGAATCGGGCGAAGCTTCTTTCCACGCGTCCTCCCACGAGGCAATCCGATCATCCGCGAGTCCTAATTTAATCACATACGGCAGCATTGTGTAAGTTGACGACCACGTTTGCCATTGTTCCACTGTTGTTAAAATCATACTTGCGCTCCTAACTGAACATTGAAAAATCCGTTATTTCGTTGTCCATTAGTATACTCCAACGCTATACAGAAAAAAAGCCCCAGCTGTAATAGCTGAAGGCTTGATCTCTTGTGCATGGAATTCGATCTTATTGCTCTTCGAATTGGTACAACGGCGTGGAAAGGTAACGCTCACCGTTACTTGGAACGACTGCAACAACACGTTTGCCTGCGCCTAGCTCTTTAGCAACCTTCAATGCTGCGAAAATCGCTGCACCGGAAGAAATACCGCCAAGGATACCTTCTTCTTTAGCTACACGGCGTGAAGTTTCGAACGCATCTTCGTTCTCAACCGTAATAATTTCATCGAAAATATTCGTGTTCAAAATATCCGGAACAAAGCCTGCACCGATACCTTGAATTTTATGAGGACCTGGCTTACCACCAGAAAGAACTGGCGATGCTGCAGGTTCAATTGCGTAAATTTTGATATTCGGGAAGTTTTCCTTAAGAACGCCGCCCGCACCAGTGATTGTACCACCTGTACCGATACCGGAAATGAAAGCATCCAATTTACCATCATGAGCATTGATCGCTTCCACGATCTCTGGTCCTGTTGTTTCACGGTGAACTTTCACGTTCGCAAGGTTTTTAAATTGTTGTGGAATGAAGTAAGAAGGATTCTCTGCTTGAAGCTCTTCCGCACGCTTGATTGCACCCTTCATACCTTCTGCCCCTGGTGTCAGAACCAGCTGTGCACCATAAGCGCGAAGCAGGTTACGTCTTTCCAAAGACATAGTTTCAGGCATAACAAGAATCGCTTTGTATCCTTTTGCAGCTGCGACTAGCGCAATCCCGATTCCTGTGTTACCGCTCGTCGGTTCTACAATCGTGTCGCCAGGCTTCAATTTGCCTTCTTGCTCAGCTACTTCGATCATGGAGATGGCAATACGATCTTTAACACTAGCACCTGGATTCTGGTACTCTAACTTCACGTAAACCTCTGCACTGCCTTCTGGAACAACACGATTCAAACGAACTAGCGGAGTATCGCCAATCAAATCCGTAATGCTCTGTACTAATCTTGCCATAATGTTTCCCCTCCAGATTGAATATCAAATGATTTCCGAGTTGATTAGTGGGTATTAATAAGTCTAATCTTATCAATGCGCTTACAGGTTGTCAACCAAATTTTCACATTCCCCTAACGTAGTGTCGGATCGACTACACTAACCTTCCATTTGTCGCGCAGCTCTGCAACAACGTCTTTCAATGGAGGGGCTTGCTGCAGCGCAAGCTCTCTGCGCACATTCTCTTTGACGAACACCTGATCTGGGTTCTTTTTATCCCGGCGACTCTTAAGTAAGACAACTGCAAACCCTTGTGATACCGCTATGGGCTTACTCACTTCGCCAACCTTCAACAATTTTGCAGTTTCCAAGATAGGCGCCTCTACAAAAGGATCGTCATCTTCGATCCAACCCAAATCACCGCCGGTGTCACGGGTTGCATCATCAATCGATCGATCTCTGGCTAGAGTAGCAAAGCTCTCCCCTTTGGCCAGTTCCGCAATAACTTTCGTAGCTTGCTCCTTCGTGGTTACAATAATCTGCTGAATGTTGTATTCCGTTTCTTGTTTAAACTCATCCGCATGTGTCTTTATGTAGGTATCAACCTGAGCATCTGTGATATGGATCGAGGACGTCGCTAGCTTCTCTAGCAACAGCTTGCTCGTTACATCCTCTTTAATTTCCTGCTCGGACAGGCCAAGTTGACTTTGCATGGAGTCATAAAATTGTTGTTCGCTTTCGTACCCTTGCTGCATCCTTTTCAACTCACGGTTGATTTCCGCACTCTCTACCTTTGTTCCCGACTCATTTCCCTCTAGGCGAATTACTTCACGATCCAGCATCAGACTCAGCTGCTCTGCGCCATAATGACGCGCAAGCGCTGATTCAAGCTCATCCATCGTAATTTCCCGATTCCCAATTTTGGCGATAACTCGTGTTGACTTATTCTCACCCTGCTGTTCTGGTTCCGGTGATTGTCTTGGTTCTGATTGGTTGATGGCATGACTGATCAGCAAGGATGCGAGCACGAGAATACATATCGCCATCGCGATGATGACTCCCCACAATCGCTTTACATTGCGCATCCTATTTCCCTCTTTTACTTCCATATTGCTGCTTGCACCTGTGATGACTAGCTATACCAAGCAGATCCCCAGCTTATAGATCAATCATCCGTTGTAAGTCTTCGCCTTCATAGCGATATGCTTCATTGCAGAAATGACAGACGACTTCGGCAACTCCCTCTTCATCCAGGATTTCTTGCAGTTCTTGTTTGCCCAACGAAATCAGTGTCGATTCCACTTTCTCGTGACTGCATTTGCAGCGGAACATGACGTCCATCTCATCGAGCTTACGGAAGGATGGCAGCACCGTTTGTAAAATTTCTTCTAGTTGCAATCCATTGCCTAACATATTCGTAAAGGATGGGATTTGTCCTAACATCGCTTCGATCTCATCAATCTCACTATTCGTTAAACCTGGGAGCAATTGAATCACAAAACCGCCTGCAGCTAAAATTGTATGATCCTTATTTACTAATACACCAAGCGCGACAGCAGAAGGTGTTTGTTCTGACTTCGCAAAATAATAAGTGAAATCCTCAGCCAATTCGCCTGAGATCAAAGGAACGCTACCTTTATAAGGCTCTTTCAACCCTAGATCTTTCGTTATGTATAAAAAACCGTCCGTCCCCACCGCAGCGGCAACATCTAATTTGCCATTCTCCTTAAGCGGCGGATCTACCAAAGGATTATCTACGTAACCACGCACTTCACCCTTCGCATTTGCATCAACGACGATTTGCCCGATTGGGCCATCCCCTTTGACTTGCACGATTAGATGTTCTTCTCCCTTGAGCATGGCAGCTAGAAGAAGTGCCGCGGCTGCGGTTCTCCCTAAAGCGGCTGTCGCTGTCGGCGTTGTTTGATGGCGCTGACTAAGCTCATCTGTTATGAGCGTCGTCTGAACAGCGAACGCACGCACACGCCCATCTAGCGCTGTTCCTCGAATTAAATAATCACTCATGTCTTATTCCTTCCTTATACAACCTAGGCATTTTTCTCATAGATCATTTGTAAGCCTTGTAAAGTAAGCAATGGGTTCACCACTTGAATCGTTCGAGACTCACTGGAAATGAGTTCTGCTAATCCGCCTGTTGCAATGACCGTTGGATTCCCTTTAAACTCTTCAATTACTCGCCCGACAATCCCATCAACCTGACCCACATAGCCATAAATAATTCCCGCTTGCATCGCAGCAACGGTATTGCGACCGACAACACTTTTCGGCTTAACTAGCTCAATACGCGGCAGCTTCGCCGCCTTTTGGTACAAGGCCTCAGTGGAGATTCCAATGCCTGGCGCAATGGCGCATCCCACCAGTTGACCCGATGCATCGATGTAATCGTAAGTTGTAGCTGTACCGAAATCTACAATGATACAAGGAGCCCCATATAGCTCCAGCGCCGCCACCGCATTCACGATGCGATCCGCGCCAACTTCCTTCGGATTGTCCACACGGATATTCAGCCCCGTTTTGATCCCTGGTCCTACGATAAATGGCGCTCTCTTCAAGTAGTGTAAGCAAAGGTTTTCCATAGCATTCATCAGCGGAGGCACGACAGATGAAATGATGACACCTTCTACTTGTGAAAAGGTAATGCCCGAGTGCTGGAATAGGCTGTGCAGCTGCATGCCGTACTCATCAACGGTAGCAGAGCGGTTCGTACTCACACGCCAATGGTGCAAGAGTGTACGTTCTTTGTAGAGGCCCAGCACAATGTTCGTATTCCCTACGTCAATAACGAGAATCATAGCGCTGTCTCCTTCCGCTCATTCAAATCTAATGAAATATCCAGCGCAGCTACCGAATACGTCAATCTGCCCACGGAAATTACGTCTACACCCGTCTCAGCCATAGCCTTTATCGTTTGCGGGGTTACTGAACCAGAACCCTCTACTACAATATGCGGCGCTTTGCTTTTAATTATCGAAACTGCTTCTTTCATTTTGGCCGGCACCATATTGTCCAGCATGATGATATCCGCACCTGCTTGGAGCGCTTCATGAAGCTGGTCAAAGTTCTCGACCTCCACCTCGATCTTCATCGTGTGAGGGATGTTCTGACGAGCCGCTTGAACAGCTTGCGTGATGCCGCCTGAGCCTTTGATATGGTTATCTTTGATCATTACCGCATCATAGAGGCCAAAACGATGATTGTAGCCGCCACCAACGCGTACAGCATACTTTTCAAGCAAACGGTGCCCAGGCGTAGTTTTCCGCGTATCAACAAGTCTAGTCGGCAAGCCTTCTAACGCCACCACAAATTCATGCGTTTTCGTGGCGATTCCCGACATGCGTTGCATTAGATTCAGACTCAAACGCTCACCTAAGAGGATGCTCCGTGTGTTGCCCTCCACTTCAGCTAGTATGGTCCCTTTAGTAACAGACGATCCTTCAGCCACTTTTGTTTCAAAACGAAGAGAAGCATCGATCACAGCAAAAACCTCTTGCGCGATACGAAGCCCACAAACGATTCCATCTTCTTTGACGTGGATAATCCCTTTGGATACTTGTTCCAAAGGGATTGTTGTCAGCGTCGTAACATCGCCAGTACCGATATCTTCTTCAAGCCATTGGCGAATTTGCTTTCTTACTAATTCTATATTAATGTCCAACATGCTAAATCCACTCCTCAATCCTATCTTCCCCGCGCTGGAAAACAATATGCTTCTTCCATACCAAGTCATCCCGTTCTGGGAAATCTTCTCGATAGTGCCCGCCGCGGCTTTCCTCACGGGTTAATGCTGCTGTCGTTGTCAGAAGAGCAACGTTCAGTAAGTTGGCAAACTCATATTCCTCGCGTTTCGTCATCAAAGAATCAAATATCGACAATTGTCTCGCTAACTCCTCATGCCCCTTTTGCAACCCTTTGGCATTGCGCTTAAGACCTGCATAGCGAAGCATGACCTTCTGAAGTTTGAGCTTCTTCTCAACAACGGCTTGATTCGGAATTTCCGTCCGCGGCGCTTCAGATGCCATTCGGATCTGAATATCTCCCTCGAGGTCAGGTAATTCTTGAATTCGCTCAATAATTCTGCGACCGAATACGATCGCTTCCGATAAAGAGTTACTCGCTAAGCGGTTAGCGCCATGTACCCCTGTAGAAGACACTTCACCGCAAGCAAACAAGCGGCGAATTTGTGTTTCCCCATGCAAGTCCGTCTTCACACCGCCCATCATATAATGCGCTGCTGGTGCAACTGGAATCCAATCCGTGCTCATATCAAGGCCATAATTTAAACAGAATTCATATATCGTCGGAAAACGATGTTTAATAAACTCTTCCGATTCGTGTGTGATGTCGATATAAACGAAGGTTGATCTGCAATTCTCCATCTCATCTACGATGGCTCGTGCAACCACATCTCTCGGCGCCAGCTCCAGCTGCGGATGGTACCGATCCATGAAGCGCTCTCCTTTGATGTTACGCAAATAAGCACCCTCGCCTCTCACCGCTTCGGAAATTAAAAACCGCGGTGCGCCTGGGTAACATAGCGCTGTCGGGTGGAATTGTATGAATTCCACATCCTGAATTTGCGCGCCAGCGCGATGAGCTATCGCAATCCCGTCTCCCGTGGCGATATCGGGATTCGTTGTGTAGCGGAACAGCTGTCCCGCGCCACCGGAGCAAAGGATCGTGGCGTTGCCGCGCACAAACACGCGCTGTCCGCCCGGCTTCTGAACGAGCGCGCCGTAGCATTCGCCGTCTTGTGTAATCAGGTCGATCACGAAGTGATCGTCCCATATTTCAATATTCGGATCTTGCTTCGTACGCTCCGACAATGCTCTAACAATTTCTGCGCCTGTCGCGTCGCCATTGGAATGCAAAATACGACGTTGACTATGTGCCCCTTCTTTGGTTAAAGCAAACTCCCCATTCTCTAGATCGAACTGGGTTCCCATACGGATCAAATCCTGCACGCCATCAGGTCCTTCATGCACCAAGACATCAACTGCATCTGATGAACAGAGTCCCGCTCCTGCGATGATCGTATCCTGACGGTGATACTCTGGCGAATCTTCATCCGAAATAACGGCCGCAATCCCACCTTGCGCATAGCGTGTATTGCTATCGAGGAGAGACTTCTTCGTAATCATAAGGACTTTTTTAGTCTCGCTGGCACGCAGCGCTGTGAATAGACCAGCAATACCTGCACCTATAACAATTACATCTGTATGTATATGAGGAATGGACTCTAAATCAACATCTACGAGATATCTAGGAATCATGACGTTTCACCTGTTTTCCACCATTAATACTCGTAAAGCAACGATAGCTCGTCCGTGATAAGCTCATTCATAGCCCATCTTCGGATAGATACTAGCCTTGCTTTACGAGGGAACCTATTCACCTATTCGCCAGACAAGAGAGTAGCGCATGCTACTTAACTTGTAACATGCGCTCTAAGGACAATCTTGCTTTATCTGCTACGTCTTCAGGTACATAAATCTCTGGCTGCATCGTTTCCAGACATTTCACGATTTTCTTCAAATTATTCACTTTCATATTCGGGCATACTAGATATTTGGTAGCAAAATGAAATTTCTTATTAGGGCTATCTAGGCGCAGCTGATAACCAGTTCCATCCTCAGTGCCAACAATGAACTCTTGGCAGTCGGACTCTTTGCAATATTTAATAATCGCCGTCGTGCTGCCTACAAAGTCTCCTAGCTTTACTACTTCTGGGCGACATTCAGGGTGAACAACGAACTGTGCGTTCGGATATTGGGCTTTCATTTCTTCCACATCTTTAACGGTTAGCATATCATGCGTATTGCAATAACCTTCCCAGATGATCACTTTTTTGCTTGTGAATTTTGATACATAGTCACCTAAATTTTTATCAGGTACCCAAATGATCTCATCGGAATCGACGGAATTGATGACATTAATCGCATTCGCAGAGGTACAGCAGATATCTGTTTCTGATTTCACATCGGCCGACGTATTGATGTAAGCAACAACCTTGGCCTTCGGATGCTGACGTTTAAGGGCACGCAGACCTTCAACATTCACCATATCCGCCATTGGGCAGCCAGCGCGTTCGTCTGGAATGATCACCGTTTTATTCGGTGCAAGAATCTTCGCACTTTCTCCCATGAAATGAACACCACAGAATACGATCACATCGGCATCGGTTTGCGCGGCCTTCTGAGCAAGCAAGAAGGAATCCCCTCGAAAATCCGCTACCTCTTGAACTTCGTCACGCTGATAATAATGAGCAAGAATAATAGCATTTCGTTCTTTCTTCAATTGTAACAGCCGTTCTTTAAGCTCACGGTTCTGTTCCGCTTTGCGTTCTAGTGCTAAGGCTTCCATGGTGCTTCCTCCCCTATCTGGGACGTAAGATGATCTCATCGTCTATCTAAAAGTAGTATGATCTAAAAACAATAAAATTAGAGATTTACAACTAATTTACACATTCTCACATCGCCTGTCAATGCGCAAATACGTTAAAAAAACTCGGAATTCCGCGCACACTTGACGTGTACAACGGATTTCCGAGTTCGCATTGCTACTTACTCTTCTGTTGGATCGGATTTCGTATCTTTAATCTCTTTGTCCTTGTCAAACTCCAGCTTGTTGCTTTCGCTAGCTTGGCTTTGACCTTGGATCGTGACTTTCACGTCTTCCTCATCGGAGCTAGTGTTCAGCTTGCCCTTTTCCAAAAGCTCGATGATTTCATCTTTATCCAACGTTTCTTTTTCAAGCAACGTTTTGGCAACGAGGTGCATCTGATCCGCGTGCTCCGTAAGAATCGTGCGTGCACGTTCGTAGCAAGAACGAATCAAGCTTTGCATCTCTTGATCGATCTCGTAAGCAATCGCATCACTATAATTTTGCTCGTGTCCGATATCGCGGCCCAAGAAAACTTGACCTTGGGAGCTGCCGAATTGCATCGGTCCAAGCTTATCGCTCATACCGTATTCCATGATCATGCGACGAACGATTCCCGTCGCTTTCTGGAAGTCACTGTACGCGCCAGTGCCAATTTCGCCGATGAACAATTCTTCGGCAACACGGCCACCTAGAAGTCCAGTTACTTTGTCCAGAAGCTCATTCTTCGTTTGCATCATGCGATCTTCGCCCTCTTTAGGGAGCATCATCACATATCCGCCAGCGCGTCCGCGCGGTACGATCGTAACCTTATGAACCATGTCCGCATTCTCTGCATGATAACCGATAATCGCGTGTCCAGCTTCGTGGTACGCTACGATACGCTTCTCAGTTTCAGAGATGATACGGCTTTTCTTCTGTGTACCTACAATAATACGGTCAAATGCTTCTTCGATCTCAGCCATCGAAATATCTCTACGATTACGACGTGCTGCGATCAAAGCTGCTTCATTCAATAAGTTTTCCAGATCAGCACCTGTAAAACCAGTTGTGTAACGTGAAAGTGAATCTAACTTCACATCTTTCGCAAGCGGCTTGTTACGTGCATGAACCTTCAATACAGCTTCACGGCCTTTGATATCCGGACGATCTACCGTAATTTGACGGTCGAAACGGCCAGGACGCAACAAGGCAGGGTCAAGAATATCAGGGCGGTTCGTTGCAGCTACGATGATAATACCTTCGTTTGCGCCAAATCCGTCCATCTCAACAAGCAATTGGTTGAGCGTTTGCTCGCGCTCGTCATGTCCGCCGCCTAAACCAGCGCCACGTTGACGACCAACCGCATCGATTTCATCGATAAATATAATACAAGGGGAGTTCTTCTTCGCATTCTCGAACAAGTCACGAACACGGGATGCGCCGACACCGACGAACATCTCAACGAAATCAGAACCGGAAATACTAAAGAAAGGAACGCCAGCTTCACCAGCAACTGCACGAGCAAGCAACGTTTTACCTGTTCCTGGAGGACCGTTCAAAAGAACACCCTTAGGAATTCTAGCACCAACAGCCGCGAACTTGCGAGGATCCTTCAGGAACTCAACAACCTCGATCAACTCTTGCTTCTCTTCATCTGCACCTGCCACGTCTTCGAAAGTGACACGCTTTTTCTCCTCGTTATACAGGCGCGCACGGCTCTTGCCGAAGTTCATCACTTTACCGCCGCCGCCTTGTGCTTGGTTCAATAAGAAGAAGAACAAAATGAAGATAATGACGAATGGAATAATGGACGTAAGAAAGCTAATCCAAACGCTGTCGCGTTCCATCGGCCCGTACTCTTCCGTTGGTACGCCGTTCGCTTCAATCATTTGTACTACTAACGGCTCGTAAGGAGCATGTGTTTCAAAGCTCTTCTTATCTGCGCCATTAGGCGGGTTAATATACTTACCTTTAATGGAGTAGGTATACCCATCGAACTTTAATACTACAGACTCTACATTTTTGTTTACAACTGCTTGTCGGAATTTATCGTAAGTGATTAACTCCTTCTGTTCATTCTGCGTACTGATGAAATGAACGATCCCCACGGTAACCAAAAATATAAGCAAATAAAAGCCGGTATTCCGGATAATTCGATTCATAACGAGCCTCCTCTCAAACGGCACACAATTATTATTTTACCACATTCCGGTAAAGCGCTACAACATTACTGCTCTACTGCACCTGCGGAACGTGACATTAGCTCGAATAGATCTCTGGTTTCAATATGCCGATAAATGGAAGGTTACGATACTTCTCTGCATAATCCAGACCATATCCGACCACGAACTCATCAGGCAGCACATAACCTGCATAATCAGGTTCAAGCTCTACCGTTCTTCGTGCCGGTTTATTAAACAGCGCAACAACCGAGATCGTCTTAGCATTGCGACGTTCTAGCACATCTATCAGATAACTAAGCGTTAGACCGCTATCGATAATATCTTCCACGATGATGATATGACGCCCTTCCACCGGTACATCAAGATCTTTGATAATCTTAACAACACCTGAGGATTTCGTAGATTGACCGTAGCTGGATACCGCCATAAAATCAATTTCCAAAGGTACTCTAATTTGCTTTACAAGGTCCGCCATGAAAATAAAAGCGCCCTTCAACACGCAAATCACCAATGGATTCTTGCCTTCGTAATCAGCGGAAAGCTGTTCCCCTAATTCTTTAATCTTGCCTTGAATTTGTTCTTCACTGTAAAGTACTTCTTGAATGTCGCTGTACAAGGATGAACCCCCTAGATTATATTATGAATCCTTATAAATTTACATTCTAGAAGAACGAAATTTACGTATGTTCCTGCAGCACTAGCTTCATATGAAGCACACTTTCTGTGTCTGGTCCGACCATAGCGTGTTTGGACCTACGAAATCCAGCAATCCAGAGAATGCGTCCGGAAGCATCGACCAGTAGTGGGATGGCCTCACGCCGTGTTGGCGGAATTTTGGCATCAATGAACATATCCTTTACTTTTTTGGACCCGTTTAAACCAAGTGGTTCCATTCGGTCACCCGATCTGCGGCTTCTAATAAAAAGAGGCATCTCGACCTGGTCTGAATCCAAAAAAACGTCGCCCACCGTATTTGAAGAAGTAACAGCTTTCTCATACGAGCTTAAGGATATCCATGAGTAGATCAATTTGGCGTTCATATCCGGCAGGTTCAGTTCACCAGCTGCTATCCCGATCTCATAAGCGTATGGCTTCGGATCTGGTGCAAAGGTCTGAAATTGAATAGATCCATATTCTCTCACAATATAAACCTGTTCATCCACCTGAAGGACTTGATTCGACATCTGATCTTTTACAATTAACTCACGCACACGCTCAATTCGCGTAAATACCAGCCGTTCCCTTTCCAAACAAAGACAGTTTAATATTAATTTAATCAAACGCCTTTGTAAAGCAACGTGAAGCTCGGCGAAATCACTCCGATTTAAGCGGCAGAAGCCAGGCTGCAATGACACGATTCGGCGAAAAGCCTTCTCCGTTTCGGCAGTCAAATAATCATCCTCAGCATGCATCACATCCGTCAATCGATTGAGTGTCTCTGGAAGTTGTTCATTATACTGTTTCAGCATCGGCATAAGATCCAGCCTTATCCGATTGCGGAAATACTTCCGCAGCTCATTGCTGCTGTCATTACAATAGGCAATTTCATGCTGAGCGCAATAATTCACAATATCTGATTTGTATATACGTAAAAAAGGACGAATCAGTTCCACTTTTTTTTCTCGTCTGCGTTCCGGCATGCCAACTAGTCCTGACGGGCCTGTTCCACGAAGGATTCTCATCATTAACGTTTCCGCTTGATCATCAGCATGATGGGCCAATGCGATGCGGTGCGCACGATATTTATCAGCGACCTGATGGAGAAATTCATACCTTTTCTCACGCGCCGCAGCTTGCCCGTTTAACGAAGCTTCCTCAATATAGGCAGGAACATCGATAACGCCAATTTCGCACGGCAGCTCAAGCCCCGCCGCAAGCTCTGCCACGAAATCAGCTTCCGCATCCGATTCCATCCCCCGGAACTGATGATTCACATGGGCGACTACAAGCGTCCATCTATAGGTATCTGCAAGACGAAACAGGACATGCAACAGCGCCACGGAATCAGGTCCCCCTGAAACTGCGACGATGATCACATCTCCTGCATCTGCAAGCTTCTCTTCCATCACTCTCTGTTCTACTCTGGCAACAAGATCTGTTTCCATCTCACATTCCTTTCTGCCATTCCTAACCGAATCCTACCAATACACATAAATCGTTGCTCCAAAAATAAAAATCGAACCGGCAAAGCATATTTTAAGCCATGGCATTTTCAAAGTTGACGGTGCGGCCTTCTTACCTGCAACGAGCTTTTTCCAAAACGTAATCGCTTCCTCTGAAGAGTTGAACTCGCCGCGCAACGCTTTATGGAGAAAAGGAGCCAACTGAGCAGCAACCGGATTTTCACGCATAATCGCCGTTAATTGGTCTAACTCACGGTTCTGCGGCAGTGTTTTGATAAAGACTGCGAAGCGCTTGCGGTGATCTAGCGTTTTTAATAGTAAAATGGCAAATGAAAATAGATCGTAGCTTTCCTCCGCAACCCGCTCCCCCATGTTCCAAAACCCGCGATCGTAGACTTCCGTTAGTTGTTTAATCGCTCGCCCCTTTGACGTGACGCCCCCGAAATCAATGAGGTCCACATCGCCATAGTTAGATACGATCATATTTTCAGCTTTCAGATCTCCGAACACATACCCGCTCTTATGAATCTCTGTAAGCTTCCGCAGCAGGTTCGTTCCTACCACATAAATCCAATCCTGACCACGTTTATGTATAAACTCGGAAAGGGTCACGCCCTCAATATATCGCATGACATAAAAGGATATACCCTTCCCTTGAACGATCATATCATCCGCATCAATCAAAAAATTCTTAAATGAATTCTCTTTCAGCGAAATCGCAAGCAAGGAATTGATCTCGGACTGATGGTCCACCGTCTCGTATCCTGCTTTAAGCGCAAATCTAGCATTTCCTCTTCGCACAAGAGCTACAATACCATTAGAGCCTGCACCTAATAAGCGTTCGACCACGTATACATGGCCATTCCACTTCCCTTTAATCTCTGCCCCTGGGCGAAAGGCCTCGTCATACCACGTAGTCACTCAGCATCCCTTCCTCAGTCGTCTTTGATGAGAAAGGTTTTTCTGTCACATACTGCAACGTTTGCAGCAGCGCCGGACCGGTTGGCGTCGTACCCTTCATGTTTATTTTATAGAACATCTTGTCGACATTTGCAAGCTGATTCGTCCAGCCATGATCCATTTCTAGCTCCTGATCATTTGATTTGGTAGATGGAAAATGGAAAACAGCCAGCTCGCTAACCCCGCTGCGGGCTCTTAGACTAAGCAAAAGATCATGAATCGCTTCACGTACCGCGGCAAGCTTCGGCTTCATACTGGCACTTGCATCTATTAAAAGGGCAACCCGTAGAGACGTCGTTTCACTCATCGTATCAATGACTTGTACGACTTCGGCACGCTTCTCTGGCGGCAATTGCTCAATTTGTGTAATCCCCAAAATACTCTGAAGCTCCTTGCCTACCGCATGCTGCAGGGTTGCGTTGACGGTTTTTCGGGTCATCATTTGCACCGTATGGGAAAGCTGCTCCGAATTCACGATCCGACTCATCCCGCCGCCTGCCGCTGCAATCTCGCGAATCTCCTCAGAACCTAGCACGCCTAGCTCCCCGTGATCAATCACACCAATGACATTCACAGCTACTCCCTCTGCATTCGCTTGAGCCGCTGCGATAACGGGACTTACGCCAACATTGGAGCAACCATCTGTAATTAATAAAATTTGTTTCATCATACACTTCTGCCTCCCTGGCCGATCAGATTCGCTCTCTAGTAGTTTCACATCCTAGTTTTTCCACTTCTAAGAGCATCTAATCATAGGGTGGGCAGAATTGTATCATAGCTCAAAAAGCTCAAAAAGCCGCGCCAGCAAATGAGCTGGCACGGCTTCCATTCATCGTTAACTAACCGTCTTCGGACGCTCCATTCGCGTAATGCCCGGCCAACGGAATGTCGCCCATTCGGGCTGACGCTTCTCAACACGGGCTACAACGACCGTCATATCATCCTGGATCTCCCCGTGATGATGGCGGAAAATACGCTCCAATAAGCAATCCGCAAAATCCTGCGGTAACGTGGTATCGATCTCTTGGATCATCCGCTTCATCCACATCTCCTTGTTCACAGCATGACCCGGGGCGTCATAGATGCCATCGGTCATCATCACCAGGATATCGCCGGATTGCAGCGGTATCGATACCAGGTCGACATCAATTTCATTCAAAATACCTACCGGCAAATTATTCGCCGAGATTGGGAACACCTCCGTGCCGCGCTTGATAAAGCTTGGCGTCGAGCCAATCTTCATAAACGTCGTATTGGCATTGTACATGTCGATCAAGGCCATATCCACCGTCGCGTACATCTCATCCGATGAGCGCAGCATTAACACCGAGTTCAGCGATTTGATCGCTAACTTCTCGTCCATCCCCGACTGCAGCAGCTGCTGCAGGATGTTCAGCGCCGTCTCGCTCTCCGCGCGCGCTCGCTCGCCATTGCCCATGCCGTCGCTCAGCGCAACGGCATACTTCCCATTGCCCAGCTCCACCGTGGAGTAGCTGTCGCCCGAGAAGAGGTCGCCGCCCTTGGCTGCGCCGGCGACCCCGGTTTCCACCTCGTATTCCTTGGCGGAGCCGAATACGACCGTGCTGTAGCCCTCGCCGCGCGTGTGCATCTCCTCACGCATCACGGCGACGTTCTCGCCGATGATTTCACTCAGGAGCGGCGCGATGATTTTTCGACATTCATCAAATCCTTTCGTATATTGATGGATAATTTCGATTTCAATATTTCCTTCGTCTAAGGAAATGACGTCAATGGTATGAATAGATAAGCCCAGCTCCTCCAGGGCATTACGGATTTGCTCTTCTTGAAGGAATAGCTCTTGTCCTTCCCGTTTAATCTCCTTCGCTAAGTCTTCCATGACCTGCGAAACGCCTGACAGTTGGTCGGCAACGAGATGCCGGCTATCGATGATCTGCTTTTTCCAGTGCATATCATTCTTGTAGAGGCTATATTGCTGCTTCATCACATCCAGTACTTGTTCGGTTCGGATACACGCTTTCTTCCACTCCGGCGGGATCTGTTTCTTCGTCATACTCTCCTTTGATTCAATTTGGGTCATCATATCCGTCATATACGTGTAGGTTTGATAGAACTTCTGATCCCAGCACTGGCTCTTCTTCCAACAGGACTCACACGTTTTCTGGCTTACGGCATTCATGAAATGCCCGACATCCTCTTCTTTTCGGCTCACCTCATCTTCTGTAGTTAATTGTTTAAAGCTGCGCGCCAATTGGCGAAACACCTCCGAAAACTGCTCTACGCGTCCCGCCGTTACATCACGGACACGCTTCGCATAATCCTGCTGTGACTTGAGATTCTCTTGTGTACCAGGTACATATTTAGCCAACATGAGAATGACACTTCGCGGTGTCAGAAGGAACAAGGCAACTGCCGCAAGAGATTCCCATGCCGAGTTAATCACATCTACACTAGAGCCCATATAAAATGAAAGTATCGATGAGCCCAGCAGCATCCCGAAGGCAACCATAAGGCGATTGCCCTCCTTCAGAAGTCCTGCCAGCATACCCGAAAAGGCAAGCAAACTCATCTGATAGATCGCATTGCTATTTGCGAGACTTAAAATGAGCCCTGTTACCACTCCGACTGATGCCCCGAACGGCGCTCCGCCTACCAAGGCAAATAAGAGAATTAAATACCGAGAAAGTACATGCTCTATCGTGACTGGGCCTACGATCCAACCGACGGTGCCGGTCATGACCGAAGCCAACAAGATGATTAAGCAAATAATCTCCTCATGTTTCAAATGATAGTTCTTACGGGTAAGTGTAAAGACAGGGATCGCTTGTACAAAAATGAGCGTCAGCACCAGGCTCAGCAAAGCCTCAACGGTAAGCATCATGAGTGAGTACCACGTTAGGTTAGAGACTACCAGCTCCGCAAAGAGCTGCACCAGAAAGGTAGAGCTGAAAACAAGCAGCGGCGCTAACGAGATGTCCGAGCGTTCATATTTCTCCAGCGCCTTCTGAATTAATATAAAGATAACGATTTCTGTCACTAAGTATCCGGTGTTTCCATTCACCGCCAATAAGCTTCCTGTAAAAGCGGCGATACCTACCCAATGCAAGATATCCTTTCTTGTAAAATAGATGACAGCGATAAATGCTAACGCAAATGGTGACAGCTGTTCTAGAATCATTGCGCGACCCAGCAAGAAGCCCATAACGATCAGCAGCAACGACCACTTCTTAGCAACAAAAGCTTGAACCCACCGATTCTCCACAGCTGCACTGTGAACGCCTACTTTTGCCTTCTGCCAAATTCCCGACCATCCGCTACCCATCACCGCGCCTAAGCTTCGTCTTTGCATATTCTCGAACACCATCCATTTCTTCCCTTATTTGTTACTCTAGTATAGAGACAATCTAGCAGAAAGTTTGTCAGAATGAGTTGATAGATTCAAAGAAATTTCCGACACGTCCCGAATTCCTTGTCAACAGGTCCCAGCCCTTGCCTACTCTAGGATCACTATATTGAAAACGTTTCCAAAAGTCTGAATACCTCGAACTTTCGCCCTGCGTATGGGGGAGATACCCGTAACTCCATGTCGATTGTTTTGCGTAAGTTTTGCGTGACTTGTCACTTGTAAATGAAAAAACCACATCCGCCTAAGCGAATGTGGTTCATTATTTGCATCTATTAGTCTCTTCTTCCGCCTCGGCCACCGCGTTTGGACTCGGTGTTCTTCTTCAAGGACGAAATCCGCTCTTCACTATCTTTAAGGAAACGAGATACTTTATCTTCGAACGAGAACGGTCTAGCACCGCCTTGCTGCTTGTTAAAGCCGCCGCGACCACCGCCGCCGCCACGATTGAAGCCACCGCCGCCACCTGGACGACCGCCACCACCACCTGGACCACCGCTCGGAGGACCACTGCGATCACCGCCACCGCTCGGACGACCACCTTGGTAACCGCCAGTAGGACGATCTCCACTAGGGCGACCTTGATAGCTGCTGCCACCTGTACGTTCAGGACGAGCTGGTCTTTCCTCAACTGGCTTGTCAATCGTTTGCTTGATCGACAGTCCGATCTTGCCATCCTTGTCCACGTTAATTACTTTGACCGTTACCTTGTCTTCTAGCTTCAAGTGGTCATTAACGTCCTTCACATAATTGTCCGCGATCTCCGAAATGTGAACAAGACCGGTAACTCCTTCAGCAAGCTCGACGAATGCTCCAAAGTGAGTAATCCCCGTCACTCTTCCCTCTAACTTGGTGCCAACTTCAATTGCCATAAAGTAAAATGTTCCTCCCTAAAATTGTTGAAAACACTGGCTACGCCGATTATAACCGATGCAGAAACCACGGTCAACACGGCATTCGCCACTTCTTCTTAACGTTTTTTTATTGCGACTTCGAGACACTTAGTGGCGTCTCTCCCGTTTTACTGTAATGAAAGTCCCGGCGAATGATTTGATCCAAATATTCGTCGTTATGAAGCCGTGCGATTTCCTTCGTCGTTTGGGCATTGACTCTCTGTGCCTCGACGAGTTGTTGCTCCATATTCGCTACGACAGTTTTCTTCTCGTGCAGCTTGGCGAACTGCCCCCAGATGTTAACAGCAGCCCAGCTCAGAAAACATAAGACAATGATAAAAAGAATACGCAGTCTTCGCTTCGAGCCTTCCCGACTGTTGCGCTTGGTTGAAACGGTTGCTTGAGCATGCATGAATAGGAATTCCTCCTACTTCGAGAATATCCTGCGATAAAGCGCAATGATACGTCCCTGTAGCTTCTTAAACCAGTCAGGGATTACCAAGTACTTATGCACAGGCTTAGTCATCCGGAGGAATAATCTCCACACAGGATATAGCAATTGTAGCACAATTCTGTAAAGGAATATAGCTACAGCAAGCAAAAAGCTTAAAATTATCACCGTTAGACGATATAAGCCAATAATCGGTTTAATGATGACAATTTCGACAGTCCTCGTAAGGAAGCGGTAAATCCACACAATAATTCGAATGATAACGAGCGTAAGGCGAACGACAATCGAGCTTAGGAGAGCGAAATAGAAGCAAATCCCGATCCCCATGCCGAGAAAAACAAAAACCCGAACTTGTCCTTCGTTACTGTAAATGAGCATCTTGAATACCAGGATTGTCGCCACAATCCAATAGATACTATCCACAATCGGAATGGCCCATCGCGGCAACCGCAGCTTGCCCGAAAGTACATGGAATACATCGAACAGAGCCCCTATGCAAACGCCACTCAGGAACATCATGAAAACCGTATAAAATTGAACATGAAGCGTCACTTAAACAGCTTACCAAGGAACCCTTTGGATTTCTCCTGGGTATTCCCGTCCACATAGGCTAATTCATGAATAATACCTTCAATGGCGACTAATCCTTGCTCCAAGCTCAAGTTCTTGATGTGCAAATTCTGCCCCTTAATCATCAAGTAGCCCATTTCCGTTTCTAGGAGGAATTCTTCGCTATCAAAACTTTCAACGTTCAAAACTCCCGATATTTCCAAGAGCTTGCGATTTAACATTTTTATTTCTTGCCTTTTATTGTTGTTTTTCACGGGTTCGATCATGGCCTGTACCCCTCCTTCACCTATCATTACGATATGGGAGGATGTCCATTTTTAGAACAGGAGTCCCTAAAATAAAGAATAGCCCAAGATCCCCTCTGCAGGGACCCTAGGCTATTCGTGGTGGCCAAAGTAATTATTCGGATTGGAATGCTTCTTCCTTCAGCAGCGTGTACATCTGCGCAGCGTCTTCCTTACGAGTTGACTCGGACAATAGCTCCACACGAATCGTTACTTTTTTCTGACCGAACTGAATGGACAGCTCATCTCCAACTTTCACATGCGTACTCGCTTTAGCGTCTCTACCGTTAATCCACACGCGCCCTTGATCGGACACATCCTTCGCAACCGTACGACGTTTGATCAGACGAGATACTTTGAGAAATTTATCGATTCGCATTATTTTACAGCGTCTTTAAGTTTGTTGCCCGCTTTGAAAGCAGGAACGTTGGATTCTGCGATTTCGATAGGGTTACCCGTTTGTGGGTTACGACCCGTACGGCCAGAACGTTTACGAGTTTCGAAAGTACCGAAACCGATCAATTGTACTTTATCTCCGGATGAAAGCGCATCTGTCACTTCACCTAGGAATCCGTTAAGGACAACTTCTACGTCTTTCTTAGTAAGTCCGCTTTTTTCAGCGATGTTGTTGATCAAGTCTGTTTTGTTCATGTGTTTTCTTTACCTCCCAAAATGTTTGAAGATCACGTCTTCTATGTACCAATTGTGGTTACATTTCATGATTTTACCTTGCAACAAGTCTAGTATTCTGCTTTTTTCGGCAAAATCCTTCTAGCTTTGAGCAAGTTTTAGAACTTTTTTGCTTCCTGCCAGTATTTTTCCATCTCTGATAACCCAGTTTGTTCAAAAGATACCCCCTTTAAACGTAGCTGCTCTTCCATATATGAAAATCTTTTCGTAAATTTCCGATTCGTTTGGGCTAGGGCATCTTCCGGATCTATTTTAAGAAATCTAGCAACATTTACGATAGAAAAGAGGACATCTCCCAGCTCGTCGCGACGCTCCTGAGCCCCGTCTTCCGCCCCTAATGCAATCGCTTCGCGCAGTTCAGCAAGCTCCTCATCCACTTTGGCCAGCACATCCTCCAGCTCTGTCCAGTCGAATCCAACCGTCGCTGCTTTCTTCTGCAGCTTCATCGCCTTCATTAAGCCAGGAAGCTCACGCGGAATGCCATCCAGAACAGATTGCTTCGTGGCATCAATGCCTTTCTTCCGCTTCTCCTCGGCCTTAATCGCATTCCAATTGACCAACGCCTCATCGGCATCCTCGGCCTCCGACTCACCAAACACGTGCGGATGACGGCGAATCAGCTTTTCATTCAACGTCGCGATCACATCATACACCGTGAAAGTCCCGATTTCTTCTTCCATTTGCGCATGCAGCATCACTTGTAAAAGCAGATCGCCAAGCTCCTCGCACATGTGCTCCGGATCATCCTCATCGATCGTTTCCAGCACTTCGTAGGCTTCTTCGATGAGATTTTTGCGTAGACTCTCATGTGTCTGTTCGCGGTCCCACGGGCAGCCTTCTGGGCTGCGTAAAGTTTGAACAATTTCATGCAGCTTGCCAAATGTCCGATAGTAGGGCTCCTCCTGCTCACTGCGAGGCACCCATACGAGCGATAGATTACCGTAGCCTTTGACATGATCCAGCTCATGCAGTGGCACTTTAATGATTTGTTCCTGGCCAGCTACCCCTAAAGAATGACCAACGACTACAGGGTATTCGTCCGGGTAAGCCTCCATGAGGCTTATTTTCAAATCTGAAGCCGTGTAGGTATCGTACACCTGCCCAATGACTGTATGCAGCTGCGGATTCAGCGCATAACGGCTAATGCTCGTCGCATCGAGCAATTGGAAGCCATCAATCGGATCAAAGCCAAAGCGCAGGAACGCCTGATCTAAGAAGCTCTCGCCGCCTGTGATTTGAAGTTCAATGCCCTCGGAAGGGCAGTTTTGTTTCAAAAGCTGAACCGTATACTCCGCCACCATCGGATGGCCGGGTACCGCGTACAGCACTTCAGCCTCATGGGTTTTCGCTGCAGTGATTAATTCTTCCGCGATGGACTCGTAGACGCCCTCGAACGATTCATTCGACATGTAGTTCGCGTCAAACGTCTCGTAAGGAATTTCGTTAGCATCCAGCAACTGCACCATCGGATGGTCCTTCGTCCGCAGGAATAGCTTCGCCTGCGACTTTGCTGCTAGTTGGAGTTTTTTCCATACGCCTAACGTTAATTGATCTTCGTCTCCGGTCCCGAGTCCAAGAACGGTAATGCGTGGGTTGTTTGTTGACATGGGATGACACCTCCTAATGGATGGTTATTTAAAATTGCCGAGTGGGGGCAATTTGTGAGCAGTGCGTGGTGGCGGCGAGTGAAACAGCCGCTACTTGGGTGGGACTGGGCCGCCAGAAGCCTTGCGCGGCCGCAGCTTCGCCAGGACCGGCGCCAGCTTCCGGTCCAGCTCCGGCATCAGCCGCAGCTCCTCGCGGCTGATGCTGCCGCTGCGCAGCAGCGCAAGCGCGTAGACGGCCGCGCCGACGGCTACGCCAATGATAGCGATGGCGCTAGCGCTCCATCGCTCAGGCACGTGCCATGCCGCCGTAGCAAGCATGGCCAGCGCTTGCAGCGCTGCGAGGCCGCCGCCCATCAGTCCCACGCCCAGCGCGGGACTGACGGCGTACGGCCGCAGCGCGAAGCGCACACTGGTGCTGCGGCGCAGCTGCACCAGATTCAGCCCCGCCGCAGCGGCGTAGGCGATCACCGCGCTGAGCGCGGCGCCGTCGATGCCCCAGCGGGGCATCAACACGACGTTGCCGAGTGCTTTCAGCACGATGGCAACGAGCAAGGCCTTGGCCGGCGTGCGGATCGCGCCGGCACCCTGGAGAACGCTGGCGCTGACAGCGTTCAACGTACTAAATAAGGCCGTGAAGGCCAACACGGCCATGGTCCAGCTCGCCTCGGTGCTCGTATAGAGCATCAGATTAATCGGCATCGCTAAGAAGGCGAGGCCGAACGAAGCCCCGAGCCCGATCAGCCACGCGAGCCGGACAGACATTTCAGCTCGAAAGCGGATCAAATCTATCTGCCCTCGCAGCTTAGCCTCCGCTATAGCTGGCACCAAGACGGCTGACATCGAAGACGCCACCATGACAACCAGCTGCACGAGGGGAAGCCCGCGGTTGTAAAGACCGAACTGGCGCATAGCCTCCAGCTCGCTGCCAAACGAAGCCTCTAGCAAGCGAGGCATCGTGAACGTATCCACAAGCGTGAGCAACGGCACAACAATAGCCCCCAGACACACAGGGATGGCATACAACGTAATCCGTTTTGCCCACTGCCAAGATGAGATTACTCGCCTAGTCTCTAGGCCAGCAGCTATCGCCCTCTTTGCTTCCTGCTCAAATCCTGGTTCTGGTTCTGATCCTTGCCCCGTCCCAGCCTCAAGCTTCTCTCCTCGTTGCTCTCTACGCCAAAACACAGCCATTACCACTAGACCCGCTCCTGCGCCTGTCACAGAGCCAAATGTGGCACCCGCTGCGATCCATGCCTCATCGTAAGCAAGCGCGACCATATACAACAGCAAAGCGACCATCGTAATCACACGAATGAGCTGCTCAATGACTTGCGACACCGCGGTCGGCACCATGTTTTGATACCCTTGAAAATATCCGCGCAGGACAGCTAGAACTGGCGATAAGAGCAGCGCAAAAGATACACTGCGGATCGCTGTCACGGTTTGCTTAATGCCAATCCAACCAGCAATCGTCTCCGCTCCCAGATACAACAGAAGAAACAAGAGAAATCCTGCACTCATGAGCAGGGCCGATGAGACAACCACAATCCGTTTCGCGCCAGGATGATCCCCTTCCATGACGCGTTCGGCTACAAATTTAGACACAGCAACTGGAAAGCCAGCTGTGGATGCAAATAAGATCAAAATATAGAGCGGATAGACCGCATTATAAATACCAAAAGCCACATCCCCGGCGACATTTTGCAAAGGAATCTTTTGCAGCGTCCCTAATAACTTGGAGAGCACAGCGGCAGCTCCAAGCAGGGCAGCGCCTTTTAACAGCTTATTCCCCTGTTTACCGTCTTTCTCATGGAGCCCCTTGTACATTCCGATTGACTCCTCTACATGAACATGATTGTATTATAGCGAAATCTGCCAGTTCAGACAAAAAAAGCTTCGCTCACAGATGGGCCACCATCTTCGTAAGGAAGCTTTCGCTTTAAACTATGTGTTCATTGTTCCATCTGCTTCGCTAGGAATCCAGCGGCAGTCTCAACCATTTTAACTTCCATATTGCCCATCTTCACATTCTCGTCCTTCGAAATCAGGATAACCGAACCAATGGGGTCGCCGCCTGCCACAATCGGTGCAGCTACAAAGGAAGTGAACGTTTCATTGGTATCTTTAATGATCTCAAACTGCCCTGAGTTGCTCTCAATAACAGCCTTACGGTTTTCCATACAAGACTCAATGATCGCCCCTACGGATTTCTCTAGATAATCTTTTTTAGATCCGCCAGCCATGGCAATAATATGATCTCGATCCGAAATCAAGGCAACGTGATTGGTGCTTTCAAACAGGGACTCCGCATATTCTTTCGCAAAATCGCCAAGCTCACCAATCGGTGAATATTTCTTCAGAATGACTTCTCCATCACGATCCACGAAAATTTCCAAAGGGTCACCTTCACGAATGCGTAGGGTGCGCCGTATTTCCTTGGGGATTACAACTCTCCCTAAATCATCTATCCGACGGACAATTCCAGTTGCTTTCATACCTCTAGATGCCTCACTTTCCGCTTTCGAATTAGATACGACACGAGCATGAAACCTTGTATGCTAGATCGGGATTTGGTGGGAACTTGAAATCTATCCATAGTATTCTTCACTTCCCATTCTTCTATGCAGACGCCTCGACTAAGCAATTTACTTTATTTAGCTCTGCATCCTGCTGCGCTTATCTTGTCCAAAAATGAGAAATAAAAACAGGATGCCCATATTCGGACATCCTGGTAAGTTCTTACTTTGCAGCTGGGCTTGCCGCAGGACTAGCTGCTGGACTAGCCGCTGGCGCTGGGCTTGTTTCTACTTTTGGAAGGTTATTCGTTTCGATCAATTTCGGATATTCTTTCTCTGCAAACTCAGACAAGGATTGCTCTGCAAGCTGAGATTTGATTTGCGTTTTAAGCGTATCATCCAATTGCTTCGTGCTTCTGGACTCTACTTTCATCACGTGGTAACCGAAAGTTGATTCTACTGGATCACTGATTTTATTCAACGGAAGCGTGCTAGCTGCATCCTTGAACTCAGTTACCCATTGGTTGATGTCGGCATCTTTGTATGTGCCGCCAGCATCTTTGGAACCTGGATCATCGGAATACTCTTTCGCAAGCGCTGCGAAATCGCCGCCAGCATCCAGCTTCGCTTTCACTTCTTTCGCTCTTTTCAGCGCTTCTTCCTTCGTACGAAGATCTGCTTGTGTTGCGGAATCTTTCAAGGAGATCAGAATGTGGCTAACGGTTGCAACATCAAACGCATGTGCTGCTGCTTGTTCTTTATACGCATCTTGAACCGCTTGGTCTGTAACTTTACTTTCCATGCTGCCCATCGTGTAGAAGCTTAATTTCATCAGGGATTCGATATCTTTCAACTCGATACCGTTATCTTTCAACTGCTTGTCCATTCCGCCTTCTTGCTTGCCGAAATAGTCTGTAATAGCTTTCATTTGCTCTGTTACTTGCTTGTCAGCATCCGCTTTCACTTTATCATCAGCTTTAGCGGCAAGAACGCGGAAAGTAACCATTTGCTTCAACATATCTTGTTGAAAAGCAGGGTCTGCTAGGTATTGAGCCAATTGCGGGGAGAACATTTTATTCACGTTGATGAAAGAATCGAACTCACCGCGTGTAATTTTCCCGCCTTCTTTGTACGTAGCAATAATATCGCTTGGATTACCTGTAGCAGCCGCTGAAGCGGAAGGCGAAGCTGTTGCAGCGCCTTCCTTTTTGCCTCCGCACGCGGTAAGAACAGAAAATGCAAGTACGACTGTCACCAATCCTATAATCCATTTTCTCGAAGAAAGTCTTTGTTTACTAGTGTTATTTGGCAACATCCTGTAATTCCCCTTTCGTTTTCAGAACTTCCTTATATTGTACCAAGAATTTCTCCAACAATTCGATGGAAGCTTCCGGCTTCAACCCTTTAAAGCGGATAACAATAAGTAGCTGCGGATCTGCGTTCAATTTGATACGACCATCAAAGCCTTTGGACAAGGCGAGGAGCTTCTGGCCATCCAGCCTGCTATTCTGGTCAATATGCACCTTGAGTAGGTAATCCTCCCCTTTTTGGCTAATCGTTTCAATCCGGTACTCGGAACCGTATGCTTTCAAACGAGCCACTGTCAGTAGGTTGAACACGGCCTGCGGCAGATCGCCGAAACGATCCACGAGCTCATCATGCAGATCCGCGGCTTCTTCCAACGTTCGAATGGCGGCCACTTTTTTATAAATTTCGATTTTCTGCATGCTGTCATAGATATAATCAGAAGGCAGATACGCATCCAATTGGATGTCGATCGTTGTATGCCACTCCGGCTCGGGAAGAGCCGCATCCCCATCTATTTCGAGCTTCAGCTTCGCTATTTCTTCGGCAAGCATTTGTGAATACAAATCAAAACCGACAGAAGCAATAAAGCCGTGCTGCTCAGCACCCAATAAGTTCCCTGCGCCACGTATGGATAAGTCCCTCATCGCAATTTTAAAGCCTGAACCAAGTTCTGTAAACTCTTTAATCGCCTGAAGCCTTTTCTCTGCTACTTCCGTAAGCACTTTATCACGCTGATACGTGAAATAAGCATAAGCGACACGGTTCGACCGGCCTACACGTCCACGCAGCTGATAGAGCTGGGAAAGCCCCATTTTATCCGCATCATGAACAATAAGTGTATTCACATTCGGGATATCTACGCCGGTTTCAATAATGCTCGTGCTGACGAGAACATCGTACTCGCCATCCAAGAAATCAAGAATCGTCTTCTCGAGCTCCTGCTCGCCCATTTGACCATGCGCTACAGTTACCCGTGCATCCGGAATCATCATGGAGATTTGATCAGCGATTTGGGTAATGCCTTGTACGCGATTGTAGAGATAGTACACTTGCCCTTCGCGTGCTAATTCACGCTCGATCGCCTCTCTAACGAGCGACGGCCCATATTCCACCACGTATGTCTGAACTGGAAAACGGTTCTCTGGCGGTGTTTCGATAACAGATAAATCACGAACGCCGAGCATGGACATATGCAGCGTTCTTGGAATTGGTGTCGCCGTTAGTGTCAGCACGTCCACGTTCGTCTTCAGACGCTTGAGTTTCTCTTTGTGGGACACGCCAAAACGCTGCTCCTCATCGACGATGAGCAATCCCAGATCCTTAAACTGAATGTCTTGCGACAAGAGGCGATGGGTCCCAATCACGACATCTACGACGCCCTTCTTGACCCCTTTCATAACCTCGGTTTGTTCTTTCTTGGAGCGGAAACGACTCAATACCTTCACATTGAAAGGGTAACCGGAGAAACGCTCACGGAATGTCTCATAGTGCTGCTGCGCCAAAATCGTCGTTGGCACAAGAACAGCAACCTGCTTCCCGTCAATCGCGGCCTTGAAGGCTGCTCGCACAGCAACCTCGGTTTTTCCATAGCCAACGTCTCCACATAGTAACCGATCCATAGGACGCGCTTTTTCCATATCAGTTTTGATTTCTTCAATGGCGCGAAGCTGATCCCGCGTTTCATCGTAAGGGAACATCGCTTCGAACTCGTTCTGGTAGGAACTATCCTTGCTGAACCCGTAGCCAGTCGCAGCTTGGCGCTCAGCGTATAGCTTAATCAGCTCATCGGCAATATCCTTGACGGATGCGCGAGCTTTGCTCTTCACACGTGCCCAGTCTGCGCCGCCGAGTTTATATACCTTCGGTTCTTTCTCTTCAGAACCGACATACTTTTGAATCAAATCAATCTGATCGATCGGAACAGACAGCTTATCGCCGCCGGCATACATAATGTGCAAATAATCCTTATGAATCCCGCTAACTTCTAAGGTGCCGATGCCAACATATTTCCCGATCCCGTGGTTCACGTGAACAACGTAGTCGCCGATCTTCAGCTCTTGATAGCTCTTGATCCGTTCCGCGTTCTCCAGCTTCTTCTCTACCTTGCGTGCCTTCCGCTGCTTCTGGGTGAAAATCTCACCCTCCGTAATGACAACGAGATGGATGGACGGCATTTCAAAGCCCGTTTGCAGATTGCCATCGACAATCTCAGGAACTTCAATCTGGTAGTCGCCTAGTACGCGACGCACACGCTCTGCACGGTCATCGCCATTGGCCAGAAGAATAACCTTGCTGCCATTTTTCTTCCAGCGCTCCATTTCCGCTTTGAGAAGATTCATCTGCCCATGGAAGTTTTGCATCACACGGCATACGAAGTTCACGATGTTTTGTGGCTGAATCCCCGCTACCTGACGAAGGAATAGCGACACATACAACGTCGGGAACGGTCTGCGGTGCAGCAGAGTTTCGTAAGATTTGGACAGCACAAAAGCCGGCAAGCTCTTCCCCTCAGTTAATGCATGCATCATCCACTCGGCTTCATCTCGTTCAAGCTGCTTCGCTGTTTCCAAAAGGCGGGCAGGCTCGTCGATAATGAGAATCGAATCTTTGGGCATGTAGTCCATGAGCGTCTGTCTTTCCGTATATAGGAGAGAAATATATTTATAAATGCCTGGGAATGTCTGACCCTCGCGCATCAGCTCGATATCGCGGCCAATTCCCTCTAACAGCTTATCTTTAGCTGAACGCTCCGTCATCTTCGCCAGCTGCGCTTGCAGCAGCTCGTACGCGTGCTGTGCCGCTGATTGTAACCGCTTTCTATCCGCTTGAATCTCGCGGCATGGAGGGATCGTCACCGTTGTTAATTTATCAATTGACCGTTGGTCACTTACATCGAAAGTCCGAATAGAGTCGACTTCAATATCAAATAGCTCAATCCGAATGGCATTCTCCGACGTTAATGGAAATAAATCGAGAATTCCGCCTCGCACACTCATTTCGCCTTTGGTTTCTACGCGTTCAACTCGCTCATAGCCTAGTCCCGATAAGCTGGCTAGCAGTTCGTCTAACTGAACCGTATCCCCGACATTAATCGTTACACGCGATTCCTCGAACACTTGTTTGAGTGGCAGCAAACGTCGCACGCCAGCAAATGGTGCAATAACGACGCCGCGGTATCCGCCGGCAAGCTTAGTGAGAACGTCAATACGCTGCGCTAGCATCTCTGGACTGGAAGCCGCTTCTTCTGTCGTTAGAAGCTCTTGAGATGGATAGAGCAGCACTTCATCAGGGGATAGACACTCCAAGAGGTCTTCCGCTATCTTTTGCGCAGCGAACATATTGTGCGTAACAACGAACATCGGTCGCTCAAGCTCGCGCGCGAGTGAGGCCAGCATCACTTGCCTGGAGGAGCCCGTTAAACCGGCAATGAGCTGCTCTTTCATGTCGGACTTAAGGCCTGTCACGATCGTTTGAAAGTCGGTATCCGCAGAAAAAGCTTGAATTAAAGCTTGCAAACAAGTACACTCCTCTCACAAAAAGAAGCCTCGGCACACTTGCCTCGGCTATTAACTCTTCATCTTCATCATCATGATTATTGCAACGGACTGGCTAGCAGGGATAATTCCGGATTGGCTTCTAGTGCCTCGTGACAATAGTCGCAAACGACCCTAACCGTAACATCTCCGTTCGTATTATACGATATTATATCTCTACGCTCATCAGGGGTCAAGAAATGGAAGCCCAACTGCTGCTCACTAATCGCATGCTGATTAATTTCCCCGACAAAGGTATGACAATGCCTGCAAATATACTTGATCATATGTATGCCTCCTTCGACAATTCGATTACATCCTAGTATGACCATTCTTCGGAGAAATTAGCCGAATCTGCCATGTCATTTCGGATAGGTTGCGTACATATCATCATTTATACTACAAAATAGCGCAAAGTGTTCATTTATTAAACTTCGCCATCGTTCGCTCGAAGGACTCCCCTAAGCTATACTCCATCGCATCGCAGGTTAAGTCCAGCACATCGGTAATCGACTTCATCTCTTCTTTGGAAAAGTTGGACAGCACATAATCCGCAATATTATAACCAGGCGCCGGACGATTCACACCAATTCGGATGCGATTGAAAACTTGTGTGCCCCCATGCTGAATAATGGACTTAATACCATTATGTCCACCAGGACTCCCTTGGTACCGAAGACGAATTTGGCCAAAGCTTGTGTCCATATCGTCATACACAATCACGACATCCTCCAACTTTGCTTTATAAAAATCGAGGAACGCTCGCATGGCTTCACCTGAAAGGTTCATGTAAGTCATCGGTTTAAGTAGGTATACCTTTGTCCCGTTCACATTACCTTCCGCTAGCAGCCCCTTCCCTTTATTCTGAAAAGAGGTGATCCCCCATTTGGCGGCAAAACGATCAATCGCCATGAATCCAATATTATGACGATTCAGCTCATACTGCTTTCCCGGATTTCCCAGTCCGATAAAACATTTCATATTTTTCAAAATCCCCCTAGCGATAAACTAAAAAACCTTTGCGGAACCCGCTTTTAAAGGTTATTGTTTACAATATACCTGTTACTGAATGCTATCCATCCCATAAAAGCTGTAGGTGATAAAAGAACGATGTATCTTCATGGACAACAGCTTACAGAAGATGATCATTTTCAAGATCATGTAGATGCGGACGTACCCGTCCAAGTATACTATCAAAATCTGCACAAGGATATAGGCTTCATTGAAATGTACAATCGTCATTTCGTTAAGATCAATCGTATCTTTTACAGCAGAAAGAAGCATACTTTTGTCTCGCGCCCCGGATATTAAGCGCTTACATTGCGAAGACAAAGAACCCCTTCGGTCTCGCTCAGCATGGTCGCTTTCGCCTTCACCAAGCTGAGTGGGGTAGCACCTCATTTCATTTCTAGCCTACCCTACCTCAAGAGGTTCCATTCCTATCGCTTACTCATTCCAAGGTGCAATCGTCACTTTGGATTCGATCAGCGACCTTTATTTTCTTTCTTCGCTTTCATGCGCGCTTTGATTTTCTCCGCGTAGCCCGCTTTATTCTCCTGACGCACACGAGCGATCGCCAAATCGCCTTCATTCACATCTTGTGTAATCGTAGAGCCAGCAACGATAAACGCGCCGTCCCCCACTTTCACAGGAGCAATCAAATTGACATTGCTGCCGATAAAGGCATCATTCCCGATTTCCGTTACGTTTTTATTGAAGCCATCATAATTCACCGTGATAGCACCGCAACCGATGTTCACGTTCGACCCAACAACCGCGTCACCTACATAGCTCAAATGCGAAACCTTCGTTCCTTCACCCAGCGTCGCGTTTTTAATTTCAACAAAGTCGCCGACCTTCACTTGCTTGCCAAGCTTAGCGCCAGGTCTTAAGTAAGCGAATGGCCCAACGGATGTTTCACTATCCACAAATGCGCCTTGAAGGACGGATTGCTTAATGGTCACATCATCTTGAATCGTGGAATCGATGATTTCGGTTTGCGGTCCAATCGTACATTGCTCACCGATCTGCGTTGTTCCACGCAAAATTGTGCCAGGCAATAGAACCGTATCCGCACCAATTGTAACATCCTTCTCAATGTACGTGTTCACTGGATCGATAATCGTAACCCCGTTCAACATATGCTGGCGGTTAATCCGCGCTTTGAACAGCTGCTCTGCTTCTGATAAAGCGACACGATCATTTACGCCAATCGATTCTGCTGGATCTGCCATGCAGTAGCCTTGAACAACTTCGCCTGCATTCGTCATAATGCCGATAACATCCGTCAGGTAATACTCATTCTGTACATTCTGGTTCGTAACTGACGCCAGCGCTTTGAACATTTTGCGATTATCAAAAATATAAGTACCCGTGTTAATCTCCTGAACAGCCGCTTCCTCTGGTGTGCAATCCTTCTGCTCGACGATCCGCGCAACGCGTCCATCTTCTCCGCGAATAATACGTCCGTAGCCGTGCGGCTCATCCAGCTTCGCTGTCAAAATCGTAGCCGCCGCTCCGGATTGTCGGTGCAATTCTATCGTCTCCTGAAGCGTAGCCGCTGTAATCAGAGGGGTATCCCCGCAAATCACGACGGTCATCCCTTCTTCTTCACCAAGCACACCCTGCGCCTGAAGCACCGCATGCCCCGTCCCCAACTGCTGCTCTTGCAGCGCATACTGCGCACGATCGCCTAAGTAGCCTTTCACGGCTTCTGCACCAAATCCAACGACTACGACCGTTTGTGTTACTTCTATATGTTGCAGCGTATCCATAACGTGACCCACCATCGGTTTACCAACAACCGGATGAAGCACCTTGTATAGCTTTGATTTCATTCGTTTACCTTGTCCTGCAGCCAATACAATTGCCATGAGTTTCAACGAACATCCCACTCCTTTATTTTTAAAATCATTGTTTTTATTTCTATTTATAATACGATGAGTTCTTCCCCCAATAATAGTAGCATCATTACATGCGAAAAGAAAAGAGAGCCCTAAGGGCTCTCTCAATAATCTGAATTATGCGCCTTCTTCAATTACTTCCTCTTCTACTGCTGCGCGATCATATTCAGCGAGTACTGCTGCTTGAATTTTCTCACGAGTCGTGGAAGAAATCGGATGAGCGATGTCGCGGAATTCACCGTCAGGTGTTCGCTTGCTCGGCATAGCAACGAACATTCCGTTATTGCCATCGATGACACGAATGTCGTGTACGACGAACTCGTTATCAATGGTAATAGAAGCAATCGCCTTCATCCTCCCCTCGGAGTTTACCCGGCGGAGTCTTACATCTGTAATTTGCACTTGTGTTCACCACCTTTTTCCATCTCTGAGACTTGGGTGATATATTCAACATCTCCATGCAAATTCCTTCTTATTATTTTGAAATTTTTGATAATTTAATGTGTTCTTAATGTTTCTGTTAATTTTCGACAGGAATCACAGCAATTAGCTCGATTTCGACATAAACATCACGAGGTAATCTCGCAACTTCAACGGTGGATCTAGCAGGTTTATGGTCACCGAAGTAGGAAGCATAGATCTCGTTAAGCTCGCCAAACTGGTTCATATCCTTCAGGAAGACAGTTGCCTTCACAACTTGCCCGAACGATGAACCCGCTGCTTCAAGCACGCCTTTTAAATTTTCAAAAACTTGAACAGCCTGTTCCTTGATACCGCCTTGTACAATCTGACCATCCAAACCTAACGGGATCTGCCCGGAAGTAAACAAAAGATTACCCAATTTAACCGCTTGCGAGTAAGGTCCAATAGCGGCAGGTGCCGCTGTTGTTGAAATGAATTCCATGCTTACCGAATCTCCTTTTATTTAGCGTCAAAATAGTTGCCTGGCTCTACCGTAATCTGCTTCGTCTTGGAGTCAACACCATATAGTCTAGCCAGTGACACATAATTATCCACCAACTGCTCCTCGGCCTCGCAGGATTCCATGAATACGCCTACACCTTGTACCGTCGCTTTAAACTCTGCCAATAAATCCATCATGCCATGAATGGTACCGCCAACATGCATAAAATCGTCAATGATCAGCACCTTGGATTCTTCCTTCAGTGCGCGTCTTGCCAGCGACATCGTCTGAATCCGCTTGTTGGAGCCTGACACGTAGTTAATGCTAACCGCCGAACCTTCAGTCACCCGGCTGTCTCTGCGTACGATAACAACAGGCAAATTCATATAGGTAGCTGTCGCATAAGCGAGCGGTATTCCTTTTGTTTCTACTGTCATAATAACGTCCACGTCGCGGCCTGCGAAAGCGGATGCAAAGGTTTTGCCAATTTCGTTCAAATACTGGGGCTGCCCCATGATATCCGACATATACAAATAGCCGCCCGGAAGAATCCGTTCTGGTTGTTGGAGTTGCAAGCAAAGGTTCTGGATAAACTTCAGGGAAATTTCTTTGGGCACCTTCGGTGAAAATTTCACGCCTCCAGCGGCCCCAGCAAGCGTATTCAGCTCACCTAGTCCTTCTTCTTCAAATACTTCTTTAATGATGGCAAGATCTTCGCTTATGGAAGATTTGGCAGAGTTGTAACGCTCGGCAAAAGTCGTTAAAGGGATTAACGAGTGGGGGCGAAACAACAAATATTGTGTCATTTCTACCAGCCTAGCGCTCCTTTTCAACTTTTTCATCGCACTACCCCCCAAAAATCCGAATATTATAATGAAAATATACCACTTTTATACGTATTTATTCAAGCTAAGCATGAAAATTATGTTAACACAAACCTCACACCAATGTGACGTATGCTCAAATGGACATGCCACCTTAACCATTATGCCCCAATAGGCAAAAAAAGAGCCCCCTCGCGGGGCTCAAATAAGGCACATTATGTCAACATGCGCACAGCATAAACATCCTTACAAAAGCCTCGCAGGCCGTTATAAATGCGCGGCACCTTGGCCTCCTTGGAAACAAGACCAAATACGGTCGGCCCGCTCCCTGACATCAACACGCCGTCTGCACCTAATCGCTGCATGCACTCCTTGAGATGTCTGACTTCAGGATAGAGATCCAGCGTCACTTCCTCCAGCACGTTGCCGAGGTTTTCGCACAGACGATCAAACTGCTTGTCCCGTATCGCGCTCAGCACACCCTCTGTTGAAGGATGATGCTTAATTTCGCGTGCATTCAGCTTGCCGTAAATCTCCGAAGTCGACACATTGATCGGCGGCTTCGCCAATACAACCCAGCATTGAGGCGGAGCCGCGATATGCTCCAGCTTCTCGCCGCGACCTGTCGCCAGAGCAGTCCCGCCAGTCACACAGAAAGGCACGTCAGAGCCGAGCTCTGCGCCAAGCACTTGAAGTTCCTCATTTGGAATATTGAGGTTCCAAAGGCGATTGAGACCTCTCAGCGTCGCTGCTGCATCGCTGCTCCCTCCAGCCAAGCCTGCAGCAACAGGGATGCGCTTGTCCAAGTGAATGTAAACGCCCTGCTTTACGTCGTAGCGGTCCTTAATAAGCCGCGCAGCCTGAAAGGCTAGATTCTTCTCATCCAGCGGAATATAGCCAGCCTGACTCGATATGATGATCGTGTCACGCGCCATCTCCTGCATTTCGATCCGATCCGCCAGATCCACCATCGTCATGACCATCTCAACTTCATGGTAGCCGTCTGGTCTTTTATGTAAAACATCAAGAGACAAATTAATTTTAGCCGGTGCTTTCTCAAAAATCTTCATCCGATCACCTTCTTTTGCTCGTTAGCCACCCCGATATTATAACAAAAGCATAAAAAAAAAGCTAAAGCAATTGCTTTAGCCAAAATAAACGATTTTAATACGGACGTTGTTGCGCCCCTTGCCCTGACTGCTGGTAGCCATAAGGGGGATAATTCGACGCCGGCTGACGGTTGGTATACGAGGCCGCCTGGGTGTTAGCCTGAGAGGAAACATGCTGCTGAGCCAGATGCTGCTCGGCAATTTGAATTGCCCGCTTCACCATATTCCCCGCATCCTTGGTGCGAATACCGGACCAGCCTTCACGCTGCACGACATCATAAAATCCAAGATCCTTCGCCAATTCATATTTGAAGCTTTCCGACATGACACTTCTTCTTCGACTCATTCCGAATCCTCCTTATCATTTTCGCAAATTGAACTCTGCAACCATCATAAGCAGTGATTGATGACGATTTCGATTAGTATGCCCTACCGCTGTTAGTCCATGCACCATCTCGAGGACCCTCAAACAAACATTTCTACAAAGCAAAAACAGACCACAAGGGTCTGTCCATATCGAAACGCTATTAAGCTAATGCTGTATGTAAGTAATGCGAACCTGGCCATCATCGTTGCATACCGTAACTTCGACGGACTCAGTGAGGATATCGGCGTAGCTGTATGACACTCGTTTGAAGGCATGGGATTCTTGATCTAATTTCACAATAAACACAGAAGGGTAGGTTTCTTCTAAAACACCAGAACGCTCGACAGTCTTACGACGGCCACCATTCGCTCTCAACATGATCTTCTGCCCAACATGGGGTTCCAAACTGCGTTTGATTTCCAATAGCGCATTTTTTGCCATTGTCAACTACCACCTCTTTCCTTGTCAATTATAACCCATACAACCCCTCATGTCAAATGAGGGCAAATATTATATCAGCACCCCAATCCCGTTGTCAACGGCATTTTTGCGCATTTTCCGATTTCTCCTTCTTTCAGGTTGTCACCAAAGTTCGCAAATTATTCACACTTTTCCAGTTAAGGAGAAACTTCTTGTTTTCAATACAAAAAAAAGAACACTTCTCTGCCACCCTCCTCCGCGGATTGAATGACAAGCAAGTGTTCTTCTATGTTATTTCCGCAGTCCATAATTCATCCCTCATTCAGAAGCGCTCAGACCAGCTATACAGACTCCTCTGTGTGTTGAATACCAGGAACACCCATCCGATAGCTGCCACGCGTCTCCACCCCACCTAAGCCTTCTAAGCCCGTCACCGTCAAATCCATAATATCCAACATCGAAATCGTTTCCCTTGTCGGAGTATAGGACAGCTTGGCTGCGATGCACAGCGGATCTAGAGCGTGAATGAGAATACGAGCAGGTGAACTTGCGAAATTAGCCCCAGCCCGTAGTAACGCTTCAAAATGCGACTGACAAGCGCCTGCCACAATGATTAAGGAATCACGATTCCTCTCATATTGCCTGGCCGCTCGCACCGCATTCACAAAGTTCTGCGAGTTTTTGTAGCTCGACAGATTGCTCGGGCTAACGCTTTGCCGATTTTTCAAAATGCCATCATGACCCGTGATAACGACAATATCCGGTTTATATTGAGGAAGCAGTCTTTGCAGCGCCTCCGCCATTTGCACCTCAGGAACGAAAAAACCCTCTGCCGGCACACGTAATTCGCCGTAGAGCTGCATACATTTGCGCAGATAGCTTGGATCGCCGTCCAGATGAAGCACCCTGCCCGGCACCTCAAAATAACTATTATGATTCGTTTGAGGCTTTTGTTTAAGGTTGATGGCTTGCTGATTCTTCTCCTGCAGCTGCACCTGGGATACCGCTAACCGACGCAACGACTCACGAAACTCAGGAGAACTCGATCGCGGATGATCCACGTCCTCCTTAAAACTCGTTTTTGTCAGGTCCGAAAGCGGCGCATCCGCTAGCAGCCTAAAATCAACACCTCGCAGAATCGCCTTGAGATGCTCAATTCGTTCAATTTTAAACACGACGTCTCCGCCATAGGAAATACGAGTTACATAATCTCCTTGCCTCATCGCACAAATCCCCTCCTAGGGGTATCCTATGGCAAGACTAGGCATTTGGTGCGGGTTATTTGCAGCCGTGCGCACGAAGCGCCGTTGACAAGCGCGCGAACTCTTCCATGCTAAGCGTTTCACCGCGACGCGAAGGCTCGATCTGTACGCTGTTCAGCAAAGCTTCCAGCTCAGGCTTGTTCTCTTTGGTAAAGAACCTCGCCGCGAGGTTGTTATAAAGCGTTTTGCGACGCTGAACGAAGGACGCCTGGACGACAGCGAAGAAGAAGTCCACGTCCGCCACCTCGACAGGCGGCGCTTGACGCACACGCAGTCGGATGACGGCGGAATCGACGTTCGGCTGCGGCACAAAGACGGTGCGAGGCACGATCGTGACGAGCTCCGGCTCGCAGTAGAACTGCACGGCAATGCTAAGGCTGCCGTAATCCTTGGTGCCTGGACGCGCCGCCATGCGGTCGGCCACTTCTTTTTGGATCATCACGACGATATTCTCCAGCGGAAGCTTCTCTTCGAGAAGCTTCATAATGATCGGCGTCGTGATGTAGTAAGGCAGGTTGGCGACAACGCTGACGCCATCCACGCCTTCAAAATGCTGCCGGAACAGCTCCGGCAGGTTGGTCTTCAAGATATCCCCATGAACGACAGTCGTATGGGGGTATGGCGCCAGCGTCTCGTCCAGGATGGGCAGTAGACGCTGATCGATCTCGACAGCCAGCACGCGTCCAGCGAGCTTGGCTAGCTGTTGTGTGAGCGCGCCGATGCCGGGGCCGATCTCAAGCGCAGCTTTCGTAGGGCCAAGCTCAGCGGCCATGACGATTTTGCTCAAAATATTTTGGTCAATCAAGAAGTTCTGGCCTAAGCTTTTCTTCAGCACAAGACCATTTTTCTTAATAATTTGCTTCGTTTTACTCGGTGTGGCTACATCCTCTGCGGTTACAATCACTTCTTGTCCGGATATTGTCATAGGATAGACCTCGTTATCTATAGGTTCTCGTTATTGTAAGTTCTCGTGAAATTCACGATTCAATTCAAATGCTCCAGCGCCGCCTCGAATTCCTCGCGCGAAATCTGAAACATCGCGCAGCGCTTATAAAATTGCTTGCCGTTGCAATACCCAATGCCCAGCGCGTTGCCAACTGCCAAGCGGCGAGCCGCCGCATCCGGATGGACGATGAGGCCAGCTGCGATCAAATCCTCCATCGTCAGCTGCGAGACCGCTGCGTTGTACTCTGTCCGCAGGCTCTGCAGCGCCTGGCGGATCGTCTCCGGCGTCGCGTTCTCGACGCCAATGTCACCCTTATACGCAGCTTGCTCCTGCGTGATGAAGGCGTGCTTGCAGCCAGGGACCTTGGCTGCCACGATCTTGCGAATCCGCTCACCTGCGTGATCCGGATCCGTAAAAATGATGACGCCTCTACGCTGCTGGGCCAACGCAATCCGCTTGAGTACGGCTTGTCCGATGGCGGAGCCGCCTGTTTCAATCGTATCCGCCTCCACAGCCCGCCTGATGGCAGCTGTATCGTCTTTGCCTTCCACAACGATCATCTCTTTTATCATCTGCGGTTCCCTTCCTTAATACCCTAATACCTTAATACCTTAATACCCTAATACCCTAGTACGCAGAAAAAGAAGAGGGGTCTCCTCTTCTTTCGCGCAGGCATATGCCAAGCTACGTGTATGATCTAGTGTTCCCGACCCACCTACCGTTTACACGCTAGTTTTGGGACGGTTTTGTTGGGCCAACGACATACACCGTGTACCCTTGTTTCGTTCCGAATTTATTCGCATAAGCATGATCTTCGTAGTATACATCGATCATTTGGCCTTTCACGCCACTGCCAATATCCTCGGCACGTCGGAAACCAATACCTTCAATGTAGACCCACCAACCGAGTGGAATCACCTTCGGGTCAACTGCAATCGTACGACCTTCAGTTACGGTAGTGCCTGTGTAGGTTTTACCATACCCTGATGCACCTGCAGCTTTACCTGTAGATGCTACATCCGCTGAATACGCAGTGAGCTTCACGTTTTTGAGAATTTGCTTGTAGCCGAAGGTTACACCGTTCTTGGATACCTCATCCACACTCGGTGAAGAGGCGGAGAGAACAACGACCGGATTTTTCGTGCCTACCGATACTACTTTTTTAACACTTTCTGTTTGTACTGCTTCACCCACAACTGCTTCCGCGACTAAAACTCCGTCCTCGAAAGTCTTTTCTTTCTTCTTCACCAGAACGCCTTCTTTACCTTCTTGGACAACTTGCTCTTTCCCTTTAAGTAAAGATGCGTCATTCTTTTTCTCTGTCTCAAATGCGATCGGTTCAGAGACTTCCTCCGTCTCTTTGGTCACACGGACGATCTTGATTTCATCGCCTGTGCCAAGTGCGGCCGTCGGTTCGGGAGTGATGCGATCGTTCTCCCCAAGTGCAATATTTAAACGTTGCAATGCACTTTCTACCGTTCTTGCAGTTGTGTAAACAGTGGTGGTCTTTCCATCAGCAGTCAATTGAATTGGTGAGGCATGCTCGATGACAATTTTGTCTCCACCCTTGAGCTTGGTCGTGAGTGCAGCTGAAATTTCATCGTGTTCACCAATCGTTATGGCTTGTTCATCCAGTAGGCGTTGCAGGACCCATTGCTTCGTGTGCACAACAGTTTCTTGTCCATTCACAACCACGGATACGCTCTTGGTAGCCGTTCCGTACAACAACACCAAAAACATGAAAGTCATTGCGATTGAGATTATAGCTAGGCTTAAAATCAAACGCAAGTTTTCATGCTTCCATCGCAATGCGAAGGACATGCTGGATGATCGTTTTACATGGGTCTCGCTAATTGAGATACTGCCCACTTCTTCGGTCCTCCTTCAAAGCCTCGCCGCCAGGTTACAGCATGATTAAATTTGACGCGACTAAGGTTTTTAGTTTAACTTAACACGCTCCATCATCAGCTTTGTTGCTTGCTGAATCTGGTTCGTCCCCCCCTTTTACCTATCAACATCCTATGAATTCCGGGTCATTTTATGTCATCTGATCTGTGTAAAACCCTTTTATGAGGACAAAAAGCCAGCAAGAAGAGGACTCTTCTCGCTGGCTTAGTTTGCATAGTGAAATACAAATAGCACGCACGACAATCGTTACCTCTCTTACGCTTACGAGGTTAGCTGACGGATTCGGACGTGAGAGTCGCCCTACGTAGACGCAAACTGCTTGTTTGACGTCCATGATTCACCCCTGTTACTCTCTGCTTACTTAACGGCATCGGAATGCTAATTAAGCTTGCAGTGGTTCCCCCGTTTCCACATTTGGAACTCAGCGAATGGAAAATTGGCAAATTGGATATTAAGTTATTATGAAAAGTATATTACGCTGTTAATCTCAACCTGTAAAGGGATTAACACCCGTTAAAAAGGGCTAAATCGCTTAAATTTCGTTTATTTATCACATATAACCCACTTATATCTACATGTATCTAACTTTAACGTACGTAAACTCGATTTTTCAGTATATAATGACCAAAACTAGGCTAAAAATGCAATTTTGTTTATAATGATTCTGGAAGTATTCATGCAATAAATACCAATAATTTGCTATTTAGGGAGGCAATTGAGATGGGTCCCATCTTACAGGTAAACGCTTTATTCGGTGGTTATTTACCCAATAAGCCCGTACTTCATGACCTTACCTTTTCGATCCGCCAAGGTGAAATGATGGGGTTAATCGGACTCAATGGGGCAGGTAAAAGTACGACCATCAAAAATATTCTCGGGCTGCTTCAACCGCAAAAAGGGTCCATTCGCATTAACGGCTTAACACTAGCCGAAAATCCAATCCCCTACCGAGCGACATATGCTTATGTACCTGAAAGTCCGGAGTTGTACGAAGAGCTTACGATCCGCGAACACCTGGAGCTAACAGCGATGGCCTACGGCATTTCCAAGGAGGATTACGAGATACGCTCCAAGTCTCTATTAGAGCAGTTCCAAATGAAGGACAAGCTGAATAGCTTTGCCAGTCATTTATCCAAAGGGATGAAGCAAAAGGTCATGATCATGAACGCGTTCTTGATCGAGCCCAATCTATATATCATCGATGAGCCGTTTCTCGGACTCGACCCGTTAGCGATTCGCTCCTTGCTCGAACTCATGGTAAAAATGAAGCAAAAAGGCGCATCATTTCTCATTTCTTCACACATTTTGTCTACGATTGAAAAATATTGCGATAACTATGTCATTCTCCACAAGGGGCATATGGTGGCACAGGGAGATTTAGTCGAATTACGCGCACAAACCGAGCTGCCTCAAGCTTCATTAGATGACATCTTCTATAAGCTCGTCCAAGGAGAAATGGTATGAGTCACGTGACCGATACTACATCTGCATTTAACACACATGCATTATGGAAGCAGCGTTTCAACCATTATATGAAGGAATCAATGGGGTATTGGCAGTACGCTGCACGCAGTAACTTTATCGGCTTTTTGTTGTTTCTTGTCATCGTTTTTTCCTATTATTATGCAAAAAAGTTACAGCATCTTCCGACAGATTATCCCTACCTTTGGATCGTTCTGCTCGTGCTCGTTCCACTCATCACTTCGAGCCCCATACGAACACTGACCCGCAGCGCAGATCGGATGTTTCTATTGCGAATTGAACATGAAATGGGCACCTATTTTCGCAGCAGCTTCCTGTACAGCTTTTCACTTCAGGGTTCGTGGTTATTCCTTGCTTGGGTCACACTGCTGCCGCTTTATAATCACTGTTTAGGCAGCGATGCACAACCGTTTTTACTCATGCTAGCTCTATTACTTCTATTAAAAATAGCAAACCTGCTAGCGAGCTGGCAGGAAGGACGATTTGCCGCAGAACGAACAAGAATCATCTCGGTCAGCTTTCGCTGGGCAGCATCGCTTGCGCTCATTGCGATCCAATTTCACTACAGCAGCTTATGGGCCAGTCTAGCAGCGCTAGTTCTCGTATTCGTTTGGCTGCTTGCCTTCCGTTCCACTGCTAAATATGTGATCGGATGGGACTACCTGATTGCCAGAGAGAAACAACAGCAAGCTAGACTCTACGCCTTCTTTAATTGGTTCGTAGATGTCCCTCAGCTACCAACGCGAATAGCCCGCCGAGGTTGGATCAGCGGGCTTACTCGAATGATTCCCTTTCGACAGGATTCGGCGTTTCTCTACTTATATATGAAGACATTGCTACGCACTGAGCTATTCGCCATTGTTCTTCGTTTAACGATCATTGGCGTTCTAGCCATTGCCGTATCCGATTCCGTTACAGCCAAGAGCGTTATTCTTTTCCTCGCGCTTGTCATTTCGATGGTTCAGCTCACGTCTCTGGAGCGTGCGCACCGCTATACGTTCTGGCTCGATATGTATCCTCTGGAATCTCAGGCCAAGGCAGGTTCCTTAGCCTATATCATCTGGTTAACCCTGACAGTTGAGCTTGTCATTCTGACGATTCCTTTTATGATCGGAACGCCAGTTCTATATCTCCTAGTTCCACTGCTTGGCCTAGCCTTCATTTCTTTCGCGTGCGGGGTCGTTCTACGCCGGAAGTTCAAGAAAAACGCGTTACTTGAGGCCGAGTAACCGAATTGCATTGTTCGTTGTAATTTCAGCTAACTCTTCCAGCGTCATTCCCCGAATTTCCGCGGCAGTCTCTGCCACTAAGCGAACATAGCTGGTTTCATTGCGCTTACCGCGGAAAGGATGGGGCGTTAAATACGGAGCATCCGTTTCGATTAAGAGACGGTCCAATGGCACCTGTGCCAACACCTCTTTCGGTTGCACGGCATTTTTAAATGTAACTGGGCCTCCAAAGGAAATATGGAAGTTCATATCCAGACACTGCTTAGCCGTTTCCCAGCTTCCCGAGAAGCAATGCATGATGCCTCCAACCTCGGATGCTTTCTCTTCTTTTAGAATCGTCAAAATATCTTGATGTGCATCTCGATTATGAATCACGATCGGCATCCCCAGCTTACGCGCAAGGCGAATCTGCTCCCGAAATACCCGCTGCTGAACGTCCTTCGGCGACTTGTCCCAGTAATAATCCAGACCAATCTCCCCGATTGCGACTACCTTCTCATGTTGACACAAGGACTCGATCCACTCCAAATCACCAGGCATCATATCAATCGCATCAACAGGGTGCCAGCCAACTGTGGTGTAGATAAAATCGTATTTCTCCGCAAGCTCAATCGAGCTTGGAATCGTTTCACGGTTAAAGCCGACATTGACGATTCTCGTAACGCCGGCATCTAGCGCCCGCTGAATAACTTCTTCTTGATCCTCTTTAAATTGTTCTGCATTCAAGTGTGTATGTGAATCTGTGAGCATGATTGTTCTCCCTTATGTAAGTGAATATGTGTTCGTAAAAATTTTGACATGACTGGCTTAATCTTGCTCGCCTAACATTCCCCAGATGTCCGGATAATCCTCGGCACTCAATCTCTCAAGCAGCTCCTCTGGATAATACACATGATGTTTCCCCATTTGAAAACCGCTAATCGATTGCACAATTTCCGACCGATGTGTGATTTCCGTTAAGTTCTCTTTATGATCCAACAAGAGGATCGGTAAATTATCATCATTTTCACCAGCTCTGTACACATCATAAGATTGATTCGAAGGGAAATCAATTTCCATATAGTACGTTGGGTCAAAGCCAACCTCTCTCATTACCATTTCCATACGCTGAATCAACTTCTCCTGATCGCCATCGAAGGTGCTATATTTGTACAATTTTCGATCCAAGAACCGCTTGCACATATCCCCCAACATCTCATCCTTCTCTTGACTCCAAAAGGTCAGCATCGTTTGCATCACGGACTCATCGAGCAGCAAATAATCTTCCAAGGAGATTTTGTTCTGAATCAAATGAAGAATCGGCTCCACCATAAATCCGAACGTATAGCCTTCTTCATATAAATGCTTGGCGCGCGCAAATATTTTATGCAAAAGAATTTCCGCGCTTCGCGTAACCGGATGGAAATACACCTGCCAATACATCTGATAGCGTGACATGAGATAGTCCTCAACTGCGTGCATGCCGCTCTCTTTCACAACGATATGCCCTTTATAAGGTCTGATGACACGAAGAATTCGTTCCAGATCAAATGTGCCGTAATTAACGCCTGTAAAATAAGCATCGCGCAACAAATAATCCATACGATCCGCATCTAATTGACTAGACACCAGACTGACCACAATTTCTTCGCTATACGATTTGCAAATGACACCAGCCACCTTTTTCGGAAAATCAGGCGAGACCCGGCTCAGCACTTCATTCACCTCTGTATCTCCAAGCACAATCCGGCAGGACCAGTCCTCGTGTCTTGTGCCGAACGCCTTTTCGATGGAATGTGAGAACGGTCCATGTCCCAAATCATGCAGCAAGGCAGCACACAAACAGAGCAGACGCTCCTCCTTCGGCCAATCCTCATAGTGATTGCGTTCGAATTGCGAAATTATTTTCCGAGTAACCTCGTAAACGCCAAGCGAGTGGGAAAAACGACTATGCTCAGCGCCATGAAAAGTTAAATACGATGTGCCTAGCTGCCGTATGCGACGCAATCGTTGGAACTCTCGGGTATTTATTAAATCCCAAATTGTATCATCCTGCACATAAATGTATTTATGAACGGGATCTTTGAACACTTTCTCTTCCTTCATACACTTTCGACCTCCCTAACTAATAATAAACATTTCGACATTTTCGACATACAACCCTTTAAAATGTCGTTTAGTGTCGAATTTCAAATTCCAATTTGTCGACTCCTCAAGCGTTGTTTTTCCAGTACTTCTCAACCCGTTTAAGTTTGAAAAGTACGTAATATACTCCTTACAACCCCTTATTCCTAGCGTCATTTCCGATTTTTACCCTGTCACAAAATTTATGAATCCAGGCATTTATCAGCTCTTTTCAAGCGAAAATATGGTTGACTATTTTGGGAATCGTTGGTATCATTAGACGTAAGTAAATGTCGAAACATGACGATCTTGATAAAAATTTGATAAAATCGAAAGGGGTTTTATATATATGATGAAATCTACCGGAATTGTTAGAAAAGTGGACGAACTAGGACGCGTTGTTATTCCAATCGAGCTGCGCCGCACGTTGGGTATTGGCGAGAAAGACGCTTTGGAAATATATGTAGACGGCGAGCGCATCATGTTGAAGAAATATGAGCCTGCTTGTATCTTCTGTGGCAATGCGGAGAACGTATCTTATTTCAAAGGAAAAATTGTTTGCCATATTTGTTTAGCAGAAATGCCAACACCTGTGACAAAATAAGAAAAGTAGTATATAATAGAAGTAGCACTTATCCTATTGGTAATTCTAACCTTTTTCATATCTCCTTTCATCTCTAACTTTGTTGGCTTCGGTCACGGGTTAGAGATCTTTTTTTGTCTGCGCCTCAGCATATCCATGGATCCGGCCCCGTAAGGGGCCTTTTCCTTCCACATTAGAAAGTATAAGTTTTTGGTTCCCGAAAACACCTTGCTAATTGGCGATAAAAACAACCTTTAAAACGCGGTCGCACATCCTCGAAGAACTTCTCTCATTTCCAATTTCCAAATAACCAATCCAACTGCGCTCACGCTGCATCCCTTAACGCTCCAACAGCGCATTATACACATCACGCTTTGATAACCCTCGATCCGTCGCGACCAGCTTCAGCGCTTCCTTGCGATCGATCCCACGCTCCTCGTAGTGGGCGACATGCTCGCCGAGCGTCTTCGCCTCCCACCAACCGTCCGCTGCTTCCTGCACGGCCGCGTCGGATGCGCCTTCGGCGATCACGCAGTACTCGCCCTGCGGCGGGTACTGCTCTAAGTGCGCGAGGCACTCCTCAATCGTGCCTCGCACAAACTCCTCGTACCGCTTCGTCAGCTCGCGGGCGAGACAAACCCTGCGCTCCGCCCCCCACACTTCCGCCATGCGCAGAAGTGTTTTCTCCACGCGGTGCGGCGATTCATAGAACAGCAGTGTGTCTTGCACATGCTGCAGCCCTTCAAGCAACTTCGTCTGGTCTTTTTTCTCCCTTGGGAGAAATCCGACGAAGGAGAATCGCTCTGTCGGCAAGCCTGATGCAATCAGCGCCGACAGGGCCGCATTCGCGCCGGGGATGGGCACCACCGGCACGCCTTCCTCTACGGCCATCCGCACCAGGTCATAACCTGGGTCGGAGATGGCCGGAAGGCCGGCATCGCTGACTAGCGCGATGCTCTGCCCTTCAAGCAGCAAGCGGACCAGCTCCGGGCCGCTTGCTTGCTTGTTGTGTTCGTGATAGCTGACCAGTCGCGTCGCGACTTCGAAGTGGGTCAGCAGCTTGCGTGTTTGCCGCGTGTCTTCGGCGGCAATCAGGCTCACTTCCTTCAGCGTGCGAATCGCGCGGAAGGTCATATCTTCTAGGTTGCCGATCGGCGTGGCAACCAGGTATAGCGTGCCTGCACCGCTATGATCCTCGCGGTAGCTTTTCTGTATCGTCAAACTCACAGTAAATCCCTCATCACTTTAAATTAATCCTACAGTTATGCTGCTTACGAGAACTCAAGCGAGCTCCGGCCACCATAATAAATATCTTTGAGCTCTTGGCAATATTCCTCGTTCTCCGTGTATACAATCAGAGGCGGCAGCGTACGGATTTCCGGTTTACCATCCTTCATCCCCTCAATCAGCACCATCATCGCTTCTTCTCCCGCACGCGCATGTACATAACGAATTCGCTTCGGTTCGATGCGATACTGCCGCATGAGGCAGATGATGTCCACTACACGTGTAGCGCGATGCACCATGGCAACTTTTCCGCCTGCTTTGACTAACTTTGCACAAGCTGCAATCACATCCTCCAGCGTGCAATGAATTTCATGACGCGCCGCTGCAAAATGCACATTGCTATTCTGCTCTCCATTGGGCACAGGCAGATAAGGCGGGTTCACCGTGACAGCATCAAATTGTCCATGTCCCAAGGTTTTGTGAATCGTTTTCAAATCACCCTGGAGCATATGCAGTCGTTCGGATAGATCGTTAATTTCGGCGTTGCGCACAGCCATATCTGCCAAACGCTCCTGAATTTCTACACCCCAGATTTCTGCCCGGGTACGTGTGGATAAAAGTAGGGGAACGACGCCATTACCTGTACATAGGTCTACGACTCTCCCTTTAGGTGGAACACTGCTGAACCTTCCCAAGAGAACTGCATCCATCGAAAAGCTGAACACTTCATCACTTTGTATAATTTTCAAATCATAGGTTAATAAATCATCAATTCGTTCAGTTAGTTGTAGCGGGACTTGCTTCATACATCTTTCCTCTCTCTATCTTGCTTAGTATTGAAAAAAACCGTAAGGGATACACCCCTACGGCCAAGCATCTTATTTATTTAAAAAGGATAAGCAAAACAAACAATCTCCCTCGGTCCGAAGGTGTCCATAATACACATTGCAAATATGAAATCCTTCATTGTATAAGCGGGTTAAATTATCATATCCGGCTCCTGGTAGCTGCACCGGTTCCTCAGCAGTATCTCTCTTCGGCTCCTCGACCACGGTTTCCTCTTGGCGAATAAGCTTACGCAGCTGCTGATTCTCTATGCTTAATCTCTTATTTTCTTCGATGAGGGTAATAATATGTTTCTTCAAGGCACCTAATTCAGCATACGTGGTACCCATTCGTTCTTCAATCCCATCTATTTGTCCAAAAATATCTTGTTTATCCACGCTTTCACCTCTAGTGCCATGCATGCTTACTGGCCAGCGCCTCCTTGGATCCTCGATCTTCTACTCTTGTTCAACAACATCATCGAATGGTAGATCCAGTGCTTTCCCAAGATCAAACAATTGAACCTTTGCCGTACGTTCTTTAATATTCAGACCCAGTACTTTCCCACTGCCAAATGAGGTGATCACTAGACGACCAACCGTCGGCAGCGAATCTTTGGCACTTTCATAGTTATCATGTTCATATTTCAAGCAGCACATTAATCTTCCGCATAACCCCGATATTTTAGTCGGATTCAGGGACAGATTCTGATCTTTGGCCATTTTAATCGACACTGGCTCGAAATCACCTAAGAAGGAAGAACAACATAGAATTCGCCCACACGGACCTATGCCGCCCAACATCTTCGCTTCATCGCGCACGCCAATTTGACGCAGCTCAATTCTTGTCCGAAAAATACTCGCCAAGTCCTTCACAAGCTCACGGAAATCGACACGTCCTTCAGCCGTAAAATAAAAAATAATTTTATTGCGGTCAAAGGTATACTCTACGTCCACAAGCTTCATCTTAAGACTATGGTCTTTAATTTTATCGTGACACGTTTGGAAAGCGTCCTTGGCTGCTTTTTTATTCTCTTCAACCAACTCTGCATCCGTATCATCCGCAATGCGAATAACCTTTTTTAGCGGGAGAACGACATCATTCTCTTTCACTGTCTTTTTGCCCACTACAACCTTGCCGTATTCGACACCGCGAGCGGTCTCAACAATTACGGCGCTTTCACTTTCGATCGGTAAATCAATGGGATCAAAATAATATATTTTACCCGCTTTCTTAAAGCGGACGCCAACCACTGAGTACATCTTACACCCCCTGCATCTCCACGAGCATTTTCTCTATAACCAGCTGAGAATTGGCGTTGGAACGCAGTCGTTTTTGTAAATCTACGGCTTGCTCCATCATACGCACCCAGACTGAGACATCTCGACTTAACGCGAGGGAGCTCATCCAGTCTAGCTGGTCATTATATACAAGCTTGTCTCTGCGCTCAAGACGCAACTGCACCATATCTTTAAACCAGAGGATCAATAGATCGAACAACGTCGGTACATGATCCGCAAGTTCTGTTTTCACAATTCGCTGTTGTACTGTAATCATAGAAGTAGGGAAACGTGTGAGCGTCTCCTTCGCTAATTGTAACATTACGGTTCTCATTTCTGCAAACCAATTTGCTGCAATTAAATCTCTAGCCGCTTGCAAGCCTGCCGTTACATGCGCTGCAGGCCCTACTAACGCCGCTGGAAGTCCTTCTTCCAGTAGAGCTAGCATCATTTGTTCACGTGCCATTGGCGTAAATTGGATCCACTGTGCCCGCGATTGAATCGTTGGCAGCAATGCGTTCCCGTTCTCTGTAATCAGAATCGCTACAACTCGAGAGTTCGGCTCCTCTAGAAATTTCAACAAGCTATTCGCAGCTTGTACCGTCATCTTCTCAGCCTGATTGAGTACATATATTTTCGTTCCGGACGCCGTTGCCCGGTAGGCAAACTCCTTTTGAAGCTCCCGAATCTGCTCAATCTTGATTGAAGCGCCTTCAGGGGCGACCATATGGAGGTCTGGATGATTGCCATGCTCGACCTTCCGGCATTCTAAACATTCGCCGCATGCATCGTCCGTCCCGTTCTGACAATAGATCGCCTTGGCGAGAGCTATAGCCATCTCGGAACGGCCCGTCCCTATAGGACCGCTAAAAATATACGCATGCGAAAGTCGATCTTGACGCAGCCCGTTCTGCAGAAGCCGTTTCGCTGCTGCTTGTCCCGGTATCGCTTGGAAGGACATTGATTTTCGCTCCATCCCTAAAATAACAAGTTAATCAGCATGCCTCGGATTTCTCCGATTTTATGCAAAATCTCGATCCGCCCCTGCTCGCTCTCCAATAATTCATCGGCTAACGAGAGGAGCTCTCGATCGATTTCTTCTAAAAGCTTATATCGCTTCGAACGGCCGCGACGATCCCAGCCCTTCGTATCTCTTAAATTAACTCCGCGACGAGCGGTTTCCTCAAGAAATTGACGGATCAGCAGCTTGTATTGCAACAGCTCTCTTACTGTCATGCCTCTCGACAAACGATCGCCTTGAAGCGTGATTTGCTGCACCATTTTAGCAAGCTGCTCACTCGTATACTTCTCATCGTGCTGCTGCATGATGTCAGAGAAGTTCCGAGGCGCCATCTGCGGCGGAGGGACATTCTCGTTCACTTTTATATTCTTGCCGATGGGCTGCAGCCCCGGATTAATTTTCAAGACGCATCCATCCTTGTGTAGTTCTGAATATGGTTAGAAATGCTCGAATCGCTCGACTGGCAATACGAAAACGGCAGCTCCACCCACTTGTACTTCCACTGGGAATGGAATGTACGAATCTGTCGTTCCTCCCATTGGAGAAACGGGTGTTACCAACTGTTCACGTATCTTACAATTAGCTCGAATCACCTGCATCACCTCTTGCACACGGTCATCTTCCGTACCAATCATAAAGGTTGTATTCCCCGCACGCAAAAATCCACCGGTACTTGCCAGCTTCGTGGCTCTGAACCCTTCCTTAATTAAAGCGTTAGAGAGACGGTTACTGTCTTTATCCTGAACAACGGCTACGACTAGTTTCATGGGTGATGCCTCCTTATATTATAAACTAAGAATTGGTTTTCCGCCTTAGACGGAAATATGTTCCTCAAGCAATTGTTTGCAATCCCGCCAAATATCTGCGGCTATTAGCTCTACGTTACGATTCGCATCAATAACTAGAACGCGATCTGGATTGTCTGAAGCAATTTGGTGGAAGCCCGTTCGTACTCTGCTGTGGTAATCGACATTTTTCTGCTCAATGCGATCCAACTGCTGTGTAAACTCAGTAGCACCTGCTCGCTGGTTTAAGCGCTCCAAGCTTACTTCTACAGGGACGTCCATGATATACGTTCTAGTGGCCTGCAGCCCTGAGCTGGCATATTTCGAAATTTGCTTCACCGTCTCAATATCGACACCAAGACCATATGACTGATAAGCCACGCTGGCATCAATAAATCGATCACAGAGAACGATTCGACCAGCTCTAAGCGCTGGAAGTATAAGCTCGTGAACGTGCTGCGCACGTGATGCCGCGTACAGCAGTACCTCGGCTTGATCCACCATCTCCTCGTTGACAGGATCGAGAATGATACTGCGAATTTTATCGCTGATTGCAGTACCTCCAGGCTCTCTTGTCACGAGTACATCATGTCCCAAATTTTGCAGTTCCTGCGCGACTTTCTTAAGCTGTGTTGTTTTTCCGGCGCCGTCCGGCCCTTCAAACGTAATAAATATTCCGCTCACTTGCTCCTCCTGCTTACTGCCTCACGAAGTTTCTTCGTGATCTGTGTATATAGTTAATTTGTGCGTCTGTCCAAAATGGGTTCCTTGGAACCTAATACCCTGACTAGCTAAAAATACGAGTGCCTCAGCCACAGAAGCCGTTATCACTTCACCAGGATACAAATAAGGGATACCCGGCGGATAAGGAATAACCATATCCCCTGAACGCTTCCCAATGGCTTCCTCATAATGAACCTCTCTGGTCGCGGCTTGTTGCACGACACTACGGTCAAAGCCTATTGGCGAGGAGATGGGTGCGTAGGTGGGTAATTTAATTATATTCGAGATGGGCGCCTGAAGTTCCTGCTTTTGGTTCGTGATGTCCAAACAAATGTTACGCAAAACTTGGACAACCCGAAGCATATCCGCTCTAGTGTTCGCAGGGGAAAACACTAATAAAACTATATAACCATCCGTCATCTCTACGTAACAGCCTTCTGTTTCTAGTCTGTCTTTGAGCTCTGCTCCCGTCAACCTATGCGCGGGGTCATAAACAGCTATTTTAAAAGGGTCCGCAGTTGCGATGGCTTTGCCACCGCTATGCTGGCCGGTTTCTCGTGGAAAGCAACGTAAAACGGGCAGCTTGTCTAACTCGGCTCTGAACTCTTTCATGATGCCCAGCCCTTGTTCCAACCAGGCTTGTCCTTCGGTATGCATTCGCTTTCTCGCTAAATCCAAGGAAGCCATAATTGGATAGGATGGACTTGAGCTCTGAAGAATCGCCAACAAGTGTCGAATGGCATTACGATTGATTCTAGGGCCTTGCACATGCAGCATAGCGCCCATCGTCATCGCGGTTAACATCTTATGCGTAGATTGTACGACGACGTCAGCGCCTTGAGATAAGGCTGAAGCTGGCACCTCTTCGTGGAAGCCGAAATGCGCACCGTGGGCTTCATCCACAAGTAGGAGCTTTCCTTTCTCATGCAGCACGTCTGCAAAAGTCTTCAAGGGAACTGTGATTCCATAATAATTCGGATTCGTTATAAATAACGCCTTCGCATTCGGATATTGCTCTAATGCTTGTTTCACGTCATCGATATGTAAGCCTGTTGCTATTCCTACTTCTGAATCGATTTGTGGTGCTAGAAATACCGCTCTTGCGCCCGCCAACATGATCCCATGGATCACTGATTTATGTACATTCCTTTGAACGAGAATGATATCATCCTTTTGACAGACAGCTCCAATCATCGCCAAATTACCAACCGTACTCCCGCCAATGAGAAAATACGTCTCCTCCGCGCCAAAGCACTCTGCCGCTAGCTGCTCCGCCTCTAAAATAACACCTTCCGGATGATGCAAATCATCCAGACCTATTATTTCTGTATAATCAATGGACATCACCGATTGTAAAAAGCTCTTTCCCTCATCTAAAAGCCCTTGGCCCGATTTATGTCCTGGTACATGTAAACTTACCGATTTCTTCGCGTGATGGGCTACCATAGCCTCATATAGAGGCGCTCGGGCCTTGTACGAATGTTCACTGCACAAACGGATCCAACTCCCCAGCCCGTGAGCTTTCATTTTTCGATTTACCCTTATATAGTAGTGGATTACAGACAAAAAAACAAAAAAAGCTTCTGTAAAAGAAGCTCATCTCTTAATTCATATACTGCTTTGAATTTCCCATGTAAAATGCCTTGCTCATCTGACTCACGAAAAATGAGTATTTCTGATCCGAAACGTTCGTTTTGACGATCTCCTTACTACATTCATCACATATGAATGCCGTCACAATATGAATCCCGCCAATCCGCTGCTGCTCACAAATCATACATATCCCAAACCGGTTCTCCTCCATATGATCACCCCACGATCTTTTATGACTAGTATGTCCGATTCTCGATTCTCCTAAACTAGTTAAACCCTCATAATTTGGAAGGAAGATGCCGATAATACCTTCATACTACGTACCGCAGCGCGGAGGTCTGTCACATGTCAATCAAACAAGAATCTAATTTATCCAAACAATCTACGATATATAGCTATACCTTGATGAGACGTTTTTATCATTCCTTATATAAAATAGTGCTCTATTACACTTCACTTATTCTGATAGTTTTCTATAAATTTGATCCCTCTAACTGGCTTCCACTGTTAGTCAGCTATCCACTCGTGCTCATGTTTCATACCGTGCTGATTCGTGCTTATTTCCACTTCAGCATTGGAATGGCGATGCGCGGTTGGTCCTATCGCTGGGGCATCTTCTGGTCAGGCTTCTTGCCTGATGGACATGCTTCCGTTCGGCTCGTGACCAAAGTACAGCTTCACTTGTTCTTCATCGGCCTAGCGTTGATCCTCATCCTGTATCCGTGGATACCTGGTACTTGGCTGCGCCATCTAACAATCTTTCACTGCTGGATGCTTGTGCCGCGGCTTTGGATGCTGTTTCGATTCCAGCCTTACCGTAAATCCGGCTTAGTGAAAATATCGAGCAAGGAAACGTCTTGTTACCTGCAATAAAATGATGCTTTTCCCCTTGCTGTAATGAGCTGTACTAAAACTCACCTTTTAAGAGTTTGTACAGCTTATTTTAATCAAAGAAGCTGTAATACATACAAAAAAGAGCCTTACCTGGATTTCTCCAAGTAAGGCTCTTTCAATTGCTTGGCAACGTTCTACTCTCCCAGAACCCTGCGGTTCAAGTACCATCGACGCTGGAGGGCTTAACGGTCGTGTTCGAGATGGGAACGCGTGGGTCCCCTCCGCCATCAT
>NZ_JCAUAY010000018.1:0-59042 GCF_059692195.1 Paenibacillus sp. J22P90
TAAGCCCTCCAGCGTCGATGGTACTTGAACCGCAGGGTTCTGGGAGAGTAGAACGTTGCCAAGCAATTGAAAGAGCCTTACTTGGAGAAATCCAGGTAAGGCTCTTTTTTGCATTTTAAATATGCAACGGAGCGTTCGTATCCCCTTTTAATAATTGAATAAATCTGTAGGTAAGGTCAACAATAGTAAGGTTCACTTAAGGCTATCGGATCCGTGGGGAGACATTTTAGGAGCAGTACTTGTCAAAAAGAAAGGAAATGATTATAATTTAGTTAAGGTCAAAGAAAGTCAAAGTCAATTTACTTCTAGAAATCTGGGAGGCCGAATTGATGCGCAATGTATCAGAAATTATTGAACAGTATTTAAAACATGTTCTGCAACAAAGTAATGAAGGAGCTATCGAGATTCAAAGAAACGATTTAGCGGACCAATTTCAATGCGTACCATCTCAAATCAATTATGTCATAAGTACAAGGTTCACCTTGGAAAAGGGCTATTTGGTGGAAAGTAAGCGCGGCGGTGGCGGCTATATTCGCATCCAGAAGATCGAGCTCAAGAGTCATGGATCGATTGTGGATCACATTTTCCGAACGATTCATACCCACATTGATCAAGTCACCTCAGAGGGACTTATTTATCAATTGCAAGAGGGGCACTATATTTCCACCAGAGAAGCTAACCTGATTCGGGCGGCGATATCCCGAGATGTATTGACCTTTAAACTGCCGCTGCGCGATGAAATTCGGGCCAAGATTCTTAAAGCAATGCTGATATCCTTGCTTAGCAAATAAGGAGGCAGATGGAATGGTTTGTCAGGAATGCGGAAAACGACCGGCGACTCTTCATTTCACCAAGATCGTGAATGGGGACAAGAACGAGTTCCACATTTGTGAGAATTGTGCCCGCGAGAAGGGCGAGATGATTCCAGGAACATCGAACGGCTTTTCGATTCACAATTTATTATCAGGGTTACTTGATTTTGAACCATTGTCCGCGGCAAAGTCGCAGGCCATCCGCTGTGATAGCTGCGGTCTTACGTATTCGCAATTTAGTAAACTAGGTCGGTTTGGTTGTGGGGCCTGTTATCAAAGCTTTTCAGTCAAACTAGACCCTCTTTTCAAGCGAGTGCATGGGAATATCGTTCATGTAGGGAAAGTTCCCAAACGCAGTGGTGGTATCATTCAAAGCAAACGTGAAATCGATCTTTTGAAGAAAGATATGATGACCTGTATCGAGAGCGAAGAATTCGAGCAGGCTGCCCAGATACGTGACCAAATTCGTGAGATTGAGAAGAAAATTGCGGGTATGTAAGTTTGTAAGGGAGTGTGAATCCAGTGACATTACAGCGGTTTACAGGAGATGCTTTAAGTGAATGGATGAAAGGGGAAGGGCCAGAATCGGATATTGTCATAAGCAGTCGAATCCGTATTGCCCGTAACCTGAGAGACTATCCATATCCTATGCTCGCGACCAATCAACAATCTCAGGAAGTGCTGGAGCAGTTATCTGGTGTTCTTGAGAATGAAGAGCTGGAGACGATAAGCAACTTCTCGCTTATTCCACTCGCGGAGCTCAATGAGCTCGAGCGAATGGTGCTAGTGGAGAAACATTTAATTAGTCCAAATTTAGCTAACGAATCCAGGAATGGTGCCGTTATTTTAAGCGATAATGAATCGATTAGCATCATGATCAATGAAGAAGATCATCTTCGCATACAATGTTTATGTCCAGGTTTTCAGATTAAAGAAGTTTGGGATCTGGCCAATCAAATTGATGATATTTTTGAAACACAGATGGATTATGGATACGATGAAAAAAGAGGCTACCTAACAAGCTGTCCGACCAATGTCGGCACCGGGATACGCGCTTCTGTCATGATGCACCTTCCCGCGCTAGTGCTTAGTCAGCAAATTAATCGTATTTTATCTGCTGTTACACAAGTTGGGTTGACGGTTAGAGGATTATATGGGGAAGGTAGCGAAGCTTTAGGTAATCTATTCCAAATCTCTAATCAAATCACGCTAGGTCAGTCGGAAGAAGAGATCATTGATAATTTATATAGTGTGGCCAGGCAAATTATTGAGCATGAACGTGCCGCGAGACATAAGCTATTACAAGAGTCTAGAATGCGGATCATTGACCGAGTGAATCGCTCCCTAGGGATTCTATCCTATGCAGGAATTATAGACTCTAAGGAAGCTGCACAGCGACTCTCGGATGTACGGCTAGGTATCGACCTTGGTATCATCAACAATGTATCGTCGCACATTCTTAATGAATTGTTAGTCATGACGCAGCCTGGTTTTCTTCAACAATATGCAGGTGAGAAGTTGAATGCAGATGAGCGAGATATGCGGCGGGCGGAACTGATTCGCGAGAAGTTTGGCAGGGTATGAGTAACATCCTTTAGGAATTCCATAGATATACTACTTTTGGAGGTGTTCGCTATGATGTTTGGCAGATTTACGGAACGTGCGCAGAAGGTGCTTTCTCTTGCACAAGAGGAGGCTGTTCGATTAGGACATAACAATATTGGAACAGAGCACATTTTACTAGGACTTATTCGTGAAGGCGAAGGCATTGCTGCTAAAGCACTCGTTGCGCTCGGCTTGGGTCTTGAGAAAATTCAAGATGAAGTCGAATCTCTAATTGGCAGAGGACAAGAACAACCTACGAACATTGCGTATACCCCTAGAGCTAAGAAAGTGATTGAGCTTTCGATGGATGAAGCGAGGAAATTAGGTCACACGTATGTGGGGACTGAACATATTTTGCTCGGACTGATTCGGGAGGGTGAGGGCGTAGCTGCAAGAGTCCTAAATAATCTTGGTGTTTCCTTGAATAAAGCAAGACAGCAGGTTCTGCAGCTTTTGGGCAGCAGTGAAACCGTATCGCCTAGCCATGGTACGAATCCTAATGTGAACACGCCTACATTGGATGGGCTGGCAAGAGATCTGACCGCCTACGCCAAGGATGGGCATTTGGACCCTGTGATCGGTCGTAGCAAAGAGATTGAGCGCGTCATTCAAGTATTGAGCCGTAGAACCAAAAACAATCCTGTTCTCATTGGTGAGCCAGGGGTTGGTAAAACAGCAATTGCTGAAGGACTTGCACAAAAAATCATTAACAATGAAATTCCGGAAACATTGAAAGATAAACGCGTTATGACCCTAGATATGGGATCTGTTGTTGCAGGTACGAAGTATCGCGGTGAATTCGAGGATCGTCTGAAAAAAATTATGGATGAAATTCGCCAAGCGGGCAATATCGTCTTGTTCATTGATGAGCTTCACACCTTGATTGGTGCTGGTGGAGCGGAAGGTGCGATTGACGCTTCTAATATTCTAAAGCCAGCCTTGGCCCGCGGAGAGCTTCAATGTATCGGAGCTACAACGCTAGATGAGTACCGTAAATACATTGAGAAAGATGCTGCGTTAGAGCGTCGTTTCCAACCGATTACGGTAGACCAACCATCACCTGAAGAAGCGGTTCAAATCTTGTATGGTTTGCGTGACCGTTATGAAGCGCATCACCGTGTGAAAATTACAGATGCTGCGATTCAAGAAGCTGTTAAGCTATCGGATCGTTACATCACAGATCGTTTCTTACCGGATAAAGCGATCGACCTGATCGACGAAGCGAGCTCCAAGGTTAGATTGCGTTCATACACAACACCGCCGTCATTGAAGCAGCTTGAGAGCAAGCTTGAGAATATCCGTAAAGAGAAAGATGCTGCCGTTCAGAGCCAAGAGTTCGAGAAAGCAGCAGGACTTCGTGATACAGAGCAAAAGCTGCGCGAAGAGCTAGATTCCACGAAGAATGAGTGGAAAGAGAAACAGGGTCGTCTGGATACGGAAGTTACGCCGGATGACATCGCACAAATCGTTGCGAGCTGGACGGGAATTCCGGTCAGCAAGCTTGCTGAAGAAGAGACAGATCGTTTGCTCAAAATGGAAGATATCCTTCATGAGCGTGTGATCGGACAAGAAGAAGCGGTAAAAGCGGTAAGTCGTGCGATTCGCCGCGCAAGAGCAGGTCTGAAAGATCCGAAGCGTCCGATGGGCTCCTTTATTTTCCTAGGACCTACGGGTGTTGGTAAAACCGAACTTGCACGCGCATTAGCAGAGTCCCTCTTCGGAGACGATAACGCCGTTGTACGTATCGATATGTCCGAGTACATGGAGAAGCACTCGACTTCCCGTTTAGTAGGGGCGCCTCCAGGGTATGTGGGCTATGAAGAAGGCGGTCAGCTGACTGAGAAAGTTCGCCGCAAACCTTACTCTGTCGTCCTCCTAGATGAAATTGAGAAGGCGCATCCGGAAGTGTTCAACATCCTGTTGCAAGTGCTAGAGGATGGTCGCTTAACAGATTCCAAAGGTCGCACAGTTGATTTCCGCAACACGTTAATCATCATGACTTCCAATGTCGGCGCGGATATGATTAAGAAAAACTCTTCGCTGGGCTTCACAGCTGCATTGGATGCTGGTAAAGACTACAGTAACATGAAAGACAAGGTGATGGGCGAGTTGAAGAAAAGCTTCCGTCCTGAGTTCCTTAACCGGATCGATGAAATCATCGTATTCCACTCTTTGGATGAAGCGCACATTGCCCAAATTGTCAGCTTGATGGCTGATGATCTACGCAAACGTCTGAAAGAGCAAGAAGTTGATTTCTTACTGACGGATAAAGCGAAGATGTTCCTTGCTAAAGAAGGATTTGATCCAACCTATGGTGCTCGTCCATTGCGTAGAGCGATTCAGAAGCATATTGAAGATCGCTTGTCGGAAGAATTGCTCAGAGGCAATATTGCTAAAGGCGATTCACTGACCATTGATGAGAATGAAGGCGAACTAGTTGTCCTTAAGGGCGAAGGCGTCTCGTTAACAAAATAAGAGCAAGTGAAGAAGCATTTCACTTCATCCGATGAGGGTGGAGTGAGGTGCTTTTTTATTTCAAATAATATGTGAGTGATACAAACGTTTATTTTGGCTCAGCACTTTCATGAGAAACATAAAAATGGTAAACTTTATTGGTAAGGATAGCCAAAAAGGATATCCCCATGTTAAGGAGTAGCGCTTCTATGAGTAAACAAAAAACGAAATTTAGCTGCCAAGAATGCGGTTATGATTCACCGAAATGGATGGGCAAATGCCCAGGTTGTCAATCTTGGAATACGATGGTGGAAGAAATTGAAACGGTTGTTCGTACACAAGGGATGACATCTTCGATCCCCAAAACGAAAGAAAAACCGATCCCCATCATACATATAGAAAGTAGCTCGGAACCACGAGTTGTTACAAGCAACAAAGAATTAAATCGGGTCCTAGGGGGAGGTATTGTCCCCGGGTCATTAATCCTCGTTGGTGGAGATCCTGGTATTGGGAAATCGACCTTGCTCCTGCAAACGTCCTTCGAACTCACACAAGCTCAGCAAAAAGTCCTTTATATTTCAGGAGAAGAATCCATCAAGCAGACGAAGCTTCGTGCTGATCGCCTGAATGCCTCATCTCCACTACTGTATGTATTATGTGAGACAAACCTCGAGCTTATTGAGGAAGCTATACAAGAAACGAATCCTGATTTTCTCGTAATTGACTCGATCCAAACTGTATTTCATCCGTCGATTACTTCGGCGCCTGGAACTGTATCACAGGTTCGAGAATGCACAGGGCATTTTATGAGAATAGCTAAGGGTAAGGGAATTGCAACGGTCCTTGTCGGGCATGTAACGAAGGAAGGGGCAATAGCGGGACCTAGAATGCTGGAGCATATGGTAGACTGTGTGCTCTACTTTGAAGGAGAGCGACATCACTCTTATCGTGTGCTTAGAGCTGTGAAGAACCGTTTTGGCTCCACAAATGAAATCGGAATTTTTGAAATGCAAGAGGTTGGCCTCGTGGAAGTGAACAATCCTTCTGAGCTGTTTCTATCCGAAAGGCCGCTTGGCGTAGCAGGTTCAGCCGTTGTTGCCAGTATGGAAGGGACGCGTCCCGTTTTGGTGGAAATTCAGGCATTAGTCTCTTCGACGAACTTTCCATCTCCAAGAAGAATGGCAACAGGTGTCGATCACAATCGCCTTTCTTTAATAATTGCGGTATTAGAGAAACGAATGGGCATGTTTTTGCAAAATCAAGATGCCTACCTAAACGTGGCCGGTGGAATTAAGCTGGATGAACCCGCGGTGGATCTAGCGATTGCCATTAGTATCGCATCCAGTTTCCGGGATCAACCGACGCAACCTTTTGATGCTGTGTTCGGTGAGATCGGGTTAACAGGTGAAGTCCGCGGCGTATCTCGGATTGATCAACGTGTGAAGGAAGCAGAGAAGCTTGGTTTCCGTCGGGTAATTATGCCGGAGAAAAGCTTGAAGGGATGGACTCATCCGAAAGGGATGGAGATTATTGGCGTAAACACCGTGGCAGAGGCATTGAAAGCAGCGCTTGGTTAACGTGGTTTTGTAAGCCTACAAGCCTTCAGGAGGAAAATGATGAGTAAAGAAGAGACGAAACGAGATGTGATGAGCCAGTTGCTCCAGTTGGTAGCCCCTGGTACTCCATTTCGTGATGGATTGGAGAATGTCCTACGCGCCAAGACAGGTGGCCTGATCGTCGTAGGTTTTAGTTCCGAGGTAACAGAAATCGTGGATGGCGGGTTCTCAATTAATTGCGACTTTTCGCCTAACTATTTATATGAGCTTGCCAAAATGGACGGTGCGATCATTCTTAGCGAGGATATCAAACGTATCCTTTATGCGAACACGCAGCTAATTCCAGATTCATCGATTCCCTCTTCGGAGACAGGAATTCGACATCGTACAGCGGAGCGTGTAGCGAAGCAAACGAATAAATTAGTCGTTTCCATTTCACAACGGCGGAATGTCATCACGCTTTATCAAGGCAATTTAAGGTATGCGCTCAAAGATATCGGCGTCATCCTGACCAAAGCGAATCAAGCGATCCAGACGTTGGAGAGATATAAGGTTGTTCTCGATCAGTCTTTAACGAACCTTAGCGCCTCCGAATTTGAGGAGTTAGTTACGCTGCATGATATTACGAATGTCATCGCTAGATTTGAAATGGTTTTGCGTATCAAAGCCGAAATTAATCGTTATATTAACGAGCTTGGCAATGAAGGACGCCTAATTAGCATGCAATTAGAAGAACTTGTTGGGAATGCGGAACTTGAGGCGCGTTTGCTCGTAAAAGATTATGTAAGAGAATTATCTGAGGAAAGAGTCAAAGAGATGCAGGCTGGTTTGAAGCGTCTGTCATCTGATGAGCTGCTTGAGCCCCAGCAAATCATTCGTTTGCTTGGGTATTCTCATACCAATTCGATAGCTGAAGAGCCTGTCTCCCCACGTGGCTTCCGCATTTTAGGCAAAATTCCGCGGTTACCATCGATCATTATTGGTAATCTGGTGGAGAAGTTTGGCTACTTGCCACACATGATGATGGCGACGATCGAGGAATTGGATGAAGTTGACGGAATCGGAGAAGTGAGAGCCCGCGCCATTAAGGAAGGTCTCAAAAGAATTCAGGAACAAGTGTTCATTGACAGACATATTTAAAGTGGATACAATCATAAAGTATCATTGTTGAGGTTTCATGAAGTCAAGTTTAGGGTATAGTAAATCCAGAGGTGGACAAAAACATATGTTAACAAAATCAATTCCCAGTCTCTTTACAGTAGGGAACTTATTCCTAGGCGTATTATCGATCATCCTAGCCTTTAGTGGAGAACATGGCGTCGCTGCCGTGCTTGTCATTGTCGCTATGCTGTTGGATGGACTCGATGGACGTGTTGCAAGAGCGTTGAACGCTCAAAGTGAGTTTGGTAAAGAATTAGACTCTTTATCCGATGTGATTTCATTCGGTGTCGCTCCTGCTTTCATCATGTATGTCGTTGCTTTCAATGACCCTACCGTGATTAGTCCAGCATTTGCTTGGATTGTAACGGCGATCTTCCCGATCTGTGGAGCGCTGCGTTTAGCTCGTTTCAATGTTGTTGCCGGTACGCCTGGCTATTTCATCGGTTTACCGATTCCAGCAGCAGGCGGTGTTCTTTGTACATTAGCTTTATTCGTAAACGATATTAACGTCTATGTACTTCTTGTAAGTACAGTTCTATTGTCATACTTAATGGTCAGCACAGTGAAATATCCGAATTTCAAAAAAGCCGGTATCCCTAAAGCAGCGATCTGGATCACGCCGATTATCGTTGCAGCCGCAATTTTGATTGCGATCAAATGGCCTGAATCCATTTCCAAAATGATTTTCGTACCGCTTCTAGGGTACGCGCTCTACGGCCTAAAAAAAAACGTTGATGGATATTTCATCCGTCTCCGCAATCTTCGCAGAAAGAACAAAAGACGTGGCGTAGACGACAACAATTCCGTAAAATCTGACGTCTAGCACGTTGTTCGAAAATAAAAAGCATTTATTTTCTCCTGAAATCTCGGGAAGAAAATAAATGCTTTTTTGTTTTCATCATCATGACATGTTGAATAGGCCCAGTGTTGTACATTTCTTCGATTCATTCTCAACGACTTGCTCCAAATTAATGTCTAGAATGTTGCTTAGCGCAGACATGTAGAAGAGATTCCTACCTAGCTCGCTGCTAACGACCTCGATGCATTGTTCACATAAGTGTCCAGATACATGGGTGCGAAGAACATCCTTAGCCTCATCCAAGGTCATCTCTGGATGATACTCTTGCTTGGCTGCATGAACCTGGATACATCCACATTCAGTAATGGATTTCACCACGGAACGGTTGGCAGCTGCGCCTGACTGTTGAAATTTGGATAAGACATCAAGCAGACTGCGGTGACGGAGTAACAAATCAGACACTTGATCTTGAAACTGCTTTAAAGTCAAGGAGCTCATTCCATCCACCTCTGGTAGGTTGGTAACTTCCATTTTATTATAATGGATGCTCTCTAATATTTCAATTTTCCGACTAAAGAAGTGATTAACGTTACATAAATTGGAACATAATTGTAATAAGGCTTATAAAAAGTGATGCAGGAGGTGAATCTGTGATGAAAAAATGGGTACAAGTCATTTTAGCCATCATGGGTGGCAGTTTAGGTTATAGGTGGAGCGATGAGTTCCTTCGAACAACGGATGTAACAAGCCAAGCAGGACAAGTATTTTGGATTAATAGTTTATGTGCAGTAGGGATGTTCTTAGTTTCAGCGTGGGTAGCTAATGTGGGTATGAAGCTATTGATGAGAGGAGAACGAAATGTCACGGATATTCCCGTGTCGGACTTGCTTGCGGGTACGCTAGGTCTTGTGATTGGGCTATTAGTTTCCGTAATGTTATTTCCAGTGTTGGAGCAAGCCAAATGGGCCGGTCCTTTCTTACCGTTCCTCGTGTCTGCTGTATTGGGAGTTATGGGCTTCCGTATCGGCTACAGCAAGCGGGAAGAGCTTGTGCAGGTCATTGCGAAGAGCCGATCTGGCGGTCCAGAGAAGCAGACGCATCGTCCATACGAAGAGCATAAGATTTTGGATACGAGTGTTATCATCGATGGCCGAATCGCAGATATTTGCAAGACGGGTTTTATCGAGGGCACATTGGTGATTCCGGAGTTCGTATTGGAAGAGTTGCAGCATATTGCAGATTCGTCCGATTTACTGAAGCGCAACCGTGGTCGTCGCGGACTGGACATTTTGAACAAGATCCAAAAAGAGCTGGAAGTCAAAGTCCTCATCTATGAAGGGGATTTCGAGGAAATCGCTGAAGTTGACAGCAAATTGGTTCGTTTAGCCAAAGTGCTTCAAGGGAAAGTGATTACGAACGATTTTAACCTGAATAAAGTGTGTGAATTGCAAGGTGTATCGGTGCTCAATATCAACGATCTTGCGAATGCGGTGAAGCCAGTTGTCCTACCGGGAGAAGAAATTATTGTTCAAGTCATTAAAGACGGCAAGGAACATGGACAAGGTGTAGCCTATTTAGATGATGGCACGATGATCGTTGTGGAAGGTGGACGCGATTTCATCGGGATGACGCTGGAAGTCATGGTAACGAGTGTGCTGCAGACGTCGGCTGGTCGAATGATTTTTGCGAAACCAAAACTATTGGAAAAAGCACAGTAAAACCAGTATGATAAGGAGATGTAACATAGCTCTTTCAAGTTGACTTGGGCTTATGATTACGAAGAAAGCTTTCGTGTGAAAGCGCCAAGTTGGAGGACTTATGGGGAAGCTAGGGGTTATCATCGTGGCAGCGGGCAAGGGCTCGCGCATGGGTACAGCAGAAAGCAAACAATACCTGCAACTGGGACAGAAGCCAATTCTGGTACATACCTTGCAATTATTTCAAAACATACATGAAGTGGATGAAATTATTCTCGTTGTTGGTGCAGATGATGTGAGTCGCTGTAACGGCTATGTCACGAGCTATGCGCTTACGAAGGTATCGTGTGTGCTAGCAGGAGGCGCGGAGCGTCAAGATTCTGTTAGACGAGGTCTGGATGCTTTGCAAGAGGGCACGGAATGGGTGCTTGTGCATGACGGTGTTCGCCCTTTCGTGAAGATCGAACACATGTTCGATTGCCTTGCGAAGGCACAAGAAGTAGGGGCAGCTGTCCTCGCCGTTCCCGTTAAGGATACAATTAAGGTTGTGGATGCAGCGGATCATCGCATTCAATCAACACCGGATAGACGAAGCTTGTGGGCGATCCAAACGCCGCAGGCTTTTCGTCTTTCTCTCCTGCAGGAGGCGCATGAGAAGGCTCAGCAGGATGGGTTCATGGGGACGGATGATGCGAGTTTAGTGGAACGTTTGGGCGCTGCGGTGCATGTGGTAGAAGGGGACTATTATAATATCAAAATAACGACCCCGGAGGATTTACCTTGGGCAGAATGGATTTTACATAACGTAAGGGGAGAGGATCGCAAATGATTCGTGTAGGCAATGGATTTGATGTTCATCAATTAGTAGAGGGTCGTAAGTGCATTATTGGAGGCGTAACGATTCCTTATGAAAAAGGGTTGCTCGGGCACTCGGATGCGGATGTGCTGCTGCACGCGATTAGTGACGCCATCTTAGGCGCACTAGGCCTTGGCGATATCGGGAAGCACTTCCCGGATACAGCTGCTGAGTATAAAGACGCGGATAGCCTAGTCTTATTGAAGCGGGTATGGCAATTAGCGAAAGAGAAGGGCTACAAATTAGGGAACGCCGATTCCACAATTATTGCGCAGAAGCCGAAAATGCTGCCTTACATCCCGCAAATGGTTGAAATTATCGCTGCTGCTTTAGAGGCAGAGCCAGATCAAGTGAATGTAAAAGCGACAACGACGGAACAGTTAGGATTTACGGGTCGTGGCGAGGGAATTGCCGCGCAATCGGTTGTTTGTTTAATTCGAGATGTGCTAAAATAGCAGGTATTCATGAATGGAATGAAAAGGGGATACGTCGATGAGTCAGCCTTTACGCGTGCGTTATGCACCTAGTCCGACTGGACATTTACATATTGGCGGTGCCCGTACGGCACTGTTTGATTATTTATTAGCTCGCAAGCATGGTGGAGCGTTTGTTGTGCGTTTTGAAGATACGGATCAAACTCGTCATAAAGAGTCTGGTATCGAAGACCAGTTGAATGGTTTGAGATGGCTTGGCCTAGAGTGGGATGAGAGCTTGGATATCGGGGGCCCTTACGGTCCATACCGTCAAATGGAAAGACTCGATATTTATCGCACTTACCTAGACAAACTGCTGGAAAGCGGTCACGCCTACGGCTGCTATTGCTCCGAAGCGGATTTAGAGCAAGAGCGCGCTGAGCAAGAAGCTAGCGGTGAAATGGGCGGCTACTCCGGCAAATGCCGTAACTTGACGCCTGAGCAGATTGCCGCGTATCAAGCGGAAGGACGCGTACCATCTACGCGTTTCCGTGTGCCTGCCGACAGAATCATCGGCTTCACAGATAAAGTTCGCGAGCACGTGGAGTTCGACTCCAACGGGGTCGGCGATTTCATTATTGCCCGTGCGGATGGCATCCCTACGTATAACTTTGCTGTAATCGTGGATGATCACTTGATGAAAATCAACCTGGTGATTCGTGGAGAAGAGCATCTGTCCAATACACCGCGACAAATCCTGATGTATGAAGCGTTAGGTATGCCGATTCCGGACTTTGCGCATTTAGCCTTGATTTTGAATCAGGACCGTAAAAAGATGAGCAAACGGGATGAGTCCATCATCCAGTTTATTGAACAGTACAAAGAGCTGGGCTATCTACCCGAAGCAGTAGTGAACTTTATTGCACTGCTAGGTTGGTCCCCTGGCGGAGAAGAAGAGATGTTCACCAAGGAAGAATTGATCGCACAGTTTGATTTGGATCGTGTATCTAAGAGTCCAGCTGTGTTTGATATGGATAAATTGAACTGGATGAACAATGCCTACTTGAAAAAGGCTCCGCTCTCCCGCGTCGTAGACCTGTGTCTGCCGCATTTGCGCAAAGCCGGGTATATCCAAGGTGACTTGGACGCGGCTTCGCAACAATGGGTAGAGGCGCTCGTAGGCCTCAATCAAGAAAGAATGCGCTACGCGGCTGAGATCGTGGAATTGTCCAGCCTCTTCTTTAAAGAAGAGCTGGTCATCGATGAAGAAGCAGCAGCTATTTTGAAAGAAGAGCATGTGCCAGTCGTGTTGGCGAGCTTCTTGACGCAAGTGGAGCAAGCGGAAGCTTTCACGGTTGAAGCTATGCCGGCATTGCTGAAAGCTGTACAGAAGGAAACAGGCTTCAAAGGGAAGCAGCTGTTCATGTCTGTGCGCTCCGCGTTGACAGGTCAAGTCCATGGACCGGATTTGAATGTGTCCCTTTTCCTACTTGGGAAAGAAAAAGTCGTTTCACGTCTACAGAGCTTATTGTAAAGCGGGATTCTTTTCGCTATACTTAAATCAATGAATACGAAATGCCATGATCAGGAGAGTATGGTTAAGTGAGGATTCGTCAGAGAGGATAATCAAGGCCGCGAGGCTTTGGCTGTGAGTTATCCAATCCTTGTGATCAGAAATGCACCTGTGAGCAGCCGCGCCGAATACTCAGTTTGAGTAGGGTAGGCGTTGCCGGAACACCCACGTTATGGGTTTGAGTTGGGAGACTTCCGAGTCACCAAGCAGAGTGGAACCGCGATAACCACGCCTCTGCAGCCTTAGGGCTGCAGGGGCTTTTTTTATTTTAAAATATAAGACTTTATAAGTTTCACGTTCTAAATTGTCTTATATTTCTGGATAAACGCTCACGTCCTTGAAAGACGGCGTAGCCGTTTATTTCGTCCCATTATTCTAGGCAAGTAGGTGAGCATATGTGGTCAACGATCAAATCTGATATATCCGCCGTATTCGATAACGACCCTGCCGCACGCAGTTGGTTTGAGGTTGTATTTACGTATTCGGGACTTCATGCGATTTGGTCGCATCGAATTGGACATTGGTTTTATACAAGAAGGATGTATACCCTGGCACGTATCGTTTCTCAAATAAGCCGGTTCATGACTGGAATCGAAATCCATCCGGGTGCGACGATTGGTCAAAGGTTGTTTATTGATCACGGGATGGGTGTTGTTATCGGGGAAACCTGCGAGATCGGGGATGATGTCATCCTGTATCAAGGTGTAACTTTAGGTGGAACAGGGAAAGAGAAAGGTAAGAGACACCCAACAATTGGCAATAATGTAGTTATTGGATCTGGTGCCAAAGTTCTTGGATCCTTCCTAGTTGGCGAAAACTCACGCATTGGCTCCAATGCCGTTGTCATTCAGGAGGTTCCTTCCAATAGCACAGTCGTTACGATTCCTGCCAAAGTTGTAAAACGAGACGGCATCCGCGTGAATCGGTTGGATCATGGTAATTTACCGGATCCAATCGTTGATATTTTCCAAGAATTACAAGGTCAAATTAATGATTTGAAATACCAACTTGAAGAAGAGCGGAAGAAGAATGGAGAACTGAGGAGAACATGACACTCAAAGTATATAATACACTAACGCGTACGAAGGAAGAGTTTGTCCCTATTGAGCCGGGTAAAGTGAAGATGTACGTATGTGGCCCGACAGTATATAACTACATTCATATAGGAAATGGCCGGCCTGTTATATTTTTCGACGTCGTTCGTCGTTATTTGGAATCTCAGCAATATGAGGTAACTTATATCACAAACTTTACCGATGTCGATGATAAAATGATCCGGAAAGCCGAGGAGATGGCAGTTTCCGTGCCAGAGCTGGCCGAAACGTTCATCGCGGCCTTCTTAGAAGATATCCAATCCCTAGGTGTGCATGAAGCTACTTTGAATCCGCGGGTTACGGAGAACATTCAAGAAATCATCGATTTCATTGCTGCGCTTGTAGAGAAGGATTTCGCTTATGAAGCTCGCGGCGATGTCTATTATCGGACTTCAAAATTTGCGGATTACGGCAAGCTCTCTAAACAAAATCTGGAAGAGCTTCAGCACGGAATTCGTATTGAGGTGGATGAGCGTAAAGAAAACCCACAGGACTTTGTCCTATGGAAAGCCGCAAAGCCAGGCGAGATTTATTGGGATAGCCCTTGGGGGCAAGGTCGCCCAGGCTGGCATATTGAGTGCTCCGCGATGGTGCGCAAATATTTAGGTGAAACGATTGATATTCACGGAGGCGGGCAAGATTTAACGTTCCCTCACCATGAGTGTGAGATCGCCCAAACCGAAGCAGTGACGGGTCATCCGATGGCCAATTATTGGCTGCACAATGCGTTCTTGAATATCGACAATGAGAAAATGTCGAAATCGCTCGGAAACGGGATCCTCATCCGCGATCTGATTAAACAAATTAAACCGCAAGTATTCCGGTTCTTCATGCTATCCGCTCACTATCGCAATCCGCTTAATTTCAGTGATGAGAGCTTGAAGCAGGCTGCCAACGCGTTGGATCGCATTCAAAATGCTTACGACAATATGAAGCATCGCCTGGCTACAGCATCTGTAACTGGAGATATTGAAGCGGGCATTACAGATAAGCTGCAGGCAATTTCGAAACAATTTGTGGATAAAATGAACGATGATTTCAATACGCCGGATGCGATTACCGCGGTATTCGATCTTGTTGCGGAAGCGAACCTGTACTTACAGCAGGAGCGGGTACATGTGGATGCAGTGAAACTTTACATGGCGCAGTTGGAAGCGTTCGATGCAACGCTCGGCATCCTGTCCCAACAGGCGGATGAATTGCTGGATGAAGAGATTGAGCAATTGATCATTGAACGTACGGAGTCGCGGAAAACGAAGAATTGGGCGCGCGCGGATGAAATCCGTGATTTGCTGACAGAGAAAGGGATATTCCTTGAGGATACACCACAAGGGATTCGCTGGCGCCGCAAATGATGGAAATGAACAAGGATGCCGCTAATTTGTTTGCATTCCCTCCCTCGAAAAGTCCGAATTTACTAAATCCACTCGTCTTGGCCTATATAGGAGATGCTGTGTATGAGGTCTATATTCGTCAATATGTCATCTCGGGGGGCAATCATCGCCCGAACCATTTGCATAAGGCTGCAACTGGATATGTCTCCGCCAAAGCGCAATCCAAATTGTTGACAGCCTTGCTGCCGAGTTTAACGGAAGAAGAAGTAGACATCGTGAAGCGGGGACGTAATGCCAAGTCCGGAACGACGGCGAAAAACGCGGATGTGCTGGAATACCGACACAGTACCGCGTTTGAGTGCTTAATCGGATATTTATATTACAAGCAATCGTTTGAGCGATTGAAAGAGATTTTAGACTTTGCGATCACGTATGATCAGAAACAGAAATAGATAAGCATTTGCACGTACTTTTAGGAGGAATTAGGATGGATGAAGACATTATTGGCGGGAAGCACTCGGTTTTAGAGGCGCTTCGTGCAGGACGGACGATTAATAAAATATGGATTGCCGAAGGTGCACAGAAGCAATTCGCGGGCCCGATTGTGGCGGAAGCCAAAAATCTGGGCATTATTGTCCAGTTTACGGACAAGCGCAAATTAGATCAAATGGCTGAGGGGCTTCAGCACCAAGGCGTTGTAGCTCAAGTGGCTGCATATGAATATGTGGAAGTTGAGGATATTTTAGACAAAGCGAAAGCGATGGGGCAAGAACCATTTATTTTGATTCTCGATGAGATCGAAGATCCGCATAACCTTGGTTCTATCCTGCGGACAGCGGATTGCACGGGGGTTCATGGTGTCATTATACCGAAGCGGCGCTCCGTTGGCTTAACGGCAACCGTTTCGAAAACCTCAGCTGGCGCTGTGGAGTATGTGCCCGTTGCGCGTGTAACCAATATCGCTCAAACGATTGAGCAATTGAAGGAGCTAGGCGTGTGGGTTGCTGGTACGGACGTTACCGCGGCACAAGATGTATACAAAGCCAACTTTACAATCCCGATTGCTTTAGTTATTGGGAACGAAGGTAAAGGGGTTGGCCGACTCATTAAAGAAAGATGCGACTTCTTAGTTAAGCTGCCAATGGCTGGACACGTTAATTCGTTGAATGCCTCTGTTGCCGCGGGCGTATTGATGTATGAAGTGGTCAGACAGCGCAATAAGAGTTAAAAAGGATGGAACAGATCCTTATTGTAGATGGCTACAACATTATTGGCGCCTGGCCGGAATTAAGCAAATTAAAGGATACGGATCTTGAGGGAGCACGCGACGGTCTCATCCACATGCTGGCGGAGTTTCAATCCTTTTCGGGGATGAAAGTCTATCTAGTTTTTGATGCCTACATGGTGCCGGGGCTGGGTAAGAAGTATATTCAGAACAAGCTGGCCGTGCTCTATACCAAAGAGAAGGAAACCGCAGATGAGCGAATCGAGCGATTGGTTAGGAATCTGATGGGAAGGCGCAAGGAAATTTTCGTAGCAACGTCGGATATGATCGAGCAGCATGTCATATTTGGTCTGGGGGCGCTTCGTTTGCCTGCCAAAGAATTGCTAGTGAAAATTAAACAGAATCGCAAAGAGGTTCGTGAACGTATTGTTACCGAGACGACAAAGAAAAGGAATCCATTCGACGGCAAGCTGAGTGACGAAATGAAAGCCAAGTTGGAACGGTGGCGAAGAGGAGAGTAAATCCTCCAAATGCTAGAAATGGTGGGGTTCCCCGTTGACGGTGTGAGTTTTCATCATGTATACTTAACCTAACTTTTATAGTGAAATCTGGGTAGTCTTGCAGGCCGGAGGGATTGTTGGTGAGTGTCGACCTCAAAGAACTGAGAATGTATGATTATGACCTCAAGCCAGATGAAGACATTGTCGAAGCAGTCCGTGAAGGCAGTAGCGAAGCTTTGGAATATCTTATCAACAAGTATAAGAATTTTGTTCGTGCCAAAGCACGTTCTTATTTTTTGATAGGTGCAGACCGAGAAGATATTGTGCAGGAAGGTATGATAGGTTTATATAAATCTATCCGCGACTTCCGAGGAGACAAGCTTGCTTCATTCAAAGCCTTTGCTGAACTGTGTATCACGCGGCAGATCATCACGGCGATTAAAACAGCAACTCGTCAGAAGCATATACCTCTTAATTCCTACGTGTCACTGGATAAGCCCATCTATGATGAAGATTCTGATCGTACGCTGCTTGATGTCATTAGCGGTTCAAGGGTTACAGACCCTGAAGAGCTTGTGATTAATCAAGAAGAGTTTACGGGACTTGAAGATAAAATGGGAGAGATTTTAAGTGACTTAGAGCGTAGAGTACTAATGCTCTATCTTGACGGTAGATCCTATCAAGAAATTGCAGTGGATCTCGATCGTCATGTGAAGTCAATTGACAATGCACTCCAACGTGTCAAGCGCAAGCTTGAGCGGTATTTAGAAGTCAGAGATTTGTAGGAATGCCCGTGCCGCTGGAGCTGTACGGGTGTTTTTCTTTCTGAGTAGGTTTAGCAACCCTCGACTGAGACGATACTGGTGATACTCTTGCATTTGTGAGACTTCTACCTTGACACTCGGGGGGCAGTTGTGATAAAGTGTTTCAGGTAGCCCTAAAAGTCGCTTTCTTTTTGATGCGCTTAGAAGGGCTTTAATTAGAAAGTGTCTGTAGGAGGTGTACATCATGCGGGTCATCATCACATTAGCGTGCACAAATTGCAAACAAAGAAACTATGCATCCACTAAAAATAAGCGCAACAATCCCGACCGTATTGAGTTGAAGAAATATTGCAAATTTTGCAATGAACATACTGCTCATCGCGAGACTAGGTAGTTCTTTGGAGGTGTAGTTTGTGGCGTTCTTGGCTAGAATGAGACAAAGCTTCGGATCCACTTTTTCCTTCTTCACCGATAGTTGGTCAGAACTCAAAAAGGTCAAGTGGCCAAGTCGCAAAGAGATGACTACTTATACGCTCGTCGTAATAGGTACAGTAACTTTTGTTGCTATTTATTTTTTTGTGCTGGATCTAGGAATTTCTGAGTTGCTGCGCCTTGTTTTTAAATAAACAGGACTATAGGTGAATTTATTCATGGAAAAAAGATGGTACGTCGTACATACCTATTCAGGGTATGAGAACAAAGTAAAAGCCAACTTAGAGAAGCGTGTTGAGTCTATGGAAATGACGGACAAGATCTTCCGTGTGCTTGTGCCTATGGAAGAAGAACTGGTAAACAAAGACGGCAAGAAAAAGGTCGTCATGCGTAAGGTTTATCCGGGGTATGTCCTTGTTGAAATGATTCAAACCGACGACTCATGGTACGTAGTACGTAATACGCCAGGAGTAACTGGATTCGTAGGTTCTACAGGATCTGGCTCTAAACCAACTGCATTATTACCTGAGGAAGTTGAATCAATCCTGAAGCATATGGGAATGGAAGAGCCGAAGGAAGTAATTGACTTCGAACTCAAAGAGACTGTACGCGTTAAGGTTGGTCCATTTGCAAACTTTGTTGGCTCTGTCGAAGAGATTATTGCCGATAAGGGTAAACTGAAGGTACATGTCAACATGTTTGGAAGAGAAACTCCGCTTGAGCTCGATTTCGACCAAGTTGAGAAACTCTAAGAGCATGACAACCAAAAGGCTCTACCAGGTCTATTCCTTGGGATAGACCTACGTTAGTGGGATCGCTTAGATCTTTGAATAGCGAGGCTTTGATTCGTCAAGGGCTCCTATATTACTGCAAGGAGGTGTCTATCATGGCAAAAAAGGTTATTAAAATCGTGAAGCTACAAGTTCAAGCTGCGAAAGCAAATCCAGCACCACCGATCGGTCCAGCATTGGGTCAAGCAGGTGTGAACATCATGGCTTTCTGTAAAGAGTTTAACGCTCGTACTGCTGATCAAGTTGGTCTAATCATTCCGGTTGAAATCACAGTTTTCGAAGACCGTTCCTTTACATTCATCACTAAAACGCCTCCGGCTGCAGTTCTACTTCGCGTCGTTGCTGGTATCGAAAAAGGATCAGGCGAACCGAACAAGAAGAAAGTTGCAACTGTGAAACGCGCTAAAGTTCGCGAAATCGCTGAACAAAAAATGCCTGACCTAAATGCTGCATCCGTTGAGGCTGCTATGCGTATGGTCGAAGGTACTGCTCGCAGCATGGGAATCGTCATCGAAGATTAATTCCGCAAGGAATGCGACTGCGTAAGCTCGTAGCTTACAGAAGTGTTTTCTACGAAAACATAGAAGTCGCTCGGTGGGAGGATTATCCGCTAATACCACTAAGGAGGATAAATATTATGCCTAAACACGGTAAAAAATACCGCGAAGTAGCTCAGCTTGTTAACGCTGAAACTTTGTACGATCCGTCAGAAGCAATCGAGCTTGTTAAGAAAACAGCTCCTGCTAAATTCGATGAAACTGTAGATGTTGCAGTTCGTCTGGGTGTAGACCCAAGAAAACAAGACCAAGCTGTTCGTGGTGTCGTTGTACTTCCACACGGTACTGGTAAAACAAAACGCGTTCTCGTATTTGCAAAAGGCGAGAAAGCAAAAGAGGCTGAAGCAGCTGGTGCAGATTTTGTTGGTGATGCAGACATGATCAACAAAATTCAACAAGGTTGGTTCGAGTTCGATGTTTGCGTAGCTACTCCGGACATGATGAGCGAAGTTGGTAAACTGGGTCGTATCCTCGGGGGTAAAGGTTTAATGCCAAACCCTAAAGCAGGGACAGTTACTTTCGACGTTACTAAAGCTGTTCAAGAGATCAAAGCTGGTAAAATCGAATACCGTCTTGATAAAGCAGGTCAAATCCATGCTCCACTTGGTAAAGTATCTTTCGATGCAGACAAGTTGAACGAAAACTTCAAAGCATTGGTTGATGCACTTGTTCGTGCGAAACCAGCAGCGGCTAAAGGTGTATACCTTAAGAACATTGCTGTATCTTCCACAATGGGTCCAAGCGTACGTGTGAACCTGTCATCCTTTAGATAAGTAAAAGCTTCCAGTTGACTTCGGTTACTGGGCATGATACTCTATCAAAGGTCCTAAAAATGAATATGCAAACCGTAGACAGTAGGTGCCGATGAGCTTAATTTCCTACCGAGGTGTTATGATATATATAACGATTTCTTTGCACGCAAGGAAAAAGTGAACACATCATGCCTTCGTAGCGTCTACGAAGGCATTTCTTATTCATAGATAAGAAATGCTAATGCTCCTACTGTTTGCGATCTTGAAAGATAAATGCATAAGAAGTGAGGTGTACTATGGCAAACGCGAAAATTCTTGCAGAGAAAGAACAAGCTGTAGCTGAAGTAACTGAGAAGTTTAAAGCTAGCGCTTCTACAATCATTGCGGACTACCGCGGTTTGAACGTAGCTCAAGTAACACAACTACGTAAAAGCCTGCGCGAAGCTGGTATTGAATTTGTAGTTCTCAAGAACTCGTTGGCTAGACGCGCATCGGCGAATGCTGAGCTAAGCGCATTGGATGAGTTCCTTACTGGTCCAACTGCTATTGCTTTCAGCAAAGACGATCTAGTTGCTCCAGCGAAGATCTTGACTGAATTTGCGAAAAAGAACGATAAATTGAGCGTAAAAGGTGGCGTGGTTGAAGGCCGCGTAGTTGGATACGATCAAATCAAAGCACTTGCAGAACTTCCATCCAGAGATGGTCTTCTCTCCATGTTGCTTAGCGTTCTTCAAGCTCCAGTTCGTAACTTTGCTCTTGCTGTTAAAGCAGTTGCAGAGAAAAAAGAAGCTGAAGGTCAAGCTTAATTTTAACGCACTACCTGTTTTACAAACAAAAAAACTAATTTATTAATGATAATGGAGGTTTAACCATGAGCACAAATGCAACGATCCTAGAAGCAATCAAAGGCATGACAATCTTGGAATTGAACGACCTGGTTAAAGCAATTGAAGAAGAGTTTGGCGTAACAGCAGCAGCTCCAGTAGCAGCAGGCGGCGGCGCAGCAGTAGCAGTTGAAGAAGCTCAAACTGAGTTTGACGTTATCTTGACAAGCGCTGGCGCATCCAAAATCAACGTAATCAAAGTAGTTCGCGAAATCACAGGTCTTGGCCTGAAAGAAGCGAAAGACCTTGTTGACGGAGCTCCAAAAGCAGTTAAAGAAAAAGTTAGCCAAGAAGAAGCAGATGCTGTTAAAGCTAAGCTTACTGAAGCTGGCGCTTCCGTAGAAGTTAAGTAATTTCTTTTTCTTAGGAAACCTCTTGAAGCTTGACTTCAAGAGGTTTTTTTCAACGTTTATTGTGCCTAAGTTTTTACCCTTAGGAAAGCCTTAGGAACGCACGTGGTTATTGGATTTTCCTATAGGTAAAAAAGGAGGGAATTCAAACGTGTCAGAGCATTATTATACACAACGGCCAACTGTGAAGAGTGATGTCCATACGACGCAAGAAACACTTCGTGGTAAGACGTTTACTTTTCTTACGGACGCCGGTGTGTTTTCTAAAAAAGGTGTCGATTATGGCAGCATGCATTTAATAGAAACAATGGCATTGCCGGAAGATGCTAGTGTTCTCGATGTGGGCTGCGGCTATGGGCCGATGGGGTTGAGCGCTGCGGTTATGTGCCCGAAGGGGCATGTGACGATGGTCGACATCAATGAGAGAGCTGTAGAACTTTCTGTGGAAAATGCGCGGAGAAATGGGATTGCGAATGTCACCATTCTACAAAGCGATCTGCTAGAGCAAGTGAAGGATAAGAAGTTCGACGCAGTTTTGACCAATCCGCCAATTCGCGCGGGCAAAGAAACCGTTCATCGGATTTTCGAACAGGCTTATGATTGTTTGCATGTCGGTGGCTCGCTATGGGTCGTCATCCAGAAGAAGCAAGGTTCGCCTTCTGCAGTGAAGAAGTTGGAATCTATGTATAGTGAAGTGGTCGAAGTTTCAAAGGATAAAGGGTACCGCATTCTTAAGGCGACAAAGTAAGATTCCCGCAAATATACATGGGATTTTGTTTGACTTGACATTTCAAATGTGATATTATTAAAAAATGTCAGTATTAAGATGGGACACATGTCTTTAGTTAGTAAAAATGTCAAGTGTTTTTTTCAGCCAATAGGAATAAAATTCGAACCGGCAACGTATAATGTTTGAATTTTGGGAAATTCTAACAGGATGGGAACAAATCTTGATAACGTTATTGAATACAGAAAAAAACCTTCATCCATACAGTCGCTTAATTCGGACGGGCTCCACTAACGGAGGCGTCCTGAGTGTACGTCGGTCGAAGTTTTTCTTCTTTCTTTTTATTTATTGAGTAGAGTTGAGGGGTGAATGAAAGTTGGCGGGACATCTTGTTCAATTTGGACGACGTAAACGCAGGACTTATGCACGAATTAATGAGGTTCTGGGCATTCCAAACCTGATTGAAATCCAGCAAAAATCGTATGAGTGGTTTTTGGAAGAGGGACTTCGTGAGATGTTTCAGGATATCTCCCCGATTCAGGATTTTACAGGGAACCTAGTACTGGAGTTCATCGACTATAGCTTAGGCGATCCTAAGTATTCCGTTGATGAGTCCAAAGAACGCGACGTAACTTATGCGGCGCCGTTAAGAGTCAAAGTCCGTTTGATTAATAAGGAAACTGGCGAGGTCAAGGAACAAGAAGTGTTCATGGGGGATTTCCCTATCATGACCGATACAGGAACGTTCATTATTAACGGTGCGGAGCGTGTAATCGTCTCCCAGCTCGTTCGTTCTCCCAGTGTTTATTATAGCACGAAAGTGGATAAAAACGGCAAAAAAACTTACACAGCTACAGTGATTCCTAACCGTGGAGCATGGCTGGAACTTGAGACAGATGCGAAAGATATCATCTATGTTCGTATCGATCGCACACGTAAAATTCCAGTTACTGTATTGCTTCGTTCGTTAGGATTTGGTACGGATGCTGAGATTCTAGATTTGCTTGGCGATAACGAATATATTCGTAACACGCTCGATAAAGATAACACGGATTCTACGGAAAAAGCGTTAATCGAAATCTATGAGCGTCTTCGTCCAGGCGAGCCACCTACACTTGATAACGCAAGAAGCTTGATCGTTGCTCGTTTCTTTGATCCGAAGCGTTACGATTTGGCAAATGTAGGTCGTTACAAAATCAATAAAAAATTACACATCAAAAACCGTTTGTTCAATCAACGTTTAGCTGAGACATTGATAGATTCCGAAACAGGAGAAATCATTGCAGAGGCTGGACAATTGTTGGATCGTCGTGTGCTTGATGAAATCCTTCCTTTTATTGAAAAAGGTGCAGGATATAAAGAGTTTACGATTCCTAAAGGTGTAACTGGCGCGGACACAATCCCTGTTCAGTGCATTAACGTATACTCACCAACAGAAGAAGGCAAGGTAGTTAAGGTTATTTCTAACGGTGTTATTGATAAAGCTGTCAAAAACATCACGCCTGCCGATATCATTTCATCCATTAACTACTTTATTAACTTACTGCATGGTATTGGAAATACGGATGATATCGACCATCTTGGTAACCGTAGACTTCGTTCTGTAGGTGAATTGCTTCAAAACCAATTCCGTATTGGTCTTTCCCGTATGGAACGTGTTGTTCGTGAGCGTATGTCGATTCAAGACGCTAACGTGATCACGCCACAAGCGTTGATCAACATTCGTCCTGTTATCGCGTCGATCAAAGAGTTCTTTGGTAGCTCCCAGCTTTCTCAGTTTATGGACCAAACGAATCCGCTTGCTGAATTGACGCACAAAAGACGTCTGTCTGCACTCGGACCCGGCGGTTTGACGAGAGAGCGCGCAGGGATGGAAGTCCGTGACGTGCATCACTCTCACTACGGCCGTATGTGTCCAATTGAGACGCCTGAGGGACCAAACATTGGTTTGATCAACTCCTTGTCTACATTTGCTCGCATCAACGAGTATGGCTTCATTGAAGCACCTTACCGTTGGGTGGATCCGAAGACTGGTTTGGTAACTGATCAAATCGCTTACCTAACTGCGGATGAAGAAGATAACTACGTTATCGCGCAAGCGAATGCGAAATTGACGGAAGATAACAAGTTCGTCGAAGACGCGATTATCGTTCGTTACAAAGATGATAACTTAACACTTCCGGTTGAACGTGTCGACTACATGGACGTTTCTCCGAAGCAAGTTGTCTCTGTTGCGACAGCGTTAATTCCGTTCCTTGAAAACGATGACTCCAACCGTGCGTTGATGGGTTCCAACATGCAGCGTCAAGCAGTTCCACTTCTTATTCCTAAAGCGCCGCTTGTAGGTACAGGTATGGAGCACAAAGTTGCTAAGGACTCAGGAGTATGTATTGTCTCCAAATTTGATGGAATTATTGAGAAGGCTGCTGCGAATGAAATTTGGCTGCGTCGCCAGGAAATGGTTGATGGCAAGCTAGTCAGCGGTAATATCGTTAAATACAAGCTTCACAAGTTTATGCGTTCCAACCAAGGGACTTGCATTAATCAACGTCCGATTGTTAAAAAAGGTCAACTGATTAAAGCGGGAGATATCCTTGCTGATGGACCATCTACTGAACAAGGCGAATTGGCGCTTGGACGTAACGTAGTCGTAGCTTTCATGACTTGGGAAGGTTACAACTATGAGGATGCGATCTTGCTGTCTCAGAAGCTAGTTAAAGAAGATGTGTACACATCCATTCATATCGAGGAATACGAGTCTGAAGCTCGTGATACGAAGCTAGGACCTGAAGAAATTACTCGCGATATCCCGAACGTAGGGGAAGACGCACTTAAGAACCTAGATGAGCGCGGAATCATCCGTGTCGGTGCTGAAATCGGCGCTGGCGACATCCTTGTTGGTAAAGTAACGCCGAAGGGTGTAACTGAGCTGACGGCGGAAGAAAGATTGCTACACGCGATCTTCGGTGAGAAGGCTCGTGAGGTTCGTGACACGTCCCTACGCGTACCGCATGGTACAGATGGTATCGTTGTTGATGTAAAAGTATTTACGCGTGAGAATGGCGATGAGCTGCCTCCTGGTGTGAACCAACTCGTTCGTGTCTATATCGCACAAAAACGGAAAATTTCCGAAGGCGATAAAATGGCGGGACGTCATGGTAATAAAGGGGTAGTAGCACGTATTCTCCCTGAAGAAGATATGCCTTTCCTTCCAGATGGTACGCCTGTTGAAGTTGTTCTGAATCCACTAGGGGTTCCTTCACGGATGAACATCGGTCAAGTACTTGAAGTTCACTTAGGTATGGCTTCTAAGTATTTGGGTATCCACGCAGCAACGCCGGTATTCGACGGAGCGCGTGAGTATGACGTATTTGATGCCATGGAAGAAGCAGGTATGCAACGTAGCGGTAAAACAATTCTGTACGATGGTCGTACAGGGGAGTCCTTCGAGCGTGAAGTAACCGTTGGCGTTATGTACATGATCAAACTGGCACACATGGTTGACGATAAAATCCATGCCCGTTCCACAGGACCTTACTCCCTTGTTACTCAGCAGCCGCTGGGTGGTAAAGCGCAGTTCGGTGGACAACGTTTCGGGGAGATGGAGGTATGGGCACTTGAGGCTTATGGAGCTGCTTATACATTGCAAGAGATTCTTACCGTTAAGTCAGATGACGTTGTGGGCCGTGTGAAAACATACGAATCCATTGTCAAAGGCGAGAACGTTCCAGAACCAGGCGTTCCGGAATCCTTCAAAGTTTTGATCAAAGAGCTTCAGAGCTTAGGTATGGATGTTAAAATCCTATCTGGTGACGAAGAAGAGATCGAAATGCGCGAAGCTGATGATGACGATGAAGTTACGAGCGATAAACTGAACTTAAATATCGAAGGCACTGAGCTAGGCGTCAACGATTAATATCACCGCAATAGATCGAGAACGATTCACTGCAAAGTGGGTTTAAATTCTTAAAGGAGGGTTGCTCCTTGATGGACGTTAACAACTTCGAGTTTATGAAAATCGGCTTGGCATCACCCGATAAAATTCGCTCTTGGTCCCGTGGGGAAGTAAAGAAGCCGGAAACGATTAACTACAGAACCTTAAAACCTGAGAAAGAAGGTCTTTTCTGTGAAAAGATCTTCGGACCTACGAAAGATTGGGAATGTCATTGCGGTAAATACAAACGCGTGCGCTATAAAGGCGTCGTTTGTGACCGTTGTGGCGTTGAAGTAACCCGTCAAAAAGTACGTCGTGAGCGTATGGGACACATTGAGCTTGCTGCTCCTGTCTCACATATTTGGTACTTTAAAGGGATTCCTAGCCGTATGGGTCTTGCGTTAGATATGTCTCCAAGATCTTTGGAAGAAATCATCTACTTCGCATCCTACGTAGTAACGGATCCAGGTGATACACCGCTAGAGAAGAAGCAACTATTGTCTGAGAAAGAATACCGTAGCTATCGCGAGAAGTACGGCTATGCTTTCCAAGCAGGCATGGGTGCGGAAGCTGTCAAAAAGCTTTTAATCGATATTGATATCGAGCGTGAAGTAGAAACACTTAAAGAAGAGCTCAAAACTGCACAAGGTCAACGTCGTAACCGTGCGATTAAGCGTTTGGAAGTTATGGAAGCATTCCGTAACTCCAAAAACTTGCCTGGTTGGATGGTACTGGATGTACTTCCGGTTATCCCACCAGAACTTCGTCCGATGGTTCAACTTGATGGTGGACGTTTTGCGACATCCGATTTGAATGATCTTTACCGCCGCGTTATCAACCGTAACAACCGTCTAAAGAGATTGCTCGACCTAGGTGCACCGGATATCATTGTTCAAAATGAGAAACGGATGCTTCAAGAAGCGGTTGACGCATTGATCGATAACGGTCGTCGCGGCCGTCCAGTAACAGGTCCGGGTAACCGTCCTTTGAAATCCCTCAGCCATATGCTGAAAGGTAAACAAGGTCGTTTCCGTCAAAACTTGCTCGGTAAACGTGTTGACTACTCTGGTCGTTCCGTTATCGTTGTAGGACCTAACTTGAAGATGTACCAATGTGGTCTTCCGAAAGAAATGGCGCTTGAGTTGTTCAAGCCTTTCGTTATGAAAGAGCTTGTGAATAAAGGTTTGGCTCATAACATCAAGAGTGCGAAACGTAAAGTTGAGCGCGTAAGTCCAGATGTTTGGGACGTTCTTGAAGAAGTAATTAAGGAGCATCCAGTTCTTCTGAACCGTGCCCCTACGTTGCATAGATTAGGTATTCAAGCTTTTGAACCGATTCTGGTTGAAGGCCGCGCTATTAAACTTCATCCGCTCGTATGTACAGCTTACAACGCTGACTTCGACGGTGACCAAATGGCCGTTCACGTACCATTGTCCTCAGAAGCACAAGCTGAAGCTCGTTTGCTCATGCTGGCATCAGGTAACATTTTGAACCCGAAAGACGGTAAACCAGTAGTTACTCCTTCACAGGATATGGTTCTTGGAAGCTTCTACTTAACAACGGATAACAAATTCGCTAAAGGTGCTGGTTCTATCATTAGAACTGTTCACGAAGCAGTTTCTTCCTACCAATCGGGCAAAATGGCACTGCACGCTCGTGTAGCGATCCCTGCTAAAGCTTTGAACAAAACTAGCTTCACTGAGAAACAACAAAACGCTATGTTGATCACAACAATCGGTAAAATTATTATGAACGAAATCTATCCTGCTGATTTCCCTTATATTAATGAGCCGACCAAAACGAACTTGCTTAATGGTATTCCAGATTCACACTTTGTATTTGAAAAAGGTGCTGATCTGAAAGCGATCATGGCAGAGCGTGATGAGAACAAAGCGGTAGGTAAGGAATATTTAGGATCGATTATTGCGGAGTGCTTCCGTAAGTACCACACAACGCAAACATCGATGATTCTTGATAAAATTAAAGAGCTTGGATTCACGTATTCCACCAAAGCGGGTATTACCGTAGCTGTCTCTGACGTTGTTGTACCAACTGAAAAAGTAGCCATCCTTAAGGATTGCGAAGAGAAAGTACGCGTAGTTACGAACCAATACCGTCGTGGTTTGATTACAGATGAAGAGCGTTATGACCGCGTTATTGCGATTTGGAGTAAAGCGAAGGATGAAATCACAGATATCTTGATGAAATCCCTTGATAAATACAACTCCATCAGCATGATGGTTGAATCCAAAGCACGGGGTAACAAATCACAGATTACACAGCTTGGCGGTATGCGTGGTTTGATGGCGAATCCATCCGGTAAGATTATGGAGTTGCCGATTAAATCGAACTTCCGTGAAGGTCTGACAATCTTGGAATACTTTATTTCCACGCACGGAGCGCGTAAAGGTCTTGCCGATACAGCACTTCGTACAGCGGATTCCGGTTACTTGACTCGTCGTCTCGTTGACGTAGCACAGGATGTTATCGTTCGTGAAGATGATTGTGGAACAGATAAAGGCTTTATGGTTAGCAAAATTCAAGACGGTAAAGAGGTTATTGAGGATCTCTACGATCGTATTGAAGGACGCTATGCCTACGAAACGCTTCGTCATCCACAAACAGGTGAAGTTATCGTTCAACGTAACGAGCTTATCGAATCAGGTATTGCAGATAGAATTATTGAAGCAGGTATCGAAAAACTTCAAATTCGTTCTGTACTTAGCTGCCGCACCAATCATGGTGTTTGTAAGAAATGTTATGGTCGTAACTTGGCGACTGGTCAATTCGTTGAGGTTGGAGAGGCAGTTGGTATTATTGCCGCGCAATCCATTGGTGAGCCAGGAACACAGTTGACGATGCGTACGTTCCATACCGGTGGTGTTGCCGGAGACGATATTACACAAGGTTTGCCGCGTATTCAAGAACTCTTTGAAGCACGTAATCCGAAAGGTCAAGCGATCATTTCCGAAATCGACGGTGTCGTGAAGGAAATTCGTGAAGCTAAGGATCGTCGTGAAATCGAAGTTCAAGGTGAAGCGGAATCCAAAGTATATGCTGTTCCTTACGGATCACGTGTACGTGTTTCGTTGAATCAACAAGTTGAAGCTGGTGACGAGTTGACGGACGGGTCTATCGATCCGAAGGAAATGCTCCGCATCAAAGGTATCCGCGGCGTTCAGAACTATATTCTTCAAGAAGTACAACGCGTTTATCGTAACCAAGGGGTAGAAATTAACGATAAGCACATTGAAGTTATGGTTCGTCAGATGTTGCGAAAAATCCGCATCGTAGATGCTGGTGATACAACGCTTCTTCCTGGTTCCTTTGTTGATATTCATGAGTATGAAGCAGCTAATAAGGTTGCTTTGTTCGCTGGCAGTGAGCCTGCGGTTGCTCGTCCAATCTTGTTGGGTATCACAAAAGCTTCCCTTGAAACGGATTCCTTCTTATCCGCAGCTTCTTTCCAAGAGACAACACGTGTCTTGACAGATGCAGCGATTAAAGGGAAAGTCGACCAATTGTTGGGTCTGAAAGAGAATGTTATCATCGGTAAACTGATCCCTGCGGGAACAGGTATGCCAAGATATCGTAACATTCGTATCACAAACCCTAACGAGGTTGTCGTTTTAGATGAAGATTTGGAAAAAGAAACAGTTGCTGTAGAGTAATTGTATATAGTAAAAGAGGTAGCCACTTGATTAGCGGTGTGCTATCTCTTTTTATTTTTTCATCAGGCTTGCTGACTTAATAGAATTAATGAATCTAACCCTTGACACTCGCCAATCAAAATGCTAATATATCGTAGTGTGCCTAAGTCGATATTCTTTCCTTTCTTTGAAGGGGGTGCCTTATGTCTTATGATATAGTCAAACAGGCGAAGAATAGATGTGTAGGCACGAAGAAAGTTACAAAAACAGTCGAGCAAGGCAAGGCGATAGAAGTTTTTGTTTCTAAAGATGCAGATCCGCGATTAACGATAAATTTGGTAACCCTTTGTACGCAGAAGGGTGTGCCTGTAACCTACGTAGATTCTATGAAGATGCTAGGTAAAGCATGTGGAATTGAAGTTGGAGCTGCGGTGGCAGCTGTTGTAAATGAATAATGGCTAATGACGTTTTTGTTGGTGGAACAAGCTAGCGTAAGTACTAGTGACTTTGACAGCTCTCCAGAACAAAGACTTTCTCTTTGCTCATTTATGACTCGCCTGGATCTGTGGGCTTGCAAGAAGCTCATCATGTTATGAATGTAGGGAGGAGGTGGCGATATGCCAACAATTAACCAACTAGTACGTAAAGGTCGTCAAGCGAAGGTGGATAAGTCCAAATCACCAGCTTTACAAAAAGGTTTTAACGCTTTGAAAAGAGAAGCAACGGATTTGAGCGCTCCTCAAAAACGTGGTGTCTGCACGCGTGTAGGTACAATGACTCCTAAGAAGCCTAACTCCGCACTTCGTAAATATGCACGTGTTCGTTTGACGAACCGCGTAGAGGTGACAGCTTACATTCCAGGTATCGGTCACAACCTGCAAGAACACAGCGTTGTATTGATCCGTGGAGGTAGAATTAAAGATCTTCCAGGGGTACGTTATCACATCGTACGTGGAGCACTAGATACTTCCGGTGTTAACAACCGTAAGCAATCCCGTTCCAAATACGGTACGAAGCGTCCGAAAGTTAAAAAATAAGAAATAATAATCAGGAATGATTCTTATAAGAAAGGGGGATAACTATGCCTCGTAAAGGTCCAGTTACTCGCAGAGACGTATTGCCAGATCCTATTTATAATAGCAAACTAGTTACTCGTCTTATCAATCGTATGATGGTTGATGGAAAAAGAGGGGTAGCACAAACGATTCTATACAACGCTTTTAACCTCGTGAAAGATCGTACAGGTAAAGAGCCGATGGAAGTGTTTGAGACTGCTATCAAAAACATTATGCCAGTACTAGAAGTTAAAGCTCGCCGTGTTGGTGGAGCAAACTATCAAGTGCCTATCGAAGTTAGACCTGACCGTCGTTCGACATTAGGTTTGCGTTGGTTGGTTAACTATTCCCGTCTTCGCGGTGAGAAGACGATGGAAGAAAGATTGGCTAATGAAATTATCGATGCTAGCAATAGCACTGGTTCTTCCGTTAAGAAACGTGAAGATACACACAAAATGGCTGAAGCAAATAAAGCTTTCGCTCACTACCGTTGGTAGGATTCTAAAACAATTAAGAGAAAGGAGACATAACGACCTATGGCTAGAGAGTTCTCCTTAAAAAACACACGTAATATCGGGATCATGGCTCATATCGATGCTGGTAAAACGACTACAACAGAGCGTATCTTGTACTACACTGGTAAAGTTCACAAAATTGGAGAAGTGCACGAAGGTGCAGCTACAATGGACTGGATGGAGCAGGAGCAAGAGCGCGGAATCACGATTACTTCCGCTGCTACAACTGCGCAATGGGAAGGTCACCGCATCAATATTATCGATACCCCAGGGCACGTTGACTTTACCGTTGAGGTAGAGCGTTCCCTTCGTGTGTTAGACGGAGCGGTTGGTGTATTTAGTGCGAAAGAGGGCGTTGAGCCTCAATCGGAGACAGTTTGGAGACAAGCTGATAAATACCACGTTCCACGGATTGCTTATGTTAATAAAATGGATATCATCGGTGCAGACTTCCTGCAAGTTGTTGAGTCCATGCGTCAAAAACTTGGTGCAAATGCAGTAGCTATTCAACTTCCGATCGGTGCTGAGAACGAGTTCAAAGGCATCATCGACCTAGTTGATGAAGTTGCGTATATGTACAAAGACGATCTTGGTAAGGATATCGAGAAAGTTGAAATTCCTGCTGAGTTCAAAGATCAAGTTGCAGAACTTCGTTTAGAACTTATCGAGAAAGTTGCTGAGCTTGATGAAGAGCTTACAATGAAATATCTCGAAGGTGAAGAAATTACTGTTGATGAGATCAAAGCAGCTCTACGTAAAGGTGTCTGCGAAGTGAAAATCTTCCCAGTTATCGTAGGGTCTTCTTACAGAAACAAAGGTGTTCAATTGATGTTGGATGCGGTAATTAACTACCTTCCATCCCCAGTTGATGTACCTGATATCAAAGGTGTACTTGACGATGGTACTGAAGTGGTTCGTAAGTCTGCTGATGATCAACCGTTCTCAGCGCTTGCTTTCAAAATCATGACAGATCCTTTCGTTGGTCGTCTAACGTTCTTCCGCGTGTACTCCGGTACATTGAACTCCGGTTCTTATGTTGTGAATGCAACTAAAGGAAAACGTGAACGTGTTGGTCGTATTCTTCAAATGCATGCGAACAGCCGTCAAGAGATCAGCATCGTTTACTCCGGTGATATCGCGGCTGCTGTTGGATTGAAAGATACAACAACAGGGGATACACTTTGTGATGAGAAAAACCCAGTTATTCTTGAGAAAATGGTCTTCCCTGAACCGGTTATCCAGCTTGCTGTTGAGCCGAAGACGAAAGCCGACCAAGATAAAATGGGTATCGCATTGCAAAAGCTTGCAGAAGAAGATCCGACTTTCCGTGCTTCCACAGACGAAGAAACAGGACAAACGATCATCGCAGGTATGGGTGAGCTTCACCTTGAGATCCTAGTTGACCGTATGCTTCGCGAGTTCAAAGTAGAAACGAATGTTGGTAAGCCACAAGTTGCTTACCGCGAAACATTCCGTGCGCCAGCTAAAGTTGAGGGTAAATTCGTTCGTCAATCTGGTGGTCGTGGTCAATACGGTCATTGTTGGGTTGAGTTCGAACCGCAAGAAGCTGGAGCAGGTTTCACTTTCGAAAGCAAGGTAGTCGGCGGAGCTATTCCGAGAGAATACATCGCACCTATCCAAGCTGGTATCGAAGAGTCCATGAAGAACGGTGTAATCGCAGGATTCCCGCTTGTGGATATCAAAGCTACAGTTGTTGATGGATCTTACCACGATGTTGACTCCAATGAAATGGCGTTCAAAATCGCAGGTTCCATGGCACTTAAAGCTGCGAAAGAAAAGTGTAAGCCGGTTCTTCTTGAGCCAATCATGAAGGTTGAAGTTACTGTACCAGAAGAGTACATGGGCGATGTTATGGGTGACCTTAACTCCCGTCGTGGACGTATCGAAGGTATGGATAACCGTCATGGCGCGCAAATCATCCGTGCTAAAGTGCCATTGTCCGAAATGTTTGGATACTCCACAACACTTCGTTCAAGAACACAAGGCCGTGGTGTTTACTCCATGGAACTTTCACATTATGAAGAAGTACCTAAGTCAATTGCAGAAGAAATTATTGCAAAAGGCAAAGGCGCTTAATATAAAACTAATAGTCACTCTAAGGAGGAATCGTTTAAAATGGCAAAGGCTAAATTTGAACGTAATAAACCGCATGTTAACATCGGTACTATCGGTCACGTTGACCATGGTAAAACAACTTTGACAGCTGCAATCACAACTGTTCTTTCCAAAAGATACGGTGGAGCTGCAGTAGCTTTCGACCAAATCGATAAAGCACCAGAAGAGCGCGAGCGCGGTATCACAATCTCCACAGCTCACGTTGAGTACGAAACTCCTAACCGTCACTACGCACACGTAGACTGCCCAGGACATGCTGACTATGTTAAAAACATGATCACTGGTGCTGCTCAAATGGACGGCGCTATCCTAGTTGTATCCGCAGCTGATGGCCCTATGCCACAAACTCGTGAGCACATCCTTCTTTCCCGTCAAGTAGGCGTACCTTACATCGTGGTATTCCTTAACAAATGTGACATGGTTGAAGACGAAGAGTTGCTTGAATTGGTTGAGATGGAAGTTCGCGACCTTCTTAACGAATATGAGTTCCCAGGCGATGATACTCCAATCATCCGCGGTGCAGCTCGTGAAGCTCTTCAAAACCCAGATGGTGCTTGGGCTGATAAAATCGTTGAGTTGTTCGAACAAGTCGACACTTACATCCCAACTCCAGAGCGTCAAACGGACAAACCTTTCCTTATGCCAGTTGAGGATGTATTCTCAATCACTGGTCGTGGAACAGTTGCTACTGGCCGTGTAGAGCGTGGTACTGTTAAAGTACAAGAAGAAGTTGAAATCGTTGGTATCGCTGAAGAAACTCGCAAATGCGTAGTTACAGGCGTAGAGATGTTCCGTAAATTGCTTGACTCCGCTCAAGCAGGTGACAACATCGGTGCCCTTCTTCGTGGTGTTGATCGTAAAGATATCGAGCGTGGACAAGTACTTGCTAAGCCAGGTTCAGTTAAACCACACACGAACTTTACAGCTCAAATCTACGTTCTAACTAAAGAAGAGGGTGGCCGTCACAAGCCTTTCTTCACAGGTTACCGTCCACAGTTCTACTTCCGTACAACTGACGTTACTGGTATCATCAACCTTCCAGAAGGAACTGAGATGGTAATGCCAGGTGATAACATCACTGTTACTGTAGAACTAATCAACCCAATCGCAATCGAAGAAGGAACACGCTTCGCGATTCGTGAAGGCGGACGTACTGTTGGTGCGGGCGCGGTTGCTACAATCCAAAAATAATCTCTCTTTGAGAGATCGAAACATCCATCGATTTATCGGTGGATGTTTTTTTTTTGTTCTTGAGCTATTCGTGGCTGCGCGATTGGAAACAGTATGCAGTGGCTTTATTATCAATCATTTATTATAATGAGTAAACGGATTGAGAAAACGACTGCGGCTTGTTACTTATATAGAAGAGAAAATTCATGTGAAAATGTTTTTGTGTATTTGCCTAAAATTTCACTTGCTTTTCGTTTCGTAATTTTATATAATATTAAACGTTGGTCTGTGACGTTGCGATGATGCGAAAGGTTGCCGACACACCAGGCCCCTTTGCCATGGGGATGGCTGTTGGAGAATTTTCGCGGAGTATGTCCGATACTAAATTGGGCGATAGAAGGAGGGACTTATATGGCAAAGCAAAAAATTCGTATCCGTTTGAAGGCGTATGATCACAGAATTATTGATCAATCAGCTGAGAAAATCGTGGAAACTGCCAAGCGTTCCGGTGCAGGTGTATCCGGTCCGATTCCGCTTCCGACAGAGAAGCAAATCATCACGATTCTTCGTGCGGTGCACAAGTACAAGGATTCGCGTGAGCAATTCGAAATGCGTACGCATAAGCGTCTAATCGATATTGTGAATCCAACACCACAAACAGTTGATGCTTTGATGCGTCTAGACTTACCGTCTGGCGTTGACATCGAGATCAAACTGTAAAACAACTATAGAGTTAATACTGGAAGGAAAAGAGGTGTCAACGATGAAAGGTATCTTAGGAAAAAAACTTGGGATGACACAGTTGTTTACTCCGGAGGGTAACGTAGTTCCGGTAACTGTCATTCAAGCGGGACCATGTGTGGTACTGCAAAAGAAAGATGTGGATAACGATGGTTATGAGTCGATCCAAATCGGTTTTGATGATGTAAAAGCTAGTCGTATCATTAAGCCAGAGCTTGGCCATGCGAAAAAAGCAGGGGCAACGCCTAAGCGCTACGTTAAAGAAATTCGTGGCATTCAGTTGGGTGACTATGAAGTAGGTCAAGAACTGAAAGCAGATCTGTTCGCAGAGGGCGAATTCGTTGATGTAACGGGTACTTCCAAAGGTAAAGGGTTCCAAGGTAACATTAAAAGACATAACCAATCCACTGGGCCAATGGCACACGGATCACGTTATCACCGCGGACCAGGTTCCATGGGTTCCATTCAAGCTAACCGCGTTCCTAAAGGTAAGAAATTGCCAGGACATATGGGTAACGAAACAGTAACACTACAAAATCTTCAAATCATTAAAGTAGATGCTGAGCGTAATGTATTGCTAGTTAAAGGTTCCATTCCGGGCCCTAAAAACAGCTACGTTAGCGTTAAGTCTGCTGTGAAAAAGTAAGAAAGGAGGAAGACAGATGCCAAAAGTAGCTTTATATAATGTAACAGGTGCTCAGGTAGGAGAAATTGAACTGTCTGACGTTGTTTTCGGAATTGAGCCTCACGTTCATGCGATTCACGAAGCTGTTCTTTTGCAACAAGCAGCTGTGCGTCAAGGGACTCACAAAACAAAAGGTCGTTCAGAAGTTCGCGGCGGTGGTCGTAAACCTTGGAAACAAAAAGGTACAGGTCGTGCGCGTCAAGGTAGTATTCGTGCTCCACAGTGGAAAGGCGGCGGTACCGTATTCGGACCAACTCCTCGTAGCTATGGTTTCAAATTGCCTAGAAAAGTTCGTCGCTTAGCGATCAAATCCGCTTTGTCCTCGAAACTTATCGATAACAACTTGATCGTTCTGGATCAACTTCAATTGAATGCTCCGAAAACGAAAGATTTCGTTGCAATCTTGAACAACCTTAAAGTAGATCGCAAAGTACTAGTTGTAGGCGTTGCTAACGACTCCAATGTTGCTTTGTCTGCTCGTAACATCCCAGGTGTGAAATTTGTTGCTGCTGATGGAGTTAACGTTCTTGATGTCATGCTTTATGACAAATTGATCTTAACACAAGAGGCTGTACAGAAAGTTGAGGAGGTGCTTGCACAATGAAAAATCCACGCGACATTATCAAGCGCCCGATCATCACTGAGCGTACAAGCGACCTAATGGCTAACAAAAAGTATGTTTTCGAAGTGGATCTTCGCGCTAACAAAACAGAAATTAAACAAGCTATCGAAGCGATTTTCAAAGTGAAAGTTACAAATGTAAACACACTCAGAATGCCAGCTAAGCCTAAACGTTATGGTCGTCACTCTGGTTACACTTCCATCTGGAAGAAAGCTATCGTGTCCCTAAGCGCGGAAAGCAAAGAATTGGAATTCTTCGAAACAGTATAACCTATCTCTTAAAGTAAGGAGGAAACAGAGTGCCAGTTAAAAAATATAAACCAACCTCACCAGCTCGTCGTGCGATGTCGGTTTCTACTTTTGAAGAAATCACTACATCAACACCGGAGAAATCATTGCTTGCTCCTTTGTTCAAGCATGCTGGTCGTAACAACCAAGGTAAAATTACGGTTCGTCACCATGGTGGTGGACACAAGCGTAAATACCGTATTATCGATTTCAAACGTACTAAAGATGGAATACCAGGACGCGTTGCTACAATCGAGTACGATCCTAACCGATCCGCAAACATCGCATTGATTCACTATGCTGATGGCGAAAAAACATACATCATCGCTCCTAAAGGACTTAAAGTGGACGATCGTATCGTTTCTGGACCACAAGCTGACATCAAAGTAGGTAACGCTCTTCCATTGGAAAACATTCCAGTTGGTACAGTTATCCACAACATTGAGTTGAAACCTGGTAAAGGTGCACAACTAGTGCGCGCTGCTGGTACAGAAGCTCAATTGCTTGGTAAAGAAGAAACTTATGTAACGATCCGTCTTTCTTCCGGTGAAGTTCGTAAAGTTTTGAAAGTTTGCCGCGCAACAGTAGGATCTGTTGGTAACGAAGATCACGAACTAGTGAAAATCGGTAAAGCAGGTCGTAATCGTTGGAAAGGCAATCGTCCACAAGTTCGTGGGGTTGTTATGAACCCGAATGACCATCCACACGGTGGTGGTGAAGGACGTGCACCAATCGGACGTAAATCACCTATGTCTCCATGGGGTAAACCGACGCTTGGTTTCAAAACTCGTAAAAAAGGAAAAGCATCCGATAAATACATTGTACGTCGCCGTACGAAGTAATAGTCACGGATATATGAATTCTCTTGAGGTTCAAGGAAGGGAGGAACACCCATGGGTCGCAGCTTAAAGAAGGGTCCTTTTATTGATGGACACTTACTGAAAAAAGTAGAAGACTTGAATACTGCGGAAAAGAAAGTTGTTGTTAAAACGTGGTCCCGTCGTTCTACAATTTACCCGCAATTCGTTGGTCACACTTTCGGAGTTTACGACGGAAGAAAACACGTGCCAGTATATGTAACGGAAGATATGGTTGGGCATAAGCTTGGTGAATTTGCTCCAACACGAACGTATAAAGGTCACGATGACGATAAGAAAACCGGAAAACGTTAATTCATTTTTAACCGAGAGGAGGTACTACCATGCAAGCTAAAGCAATATTGAACCACGCTCGGATTGCTCCTCGTAAAGCAAAGCTAGTTGTTGACTTGATTCGGGGAAAAGCGGTAGGTGAAGCGATCGCAATTCTGCGTCATACACCGAAAGCAGCTTCTCCAATTCTGGAGAAACTATTGAATTCCGCAATTGCCAATGCAGAGCATAACTATTCACTAGATCCAAACAAACTTGTTGTTTCCGAGACTTTCGTAAATCAAGGGCCAACAATGAAAAGATTCCAACAACGTGCAATGGGCCGCGCTAGCGCGATCAAAAAACGTACCAGCCACATCACAATCGTGGTATCTGAAAAATAAGGAGGGGTAACGTGTGGGTCAGAAAGTACACCCGATAGGTTTTAGAATTGGTGTCATTCGTGATTGGGAGTCCAAATGGTTCGCAGAAAAAGATTTTGGAACTCTGCTGCTTGAAGACGTTAAAATTCGCGAATACTTAAAAAATAAACTTAAAGATTCAGCAGTTTCCCACTTCGATATCGAGCGCGCGGCTAACCGCGTTAACGTAACGATTCATACTGCTAAACCAGGAATGGTTATTGGTAAAGGCGGAGCAGAAGTTGAAGTAATTCGCAACTACATCGCAGCAATGTCCAATAAAAAGGTTCATATCAACATTTCTGAAATCAAACACCCAGATCTTGATGCTATCCTAGTAGCTGAGTCTGTTGCACTTCAATTGGAGCGTCGCGTTTCTTTCCGTCGTGCAATGAAACAAGCTATGCAAAGAACTATGAGATCCGGAGCAAAAGGTATTAAAGTTGCAACTAGCGGACGTCTTGGCGGTGCTGAGATCGCTCGTACGGAAGGATATAGCGAAGGAACTGTTCCACTTCATACACTTCGTGCGGATATCGACTATGGTACAGCTGAAGCAGCTACTACTTATGGACGTATTGGTGTTAAAGTATGGATTTATCGTGGAGAAGTGCTTCCGACAGCTAAGAAAAAGGCTCAGCCGGAAGGAGGAAATTAAATCATGTTAGTACCTAAACGTGTAAAACACCGTAAAGAACACCGCGGTAACATGAAAGGTCGCGCTAAAGGCGGTACGGAAGTTGCTTTTGGCGAATATGGTCTGCAAGCAGTTGAACCGGCTTGGGTTTCCAACCGTCAAATCGAAGCAGCACGTATTGCCATGACACGTTACATCAAACGTGGCGGTAAAGTATGGATTAAAATTTTCCCAGCTAAACCAGTTACACAGAAGCCGCTTGAAGTTCGTATGGGTAGTGGTAAAGGTAGCGTGGAGAAGTGGGTTGCCGTAGTAAAACCGGGCAAAATTTTGTTTGAACTAGCGGGTGTAAGCGAAGAGGTTGCTCGTGAAGCAATGCGTCTTGCTGCTCACAAGCTTCCAATCAAAACGAAGTTCGTGAAAAGAGAAGAAGTAGGCGGTGAAGCAAATGAAGGGTAGTGAATTCCGGAACTTAACCACTGCTGAAATCGAGCAAAAAGTTAATGGTTTTAAAGAAGAACTCTTTAACCTCCGTTTTCAACTAGCTACTGGTCAATTGGACAACCCGACTCAGATTCGTGATTTGCGTAAAGAGATCGCTCGTGCCAAGACTATTTTGCGTGAAAGAGAACTGGGTATTGGGTAACCAAATCTAGAAGGGAGTGTTCCTTAGATGACTGAACGTAACGATCGTAAAGTTCTGATCGGTAAGGTTGTCAGCGATAAAATGGATAAAACCATTGTAGTTGCTGTAGAAACTTACAAAAAACATGAACTCTACCACAAAAGAATTAAATCTACAAAGAAATTCAAAGCACATGATGAAAACAACCAAGCTAAGATTGGTGACACTGTGAAAATCAGTGAAACTAGACCGTTGTCCAAAGATAAAAGCTGGAGACTGGTTGAAATTCTTGAAGTGGCAGTTGTTATCTAATATTCTAGATATGAACCCCGAAAGGAGGGAATACGATGATTCAACCATTTACTCGTTTGGCTGTCGCTGACAACTCTGGCGCGAAACAATTAATGTGTATCCGCGTTTTGGGTGGTACTGGTCGTCGCGTTGGTCACATTGGTGATTTGATCGTATGTTCAGTAAAAGAAGCAACACCAGGTGGCGTTGTCAAAAAAGGTGACGTTGTTAAAGCAGTTATCGTTCGTACGAAGAGCGGAGCTCGTCGTAAAGACGGTTCATATATCTCATTTGATGAGAATGCAGCTGTTATCGTGAAAGAAGATAAAAGCCCACGTGGTACTCGTATCTTCGGACCAGTTGCTCGCGAACTTCGCGATAGAGACTTCATGAAGATCGTATCCTTGGCTCCAGAAGTTATCTAAGACGTGTTACGATGTTGTTTTCCGATGCGGAGAACCCCAGGAGGTGTAGAAGCTAATGCCAAGACTTAAAAAGAGATTAGAATCTCATAACAATAAATTGCACGTGAAAAAAGACGATACTGTTTTTGTAATCACGGGCAAAGACAAAGGTAAGAAAGGCCGCGTTATCGCTGCTTACCCTCGTCAAAATCGTGTTCTTGTTGAAGGTGTAAACATGGTTAAGAAACATGCGAAACCATCCCAACTTAACCCACAAGGCGGTATCTTGACTCAAGAAGCTGCAATCCACGTTTCTAACGTGATGCTAATTGATCCTAAGAGCGGCAAACCTACTCGCGTAGGATACAAAGTATTGGATAACGGAACGAAAGTTCGTATCGCGAAAAAATCCGGCGAAGTTATCGACTAATACACACATGTAAGGAAAGGAGGATACTAAGTCATGGCAGTAAGATTGAAAGATCGTTACTTGAACGAAATTACACCTGCATTAATTCAAAAGTTCAACTACACAACAGTTATGCAAGTGCCTAAAATCGAGAAAGTTGTAATCAACATGGGTGTTGGTGAAGCTGTATCGAACTCCAAAGTACTTGATACTGCAGTTGAAGATCTTCAAAAAATCTCTGGTCAAAAACCAGTTGTAACAAAATCCAAAAAAGCGATCGCGGGTTTCAAACTTCGTGAAAATATGCCGATCGGTGCGAAAGTAACTCTTCGTGGCGAGCGTATGTACCACTTCTTGGATAAATTGTTTAACGTTTCACTTCCACGTGTACGTGACTTCCGCGGTATTTCCAACAAAGCATTTGATGGTCGCGGTAACTACACGCTTGGTTTGAAAGAACAACTCATTTTCCCTGAAATTGAGTATGATAAAATCGATAAAGTTCGTGGTATGGATATTGTTATCGTAACGACGGCTAAGTCCGACGAGGAAGCTCGCGAGCTTTTAACACAACTCGGAGCGCCTTTCGTTAAATAGGTTACCAGTCGTACCTATCAGGAGGTGTTATATTAAGTGGCAAAAACTTCGATGAAAGTAAAACAGCAACGTACCCCGAAGTTTCAAGTGCAAGCATACACACGTTGTGAGCGCTGCGGACGTCCGCATTCAGTGCTTCGCAAGTTCAAAATTTGTCGGATTTGTTTCCGCGAATTAGCACACAAAGGTCAGATTCCAGGCGTGAAAAAAGCAAGCTGGTAATCACCCTATTTTCGGGAAGGAGGTTTACACAAAATGGTCATGTCAGATCCAATTGCAGATATGCTAACACGCATTCGTAATGCGAACATCGTACGTCATGAGACAGTTGAAATCCCAGCTTCAAAAGTGAAGAGGGAGATCGCAGAAATCCTTAAAAAAGAAGGATTTATCCGTGATGCTGAGTACGTTCAAGATAGCAAACAAGGTATCATTCGTTTGTTCCTGAAATATGGTTCAAACAATGAGCGTGTTATCTCTGGTTTGAAAAGAATTTCGAAACCAGGTCTACGCGTTTACACTAAATCTCAAGAAGTCCCTCGTGTTCTAGGCGGATTAGGGATTGCCATCATCTCCACGTCTCAAGGAGTTATGACGGATAAAGATGCTCGTCAATCCAAAGCTGGCGGAGAGGTTATCTGCTACGTTTGGTAATACAATTGTAATTGAATGGAGGTGCAAACATGTCTCGTATTGGTCGTAAGCCAATCACCATTCCAAATGGTGTAAATGTAACACTAGACAATACTCAAATCACGGTTAACGGTCCTAAAGGATCCTTGTCCCGTGAACTTCATAAAGATATGAAAATCAGTGTTCTAGAGAACGAGATTTCTGTTGAGCGTCCTTCCGATAACAAGCTCCACCGTTCCCTGCATGGTACAACACGTAGTGTTGTTGCCAACATGGTAAGTGGTGTAACGGAAGGCTTCACGAAATCTTTGGATCTAGTCGGCGTTGGTTACCGTGCAAACAAAAGCGGTGACAAACTAGTTCTCAACGTTGGGTACTCCCATCCAGTTGAAATCACGCCTGAGAACGGTATTGAGTTCGATGTTCCAACGAACACGAAAATCATCGTTAAAGGTATTGATAAAGAAGTAGTTGGCGCAATGGCAGCGAAAGTTCGTTCCGTACGTGAGCCAGAACCGTATAAAGGTAAAGGTATCAAGTATGAAGGCGAGCGTATTCTTCGTAAAGAAGGTAAAGCTGGTAAGAAGAAATAAGATCGAAAGATCGCGGGTAATAGCTAACAGTTTTCTATTGAAAACTTGCTACGTAAGCATAAGCCTCGCATCATAAGATGATGAAAGGAGTGTAAGTATAGATGATTACTAAAAGCGATAAAAATAAAGCTCGTCTGAAAAGACACCTTCGTGTTCGTAAGAAAATTGAAGGTACAACTCTTCGCCCACGTTTGAACATTTTCCGTTCATCCAAACATATGTACGCTCAACTAATCGATGATACAACTGGTGTAACAATCGTTGCAGCTTCGACTCAAGATAAAGAGCTGAAAAGTGAAATTGGTAACGGTGGTAACGTTGAAGCTGCTCGTAAAGTTGGCGCATTAATCGCGGCACGTGCGAAAGAAAAAGGTGTAGAACAAGTGGTTTTTGACCGCGGTGGATACCTTTATCATGGACGTGTTCAAGCATTAGCTGACGCAGCTCGTGAAGCTGGTCTTGAATTCTAGAAATACATTAATAAGGAGGTAAAAGACTTGCGTGTAGATCCTAATACTTTAGAGCTAACAGAAAAAGTCGTTAATATTAATCGCGTAGCTAAAGTAGTAAAAGGCGGACGTCGTTTCAGCTTCAGCGCACTTGTCGTCGTTGGCGATGGCAATGGCTGGGTTGGTGCAGGAATCGGTAAAGCTTCCGAAGTTCCAGATGCAATCCGTAAAGGTATTGAAGATGCGAAAAAGAACTTGATTCATGTTCCTATCGTAGGCACTTCGATTCCTCACCTTGTTACTGGTAAATTTGGCGCAGGACGCGTTCTTTTGAAACCAGCATCCCAAGGTACAGGAGTTATCGCTGGCGGACCAGTTCGTGCAGTACTTGAACTTGCTGGTGTAGGCGATATCTTGACAAAATCCCTGGGTTCATCGAACTCCATGAACATGGTTAACGCAACGCTTGAAGGCTTGAGCCGCTTGAAAAAAGCGGAAGAAGTTGCAAAGCTTCGCGGTAAAACTGTTCAAGAGCTATTAGGTTAGGAGGGGTAAACATGGCTAAACAATTACAAGTTACCCTAAAACGCAGCTTGATCGGCCGTCCTGAAACACAACGCATTACTGTGAAAACACTTGGTCTTCGTAAGTTGAACCAAACTGTTCTTCACCAAGATAATGCTGCAATCAGAGGCATGGTTAATCAAGTTAGCCACTTGGTAGAAGTTAAAGAAATCGAAGCATAGAATTACGAATTTAAGATCTAGAGGAGGTGTGCAACGATGAAGTTACATGAGCTAAGTTCTGCTACTGGCGCTCGTAAATCACCTAAGCGTGTTGGACGTGGAACAAGTAGTGGTATGGGTAAAACATCAACTCGCGGACATAAAGGTCAAAACGCACGTTCCGGTGGAGGCGTTCGTCCTGGATTTGAGGGTGGACAAAACCCATTGTACCGTCGTTTACCTAAACGTGGTTTCACGAACCGTTTCCGTACGGAGTACGCGATCGTGAATCTTGAAGATTTGAACAATTTCGCAGCTGGTACCGAAGTAACTCCAGAAGTATTAATGGAGACTGGTATTGTTAAAGCTCCTAAAGACGGTATTAAGATTTTAGGAAACGGTGAAATCACAGTAAAATTAACCGTTAAAGCGAATAAGTTCTCTCAATCAGCGATTGAGAAAATCCAAGCTGCCGGCGGTCAAACCGAGGTGATTTAATGTTTAATACCATTGCCAACATCTTCAAAGTAGAAGATTTACGCAGAAGGATCGTATTTACGCTACTCTTGCTAATCGTCTACCGTTTGGGTGCCTTCATTCCGGTGCCAAACATTAATACAGATGTTCTGAAACTTCAAGATCAAGCGAATCAGAGCGATGTCTTTGGTTTGCTTAACACGTTCTCCGGCGGTGCGCTCTTCCAATTCTCCATCTTTGCGATGGGAATTATGCCTTATATCACGGCTTCGATCATTGTTCAGCTTTTGTCCATGGATGTCATCCCGCGCTTTGCGCAATGGGCGAAAGAAGGAGATGTAGGAAGAAAGAAAATGACGCAGGTGACTCGTTACGGTACGATTGTTCTAGGGTTGATTCAAGCTTTCGGTTTATCAATCGGCTTTAACCGCCTATACAGTGGTTTGGTCATTGATGCTGGGTTTACAACTTTCGCATTAATCGCTATCGTGTTGACAGCTGGGACAGCTTTCTTGATGTGGCTAGGTGAGCAAATCACGGAGTACGGTATTGGTAACGGTATTTCCATTATCATCTTTGCTGGTATCGTTTCGGCGATTCCAACAAGCATTCAACAAATCTACAAATCACTGTTTGCAACCGATGGAGCTTTGTTCCTGAACATTGTGAAACTGATCATTATTGCAGTAGTTGTTGTTCTGATTATCGCGGGCGTTATATTCGTACAACAGGGTGTTCGTAAGATACCTGTACAATATGCGAAGCGAGTAGTTGGACGTAAAATGTATGGTGGGCAAACAACGCACATTCCACTTAAAGTGAATGCTGCTGGTGTTATCCCGGTAATCTTCGCACTATCTCTTTTGATGTTTCCTCCAACCATTGCAAGTTACTGGAGAGGAAATGTAGTGGCAGAATGGATCATCAACAACTTGAGTATTAACCAAACTGCACCATTAGCGATTGTACTTTATGTACTGTTGATTATTGGTTTCACTTACTTTTACACCTTCGTACAAATTAATCCGGTTCAAATGGCTGATCAGATGAAGAAAAATGGCGGATACATACCAGGTATCAGACCAGGTAAAACCACATCAACTTATCTGACGCGCGTAATGACCAGAATTACTCTTTCTGGAGCTCTGTTTCTCTCAGCAATTTCAATTCTTCCAATGCTATTTGGAGGACTTGCCGGTTTGCCTAGTTCGGTTCAAATAGGTGGTACTTCTTTACTTATCGTAGTAGGCGTTGGTCTTGAGACTATGAAGCAAATCGAGAGCCAATTGATTAAGCGTCATTACAAAGGGTTCATCAATAAATAGCTAATAGGTTCTGATGGGGCAAGTTCTGCGACATCGGCACCTATTGTGCTGTTCGTAATGCCGAGTGCGATGGGGAGGTTTTAATTGTGAACGTAATATTTATGGGGCCTCCTGGTGCAGGCAAAGGTACGCAAGCAGAGAAAATCGTTTCCGAGTTTCAAATTCCTCATATTTCTACTGGCGACGCGTTCCGCGCAGCTATGAGCCAAGGTACTCCAATGGGTATCGAAGCTAAGGGATATGTAGATAAAGGGCTTCTAGTTCCTGATGAAATAACGAACGGTATTGTGAAAGAGCGTCTTGCTCAGCCGGATTGCGATAAAGGATTTTTGCTCGATGGGTTTCCACGTACGGTAGCTCAAGCAGATGCATTGTCTGAAATCGTTGATTCACTTGGTAAGAAGATTGAGATTGTTATCAATCTATCCGTTGATCGCAGCTTTCTGCTAGCTCGACTTACTGGCCGAAGAATTTGTAAATCCTGTGGCTCTACGTATCATGTCATCTTCAACCCACCTCAGCAAGAAGGCGTATGCGATAAATGTTCCGGTGAGTTGTACCAACGATCTGATGATACGGAAGAGAAAGTCGGAACACGTTTGGATGAATACATCAACAAAACGGCTCCACTTCTGGATTACTACCAAAAGAGGGAATTATTGCGTGAGGTTAACGGGGAACAAGACATTCATGCGGTAACCGAACAAATTAGCTCACTGCTACGAGGTCTAGCGTAATGATCATTTGTAAGTCCGAGGTTGAACTAGACCTAATGCGAGAAGCTGGGCGTATCGTAGCCGAAACGCACCGCTTATTGGCAAGGGCGATTCGTCCGAACATTACAACGAAAGAACTTGATCAGATCGCAGAGGAATTCATTCGCAGTCAGGGAGCAATTCCATCTTTCAAAGGTTACAATGGTTTTCCTGGAAGCATATGTGCTTCAGTCAACGAAGAATTAGTTCATGGTATTCCTGGTCCAAGAAAGCTCGTAGAGAGCGACATTATCAGTATTGATATTGGTGCTCAATATAAAGGTTATCATGGAGATTCTGCTTGGACATATCCTGTCGGTGAAATTTCTGAAACTGCTCAACGCTTGTTGACAGTAACAGAAGCATCACTCTATCGAGGCATTGCAGAAGCTAAACCGGATGCTAGACTCTACACGTTGTCGCATGCAATCCAAACTTGTATTGAAGACGCAGGCTTCTCCGTGGTTATAGAGTATGTCGGTCATGGTATTGGAACGGATCTTCACGAAGAACCACAAATTCCGAACTATGGTATACCTGACAAAGGTCCCAGGCTCAAACCAGGCATGGTCTTAGCCATTGAACCCATGGTGGTCGTTGGCGAAAGATTTGTCCAAACACTCGAAGACGATTGGACAGTTGTCACTTCGGATCGTACCTTATGTGCTCATTTCGAACATACGGTTGCTATAACGGCAGCTGGTTATGAAATATTAACTTTGCCTAGATCGTAGGTGAACTGAGTGGATAGTAAGATTCCGCAAGTAGGTCAAATCGTAAAGGTGCTTCGCGGTAGAGATCCCGGAGAATATGCGGTCGTGATTGGTATTGTAGATCATCGTTTTGTCTGGCTTGCCGACGGCGATCATCGCAAATTCGATCAACCGAAGAAGAAGAACCTGAATCATCTTCATTTACAAGAAACGATTAGCAGCGAAGTAGCGTCAAGCATTAGGGATACAGGTCGTGTGACTAATGGGAAATTGCGCTTTGCAATCGCCAAATTCGTTGAACTTATGCAAGTTGAAGCACAAGAGAAAGGAGAATGACTGTGGCCAAAGAAGATGTAATTGAAGTAGAAGGTACAGTGATTGAACCTCTTCCGAATGCAATGTTTAAAGTTGAATTGGAAAATGGTCATAAAATCCTAGCCCATGTTTCAGGAAAAATCAGAATGCATTTTATCCGCATTTTGCCTGGAGATAAGGTTACCGTAGAATTATCGCCTTATGATTTGACGAGAGGCCGTATAACCTACCGTTTCAAATAAATGTTCGGCTTAGAAGTAAGTTACTCTCTCAAGGCGTATGCTTACGAAGCAAGTTTTCTAACGAAAACGCAACATGGTTGCTTACGATGAAAAGGAGGGCTTAAAATGAAAGTAAGACCGTCAGTAAAACCTATTTGTGAGAAATGTAAAGTCATTCGCCGTAAAGGCAATGTAATGGTTATTTGCGAAAACCCGAAACACAAACAAAAACAAGGTTAAAAGGAGGTGCATCTGTAGATGGCACGTTTAGCTGGAGTTGACTTACCTCGTGACAAACGAGTTGTAATTGCGTTGACTTACATTTTCGGTATTGGTAACACTACTGCTCAAAAAATCATTGAATCCACTGGAATCGATGGAAGCACTCGCGTTCGCGACCTAACGGAAGATGAAGTGAGCAAAATCCGTGATGTAATTGACAAAACTCTTAAAGTAGAAGGCGATCTTCGCCGTGAGATTTCCCTTAACATCAAGCGTCTAATCGAAATCGGATCCTACCGTGGTCTTCGTCACCGCCGTGGTCTTCCTGTTCGTGGTCAACGTACTAAAACAAATGCTCGTACACGTAAAGGTCCTCGTCGTACAGTAGCTAATAAGAAGAAATAATAAAGGGGGTTAGAGCTAATGGCAAAACCTAAAAAAGTTGTCCGTACGAAACGTCGTGACCGGAAAAATATTGAGAGCGGTGTAGCACACATCCGTTCAACATTTAACAACACGATCGTAACGATCACGGATCCGCATGGTAACGCAATTTCTTGGGCAAGTTCAGGAAACCTTGGATTTAAAGGTTCCCGTAAAAGTACTCCTTTCGCAGCACAAATGGCAGCTGAAAAAGCAGCTAAAGCAGCAATGGAGCACGGTTTGAAAACTGTTGAAGTTATGGTTAAAGGTCCAGGCGCTGGCCGCGAAGCAGCAATCCGCTCTTTGCAAGCAGCAGGTCTTGAAGTAAACCTGATTAAAGACGTGACGCCGGTTCCTCATAATGGCTGCCGTCCTCCAAAACGTCGTCGCGTATAATTCAGGATCACTTTGTAGTATAATTATTCCAAATCCGTGAATAATGGATTGAAGGATAGGCATACTATGAAATTTTCAACGAAGTATCCAGAGGGAACCGACGTATTGAATGGAGGGTACATTTCATGATCGAAATCGAAAAGCCAAAAATAGAAACTGTAGCATTAAGTGAAGATGGCGCTTATGGTAGATTTATCATTGAGCCTTTGGAGCGTGGCTACGGTACAACCTTAGGAAACTCACTACGTCGTATCCTACTGTCCTCCTTACCGGGGGCAGCAGTAACCTCTGTCCAAATCGATGGCGTTTTGCACGAATTTTCAACGATTCCTGGCGTACTTGAGGATGTTACGGAAATTATCCTCAATCTGAAAGGCTTATCGTTGAAGATTCACTCCGATGAGGAGAAAGTGCTAGAAATTGATGCTGAAGGAGAAGGTAATATTACTGCGGCTGATATCCGTGGTGATAGTGACGTTGAGATCCTTAACCCGGATTTACACATCGCTACCTTGTCTCCAGATGCACGTCTTCACATGAGGATTCATGCGGGCAGAGGGCGCGGTTACGTCCAATCAGACAAAAATAAGCATGAAGAGCAACCAATTGGTGTTATTCCAATTGATTCGATCTACACGCCTATTACTCGGGTAAACTATTCTATTGAGAATACTCGCGTCGGCCAAGTGACTAACTATGATAAACTGACCCTCGAAGTGTGGACCGATGGAAGTATTCGACCAGAAGAAGCAGTAAGCTTGGGCGCGAAAATCTTAACTGAGCATTTGCTGTTGTTCGTCGGTTTGACGGATGAGGCAAAAGACGCTGAGATCATGGTTGAAAAAGAAGAAGATAAGAAAGAGAAAGTTCTTGAGATGACTATCGAAGAACTAGATCTATCTGTTCGTTCTTACAACTGTCTCAAACGTGCAGGGATTAATACCGTACAAGAGCTGATTACCAAAACAGAAGAAGACATGATGAAAGTTCGGAACTTAGGTCGCAAATCCCTTGAAGAAGTTCAAGAGAAGCTCGAAGAGCTGGGTTTAGGTCTACGTACCGAGGAATAATCTTGTCAGAAGGAGGTTAACTCAATGAACTACAGAAAATTGAACCGCGATTCCAGTAATCGTAAAGCATTATTTCGTGATCTGGTAACAGATCTGTTCATACATGAGCGCATTCAAACAACAGAAGCAAAAGCTAAAGAAATCCGTTCAATCGCTGAGAAGTTAATTACTCTTGCGAAACGTGGAGATCTTCATGCACGCCGTCAGGTTGCTGCTTTTGTTCGTAGAGAAGCTGCTAACGAAAATCAAGATGCGATTCAAAAACTATTCTCTGATTTGGCTACTCGTTACTCCGAGCGTCCAGGTGGATACACACGTATCCTTAAACTGGGACCACGCCGCGGCGACGCAGCACCAATGGTTTACCTAGAGCTAGTAGATCGCGCATAGAAGACGGATGGGAAAGGGTGGACGGAATCACTAGATTCTGGTGAAGCCCTTTTTTTGCAGTCTTGGATCGCTTTCTAGTGCTAAGAGTTGCTTCAATTGACTCTGCTAGGCAGAAAGGATGACTCATGGAGGATCAAGCCTTGAGAAATCTACGTTTTACCATAAGCTACGATGGGTCAGCTTATTCTGGCTTTCAAATACAGCCCAAATCTGACACGGTACAATACCGATTAGAGCAGGCTTTGTTCATGTTGACAGGTGAGACGGTGAAAGTCATCTCATCAGGGCGTACAGATGCCGGTGTTCATGCCAAAGCGCAGGTTATTAATTTTATTACGAGTTCTAAGATTCCAGTGGAACGTTGGTGTTTAGCTCTAAATGCTAGACTACCCAGGGATATCGTCGCACATACTGCGGAAGAAGTGCTTCCTACTTTTCACTCTCGCAAAGCCGCGAAACGTAAGACTTATTGTTATACGATTCGAGCGGCGCGCTTCCCTGATGTCTTTCACCGCAACTACGAGTATCATCACCCCACACCTTTGAATGTGGAAGCCATGAGAGAGGCGCTCCCTTGTTTGCTAGGTGAGCATGATTTTACTTCGTTTTGTACTGTGAGAACGGATAAGGAAATCAAAGTGAGAACCTTATTTGAGGTAAGGTTGGAGACGGAGACCGATCCGTTGTTAGCGACGGGTAAAGTAGAGCGTATTCGGTTGATCGTAACCGGGAATGGCTTCCTTTATAACATGGTGAGGATCATCGTAGGAACCCTGATTCAGATCGGTGAGGGTAAGAGACCAAGCAGCGATATGCAGCGTGTTCTTGAAGCTCGAGATCGCTCTCAGGCAGGCCCTACAGCTGAAGCTATGGGATTAACCTTGTGGAAAGTCGACTATTAAAAAGTTATCATCACCACTTGCTTCTTGAGACATTTTCGTGTAAAATATAACTTGGCTTTCGTGATCGGCTATCCCACAGCCCCTGATCACAAAGACCACACCAATCCATCGTTTTATGTTACATTTACAACTATAACTAATGTATTTCAGATATATTTTTAGGAGGATTAAGCATGCGCACCACATATATGGCTAAGCCAAATGAAGTAGAGCGTAAATGGTACGTTGTTGACGCTGCAGGCCAAACACTTGGCCGTCTTGCAAGTGAAGTTGCTAGCATTATCCGCGGTAAGCACAAACCGGAGTTCACTCCACACGTAGATACTGGTGATTTCGTTGTCGTTATCAATGCTTCCCAAATTAAGCTTACTGGTAAGAAAATGCAAAACAAAATGTACTACAGCCACTCCATGTACCAAGGTGGTTTGAAAGTGACTTCCGCTCAAGATTTGCTTAACAGCAAACCTGATCGTATGATCGAATTCGCAGTTCATGGTATGCTTCCTAAGAACCGTCTAGGCGACAGCTTGAAAACTAAGCTTAAAGTATACGGTGGAGCAGAGCACCCGCACACAGCACAACAACCTGAAGTTTGGAATCTTCGCGGTTAATATAAGGAGGAACGTTTCGTGGCACAAGTTCAATATTATGGAACGGGTCGTCGTAAGCATTCGGTAGCGCGTGTGCGCTTAGTACCGGGCGAAGGACGCATCATTATCAACAAACGTGATCTAGATGAGTATTTCGGTCTAGAAACGTTGAAACTAATCGTTAAACAACCACTTGCTCTAACTGAAACTATCGGTCAATACGATGTTCTAGTTCTTGCAAATGGTGGCGGAATCAGCGGACAAGCTGGCGCAATTCGTCACGGTATCTCCCGTGCATTGTTGAAAGCTGATCCGGAATACCGTGGATCCTTGAAAAAAGCAGGATTCCTAACACGTGATTCCCGTATGAAAGAGCGTAAAAAATACGGATTGAAAGCAGCACGTCGTGCTCCTCAGTTCTCCAAACGTTAAGATTTTGCGCCTCTGGCGCTTCAGAAAAACCTTTTCAGCTTATGGCTGGAGAGGTTTTTTTGCATTTCATCATCTGCACTCCTACGTGAAAAAGAAGTTAATACCAAAATGATGAAAAGTAATTGACACCTTGTAGAAGTCAGATATAATTAAATATAAATCATACAATAGCAGTCGGGATTATCGACTATTGGAGGAATCGTAAAGATGAATCTATTTGAAAAGGAAGCCTTTGTAACGAAAGCAGCGGAAGAATTCGAAAATCAATCGCCTGAATCCATATTGAAACTTGCTGTAGAAACGTTCGGAAGTTTAACTCTTGCTTGTAGTTTTGGTGCTGAAGATGTGGTTCTCGTCGACATGCTACAAAAGATTAACCCGAATGTGGATATCTTTTATTTAGATACGAATGTACACTTTGACGAAACGTATGAAACGAAAGAACGACTTGAGAAACACTATGGTACAAAATTCATTCAAGTTTTACCTAAACTTACGCTTGATGAGCAAGCTGAAAAATTCGGGGATGAGCTTTGGAAAACTGACGCGAACCAATGCTGCAACATCCGTAAAGTAGATCCATTGACAGATATTCTTAGAAACTACGATGCGTGGATTACAGGTATTCGCCGCGATCAAGCACCTACACGCGCAAATGCTAAAAAAGCTGAATATGACGTGAAGTTTGGTCTAATCAAATTCAATCCATTAGCTAGCTGGACTTCGGAAGATGTTTGGCAATATATTCGTGATAATGACGTTATATATAATCCACTTCATGATCGTAATTACCCGAGTATTGGTTGCACGCATTGCACACGTCCAGTTGCAGAAGGTGAAGATCCGCGCGCAGGACGTTGGTCAAGCATCGAGAAAACGGAATGTGGTCTACACAAGTAAGTCGGTATATTTGTCCACCCTGTCCCATATAGATGTTACAGAGTCTATAGGGGAACAGAGGTGGATTTTTTATGCGCAAAAGGAAGAAAAGGTTAGTGGTATGGCTGACCTTTCACAGCAGTATGAAACTAATGCTTTCCGCTCTGCTGCTTGCATTGGTTGTCTTTATTTATGCGTACGAGCTCCCTGCAACGAAGACATGGTCCGATTGGACGCTTCCTCTATCGGGTAAGACAATCGCGCTTGATGCGGGCCATGGAGGCCCAGACGGCGGTGCTGAGAGCAAGGATGGTGTCATTGAGAAGGACATCAATTTGGCCATTACTTTGCGTTTGCGTGATTATTTGCAGCAAGCTGGTGCGATTGTTGTTCTGACGAGAGAAACGGATACAGATCTGGCTGAGTCCGGTACGAAGGGCTATAGTAAAAGAAAAACACAAGATCTCCACAACCGCGCTGACGTTATTCAAGACAATAAGGCGGATATGTTTCTGAGTATTCATTTGAACAGTATTCCGTCCGAAAAGTGGAGGGGCGCACAAACGTTCTATTATTTGAATAATCCAGATAATCCTAACCTAGCGGCGCTTATTCAAGCTGAGTTGAGGCGGAACCTGGAGAATACCGATCGTGTTGCTAAAGTGGCGGATAAGACGGTGTATTTGTTGAAAACGCTAAAAATTCCGAGCGCTCTCGTTGAGGTTGGCTTTCTATCCAATCCGGAAGAAGCCAAACTATTAGCGGATGAGAATTATCAGAATATGCTGGCCGCGTCTGTGTACCAAGGGATCCTGAGATATTTTGCAGGGGAAAAAGTGGGTTCTGCCTCATAATGTGTTATAATTAAAGCCGCAAAAACAATGTCCCAATAAAAGGTGTGATGTGGCTATGGTACATAAAGATCAAATCCTAGAAGCGTTGAACACGCTTATAGACCCTCAGTTTAATAAAAGTGTAGTCGAATTGAATTTAGTTCGTGATGTCATGGTGAAGGAAGATGCGGTATCCTTAAGCCTGATCGTAGCATCAGAGGATGAAGGATATAAAGAGCAAGCCAAAGCATTCATTCAACAATCTTTAGCAAATATAGGAGTTCCTCAAGTTCATATCCGTTTCAGATTAATGACCGACCATGAGCGGAGTCGTATGGAAGGGACTGCACAACAATCGGATCAAGCTGCTCCGCCAAAACCGGTGCAACCGCCAATTCAACAACCGATTCTTGGACAATCCTCTACAGTAGAGTTTATCGCTGTTGCGAGTGGTAAAGGTGGCGTTGGTAAATCAACTGTAACGGTTAATTTAGCAGTCGCACTGGCGCGTAGAGGTAAAAAGGTTGGGATCATCGATGCGGATATTTATGGCTTTAGTATTCCTGACATGATGGGGATTGAAGAGCAGCCGCAGCTCGTTGAGAACGTCATTATTCCTGTTGAGAAATTCGGGGTAAAAGTGATATCGATGGGATTCTTTGTCCAGGACAATGCACCTGTTGTATGGCGTGGGCCAATGCTGGGTAAAATGCTGCGTAACTTTTTCAACGAAGTGAATTGGGGCGATGTTGAGTATATCTTGCTTGACCTTCCGCCAGGTACAGGTGACGTTGCGTTAGATGTACATCAGCTTATTCCACAAAGCAAAGAAGTCATTGTTACGACGCCGCATGCGACGGCTGCTTTTGTTGCTGCGCGAGCAGGTGCTATGGCGATTCAGACGAATCATGAAATTCTGGGTATCGTTGAGAATATGTCGTACTATGAGAGTAAAGACGGTAGCATTGATTACATTTTCGGTAAAGGTGGCGGAGCTAAGCTTGCAGAAGATCTACATAGTGAGTTATTAGCACAAATCCCATTAGGGGCTCCGGATAACCATATTTCTGAAAAGGATTACTCGCCATCCGTCTATAAAGCGGAATCCAAAACAGGAAAAATCTATCTAGAAATCGCAGATAGAATGATTGCGAAGCTTGGAAAATGAGAAAGGAAGAGGGAGCAGTGATATACTGCAACCTCTTCCTTTTTGCATTTGATTTAAGTACCAGAGTCAGTCCCACCATCTTTTTTCTCTTCACCTTGCTTTTCGGAATCACCTGAGGACTCTTCTTTCTTTTTGTCATCCCCGCCTTCTTCTTTCTTATCGCCTTCTTTAGCTGCGTCGCCACCTTTATCTTGGCTTTTTGCGGAAGGCATTTGATCTGGCTTACTTTGCTGCTCAATTGCCGACTTAAGTAATTCGACTAACTGTGCCCGGAAGAGAGGACTCTGAATGGATTCTTCCATGACAGTCATCATCTGTTGCCGGTATGGCGCTGTTTTCATGACGTCTAATACCATTTTCTCGTAATCCGGATTTTTCATGACGTCGATGAGCGACTTTTGATAGGTCGGATCCTTCAACAGTTCTTTGAACATCTGTTTGGTTTCTTTTTGGATTGCCGCGGCAAAATCTCCTGCGAATTTAGGGTCTTTCATCATATCCGATAAAAATTTATTGTTCTCCTTAGCGGTCAGGACGTCCTTAACGGCCATCTGAAGCTGGAGGGATTCATTTGCGGACAGAAGCTTGATTTGCGATTGCCCGGAAATACTGTTTGCGCCAATGTCTCCATTCATAATACTGCGATTCGCAGCACTGATGGCTTTCTTACCATCGTCTGATTTTAAAATATCGAGAATCATCGTCTTCTGTTCTTTATACGTAGCTGCTTGAGATTGGCCTTGTGACGAGTTATCAGTTCCGCAAGAAGTGAGAAGTAAAGCCATTGAAATGATCGGTAGGACGTGAAGCTTTCTAAGTCTTGTCTTTAACATAACTACGTGCTCCCTTCCCTTAACTTTAATGGTCTTAGTATGTGTGGTTAGGGTCAGAATATTAGGGGTCGTGATTGGCTTTTTATCGCAAAGGTTGGTACAATTAACAATTAGAGTTGATGTGTGGAGGTAATTTAACGTGACATTGCGTAAATGGTTTCATTTATTTTGGACAACACTAGTATTAGGTATCGTTGTATCCACTGGAATTGGACTTATCTTGCAATTTTCAGACAAAGAATTTTCTGTTATGGGGTTATCAGCTGTTGGATTTAACTTGGTTAATATGATCCTGGGTGGGGCTACCATAAGCGTATTGAGCCAGATGGGCTTTTTCGCTTATTTAATCGTTAGATTTATTGCTGTTGGTATCATCCGATCGAAAACAGTTTGGGATCTTTTGCAGCTTGCCGTAGTCATTGTTGTCCTATTTGACCTTGTCTACTTGAGAAAGACAAATTTCGAAAGCTCAGAATCCTTACTCGGTTACTTCGTTATGCCTGTAATTTTACTAGTTGCGTCCTTGGGCATAAGTTATTGGAAAGTCAAGTTGACGAATAAGAAAGCCTTCATACCTACCCTTTTCTTTATGTGTGCAGTGACAGTACTTGAGGCTGTACCCGCGTTGAAATTGGATAACACAGCATCGAGTATCTTTATGTTGGCTCCGTTATTCGTATGTAATGCATGGCAAATTCTGACCCTACATAAAATATTGGATAACAAAAAGAGCTAATTGAGTTAGCTCTTTTTTTCAAATCTATTTGTTTTACACTAATGAATTTGTTTCATTGCTTGATCCTCAACCGGGGTTGTTTCGACCTGCGTTTGCTTAATAAGCTCGCTCACGCTCACGAATTGGTACCCTTTAGCTCGTAATTGCTGGATAATCGCTGGCAAAGCTTCATTCGTTTGTTGTGAGGAGTCACTTGCATGCAGGAGGACAATATCTCCGGGATGCGCCTTGTTGATGACGCGAGTAACGAGTGTGTCGACGCCTTTATTTAGCCAATCTTGAGAGTCCGTATCCCACTGAATAACGGAATAACCGAGATCATCCGCAATCCGCAATACACGTTTATCGAAATCACCATTAGGCAGACGGATAAGATTAGGTTCTTTTCCGACCAATTCGGTTAAAATCCCATGAGCTGTAGTAATTTCATTGCGAATTTCCTCATCACTTAGTGAACTGTAGTTGTCGAATTTATTGCCGTGACTACCAATCTCGAAGCCGCTGCTTTTGATATGCGCAACAATGTTAGGATGACTCTTGCTCCAAGGTGAGGATAAAAAGAACGTCGCATCCTTAACACCATTGTCCTTAAGGGTTTTCAAGATAGGCTCAGCACGAGTGTCTCCCCAAGAAATATCAAAGGTCAGGGCGATAACTTTCTTCTCCGTTTGTACGCTGTATATCGCGGAGGGTTCAGAGTTCATAAAGACGGATACATTACTCTGTTCCGAATATACAATAGCTGCAGAGAAGATAATGGCAAGAGCGATGAATAAGTATTGTTTAAATTTACGCGCGTTAATTACAAAAAAGTAGTTCATGACTAGCTTGTACCTCCTTTATGTCAGGCAGTTGATAAGCTTGTATACCCTTTAGTAAATAATGTATGCTCGTACACATAGCACTTATGCTTCCGAAATTGGAGGAGATACAATGAATAATTTACAAGCGTTGCTAAGGCATTTTAAAGAAATGAAACATTATTTCATCGTAGTCGTTCTTGTTTTTGGGTTTAGTTTGTATATGGGGTGGGCGAACTCTGACCAGTTTTCAAATTTTTTGGATAAGCAGCTAGCGGGACTCGAGCCTTTGATTAAAACGATAAACACCAAAGAGAACCCACAGGTATATTTGTTCATCTTTATTTTTATGAATAACGCGATTAAGTCTGTTCTTGTTGTGTTCTCTGGACTGTTTCTAGGTGTTATTCCTCTGTTTATGCTAATAGCAAATGGAATGATTCTAGGTTATGTGCTCTCCTTGCAGACAAATGAAAGTACGATTGCTATCGTGCTAAAGGGAATCTTGCCGCATGGTATTATTGAAATTCCTGTCATTTTACTCGCGTGCGCATATGGATTGAAGTTAGGAATGTTGGTTTGGAAAATGGGGGCGCAGCTGCTCGTGCCGATGGAGAAAAGGTCTGCTCGTATTGAAATTGTGAAAATACTCCATTTAACCAAGCCGCTTAGTGTTGGAATTGTGGCTCTTCTTCTCATTGCAGCAATAATAGAAAGTACGCTCACCTACTGGTTGGTGCATTTGTAAAATATTTTCAGCTCCTCTGTCATAAAACTGGCAAAATCTGAGCATAACAATAAGGCAGAAACGAAGAGGTGGAGGAATGGCCTTGCTTATCTGCTTATCAAAAGATCAGTGCCATGAATCTCTACAGTCGAGAGGGGTTTGGATGGATGTATGCTCGGATTTTTGTTCAATGAGAGAGAATGCAGAGAATTAGATTATGTATTACGCAAAGAATTAGATGAAATGCTATTCGATCTCAATGATAAAAGAATTGATCAAGAGATAAAGGGAGCAATAGAATCCAGATACAAGGTCATCTTCAGGATGTATGCTCGCTTAGCGACACCAAAGGAAATATCGAAATACGCAAGAAACCGGAATTACCAAGCTCAAAAAAAATAGAGGGTAAGTGCTTGACTTACCCTCTCTACCTGTGTTATTTTATAACTCGTCCCTTCGAAACAAAGAGAGCGAGTCGAATGTGATAAAGAGTTTGAAAAAACTATTCAAAAAAAGACTTGCAATCATCGTTGAGACTGTGGTATATTTAAAAAGTCGCCGCTAAACAGCGGGTGTATGAAATGAAAGAAATTGATCTTTGAAAACTGAACAACGAGTGAGTAAGTAAATCGGTTGAGTAATCAACCATTAATGAGATTGCAAAATCTCGCTAGCTTCAAATGAGCAAGTCATCTTTCTATTATGGAGAGTTTGATCCTGGCTCAGGACGAACGCTGGCGGCGTGCCTAATACATGCAAGTCGAGCGGGTTTGTCCTTCGGGACAAGCT
>NZ_JCAUAY010000019.1:0-26887 GCF_059692195.1 Paenibacillus sp. J22P90
GAGGGGACCCACGCGTTCCCATCTCGAACACGACCGTTAAGCCCTCCAGCGTCGATGGTACTTGAACCGCAGGGTTCTGGGAGAGTAGAACGTTGCCAAGCAATTGAAAGAACCTTACCTGGTTTGTTCTAGGTGAGGTTTTTTTGTGTTTGTTTTCGTCATTTTCACAAAAATTTAAGTTGAATGCTAATAATGGGTTCATTTTATAATACAATAAAGCTTAGTTAACTTTTTGGGGAGTGATACATAGTGGAGAACGCCTATGTTCAGATAGGAATGGCGATGTTCCGGACTGGCATTTTGGGGTATGGCGGCGGGCCGTCGATTGTGCCATTAATTCGGTATGAAGCGGTGACGCGTTTTAAATGGATGAAGGATGAGGAGTTCATGGAGGTGCTCGCGATCGCGAATACGCTGCCGGGACCGATTGCGACCAAGTTGGCAGGCTATCTAGGTTATCGGCTTAAAGGGAGCTGGGGAGCACTGCTCGGCGTAATGGCTCATATCCTGCCTACTTGTGTGGCGATGGTGGGGTTGTACTCGTTTATTACGTTTTTCAGTACATCGCAGGTGATTAAGGGGATGATTGCAGCGGTGGTGCCGATCGTTGCGGTCATGTTAGGCGTGATGGCGTATGAGTTCGGCGAGAAAGCGATCAAAGGGCTAGGCTGGCCGGCGGGGATTACCTTTTTCATCATAGCATTCCTACTACTACAACCATTATCGGTGCATCCAGCTATTGTGATATTCATGTTTCTTATATACGGAGCTTTTCATCATAAGCTAAAGGACAAGTGGTCGAAAAGCAAGAAGACGCTTGGCAAAGGTGATGGCGTATGATGGATTGGTGGCATTTGCTCGTTAGTTTTTTTCTTGCCAATGTTTTCGGTTACGGCGGCGGACCTTCGTCTATTCCGCTGATGTTTCAGGAGATCGTGACGAATCACAGCTGGATGAACAGCAGTGAATTTTCAAATATGCTCGCACTGGGGAATGCGCTGCCTGGGCCGATTGCGACGAAAATTGCCGCATACGTCGGCTACCAAATCGGCGGCTGGATCGGCGTGCTGATTGCAGTGGCGGCAACAGTGGTGCCGTCGATTATTGCACTGATTATTTTGCTGAATATGCTGCAGAAATACAAGCAATCCCCTGTGATTAAAGGCATGACGCTGCTGGTGCAGCCCGTGATTGCGATCATGATGGTGCTGATCACATGGAGCAGCTTGGTGGAGTCTACGAAAGCGATCGGATACCTGCAGTTTTTCGGAATCGCGGCGGTAGCCTTTTATTTGATTCAAATGCGTAAGATTCATCCTGCTTTTGTCATTCTTGCAGGGTTTGTATATGGTGGTATTTTTCTATCCACGTAATCTAAGCTCACCTAAATTTGGCGCTAAGCACAAAGCTTGCGCCTCTTTTCGTTACCCTACCAAACTTTATGTCATGTTTATTGACGCTAAAGTTAGGCGGACCGTATAGTGATGAAAGAGGGATAAACTTCAGATCGGTCATATCGTTTTCCTGAAACAGCAAATCCCTAGTGGGGAGATGCTGTTTTTTTGCTTATAAAGATGGGAGGTCGAGGACCTATGCTTACACAAGTGAAGGATGCTGTCGAGATGGTCCAAATCGTCAAGCAGTTTGGTTCTGTGCTGGCGAATGATGAGGTAGATTTCCGAGCGAGGTCTGGGGAAATTCATGCGCTGCTAGGCGAAAATGGCGCTGGCAAAAGCACGATGATGTGCATGCTGTCCGGCGTGTATCGCCCTACGAGCGGGGAGATTTACATACATGGCGAAAAGGTGCGTATTCGCTCGCCGAAGGATGCGATGAAGCTGGGCATCGGTATGGTTTTTCAAAACTTCCGCCTCGTGCAAACCCTGACAGCCGCGGAGAATATTGTGCTCGGGGAGGCTGGCTCTTTCTGGCGCGGACCGGGCTGGTTGGCGAAGAAATCGGAGGAAATCGAAGCGATTTCGAAGCATTTTGGGCTGCTGTTCCCGGTGGATCGGCCCATCTGGCAGCTATCCGTTGGCGAGCAGCAGCGAGTGGAAATTGTAAAGACGCTCTATCGGGGAGCGGATTTTATTATTTTGGATGAGCCAACCTCAGTGTTGACGCCGGGAGAGGTTGAGCAGCTTTTTGAGACGCTGGACCGGATGAAAAAGGAAGGCAAGACGGTCATTATGACGACGCATAAGCTCAAAGAGGTCATGTTCGCGGCGGATCATATCTCAGTCATGCGCAAGGGCAAGATGATTGCGACGATGGCGAAATCGGAAACGAGCGAACGTGAGCTGGCGCAGTTGATGGTGGGCAAGGATAAGCTGGAAAGCCGCGCACCGCTGCAAGCGAGAGCGATCGGCAAGCCGATGCTCACGGTGAAAGGTCTTGATGTCTATGCGGACCACGGACGCAAGGTGCTGGATGGGCTTCATTTTCAGGTTAACGAAGGGGAAATTGTTGGTGTGGCTGGCGTCTCCGGGAACGGGCAGAAGGAGCTGGCGGAAGTGCTGACGGGGTTACGCGCGTGGAAGCAGGGGGATGTGCTTTTTGATGGGAAGGCTATGCGGGGTGGTTCGGTGCGGACGGCGATTGAGCTGGGGATCGGGCATGTGCCGGAGAATCGGATGCGCAGCGGACTTGCGGGAAGCCTAGACTCGGTAGACAATCTCTTGTTTAAAACGTATCGTTCGTCGGAACGGTCACGGTTCGGTTTGCTGCGGACGGGGAGCAATCGGAGTTGGTCGCAGCGGTTGGTGGAGATGTTCGATGTGAAAACGTCGGGAATCGATTCGCCTGTTCAATTTATGTCGGGTGGGAATCAGCAGAAGCTGCTTTTTGCCAGGGAGATTGATCAAGGGCCGAAGCTAATGATTGCGGTGCATCCGACACAAGGCCTTGATGTGGGTGCTTCGGAGGGCGTGTATCAACTGTTGGAGGATTTGCGCAGTAAGGGGCGTGGTGTTTTGCTCATTTCGGAGGATTTGGATGAAGTGCTGCAGCTGGCTGACCGTATTCTCGTGATGTACGATGGCCGCATTGTGGGGGATATCCCGAGGGAAGCGGCGAGCCGCGAACATATCGGTATGCTGATGGCGGGATCGGAGGAGGATGCAGGATGAGTGAGCAACGAACAGCAGGCAGCATTCCGATTGAAAAGAAAGTGATTGGGCGCCGAGCAGGGTTCCGCTTGCCGTACCGTTTGGAAATCGATCCCGCAGGGGCGAATAGCCCTTGGTGGGTAACGATCATCGCTATCGTATTGGCGTTGGTGGCTTGTGGGATTTTTATCGCGCTGAATGGGATGAATCCCTTCGTGGTATACGGGAAAATGGTGAAGGGGGCCTTCGGCTCCACCTTTGGATTAACAGAAACGCTGGTGAAGGCGATTCCTTTGCTGCTTTGCGGGCTGGGCGTGTCGATTGCTTACCGCATCTCCGTGTGGAACATTGGGGCGGAAGGACAGTTCGTGGCAGGGGCGATGGCGGCGACCGCGATTACGGTGTATTTTCCACATCTGCCGGTGTATCTGGCGATTCCAGCAATGATGGTCGCGGGCATCGTGGCCGGCGGCTTCTGGGGATTGCTGACGGCAATTCCGCGGAACTTTTTTCAGGTAAACGAATTAATTACTTCCTTGATGCTGAATTATGTGGCGCTGCTCGCGCTGAACTATGTGGTATTCGGGCCATGGAAAGATCCAAAAGGCTTTAACTTCCCTGGATCTCCCATGTTCACAGCTGCGCAGTCTTTACCGACCTTTGGTGCGACGAGGCTGCATGTAGGGTTGATTTTTGCCATTATCGCTGTGCTGATCTATGCCTTCGTTATCCGGTATACACGGTGGGGCTATGAGCTGCGCTTGATCGGTGCTAATAGTGAGGCTGCTAAGAATGCGGGCATTCGCATTTCCAAACATGTGCTGCTGGTGATGGTGATTAGCGGCGGATTGGCGGGGCTTGCTGGCATGGGCGAAGTATCTGGTGTGGCGCACCGACTGATGTATGGGATTTCTCCCGGGTATGGGTACACGGCTATTATTGTGGCTTGGCTGGCGAAGCTAAATCCGATTGGGCTTGTGGTGGCTTCAGTGCTTTTTGGAGGTCTCATTGTAGGTGGGTATAGTGTGCAAACGATTGGGCTTCCCTCGTCGATTTCTTCGATGATTCAAGGGGCGATTCTGTTTTTCCTCATTGCTGGGGGGATGGCAGGGAAGTTTCGTATTCGTCGGAATAGCTGATGGGGGCGGTATCTGCTGATTGTGCGGGGATGACTAGGTAGTTAACGGTGTTAATAAACGGTTGGAAAAGGGGGTGCAAGAGATGGATACGATCACACAAATCATTGTTTCGGCAATCTCTTCGGGTACACCGTTGCTTCTAGCCGTATTGGGCGGCATTTTGATTGAAAGATCCGGCATCATGCAGCTAGGCGCTGAAGGCTTGATGTTAATGGGCGCGGTGACTTCGTGTCTCGTGTTCATACATACGGGAAGTTTAGTGCTGGCGATTCTATGTGTGCTAGCGGTGAGTGGAATTCTCGGGATACTCCATGGATTTCTATGCGTGTCGCTGCATGCGAATCAGGTGGTTTGCGGGTTGGCGATGACGATTTTTGGCGCTGGGCTTAGCGCGTATTTAGGAAAACCGGTGAGCGGTCAGCCTCTTGTGGGAGCGGTGCCGAAGCTTGATATGCCGTGGCTGGAGCCAGTGCCGGTGATTGGTGGTATTTTTGCTCATCTGGATTTGTTTACATGGTTAAGCTTTGTGCTCGTGGTGGCTATGCACCTGTTCATCCATCGCACGTCATGGGGGCTACATCTTCGCGCAGTTGGCGATAATCCGGCTACAGCGGATGTTATGGGGATTCCTGTAATCGCGATTCGCTACTTATGCATTATAGCGGGCTCGATGCTGATCGGGATTGGCGGGGCAGATTTGCTGCTGGTGTACACACCGACCTGGAACGAGGGGATGACCTCTGGACGCGGGTGGATTGCGGTGGCGCTCATTATTTTCGCGAGATGGAATCCGATTCGTGCCCTCGTGTGCGCGTATTTCTTCGGCGTGCTGGATAGCCTGGGATTCCGTGTGCAGCTGATCGGCAGTCATATTCCTTCTTACTTTCTTAAAATGATTCCGTACGTCGTCACCATTCTGGTGCTGATGTTCCTCGGTTGGCGGAATAAAAATAAGCCATCGGGTGCGCCAGAGGCGCTGGGTGTGCCTTATATACGGGAGCAGAGATTTTGAATAGGGAAGCCGCTGGGAGGTTCGATGTCCTGGTGGCTTTTTTGCGTTTTGGGAAGCTACTCGATCCCGCAAGGACTGAGGGTTTTAGCAAAAATACAAAAAAACTTAACGTTGTTATGAAAGATTACAAACTTCTTTCATATAAATTGACCCATAGGGATAGCGCATTTACAATGAAACAAATCTTGGAAAAGAATGCGTAGAATTTCAGGCAGAGATCGAGGTGACGAGGCGATGAAGTACACGCGAAAGCATATCAATAACATGAGTCAAGAAGCGTTTATTCTAGCGTTTGGACCGCTGTTTGAGCACTCGCCTTGGGTGGCAGAACGGGCTGCAGGATCGCGGCCATTTGCCGACATCAAGAGCATGATTAGCGCGCTTGAACAAGAGGTTGAGCGAGCGAGTCGTGAAGAGCAGTTGGCGCTGCTTCGTGCGCATCCGGATTTGGGTACACGTGTACGGATGACCGATCACTCGGTCCAGGAGCAGTCAGGCGCCGGTCTAAATCAGCTATCCCCTGAAGAATACGAACAGTTCCTTTCTTTAAATAAACAGTACACGGACCGCTTTCAGTTCCCTTTTATCATGGCGGTGAAGGGTCAAACCAAAGAAACGATTCGTGAGGCATTACGCCTTCGGATCGAGGGTCAGCAGGATGTAGAACTGCGTACGGCTTTGCAGGAGGTTTGCAAAATCGGACGTTTTCGTCTGGCAGATATCGTGATGAATGAAACGGAGGAGAAGGCAATGGCACCAGCAAACGGCGCAGAAAGAATCATGTACTACGGCAAAGGTGATGTCTGGGTCTATCGTTCCTATGCCAAGCCGCTCACGAATATCACGTTAATTCCGGAATCCGGTTTCACAGGGCGGGACAATATACTATTTGGTATGAACATTAAAGTAGCGGTAAGCGGTGAGAAGCTGTTCACGTCGTTTAGCGAGGGTGATAACACGAACGTCGTGGCGACGGATTCGATGAAGAACTTCATTCTGCGCAAAGCAGGTGAGTATGAAGGGGCTACGGCTGAGGGGTTTTTGGCTTTTGCGAGTCGTCTATTCCTAGAGAAGTATCCATGGATGACGGGGATCAAAATGAGTGCGGACCAAGTGGCATTTGAGACCCTGCCAGTTCCGGGGCCAAGCGGCCTCCAAGTGGGAGATCTCGTGTATCGCTATTCACAAAATGAACACCCCACCGCTGCGGTAGAACTCGTTCGCATTGCTGACGAAATCGTCGTCGTCGACCACTCCGCTGGCATTGCAGACCTCAAACTGATCAAAGTCAAAGGAAGCTCGTTCGCTGGCTTCGTTCGAGATGAGTACACGACGTTACCGGAGTCGTCGGATCGACCTCTCTTTATTTTTCTAGACATTGCATGGACCTATGAATCCGGTGAGGATGCTTTCGATGCCGATCTAGGTCGTTACGTAGCCGCTGAGCAAATTCGTGACATTGCACATACCGTATTCCATGAGCAGCATTCACCATCGATCCAAAACCTCATCTATCGCATTGGACAACGTGCGCTGCTGCGCTTCCCGCAGCTCAAAGAAGTTCGCTTCGAGTCCAACAATCGCACGTGGGAAACGATTCTTGAGCATGTGTCCGTTGGGGAAGGCAAAGTATTTACAGAGCCTAGACCGCCGTATGGTTTCCAAGGCTTTTCGATGACAAAGCGCGATCTGGAGGGCCTATGAGTGTAGGGAGCGTAGGGATCACATCGCACGTTCTGGATATTAGCAGCGGTCGACCAGCAGCAGGCGTAAGGATTGACTTGTTCAAACGCGAAGGCAGCGTGTTAGAGCTCGTTCGCACCGACATTACGAATACAGATGGCAGGCTGCCAGGGCCGATGGTGAGTGGGGAGGATTTTACCGTAGGCACTTATGAGCTTCTATTCCATGTAGGCGATTACTTTAGAGGAAAGGGCGTGGAGCTGCCAGAGCCAGCTTTTCTAGATCAGGTGCCGATTCGCTTCGGTATTGCTGCTAGCACAATGCATTATCACGTTCCTTTATTAATAGCACCTTGGGGGTATAACACCTATCGCGGGAGTTAGTCCGGAATTGCCAGCGTCACACGAACAGACAGAGAGCTTCCGAGGGAGGGTTTGTTAAATGAATCGATGGGATCTTATTATTCGCAAAGGGACTGTGGTTCTGCAAGATGAGTGTCGACAGCTGGATATCGGGATACGAGACGGCAAAATTACAGCACTAGGCGAAAACCTTATTTTCTCGGAGCAAACGCCTGTTTATGATGCTGAAGGCTTAACGATTCTCCCTGGGATGATCGATGCACATGTTCATTTCAACGAACCCGCGCTTGGTCACTGGGAAGGGTTCTTTACAGGCTCGGCCTCGCTAGCTGCTGGAGGATGCACAACCTATATTGATATGCCGCTCAATGGGGTTCCGCCTACAGTTCGGCTCAGTGCGTTAGCGATGAAGTTAGGAGCGGCTGAAGGAAACTCCTACGTAGATTATGCACTGTGGGGCGGACTTGTCCCCGGCAATATTGGCGAGCTGGAGGGGCTTGCACAAGCTGGTGTGATTGGTTTTAAAGCCTTCATGTCCTGCCCAGGCGGAGAAGGAGAAGATATCTTCACGGAAGTGGACGATGAGAATTTAGTTAACGGCATGAAAGAAATTGCGCGTTTAGGTCTGGTGCTGGCGCTGCATGCCGAGAGCGAGGAAATCGTCTCCAAGCTCGCTGTTGAGGCTGTGCAAGCGGGCAAGCGCAGCGCGTTGGACTTCATCGCGACACGGCCGATTGCTGCCGAAGTGGAAGCTGTCAACCGAGCATTGGGCTATGCAAAGCAGACAGGCTGTAAGCTGCACTTCGTACATATCTCTTCCGCAGAAGCGGTACAAGTGATAGCAGAAGCGAAGGCACAGGGTGTGGACGTAACTGTGGAAACGTGCCCGCACTATTTGGCACTCACAGATGTGGAGGTCGAACATCTAGGACCTGTTGCAAAATGTGCGCCACCGATACGCACAGCCGAAGATCAAGCACGTTTATGGACAGAGCTTGCGGCAGGACAGTTCGACATCATCGCTTCTGATCACTCCCCTTCGCCTAAACACATGAAGCAGGGAGATTTTTTCGCCGCATGGGGCGGCATTTCAGGGGCGCAAAGCTCGCTCGAGCTCATGCTGCACGAAGGTCATCTCCGCAGAGGGATTCCGCTAACAGAGCTCGCACGCATGCTTTCACTTGAGCCAGCGAAGCGCTTCGGCTTATATCCCCGCAAAGGGGAAATAGCGATAGGTGCTGACGCGGATCTAGCTTTGGTGGATTTGGCTGCTAGCTATACGCTGCAAGAGAGTGATTTGCTGTATCGCCATAAGCAGAGTCCCTATGTGGGCAAAACGTTCGGATGCAGAGTGAAATCAACGTTTCTGCGGGGAGTAAAGGTGTATGAACGAGGCGCGGGAGTTGGCGCAGTGTTAGATGGCGCTTGGTTGCGGCACAGTGCATCGATCGGAGGCGGGCTGGATGGCTAAAATGAAAGGGCACCCACAGGAAGAACTGCTAGCTCACTACGGGGAGCGTATGCTGCTAGCCTTGGATTGGCTGGCGACCTTCGGCGCCGATCCAGCTGGCGGCGTGACTCGCCTCTTATATGCGGAGCCTTGGCTCAAGGCGCAATTAGCGCTGATCGACAATATGCAAAGCATGGGGCTGAAGGCAGATTTTGATGAAATCGGCAATGTGTACGGCAAATTGCAGGGCTCAGATCCATCGTTAAAGCCGATACTCACAGGATCCCATATGGATACGGTCAAAAACGGCGGGAAATACGATGGCGCCTACGGCGTCATCGCATCGATGATGGCGCTTGGCTATTTGAAGGCCGTCTACGGGACACCGAAACGGACATTGGAGATGGTCTCCTTTTGCGAGGAAGAGGGAAGTCGCTTTCCATTGGCATATTGGGGCTCCGGTCATGTGACAGGCGTGCTGTCGCTAGCGGATGGCATCGGACTGGCTGATCCGCAGGGGGTGACGTTGCTTGAGGCGATGGAGCAAGCCGGCTTTGAAACCTCGCAGAATCATCCTTTCCCTGCGATGCGAACAGATATTGGCGCATATATTGAAATTCATATTGAGCAAGGGGCAGTCCTTGAATTTAAAGAGAAGCAAATTGGCGTCGTAACTGCCATTGTCGGCCAAATTCGCATGACTGCTGTCGTCACGGGCACGCCAAATCATGCAGGAACGACACCGATGACGATGCGCAAAGATGCGCTTGCTGGCGCAGCCGAAATGGTCGCGCTCACCGAGCAGATGGCACTTGTGGAAGGCGAGCCTTTGGTAGCGACCGTAGGACGCTTAGAGGTAAAGCGTGGAACCTCGAATGTGGTGCCTGGTGAAGTCGAATTCACGATAGATATTAGACATACTGACGAACGGAAGATAGAGGCTTTTCGTGCGGATTTGCTAGCGCGGTTCATGGAAATCGCCGTGCGAAGAGGACTTCATATAGAAATGGTTGAGCACTTGAATGCCCTACCAGTGGCGATGGATAGCGGAATATCGGCAGAGATTGAGGCGGCCTGCGACCTCTACGGCTACGAGCATATTCGGATGCCAAGCGGTGCTGGGCATGACGCGCAGTTGTTCGGGCCAATCTGCCCGTCGGCTATGATTTTTGTGCCAAGTCGGGCTGGCATCAGCCATAGTCCCAAAGAGTACACGAAGCCGGAGGATCTCATTGTCGGCTTTCAAACACTCGTTCATGTGTTATATCAATACGGCTACGGGGGAAAAGCAGATGAAAACCTATAAAGATTTATCACCCTCCCTTAGAACGATTATGACCCCGGGACCTGTTGAGGTTGACCCTAGGGTGCTGCGCGCGATGTCGTATCCCATTCTGGGGCAGTTTGATCCAGAGTTTACCGAGCTAATGAATGAAACGATGGAGATGCTTCGTGAGGTGTTTCAAACGAACAATCAATGGGCGTTTCCGATTGATGGGACTTCCCGTTCAGGTATAGAAGCTGTGCTGGTCAGTATTATAGAGCCAGGAGATAAAGTACTTGTTCCGATATACGGACGATTTGGAAATTTATTGGTAGAAATTGCCGAGCGCTGCGGGGCTGAAGTGACAATTATTGAGAAGGAATGGGGCACCATATTTGACCCCGTCGATATTATCACAGCTATCGAGCGGGAGAAGCCAGCCATTGTTGCCATGGTGCACGGGGAAACTTCGACGGGCTGTATTCAGCCCATGTATGGCATTGGGGCAGCTTGTCGCCAAGCGGATGCCCTGCTCGTCGTGGATGCTGTCGCCACGATTGGCGGAGTTCCCGTGAAAACAGACGAATGGCAGCTGGATGCGGTCATCGGCGGCACGCAAAAATGTTTATCTGTCCCATCCGGTATGTCACCGATTACGTACAACGATCGTGTCGAAGCGAAGGTACTGCGGCGTAAAACGATCGAGCGGGGACTGCGGGAGACGGGGGCCTCAATCGCGACAGTGAAACCCGTGGCGAGCAACTATTTTGATCTCGGCATGCTGCAGGACTACTGGAGTCCGAAGCGGTTAAATCACCATACCGAAGCGACGACGATGCTGTACGCGCTGCGCGAAGGCTTGCGGATTGTGCTGCAGGAAGGTCTGGATGAGCGCTTCTTGCGTCACAAGCGTCACGAAGAAGCTTTGGTTGCTGGCCTGCAAGCAATGGGGTTAACGCTTTACGGGGATCCCAAGTGTAAGCTGCCAGTCGTGACATGCATACGGATTCCCAGCACTGTCGATGGTGAAGCTGTGCGCACGATGCTGTTGAACAGCTTCGGCATTGAAATCGCCTCCTCCTTCGGTCCATTGAAGGGACAGATCTGGCGCATCGGTACGATGGGTTTTAGCTGTAATCAAAAGAATGTGCTTCATGTCCTCGGGGCGCTGGAAGCAACATTGCATTGGCATGGTGTGGATATCTCGGTAGGGAAGGCACTGCAAGCTGCGCTAGCGGTATATGCTCTTAAACAGGAGGAATAAATCATGAGAAACATCATGCCACGAGCAGAGCGAGCTATGATTGCGACGCCCCATTATTTAGCTACTGCGGTAGGGAGCGCGATTTTACAGCAAGGAGGCAATGCCTTCGATGCAGCCATCGCGATCAGTGCGACCCTCGGTGTCGTGTACCCGCATATGACGGGGCTCGGGGGGGATGCTTTTTTCCTCATGTATGATGCGGCAACAGGTGCGTATACCGGCTTTAATGGCAGCGGCAAGTCGGCTGCGAAGGCTACGCCTGATTTTTATAGCGAGCAAGGGATGGATAAAATTCCGCAGCGCGGCATTTTAAGCGCAATCACAGTCCCGGGTATGGTGGATGCATGGTGGCAGGTATGGGAAAAGCACGGCAGGCTGCCGTGGTCGAAGCTTCTGGATGAGGCGATTGGCTATGCGGAAAGAGGGTTCCCGATCTCTCGTAATTTGCGGTTTTGGATGCAAAAGGATGAGCTGTTTATTCGGGCTTCTGTGCAGCTTAGCGCTTTGTATATGCGAGATGGCGAGCTCTTGAAGGAAGGCGATCGGCTCATTCAGCCCGATATGGCAAGAACGCTGAGGCTGGTTCAGCAAGAAGGCAGAGATGCTTTTTATACAGGCTCACTTATGCAGACAATTGTGGATCACATGAAGCAGGATGGCGGGCTGCTTGAGGAAAGTGATTTTCGTAGTTTTGCTGGAGAATGGGTGAATCTTCTCTCGACGACGTATCGGGGATATGAAATTTATCAAATGCCGCCGAACTCGCAAGGGTTCACTGCGCTCATGATGATGAATATGTTAGAACATATTGATCTGGCAGCTGTGCCAAGGGCATCGGCTAATTTTTATCATCTCATGACGGAAGTGATTAAAAAAGCGTTCAAAGATCGCGATCACTATTTGACAGACCCTCATTTTAGGGAGATACCGCTTAAAAAACTGCTGTCGAAATCGTACGCACAGGAGCTCTGGCAGGAGATTCAGGCAAATCCATTTCAAGTGAGTGAGCATTACTCGCCAGCGATTGGTCAAGATACCGCCTATGCGGCCGTTGTGGATGAGGACGGGAATTCGGTTTCTTTTATCCAAAGTCTCTATTTTGATTTCGGGTCCGCTTACGTACCTGGTGATACAGGCATTATTATGCAAAATCGCGGCTCTTTCTTCTCGCTTGATCCTGCTTGCGCAAACGTATTGGAGCCACGTAAAAGATCGTTCCATACGCTGATGCCCGCCATGGTAAGCAAGGCAGGAAAGCCATATATGCTGTTCGGCACGCAAGGTGGAGAAGGTCAGCCGCAGACGCAGCTTTCGATACTCACAGGGGTATTGGATTATGGGTTATCGATTCAAGAAGCCATTTCGCTTCCGCGTTGGGTATATGGGCGTACTTGGGGAGAGGATGGGGACGCGCTTAAGTTGGAGCATCGGCATGAACCTGAGGTATATACAAGATTGAAGCAATGGGGACATCGCGTGGAGCCCGTGAAGCCGTGGGATGGGATTATGGGGCAAGCGCAGGGCATCGTCATTGATGAGCAAGGCTTTAAGAGCGGTGCGGCGGATCCGCGTGGCGATGGGGTAGCGATGGGCTGGTAGGCGATAAGGGAATGCGTACGTGAGAAGATTGAAGGGGCAAGGTGAGATATCTAAAAGAAGGAGCGATGAGCGATGGAGGCCTATGACATTTTGCAAGCAGTGGAATGGAATACGGAAGCACGTGTATTGGCGACAGTGATTCATGTGGAAGGCCACGCTTATCGCAAGCAAGGAGCTGTTATGCTGTTAATGGCAGATGGCAGTACGTTGGGGAGCATTTCACCGGGCTGCTTAGAAGGGGATCTCGCTGCTTACGTGCCAGGTGTGTGGGAATCACAAAAGCCGCAAATGGTCGAATACGACATGAGGCCTGCCGATGACTTTGGGTGGGGGGAGACGATTGGGTGCGGCGGGTTGATTCGTATTTTGCTGGAGCCGCTGAGTGGAGAGCTGTTGGTTAACCTTCTATTGGTGAAAAGTACATTAGATCGCGGTGAAGCTGTCCAGCTAATTCGCACCTACACGGATGGGTATTCGGATATTACTTATGCGCTGCGGGGAACGGGAGGGGCAGAGCAGAGGGAGACACTGAGCTTCGCGACGAGCACGCTGTTTATGCCAAAGCCAAGAGTCATCGTATTCGGAGCGAATGCTGATGCCATTCCACTCGTACAAATGGCGGCGAGCAGTGGCTTTCGTGTTGTGGTCGCGGATTGGCGCGAGTCCTACTGTAACGCTGAACGGTTCCCTGGGGTAGAAACGATGGTCGCCTTTCCAGAAGCATTAGTCGAAAAGCTTGCGCTGAATGAGCGTGACTACGTCGTGATCATGAGTCATCAATTCGAAAAGGATACGGCCTTCTTCCAAGGCATTATGGCTTATCGTTTGAACTACCTCGGCATTATGGGCTCCAAGGAGCGTACGGCGAAAATGCTGGAGGGCTTTGAGCGCCCTAACTGGCTGCATGCGCCAATCGGTTTAAACATTGGCTCGGAGGGCGCGTACGAGAATGCGATTTCCATTGTGGCGGAGTTGATCGCCATTAAGCGAAGTAAGTGCGGAGCGGGTGAAACCAGTGAGAGCAGAGAAACCAGAAAAACTAGTGAAGAAAAAAATCGTTGGCATCTACTTGGCGGCAGGGAGTAGTCGGCGTATGGGCACTGTGAAGCAGTCGCTGGAGCTGGCAGAAGGCGTCAGCCTTGCTAGTCTTGCGCTGCTGAAGGCGGTCAATTGCGCTGAGTTTGCGCATATCGTCGTTGTCGTACGTGAAGGAGATGCGCTATCGTGGTTGCCAGAAGAGGCTTGTAGTCAGCTCGCGAGCAACAGATGCCGAATTGTCGTATGTCCGGATGCAGGATCGGGCATGGCACATTCGCTTCGCGCTGGTATTCAGGCAGCTATGGAGCTGGAGGCTGACGGTGCGATGGTGCTGCTGGCGGATCAGCCTTTTATTAGTGGCGCGATGATAGCGTGTTTAATTGATGTCTTTAATCAAGAGGCAGGTTATCACTTCGTAGCTAGTGGGGATAGCGGAGTTCCGAAGCCGCCTGTTATTTTGGGGAGCGGGATGTGGCCGGCAGTTGCCAAGTTGGAAGGCGATGTTGGAGCGCGAGCTTTGTTTCATTTACCTGCTTTTTGGGGGCAGATTATTGAGGCGGAATCGTTGGCATTTATGGATGTTGATACTGCTGAGCGATTTGAAGAGGCTAAAGAGATTTTTAAGGGTAATTATTTGTTAAATTAAATAACATGAATTTAACTGGAGAGTGCATTGTTACGAACGATGCGCTATTTTTTATATAAAAAACCAAAATTATGTTAGGTTAGTTGACGTTAATTTCGAATATTGATTATAGTAAATCTAATTTATCAGAGCGATAGACGATGAGGGGCAGATTTTGGAGGGCAAGGTGTAAGGTACTGAGTGCCGAGTGCCAAGTGCCAAGTGCCCGTGAACGGAACGACGTTCCGCTATTTTGCACATTTGGAGCTTTTGACAGGAGATACGGAACGAGGATCCGTTATTTTAAGATTTTAGGCAAGAAAACGGGCATTTGAGGCAGGTTAGCGGAACCACGTTCCGCAAATGAGTACGAACCCGGACGCACGGGCACCCCGCAGCAAGCCGGCTTCTCGCGGTAATCTCAGAACGCATAACAAGCACGTTGTCATTGAGAATCTCTGAGGAGGGTTGACTATGTCAGTTCCAATCCATCAGCTGCCTGAGCAGCAGCCTTCTGTATGGCAGCCGACAAGTGTGGAGGAAGCGATCCAATTAAAGCGCAAATGGGGCGAAGATGCCGTTATTGTTGCTGGAGGCACTTGGCTTCGCACACGTTGGGAAAATGGTCTCGCACCGATGCCGCAGCATTTAATTAGTCTTGGACGTATTCTTGCCCTTTCGGGATTAACCGTTACTTCCCAAGGTCAAGTTCATATAGGCTCTGCCCTGAGCATAGCAGATTTAATGAAAAACGAGCTGGTCAGGCAGAAATGCAGTCTTCTCGTGCAAGCCTGCTCGGAGATCGCGGCACCGTCAATTCGCAATCTAGCCTCGATTGGCGGCAATGTGATGACGCGTACAGGCGATCTGATTCCTGCCTTGCTTGTAATGGATGCTCAAATAAGATGCATAGATGGACAGAATGAACGAACGGTTTTCCTGAAGGATTGGCTTGCAGCATCGCCTGGGGCTTTTGAAGAGATAATGGTAGGGATTAAGGTGAAGACGGAGACGAAAGCGGCGGAACAAAAGATGACCCTCCATGAATTCTATCTCAAGGTAGGGCGAAGAGAGGCGTTTACGCCATCGGTGGTCACGGTTGCGGGGAGGCTTTCCCTACATGCAGATGGCAGGATTGCCCGCATCGCTTTAGCGGCAGGTGGAGGCAATGCGGTTCCGGTGAGGTTTTCAAATCTGGAAGCGGAGTTGATCGGGAAGCCGTTGTCGAAGGCAGTTTTGCAGACGCTGCATAAGGGTGTAATGACTGATTTCGACGCTGTGGCGGATGATTATGCCGGGGTCGCTTATCGCAAACAAACAGCGGCGAACCTGATCGTTTCGGAGTGTTACAAAGCTTGGCGCAAAGGAGGCGGAGCCGATGCTCCTCAATCGTAATGCGAAGAAATGGATCATTAGACCTGACGGCAAAGAGAAGGTGACAGGGGAGCTCCGCTATCTCACTGATTTAACAGCCCCTGGCATGCTGCATGGCAAGATGCTGCGGAGTCAATATCCGCATGCGTGGATTCTTTCCATAGACACGAGCAAAGCGAAACAATTGCCTGGCGTGCGTGCGGTTTTAACGGCTGATGATGTGCCAGGGTTGAATTTATTCGGGATTGCTTTTCCTCATCAGCCAGTGCTGTGTAAGGATCGTGTTCGTTACATCGGGGATGCAGTGGCATGCGTTGCGGCAGATACAGAGGAGATTGCGGAGTATGCGCTTAGTCTCATAGAGGTCGTTTATGAGCCGCTCCCTCTTGTAGATAATCCAGAAACCGCGTTGGAAGCGGGAGCGGTCCTGCTGCATCCAGAAGGGAATCTGCTGCATCAAACCTCCTTGCAGCAAGGGGATACGAACATCGACGAAGTCTTCGATACTTGTGCTCACATCGTGGAAGAGACCTATTGGACACCTCGGCAAATGCACACGTATATGGAAACGGAAGGCGGGCTTTTTATTCCTGAGGCTGACGGTCGGCTGACGGTTTACTCGCCGACTCAGCATGGCTACAAGGATCGCTTCCAGCTAGCGCGAATCCTCGGCATCCCCGAACAGCAAATCAGGGTCGTATCCAGCCCGATTGGCGGTTCGTTCGGGGGGAAGGATGAGCTGAATGTGCAGCCTTTTGGGGCGATGATGGCCTTAAAGACAGGTATGCCGATCAAAATGCACAATTCTCGTCGCGAATCTGTTATCTCTGGGATCAAACGTCATCCAATGCGGATCACGCTGAAAACAGGAACTGACCAACAAGGAAAGCTGATCGCGCATCAGGTGCGCATCTTATCAGATACAGGAGCCTACGCGACATTGGGCTGCGAGGTGCTCAATTTTGCAACCGAGCATGCGATTGGGCCTTACAGAATTCCACATGTGGATATAGAAGGAAAGAGTGTCTATACGAACAACGGTGTGTCCGGCGAGTTTCGGGGGTTTGGCGGCAATCAGGTGATTTTTGCGGTGGAGAGCCAAATCGAGCGCTTAGCCGAGAAGCTCGGCATGGACGCGTGGGAGCTGCGCAGGCTCAACCTGCGCCAGCCGAACGATCCGGGCCCGATGGGCCAGCAGATCGTGGCTACCGAGGGCGCCGCCCAGGTGTGGGCGAAGGCGCAGGAATCGCCGCTCTGGGAGAAGCGCGCGCGCAGCGCACGCCAACCAGAGCAAGAGCCATGGCTGCGCCGAGGCGTCGGCGCTGCGCTGGTGATGCACGGTGCCGGGCTCGGCCTCGGCATCCCAGACCACTCCGGCGGCCGCATCGAGCTGACGCCGGAGGGTAAGATCCAGGCCTCCTTCGGCTTCGAGGAGTTCGGCCAAGGGCTCTATGCAGCGCTCACGCTGATGCTGCAAGATTGCTTCGGCTGCGCCGCCGATGACATCCGTATCGTCATCGGAGATACCGACCGCGTGCCCAGCAGCGGGTCGAGCACGGCCTCACGCGCCACCACGATGATGTGGCGCGCGCTCCAGCGGCTGAAGCCAGCCTTCGTGCTGGCGCTGCTGGAGCAGGCTTCGCTGCTCTGCGGCATTCCGGCCGCAGAGCTCGCAACCGGCGTAGGCGGGATTCATCACAAGAGTGATGAATCCGGGAAGCCGGTTGTCACGTATGCGGAGGCCACTGCGGCGCTAGCTACGCCGATCCTCGCGCATACGGAATTCGACTACCCGACGACGCCCGAAGGGCGGGTCGGGGCGCACTATCTGTACTCCTACGCAGCAGTGGTCGTAGAGGTGGAAGTCAACATGTTGACCGGACGGGTCAAGGTGCTGCAAACCGATCACGTCATTGCCGCAGGGCCTGTGATTAATCCGATGGGCTTTCTAGGACAAATTGAAGGCGGCAGTGTGATGGCCTTGGGTTTCACATTGACCGAGGATGCTGTCATGAAAGACAGCCGGTATGTAAGGCATAACTTAGATACGTACCTCGTTCCGACCTTCAGCGATAGCCCGCTCAGTATCCAAGTGGAAGCGATCGAAGAGCTGCCCGAAGGGGATACGTTCGGACCTCGCGGCGTTGGAGAGATCGGATCTGTTGGCTTAGCGCCCGCGATTACGGCGGCGGTGCGGCAAGCGACAGGCATTTGGGTGAATCAGCTGCCCATATCACCAGAAAACATCGTGCAATCCATCGATTGGTTAGAAGGGGTGGAGGCCATTGATTAATACATCTTTTGTGCTCGATTGCACCATTAACGGTCAGGCAGTGTCTATTCCGGTTCCTGCGTCCAAAAGGATGTCAGCCATTTTAAGGGATGACCTGGGGATGACCGGCACCAAGGTTTCTTGCGAGGTTGGGCGCTGCGGTGCTTGTATGATTTTGCTCAATGGTCAACCAGTGAATTCCTGTCTATTGATGGCGTATCAAGCATCGGGCAAGGAAATCACGACGATTGAGGGGATATCAGCAGGTGAAGAGCTGCATCCGATTCAACAAGCGATGCTAGAGGAGGGAGGATTACAGTGCGGCTATTGTACCGCCGGCATGGTTGTCACTTTAACCGCGTTGTGGGAAACGAACCCAGCGCCAACGAGGGCTGAGGCAGAGAAAGCACTTTGCGGGAACATTTGCAGGTGCACAGGGTATGAGGGGATTTTCAGAGCAGTAGAGAAATGCGGATTGTCCATAAAAAGAGAGGGGTAGAAGCGAATGAGAAAAATCATACTGTCCATCACTGCTATTATGTTAGTTATTTTGAGCGCCTGCTCCACAAAGAGTTCCACGACAGAATCGAGCACGGCTCCAGCCTCCTCGGCAGCTGCTTCCACGGCGACAACAACAGAGAAAAAGCTGCCGAGAGTCGCTTTCGTCTATATCGGTGTACCGGGGGATGGCGGTTGGACATTTGAGCATGATCAAGGTCGGTTGATGTTGGAGAAAGAGCTGGGCATTAAAGCGACTACGGTTGAAAATATCCCAGAGGGCCCTGACGCAGAGCGCGTCTTTGAAGAGCTGGCTCAGAAAAACGATATTATTTTCGGAACATCCTTCGGCTATATGGATCCGATGTATGCGGTCGCTCAGAAGCATCCGAATGTGAAGTTCCTACACGCGACAGGCTACAAAACGCTGCCTAACATGGGGACATACATGGGGCGTGAATACCAAAGTGCTTACCTCGTCGGTATGGCTGCCGGGAAAATGACGAAAAACAACCACATGGGCTATGTCGGCGCGTTCCCGATTCCAGAAGTGATTTATACCATTAATGCTTTCACGCTAGGTGCGCAAAGTGTGAATCCGAATATTGATGTTTCTGTCGTGTGGAGCAACACGTGGTTCGATCCTGCTACAGAGAAACAAGCGGCGATCTCCCTATTGGATAAAGGCGTGGACGTGCTGGCGGCGTACCAAGATTCACCGGCAAGCATTCAAGCGGCTGCTGAACGTAAAGTATGGGGCATCGGCAATGATTCCGATATGGGCAGATTCGCACCCGATACGTACATATCCAACCCGAAATGGAACTGGGGCCCTTACTACGTGAAAACGGTGAAAAGCGTCATGGACGGCACTTGGAAATCAGAAGCGTACTTCGGCAGTATGAAAGAAGGCATTACGGACATTGCTCCACTCGGCAAAAATGTACCTGCGGATGTGAAGGCGTTGGTCGAGAAGAAAAAAGCGGAAATTTTGAATGGTACGTTTGAGGTGTTCCAAGGGCCTATCATCGATCAAGATGGTAAGACTCGCTTTGAATCCGGTAAAAAGATGACAGACGATGAAATCCTGGGCACCACTTGGTTTGTTAAGGGCATTAAAGGTGTAATTCCTAAATAAGGCATAAAGGAAGTGAGTGGCGATGACAATACAAGATATCGCATTAATTCACGAGTGGCACCCGGTGTTGTTATCGTCAGCACTCACGGATCAACCGGAAGCAGTGATGGTATTAGGTGAAAAAGTAGCGGTATTCCGCACCACGCAAGGAGTCCACGCGTTCAAAGACTTGTGCATTCATCGCGGTGTGCCGCTATCCCTAGGGAAAGTAAGCGGCGATGAGCTCGTGTGCGCGTATCATGGCTGGTCTTACAATGGCTGCGGTACATGTACAAAGATTCCTTCCTTACCGAAGGATCAGGCGATACCCTCTAAGGCTAAAGCTATCGTTTACTCCTGTGTAGAAGCGCATGGTCTGATCTGGGTGTGCTTAGGGACCCCTACGGGGCCGCTGCCCAAAGTGAGTGCCTATGTGCCAAAGGGCTTCAAGGAAGTGTTCATGGGGCCATACACGTTGCAAGCGGCAGGTCCACGCATTATCGAAAATTTCCTCGATGTATCCCACCTCATGTTCGTGCATGAGGGCCTGCTGGGCGATCGTGATTTTGCTGAAATTAATGATTATCATGTGTTGGAAGAGGACGGCGTTCTGCGCTCTGAAGAAATTATCGTGTATCAACCTGATGCCGATGGGACGGGGCGCGGCGTGAATAGTCGCTATGTGTATGAGGTATTCGGTCCTTTATGTGTAGCTTTAACCAAAAGAGATGACATCTCCGATCACATCTTTCGACTATTTCTGATGGTGCTGCCAGTAACCGAGCAGACGAGTGTAGCGTATATGCTGAAGCAAAGAAATTATGCGTATGACGAGCCCGACGAGGTGTTCATCCAATTCCAAGATCGGCTCATTGAGCAGGATCGAGTCATGGTTGAAAATCAGAAGCCGGAGCTGCTGCCGCTAGACTTGCAAGCGGAGCTGCATTTGAAGTGCGACCGCTTGAGTATTGCTTATCGCAAACGGCTTCGTGAGCTTGGCGTCACTTTCGGAACGGCGTAGAGGGTTGAATTCTGATAGAGTAGTACGAAGGTCATGCATACGAAACAAAAAAAGGATTGTATAATTAGCAGAAGCTAATATACAATCCTTTTTTCTATTTGGTAAAATAAGACTACTAGACTACCACCAGTAGATAGAACGAACCTCGGAATCACTTTTTCTCATCATCGCAGACGCTGAAAAAGTTTTGATCATAGCAGCGTCTTCTTGCGTAGACAGCGGCTGAGAAACCATGAAGGAATCAGATTGCTGGCGCAATTCTGCTCTTTTGGCTGCATGTACGGATTTTTGTAATTCTTGGTTTAATTGGATGATGGTCATAATTTCAGCTCCTCATAGGACTTTTAGCTTACATGCAGTATTATAGCAAAATATTGGAATTTAGGGGAGAGTTAATTGAAAATTGCGAGGAAAGTTTGGGTTATTTCGTGCGTCACAGTCATCATAGCTTTGCAGATTTGGTGTACATATATTACCTTCCATTTTTCATATAATGGAATTTATCTGAAGTCCCCTCATCCAGGGGAGTGGGTAGTTAGCAGTTTTGAGAAGAACAGTATAAGCAATGACATTCAGTCAGGTGATAGAGTCATCTCCATCGATGGAAAGCCGACAGAGGAGTCTCCTACCGTAAAAAGGTGGAATGTTGTAGGTAAAGCCAATACGATCGTCATTGGGCGCGAGGGTGTCGTACAAACGATAGATTTAAGTAAAGGCAGTTCATCTGTCTTTGACATCATTTCCTTAATCGAAGAATCCGTCTGTTTATTTATGTGTGTGCTCCTGCTAGTGAAGGAAAGCAGATCACCATCCGCGCGTTTGCTAGCTTTCTCTTTCCTTAGCGCAGCTATGATCTTTATGAGTTTGAGCGCATCTACACGAGGAGACTTGATCGGGAAGCTGATCATTGCCAGCTCGATGATGGTGCTGCCGATTGTTTTTCTACATTTTCTAGTTGTATTCTTCAAGGAAAAAGGGGATTTGGAGCTACCCAAAAGGCACTTTAAATACTTATACACCATCGCTTTTATAGCTTTTCTATCAAGAGGGTTGTATTTTTTTCCGTCGATGGCTTTTGTGTACCGCTTTGACGGTTCCTTTACGATGGGATTCTTCATTATCGTTATATCATTAAATTTAGTTCTCTTATCAACCTTGTTTTTGAAAATCAGAAAAGTAAAAACGCCGCTAACAGCGATTGTTAAGAGTGTGTTTTACTCTTTGCTCATCTCGTTTTTACCTATTATCTGTCTATCCTTTCTACCTCAGTTAATCATAGGCGACTGGATATTGGATCCAATCTATACGAGCGGATTGCTGCTCATTTTTCCGATTACATTTTCCTATTTAATAGCTTCGGATCAGTTATATGATATCGGCCTTGTGGTGCGGCGAGTTTTGTTTGCCTGCCTCATGGCGGTGGTGCCCGTTATTTTGTTTACGGGGGCATTTGCGCTTATTTTTCGCGGGGAGACGAATAGTAAACAACTATTATTTATCTTCTGCGGCGCGCTCTTCCTAGTATCGATTATGTTGTATGCAGCCGAATATTGGACAACGCGGCTAGAGCCTTATTTGTTCCCGAGAAAATACGTGTTGAAGTCCGCGCTCAAAAAGATATCCAAGGCACTGGGTACTATCTCCAGTTTTCGCGATTTGAAGGATATCATCCTTGTAGATATCGTTGGTACGCTGCAAGTGGCGGGGGGCGCAATTGTTTTTCGGCATAAAAATGATATCGAAATCATTTGCGAAGGTGAAATCGACACGGCGGAAATTCAGCGTTTGGTGAATTCCTCTGCTATGCTGGAGCATCCTTACTATACATTTATGGAAATGAACTGCCATGAGGAGTACACGAGCTATCTCATCGTGACACGGAAGAAGACGAACACACGGCTTGCGAAGGAAGAATGGCAATGGCTGCAGCTGATTACCTCCTATTTGGAAGTAGGGATGGAGAATGTGTATCTGATTCGTAAGCTGACGGGCAGGTTGCAGCAGATGGTTTCCCATCTTCCGCAGGAAGAGCATCTCTGGTTAAGGAAGGTGATGTTCGAGCTGCAGGAGGAGGAACGTGTTCGGATTGCAACCGATCTTCATGATACAACGATGCAGGATTTATTTTTCCTCAAACGAAGATTAATGACGTTGGCAGAGAAACCATCTGTGCGCCAAGAGGAACGTGAACAGCTAAACAGCTTGATCAATTTTGTGGAAATGATTAATGCTAGCTTACGTCAAAGCTGCTTTGAGTTGAATCCTCACCTGTTGAAAGAGGTAGGCTTGAGGCAAACCTTGAAGACTTTTGTTGAGAAGGAATCGTATACGACACCATTCGAGATCTCTTTCCGAGCTGAGAAAATTTCTGATATTGAGGGCAAGGATTTATCGGCCAAACGGCATATTTTTCGGATCGTGCAGGAATTACTTAACAACGCTAAGAAACATTCACAAGCAGCCAACGTTAGCTTTCATTTATGGGAGGATGGCCCCTTCTTTTATTTAAGTTATCGGGACGATGGTGTAGGCTTTCAAGTGAAGGAAGAGGTTGCCGTTGAGATCGCTGCTTCCGGTATGGGGCTTACTTATATGCGAAGCCGCGTGCTGCATGTGGGTGGAAGCTTTGCATTGGAGACTGCAGCGGGTGAAGGAACCCAGATTCTTATTACAATACCGACGGAGGAAGTGTTGTCAGCATGAGTGAGATCGTCAAAACATTAGTGGTCGATGACCATCCTTTATTTGCGCGAGCGACGAAGGCGCTGCTAGATGAAATAGATCGCATTGAGGTTGTCGGGGTTGTTAATAACGCGAAGGAATGCTTGGAGTATGTGAGGGAGCATCAACCTGGGCTCGTGTTTTTGGATTATCAACTTCCCGATCAGACAGGAACAGAGGTAGCTGCACAGCTTAAGAATTTGTATCCGCAGATCCATGTTGTTATTTTTACAGGGATTGAGCTGGCGGGCATTTACAATAAGCTTATTGAAATGAAGGTAAGCGGTGTTCTCTCGAAAGAATCGAGTGAGCGAACGATCAAGAATATGGTGTATTGCATTTTAGACGGCTATACGATGATTCCACTCTCTGTTTTCAACCAGATGCAATTGACTGAAGCCGATGCTGGAGAAGAGTGCGAGCTCCAAGAGGAAGAAGTGCTCATGATGAATATGCTCGTTAAAGGGGCTACACATGAACAAATTGCGGAGCGGATTTTCATGAGCAAGCGGACGGTAGACAATTATTTGCGTAAGATTTATGACAAGTGGGGCGCGAAATCAAGGACTGAGGCTTTGGAGAAGTTTATCAAGAGTAAATACTATACCTGAAAGTAGGCGCTAGGTATGCAGGATATTCATCAGCATATGGCACACATGATGGATGAGTTTATGTTTGATGAGGATTTAAAAGAACTGCTGAGATCCTGCATGTCTGACATGGAAAGCTCGAGTCTTTCGTGGTCCAATCTCACGATGTGCACGCACGCAATGGTAGGCGGAAATTCACCGGACATCTATCGTCGTGCGGCTTTGACGGAGTTAGTTGTTCTTATCCTTGATATCGTTGATGATCTGCAGGATCAGGATAGTGAGAGTAAGCCGTGGATGCGTGTTGACACTGCCAGTGCCTTGAATGCTGTACTAGCGCTGCTCATGGGCATGGTTGGTGAATTAGGAAGGCTGAATGCCAGCGGAACGATGCTGACAGCAGTCAGCAAAATCGTCGCTAGATCCATTAACGGCCAACATAAGGATGTAACTAATGCCGTCACTACCGTTGATGAATATTTGTGGATGACGCAAGAGAAATCGGGTTCTTTATTCCGTCTGGCTTGCTTCATGGGCTATACCGATACAGCCTGCACGGAAGAAACGATAGAACAGCTGCATCAGATGGCCGATTGTGTGGGGCTGCTCCACCAGATTCAAAATGATGTGCGAGATCTCATTCGCTACGATGAGAAAAGTGACTTAATGGCGAAGAAACGGACGCTGCCGATTCTGTATCTACTCTCCATGGAAGATGAAGGCTATTCGCCAGTGAAAGCCTATTACGATGACGAGATCACGGCTGCGCAATTCGCGGAGAGTAAAGATGTGGTTAAAGGGTTGATACAGGATTCTGGTTGCTTGGAATATGCACGGATTGTACAAACGGTGTGTGTGCAAAAAGTTGAAGAGATCTACGGTGAACTGCACGCGTTGTCGCCATGGAAGGAAAAGTTCCGAACGCTGACATTGGGCGATTTCATAAAGCTTGGTGTGGAAGTGGAGCAGGCTTAGTGCCTGCTCTTTCATCTTTTAAAGAAAGGGTGGAAGGTCATGATAACAGTTGCCGCCGATGGAAGCGGGGATTTCTTACGCATTCAAGAGGCTGTCGATCAAGTACCTGCGGGACGGGAAGAGCCGACGATCATTTCTATCAAACACGGTGTGTACAAAGAAAAGTTGGTGATCGATAAGCCGTGGATTCGCTTGATCGGAGAAGGAGCGGAAACGACGGTTGTCACGTATGACGATTACGCGAAGAAGTTGTTTCCGAATGGGGAGCCTTATCACACGTTTCATTCTTACACGGTTTACATAGGCGGAGATCATGTGACGGTGGAAGGTGTCACGTTTGAAAATAAGGCGGGAAGCGGGGACGTTGTTGGTCAGGCGCTAGCTGCTTATGTTGATGGGGACTGCGTCGCTTTTCGCGATTGCCGATTCCTCGGCCACCAGGACACGCTGTTTACAGGCCCGTTGCCACCGACGCCGCGAGATCGCGGCAGCTTTGGCGGTCCGAAGGAGGGGGCGCCGAGACGTCCCGTCAGGCAGTATTATGAACGCTGCTATATCGCGGGGGATATCGATTTTATTTTCGGATCGGCGACAGCGGTGTTTGATGATTGCGAGATCTGCTCCTTGGGGCGAGGTTGGATTACGGCCGCGTCTACTCCCGAGGAGGTTACATTCGGGTACGTGTTTTTGGGATGCAAGCTGACAGGGACTGCGCCGGAGCAATCAGTTGGTTTAGGTAGACCGTGGCGGAATTATGCGAAAGTGGCGTTTGTGGATTGCTGGGTAGGGCCGCATATTAAGGCTGCGGGCTGGGATCGTTGGAATGAGCAGGAACCGATCGATGAGGTTAGGTACATGGAGTTTGGCAGTAGGGGGCCAGGCGCTGTAACGAGCGGTCGTGCTGAGTGGGCTACGGAGTTGGACGTGCTGGAAGCGGAGGAGCTGACGGCTCGGCATGTTCTTGCAGGCGAGGATGGCTGGGATCCGACGGATTCGGGGAGCCATACGTGTTAGGAGAGCATATGAAGAGGGGAGACCCTCTTTTTTTGCGTTTTATGATGCTTGTTCGTCGCGGAAAAAGCGAAAAGGCATCCTTTTCAATTGAAATGACTTCACGAATTGAAATGCGTGCGAATAGGCAACTATTTCTGCCGCATTTCTCATTTGGGCACCTTTTTGGCTCTAAAGGATGCCTTTTTGCATCCATTCATCTGTATTCAGCCATTTTTACTGAAAATAAGTGTGTTTTTGCATTTTTGAGTAGGGGTGAGAGCGGCATCTGGTTCCTTGCGGAGAGTTTGTTGACAATCATTATCAATAAAATTATAATAAATATTATATTATAATAATTATAAATAATGATAAGAGGAGGTCACCCTAATGGTCAAACATGATCTGAATCAAGCGCTGCAGCGGATGCGGGCTAGAAATATCCCACTCACTCCGCAGCGGCGCGCGTTGCTTGTATTTCTTTATGAGCAAGAAAGCTTCACCACAGTGAAAGACATTTGCGCGGCGATGGTCGATGCATATCCGCAGCTGAACGCGATGACAGTGAACAGGTCTTTGCATGTTTTTAAACAGCTGGGATTAGTGAAGGAATCGGCAGTTAGCGGAGCCTCCTTGCGATATGAAGCAGCGATTTGTTCTTAATACGCCAAAAGATGCTCTTCTGTCAAGAAAGTGGACGTCACTAAGTTAAGCCACCCGCTGGTAGTATAGCTGCTCAAATTTGGCGGGGGATATGTAACCAATTGTGCTATTCGACCTTGTCCG
>NZ_JCAUAY010000020.1:0-22803 GCF_059692195.1 Paenibacillus sp. J22P90
GTGACGAAGGAATGAGAGGGCTTAGACCCGTTGAGATATGGGAGCGAAAATCGTTAAGGGCCATGTGGAGAAAGCGTGCAGCAGATGGTATAAATTGGGTGATGTTACCCCCACCTCTGTTCCCGTATGCCTTCTAACGATTAGGCCCTATCAACTCAACTCTCTTTCCTTCATCGTCCGATATCAAAGAGAATGAAATCCTGCGAATACACGAGCTTACGTGAGAAAATCAAATCATACCGAGGGAGCTTAGCGCCAACTAAGTTACATTCTTGAATAACTGCCCAGATTAGCGTTTGTACCAGGGAATAATTCGAATAAATACATGGTTTCACAAGGAGAGTCACAAGTAGGAGAGTTAGAATTGAATTTCAATCTCTTAGAGAAAAGGATTTTTCAGTAATTCAGACGCCGACATGGCGCGAACTTCTTTATCTAATTCCGCACTGTCAATCACCAATTGTTCTATAAATGGATTTTGAATCATTGTCTCAATGGAATCATAGTCTAGTTCTTGCAGCACAATTGTGAACTTCCCTTTCCCAGGAAGAAAAATTTGGCATATAGAATTCTCTTTGTTCATGGTTGACATCTGTATCATTAAATCTTCCATCGATCTAACTTCTTTCATAAGAATCACCACCTATTGTAAGATCTTGTTTAATGGTTACCAGATTCCATATTTCGTAATCAGTATTGCAAGACATCTTACGGATTTACTCCTGCCGCGAATGGACGAGTTCCCACGGGAACAGTAGCAATCACCGTATTGGTTAATCCATCTATGACGGAAACGTTATTATCGTTCTGATTAGTTACATAAATACGATTAGTTATTGAATTGACCCCTACTCCAGTTGGATTATCCCCGACAGGAATCGTAGTAATTACCATGTTCGTTACACCGTTAATCACGGAAACATTATCAGTGTCTCGATTTGCCACGTAAATAGCATTAGTAGTTGGATTAACTCCCACCTCTCCTGGAGTAGTCCCGACCGGAATGGAAGCAATTACTGTATTGTTTAATCCATCAATCACAGAAACCGTATTGCTAGTGAAATTTGTTACATAAATAAGATTAGTGGCTGGATTAACTGCTATTCTGAATGGATTAACTTGGACTGGAATATTAGTGATCAATGTATTGGTTATTCCATCTATTACAGAAACGGTATCAGAATTAAAATTGGCTACATAAATACGATTAGTTAATGGGTTGGCGCCTACCCCTGTTGATAAATTGAGCCCAGGGATTATTATGGTTGCAAACACCGTATTGGTCAATCCACTAATCACGGTAACATCTTCAGTTAAGTCCAATGAATTAAAATTTGCCGTATAAATGGCATTGGTTGCTATATTAACCCCAACATCCCCTGATTCATCCCCGACTGGCACGGTAGCTATCACCGTATTAGTTACACCATCGATTACAGAAACGTTATCACTCCCCCTATTTGCTACATAAATACGATTGGTTAATGGATTGACGTCAACACCCGCTGGATTAATCCCAACTGGAATGGTAGCAATTACCGTATTGGTTACTCCATCAATTACAGAAACATTGTTACTATTAAAATTTGCTATATAAATGAAGTTGGCTGATATGGATCCAGCAGGTCCCGCTGGTCCTGTTGCTCCAGTTTCACCTGTTGCCCCCGTTGCTCCAGTTTCACCTGTTGCCCCCGTTGCTCCTGTTTCCCCCGTTGCTCCTGTTTCCCCCGTTGCTCCTGTTTCACCTGTTGCCCCCGTTGCTCCTGTTTCACCTGTTGCCCCCGTTGCTCCTGTTTCACCTGTTACCCCCGTTGCTCCTGTTTCACCTGTTGCTCCTGTTTCACCTGTTGCTCCTGCTGCCCCCGCTGCTCCGGTTGCTCCGGTTGGCCCTACTGCTCCTGCCCCTGCTGGTCCTGTGGCTCCTGTTGGTCCCGGTGGACCACCTGCTGGGCCTGTAACTCCTGTTGCTCCTGTTGCTCCTGTCTCTCCTGTTGCTCCCGTTTCTCCGGTTGCTCCGGTTGGCCCTACTGCTCCTGCCCCTGCTGGTCCTGTGGCTCCTGTTGGTCCCGGTGGACCACCTGCTGGGCCTGTAACTCCTGTTGCTCCTGTTGCACCTGTTGCTCCCGTTTCTCCTGTTGCTCCTGTTGCTCCCGTTTCTCCTGTTGCTCCCGCTGCTCCTGTTGCTCCTGTTTCACCTGTTGCTCCTGTTGCTCCTGTTGCCCCCGTTTCACCTGTTGCTCCAATTTCACCTGTCGGTCCGCATCTCCCATGATGACAATGATGGTTGTCATCATCATGAAATTCGACTTCAATTTTATTTCCGTTGTACAGTTTTATTTTCACTTCCTTAACTTTCTTCCATTCGATTCTTTCCAGAAATTCCTTGAGTTCCTTTTCTCTTTCATCCCTGTCTTCGACTTTATCCAAAGATAACTCGCATTTATCCCCATTAAAGTATTTAATTTCTATTTCTTTTATTTGTTCGATATCTACAGACTCAATAGTATTCATGACTCTTTTATATTTTCTCATAAAGCGTGTACCTCCTTTATACTTAATAGAACTTAAGTGTTTCTCCTCGCATACAGTAGCCTATTATTTACTTTCTGCTATTTTATTTACTATTATATGGCTGCTATTATATTTTGATTGGACAAACCAACACGATTTCACACTCCTATAAATAAAAAAGCAAGCCGGAAGGCTTGCCTATTCTTACTATTAATGATGTTACTTACACATGTCAGTGTGGTTGCTCTTTCCATAAAATAATAATGAAACTATCCCGTTCAGGAAAAGTCCACCCATCCACAAGAAGCCTTGTTCAGGTCTTTATTTGGGCTAAAGATCCTTGTTAGCTTAAACTCTTGTTTTAATATTTTCATTTAACTCAACATCTTCCAGTAAATTGATAGCAAGATATTACGGACAGTAGTGCCACTTGTATTGAAATTTTCTTTGTTCCTCAATAAATTGGAATGTGATTTACGTCATATACGAATTTATATAAGCGGCGCCAATAAAACCATCAGCTATTATTACAATATAAGTTGCCATTAACCTGCCCGTTACTTGAGTAAAGGCTACCAATCATGAATCATGCCGGCAGCCTTTTTAGAAAGTTTACGTCAATAAATAAGATCTTCTCTAATTTGAATCCCATGAAGCATGCAAAAATCTCTGTACTTTTCGAGTACTGTATAAATATCATCTTGTCCAACGATTTGATTGTTTTCATCAAAATACTGAAGTGAACCACCTAGTATAAATAGAGTCACCACTTCTTCGTCTTCTGTTATCAGCTTGTGGATGTCACCAGGTGGTTCAAATACAAACGTGCCCGGTGTAGCCACCCATTCCCGCCCTTCATATCGCCATTTACCTTGAAGGTTATAACCAATTACAGTTCCACCCGTATGCCTATGTTTGCCCAAAACCTGATTGCTCTTGATTTGAAAAGGTAAATCCAAGTCCCTGTGTTAAGATCAAAACGCAAAGGCTTGAAATGGCAAGAAAGATTCTCTGTGAACGGAACCCAAGGTAGTTCTTCAATGTTAACTATTTTTTCTGGAAGCTGAAATTTTTCAGCTAGTTGTATAACAGATTCGTTAATAAGCTCGTTCATCTAGAGGCACCTTCATTCTTAATTAGTTAGCCTTATTAAATTTCGTAAGATGTCCATCCATATCCTTTATTTTGAAAATGGGTTTACCCAGTTCTACTAACAATACCATCCCCTCTAGCATTTAAGGCACCACCCAAAATGGAAAGCACGCTTGACATCACTTCCGTTGCATTATATACTTCCCTTGTGGAAAGTTAGCTTTCCATAAGGAGGGTAAACGCATTGAACAACCGTTTAGAAGAGATCCGCAAGCATCGTGGAATTAAACAAGAAGAATTGGCAGCGGCCCTTGAAGTGTCAAGACAAACGATCGGTTCGCTAGAAAACGGACGCTATAACCCATCAATCCTTTTAGCGTTCAAGATTGCTCGTTTTTTCGGGATGAGTATCGAAGAAATCTTTATTTATGAGGAGGATGAGCATGTATGAATAAAATTATTTCATATTATTTTCTTACCGTTGTAGGCATAATACTACTTGCAGGTGGTGTGTACTTCATTAAAACGATTGAAGATCCACAAGGTATACTGCGAGCGTTGCCTTATATCTGTGTTGGGCTTGGCTGTGGTTTGTTCGGTCACGGTATTGGAGAAATAATCCTTCGACATGCTATGAAAAGGGCTCCCGCCGCAGCAAAACAGCTAGAGATTGACAGGAAAGATGAGCGTAATTTAGCAATCGCTAATCAGGCAAAAGCGAAAGCATATGACATGATGGTTTTTGTACTTGGAGCCTTAATTACAGCAATTGCCTTGATGGATATAGATATAATCGTGGTATTCCTATTGGCTTTTGCCTATCTGTTTATCCTTGGATATTGCAGTTATTACCGTTTCAAGTACTATAAAGAGATGTAATCAAATTTATGTAAAAAAGCAGATCATCGCCTTATAAGACAATGATCCGCTTTTTTCCTTATTTACCTGCTTGTTTTTGCTGTTGCACCAAGAGGTCGTAAACGTCTTTTATGGAGACTGCATTCGTTTTATTTTGCTTATACCAGTTGTTGTAGAATTCGTCTACCTTGTCGCCCCCTGCTTTTTTCCATGTATCTTGAATGTTCGTAATCACACTGTCTGCGGAATAGTTGCCTGTCACGACGGATTTTTTCAACTCATCGTCAAAGTTCACACTCGAGATAATTGTATTTAGCTCAGAAGGCAAGGATGGTAAGCTGAGATCGATCACGGAGCCCGGCATCGGGTTGCTTGGGTTCAGGTAGATTTTCCGCGCCGCTTCAATGACTTTCTTATAATCCGTTTGCGTCGCGTTATTGGCATCAAGCAAATCTAATACCGGATCACACTTCATCATCGACTCTTCGCTGACAAGAATGGAGTAATCGGCATTCCAGCTGCGTTCTGCCGTATTCTTCGCAGCATCCGTTGGAACTGGGCAGCCATTCGCATTCGGCTTATAGTGCTCGCCTTCAACTCCCCAGCGAAGCGTTTTCACCGTTTTCTCCGTGTTCAAGAAGTCGATGTATTGAATAACAGCTTTCGGATCTTTCGCCTTCGCATTCACAACACCAGCCATCGTAAACGGCGTATTGATTGCTGGGCTGAATTGGCCGCTCGGTGTGCTTGGCAGCGCAATCGGGATCACTTGTGCATTCGGGTCATTCTTTCTCAGCGATTCAAATACTGCCTGCGCCTCGCTGCGCTGTGTCATATAAAATCCTAACTTACCGTTAATAAAATCGCGTTTCGCTTTATCACCGTTCTGGTCGGTCAAGAAATCCTTATCCACGAGGCCCATATCGAATATTTGCTTCTTAAAGGCTGTTGCAGCTTGCATGTTTTTCCATGAGACGGAGAAAGCATTGTTCTGATCCTGATAGTTCGTGTTATACGGTACACCAAACATATAATCAGCAACTTTCCAATTCAAAAACCCGCCAAGCGCCAAACCGTACGTATCTTTCTTGCCGTTTCCATCCGGATCTTGTTCGACGAAAGCTTTCGCTATTTTCAGCATATCCTCTGATGTCTTCGGCACTTCCAAGTTCAACTTCTTCAGCCAATCTGTCCGCACCCACAGCATCCAGTTGATATCACCTTGGCGTACGGCACCGATGTCGTACAATTTTCCATCAGCACGGGTACCGAGCTTTTTCAATACCGGATATTTCTCCAACTGCTGCTTATAGACAGTACTGTATTTATCAATAATATCGTTTAACGGCAGCAATTGCTTGCTTTCATACCAAGTTGAACGGTCAGGCGCATTATAGTCCACGATAATATCTGGAGCACTTGCCGATGCGAACAATACGTTTAATTTATCAATCGTTTTGTCCCGCGGAACAGGTACAATTTGAAGATCCACAGGGCCATTTTTGTTCATATAGTCAACCCAACGATTTTTCTCAAAGTTACCTTCTTCCGCAGGAATTTTCGCTCGATCATAGACGGTGACCGATACTTTTCCCTTTGCCGCTGAAGCTGTTGAAGTAACGCCATCCTTGGATGCTGTCGTTTTCTCCTCTTTCGCACAGCCTGTCAGAACCATCCCAATTGCAGCTGTCGTGACCAAACTTGCATACACCCATATCTTTTTGTTTTTCATACGAACCCTCCTGAAATTAATGTGGTTTAAATCCATGTGATTTAGCCTTTTATCGAACCGACCATAATCCCTTTGACAAAATATTTTTGTAAAAACGGATACAGAATCAGCATAGGGACAATCATAATGAAAATACTAGAAGCCCGAATCGCTTCCGGGGTGACCATTTGCACCTGATCAGGCTGCACTTGGTCCATTTGGCGTGAGAAACTGTTCGTTACCATCTCTTGAACGATAACAGCCATATTCTTCTTATCACTAGAATTGATATAGAGAAGAACATTCAAGAACGAATTCCAATGTCCGACGGCATAAAATAAGGTGAGTGCTGCCAGAACCGGCATCGACAACGGCAGGATGATTTGAAGCAGAAGCCTGGCTTCGCTCGCGCCATCAATTCTCGCCGCTTCTTCAATTTCTTCGGGAAGCGTTTCGAAAAATGTTTTTAAGACCAGCATGTTGTATACGCTGACAAGCGCGGGCAGCCAAAGCGCCCAGTACGTATTGATCAGTCCTAGATTTTTCACCAACAAGTAGTTGGGAATTAATCCTGCGTTAAACAACATCGTAAACAGGATCAGCATGGTATAGAACCGCCGGCCTTTGAATGCTTTCTTGGCAAGCGGATAAGCGGCCAAAATGGTAAAGCCCATATTTAAACAAGTACCAAAGACCGTAATTACAATGCTGTTCCAGAACGCTTTACCAATGTTAGATCCCTCAATCACGAGTCGGTAATTATCGAAATTAAACCCGACCGGCCACAACCCCACTTTGCCCGAGACGACTGCTTGTTCTGAGCTCAATGACACGGCCAATAAATAGATTAAGGGGAGTATGCAGATAAAGCCGACAATGCCCATCACGATATAATTGACGGAGTAAAAGATCCGCTCCCCAGATGACTGTTTCATGCGATCCCCCCGTTCACCATAATCCGTGATTAAACTTACGTGCGATCGTATTTGCCGATAACACCAAGATCAGTCCGACGAGAGATTGGAAGAATCCAAGCGCTGTCGTCAAGCTATATTTCGCTTGGCCCAAGCCGATGGCATAGCTCCAAGTGCTGATAACGTCCGCAATATCCCGAACGCTCGCATTGCCTAATACATAGATCGCGTCAAATCCGACATCCATCACATGTTCCAGTGATAAAATCATCATGAGAACAATGACCGGCATGATACCGGGAAGTGTAATGTGCCAAATCTGTTTCCACTTATTCGCACCGTCCAGAGAAGCAGACTCATACAAACTTGTGTCGATGCTGCTCAAGGCTGCCAAATAAATGATGGAACCGTATCCCGCTTCCTTCCAAACATGTGAGCCTAGAAATACAGCTAGCCATGACCCTTCATTGTACAAGAATGCATACTTATGCCCCGTAAATCGCTCCAAAAGATGATTCACGATGCCATGCTCTTGCGCCATCAGCAGGACAACAAATGAACCGACGATCACCCAATTCAGAAAATGAGGTAAATACAGGAACGTTTGTATCGTTCGTTTGAATAGCTGCGCTTTCATTTCATTCAGCAGTATGGCAATAATAATCGGAAAAGGAAATCCAACGACCACTGTCAGTAAGCTGATCATAAGCGTATTACGAACGACTTTCAGCATATCTGGATTTTTGAAAAGCAGCTGAAAATTATCCATGCCTACCCAACGACTGTGCATAATGCCATCGTGCAAATTGTAATCTTTGAAAGCCAGCACCAGTCCACCCATCGGCACGTATTTAAAAACCACAAAGTATACCAATGCCGGTAAAAACAATAGGAATAACCATCGATCCTGATGCCTTCTTCTCTTCACCTTTTGTATGCCAGACGACTGTACTGCCGGCATCGCCTGTTTCACGTAGTCCATCCAATCCTCCCCTTGTTCACATTCTGTGCGTTGCCTGTTGTAACTCTATTTAAACGGCCACGCCCACCTGAAGACAAGAGTCCATTTTCATGCTTTAGACACGATATTCTTGTTCGAAAAATGGAGACGGAATTTTGATTATGATCTGGAATTTTGTATATGAAAAAAGGCTCAAAAGGCTCTCCCACTCCTACGGAATCGCCCTTTGAACCTTGTTCACGTCCATAACTGCCTCCTGATACTCTCTACTCGTCTTTCCCAAACTTACGATAATCACCAGGGGTGATCTGTTCAATCTTTTTAAACATACGGATGAAGGATAATGTATTGTCATAGCCAACTTGTTTGGCAATCTCTTGAATGGAATCATTAGACACCTTCAAGAGAACTTTGGCTTGCTCGATCCGTAATCCCGACAAATACTCGGTAAACTTAATGCCAATCTCATCTTTGAACAGTTGGCTGACATACTTCGTACTGAGATTAAAATGCTCACTCAAGAGATTGAGCGATAAATCGGAATTGCCATAATTAGTGTCAATATACGCCTTAATACGAGGTGCCGTAGAATGTTCGTTGCGTCGATCTCGCAACTCCTTCAGTTGATCGTCAGTCCGCTCGAGCCAATTGTAATACCGATTCATCGTCTCTTCGACCGTCTCTAGCTGACCAATTTCTGCTTGAAGCTGAGGAAAAGCCGTCTCTTCCCAGAATTCCCGGTATTCAGGCAGCATTTCCTGAAATGCCGCATTCCATTGGTAGTTCATGTAATCCATCATCATCCGTAGCTCTTGTCGGGACATGGGATCCTGCTTCATGGACTCCGCCAGACGGCGGAACATCGGCTTCCATTCTGCATGGCCTTGCTTAAATTGAGCCGCAATGATACGAATCTCGTGGTAGTGACTGTAGGCCGCCTGGCTGTTTGCTCTCACATCACTGGACGAAATGACCTGATTTGCACCTAGCACTAATTTGTAATCGAGCGCATGCATAGCCTCTTCATAGGATAACGAAACTTCGCTCACATCCGTAACGTCACTGCCAATCCCAATGGAGACCGTAAATTTTAAATGATTACGAATCCATGCGTTAAGTTCTCCAGCAATTATTGGAGCAGATTTCGTTCCTTCCTGAGTATCGGGCAGTACTTGTAACGCCGCTCCTAGGCGCGTGGCATCCATCCACTCCATCCAAATCCGGCAACCATGCTTGTCCGCGATTTCTTGCAGCGCATTTTGAACGACAAACTTAAGTAAAACTTGATCTCGATAATCATATAACTTCGTAAACTCAGCGTATCCATCAATGCCGATAGCTAGTGCATTCCAGCAGTCATACACTTCCGGACCTTCGAGCCGACCCGCTTCCAGCCTCCAGTCTTCGTCAGAGAACATCCGATTACCAGTCAACAGGTCATGAATGAAACGCTGGCGGCGATACGCCATCCCTTGCTCTTGCTGTTGTTGATATTCAATCGATTGCTCAATTAAACTCGTAATCGCCTTATCTAAAAGCTGCAATTCATCCTGGTCTTCGGCATCTTGAAATAATTTACTTTTAGACGAGGAAGAGCTCTCCAGCTTGTCCATGATCGCCTTTATCGGCTTATAATTGCGCCTTGTCACAAACACGATCCATAATATACCTAACAGAATCGCTAGAAGAATGATGCCCAACCAAATGATCGGGATCGTGGCAAACAATTTAAATGTACCGCCGTCCTGCAATCCGCTCTCAATCTGCCACCCCGAATAATTCGATACCAACGTTGTTAGCGTGGTCGTGTGCCCGAACTCACTTTCTTCAACAACTTTATTCCCCTGTTGGTCTTGAATATCCACGTAACTAAATTTAGAAGCCGACATGTCTCGTACCAAATTGGCTATGGCTCGTATATCGATGTTCACAACGACGAACCCTTTCTCGCCAGTCAGCAGCGGAACTCCCCTGACTAACGAAACAACGGAATTGGTAGGTGCATCATCGGATGACTTGAATGAACGGACCGGAATCCAACCTGGTGGGATGCCATCCTGCAGCAACTTGCGAATAAACGTATATTCCGTTAAATTGCTTGCCTGAAGCAGCGAATCCTTCATCAATACAGACTGATCCGTTGCCCGATATAAATACAAAGAGTCTATTTCAGGGATGAGTGATGTCAATTCTCCTATTTTTTTAGAAGGAATGAATTGTGATTTATACCGATCTTCCGGTGTGTTATAGAAAAATAAGTTAGCGCTTTCATCATTGTTGAACGCATTGACAACGAGCTGCTCCACTTTCTTCAACGTAAAATCAACCGTACTCATGACTTGTTCGGTAAACACGCGATTAGCCTGCTTAGCTTGGTTCGAAGAAATAGTATTCACCATATAAAAGAATACAAAAGACAGTACGAAAGTAACCAATATCAATACAGGTATATAGGAAAGCAGCAAGCGATTAAACCATCTTTTCGTCATTATTTCGATCCCCTATGTCCGTATTCTCAGTTCCATCATCATGTGAAAACGCCCGTTACGTTCACTGATGATACTCTATTCTCTAGGAAGTTGTCCATCCCCAAACATGGTTCTACGCTCCCAATGACAAAAAAACCCCCAGCAACAGGCTGAGGGTACTTCAAATGACAGTCAACATTCATTTGTTCAGAAGCAGTCTTTCCATGACATTTCGCAGGTCCATCGTATACACATGCCGCCTTCCTTCATGGATAGAATCGAACGAAATATGAGTACCTGCCCGATTCCAACGCGGGTGCAAATCGCAACGGATGTCGCCATCAATGTCTGGTAAAGAGTAATAAGAGCCTAGCGTCTTTCCGCATTTATTCTCCAAAAAGTATAAGTACAAATGCCGATAGCCGTCCGCATCCGGATAGCTGTCATAGAGCATGAACTGCCGATCTGGCGAGTAACTGCAGTGGCCGTCCTTTAAAAAGAATGCCGTATCGATCAGTTCAGCCTCATGCGTCAAATCTCTTAACACATATAGTTGATCGCCTGCATGGCCGATTTCCGCTCCGCGTGAATGAAAAACAATGTGTTCCCGGTCACGCCAATGATAATGAGACGCATAGGAATAATCGGACAAGAGGAATAGGTCTGAACCATCACAGTTGACCGTTAGGATAGCCGTTTCCCACATCTCGCCGGGCTCAGGAAAATATCGGACAAGGAAAACGAGACGAGAGCCATCCGTATTAAACGTGATATGGTTAATCAACAGCTTCTTGTCTTGACCCCGAAAGCGAATTTTCGTGAAGTCCCAAATTTGTTGTAGTGACACGATCAATCTGGATTCGCCCGTTGTCAATTCGATTAGAAAAATTCCGTCATCTTCAGAATGACGAACTTCTTTATACAGGTCCTCTCTCCCCGCATATCCATATCCAGGCCGAAAATCAAACATACGGTCAAAATTGATGCTTACGGCATACCGGCCTGTGGGATCGACATTTGCCACGGGGAGATCCAGTTGCCGGGAGGATCCTGAATGAATGTTTTGCACAACGCCTCTATAGGTTTCGCCATCCCACGTATTGTAGATAATCTCTTCTTCCGGAAAGGCAGGGTTCCACTGCAGCATGCTCCCCTGCTGAAAATTCCATGCGGTTGTTTCCGCAATCGGATGAAAGGAATGGTTGTTCATATCGATGTATCCGACAGTTGCCATATCTGACTGGTGAGGAAGGCGATCCATGAAATTTACTTTATGGCATAAATGATATCGGTCGCTTTGGCTCCAAGCAGGTGTGTCGTAATAACCAAAAAAATAATGGGCATCTCCCTGGGTTAGCCGTTCTGCTTTTACTAGCTCGTTCTTGATATTAAGCATGAGCTGCTCTCCTCCATCCGTGTTTATCTTTCTATCCGCTTGTCACTCTTGATCGTTTTTTCCCAGTCAACCCTAGCCAAGTAAACATTGGATTTACCACCTCTGTCGGAGGAGAAAAGAATATGCTGGTCATCTCGGGTAAAGATTGGATGCGGATGGGACATCTGGCTGCGCCAGGAAGTGCCGTGTGCACAAAGAAGACCGACTTCGATGGAATCTCCTTCATATTTCAACAAGGACATATAGTTCCCCTTATCCTCCATGGCTTCGCGAATAGGCGCACGATCGCCGACGCCTATCGTTTCGCTGTAGTTCATCTGTACATGGGAGGGTCGTGTGTAAGGGTAATAATATCTTCTCTCGTTCGAGCCATCTACGTTGATAAAAATATCGCCATGCAACAAAAACTCATCCCCGATCTTCTCTCTAGATGAATATTGGGCACCAATCCTGCCGCTCGCGGTAAAAAATTCATGTCCGATCCGCTCCAAATTCACCTTCTGATCCACTAGCGGGTACACCTTGTCATGGTCGATACGCGCCGTCCACATTCGCTGAACCTGCAGCCATGGACCTTCATGGCAAAATACAATGATATTCGAGTCCACCGGGCTAATGTTTACATGGGAAATATATTGACCTTCTCCCCATACCACATAGGGAGCTCTTCTTTCGATATCATAACGGATGACCACACTCGTTGGTCTGCGAAAGTGTTTTTCCCTGTGCGTTGAATACGTACCGCCAGTTTCCGTGCAGAGTTCCATATGTTCCACATACGAAAAAGCTAGGAATTTCCCTGCGTTATCAATAGATAGATCACTGGGCTTAAAGCCGATTGGAATTTGCATGAGCTCTTCCGTTTCCAGATTATCAAGGCGAACCCGCATCAGCGTTCGGTCGGCAAAATAGTAAACGATATGTTGCCAAGCATCGAGTACGGAACTGAAAGGGCTAACCCCCTCACGATCGGTAATTTGCACCATTTGACCGTCCTTAAACCGCAATGTGTACAATTGCATCGAACCCGTGCGGTTTGAAGCCAGAAGAACATAATTATTGTCAGAATCAATCAATGTTTTGGTGAAATAGGGATGATACGTATCGCCTGAATCGTCGGTGAGCTGTGTCACCTCGGCACCAGTCAACTCATCTTTCTTGGTGGTTATCGTTGAGTAATAAACATCGCCTTTCATATCCTTCCACTCCTCATCATGTATTCTGCAATCTATAAAGTTGATAACATCTGGTTCATAGCCTCTGCTTCGATTCCGGCTAACAGGACGATACCTATGCCATGCGGGTCATTCGTGACCGCCTTCAGATCATATTTGTAATAATCAGGTGAATAGGAATATTTGGAGCCACAGCACACACCATGGACCGAGCCATTGCCCTCAAAGGCATGGCTGATCAATCCGCTCCACGCCTTACGTACCGCATTTGCATAAACCCGTGGCCGATCCAGCCAGCCGAATCGAACCCCTCTGGCAAAAGCATATATAAACATCGATGTGCAGGACGTTTCCTCGAACGATCCTTCATCTGTTAATACTTGATGCCATAAACCATTTTCCCCTTGACGAGCAAGTAACCCTTCGGAGAAATCTCGGAAAAAGCTAAGCAGATCTCCTCTGTTCAGATGATCCTCCGGCATCATTTCTAGCAGCTCCGATAAAGAAAAGATAACCCAGCCATTTCCTCGTCCCCAAGGTATCTGATTAGCCATGTTAAATTTGAAATCATAGACGTGAGACATCAGTTTTTTGTCGGGGAGATACAAGTATTTCTTAAAAAGAAGAAACTGTCTGGCAGCTTCATCAAGCCATTTACGTTCACCTGTCAGCTTGTAGTATCGAATCAGGAATGGGGTACTCATGTATAAGTCGTCTGCCCATAACGTATTTTCCATGTAATAACCTTTGGATTCCCGATAAAATGCACCGTCCTCCTGTCTTTCTTGTCTGTTTGCCATATATTCGGCAATGATATGCGCCAACCTGACAAAACCCTCATCCTGTGCCTCTTGATTGGCCTCCAGCATGGCACTGCCGATCGAACCGCAATCGTCCAACATCTTCATATCAACCAGTTTCGTGTTAATTGCGGGATACCCATACTGTTCACGGTCCCACAGAGCGTAGCTGTACATGGTCGTACACGCTTTCAGATGTTGAAGGACGTATCGGACAATATCGGATCTCTCCAGCCTTCTGCCCGTTCGGAGAAGGCCGTACAAGGTCACACCAATGGGATAGTTCCATCTTGCGTAACGAGCATTGTTCAGGTAAGGTCTGATCCAAACACCTGGTCTATCTATCCGCCAGTAGGTGTGGTTGCCAGCATCGACTTCAAACACATGGAACATCGTTTGCAGCTGATCAGGAACAATGTCCTCAGAGCGCTCCATCGGTCCTAAGTACAACCAACATTCATCCGTCCCTTTCACGGGATATGGCTGATTGAATGAATACGCCTCATCTTCGGCGAACACTTCCAATGAAAAACCCCAATCCCTCTCCCCGCAAGCCGACTCAACTAACCATTGATGTTCCCCGTAGGCGAGATGGACCTCAACCTCAAATGGCCCTTCCGTCTCCGATATGGCAACTAGTTCGCCGTTAACCCAGATGCGGAGCTCACCTGTTGACCATCCTTTCAGGGTGAATCGATTCCGGCCAGGGAGGTCGGATTTCCCTTTCGACCAAGCATATGCCACCTTATTTGGCTGAATCCCGAATATTCTAGCGCAGTTCATCAGCGACGCCTGATCCGCCGTCCACGCTTGTGAAGGAAACCACCGAACAGAGGATTCCGACTCAGCTCCTCTTACATCAGGAAAGGCTGTTTCTCCAAACCTTTCATATTCTTGCGGCTCCGAATAAAGCCAACCGCCACAGTCATATCGTTCATGGAACGGGTTCATAAAGTCCAACGGAGTCGAATGGCTGCGGTTCGAGCCGAATATACAACCGAATCCAGAAGCTACATTGCGGAAAACAAGTAGGAACGCATTCCAACCTTTTTGTAACTGCACCTCAACAATCTTGCGTGTCTCTACATTTACCTCTTCGGCAACACCAGATTTATAAAGCAACTTGCCATTTAGCAGCAGCTTGGTCGGACCATAACAATTGACTGCAGTCTCGACAGACCTGACGTTGTCGCTCCAAAGCATGCCTAGCGCAAAAGCATACTGGCCAAAAGTAGCATCTGGATGCTTCTCGTGCATATTAAAATCGAATCTGCCATCCTGCAGCTGTGGGATGGAAAGCCTGCTAAAGCATCGAAATACGAACGGATGCGGGGGATTGTTCGCTATATAGGCGCCTGCTATCGTCTCAAGGATCGTGTCCGTGTTCTGATCTGCCAGCTTATATTTCATGCCGGCTTCCATATCAAAATATCGAGCCATTTTATCTCCTCCTTTCGCCTTTAAATATAGGTTCCGTGCTTGATATCAGTCTATATTCATTTGTTCAGATACAAAATAAACGTCCTTCGAACTGGGTATTTCCCAGTTCGAAGGACGTTTCGTTACTCGCTTATTTCGTTCCACTTCCTGCAGCAGGAATTTCTTGCATCCGTTCGCGGTACTGACCGGGAGTCTCCCCCTCTACCTTGCGGAAAGAACGGATAAAATTCGTCGAATTCGTATATTTCAACTTTTCGGAAATGTCTGAGATTTTCATATTCGTTTCCGTGAGCATCTTCTTGGCTATTGTCAGCCGGTATTGTAACAAATAGTCCCCAAAATTAACGCCAGCCTCTTGGCGAAACACTTTACTGACATAATGGGGGTGGTATTCGATCCGATCAGCACATAGTTCTAGCGTCAAATCGGTATCGTATTCTTCGTGAATGATTTGGATGACAGCTTCCGAGATTTTGCGGAATTGATGACTGCGTCTTTCCTCCAGCAGCAGTAATACCGGACCTACAACGACTTCCTTAAACCAAGCCTCGACCTCGTCCGTCGTTCTCAACTTGAACAGGGTTTCCACAATCGATTCATCATCTTTCATTAGCGTGCGAATCGAGATTCCTTGATCCTGAAGCAGACTACCCAGTTCGGACAAAAAACGAATAAGGGAAAACTGGTAATCGTGGAAGTGAAACGGCTGAACAAGCAGTTCACGAACCATTTGATGCAAAAGAAGGGTCGCTTGTTCCAAGTCAGAAGCATTAACCGCCTGCCTGAGTTCATCCGAAATCTTGACGGGATACGAAGTCTCCGCAGGGGAATCCGCAAAAATATCATGTATGGAAATAATCGCCTCGTGACCGAGCTTAACGCGGTATCTGAGGGCATCAATGGCTTCTTTATAAGCTTTAGGTACCTTCGTCCATTCCTCAAATGCATAACTTAATCCGACGCTAACCGAAATATTTAAATACGTGCGAACCGCGCGCTGAATCTCTTCTGCCAACTTATACAGATTCTCTTCCCAGTTCGGATCGTTAAGATCAGTCCCCAGAATTGTCAATTGAGATTCGTTTAGCACGATCGGATTTAGCAGCGAATGTTGTGGAGCAAGCTCCCCCGCAATATTGTTTACGGCGAACAACAGCAGGTCTAGATCCTGATCCTGATATCGGCTTCCTTCCAATGTATCGATTTCAATAGCCATTACATATAGGCTTCGCCAACTCTGCGGATATTGAAGGACGGACAACTTCTCCTTTATTTCCCTCGGCCCAACCTCTCCAAAGAAGAGCTTTTGCACAAAAAATTGATTCAATTGTGCCACCTGTCCCTGGATTTGACCGGACATTTCCTGTTGTCGGTCCAACAATGAAAGAAAACGTGTACCAATCTGCTGCAATTCATCCTCGCGTTTACTATTATGGAGCGGTTGGCGTACATCCTGGCCAATGACGGTCGCATAAAGCTTGCGTATTGGACTATAAAATCGATTAGAGCCCATCACCGAAAATGCAAGAACAAGGAGAATAATGATGAAGCAAATCCACATAATGAACTGCCCAATTGATTTCGATTCCTGAGTGATGATATCGATCGAAACGGCCGAGACATAGATCCATCCGGTGAAGCTAGAACGAATAAAAGTAACTGCATAATCCTGCTTGCCATATCGAACATTGACTTTACCCATATTGCCATCAAACTGCTTCAGTTGACTGGCAATTTCCGTTTCACTGAGAAAGGCCTGTGTGAAGCTTTCGTCCTGATAACCAAGCAATTTCATGTCACTATCCATCATAAATACGCTTCCAAGCGGACTTGTGTCTAGCAGCAGCTTACGCAGGTGTGAGAAGGGTATCTCTGCCATGATGATAATATCAGGGTCTGGATCGTAAGCCGGCTTCTTGCTGATCATGCGAATGCCATTTTTATTAGATTCCCATACTGTCTTCTGCGGAATTTCCAACGTTGATTGAATACCCTCTTGATTAAAAGGATAAATCCCCTTATTGCCGATTTTCCAATTTCCGTGCATGTTATAGAATTCGATATCGCTAACACCTAGCTCAAATACTTGCAATTGACGAATACTGCCGGTCAGCTGCTCAAATTCATTAAAATATTTGCCCTCAAGCGGTAACGAGAGCACACTCTCCACAAACGGGGAATGTAGCATCGTTGTGGCGGATGCCTCCACCGTCTTTAGGTTCTGCTCGATGCGTGATTGGCTTAGCTTTAATATTTGTAGATTGCCTTCCTCTACATAGTTTTGAATCGTACCCGATGTACGAAAATAAGAGAAAAATCCCAATACCAGCAGAGGTAAGACACCAAGTGCAAACCCGAATAACGCTAATTTGTTTAAGTATGTAAACCCTCGAGCCTTCATGAATATACCTCCGCTGGTTCGTAAATGGAAAAAGACGGAAGGGGTCTCCTCCATCTTTTCCTATGCTGATTATTTACCGCCTTGTTTTTTGTAATCTTCAGTAAATTCTTTAATAATTTGATCACCACCGGCTTTGCGCCACTGATCGAGTGCTTTTTTGTACCCTTCCTCGTCGATTTCACCCATAATGAATTTAATCTGCGCGTCACGGCTAATTTTATCTAATTCGGGGCCTTTTTCGGTTTTGGTTTTGGAATCCAGAGGTGTCGTTATATCGTAAATAGCAATTTTCGCATTATCAGCCACTAGCTTTTTCCCTTTTATGACTAATGGGTCCGTTGATTTAATCGGTAATTCATTACTTGGATTTGCGACTCCAAATGCAAGATATTGGGCATCTGCCTTTCTTTCCTCGGCACGGGGATTAGCAGGTTCAACGAATCCGTCCACGATCTTGTAATCGATATCTTTAATGCCTTTTCCCGTCAATGTTAACATCTCGGGAGTCGACATTTTGTCGTAGAACGTTAGAATTTTCTTCAACTCCGCTTCCGTTTTGATGCTGCTCTTGGAAAACACCATGGCTCCATTGTACCCTGAAGTAGCCGATACCCTCAATCCTTGTGGACCTGTCACGCCTTGAATCAAATCGAATTCAGCTTTCGGATTCAGCTTTACCGCGTCTTTCTGAATAGACGGAGCATCGGATTCTACGGCGATCATGATACCCGCTTTCCCTTGTGCCATCATATCCCGGCGTTGCTGGGTATTGATGATAGCAAAGTCGGGATTCATTAATTTTTCGGCATACAGTTTCTTGTAAAATTTGAGGCCTTCCAAATATTCTGGCGTCAGGAAGTTGGGAACCACTTGACCGTTTTGCATACCAAAATTCATCGGAGCTCCATGATAAACCGCAATGTTGCGCACCAGAGCATTTAACCCGTCTTCCACTAATCCGACCGTATCCTTCTTGCCGTTCCCGTCTGGATCATTTTCTGTAAATGCCTTTGACACTTTATACAAGTCATCTAACGTCTTGGGCATTGGTAGTCCCAACTTATCCAGCCAGTCCTTACGAATCGTAATCACGTGGCGAGCAGCGTCTCTGTGACGGGGAAGCATGTAGTATTTTCCGTCAATCGCAATTCCTTTTAACACCTCAGGATCCATCTGTTTGCTCAAATTCGGATAGTCCTTTAGATAAGGACCGACTTCCCAGAAGGCACCCGACCTAGCTGCATTGATGATATTAGCGGATTTCGTTTCATTCGTGAACATGACTTGTGGAAGCGTTCCAGAAGCCATTGTGGCATTCAGTTTCTCTTTATAGGCCGTCTCTGGTACCCACGTGATGTTTAGCTTCGTATTCGTAAGCTTTTCCAGTTCTTTTTGCACGTCACTTGTTTCTTTCGGTGCTACGCCAGCCAACGTGCTCATAATTTCGATTGTCGTAGGCGTAGTGTCCTTCGGTTTTTCCGTTTGTTGTGCAGATGCTGTGGACTGATTCGTCGATTGCTTTTCATTGGAACAAGCCGTCGTCATCAGTAAACCAACCACGCTAACCGCCACTAGTGCTTTTGTTCCTGCGTTCTTGTTCAAATCCATGTGATCAAGACCTCCGCTATATATGATTTGATGGTACTATATTTAAATGGGTTCGTGAAGTAGTTAACCTTTGATTGAACCCACAAAAACACCTTTCGCGAAATGCTTCTGTAAAAAAGGATACACGCACAGGATCGGAAGCGTAGCCACCGTAATGACAGCCATTTTAACCGTTTCTGGCGGCAAATGAATTCCCCCGTCTTGGTCACCACCATCGTCCAACCGGCCTTCGGATAACAAGACAAACGAGCGAAGCAGTACTTGAATCGGCCATTTGTCGGAATCTCGGATATAGAGAATGGCAGACAAGAACGTATTCCAATGTCCAACTGCGTAGAACAGTCCGAATGTCGCCAGCGCCGGCAGCGAGAGCGGAAGAATGATGCGCACAAGGATACTGAGATCATTAGCACCGTCGATTTTGGCCGATTCTTCAATTCCATCCGGCATCTGTTGGAAAAAGTTTTTGATAATGATGAGATTAAAGGTACTTATCGCACTCGGAATAATGAGTGCCCACATGGAATCCAGCAGTCCCAAGGCTTTTACGATCAGAAACGTAGGAATCAAGCCTCCGCTAAAAAGGAGCGTGAAGATCACCATCATCATAATAGGCTTACGCCCGATCAAATCTCTTCTGGAAAGCGGATAGGCCATTAGGCAGGTCATGATTAGATTGACAATAGTTCCACCCACTGTAATCAGTACAGTGACTAGCAGACTCTTCAGGATACGATCCGTAGAGAATATTAATCGATAGGCATCCAGCGTGAAATCCGTTGGAAACAGCACGAAATCTTTCGTAAGCGTTTCCGTCGGGCTGGCAAATGATGAACTTATAATGTGTATAAAGGGAAGCACTGTACAAAGCGCAAACAGGATCAGAATTGTATAATTGATATAGTCAAACAAGCGCGAGCTCCAACTTCGATCGTGAATCATGGCTTTCACCCTTCCTTAGAATATGCCTTCTTCTCCGAATTTTTTGGATAACCGATTGGCGAGTACGACCAGGATAAGGCCAACCACTGATTTAAAGACACCTACTGCCGTCGAATAACTATACAATCCGTTCAGGATACCGGCTGTGTAGACGTATGTGTCAAATATTTCTGCTACTTCCCGGTTGAGGGAGTTAAGAAGTAAATAGACGTGCTCGAAACCGAGCTCAAGAATATTTCCAAGTTGCAAAATAAACAGAATCATAATGGTGCTCCGGATCGACGGCAGCGTGATATGCCACATTTGCCGCAACCGGTTAGCACCGTCTATACGGGCTGCTTCGTATAAATACGTATCCACGCCGGCCAATGCAGCCAGATAGATGATCGTTCCCCATCCTGTGTCGCGCCATATATTTTGCAGGATATACATAGGAATAAATTTATCGGGGTCCATCATAAACGTGAATGGTTCGAAACCGAGTGAAACAATCCATTTCTGAAATATGCCGTCTTGCGACTCAAACAGTACTTTGAACATGCCAATAATGATCACCCAGGACATGAAGTGAGGGATGTAGATCAGTGTTTGTATCCATTTCTTGAACCTTTCTCTCCTCAGTTCATTGAGCATAAGCGCTACAATAATTGGCGTCGGAAAGACAAACATCAGATTAACAAGAGACAAGATCAGCGTGTTTTTCAGTATTGTGAAAAAAGTAGGTTCAGTGAACAAACGGATATAGTGTTTTAAGCCTACCCACTTACTTCCAAACATTCCCTGAAATGGTGAGTAATCCTGAAACCCGATCACAATTCCCCACATGGGACCGTATTTGAATAATAAGAAATATACAATGCCGGGCAACAGCATTAGATACAGCCACCGATCCTTAAGTAGCTTCCCTGTCAGGCGATTTAACCTTCTCTTTCTCACTCGTGCGTCAGCCTGTTTATGTGCTGAATAATCGACTGCAGCCATTATGTCGTTCACTCCTTCTGTCTAATGAATCATGTCCGCCGCACCACACCTTCAGATGCTCTGCTACGGTTTTTATTCTAATGAGCCTAGGAAATATCCGTCTATATTCATTTGTTCAGAAAGGGTTATCATCCTATATATCGTGTGTAACTAACCCTTTTTGATCATTTGATCGACTGGTCGATCATGAATGATTGTTAATAAAAAAGTCCCGATGACTGTACTAGCTCATTGGGACTTTCTCAATTTATTAAGATTGCTATTAACACTCTGCACGTGTCATTTCGTTCGTAAACACGACTTTGTATTGTTCCGGTGTCATCTTCTGCGCCGATTCAGGAGCATAGTGATATTGCAGCGCACGCCTGCGCTTGTTCGACATATTAGGCGGTGTTCCGTGATGGAGCAGAGTCAAAGAGTTATTTCAATCTATAGAGGAGCGTCCGGTTGAAACGCTAGGCGTGTTGATTGATTACCGCAAGTAATCCTTTTTTTGCATAAACAAAAAAAGCCTTATATCAAGGCTTTCAGAGTTGTAACTTATAAAGTTAATTACGCGCCCTGAGAGATTCGAACTCCCGACCTTTTGATTCGTAGTCAAATACTCTATCCAGCTGAGCTAAGGGCGCATCTCTGTTGTTAAAAAATGCCGAAGACCAGACTTGAACTGGTACGGTAGTCACCTACCGCAGGATTTTAAGTCCTGTGCGTCTGCCGATTCCGCCACTCCGGCTTGTATTAAAAGGCGCTACCCAGATTCGAACTGGGGGTAAAGCTTTTGCAGAGCTCTGCCTTACCACTTGGCTATAGCGCCGAAATCTTTGTTTCCACCATTAAAATGGCGGAGCTGACGGGATTCGAACCCGCGGTCTCCTGCGTGACAGGCAGGCATGTTAGGCCACTACACCACAGCTCCATGCTACAAAAAAATCACCTTAAAAATGGTGCCGTCGAGAGGACTTGAACCCCCAACCTACTGATTACAAGTCAGTTGCTCTACCAGTTGAGCTACAACGGCTTATTATTTTAAGGTGAAGTGATGGTGGAGGCTGACGGGATCGAACCGCCGACCCTCTGCTTGTAAGGCAGATGCTCTCCCAGCTGAGCTAAGCCTCCATGGGGGTAAAAAATGGTGACCCGTAGGGGACTCGAACCCCTGTTACCTCCGTGAAAGGGAGGTGTCTTAACCACTTGACCAACGGGCCTAGAAAGAATGGCTCCCCGAACAGGACTCGAACCTGTGACAACTCGATTAACAGTCGAGTGCTCTACCAACTGAGCTATCAGGGAATAATGGTGGAGCCAAGCGGGATCGAACCGCTGACCTCCTGCTTGCAAGGCAGGCGCTCTCCCAGCTGAGCTATGGCCCCAGACAAAAAAAATACCCAATGCAGAGAGACTTTTAGCTTCACTAAAAGATCCCTATATTAGGTCTGCTTGGCAACGTTCTACTCTCCCAGAACCCTGCGGTTCAAGTACCATCGACGCTGGAGGGCTTAACGGTCGTGTTCGAGATGGGAACGCGTGGGTCCCCTCCGCCATCAT
>NZ_JCAUAY010000021.1:0-22233 GCF_059692195.1 Paenibacillus sp. J22P90
ATCCCGAAGGATAAACCCGCTCGACTTGCATGTATTAGGCACGCCGCCAGCGTTCGTCCTGAGCCAGGATCAAACTCTCCATAATAGTTGGACAATTGCTTGTCCTTTATTCGAAAGCTTAATTGCTCATTTGCGTTGCTAGCGAGATTTTGCAATCTCTTTTTTTGAACGATTTCTCGTTCGCGCTTACTCACTCGTTGTTCAGTTTTCAAAGATCAATTTCTTACTATTTCTTCGTCATCCGTTTAGCGGCGACTTTTATAATATATCACATCCGAACCAATCAATGCAAGCTTTTTTTTAATTTCTTTTTTCAACTTCGCTTTGCATGAATTACTCTTTGGCTTCAAATGCGTTACCGTTTTTAGCGGCGAGAGTTAATTTATCATAGAATCACAATCAAAGTCAAGCATTTAAATGAGAATAAAAAAAGAACCAGGAAAACACCTGATTCTTCAAGGTTTTACATCATTATACGCTTGTATATCTCAACTCGATTTCGGAGGTATGGTCATCGATGATAACCGCTACTTCTTTTATCAAGCCCTTTTTGACCAATTTATTTAGTAACAGCGGAAGCTCTGACTTTACTTCAACTAAACGCGAATGCTTCTGAAGCTCATCCGAGCTAAGTGGATGTTCGCTTTCACGGAGGATTTGAATAAAAGCCTCGCAGCAATGCTCCATTTTGGACATAACCGAAAACTCACAAGCGAGCAGCACGAGCTGAACCCTCTGCTTCAAGGTCTCTTTACTCATCGTTAATTCTTCATATAGCTTATAAACACCGGGATTGATGGCACGAATCTGTCGCCACACGGTGATTTCAGGATGATAGCCATCTTCCACAATAACAATGCGAGCCCAATGGTGAAGTGCTTCGAGTATATTATTGTAAGCATCTAAGATATGGTCATCGAGGATATATTCCTTGCTCTGCAAATATTTACGCAGAAAATACGAAAATTCAATAAGCAGCTTATGATCGCGCAAGTCTCCGGGAAATTCAAGTATTCGATGGCGCAGGCCTTCTAAATAAGTGTTATGATCCAGAAGTATCTCCCCTTTTAACAGCCAGTGAAGAATATTGCGATTAACACCATGCCGGATCCATTGCTCAACCGAAGCAGGATCTGTCCATCTTTCTTGTATCCGGGAATCGTCTCTTATATAATTAGTCGTATGATTGTTCAGGCTCAGGTCGTTCGTTACTATTAAAAGTAGCGTATCAAAACCATCTGTCAGTGAGGGAAGTTGCTTAGGATTGTCTACCGCCATGACACTAACGACTCTAGGGTCATTCCGGAACTTAAGCAATAACTGCTCTTTATTTATTCCCATGGGTGTCCAAAGCTCCTGTCTCCAATTGTTTCTTTCTTATTTCTACAAGGGTGAACAGGTTTCCTGCTGATTTCTGTGACAAATCATACAAAACATGAGGTATACGACTGGGGAGGAACAGAAAGTGCGATTTAGATCAAGTAAAGTAAATGAATTCCGCTTATGGGGACTTGCGATGACCATGGGCGGGATGCTGCTTATGATTATAGGTCTTGCTGGTATCGTCTTTGATTGGGGACAAGCAGGGCGAGTCATTGCTGTCATCTTCATGATTCTCGGCATGATCAGTGTATTGGTCAGTATGGGGATTTACTTCTGGGCGGGCATGCTTTCCACGTCAGCGACAGTCATTGATTGTCCTGAATGCGGCAGAAGAACGAAAATGCTGGGTAAAACAGACCGCTGCATGTACTGTAGAACGATTCTAACAATTGATCCACAGTATGAGCCAGTAGCTGAAAATGAAACGGCGTCATCAGTACAATCCGATCAGTTCGAGCCAAGTCGTGAGCATGAGCATAAGCCTCATTAACAAGAAGAAAGCCGAGCCCTTTAACTGGGTTCGGCTTTTTTATTTATAAATAAGTGCGGGTTATATCATTGTTGAGCAGATGGTAGTGCATCTTTCGTGACTTGCCAAATAACTGGTCTCTCAAAACCTCTACGCCAAGACGCCACACCAGCTAGATTATACTTATCAACCAAGGCTAATCTTGCCTTAATTGAAACTTCATCCTCTAACCAGATCCGAATCAGCTTGTTTCCATCTTTGTACTCTACATAATTTTGACCTGTATCTGCTAAAAATGTAGGCGTGAGCTTCTTATCCTTAATAATGGTTTGCGCGGCTTCCATGGTTAATGTTTTTGAAGTAGCTGTTAGTTTACCGTTCTTCGTTTCTTCGGTCCACTGCCGCGTATAGAATGGTACGCCAAGGACAAGCTTAGATGACGGTACTTTATCCGTCGTTAGAAGCGCTGTAACGGACCTCTCAACCCAAGGCAAGGAAGAAACCGAGCCAGACTTCGGACTTGTCGCCCAATACTCGTCATAGGCCATCAACATCATGTAATCGACTACCTCTGCTAAAGCTGGACGGTCATAGAACATCGACCACATTTCGTTCGTCGATTTGGGGGTTACATCGATGGACACCGATAAGCCCTGCTCATGCATAAGAGGCGTCATTTCACGCACAAATTGCACGAGGTTCTCTTTGTCCTTGAGATACACATTTTCAAAATCGATATTAATGCCTTGCAGCTTATACGTTTGGGCAAAGCCAAGCAGCTGCTTAATCAATTTCATACGTAGATCATAGTTAGCCAATACCTTGTTGGTACGATCCGCATCAAATCCGTTACTGAATAAAGCCCATACTTGGTAGTTGCGATCGTGCGCCCATTTGACATAAGAAGCATCGGCAAGGTTACTAATCCGCCCCTCACTATCCGCCACAGAGAACCAAGTTGGACTTACCACTTGCAGTCCTGGCATCTCACCGATTTTGGTTGTGTCTGGATTTTTAGAAATGACGTGTTCCCAAGTCATATTAAGCTTCCCCGTTATCGGCTTCCACGGGACGTAAGTGGACGTCGACTGCGTTTGGAGCGGTATCGTCTCCTCATGATCTTCTATCAAATCTGACTTGCGAACAAAACCAATCGGACCGCTTTCCTGCTGCACTTTGTACCAATCTTCTTCAGTATCCAAAATCATAACCAACTCATTGACTGCAATGGTTGAAATGATTGGCGCTTTTATCGTTGTATCCGTGCGCATTTGGGTCTCTTTCTTCCCCGTATGCTTAGCCCACTTGATGACATCGCCTTGTTTAAAAAGCAAGATCGCCCCCGTCTTAGCTGATTCACGAATTTCAAAGGGATACAGCTGTTTCAGAGGTTCAATAGGAAGGTAGATGGCATCCTCCTTCTTTTCAACGGGAAAAGATAAGGCAATCGGCTTTTCATTCATTAGCGCCGAAAGCTCCGTTGTCTTCATTCGCATCACTTTATCTTTCGTTGTAATGATGACGGAATCACTGCTTTTTTCATATATGATTGTGGGGTCCATCCATTTCTGAACCAGCTCTAAGGGAAGCTTCAGACCTTCCTTTTCGCCAATTGCACTGGATTTATAATAGTTCCCTTCATAGAAAATAGGCTTAGTTAGCTCATGGAAGTCAGGTTCTACCTGTGTACGATTGGGAGCCATCTGCTTGATAAGGAATGTGCCCGCTCCGGCCTCAAACATCCCTAAACACAGGGCACTAATCAGTATTATTTTTTTCGATGATTTCAACGTTTCACTTCCTTTGAGAATTATGAAAAAGAAAAAACGTGTCCGCGCTTCATAATAGAAGGCTGAACACGTTTCATTATACAACAGGTAAGCACAAAATGAGGAATTCTGCGTATAGTTAATGCTTGGTAGTTACCGTGCAGTCCGGACAAATGCCGTAGACTTCCAGTCGATAGCCGCCAACTTGGAATCCTGTATGCAATGCTGCTGTCGTCTCGATGTCTGTCAACGGGGGATATTCAAAATCAGAAATTTTCCCGCAAGCTTCACAAACTGCATGATAATGGTCTGTCATATCCGCATCAAATCGACTCGAGCTGTCTCCATAGGTTAGTTCCCGTACAAGTCCCGAATCGATAAATACTTTTAGATTATTGTAAACAGTCGCAACGCTCATGTTAGGAAATTTCGATTCAAGAGATTTGTAAATATCATCCGCTGTCGGATGAGTCATGGAATCCAGCAAAAATGAAAGAATCGCATACCGCTGGGGCGTCATCCGAACACCTGTTGTTTTCAACTTTGCTAAAGCCTGTTCTAAATGTGCTGCCATGGTACTCACCACCTGATGTTAGTCATTAAAACCTTACATTATATTGTACGTGTGTTCTTTGAGTTTTGTCAATGATCGTTATGCGCTTCAATCCTAGGAATCATATATTTTTATGATTTCAAACTTTACTATTTTCGATAGCTACGCCAGTGACCCCTTGAATTTGGTTCGTTTCTTCGAGCACTAGTCCGATCACAGATGGCTTAGGTATGGTAACATGAAACGTAATTTGAACGTGGTTCGGTTTATTTCCATCTTCCGACTCTTCTAGTTTTATTTGCTTAATATCTATTTTATGCTTACCTAAAATGGTTGTAATTAGCCCCATGGTACCGGGTTGATCGATGGCTTGTATTTTAAAAACACGTACTTTTTTCCCATTGAAATACTTATGCTCTACTTTATTTAGAATCCACAAAGAGATTAGAACCATGAAGCAGACTAATACAGCCGCATAATAAAACCCCGCTCCAATCGCAAGTCCAATCCCCGCAACAACCCATAGTGAGGCCGCTGTCGTCAGTCCTGTAATCGATCTCCCATTAAACATAATTGTTCCGGCACCTAAGAAACCAATGCCACTAATGACCTGAGCAGCTAAACGAGAAGGATCGATGCGCACATTAAGCTCGTTCACAAAGGCACTAAAGCCGTACATCGAAAGAAGCATCACGAGTGCTGAACCAACACATACCAGAATATGCGTTCGTAAGCCTGCTGCATGAGAACTCACCTCTCGTTCAAATCCAATAAGTCCACCAAGAAAAAGTGCTAATACAAGTCTAATTGTAATGTGCAGCTGATCAATTACCCAAGGATTCTCCATTTGTAAGCGCTCCCTTTTTACTTTAAAATTAAAACTCCGTTCTAGATGCTGCTGAAAAAGTACTGCCAAGGCTAGCTATAGACCTGTAGCAGGACGCTCAAATGTTGTAAGACTAACACCTGGAGGAACTGTAAATACGCGTCGTAAGATGAAGCCATACCCCTCATATAAACGAACTGCTGGCAAATTCGCAGACCCCGTGGATACGATAAAGCGTGTGGCTCCTTCTTTCTCTTGTTCTATCATTATATGCTGTAAAAGGGAGCTAGCAATCCCCCTACGAAAAAAATGAGGATGAACCATCATCCGGCAAATCGTCACGATACTACCTTCACGCTCAAATGAAATGGCGCCTGCAAGTTTAGTACCTTCTTGACCCTGTACGTAATAACCATAGAAGGTTTCCTTCGCTTCGCGTATAGACTGGATGCCATCCTTCAGCGGTGGGATATCATCAAAGCCGATCAGCTCGGCCTCCACACGGTAGGAAGCGATTTGAAGCGCGAGTAGCGTTAATATTTCTTCGTTCGTCTGTAAAAGTAATGGTTGGATCGACATAGAAATCACTCCCCTGGTGAAATTGAAAAAAAGTGGTGACCTAGCAATCAGGATCACCACTTCTACAATATCATTTGCTGTTCAGGCACTCCACAATTAATTTATTGACGAGACCTGGATTCGCTTTACCTTTGGTTTCTTTCATAACTTGTCCAACAAGGAAGCCAACGGCTTTCTCCTTACCAGCTTTGAAATCTGCAACGGATTGCGGACTGTTCTCGACAACTTGCTCGACAACCGCCTTGATCGCACCTTCGTCGCTAATTTGAACAAGCCCTTGCTCTTCAACGATCTTCTGCGGCTCTTTACCGGTCTCGATCATTTCTTTAAACACGGTTTTGGCAATCTTGTTAGAGATTGTGCCTTTCTCGATCAAGCCAATCATCTCGCCTAAGCCCTTACCCGTGACCTTCACATCGGTGAACTCAAGTGAGTTCGCGTTTAAATAGCCAAGCAAATCACCCATAATCCAGTTCGAGACAGCTTTGGCATCCTGCGTATATTGCAAGCTCTCTTCGAAGAAATTCGCCAGCTTCATGGAAGCTGTGATAACAGCCGCGTCATAGCTAGGCAAGCCGTATTCGCTGGTATATCTCGCTTTACGCGCATCTGGCAGTTCAGGAATTGAAGCTTGAACGCGTGCTTTCCAATCGTCGTCGATGTAGAGGCTAACCAGATCCGGATCTGGGAAATAGCGATAATCGTGGGCATCCTCTTTGCCGCGCATGGCGAGTGTTTTACCTTGTGCTTCATCCCAGCGGCGTGTTTCTTGAATCACTTCTTCCCCGCTTCTGAGAATTTCCGCTTGGCGGAATTCTTCATATTCAAGTCCGCGTTGTACACCTCGGAAGGAGTTCATGTTCTTGAGTTCGGCACGCGTACCGAATTTCTCTTGTCCAAACGGTCGAATGGAAATGTTAGCATCGCAACGCATGGAGCCTTCTTCCATTTTCACATCAGAAACATCACAGTAGATCATGATCGCTCTGATCTTCTCTAGATAAGCACGAGCTTCTTCTGGTGAACGCAAATCAGGTTCAGATACGATTTCGATCAAAGGCGTGCCTGCACGATTCAAATCAACAAGAGAAGCATAGCCGCCATCAACATGCGTCAGCTTGCCTGCGTCCTCTTCCAAGTGAACACGTGTGACGCCGATTCGTTTGGTAACTCCGCCAACTTCGATATCCACCCAACCGTGCTCGCCGATTGGCTTATCGTATTGCGAAGTTTGATAAGCGTCAGGTGAGTCTGGGTAAAAGTAATTTTTACGATCAAATTTACTGTCCGTTGCGATTGTGCAATTAAGAGCCATTGCCGCTTTCATCGCGTACTCGACCGCTTGGCGGTTAAGAACTGGCAGGACGCCTGGATGGCCTAAGCATACCGGGCATGTATTCGTATTCGGAGGTGCTCCGAATGAGGTTGCACAACTACAAAATATTTTGGAAGCGGTATGAAGCTCTACGTGAACTTCAAGACCGACTACGGTTTCGAATTGGGTATCTGTTGCCGACAAAGTGAATGCCTCCTTCGTTACTCTTGAACTAATAACTTACAATTGCGGGCGCTGCTTGTGGTGGTCTGTATGCTGTTCGAAAGCGTGGGCTACACGCAAAACGGTAGCTTCATCCAATGCTTTGCCGATAATTTGCAAGCCAACCGGAAGTTCATTCACGAATCCGCATGGTACGCTAATTGCAGGAATACCTGCCAAGCTGACAGGAATGGTCATAATATCATTCAAATACATCGTCAGCGGGTCGCTGCTTTGCTCACCGATTCGGAATGCCGTCGTTGGAGCCGTTGGCCCGATGATGATGTCATAGTTGTTAAATACTTGATCAAAATCTTGCTTGATCAACGTACGAACTTGTTGAGCTTTCAAGTAATACGCATCATAGTAACCTGAGCTTAGCGCGTAAGTACCTAGCATGATGCGGCGTTTAACCTCAGGACCGAAGCCTTCGCTGCGGGACAAATTGTAAAGATCCAACAGATTGCGTGCATTATCAGAACGTACACCGTAACGGATACCGTCAAAACGCGCCAAGTTGGAGGAAGCTTCAGAGGAAGCCAGCAAGTAATAAGTCGCTACAGCATACTCGGAATGTGGCAGCGTAACTTCTTCCCATACAGCGCCAAGACCTTCAAGTACTTTGAGCGCTTCAAGAATTTTTTCTTTAACTGCTGGGTCGATGCCTTTACCCATGTATTCTTTAGGTACACCGATGCGCAGACCTTTGACGTCGCCGGTCAATGCGCTGAGGTAGTTCGGGATCTCCACATTCGCAGACGTGGAGTCTTTAGGGTCATAACCTGCGATGGCTTGCATCGCGTACGCAGCGTCTTCTACGTTCTTCGTTAACGGCCCGATCTGGTCAAGGGAGGACGCGAATGCGACCAACCCATAGCGGGACACAAGTCCGTACGTCGGCTTCAGGCCGACGATGCCGCAGTAAGCAGCCGGTTGGCGAATGGAGCCGCCGGTGTCTGAACCCAGCGCGAAGTACACTTCGCCTGCAGCCACTGCTGCAGCGGAGCCACCGCTGGATCCGCCTGGCACATAATCCGTGTTCCACGGATTGTGGGTTGGGTGGAAAGCGGAGTTCTCATTGGAGCCGCCCATCGCGAATTCATCCATGTTGAGCTTGCCGATCGTAACCGCTTGGGCTTCCTTCAGCTTTCTCACGACAGTCGCATCATAAATCGGATTATGATTCGATAGGAATTTGCTTGCGCAGGTCGTTTTCAAACCTTCGGTGACCATGTTATCTTTGATTCCGATTGGCAAACCAAATAGGTCACTGCGAGAGGCATTGCTTAATAGCTGCTCGTCCAGCTTAGCAGCTGTCTGACGCGCATTCTCTTCATCTAATGTAAGGAAAGCTCGTACTTTGCTTTCTACTTGTCCAATTCTTGTATACGATTGATCCACAAGGTCCGAAACCTTGATTTCTTTGCTTTGCAGTTTCGCGTGGATTTGTTGTAGGTTTAATTCAAACAAAGACAACGATAGGCACTCCCTTTCATCTCTAACTCTTTATTCTAAAACAGCAGGAACCTTGAACTGCCCATCTTCATGATCTGGTGCGTTCAGCATGACTTTTTCAATTGGCAAAGACGGCTTCGCAACATCCTCACGCATGACATTAACTAATGGCATTGCATGGCTAGTTGGTACCACACCTTCGGTATTCAATTGATTGAGCTGCTCGGCATATTTTAAAATGGCATTAAGCTGATCTGTAAAAAGATCTTTTTCGGTATCATTGAGATCGAGTCTAGCCAGCTTAGCGACATGATCGACATCTTTCTTCGTTATACTCACGTATTCTACACCCCTTATATCAGCGTTTAGTCATTCTTTTCATTATATCCCAGATATTTTGCGAACTCAATCCAGAATAAGGGTCTATAGCAAAAAGGACTTAGCGATGTCGCTAAGTCCTTTTTTACGAACCAGGTTTCAACCTGTTTCGCCTCTATATTAAATCCAGGCTTTCAGCCCGATTTGTTTAATAAATTCTTCTCGGGACTGCACTTCCTTGTCCCTTTCCTTTTCCGGCTCGACGGCGGACTCGCCACCCATGATACTCCGGAACAAAGCTTCGTTTTTCGTTGCTAGCGCGTAATCGATTAACGCGTCTCTCTCAATTTGCTCCGCCTCTTGCTGAATAAGCACTTCTTCAAGCTCGATGTCAGATGCCGTCACATAATAATGTTTGTTTTCCTTAGGTGCACGCACAACATAGTCGAAAATGTTATCATTATTTCGGTCATACGCAATTAAATAGCCATATGAGCCAATAGGCAAATTTTGTTCCAATTGATCAGCAATGAAAATAACTCTCTCCCCAAGTCGCAGCATCTGCTTTTCCCCCTGCCTCTATATAACACTCAAAATGAGTCTATGACTATATGAATACGTTCTATTGCCTATCGTACTAAAAAAACTAGATTGTGTCCAATTGACGTCGGTTTCGTCAAATTTCAAAAAAAGCAGGAAACTGATATAGTAATGAGAAAACGATGCTATCAATCATGTGAATTTTACGGAGGAAATCATGCCAGAGCCATCCCCATCTCAAAAAGCCCGTCCTTCCCTTACGGAGGGCCCGATTACCAAGACATTGATCTTATTTTCACTGCCTATTCTATTAGGTAACGTTCTTCAGTCCTTGAACGGGTCGATCAATACGATATGGATCGGGAAGTATCTTGGCGAAGTTGCCCTTGCGGCAACGTCAAATGCCAACATCATTATGTTTTTCTTAATTAGCTCCATCTACGGGATCGCATTGGCTGCTGTCATTCTCATCGGCCAAAATCTCGGAGCCAAGAAAGTTCAAGAGGCCAAAAAAGTAGTCGGAACCAGTACCGTCTTTTTCTTCGTTTTATCCATTGTCGTCGCCTTATTAGGCTGGTTCTTCTCCTCCACAATTCTGGACTGGATGAATACCCCGCCGGACGTCAAAGAGTTTGCCGTTACATATACGCGCATCATATTCGCAGGTGTTCCGTTAATGTTTGGCTATAATTTAATTATGGCCATTTTGCGCGGATCGGGGGATGCAAAAACCCCGTTTTACTTCTTGCTTTTATCCGCCGTCATCGACGTTGTGCTCAATCCTTTGCTCATTCAGGGGATGGGACCATTTCCGAAAATGGGGATCGCCGGCTCTGCTGTAGCCACGTTTATCGCCCAATTGGTGAGCTTCGTGCTTTTGATAGCTTACTTGTATAAGAAGAAGTACTTCCTACGTATCACCAAAGAGGATTTTCCTTTACTGCGAATTAATTGGACGATTGTACGAACATTGATTCAAAAAGGGCTGCCTATGGGTTTAAACATGGTCGTAGTGTCCCTTAGCAATCTGATGTTGGTTCATCTTGTGAATGCCTATGGCTCCGAGTCCACTGCAGCTTTCGGTGTGGCGATGCAAATATCCAGCTACGTCCAGATGCCAGCTATGGCTATTGGTGGAGCTGTGACCTCGATGGCTGCACAAAACATTGGCGCCGGGAAATGGGATCGCGTCAATCGGATCACCTGGACAGGCGTCGGAGTGAATATTGTGATGACGGGGTTGATCGTAGCCGTACTCCATCTATTCAACCGAGAAGTCGTCTCGTTCTTCCTGCCTCCAGAAGGTAAAGCGATTGATATTGGCGTTCATATTAACAATATTACGCTGTGGTCATTTATCATTTTCGGCATCTTCCATGTCCTTGCTGGCGTTGTTCGATCTGCAGGTTCTGTGGTATTCCCTCTGATCGTTGGATTTGTTGCGCTGCTGCTCGTCCGCATCCCACTTGCCAATCTCTTATCACACAAGTACGGCTTCGATGTGATTTGGTGGAGCTTTCCTGTTAGCTTCAGTGTCGCCGCAACCTTGAACCTGCTCTACTACCGCTTCGGGAAATGGAAGCAAGCGAAAATGATGGCAAGTAAAGCATAAACAAAGCTAAAAAAGTCTGCCTAGCCGATTGGCTTAAGCAGACTTTTTGTTTACAAGTTCAGCAGATCTTTATGAATTTTAACCACAATCTTCTTATTCGTTGTTGATTCCGTAATGGCGCAATTCGGCCGATGAATATCCGACGGGAAGCACACAGCAAACATGCCAGGTTTGAGCAAAATGTCCGTTTCAGGCAGCGTATGATTGGATTCATAAAAAGCGACATCATGCGTCTCATATTTATTATCTACGATGATAGCCTCTTCCGTCAGCTTGTAGAAGCACAAGCGCTCCTCCCCGCTCACCAGAAACTGAATATCCGTGTACACGGCGTGCGACTCCGGAATTTGTTCTTCTCTCGGACGCGTCACGGATTCCTGTACATTCGCATACATCAAGTGGCCATTATCGCCTTCCAGATCATAACGTCCTACTTCAACCTCACCCAACTTACGATTCAAAATATAATCGATCCCTCGCGCTACAGCCGCTGGCCATAGGTGTCGTTCTTGCTCAAAATGCTTCACATCGCTGATAATCATCGTCATTCGCTCCTTTGAAAAAGACCCGCCCCTGCGGGCGAGTCATCTATGTTAGAACTTTTCTTGATTAGCGCCTTCCCAATCAGCAAGGAACTTCTCAATACCCGCGTCTGTCAGTGGGTGTTTACTCATTGATTCTATCACCTTGTAAGGCACTGTAGCAATATGTGATCCAGCAAGCGCTGCTTCAATAACGTGAGCAGAGTGACGTACACTCGCTGAAATAATTTCGGATTTAATGCCGTGTACTTGGAAAATCTGACTGATTTCTTTGATCAGGTTCATCCCGATTTGGTTAATATCGTCCAAACGTCCGATAAACGGAGAAACATACGTTGCACCCGCACGAGCAGCAAGCAATGCCTGTGTGGAGCTGAAGATCAACGTCACGTTTGTTGGAATGCCAAGCGATCTGAACACGCTAGTCGCTTTAAGTCCTTCCAACGTCATCGGCAGCTTAATAACGATATTCGGGCTTAATGCTGCAAGCTTTTTACCTTGCTCCACCATTTCGTCCGCTTTCAAGGAAACAACCTCAGCACTGATCGGTACATCGCCTACGATGGATATGATTTCTTTTACAGTTTCAAAAAAGTCTCTGCCTTCTTTAGCGATCAATGAAGGGTTAGTAGTTACACCAGCAACTACACCTAACGCGTGCGCTTTACGAATCTCTTCTACATTGGCTGTGTCGATAAACAATTTCATCCTGTATCCCTGCCTTTTCTCCCGCTATGGGCGCTTATTGGAAATACTTCTGTCTGATTTGTTGAACGATTGCTTCTGCGGTAAAGCCATATTCACGAATTACGCGATCTGCTTTCGCTGATGCTCCGAACTTGCGGATGCCGACAACGAAGCCATCTTGTCCCGTAATTTCTTCCCATCCAGCCGGATAAGCCATCTCCAACACAACATTTTGACGCACATGAGGTAAAAGAATCCCATTCCGCACCTCTTCTGGCTGCTGCTCGAACAATTCACGGCTTGGCATGGAAATAACACGAGCCTTAATTCCATCTTGCGCCAACTGCTTCTTCACGTCAAGAGCTAAGCTCACTTCTGAACCTGTTGCGATCAACTGTAAGTCAGGTGTTTCGCCTGCTGCAACATCAGATAGGACATAAGCCCCTTGATGAATGTGGTCAAAAGCAAGTGTATCCGTACCTGGAAGCACCGGCAGATTCTGACGGGAAAGCGCGAATACGAACGGGCCTTCCTTCGCTTGAAGGACATACTCCCAAGCTGCAGCTGTTTCATTTGCGTCTGCAGGACGGAACAATGTCAGATCCGGGATCATCCGCAGGGATGGGATCTGTTCAATTGGCTGATGCGTCGGGCCATCTTCGCCGACAGCGATGCTGTCGTGCGTGAAGACGTACGCAACCGGGACTTTCATCAACGCGGATAAACGGATCGCGCCGCGAAGGTAATCGCTGAACACGAGGAACGTACCGCCGAAAGCGCGCAGTCCGCCGTGCAGCAGCATACCGTTCAGCGCTGCGCCCATGGCGAATTCCCTGACGCCGAACCAGAAGTTGCGTCCCCTGTAGTCTGCTGCGCTGAATGCTGCTGCATCGCTGATCATGGTGAAGTTGGAGCTCGCTAGGTCGGCGGAGCCGCCAACTAGATGAGGTACCCGCTTCGCCAAGCCGTTAATCACTTTGCCAGATGCGGTGCGCGTCGAAATCGCGCCGCTCTCTGGGGTGTAGCGCGGCACATCGGCGTTCCAATCCGCCGGAAGGTCGCCGCTGTTCGCGAGCTCGAATTGCTTCGCGAGCTCGGGGTAGGCTGCCTGGTAGCTGTTCCACAGCTGCTGCCAGGCTGCTTCTGTTTGAGCGCCCACTTGCTTGTGGTGGGCGAAATGGGTGTAAACCTCAGCCGGGACGTAGAAGTCCGGCTCGAGGGGCCAGCCTAGAGCTTGCTTCGTCAGAAGCAGCTCGTCTTTGCCCAGCGGTGAGCCGTGCGTGCCGCCGTGGCCGCCCTTGCCGGCTTTGTTCGGAGAACCAAAGCCGATGGTGGTTTTGATCTCAATCAGCGTCGGGCGATTGAGATCGGCCTTGCCCTCTGCGATCGCCGCAGAGATGGCGTCGACGTTGTTTTGCTCTTCCACGCGCAGGTATTGCCAACCGTAGGATTCGAAGCGCATTTTAACATTTTCAGAGAATGACATGTTCAAATCGCCATCGAGAGAAATATCGTTGGAGTCATAGAGAACAACGAGCTTTCCTAGTTTTAGATGACCTGCAAGGGATGCTGCCTCAGAAGAGATCCCTTCCATCAAGTCACCGTCTCCACAAATCGCATAAGTAAAATGATCAACAACTGGGAAATTCGGTTTGTTATATACGGAAGCTTGGTGTGCTTCAGCCATCGCCATACCAACTGCCATGGCTACACCTTGACCCAGCGGCCCTGTCGTTGCTTCAACACCAGCTGTGTGACCATACTCAGGGTGACCCGGTGTACGGCTTCCCCATTGGCGGAATTCCTTAATATCATCTAACGTTACATCGTAGCCGCTAAGGTGCAGCAAGCTGTACAGCAGCATGGAGCCGTGACCTGCAGACAAAACAAAGCGATCCCGATCCGCCCATTTGGGACTAACTGGATTATGTTTCAAATGACGCGTCCAAAGCGCATACGCCATCGGCGCTGCGCCCATCGGCATACCAGGGTGACCCATCGCCGCTTTCTCGACTGCATCAATTGTAAGCGTTCTAATAGCATTAATACTTAATTCTTCAATACCAACTGTTGTACCATTCAAAGGAATTGGCCTCCATTCATCGGTTGAATTTATGATCTTATCTCTTTATTATAAGAGGAGATGGCGCATTCAAATAATTGATAGTTTCGATACTAGCTATAGAAGGTGTCTATATGGTTAATTTTGAATTATATAAAGTGTTTTATTTAACAGCAAAATCCGGCAGCCTGTCCAAAGCGGCAAAAGAGCTGTATATCACCCAGCCCAGCGTCTCTCATTCCATCAAGTTGTTGGAGGAATGCCTTGGGCTTCCTTTGTTTGCTCGTACATCAAAAGGCGTTGACCTCACCAAAGAAGGAGCAATCCTTTATTCCTATATTGAGCAGGCCTATAACTTCATTTCCCTCGCAGAGGAAAAGCTGAATGAACTGCGAAATTTCTCAAGCGGAGAAATCAAAATCGGCGGCAGCGATTCCTTGTGCAAGCACTATCTGCTCCCATTTCTGGAATCGTTCCACGTTCAGTACCCGCATGTCCAAATTAACTTGGTGCACGGGACGACACCTGAAATTGTTAAAAATTTAAAAGAAGGCAAAATCGACATCGGTATTGTAAGAACACCCATTCACGATGAACAGCTGCAGGTGCGTGAGGGCATCACGATTCAGGATTGCTTCGTAACAGGCCCGAAGTATCGAGAGCTCTCCGAGGGCAACGTTAAACTCGCAGAGTTGCTGACTTATCCGATTATCTTGTTTTCCAGTAATAGCTCATCACGAAAGTTCGTCACGCGTTTATTCAGCGACAACGGCTTATTGCTAGAGCCTGAGATTGAGCTTGGCAGCGTGGACTTGCTGATTGAATTTGCAAAAATCGGCTTCGGTGTGTCTTTTGTCACGAAAGAGTTTGTGGCGAAGGAGTTGGCGGAGGGCAGCTTATTCGAGGTTAACCTTGAAACCGTGATACCATCAACAAAGATTGGGATTATTACATTGAAAAATATGCCATTATCCACGGCAGCGGCGGCTTTTGTGGCGGAGTTGGAGAATCCGGGGCCAGGTTGATTTGAAACAATAGTCAACTTAACTGGAAAACATACAGCTATTTCTATTGAAACTAGTCGATTTGGGTGAATAACTGGATTTTCTCCAGCTAAAATTGAGCATTTATGTAGAATCATCTGATTTCGAAGAAATTAACTGTATGTTTTCCATTAATCCTATAAATGTCGATGAATCTTACGAAATTAGATGTAGTTTTTCCAGTTAGACCGAGCGTGGTGGCAGTTGGTGTTGAGCTTGTTGAATAGGTTAATTACAAACATACCATCGCCTTTATCACCTTCGACTCCGGCTTGAGCCACGTCTGAAATTGTTCCACCATTTCCTCGAAGCTGGAACGATGTGTGATGTAGCGCTCGATGTCGATACTGCCTGTAAGTAATGCGCGGCGCACCCTATCAAAATCCTCCATGGTCGCATTGCGGCTGCCCATTAACGTGAGCTCCCTCTTGTGAAAATCGGGATCATGAAAAGCAATATCGGCCTTCACCAGCCCGACATACACCAGCTTGCCGCCATGAGCGACAAGACCAAAGGCTTCTGTCATCGACCTGGCATTCCCTGTTGCGTCAAAAACAATGGTCGGAAACTCGCCATTCGTTAGCTCGGCTAGCTTTTCCTTCGGCAGCTGGAGCGCATTCACGGCATGGTCAACGCCTGCCCAATCACGGCAAAACGCTAATCGCTCCTCGTTAATATCCATAGCAATGACATTAGCGCCAAGCTGTTTTGCTAGTAGCATTACGCCCAGCCCGATGGGACCTGCTCCGATCACTAGGGCAGTTTCCCCTGCCCGCAGCTCTGATCTTCGCACCGCATGTGCGCCAATACTTAGCGGCTCAAGTATCGCAGCTTGATCTAGCGTCAACCCATCCGCTTTAATCAAATGGCTTACTGGGAGGGATACACGCTCTACCATGCCTCCATCAATATGCACACCGAGCACCTTCATGTCTGTGCAGCAATTTGTTTTACCGTTGCGACATGCAATGCAGTGGCCGCAATGCATATACGGAACAACGCTAACGAGATCACCAATCGCCACATCCGTAACGCCCTCGCCAATTTCCTCCACATATCCCGCCAACTCATGCCCAAGAATACGTGGATAGCTAAAAAATGGCTGATTCCCTTTAAAAGCATGTAAATCCGTGCCGCATATGCCAATTCGCTGGATACGAACGAGTGCTTCACCATGACCTACGGTCGGTTCCTCAATCTCGACATACTTCATTTGCTCCACTTGTTCACAAATGATCGCTTTCATAATGGCTCCCTCCCACTCTTTGAAATATGCATTTCTTTCATTGTATCATCATTAAAACGATATAAAATATCGATATCTAGCATATCCATACGGTTTTTTGATATTATCTAACTAACCTAAAGCCAGAAGGAGTGCTCGTGTGGATCCTATACGTAAGATTCTTGATAATCAGGACGCCTTCCCGATATCTTTTGCCTATAAAAACACAAAAAGCTCGCAAAGCGAGCTTCCTGACCATTTCCACGAATGGTATGAAATTGTGTATGTGTATCGCGGGAGCGGCACGTTCTTTATCGATCACACCTTTTATGAAATGAAGCAGGGGGACTTATTTCTCATTCCAGGCAACACCATCCATCGAGCAACGCCAGATAAAGAAGTGCCGGTGACCTCCACTGCGATTTACTTCTCACCACATCTAGCCCAGGCACCTAAATTCGGTGATGACTTCTCTTATTTGCAAAGCTTTGAGCATGCCGCGGCACTTCGAAGTTACAAGCTGGAAACGCGATTACCGCAGAGTACACAGGTGGAACAGTTTCTGGAGGCCATGCAGCAAGAGTTTAAGCATCCGAGTTTAGGTCACCGCCATGCTATTTTCCTACAGCTGCTTCAGTTATTACTCTATATCCAACGTGAGGTGGGGATGACAGCAAAAACACCAAAGGCCGACTCCTTAGTCGGCCCTCTGTGGACGAGAGAAATTTTACTCTATATTGATCAGCACTTCTGTGAAGACATCGGACTCAAGACATTGTCGAAGCAAGCCTCCGTTACGCCAGCACATTTTAGCAGAGTGTTTAAGCAAATGATCGGAATGAACATTACCGCCTATATAATGACCAAACGCATTATCCGCGCGAAGCAGCTTCTTCAAGAAAGTGATGCCAGTGTGGCTACCATTGCAGACATCTGCGGATTTGAGAGCTTACCCCACTTCCATGCCATGTTCAAAAGAGTGCTAGGCGTCACACCTGCTGCTTCACGGAAGGCATTCGGTTCTTTGTGACAACGTGAGTTACGCCTCTTGCTTCACTAGTCGATCATATAAAAAGTCAGCGATATGCACGGCTTCCATTTGACCTTTTTTCCCATGCTTATCGACACCTAGCTTCATTTGCAGTAAACAGCCAGGATTACTCGTGACGATATACGATGCGGCCGTCGCATTCACATTTTCCATCTTATGCTCGAGAATTTGATTCGCCATGTCCGGCTGGGTCATGTTATAAATACCTGCGGAACCACAGCATGAACCAGAATCCTTCATTTCGATATAGGCAGTGTTACTAACCCTTTGCAAAAGTTGCTTCGTTGGTTGACTGCCTTTCATCACGTTGCGAAGATGGCAGGACTCCTGGTACGTAACACGGGTTGGACCTTGTGGGGATAGCGGATCAACAAAACGAAGAGGTCGACCTTTCTCCACCAAAATCGAGCTGATGTCCTTCACCCGCTTCGCAAACCAAATGGAGTCTTCCTTCCACTCTTCCTCTTCATGAAGCAGATGATCGTACTCCACAAGAATCGCTCCACAACCTCCAGCATTCGAAACGATGTAATCGACTCCTGCCTCTTGGAAAGCGCGAATGTTACTTTTAGCCAATTGTTTAGCTTGATCCGTTTCACCACTATGTGCATGAAGAGCCCCGCAGCAGTTTTGTGATTCAGGAATAACCACATCGAAACCAGCTTCGGTCAAAAGCTTCACCGTACTCATATTTGTTTCAGTGAACAACACATCCATCAAACATCCGCGGAACATCCCTACTGTACCCAGCTTTTTACCCTTTGCCGGAACAAAAGTGCCGAGTCGCTCAACAATCCCTTTGCCTGAAGCGTCCGGAAGTATTTTCTCCATAGAAGCCATATGCTTCGAAAATAGACCGACTACACCGGTTTTTCTAACTAGCTTTTGGATACCTGACATTTTGTAAAAATGAAGCCCTGTCCCGAGCAGCTGCATCCTCTGTTGGGATGGGAATAGCTCTTTGAAAACGAGCTTACGCACACCTTTTACCCACCATCTATGCTGGGTCGTATGCACTTCAATGGCATCGCGCGCCTGTTCGATTAATTGACCATATTTCACATCTGCTGGGCAGGCAGGCTCACAAGCGCGGCAGCCTAAGCAGTGGTTCATCTGATCTTCGAAGCGAATCCCTGGCTCCATGAGGCCATCCACAGCTGCTTTCATCAGTGAGATTCGACCACGCGGAGACTCCGCCTCGATTCCCGTTTCTTTAAATGTCGGACAAGCTGGTAGACAGAACCCACAACGCATGCAATTGGTTAACTGATCATAGTCCAGTTTCAGCGTTAACGTTTCCTGAAGTGTTGCTCCTTGGCCCTTAGACACGATCAATCACCACCCTGCGTCTGGATTCTTTGGCAAACATTTTGCCTGGATTCAAAATATGGTTCGGATCGAACGCATCCTTAATTCCCTTCATCATGGCGATTCCGCTGCTTCCCACTTTCCATTCCAGGAATGGCGCCTTCACTAATCCAACACCATGTTCGCCTGTGATCGTTCCACCTAAACGAATGGCTGCCTCAAAAATCTCTTCAAATGCCGCTTCCACACGATGAACCTCATCATGATCTCTTGCATCCGTCGTCGCAGTTGGGTGTAGATTACCGTCTCCTGCGTGACCGAACGTACAGATTTGAACATTATGCTTAGTGGCAATTCGATTGATTTCTAGAACCATTTCCGCGATTTTGGAGCGAGGCACAGTAGCATCCTCAAGTATTGTCGTCGGACGTAAGCGAGCAAGTGCAGTAAACGCACTGCGTCTTGCAGTTAGTAGTTTCAATGCTTCCTCTTGGGTGCTCGCAATGCTGACTTCATTTGCCTGCTCTTCTCTACAAATCTCAGAGATGAGGGCAATGTCCCGCTCTACCATCTCTGGCTCCCCATCTTGTTCAATAAGCAAAATAGCATCCATATCTAGCGGCAGTCCAAGCTTCGCAAAATCATCCACAACGCGAATCGTTGGATTATCCATAAATTCCAGAGTAGCTGGAATGATGCGGTTTTCGATGATTTTAGAAACGGTGCGTGCCGCGGCATTTAAATCCTTGTACATCGCAAGCATCGTTTTCTTTGCCTTCGGAGGCGGAATAAGCTTGAGCGTTGCTTCTGTGATAACGGCAAGTGTGCCCTCGGAACCGACTAGCAGCTTCGTCAAATCATAGCCTGCCACATCCTTCATCAGCTTGCCGCCAGTACGAAGGATTTCACCTGATGCAAGGACACATTCAAGTCCGATTACATAGTCTTTGGTCGTGCCATATTTTAAACCACGAAGGCCGCCTGAACACTCAGCAATATTGCCGCCGATCGTGGAAATTGCCATTGAACTCGGATCTGGTGGATAAAATAAACCCAAGCTCTCGATATGCTCGATGAATTGCTTCGTAATGATCCCCGGTTGTACGGTTGCAGTCAGATTTTGCAGATCGATATCTAGGATGGCATTCATGCGGTGCATGACCATAACAATACCGCCTTGCACAGGTACCGTGCCTCCGCACAAATTCGTGCCTGAGCCTCTGCTGATTAACGGAATTTTATTCTCGTTCAATACCTTCATAATCGCAGAAACCTGCGCAGTGTCTTTGGGATAAATAACACCGTCCGGCAAGGATTGAAGCATCGGTGTCCCATCATAGGAATGGGTAATTAGTGATTCCATATCATCTTTATAAAAGGCTTCGCCTACAATGGCTTGTAATTGTTGTCTAATTTGATTATCGAGCATGTGGATCCTCCTCGTTAGCTCTTAGGCTTTCTTTAAATCATGTAATCATACATTGTTTGTTGTTAATTGATCATGTGATCTGATGACTTTTCTTCTATTTTAACTTATGATGTAATATATGTATAGAACTTTATCTAAGATTTTCAGGGGGATTCCAATGGTTTTTCAGCAAATCCGACCCCAAAAGGGTTCGGAAATCGTGCTTCAACATATTAAAGCTCAAATTGAAGATGGAACCTATGCTCCCGGCTCTAAGCTGCCAACAGTGGTTGATCTTGCTGCAAGCTTTCAAGTCGGGCGCTCTACGATTAGGGAAGCTCTGAGTGGGCTCAAAGCCATGGGATGGGTCGATATTCGACATGGTGGGGGAACTTACGTTGTTAACCCGTTACCGACTGAGTCAACTAGTTTATTTGATCATAGCGATTCGCTTCAGGAAGTGCAGGAAGTTCGCAGATTTATTGAGGCTGGGTGCGCAACTTTAGCCGCAAGTCGCCGGACTGAACAGCATTTAACAGTTCTCAGAGCAATCCTTCGTGATATGGAAGCATCGCTCGAAAATGAAGAAGCAAGTGAATATGCGGATATTCGTTTTCATATGGAGATTGCTAAGGCTTCCCAAAATACCCTTTTCATAGGAATGATGGAATCCTTGACGGATCGACTTCAACAGAGTATGAAGGCTTCGCGCCGTTTATGGTTTTTTGCTGAACGTGCTTCGGCTGAGCAGTTGTTAGAGGAACATCGGGAGATTGTTGAGGCGATTGCTGCTCAGGATGAACAGCTTGCTGCGGCGCGAATGACTCAGCATATCGCCAAGGTTGATCAGGTCATTCAGCGGCTGGCGCAAAAAAACTAAATGCAGGGAAACAAAAAAAGCCTTACATAGTAAGGCTTTTCGTGTTTAAAGCTTGTGATACCGACGAGAGGACTCGAACCTCCACTCGTTAGAACTCGATTTTGAGTCGAGCGCGTCTGCCATTCCGCCACGTCGGCATGTGATGCGCGTAGAGGGACTTGAACCCCCACGGTCGCCCGCTAGATCCTAAGTCTAGTGCGTCTGCCAATTCCGCCATACGCGCATGCTGTAAACCAGGCAAGTGATGAAGTTGCTAGCCTTGCGGCTGACTTCACTAAAAATTAATGGGCGGACGACGGGACTTGAACCCGCGAATGCCGGATCCACAAACCGGTGCGTTAACCCCTTCGCCACGACCGCCATAAATCTAGTTACTACTATACCATAATACTATGGTGCCGTCGAGAGGACTTGAACCCCCAACCTACTGATTACAAGTCAGTTGCTCTACCAGTTGAGCTACAACGGCATATTGTTGTAAAAATGGTGGCTTTGGACGGAATCGAACCGCCGACACGAGGATTTTCAGTCCTCTGCTCTACCGACTGAGCTACAAAGCCTTACTTTTTGAAGAAAAATGGCGGAGCTGACGGGATTCGAACCCGCGGTCTCCTGCGTGACAGGCAGGCATGTTAGGCCACTACACCACAGCTCCATGCAAATTTGTTATGGTGAACGATGACGGGATCGAACCGCCGACCCCTACCCTGTCAAGGTAGTGCTCTCCCAGCTGAGCTAATCGTTCATACTAGTGAAAAAATGGTGACCCGTAGGGGACTCGAACCCCTGTTACCTCCGTGAAAGGGAGGTGTCTTAACCACTTGACCAACGGGCCTAGATACTGCCGAAGCTCCGGCAAAAAAAATACCCCAAAGGGAAACTGCTTGGCAACGTTCTACTCTCCCAGAACCCTGCGGTTCAAGTACCATCGACGCTGGAGGGCTTAACGGTCGTGTTCGAGATGGGAACGCGTGGGTCCCCTCCGC
>NZ_JCAUAY010000022.1:0-15232 GCF_059692195.1 Paenibacillus sp. J22P90
GGCCCTATCAACTCAACTCTCTTTCCTTCATCGTCCGATATCAAAGAGAATGAAATCCTGCGAATACACGAGCTTACGTGAGAAAATCAAATCATACCGAGGGAGCTTAACGACCTATGTCTCTTATCTCACTTGAAAACCAAAGTTTATCATTTAAAAGTATCTTCTTCTATTTCATTTTCATTATTATTTTGTGTGTTAATTTTAGCTTGTTCCATTATTTCAAAATCTACAATTTCAAATTTACCTTTAAGTCTGATTCCCTTTGTTATCTTCAATAATAGAACTAGTGGAAGAAACAGAAAGAGAGATTGAATAGTACCAAAAATCAACGTAAATATAGGCATAGCGAATAAAGAAAATAATATTTCTTGTATTCCCGTTAACTCTCGACCGTTAAATGTCGAGTTTACATTTCCTCCAAGCAAACTGATAATTGAGAACACTAGACCTAAAATTCCTCCAATTGAAATAGAAATATAAGCATTCCATTTAATAAAGGAACCAAAATTAAGATGTCTTATATAAATTTCTTTGCCATTCATTGATAATCCCCCAACTTTTATTTGTCTAGATGTGGTATTCGTGAAAACAATTGAACAATCCTGCCCGTCCCTCAATCCCTCGTATTCCAGCCCGTTAAGGGCATTACGCTGCGGATGCCCCGCGCAATCGCCAGTCGCGGACTTGCCTAATAATTTTAAGTATCTCGATTTCAGAGCGGACTTTGCCAAGTGCCTTCGCTGCGCACAGCACTATGAGCAAGCAAGCGTTGGATTCAGAGAAAGTGCGTCACGCGCTTAAGGATATACTTCTCGGACCAACTGGGCTACGCTTTTTCTATATTCTCGCCTACAGTTTTTTTTCATGCATACATTAGATAACGGTGGATTTGACCAATAGGAGGCGATGCTTTTGACCAAACCATTAACCGCAGTTGTCATTGGTGCCGGCTGGGCTGGCGAAGGACATGTGCTTGGACTTCGCAGTGCAGGCGTTACTGTCGCTGCGATTTGCGCCAGAAAAACCGAAATCGTAAGCGCTGTTGCCAAGAACCTTGGCGTACCTGTCGCGTCTACAAACTGGCGAGAAACGCTGCATGAACTAAAGCCGGATATTGTTACGATCGCAACGCCGGCTGTCCTTCGCGAAGAGGTAATATTAGAAGCGATTGCGCTTGGCGCCCATATCGCGTGCGAAAAGCCGTTAGCTCTTGACGCAATTGTAGCGAAACGGATTTTTATTGCCGCGAAAAAGGCAGACGTAAAACATGCCTATGCGACAACGCAAGCTTTCGACCCATCCGTCGCTTGGGTTTCCGAGCTTGTGCGCACAGAAGATATTGGTCGCATTCGTTCGGCTGAACTGTTTGGATTCTTCAAACGCTTTGACGAGAATATGCCATGGTCATGGTCCGATGATGTGAAATCCGGTGGGGGAGGACTATATAATGGGTTCACGCATTTTCTCGCCATACTAGCTAAAATATTTGGTAGCCATCCAAGTAGGGTCATGGGAGAAGTGCGCGCCGGACGTGAAAAAGCTCCTTATGTTGGTGATTTCCATGATCAAAGGCAGTCTCGATTTGCGTCGGTCGATAAAGATGCCGCAGGCATCGAGATGAGACCTGTTGATGGCGACAATACGATACATGCAATTCTCGACTTTCCCCTGCCCGGTGGAGATTCTGTACCTTGTGTTGTCCGCCTAGACGCTATGATGCCTTTTTCGCCATCTCATCCATTTGTTCGCATTTTCGGCGAGAAAGGTACGATCGAAGCCAAAGGAGTCTTCGGCTACGATGTCTCTGTACTTACACCAGAAGGCGTGACTCCGAAACCGATGCCAGAGCAGTATTTGTATGGCTATCCAGACACTGGAGATGGCGAGCAGAACAAATGGAATGTGTTCTTCCGCGAATTTGTTTCCGACATTCGTGGAGGGAATCACGCATATTATGCGACGTTTCACGAAGGTTATCTTGATTTGCGCATCATTGATGCCATCCGTTCTGGCAGAGGATGGACAAATATCTTTAGTAAGTGAGCGTCAATAGAAAAGCTATAGACGATTTTGCCTATAGCTTTTCTATTGGCATCTACAATAATTTTGCTGATGTCGTTTCGAAAATCGGAGCAGTTGATGCTGTTGAACTCTACAATCTTATGCCCACCGGGCACTTTTGCGATATCCATCGCGTACGCCAGCTGCTGCTGGCAATCTGCTCCTTATTCGTTCAGCTATCGTTATCCGTTAGATTCCTGTAGATGGATAAATTTCAGATTTGTAAAAAAAGGAGCGCCTCAGTACGATGGAAGTACAATACGGGTCAAAAGCCCTTTAATTCCATCATCCAGGAGGACGCTCTACTATGAAGTTTAAATCACAAGATAAGCAAAATCAACTCATTGAAAACATTACCTTTAATCATATTGTTGTAGGTGTAGACATTGCTCAGGAGGCCCATGTTGCCAGAGCGGTTAACTTTCGAGGTGTCGCTCTCGGTAATCCTTTAGTGTTTAGTAATGACGAGGATGGCTTCAAGTCCCTCGATCATTGGATTCGCGACTTGTTAACTTCTTTTAAATTATCTCAAGTTATCGTTGGTATGGAACCGACTGGCCATTACTGGCTAAGCCTTGCCGGGTGGCTCAAAAACAAAGCTATTGAAGCCGTACTTGTTAATCCGCACCTAGTTAAAAAGAATAAAGAAAACCGCGATAATACACGCTCTAAAAGCGACAAAAAAGATGCTTTAGTTATTGCCGACATGGTGAAAAACGGCTACTACTCCCCTGTCCGCTTCCATTCCTCTGACTACGAGGAGCTGCGAGTGCTCATGGCTAACCGAGAAACGGTCGTTAAACGACTCGTAAGTGCCGTTAATCAGATCCACCGCTGGGTCGACATTGTCTTCCCTGAACTGAGACAAGTCTTTAAAATCTTAACATGCAAGGGTGCATTGTTAACCCTTCGGCTTTTCCGCTCCCGGCGGACCTATGTAAACTAAGTCCTGACGATGTCATTAAAGGATGGCAGAAATCAATGAAGCGTCATTCTGGAGTACGCAGAGCTCATCTACCCATCGATCTTGCCAAGAAAACTGTTGGTTCTAAGCAGGCAACACATGCTTACAAACTCCATCTAGAGCAGCTCCTTGAGGAGCACGACTTAGCCACTAAACAACTGCAGAGGATCGAAAAAGAAGCCAAAGACGTTGTTGAACGTATCCCCTATTCAGGCAAAATACTTGCCATTACTGGAATAAGTCCAATTGCTTTAGCTGGTGTTTTAGGAGAGTCTGGGGATCTTAGAGGTAATATAACCGAAGCAAGCTCTGGGAAATGGAAGGGTCAAATGACAATCAGTAAACGAGGCCGCCCACGCCTTCGTCATTTCCTCAATTTAATTACGATGTGCATGGTCATGAGTAACCAAGAGTTTAAAGCCTTACACCATTACAATGTTCAGGTGTAAAAGCTAAAGAAAATGAAATCTATTATGAAGTTATGTGGAAAGTTAACCGGACTCTTAGTCGGATTGACACGCAGTGCTGAAGCCTACAACCCAAATAAAATTTTTGCATTGGCAGCTTAAAATCCAACCTTTTTCACGTAAGTTGGCGTATTCGCAGGATGACAAAGAAAACACGGAGTATCGGGATACATTAAACAAAAGGGCTCCGACCCATTCCGTTAGAAAGACCGACCTCCACCCCTTGGATAGATGTGACGAAGGAATGTAAGGGCTATGACCCGTTGAGACATGGGAGTGAAAATCGCTAAGTGCACCGTGGAGAATATGTGCAGTATCTGGAATGAATTGGGTGATTCAACTCCACCTCTGTTCCCGCATTCCCTTTTAACGACACATCCTAATTTATCTCGCTATCTTTCATTCATCATCGAAACCTAAAAGATGAAATCCTGCGAATAGACGAGCTTGCGTGAGATATTCAAATCATACCGAGGGAGCTTAATGATTAATAGTGCCTCGAAGCGTAAATTCGGTTTTTAACTGACGTGCGCCATTTCTGAGAATTACTTGCATAAATGTGTTCTTAAAAAATCAACAACATTTTGAAATGCACTTTGAACCATCGGATCATGAAAATTATGATCAAAATCATGATCCGCTCCTTCAATCGTTATCAACTCAGTATATACTCCATGTTCTTGAAGCTTCTTATACATCATCACCGATTGCTCATATGGCGTTATTTTATCTTTATCTCCATGTAGAAATAACGTAGGCGGATACTCCGCAGTGATATTATGAATAGGGCTATATTGTGTTAATTTATTATAATCATTAGCCGGATCGAATCCGGTCACTTCATTAACCCAAACACCTTGCTGAAAACAATAAAATAATAAATTGCCCCGTTCTTCCCACTGACCATACGTTATTTCTTTTTCCCCTATGAATTGATAGGCGCTTTGCTTATCAACGATTTCATATTGTTGGCGGAAATGTTCACTCGGTTTCGTCGCCCATTCCCCTAGAATATCATGTCCAAAACAAGAAACTATCGCTTTTGGTTTAATGTCCATAGTGCCTATTAACAAGCTTAGATAACCACCAGAGGCTTTACCAAATAGAGCAATGTTATTTGTATCAAAATCATACCATTCCGTTGCTTTGGTTCGAGCCCATTCAAGTGCATCTCTAATATCTTCTACAATCGATTCCAATTTTGTTTCAGGAGCCAGTCGGTGATCAATATTCACAACACTAAATCCAGCCTGACAAAAATACTCAATTTGTTCTAAAGACATCCAATCTCTAGTTCCAGCAATAAAGCCACCACCATGAATGTAAATAATGACAGGCGAATTTCTCCCTTGGTAATAGATGTCAGCGTTAATAGAACAATTATTCACTTGTTTAAAAATCTTTGTTTCTTTCATCTTCTTTGTCTCCTTCCAAACCTTGCCTCATTAATGCTTTACTTTAAGGTATTCACAAAGTACAAAGTGATTACACTATCCTGCCCGTTAGCGAAACAGGCTGCCGCGATTAATTTCTGCGGCAGACTGTTTCATCGCTTATTGAATTATAGTTTCTCGTTAGCTGAATATACAACGAGTTATCTATCCATTCATCGCTGTAATTAGGAAACAAATTGCAGTGAGAAAAGATAATGGTGTCATAACAAGCTTTTCCTTTTTACTTCTGGACAAAGCATTCATTATCGTATTTACTATTAAATAAAATGAAAAAAAATAACATACTCCTTTTGCTATGGTTGTTAAAGCATTGATCGAGATTACATTCCCTGCTTGAAGTATAAAGATGATTGCAATCAACTGAATTAATACTGAAATTGCACATGCAACTCTCATTTGTTTTGGCATTACTTTATACTTACCGCCCATTGCAAACTCTCCGTAAGGTAAACCCATAGCTAACAATATGTACAAAATAGCAACTGCCAAAAACATAACACTTCCAATTAATGCCATTGCCACTTAGACACCCCGATTACATTTACTTTTTTCTTCCAATTCTTTTTGTTGATAGTATAGCATTTACTCAAGAATCCTGCCCGTTACTTCAATGAAAAGAGAGCAGTTGCCTGCCGCGGCGATCTGCTCTCTGGTTGTTGAACTAACGTTCCCCGTTAACGTAATCGAGCGTTTTCACTTGTTTTTGTTATTTATAAAAATACCGACTTGTAATCCGACTACAATTCCAAGACCTACATTACCGAATACTGCTCCAAATGCGACACCAAAAGCGGCACCTAAAGCAATTCCAACGCCTATGAAAGAACCATTTCCGTCATCTTTCATTTTCAAATAATCACTCCGCTTCTTAATTTCATTCCAAAGCTTTACTGCTGTGGCAGTTTCGCCTCATACAACGACTTTACAAAAGATGTAGGTATAACTCAATACGTTGCCAACTACTTAATGTTTCGCTACATTATTCTGCCCGTTACTTGAATGAAAACAGGGAGCAGCTGACACGGCAGTCTCTCCCTGTTTATTTTGCTATCGTTATCCGTTAGCTTAAAAATGCGATGTGGTTGACGATTCTCTGGGTTGTCTGCCTTTATGATTCAAAAGCGATATTTAATTATTTGTTATCTTATTAATCTGATCTTGAGTTATCTCTATATCCCACTTTCTATACCGTACAAAATTATTTAGCGTTTCAATATTAGCTGACCCTATAATATTATATTTTAGTGAATTAGGTACCATAATGCTCACTTCATATTTACCGGGTGCAACTGGTGCAGCGTTTTGATCCGTAAGATCCCAAGCAGGAAGGTACGCCTTATACCATGACATTGCAGGTATTTCACCCTTGAGATCAGATAGTTTATAACTCTTGACGATTTCCTTTCGATCTCCAATTACTTTGTTAATCTGAAACTCAATGGAGAGTGGTTCGATATTTAAGTCATTTTCGCTTTGATTTTTAAATTGGAGACTACCAGAAATGAGAGCTTTTTTGTTTTCATCTATGGAAGGTGGACCGAATGAAATGCCGGCAACATTATTTATTATTCCATCAGAAAAGTAATCTGAATTTGTTAGTCCCCACGAATCTTTGACTACAACTTCAAATGAGTTTGGTGTCCCTTGTGAAAAAATAGGTGCTGAGAACTTCAGCGTGTCCCCGACTTTTGCTAATGAAATCCCCTCTGTTGTTATCTCCGCACTGGAACCCGTTATCGTCTTATTTGAATCTAAGGCGTGTATTTCGACAACTTTCCCTCGGAGTTCTTGATTTATTGTTATCACTCCTGATACGAAATAACTATTAGTGTCTGATGTGTCTGATGCGATGCTTTCAAGATTGCTGATGGAGACAAAATTGTCAAGGTCTCGTATTACACCTTTATCGTTATCCATCTCAGGAAGCTTGAACCAGACTGGCCCAAGCCACGATTCTGTGCGATACCAATCGCGCCACACTGCATTTACTTTTACTTTTTGGGGGCTCAACGCTGCACCCGTTTCCAACCCAGAGGGGGAACGAAGCAACTTTATCTCATTTTGGAGTTGAACCTCACGCACTACCTCCTCCACATCGTACAACGAATCGTAGCGTGGAGCGATCCACCTATCGCCCTTCTGTGTTTCGATCAAATAACGGTCTCCCCATTTCGACTTGACTTTGACGGTTTGTGGGGCTAATTGAATCCAAGTCGGATTAGTAAGACCAGGATCGAAGTATAACGGCTCAACACCGAATAATTCAAGATTCGCTTGGGACGGAACTTGCTCTCCAAGAGCCGCATTAAATGGCATAATCCACGCCTTGCCGACCCAAGTAGAGATCTGGTAGATAGGTACAAAATACCCTTCCCCATGTCCTACTCTCCTTTGTCTTGTTTTAAGAATTGTAACCGTTTGGGGAGCCAGCATTCCGAACGTATTCCCGTTATCGCTGAGCAGAGGCGTGTTTTCAAACAAGGTAATAGTGTTTTCTTTCGGAGTGTTCGTCTCGGTTGTCATGGCAAAGGCTGAGTACTTCTCCCAACCCAAATTACCTAATGTTAAAGCCAGAGTTATTACAAGTACCAACTTCTTTTTCATGATCAGCTCACTTCTCCATTCATAATCTGTCTTACAGTTTGAATAATGCCTGATGCATACACCGCTGTACTTGCAATTTAAAGTAATGCCACAGCTTAAACCCAAAATAAACTTTCTCAAAATAACTCCTCTTTTTTATTGTTTATAATGTAGACGATAATTAAATGAAATATTTTCCAAAATCTGGTCATTCCTTTAAAGAATTATAAGAAACATTATTCAATTAACACTCCCCAATAGCTTAATGAGGCTGCCACTCGCTTTCGCGGAGGCAGCCTCATTTTGTAGTATATTGAAGTAACGTTTCCAGTTAGCGCAATGATCATTACATCGCCTTTCAAGCAGAAGATGCCTCAAACAAGGTATCTTGCATATTCCATTCTCATGGCTTCCAGCCTTTGTGCTCGCTCAAAAGCTTTACTTAAAAACTCTTTAGCCAATAAATCTTCATAATCCCAATTCATGGCCTCTATTGCAGTCGCGCCTGAATAACCCGTCTCTACTATTTTTTTCATAGTCGTAGACCAATCAATCGTGCCGTCAGTGGGTAACCCGTGTTGAGCATGATTTCCGTTATTATCATGTAAATGTAGTGCCAGCAACCTGGAACCATACATGGACAATAAATCATGTCCTGAATAGTGGCTGTAGTGATGTCCGCTGTCATAACAGAATCCGATACGCAAGGAATCCACTTGCTCCAGCACATATGCCAAATTGGAAAGGTTATTTAAATTCTCCAGTGCAACATTGACACTAAGTTGTTCAGCTTTTTCTGTGATTCTCTTGATTCTATCCAGTCCCAGTGCGTTATATGGTTTGGAATCTTTGGGAAGGTGCACCACCATTGTCGGAATCTCAAACTCAGCGCAATCTGCAACACATTGCAAATAGCAATCAGTTACGGTTTCACCGTCCAGATTGTCAAGCCAGAGGTTGTTTGCGTTTTGGACTGGTGTGTGAATATTTTCTATAAAAAGACCTGCTTCTCTAGCTTTTTGCGGTCCGTTGCGGTAATCGTTCCGACCAAAGCAGTCACGACCAAAGTCATCACTCCACCATAATAAAACGCCATCAAATCCAGCTTCTTTTATTAACCGATAGCGTTCCTTGTTCGGCAATTCATAGCCAAACCAATCATAAATGGTAATCATAGGCCGTTTATCCGCTAAATACATAATAATTACTCCTCCAAGTTTTACAATAATTGGTATCTATAAAAATATCTTATTATACTATTAATAAATTGACAAACCTTCAAAACGCACGTTTGCTTTTTTAATAGAAACGTACAATCGCCCTACCATGCCTGATTATGGGTTTTTCAGAAAATGAGATCTTTGTTTATCTTTATATATCTCATTTTTTGAAGTGGAAGTTTATCAATCAACTAGATATTTCTTAGAAGAATTTCAACTGCCTCTAACGGAGTTTACACCATTTGCACTAACCTCCCGTTAGTCGAGAAAAGGCAACCAATCCTCCTGGATGGCTGCCTCTTCATGTTGCTAATGAACTCTCGTTATCCGTTAACTTAAAGGAATCCGTCAAGTATTTTGTTAATCGTAATTCCAGACTAGCTGACCTTTTCTAATTTTGGCAGCATAGATGATTTGTCCTGCATGAAAATGTACTTCTCTAAACATTGCCATCATAAGATTCAAAGCAGTCGTCTCGTTATTGACCTGGCTATATGTAAGAGGGGGCAAATTAAGGAAGGGTTGTGACATTAATAACTCGGGAGAAGATTTGAGATGTTCAAGATACTGTATAAGAATATCAAAAGAATCTCTGATTTTTATTATCGCTTGTTCTTTAGACATTTTCAGTCCTTTTTCAAATTCCTTATCTCTTTCTCTTGTGTCGGGAATATCTAGGAGAATTGTTTCAATTCGTGAGTGTACCGCACCTCTAATATGAGCAACTAAGTTAGCAATGCTGTTACTTTCCAGTGTCGGAGAAGAAGTAATATCTTCTTCGGACAATTGTTCAATCGCTTGAAGAGTCCATTTTTTCTCTGACCTGAACTTAACCAACATGCTTTCAATTAGCTCTAAGGCAATTTCCATAGAACGCCCTCCTAGTAAAAGTTTCTATCTGTTAATTTTATCAAACAAATGTTCTCCAGCACAATGGATCAACCATAATTACTTTTACCACTCTATACTCCCTCTATGGAGAAACGCTTTGCTCTTAAATACTCTCGTTTTCTCAGTTTTTGACCATCAGCAAATTTTAGCAGATAACATTTCGATGGTATGAAGTTGTAGAGGAAGAAATTTATGGATATGCTGAGAGGAAAAAGGCTCTCTACCTAGACCACCTGCTGTAAAAAATGGGTGGTATGGAAAAGTATGGTTGCACCTTTGGATCTCCACGTGTACACATGGCGGTCAACCCTCCCACATCTCGCAGAGTCTACGCTCCCACATTCCTTCATTCAACCTGTCCATGAGGTGGAGGTCAGATATGCTGCCCGACAGGATCTTTGTCCGTAAGGATAGTGCCTTTCCGACTCATCCGTGCTTCTTGTTATCCATTCATTTGCTAAGACCATCAACCCTGAGTGTTGTTATTTAAGCTGCTTGCGGTAACACTGCAAATCGAGGAATATCCTGCATCATCTTTTCTTCACTGAATTCGTGTCCTTTTGTTAATATGCCGAAAAAGACTCGTATAAGCTTATTACACAACGCAATGAGAGACTGCATCTTCTTGAGCGGATTCACTTGCCGTTTGGTGTAATACTCATGCAAGGCCTGGAAGGCTGCGTTTTTAGCGACTAACGGCATCATCACTCGAAAGAGTAATGCACGAAGACGCTTGCGGCCCCGCTTGGTTATTTTCGTTTGTCCGATGTGTGTGCCTGATGAATTTGTTTTCAAGTTCAATCCGGCAAGTTTCGTGATCTGCTTGGGATGATGGTACTGATTGATGTCGCCGACCTCAGCTAGAAACCCTGCAATGGTGTCTCTACCGATCCCTTTTATGGCCAACAATTGCTGCACATGTGGGATCTGCAGGAGCAGTTCATCCAACTTTGCCCCTAGTTCTTCAAGCTTGTTTTGAAACCATTCGTACTGGGTCAGCAGTAATTTTAACTCCATTTTAGCTAACTCCGAACCTTCTCTTATGCCGACAGAACGGCTTGCTGCTGCTTTTAAACTAATGATTCGACCTAGACCAAGCCCTCGCTTTGCAGCTTCTCTCAAGTGCTGTAGCAAGGTTGTATCCGGCACGTCAACAAGTTCATATGGCAGTAGATGAAGGCTGAGCATTTGGATCGCAGATTTGCACTCCCAGTCTTTAAAAACTGTCAAAAACTCTGGGAAATAACGATCTAACCAGTTATGGACACGTGCTTGCACAACACAAAGGTCAGTGGTTAGGTGTTCGCGAATTTTCATCGCTTCCCGTAGTTCGGCATAAATACCCTTGGGAAGACTCGGTACGGCGTATCTCCCGTCTTTGACCAGCTGTGCAATCACTTTTGCATCCTTAATGTCATTCTTAGTTGGAGAATTGTCGTCTAGCTCTTTGCTTTTTTTCACGTGCAGTGGATTCACTACACCGTATTTCACTTGCTTTTCTTTTAGAAAATGAGCAAGGTTCAGCCAGTAGTGGCCCGTAGGTTCCATGCCAACGATAACGTCTTGAAGCCCTTGTTCCATTGAAATCTCCTGTAACCAACTCATGAATAACTCAAAGCCTTCTCTATTGTTTTCAAACGTAATTGGCTTCCCAAACTCGAATCCGCGGAAGTCTTGTGCACGAGCCACGTGTCTGAATTTCGCAATGTCGACTCCGATAATTAAGGTAGAAAAAGTGATTTGATTAATTCGTTCATTTTGAGTAGAATGCATGTTGTAGTCTCCTTTGGTTTTGTTTTTGGATCCGACGCTGGCCAGCATCAGGGACCCATAAACATCATACCAAGGAGTCTTTTTATTTCTCAAACCTCGTATTTTCTCATAATAGGAATGCTGCCCGTTAGCGAAACAGGCTGCCGCGATTAATTTCTGCGGCAGCCTGTTTCATCGCTTATTGAACTATAGTTACCCGTTAGCTTAATCATCAAACTATTATTTAATCTATTCTGTTTGGATCATATTCATCCTCAACCACAGGGATATACGGCGATAGGAGACTGTCCGTTTCACGGCTTATAATCCCACGAGTGAGTTTCCATACAATAAATTTGTTGTAATCTTGAACATCTTCATCGTCATGTATATATAAAAGCCCATATGAGCCTGGGAGGTTCTCAGACACCCACTTGTATATCTCCAACACATAACTAGAGTAATGATTATGTAAGCCAGAAATGACCCAAGAATCTAATCCATTCCTTCGTTTAATAATCGAAAGTCCTTCAGTATCTACAACTTTCAAATAGCTCATGAACTTACTGTAGGCTTTATCTTGCAAGACTTCACTGGTGTCATGAGTATGGTATCTCAACACAATCCATCCATGAAATTCAAACATTATTCCCCACCTAACTTCTTGAACTATTGTTACCCTTAGTTCAGCAATTTTCTTGTCTTCTGTTCAAAATCCTTCCATCCTGATCCGTACCCAAGATTCATCCCCCACCCCGAAGAGCGTAAGTTCTCAGCTAACTTGATGAAATCATCTCGTTCCTTATTGCTTAATACCGCATTTGGAAAACCTGTGTCTTCTTTAAAATCACTCAAATAGTCTTGTAATTCCCAGAGTAATTTCTTATTTTCTTTATTTAAGGCACCTGAACGATTGCCAATTTCAATAATCATGCCGATGCTCTCAATGACATCCTCTAATTTCTCAGTGACATGACTTTGATTCTCCCAGCCAGTCTCCATTTGATATGTAATTGAGCCTTCAAGCTGCACAAAGTTACTTTGAATACCCCTAAACGCAATCTGTTCTAATGTTTGTCTATCGCTTTCATTCTTGTTATTTAAGTAAATGCCTAATAGAAAATTACCCATAATGGATATTACAAAAATAATATAGTACCATTTAAGATTCTTCATTTTTGTCCTTCCCTAGAGCATTTCAATTAAAATACTCATAGCACTTATGTAACCTCGATTAACGGATTACTAGTTGCGCACTCGATTTTTAAGCAATCCCTAAAAAAGATTTCATCATTACCACCTTCCTTAGCTTACCAATTTTACCACACCATTCATCCTCATGTATTGAGCTAAACTGCCCTTTAATTCAATAAAATAGGGATCGTCCTGACTGCGCGGCAGCCGGCGATCCCTATTTAAGTAACGTTTTTCGTTAGTTCAACACTCTATCCAATTCGTGTGGTGAGATAGCCTCGAGATATGCAACAAGAGATCAATTTATAAATGAAAGCTTTACTTTAAATTTCAATTTGCTCATCAACCAATTGCCCCTGACGTATGTACGTTACTAAATCCTTTACTTGTTTTATAGCAAGTTCCTTGACTTCTGTATTATCCCACCAATGATCTCGATCAATCATTTTTAACTTTACTGGACTGATCGCATATTCTATCCAATTTGGCATATATGTTCGTAAAGTCAGTAAACATCTGCGAAGATGTCCTTCATGACTAACAACTAGAATCCTTTTTATTTTATGAAGTCCCAGTTTCCGCTCTAACACAAAAAGCGAAGCAATAACATTTTCCTTTGTATGATATGATTCGGTTTCGATGAGAATTGCAGACTCTGGCACTCCCAGTTCCATAGCTCGTTCTTTTGCACGAACAGCCTCGATAAAGTCGCGATTCCCCCACGCATTTCCCCCAGAAAAAAGGATATAAGGAGCTTTGCCCGCTTTATATAAATTAATTGCTTTATCTACTCGCTCTTGTAAAAACTCTTGTAAATCGTTACAAAAAACAAAGATGCAGTCTGCTGATGCTTCCTCGTCTTCTTTCCAATGAATTCCAAGTACGATTTCAATTTGCTCAGGCGTTAACTTATCGGGCTCTATTGCTGATATTAATTTTGCTTCTTTACCTGTCAACAATAATTTCGCCTCCTCGTATATTTTTTCAATTCTTCTACCCATTACTTTAACGATGCTGTCAATTCTTTTGAACAAACGTTTTCCTTAAGTTTAATCTAACATTTTTCAAAAAATCAACTCGCTATCTCTATTTTCCCATACATCAAATAGATTTCCATCTAAATCCTCAAAAACAAAAAACTTTCCATAGATACCTTCATCACTGATATTTCTAACAGTGATTCCTTCGGATGATATTCTCATATGTAAAGATTCAATGTCATCAGTAAAAAAAGTAATAACCCATCTAGTTCGCCCGTTTACTTCAAAAACCGCTCTTGTGTCATTATCGGATTCAATTAAAACAAGTATTGGTCGGTTCTCTTTGAATAAACTTAAATCAGTTCCTCTATCATTTCTGATATTAAAACCAAAATGTTTTACAAACCATTCCCCTGTTTTTTTTACATTCGATACGGGAACTACATTATATGCAATCCCCATAATTCTTCCATTCTCCATATTAATCACTCCTTATAATAAAATTACTTTTAATAAACTTCGCCACATTTTTTCTATTTTTTACCTTTTAATGCGAAATGCCCGTTGGCAGAGTGAACTGCAGCCCTTCGGACGTTTAACTATTCTTCCTCGATAGCTTATTGAATTTTAACCAGCCGCTTTAATTTGTATAAACATATCAAATTCACTTTCACTATCCTCACCTTTATATCTGTGGTCGTAAACCTCAAAACAAATGACATCGCACTGTTCGTATTTGTTTGTTCCGAGCCAGTTAATGAGTCCTTCAAACGTTTCGTTAATCTGGCCTATAGGTCCTTTGTGCGTCACCGCTGCATACTTGCCTGCAGGAATTTTGTATAAATACATACCTTCAGGCACTTCACTGTGTATTGAAGTTTCAACGCCTGCTAGATAGCCATGTTCGTTTCTTTTTATTAATCCAATGGTTTCGATTTGATTTAACCTGTCATTAACTTCGTTTATCCTATTAAACAATGTTGGCCAGACATCTCCAGGTTTAGTTGGTTTCCCAATATCGCCCATTCCGATAATCATGCGTTCTGGAAATTCAATTATTGTTGGTGTGTTAATCATTGCTTATTTGTCTCCCTTACAAGTTGAGTTGAGTTTAAATATCTATTCAACACACACCCATCATCACCTCCTAATTAATGGAACTATCCTGCCCGATAGCTTAATGAGGCTACCACCCGTTTTCGCGGCAGCAGCCTCATATAGTTTAATTTATTAACGTTTCGTTAGCGTAATGTGTGTGAGTTATCTCCTTCGAGTATTATTTTCATTTCTCCATCATGGTTAACTTGCACAATTGTAAGACTCGTATCATGAATAAAAGGTGGTTCCCACATTTGAGAAATAGGCAACCTTTTTATATATGCTAGAATCATTTTTATAACAACGGAATGTGTAACAATTAATACATTGCCTTTGTTTATATTTCCCTGAATTATGTTTTGCATTATTGAAGTACATCTACTATGTACATCTAAAAAACTTTCACCTACTATTGGTTTGAATAAATGCGGTGTATTCCAAAAAGCATCGTGTTCATCTGGGTATGTATCTTTAATGAATGTTAGTGTCTTTCCCTCCCAGGTTCCCATATTAATCTCTCTCAAATCATTTTGTTCAATGATTGGTGTACTCCGTTCACCACGAA
>NZ_JCAUAY010000023.1:0-6639 GCF_059692195.1 Paenibacillus sp. J22P90
CCTCCTGATGTGGGATTTTAAGGGCTGTAGACCCGTTACGTACTCCCATCGTACAGAGGCGCTCTTTTTTATTCAAATTCCAAATTATTCGTTTCACAGGAATTCTAACGGAGAACGTTAGTTCCATAAAATTGAAGTTTCAAGTAACAAGCACAATCCATGAGGTTGTGCTTTTCTTTTTCCCTTGAGAGCGTTTAGGATTCATCTACTGGTGTTGAAAAGAGCAAGGGGGTGTGTGAAATAAAAATTATTTAGGATGATTTTCGTCATGCCTACGAGTTACATTAATGCTACCTTTGATACTCCCACCTTCTCCAGAAGCTTCAACTACAAAATGGTCGTGAATATTATCGTCCTTGGTATATCTCCAGACACAAGTCCAGTCAAATTTGTTTCCTTTTTCATTACAAATAAGTATTCGATTTTCCCATTGCTGTGTTCCAGTAGGAACTCTCCATACTTTAAATGTATTTGAATATGCGGCAGATACACGAATAACCATCTGCCCATCACCTTCAGGCAAGTAGACCCAATTACCTTCAGGAGCAGGAATAGTTTTAATGCTCATTAAAGTTGGTTGTTGTGCATAAGCTACTCCATTGAATATCAAAAGAAAAAAAGCAGTTACTACATTGATAGTTAGTTTTTTAATCATGCAAATTTCACCTCCATTGCTAAAATGCTCAACTCGGCAGAAAATTATTATAAATGGACTACCCATGCGGTTGTGATAATTCTAGACCTTTAGAGCGACTAGGAAGACTTGTGGAGCGTTCGAGGAGTGAGAATGGAGTAATGTGTAAGTGCATAAATTTATGGTGGATTGGTCAGTCAATTCAAATGAATGAAAGAGATGACGAGTTCTTTGATGTTGAATTATCTAAATGTAATAACTTCAAGGAAGATGAACAACTGAGGTTTATATCATTTAGAAAAGAGATATTATAGTAGATGTTTAGAAGAACGCATTAGCGTACGTTAGTTGAGAATTAAGGGGAGTTGTTTGCCACGATCAGCAACAGCTCTTTTTTCATTAGACCTTGTTAAAGTTAGTTGTTGATAATTGGATTATCAGAACAGATGTTTTAAAATAGTGAAATCAGTATATCTTAAAGTTTAAATAAGGGGTGATTATGTGGAAGTTTTCGGAATTATGGGGTTCATATTCGGACTTGTTGCTTTTACGAATGCATTGACCAGTATTAAAAAAGTAAAAGAACTTGAAAAGAGAATTGATGATTTAGAGGGAAAATCGTGAACAATGTCTCAAGCAAACGGGTGCTTTGATTGAATAAGACTATATTACAAAATAGATCTCCCAGACAATTGGTAGTTCTATTTTTTTTCACTTACTATCAACATTAAAATTTAACAGAGCCTTTCATTAAAGTAATGGGCAGTAGAGCGTGGTGGATACAGTGAGTCGGGTGGGCTGTTAAGCGTGTTAATAGATCTCATAATATGAACGGGCAGAATTACGCTATCGACAAGGTTAGACATACTTATATTCCAAATTGTGGTAACATATTGTGGATGTTCCAATAAGCCATGGATTTCGTTTAGGGGGTAAACAAATGAAGAAGAGGAAGAGGATTGGAATTACAATACTAATTCTAATCGTTATGGGTTCTATCTACTTCTGGGGTTCTAATTTATCCCCACGATATTACTACACTTTTATTACAGACAATACAAATTTAAGTAATGAAAATATCAATGGTTTAAAGCTACACCAAAGTATGAAGGATGATTGGTTTATAGGTAAATACGGTAAGGAATATGAAAGAATAGAAAATGCACTTTTTGACTATTACAAATTAAATGATGGTCTGGTGATTGCTACAAAAAAGGGTAACGATAAAATTATCCGTATTAGTATTACATCTGTAAATGCTGAATCATTAAGAACAAACAAAGGAATCGGCATTGGAGAATCAATTGACAAAGTAAAGCAATTGTATGGTTCTAGCTACTATACAAGGTGGGAACAAGGTGGGAGTATTATTGGGTATGTTGATGGGAAGGAAACTTTGGAATTTTGGTATGCTAACAATGAGGTAGACCAAATACGATATGATATTGCATCTATGAGTTAGCATGGTAACCAGTAGCTTAAATAAAAGTCATGACATTGAACTAACGGGTAAGGTATCGTTACGTATTTCATGAATAACAAAAAGGCTGCCGCGGCAGCCTTTTTTACTTTACGGTAGCCTACATTAATGTGGGATTTACTAACTTCACATATAAGGCTCTCTTAACGTTGTAAATCCGCGTTTTGCTGGCGGTACCCCTATTAACGGTTTTCATTGTTTGTTAAATTGTTAATTGCGTTAGTTGTTGCATCAACTGCATTCATTGCAGCATTTTCAGTTGCTTCCAACCCTTTATGAACAGAATGAAATACAGCCCCAGCGGTATCCTTTATGTTCTCTGAGACATTTTGGGAATTTCGTTTGTTGTTTTGATTAGACATTTTTTCACCTCCTAAACGTCTTTAAGTTGTGTAAAAAAAAATATGTTATTCAAATAAATAAAACAAAATTAATGGTTGCTGATTTTATTTACGCAGCGCAGCCGGCACTCGATCGTTTGCCTTTGTCTGTTGAGGTAATGGGTAGAATTGTTCCAATATCTGGTAGGGATTTCTTGTTTTTCGGGGAGTACCAGTAGTCATTAATTCATTACAAGTGAAGGCTACCAAAATTATTGTTCGGTAGCCTTCTCAACTAAGGTGCAGGATAATTGAATAATGTTGGAGGGGGATAAAATGAAAAGAGGAACTTGTTTCGAGGTAACCGGCGTTTCCATATTTATTAGCGTTTCGGCATTTTGCTCTGATCCATGTACAGCAGGTTCCAGCGGTGACCGTCCAGGTCGGCAAATCCTGCGCCGTACATCCATCCGTCAATTTCACTCGGCTTGCCAAAGATGCTTCCTCCAGCAAACTCTACTTTTTGAATAAAGGCGTCTACTTCTTCTCTGCTTTCAGCGCCAATGGAAAATATTACTTCTGCGCTATGGGAGGTATCTGCTTTTTTTGAACCTGTAAATTTCTCAAACTCCGCATCCGGGAACAATAGAATCGTTGTTTGGTCTATGGCAAGCTTGGCTCTCTCGTTACCAAAGCTCACCGCATGGAGGCCAATCTCATTGAAAAAGGCAGTTGACTTCTCAACATCTTTAACCGGCAGATTAATCCAAATCTTCTGTGACATAACTGTACCTCCTGGGTTATATTTTCAACTACCCCTACTATACGCTACATCTGGCAGTAGAAGCGAATCTTATAATAGAAACCGTAACTCATTTTCAAATATGAAGTGAACCGACTTCTGAAAGGCGATGTTTCATTGCGTCCTTTAATGGCCTGTAAACAAAGAAGCCGCAGCCAACCATCATAACCAGACCGAAGATCCACGCAAAAAAAAATTCCTTCATATCATGACTCCTAATGAGTAATTAAGTGTATATTCTCTCCACATATCCAATGATATTCATATCTGATTGTTAAACATGATAGTGTAATAATTTGTAAACTGCACATACTGCTAGGAAGAATGAATGAAGTACGGTATTAAAATGAGAAATTACTACTCTGCACATCACTTACCGTACATTTTACCTGGCGTATTACTTATAGTGTTTGCATGTTATGTATCATTTGTTGTAGGCATTTGCCCCTAAGATTAGGAGGAAGACAATTGGGATTACAACCGATGAATGGATGTTACGCCTTACCCTTTGTACAACGGTCCAAAATGAAATGGTCTATGCACCTGATTTTCATATTCTCTATAGGGATGTTCGGAGCTTTCTTGTTTATCCCAATCAATAATGTTTTTTTCAATATTGCTTATAAGTTAATCTGTGGGATACTAGTAGCCTTTTTACTATACGCATGGGTGTTTGCAGGTATCCTCCGTCGACAATACCTTAAGATAACTCAGGATGCTATTGAGTTTAAATCCGCATTCGGGACTAAGAAAGCATATTGGAAAGAAGTCTACGACATACAGGTCTTTACCCAAAGTCGCACTACTTTTATTGGACTGGTTCTTAAGGACAAAATAAAGCAATCATTTTGGTCTGAGATAATCAATATGAACGGAGGGATGTATTTAATCAGAATCGCTACTACACTATTTGCTAGCATAGATATAGAAACTTTGTATTCAACGATTAGATCACAAATGAAAATGCAACCATGTGAACTTGATTCATTGGAAAAAGATCATTTAGGAATAGAAGAACATGTAGAAACAAACTTGTTTATAGTACTTCTTAAAATATTTCTTTTAGCTCTAGTATGTGGAATTATTTATGGCATTTCAATTTATTTGCTGAAAATGAATTTTTTATTAATTCCTATTTTCTGCCTAATGGGAATTATCTATATATATAAAAAGAATGTTCTTGAGAATCACATTATTTGGCCGTTAAGGCTCATCATCGGGATTTTATCTGTGATGCAAATATTTGTTGCGATGGTCACCAATATTATCTTGGCGGGTAAAATTCCATTCAGTTTAAGGAATCTAATAGATATTTCTTTAGACTACATTAAGTATATTAAAGACGAGCCGTCAAAGAATCTGATGGTAATTGCAATTGCTATTGTGCTTTTTGCGTATGGCACGTTTCATGGGAAAACGTTTAGGCTCGTCAAGGTAATAAGAAAAGTCTTGATGAAAAGACAAGGCGATTACTTTTATAAGAGTAAAGGTAGAAGCACCGAAATTTATTTGATAGACCCCGCAGACTTTCGTGAAGATGAAACCAAGTTCGTGGCCCAAATAAATGAAGGGTGTTTCATTGAGAAGGAAGGTAAAAGACTTAAAAAATTATTATTACCAAAAACAGCAATTGAGCGCTTTGAAATCACAATAAAGGGTAGTAATATAGTCCAAAATGGAGAGGAACAGTATTATAACGTAGACCTCGGGGGAACAGGCTCTTTCGGCTCTTTTGTTCCGTATGTATTTCCTTGTGTACTAATCTGTAACACTAACAAGGACGTAGAACTAATTCGATTAGACCTTTAGAAGTGTTTAAGAAGATTGTTCGCTGAGCTATCGGGCAGAGTAGCAAATTGGGAATTTGGTACAAGATAAATTTTCTTCTATTTGCTATAGTTAACAAAAGTGAAATTTAAGGAGTAAGGTCATGGAAAAAGCGGTATTTATGAGGCTGGTAATATTACTTGCTACGGTTAGTATCATGCTTCTAACTATTATAGTCACTAGTTGCGAGAAAGCGAATATTTCGGAAAATACGACTCCACCCAATATGACTGGAAAAATCACCTCCATCAGCAACGAAGGGGGAAGCTTTCTAGTAGTTTCAACTGACAAATTCTTGGATCAAGATAAAAAAATGCCAGATGCCGCTTGGTACAGTATGTTGGAAAATGCGGTTATAGAGTATAAAGGGAAGACGTTTAGAGCTGAAGATGTAAAAATTGGATCAATTGTTAAGGTGTGGAGCGAAGGTATTATGAAACAAAGTTACCCTGGACAAGCAGGGGGTATACGTTTTGAGATTACTGCCATTGATTCTGGTAAAGGCGATGCTATAGGGAGAGTCACAGGTATAGAGAAAACTGGCGCGGGCGTAAACGAGATTTGGTACGTAAACGTGGATGGGGTAAAATATGGGCTGCATAATCTCACACAAGTATGGGAAAAGGGAGCTCGTTCGAATGTTACTCGCATTAAGGTGGGGGACCAAATAAAGATTTGGTTCTTAGGGTATGACTTAGAATCGGGGAAGTATATATCACAGATCGTTATCTCCTGAATTAAAATAACATTATACTTCGATGTGAAATATCCCGCGATTACGAAGAATTATAGCTGAGGGGCTTGCTTCGCGGCAACTCCTCTTTTCTTTATTGAAGTAACGGGCAGTAGAGTTAAATGGGAATTTATACAAACAAAGAAGTTGATGGATTATAATATAAGAAAAAGGAGGACAAACACGTGGGTTATACTTTTGAAACAAACCGCTTATTACTTCGATTTTTTGAGTTATCTGATGCAAAAATGGTTCAAGAATTAGCTGGTAACGAAGAAGTTGCACGTACGACTCTAGCAATTCCTCATCCATATCCAGATGGTGCAGCTGAACAATGGATTGAAAATGTTCGTCAATCCTCCGAAAAAGGGGAAAATTATGCTTTTGCGATGATAAAAAAAGACGATGGATTATTAATTGGAAATATGAGCATGGGAGTATCCCAAAAGCATAATCGTGCTGAGCTGGCTTATTGGGTAGGAAAACCTTTTTGGGGGCAAGGATATGCAACGGAAGCTGCACAAAGAGTTATACGATTTGGTTTTGAAGATTTAGAACTGAATCGTATTTCCGCAGCTGCTATGACAAAAAATCCTGGTTCGTATAACGTAATGAGAAAAATCGGTATGAAAGAAGAAGGTACTTTCCCCCAACATGTATTAAAGCGGGGAAGCTATGAAGACTTAGTATTTTATGGAATGCTCAAATCCAATTATTTAAAAAAAGGCTTGTTAAGCTCCCTCGGTATGATTTGATTTTCTCACGTAAGCTCGTGTATTCGCAGGATTTCATTCTCTTTGATATCGGACGATGAAGGAAAGAGAGTTGAGTTGATAGGGCCTA
>NZ_JCAUAY010000024.1:0-5711 GCF_059692195.1 Paenibacillus sp. J22P90
TAATGGTTGATTGCTCAACCGATTTGCTTACTCACTCGTTGTTCAGTTTTCAAAGATCAATTTCTTTCGTTCACTGCCGTGTTACCGAAGCAGCGAGAAGTAATATACCATATTGCTTTTTCATTTGCAAGCTTTATTTTATTTCATCCATTCGTGAAGATATTCAACACGTTCAGACTCTGTAGTTTGGCTTGCTGATTCCTGCCCCGTTCGAAGCAAGAATCATAATATAGCACAAACCATTTCGTAATGCAAACTTATAATCCAACTATTTTAGACGAATACTTTTAAGCAAAATTTCAAGCGGTTCCCTCTCTTCAATCTCCCCGCGATGATCATGCTCTACAAGCTTATCTAGCCGCGCTATTTGATGACCGTAGTCATACATCGCCGCAGCCACAATCGAGAGTCGAAGCATACCGTTCGGTTGCTCGCTGTAACGTGCAATGAGATCCACCATAAACTGCTCATTTTCCGCCTCTATTTCCAAACTATCCGAGCTTGTATCCTTAAGTTTATCATCATACTTCAATAGAACATGTTCGTGGTACTTAATCAATTTCTCCATATGATCGTCAAAACATGCATCTATTTCCGCACTTGGCGAAGCCTGAAAATAATGCTCATCAACAGCTTCCAGTACCTCAAGCCCTTTGGACATCACGAGAAGCTTCTGCTTGTACACCACGAGTTCGCGGATTCTTTTTGAACCGCTGCCCTTCAGCTTCTTTATTTCTTCCTCCATCAGTCGGTATTTCTCAGACAAAGACTTTAAGCTGTTGCGGAGACTCTCCTTCTCCTCACGAAACACCGTTTCCTTAATCTCATTCGAAATCACCGTGCGAAGGAGCAGTGACATTTTGCTGAAAATAGAACCAATCTGTGCCGCGAATTGCTCCTTGGGCTTAGGAGGAAAGAAAAGTATGTTCACTAAGAAGGCACAACCAATCCCAATCAAACTGAGCAATAGACGATTAAGTGCAAAACGCCACTCTCCCGACGCCTCCATCACGGCCACTACGGTGACTAATGTTAGACCAATCGTTTCTTCCATGCGCAAACGTAAACTTAGAATGATAACAATAATACATACAATGCCAATGGCTATCACATTTTGCGAAAAAAACATCCCCGCCAGCAACGCGAAAGCCGCACCAATAATGTTGGTCTGCAGCTGATCTAAGAAATATCGCCATGAACGATAAATCGAGGGCTGCATCGCAAAGATCGCTGCTACGGCTGCAATGACTGGTGGCGTGAATTCGAGCCAAGCACTTATATATAAAGCTAATGCAACAGCGATGCCTGTTTTCCACACTCTCGCCCCAAATACCATGACTCTCACCTCTCCAAAAATATCCTACATCTATCTTACACAGGTCATGTGAAGGATGCAAAAACAGCCTGTTGGAATGAAAAAACCACCCCCGGCATATGCCCGAAGGTGGTTCGTGGGCTTAGCTGTTAGCTAAGCTTTGGTGCTTTTCGTACTTGGACTACTCGTGTCACTCGTCTTACCAGATGCCTTGGCCGCTATTGCAGCGGCTTTCAAACCTTTGCTCTTATAGGGTTTCGGGGCACTCTTCGCCCGGTTCTCGCTCGCTTTCCACCGGTTCCAGCCTTTGCTGTCAGTACCTCTACCTGTTCCACCTTTACCCTTAGCCATAAATTCACTCCATATGTTGCTTCTATTTATTCAATAAACCCGACCATGTCGTTTCTAGCCATTGATCGAACTCCGCGCCTTTGTCACCTTCATACGTATCATAAACATCACTTCTCATTTTTTGCAGCTTTTCCTTGAAAGCCTCATAGGTATGACCTTCTGGCAAGCTCTTTTTGATGCGAAGTAAAATTTTACCTACACCTTTAATCAAATCCCCTTTTTTACGAGGAGGCAGCTGCACATCTTCACCCAAAAGCTTCAATTTGCGGTAAGCCATCTCCTGAATCGCATACACGGAATCATTCGTCATAAGACGTTTAAGGATTTGAACGGATGGTTGATCGCCATAATCCCCTAACGCTTCAACGGCTGCAAGACGCTCTCTCCAATTGGATGTGCGGTTTGCTGCTTTTTTCATTTCTTCAAATTCGGTAGGTAACTCATTCTGTAATTCAGTATTCAAGGGGTTCATGCTCCTTCTATGTGCTGTATGTGTTAGATGTTACACTTTTTTCAAGCATTGTGCCAACTTTTTGAGGTGTTTAGTTTATGGAAGTACCCTTTTGGCGTGATTTCCGACTTAAATCCCCATAAATAGGTATCTCATTATAGGTTCGAATTCAATAACCTCAACATGAGGTGAATGAAATGTCCGATTTCCTAAGGCACGTTGGTGAGCGGTTGCGAATGCTAACAGGCGCGGCAAAAAAGACTGATAAACACAAAATAGCAACGAACGGCTCGCACTTGGCGAACGGCTCGTTGCTTTTTTCTTCCCCTTTTTAACCAGAACCATGACATTCGCCTAGCTCACCACAACCCCCCTACAGTATTTGCAAACTGGCGCCTCGATCGGGATTTCCTCGTTGCAATAGGAGCAGGGCTTGTGCGTTTTGACTTCATCAGGCGCTGTGGATTTACTTCTTCTTACACTCATGACAATCAGCACACCGACAACCACGACAATCACAGCCAAGATCCAATAAATCATACGAAACACCTCCCAGTTGATAACCAACTTTTGATGATTTCCGTATATGTATATTCGCTCTATGGGCGCTTATGAATGCGTTTCAGTTGCGCTTTTGTCGAAAATTATAGCCACATCTGCTGTTGGTATGACATTTCCCAGAACAACGTTTCGTAGCGAGTCGTATTCAAAAAAATCGTTTCCAAGCGCGCTAACTCGCTCTCTGATTTCCCCAAAGCTAGTCGATCCATTAGAGAAATGCACCATTCAGCATGTTGGCCAAACTCGTCTGAGCTGTAGCCTCTCACCCACTCCCCATAGTCGGGATGATCTGCTGCACCTGGAATCTCGTTCAGCATGCGGCCGATCTCCCAGTAGCTCCACATACATGGCAGCAAAGCAGCCGTTAACTCCGCTAATCCGCCATTCTGCGCCACATGCAGCATGTAATGCGAGTAAGCGAGCGTAATCGGTGATGGCTCGGCCTGCTCCAGCTCTTCCTCGGTGATTTCGAAACGAGCAGCATACGAACGATGAATCTCCATTTCCACATGCAAAATGTTGTGTAACGACGCTGAGAATTCAGTCATCGTTTGGAGATCCGGCGCCTTGATGGCACCGAGGGCAAACAATTTAGCATAATCGATCAAATATAAATAGTCTTGAATCATATAGAATCTGAATTTGTTGCGATCCAAGGTTCCTTGACCTAATTCTTGGACAAAAGGATGCTGCTGCGTTTGGCGCCATTCGTGCTGATATTTCTTTACTAAGTGCTGTGTAAAGGACATGATGGATCTCCTTTGGCTTGGTATTCTATGATTAATTGATGAGTAAAAAACGAACCATTAGTAGATTTGGTGAACTCTATTATTTTACCATATATTAACTATATGGCTAGTTGTACAAGAAAAAACCAATGTACCTTCTCGCGCAGAGAGGTCATTGGTTTCTATAAATCTATGTATTTCGAGTTTGGCGACTAGTAGAGCTACACCAAATCACAAGCATCAGCAGGCATCCAATGCGCGTCTTTGCCGTCCCATTTCACATTACAGCCAATTGGGTTCGTCAACGGTAACGTAATGTCTTGACCTGAGGTAAGCTCTGCTAGCGCGTTATCTAAATTGTTGATGGTGATTTTAGCTGCGTCTTTCGGATTATCAACGCCGCGCCCTGTGTAGACTAGCTTGCGATTTTCATCAAACACATAAAAATGCGGTGTTCGCAAGGCGCCATAGGCCAACGCTGTTTCTTGCGATTCGTCTCTCAGATACACCCATGGGTATTGATGCTCATCCATGTGCGATACCATATGATCGAAGGAATCTTCTGGCTTGGTGTTCACGCTGTTGGCGTTGATACCAACGAACTGTACACCCTTATCTTTAAACCGATTGGCCGTTTCGCGTGTTACTTCATTAGAACCGATCACATAAGGGCAATGGTTGCAGGTGAAAAAGATGACGAGCGTTTTCGCATCGCTGAAATCCTTCAACGCGTAGGTTTGTCCATCCGTAGCTGGCAATGAGAAATCAGGCGCCTCATCTCCAATCGATAAAGTAAAGGTAAAAGCCATGTCACATTCCCCTTTCATCCCTGAAAAGTTATAGTTGGTTTTCTCCTGTGCTTTGGAAAAACTCAATAATCTCACCGTTTAAGCCTTTAACAAAAGCGATGCGAACGGGAGTCGGAGGGTTCACGCCTAAGACCGCGTCTTTCGGTGGTACCGTCACGACCGCACCAGCAGCTACGGCTACCTCAACAGCCGCATCTACATTATTACTGCGAAAAGCAACATGGAAGAAGTAACCTTCTGGTTTCTCCTCGCCTGTACCGCCAGCAAAAACCTCCATGTAATTCCCGTCACCTGAATCCAGTAAAGCAGCTCGTTTATCGCCTTCGCCCCAGTAATTCTTTTGCACAAAACCTAATCCTTCTGTATAAAACTTGACTGTCGCGTCAAAATCATTCGCTCTAAGTGCAACGTGGTGGAAGCCTCCGCCGCCTATTTTCGTATTCGTACCCACTTACTCTCGCCCTCCTTGGTTAGTTAGCTTTCACTTCACTATCAGTATACTCGAACATGCCAGGTTAGAAAATGAGTTACATGGAGGTAACTAAGTAACCCTGGATAACAGAGAAATGAAAGTAGCCTGGGTCAAACAAAGAACATACACTTTCTGACGTCAAAAAAAACACAGTCCCTCATCATGTGATGAAGTACTGTGGTTGATATCGGGACGACACGATTTGAACATGCGACCCCCTGCTCCCAAAGCAGGTGCTCTACCAAGCTGAGCTACGTCCCGAAAAAAAAGCGCGAGGGTTCTTGTTGGACCCTTGCGCTAGGTAAGCGGAAGACGGGGATCGAACCCGCGACCCTCGCCTTGGCAAGGCGATGCTCTACCGCTGAGCCACTTCCGCATAGGAATCCTCAAGCTACTTTTGCAGCAACCTGGGGATGTTTGATGCGCGTAGAGGGACTTGAACCCCCACGGTCGCCCGCTAGATCCTAAGTCTAGTGCGTCTGCCAATTCCGCCATACGCGCATGCTGGTAATAAGGCAAATGGTGAGTCATGTAGGATTCGAACCTACGACACCCTGATTAAAAGTCAGGTGCTCTACCAACTGAGCTAATGACTCATTTTAGAAAAAATGGCTGGGGATCAAGGATTTGAACCTTGGCATGACGGAGTCAAAGTCCGTTGCCTTACCGCTTGGCTAATCCCCATTGATGTTACATTGGCAGGGGCAGCAGGAATTGAACCCACACCAAAGGTTTTGGAGACCTTTGTTCTACCCTTAAACTATGCCCCTAAAAAGGTGTATGGAGGCTGATGGATTCGAACCACCGAACTCGAAGAGAGCAGATTTACAGTCTGCCGTGTTTAGCCACTTCACTAAGCCTCCACGAAGGCAAATCAATTCTACTTAGGCAAAAAAAATACCCCAAAGGGATACTGCTTGGCAACGTTCTACTCTCCCAGAACCCTGCGGTTCAAGTACCATCGACGCTGGAGGGCTTAACGGTCGTGTTCGAGATGGGAACGCGTGGGTCCCCTCCGCCATCA
>NZ_JCAUAY010000025.1:0-4231 GCF_059692195.1 Paenibacillus sp. J22P90
GGTTCGAGTCCCCTACGGGTCACCATTTTTACTCCCATGGAGGCTTAGCTCAGCTGGGAGAGCATCTGCCTTACAAGCAGAGGGTCGGCGGTTCGATCCCGTCAGCCTCCACCATTTTACCTTTTCAGATGAAAAAGGAATGTTATCATTTCCTCTGGGAATAATAAAATATCATGCTAGTAGTGTCGCGGGGTGGAGCAGCCCGGTAGCTCGTCGGGCTCATAACCCGAAGGCCGCAGGTTCAAATCCTGCCCCCGCAACCAACCTCTTACTAAGAGGTGTTTTACATAGTGTGGAGCTGTGGTGTAGTGGCCCAACATGCCTGCCTGTCACGCAGGAGACCGCGGGTTCGAATCCCGTCAGCTCCGCCATTTTTTGATTATTTAGACATGAGTCATTAGCTCAGTTGGTAGAGCACCTGACTTTTAATCAGGGTGTCGTAGGTTCGAATCCTACATGACTCACCATTTGCTTTATTTATAGCATGCGCGTATGGCGGAATTGGCAGACGCACTAGACTTAGGATCTAGCGGGCGACCGTGGGGGTTCAAGTCCCTCTACGCGCATCCAAACAAACAAAAAAAGCTTTCTTTTACCTTTTAAATAAGGTTAAGAGAAAGCTTTTTTTTGCGTACAGGCATATCAAATTTTGGTTGACATTGATTATTATTATCACTAATATCAAGAGGTAGTGATTTACGTGAATAGCGGGAGGAGATCGCATTTGAAAACGATTAAATACTGCTGCAGAAATGAGAAATTCGGATCCAAACAAATATATAAATCCATTAAGAATGAATTCCCTGATTTGAAGCAGAAGAAGAAAGACTGCCTTGGCAATTGCAGACATTGCAAGAAAGAGTGTATTGCGATGATTGGCAAGAAGAAATTGCTTTGCGCGGAGTCACCCGATCATCTGTATGCACAACTTAAGGAAATCATCACGGCATCTAAGGCCAAAAGCGTGACAGCTTGAACATTGATCTGCTAAAATTGTTAATTCCGTTTGTATTTCTATGCACAATTCTGGTAATCTTGTATGTATGGGGAATACGCAAAAGATAACCATACAGAAAGGTGTGTGCACAGATGTTAAACGATACACTAACCGAAGCGCTCAATGAGCAGATGAATTATGAGTTTTACTCCGCGCACGTCTACTTAGCTATTGCTGGTTATTGCGCTGCGGAAAGCTTGGACGGGTTTTCGAATTTTTTTAAAGTACAAGCCGAAGAAGAGAAGTTTCATGCAATGAAAATTTTCAAGTTCATTAACGACCGTGGGAAAAAGGTCAATTTTGCAGGCATGAATACGCCAGTGAATCAATATGAGTCGATTTTGGATGCTTTTGAGCATGCTTATCTGCATGAGCAAGAAGTGACCAAGCGCATTTACCACCTATCCGACTTAGCGTTGAACGATCGAGAGCATGCGACGATGCAGTTCTTGAAATGGTTCATTGATGAGCAGGTAGAGGAAGAAGCGATGTTCGACAGTATTATTAATAAATTGAAGCGCATTGATAAAGACAGCAATGCTTTCTATATGTTGGATGCTGAATTTGCACAACGCTCGTTTACCCCACCAGCTGCGGAATAATTACATATTCTAATATGAGACCCAAAACTTACTCTTTTCGCAAATTTGCGAGAGGTAAGTTTTTTCTATTTGCTGACATACGGGTGTCAGGGTTTATTTTGTATAGTAGTAGAAAAAAGAATGGAAGTGCACCTATGGACAAATTAGATTTAGCTAAAACGTATAAAACTTATTACTCCGCGCCAGCGAAGCCACAGTTGGTTGAATTTGAACCTATCTCCTATGTCACACTTGTAGGCAAAGGAGATCCCAATGGTGCGGTCTTTGCTAGCGCCACAGAAGCGCTGTATACGGTCGCCTTCGGGGTTAAGGGTATTTTCAAGAAGCTGGAGAAAGACTTCACAGTGGCCAAGCTGGAGGGGCAGTGGTGGGTGGATGGTGATCCTAGAATGGCACTTGAGGTACCGAAGGAGGAGTGGCACTGGAAGCTGCTGATTCGTATGCCAGCCTATGTCACTGCTGAGGACGTAGAAGTAGCACGCAGCGCTGCCGCCGCCAAGAAAAAAGAGCTTAAGGTAATCTCCAATGTTGCGTATGAAACTTTGCATGAGGGACACTGTGTCCAGATGCTGCACGTGGGTCCGTATGCAACAGAACCAGAAACATTGGCGCAGATGGAGCATTTTATAGAACAAAATCAGCTCAGCTATTGTGGACTTCATCATGAGATTTACTTATCCGACCCAAGGAAGATAGACCCTGCGAAAATGAAAACAATTTTGCGATATCCGGTTCAAGCGATAGAAGTGGTGAAGGGGTGAATTTTGCTGTAAAATAGAACATAATGTCGAGAAGCGTGGCACGGGGAGGGATTTCGGATGCAAAAACATTATAGGATTGCGATCGGACAAGCACTGGTTGTCCTTATCATCTCGTTTGTGTTCTTGTATCCGGCACCTGTTGCTCATGCATCTTGGTTGGATCGGGTCAAAGAAATCTATCAACTGCCAAGCAATGTCGAGCAGATCCAGAAGGATTATGAGGCTACCAAGCAGCAATTAGAAGAACAAAAAGACAAGCTTTCGGAAGCCGTCCGGCAGTCCCAAGAGATCCAGGATCGTCTCCTTAGCCAAAACGAGGCGCTTAAGAAGGATAACGAGCAGTTGCAAGAGCGACTGAAAGCTATGGAGCAAGTTGCGCAGGATAAAGAGAAGCGAAATCAAAAAATAACGTACATGGTGATTACTGCAGCAGCGCTTGTTTTGGGCTATTTTTTGCTAGGACGAGTGCTTCGTATCATTGTTTGGCGTAGGAAGAAGCGAGGGATGCGTTAGCAGGCAGGGATGAGGAGGTAGGGGTATGGAGGTCATCTTTGAAAATGCAAGCTTACAAGCAAGGATGGCTACGCTTCAGCTGAAACAAGGCGAGTCTGTGCATGTGCTGCATCCCAACCAAATTGTCGCGTTCCAAGGAATGCCTGAGCTTAGAGAAGATGCTTTAATGAAGCTGCCCGGTATGTATCGTAAAAAGCGTTTGATCCAATCTCGCGTAAGCGGACCAGGCCAATTGCTGATGGGGCTGCCAGAAGCGTATAGCTTGGCTGTGGTGCCTTTGAAAGCCGAAGACGACCTCTTGTTTGAGTTTCGTCATGTCTTGTTCTATACGGAGGGTGTGAGTTTCACAACGCATCTGCAGAGCGTCAAGAATACGTTGATCACACAAGATCTTGTCAAAATGCAATTTCATGGCCCCGGTACGCTAGGTCTTTTGACTGCGGGTCCTTTGCATCAGATGGAGTTAGATCCTAAGCAGCCTTTGTTTATTGATGTCAGCTGTCTTGTTGCGTATCCGCGGCAGGCAAAACTGCGACTGTGTGTTTACGGCAATACACTGGCTAGTCAGCATATGAACTATCACTGGGAGATCACAGGGCATGGGCATGTGCTGATGCAGCCTTGCAAGCCTGATCCCAAATTGGACGAGCATATGAAATCAGATAGCTTGCTGCGCCGAATAGCACGGGAAGTGCTGCCATTTGGCGGAGTTTTCATTAAATAAATAAAAGAATGAAAAAATAGTTGCATTTGTTTTGAATACCTGATATATTATTTCTTGTCGCCTCCGAGAAACACTTACGGAGCGAGTGAGAAATACCGTATGCGGAAGTGGCTCAGCGGTAGAGCATCGCCTTGCCAAGGCGAGGGTCGCGGGTTCGATCCCCGTCTTCCGCTCCAATATTTGCGCCCTTAGCTCAGCTGGATAGAGTATTTGACTACGAATCAAAAGGTCGGGAGTTCGAATCTCTCAGGGCGCGCCATTTACACTTTAACTTCACTACGGGACGTAGCTCAGCTTGGTAGAGCACCTGCTTTGGGAGCAGGGGGTCGCATGTTCAAATCGTGTCGTCCCGACCACTTAGTTAATTTTAATATGCGGGCGTAGTTTAATGGTAGAACTTCAGCCTTCCAAGCTGATCGCGTGGGTTCGATTCCCATCGCCCGCTTAAATAAAAAGGACCACCTTCGGGTGGTCTTTTTTTATTTAAGCAAGACTGGGAAGAGAACCCTAGAGGGTTCGACCGTCCGTGCACACATCTGTGAATAGGCCTAAGTAGGACGAGCGTCCAAATATACCACTAGTTGCTTCCGTAGGAAGCTGTAAAAATAAGCATTTGGAGTATTCCCATCGCCCG
>NZ_JCAUAY010000026.1:0-2747 GCF_059692195.1 Paenibacillus sp. J22P90
GAGGCAGACCCAGGGAACTGAAACATCTAAGTACCTGGAGGAAAAGAAAACAAAAGTGATTCCGTCAGTAGCGGCGAGCGAAAGCGGAATAGCCCAAACCAAGGAGCTTGCTCCTTGGGGTTGTAGGACCTCGACATGGGGTTAGTTTGGTAGGCGAAGTGATCTGGAAAGGTCCGGCATAGAAGGTAAAAGCCCTGTAGCCAAAATCGAACGAATCCCCTAGAGGTATCCTGAGTACGGCGGGTCACGTGAAACCCCGTCGGAATCCGGCAGGACCATCTGCCAAGGCTAAATACTCCCTAGTGACCGATAGTGAAGCAGTACCGTGAGGGAAAGGTGAAAAGCACCGCGGAAGCGGAGTGAAAAAGAACCTGAAACCGTGTGCTTACAAAAAGTCAGAGCCCTCTATATGGGTGATGGCGTGCCTTTTGTAGAATGAACCGGCGAGTTACGTTCCCGTGCGAGGTTAAGTTGAAAAGACGGAGCCGCAGCGAAAGCGAGTCTGAATAGGGCGCTTTAGTACGTGGACGTAGACCCGAAACCGTGTGATCTACCCCTGTCCAGGGTGAAGGTGAGGTAACACTCACTGGAGGCCCGAACCCACGAATGTTGAAAAATTCGGGGATGAGGTGGGGGTAGCGGAGAAATTCCAATCGAACTCGGAGATAGCTGGTTCTCCCCGAAATAGCTTTAGGGCTAGCCTCGGATGTTGAGTTGTGGAGGTAAAGCACTGATTGGGTGCGGGGCCCGCCAAGGGTTACCAAGTCCAGTCAAACTCTGAATGCCACAAACTTAAATCCGGGAGTCAGACAGTGAGTGCTAAGATCCATTGTCAAAAGGGAAACAGCCCAGACCATCAGCTAAGGTCCCCAAGTGTGTGTTAAGTGGGAAAGGATGTGGAGTTGCACAGACAACCAGGATGTTGGCTTAGAAGCAGCCACCATTGAAAGAGTGCGTAATAGCTCACTGGTCGAGTGACTCTGCGCCGAAAATGTAACGGGGCTAAACACGCCACCGAAGCTATGGCTTGCACGTATGTGCATGGGTAGGGGAGCGTTGTATGTACGTTGAATTCTGACCGTAAGGACAGGTGGAGCGCATACAAGTGAGAATGCCGGTATAAGTAACGAAAAGATCAGTGAGAATCTGATCCGCCGAAAACCTAAGGGTTCCTGAGGAAGGCTCGTCCGCTCAGGGTAAGTCGGGACCTAAGGCGAGGCCGAAAGGCGTAGTCGATGGACAACAGGTGGAAATTCCTGTACCACCGTAGCCGTTATGAGCAATGGAGTGACGCAGAAGGATAGTGACGCGAGCTGATGGATGCTCGTCCAAGCAGTGAGGCTGATGTGTAGGCAAATCCGCACATCGTAAGGCTGGGCTGTGATGGGGAGGGAAATTTAAGTACCGAAGGTCATGAGTTCACACTGCCAAGAAAAGCTTCTAGCCAGGCGAAGGTGCCCGTACCGCAAACCGACACAGGTGGGTGAGAAGAGAATTCTAAGGCGCGCGGAAGAACTCTCGTTAAGGAACTCGGCAAAATGACCCCGTAACTTCGGGAGAAGGGGTGCCTCGGTAGGGTGAATAGCCCGAGGGGGCCGCAGTGAAAAGGCCCAAGCGACTGTTTAGCAAAAACACAGGTCTGTGCGAAGCCGCAAGGCGAAGTATACGGGCTGACGCCTGCCCGGTGCTGGAAGGTTAAGAGGAGTGGTTAGGGGCAACCCGAAGCTATGAATTGAAGCCCCAGTAAACGGCGGCCGTAACTATAACGGTCCTAAGGTAGCGAAATTCCTTGTCAGGTAAATTCTGACCCGCACGAATGGCGTAACGACTTGGGCGCTGTCTCAACGAGAGATCCGGTGAAATTTTAATACCTGTGAAGATGCAGGTTACCCGCGACAAGACGGAAAGACCCCATGGAGCTTTACTGCAGCTTGATATTGGACTTTGGTACGATCTGTACAGGATAGGTGGGAGCCTTTGAAGCCTGAGCGCCAGCTTGGGTGGAGGCGACGTTGGGATACCACCCTGATCGTATCGGAGTTCTAACCTGGTACCGTGATCCGGTATGGGGACAGTGTCAGGTGGGCAGTTTGACTGGGGCGGTCGCCTCCTAAAATGTAACGGAGGCGTTTAAAGGTTCCCTCAGAATGGTTGGAAATCATTCGCAGAGTGCAAAGGCATAAGGGAGCTTGACTGCGAGACCTACAAGTCGAGCAGGGACGAAAGTCGGACTTAGTGATCCGGTGGTACCGAATGGAAGGGCCATCGCTCAACGGATAAAAGCTACCCTGGGGATAACAGGCTTATCTCCCCCAAGAGTCCACATCGACGGGGAGGTTTGGCACCTCGATGTCGGCTCATCGCATCCTGGGGCTGAAGTAGGTCCCAAGGGTTGGGCTGTTCGCCCATTAAAGCGGTACGCGAGCTGGGTTCAGAACGTCGTGAGACAGTTCGGTCCCTATCTGTCGCGGGCGTAGGAAATTTGAGAGGAGCTGTCCTTAGTACGAGAGGACCGGGATGGACGTACCGCTGGTGTACCAGTTGTCTCGCCAGAGGCATCGCTGGGTAGCTATGTACGGAGGGGATAAGCGCTGAAAGCATCTAAGCGCGAAGCCCCCCTCAAGATGAGATTTCCCAGTATGTAAGACCCCTTGTAGACGACGAGGTTGATAGGTTCGAGGTGGAAGTGCGGTAACGTATGCAGCTGACGAATACTAATCGGTCGAGGGCTTAACCAAATTCCTAAG
>NZ_JCAUAY010000027.1:0-1799 GCF_059692195.1 Paenibacillus sp. J22P90
GTCGAGTTATATATAAGTTTAGCAATTAATTGGTCTCCCCCAGTTATATATCGAATTTAAAATACAATTGACACCATATAATTTCTATAAGGTAATTTCTGTATCCTGCCCGTTACTTCAATAGGCCGCCAATAAATACCGGCAGCCTGAAGTGATGACGCTATAGTACTCTCGTTAGTTGAATCCTAAGTGTATTGAGTATTAATAGATAGTTAACATTATTTATCGTTGTGAGGCTCAAGGAACCATTGATTTCCATAAAGACCATACATCGGTCTTCCCGTTGGTTCACCGTTAGGATCAGTCTCTTGCATAACCCAGGTAGGATAATCAGGCAAATTATCTGTGTAATAATGTTCAAGTCTGTCAAATACTTCTGACATGCCAGCGTATGTATAGTATTTTAATAGTGTTGTTATTTCATTATTTGGAATGCCTGCATCTACCATTTTCTTTATGGTATTTTTGATTAATGGCATGCCCCGTTCGGATAACCCCTGAACAATTGATTCTTGATTTTGATCATAATAAGTAAGAGATTTCTTTAGAAATGCTAAGAATCTGAATTCTGCAAGTGATGGATTATTTTCTTCTAGTTCTGATCTTGTCCATATAAGTGGATCTGGACAACCTAAAGCAGTGAACTTCTCAATTAAATCATCAGCCTTAACCTTTTTCTCACCTTCAAGAGAATCATACCATTCCTGAAACATATAACTACACCTACCTCAAGTCGATATTGATTAGAAAATTATTTTAATAATTTCGACATTTGATTATAAAATCCTTTATGGAGTAAGAGTTACCACATGGCAGCCGGCGATCCCAATTTAAGTAAGGTTCCCCGTTAGCTCAATCAGTCACTCGATCTCACCCATACACGAAGCGGTCCTACAGTTGTCCATCCCGATTTAAGTGCTGCGGTAAGATCAGTACCACTTTCGTATCCCACCATGGGTAACCCTGGAAAATCCAATGAGACTATATTATGAATATCAGACCACGTATTTTCGATGTTAGCACTCGAAAATACGTTGGATATCCCTATGGCATTTGCGCCTAGATTAGCGATAAATCCTGAAACTTCATCCTTTTTCTTATTTAAATAAATTTTTACATCACGGCGCTCTAAAAGTTCAGGTTTAATCACATTTTCTAAACCATGGGCGGAAGTCCAATCTGCTAACTCATTTTCTGTTGTGACATGGCACCATTCAGGTTGAATGGACTCCAAGTTAACCACCGGTGCATGATAAATCCAGTCGGCTGTAAATAACATTTCAAAATCAAAAGGCGACAATTCAAGATTAGCAAAACTATCTTTGATGCCGGTTACTTCTTTTTTTTCAATGATGTCAATTAACTCATCAACAGTTACATGCCTGCTTGATGTAATCATGTCCGGGTAATATGGCGGAGATTTCGATGTTGTCCTCCAAATATGTTTTCTTGAAGTTGCAGTAATACCGTGCGTCTCACATACGATTCCACACCAAACGATATTATTTAATACAGCTGCATCAACCTTTTCACTCATAATTGCTTCCCCTGCCTTCCTGATACTCTTCGCAACATTCACTCAACAATATTCTTATACCTGATATATGATGCATAACTGCCCGATAGTTGAGAAAAGGCAACCGAACCAATAGGGTCGGCTGCCTCTTGTTGTTATTGAACTCTCGTTACCCGTTAGAATTCCTGTGAAACGAATAATTTGGAATTTGAATAAAAAAGAGCGCCTCTGTACGATGGGAGTACGTAACGGGTCTACAGCCCTTAAAATCCCACATCAGGAG
>NZ_JCAUAY010000028.1:0-1664 GCF_059692195.1 Paenibacillus sp. J22P90
TGATATGCTCCCCTTACGGTAGACAGGTGAAATAATAAAACCTGTTGCTGTAAGGGGAGCTTTTTCATGTTTAAAAAATATGGAGCTGCGGAAAAACTCATTATCCTTAATGAAGTATCAAGTGGACAATTAGGTTTTCTAGCTGCAGCTAAGAAATATGGGATCAATAAAACGACATTAATGAAGTGGCAACGTCGGTACAAGCTGTATGGTTACGAAGGGCTAGAGAGTCGTGCACACAATCAGAGTTATAGTGCTGAACTTAAACTGAGCGCGGTGAAAGACTACCTTGAGGGGGGATTGTCTCAATATCAGATCATCGATAAATACAAGATTGCTAGTACAAGACAGCTTTTCAACTGGATTCAGAAGTATAATGGTCATAGCAGCTTAAAAGCCTACAAAGGGGAAGTAAACGCTATGACAGAGGGTCGCTCTACAACATATCAAGAACGGATAGATATCGTTCAATACTGCTTGGCACATCAACATAATTACCAGAAGACAGCAGGACAGTTTCAAGTCTCTTACCAGCAAGTGTATCAATGGGTCAAGAAGTTCGAAACTGTCGGTCAAGAGGCGTTAAAGGATGGTCGAGGACGGAAGAAAGCTCCCGAAGAGTTATCAGAGGCCGATCAGCAGAAACTCGAGATGAAGAAGATGGCCTATGAAATGGAGCGGCTTCGGGCGGAAAATGCATTTCTAAAAAAGCTACAGGAATTACAAAGGAGGCGAAGCTAAGCCAACATCGCCATGAAAGTGTCTATCTTGCTATTCAAGCGCTTCAGGGAGAAGCGTCAATTAGCGTTCAGCTTCTGTGTGAAATTGCAGGGATTGCACGCTCAAGCTATTATAAGTGGCTAAATCGCAAGCCTAGTGCTCTTGAGATGCAAAATGAGCAACTGACGCAGGTGATGATGACTATCTATGAGAAAGTCGAGCGTATCTTTGGCTACCGTCAATTAACCCTACACATGCGCAAACAAACTGGTAAAGCCATCAATCATAAGCGTGTGTACCGGCTTATGAAGATAAAGGGAATTCAGTCCGTGATCCGTAGAAAGAAAAAGAAATATGAGCATTCTACGCCGCAACAGGTTGCGGAGAATCTTCTGAATCGTAAGTTCCAAGCAGAAACGCCAAATGAGAAGTGGGTAACTGACGTAACAGAATTCAAGTATGGAAATGGCCAAAAAGCTTATTTAAGCGCCATTCTCGACCTCCATGATAAAACGATTGTCTCCTACGTACTGGGGCATTCCAACAACAATCCTCTCGTCTTTCAGACGTTGAAACTGGCTCTACAGGTTGCACAAGGAAGCAAGCCAATGCTCCACAGTGACCGTGGTTTTCAGTATACGTCAATACAGTTTAAGAAAATGTTGGACGAAGCTAAAATGAAGCAGAGCATGTCCCGCGTTGGTCGCTGCATCGATAACGGCCCCATGGAATCCTTCTGGGGTACACTGAAATGCGAAAAGTATTATTTACATACCTACAACTCTTTTGATGCCCTTAAAAAGGACATAGATGACTACATGTATTTTTACAATTTTGAACGGTTACAAGCAAAACTAAACGGCCTCAGTCCGATTGAATTCAGGACCAAGGCCGCTTAAATAATTTTTATTTATTGTACTGTCTACTTGACGGGGTGCAGTTCA
>NZ_JCAUAY010000029.1:0-1630 GCF_059692195.1 Paenibacillus sp. J22P90
GGGGTAACATCACCCAATTTATACCATCTGCTGCACGCTTTCTCCACATGGCCCTTAACGATTTTCGCTCCCATATCTCAACGGGTCTAAGCCCTCTCATTCCTTCGTCACATCTATCTAAGGGGTGGAGGTCGGTCTTTCTAACGGAACGGGTCAGTGCCCTTTTGCGTAACGTATCCCGATACTCCGTGCTTTCTTTGTCATCCTGCGAATACGCCAACTTGCGTTAATAATGCATAGTTTTTATGCTGCTAATGCGAAGACTTTCACTGGGTTGTATGCTTCTTCACTGCGTGCTAGGCCTACTAAAAGTCGAGCCAATTTTCCACATAACTTCATGATGGATTTCATTTTTTTCAGCTTTTTAACCTGAACATTATGTTTATGCAATGCCTTGAATTCTTTGTTAGTCATAACCATACACATCGTTATTAGGTAGAGAAAGTGTCGTAAACGTGGTCGTCCTCGTTTACTGAGCGTCATTTGGCCCTTCCATTTCCCAGAGCTTGCCTCGGTCAGATTAAGGCCTGCGTGACGGAGCAGAGTGTTTCCGTGGATATAACCGCTGAGATCACCTGACTCCCCTAAAACACCAGCTAAAGCAATCGCACTTATACCAGTAATCGCTAGGATTTTACCCGCATAGGGGATGCGTTCAAGTACGGTTTTAGCTTCAGCTTCGATTCTCCGCAGCTGTTTGTTAGCTAAGTCATACTCCTCAAGAAGATGCACAAGATGGAGTTTGTAAGCATGTGTTGCCTGGGAAGAACCAACGGTTTGCTTGGCAAGCTCAATGAGCAACTTAGCCCTTCGCACACCTGAGTGTCGTTTCATGGATTTTTTCCATTCCGCAATTACATCGGTTGGTTCTAATTTAGATAGGTCGGCGGGGACTGGAAACAACCTAAGAGTCTCCAATGCACCTTTACATGTTAAGATTTTAAAGACTTGTCTAAGTTCTGGGAACACAATGTCGACCCAACGATGGATTTGATTCACGGCGCTTACAAGCCGCTTAACAACGGTCTCTCGATTTGCCATAAGGACTCGCAGCTCTTCGTATTCTGCGGAATGAAAACGGACAGGGGAATAGTAGCCGTTTTTCACCATGTCAGCAATGACAAGCGCATCCTTTTTGTCACTTTTAGATCGTGTATTGTCGCGGTTTTCCTTGTTCTTTTTGACTAGGTGGGGATTTACGAGTACAGCCTCAATTTCGGTATCTTTAAGCCAATGTGCAAGGGCAAGCCAGTAATGCCCAGTTGGCTCCATGCCGACGATTATTTGGCTTAGCTTGTACGAAGCCAGCAAATCTCTGATCCAGCGATTAAGAGATCGGAAGCCAACTTCATCATTACTAAATTCAAGTGGATTACCCAAAGCAATACCGCGGAAATTAACAGCTCTAGCAACGTGAGTCTCCTGAGCGATATCTACACCGACAACAAGGTGATTAGCGGTAATGTTTTCAATGAGTTGATTTTGTTTATCTTGTGCTTTAAACTTCATAGTAGAGCGACCTCCTGATGTGGGATTTTAAGGGCTGTAGACCCGTTACGTACTCCCATCGTACAGAGGCGCTCTTTTTTATTCAAATTCCAAATTATTCGTTTCACAGGAATTCTAACGG